>JADJYG010000015.1 GCA_016719895.1 Saprospirales bacterium | reverse complement strand
CTCCCCTCCTCATCCCGGAACCTCAACTCCCTGGAGAAGATTTTTTGCATGACGCCTTTTTTATACTGTTCGAGGAGGGCTTTTTTCCGGGTGAGTTGCTGGATACGGGTGTCGACGGCGGTGAGGAAGGCGGCGATTTTTTGCTGCTCGGGGAGGGTGGGGAAGAAAATTTTGAAATCTTTTATTTGTTGTGCACTTATATGGGGTATTCCAGAACTTGTCTTGACCTCATCAACATATTTATGAAAGCGATTTGAGTTGATATGATGGTAAATGAATGAAAGGGAAGAACTACTCAAACTTCGAATTCTGGCAACACGTTGAACCAATAGTGAGTTTGAATTAGAAGAATCAATGATAGCAGAGTTTTTCCCAACTTTTGAACCATCCATACCGATAACTAAATCACCCTCTTTGAGAAAGTATTTTTCCAACTTTGATACGTCTCCGCAGTAGTATTTGTCAAATTCTTCAGCGTGCCTGATACTACCCTCCGTGATATTGACCCCTCTCATCAAAGGAACTCCACCATAGTCATCGGATATGTCTTTACCGTCAAAGGGGTAGCCTGATAATAAATCAATCGAAGGGCCAATTTTCCTAACTTCCCATTCCCCCTCAAACCCCGGAAACCTCAACGCCGGCGCATTTTTATTCTTCGTCATGGTCATCCGGTTTTAGAAGGGCGTATCAATCCCCAGTTGTTTACAAAAATCCGCGATCTCCACGTCGGTGCGGGCCATGTCGGCATTGAGTTGGGCCAGTTCCTTTGAAACAGCGGCCAAATCCACCGGCTCCTCCTCCTCGAACGTATCGACATAGCGGGGTATGTTGAGGTTGTACTCGTTTTCCCGTACCTCGGCCAGGGGCGCGACGTAACTGTATTTCTCCAAGGCGACCCGCTCGCGGTAGGTGGTGATAATGCGGTCGATATCCTCGTCGCGCAGGCGGTTTTGGGTTTTTACCTCGAAATGCTGACTGGCGTCGATAAACAGGATATCGCCCGGGTGTTCGCGGCATTTCTTCATCACGAGGATGCAGGTGGGAATGGAGGTGCCGTAGAAGATATTGGCCGGCAGGCCGATGACGGCGTCGAGGTAATTGCGGTCTTCGATGAGGTATTGGCGGATATGGCCCTCGGCGCCGCCCCGGAATAGGGCACCGTGCGGTAGCACCACCGCCATAAGACCGTTTTCGGCCAGTTGGTAGATCATGTGTTGCACGAAGGCAAAATCGGCCTTGGACGAAGGCGCGAGTTTGCCGTACTGGCTAAACCGGTCGTCGCTCATGTGTATCGGGTTGGCGCTCCATTCGGCGGAAAACGGCGGATTGGCCACCACGGCTTCGAAACGCATATCGAGGTGCTGAGGGCGCTCCAGGGTGTCTTCCTGCCGGATATCGAAATTGCGGTAGTGCACGCCGTGGAGGATCATGTTCATACGCGCCAGGTTGTAGGTGGTGCGGTTGAGTTCCTGTCCGTAGAAATTGGAAACCTCCTTTACTTCCCGGGCCACCCGCAGGAGCAGGGAGCCGGAGCCGCAAGTGGGGTCGTAGACGGTTTTGAGTTTGGTTTTGCCGGTGGTGACGAGTTTGGCTAACACTTTGGATACTTCCTGCGGCGTGTAAAACTCCCCGGCTTTTTTGCCGGCGCCGCTGGCAAATTTGCCGATCAGGTATTCGTAGGCGTCGCCCAGAATGTCGGCCTCGGTGTCTTCCAGTTTGAAATCGATGCCGTCGAGGTGGGCGAGCACCCGGGCTATGAGGTCGTTTTTATCCTTTTCGGTTCGGCCGAGTTTGGTGGACGTGAGGTCGAGGTCTTCGAACAAGTGGTCGAAGTCCTCCTCGCTCTCGGTGCCCATGGTACTTTGCTGGATGTTGTTGAGGATGCGGGTAAGGTCTTCGAGGATAAAGGTGCTTTTTGCGTGGCTGTTGCCGTAGGGCAGGTCGGGTTCTGCCGCCATACCGGAAACAACCAGTTGTTTGCCGTTGCCGCGCCGGGCCACGGCCTGGAACAATTCGGAAGGTTTGAGGAAATAACCCAGTTGTTCGACGGCTTCATCGCGCATGGCGTCCATGAATTCCTTTCCTTCGGGGGTGTGCTCGTCGATGCTTTCGTAGGTAATGCCGTCCTCCTCCAGAATCTGGTTGGCGAAGACGTGCATACGTTCGGACAGGTACTTGTAGAAGATAAATCCGAGGATGTAATCGCGGAATTCGTCGGCGTCCATTTTGCCCCGGAGGGTGTCGGCGATGTCCCAGAGTTTGGCTTCCAGTTGTTTTTTTTGATCAGCGGACATGGGTAAATGTTGATTTGCTCTTTTGGCAAATATACTTCCTGCCCTGAAAAATGTAAAACGGAAAGGGGGAAATGTCCGGCAGATAGTACTGAGAAACCGTCTGACCCCCCAGCGAGGCGAGAAGGGCAGGTTTTGGTGTCAGGTAAGGCTCTTAGACCCTCGCTGGCAGCGTCTGTGCTGAAAAGAATGCGGAGCTCGCCTCGTTGCACCTTCGCTTTCAGTTCTTCCTTTGCCATGCGCAAAAAACGCCCGCCGGTAAGCAAGCCGGGCTTATTACTACCGGCATAAATGCCGACTGGTTCTGTAGGGAGTTCAAGAGATAGTTGACTGGCCATGTACCAAATCACAAAGCCGCTGCCATCCCACACCAGTAACTTCACCCGGTCGCGTCGCCGGTTCATAAAGATGAATACTTCCCCGCTCAGCGCCTTGCGCCCAAACTCGTTGGTCACGATGCCTTGCAAACCATTTCGTCTGGCTGGTGAAAATCAACTGGCATGGGATGCCTGACTCCTCTGCTCTAAACCTTCACAATCCCCCCATCGAAATACTTTTCCACGACGGTTTCTTCGTCCTTAGGAAAATCGCGGTAGGAATAGGTGAAGGTAGCCGAAGTGGCCGTCGGATGGATTTGAAGTGGTTAGCGTTGAAATTCGGACATGGTTTTTGTTGCATTCAGGCCGATTCTAAAATTTCTTTCAGTTCCTCTAATCGGATCGTTCTGACCTTTGGAAAGGGAATATCCTCCAACACCCGAAAATGTTTGTCGTGTGTGACGATATAATCGGCCTGTCCCGAGACGGCACAGTCTACGAATTTATTGTCATCCGGATCGGCGTCGATCAGATTCCAATTGTAGTAGGGTGAAATCAGCTCAACATTAGAAAACTCCAATAGGAACTCAAGCCGTTCATTGGAAAGGTCAGGGCCGTATTTTGCGATGGATATTTCGAGATACTCTGTCAGGATTTCATTACTCACCAGCAAGATGTATCGTTGATTTATTATACCCTCAAAGATCCACCAGTATTTGTGATGTGGTAAAATAGACACAAGGAAGACACTGGTATCCAGTACCAGGCGAAGGTTATTGTTCATCTTCCTCTAACCACTTGTCTAAGTCAGCATCGGTAATGTTGTTAGCCTTGGCGGCCTTGGCAGCTTTTTCTGCAAAACGATGTGCAAAAAATTGGGCCAGCAGATTTTTTAACTCGCGAAGTTCCTCTTCCGTGGGCTGGAAAGAGTAAATTTTTAACAACTCCAGTTGGAGCGGACTTAATTTGGTGCTGGCTTGATTAGTCCTGGCCATATTTATAATGGTTAAAAACCTGGGTTGTTTCTTTTCCAGACAAAAATAGGTCTTTTCAGAGAAATTGCCCGGTTTGTTCAAAATCTCGTTTATTACCTTTCCCCGACCTAGAACAAAACAACCGCCAGCACAATGGAAGCTCCCCTGGATTCAAACATCCCCCTCTTCCGCTCCCTCTTCAAAGGCCGCGACGACGTCTTCGCTATCCGCTGGGAAAAAAGCAACAAAAGCGGCTACATACCTGCCTATCAATACGACCCTTATCTGTACCGCCAACACAAAATGGGCGGCGGAACCTTTCAGAACTTTAACGCTAAAAACTACTTACCGCTCACTGACGAGCAGATCGCCAAGCACCTGAATGGCGGACATTTGGCAGGCATTTACCCTCAGGGCAGACGCATCGCGGATTTTCATCAAGTATTCGGCGGCGGCCCACCCCAGCGAGGCGAGAAGGTGTAGGTTTTGGTGTCAGGTAAGGCTCATTTTTAAGGGAATAGTCTAGTCCTATTGCCGCAAAAATAGCCGCTGCATGACGGCGAAAGATACGCCTTATCGCTCGTTGGGGGGGCAGACGGTTTCTAAGTGCCTCTACCGGCGAGTGTTGCCTGCACATAAATAAAAACCGCGAAGCGGTTGAACGTGAATAGCCCCGGATGCAATCCGGGGAATGAAGGGGAATGCGTTTTGCAACCGCGAAGCGGTTGAATATGCGCTACAAGATGTTCATATTCAACCGCTTCGCGGTTATAAAAAAATCTTTGCCTCATCCCCCGGATACAATCCGGGGCTATTCACGTTCAACCGCTTCGCGGTTAAAAAATATGCGCAGAAGACGCTCGGCAGTACCGGCACTAGTCGTCCGTCCATCCGGGTTTGCGTTGGCGCACCAGCCGCCTCAACCAATAGGACAGGGCCAGTACGAAAACCAATTCGAGCAGGAAGAGCAAGTTAGTTTCCCAGGCGTGCAGGGCGGCCACCCAAAGTATGATCAGGGTGTTGAGCGCCACCAGTACGCTGGTTGCCTGCATATGGGTAAGCCCGGCGTCGAGCAGCGTGTGGTGGATGTGGCTGCGGTCGGGATAAAACGGCGATTTACCGTTGGAAAGCCGGTGTGTTATCACCCGCAAGGTATCGAACAGCGGGAGGATGAGTATCGCCACGGCAATAGCCGGCGCAGCGCCGGGCCGAAACGCCACGGCTACTGGCGCCGTGCGGTTGAGTTCGATAAACTTGATAGCGAGCAGCGCACACACGGCGCCGGTCAGCATAGCCCCTGTGTCGCCCATAAAAATACGGGCGGGGGTAAAATTGTACTTCAGAAAAGCCGTAAGGGCGCCGGCCAGCGAGAGCGCCACTACTGCGAAGGCGATGTGTCCGGCGGCGAAAAACCAGCAGCCCAGGGTCAGGCAAACCAGCAGCCCGATGCTGCCCGCCAGCCCGTTGATGCCATCGATCAGGTTGAATGCGTTGATGATACCCGCAATGGCGATGATCGACAGGGAAAAACTAACCAGCTCGGGGAGCTCATAAAGGCCAAAAACGCCGTCGAAGCTGTTGACCTTTACATGCGATTTGTACACCAGAATCAACGCTGCCAGCATTTGACCAAATAATTTTTTAGCCGGCGACAGGGGGCTGAGGTCATCCCGGATACCAATCAGGAAAATAATGACCAGTGCAGCCAGAACATACTGGAGCGTGCCGAACAGCTGGACCGGCGCCCACAGGATGATCCCGCAAATAGTGCCGGCAAAAATGGCTATTCCACCCAGGGAGGGCGTCGGTTCGGCATGGGCGCTGCGTTCGTTCGGGCGATCATACAATTTTTTTTCCCGGGCTACCCGGATGATGACCGGAATAGCCAGGTACGTAAGCGTGAAAGCCGTAATAAAACCCAGCAGAAGAGCAAACATGGGAGAATATAACCGGTTGTATCCGGCAAAAATAGCCATTTATCCTCAGCCAGGCGAGCCAGTCCCGGGTGTTACTTCTACCTTTGCCGCCCGTCTGAAAATCCGGCAGCGCTCCGGCAACGAAAAAGGGCCTTTGTCGTTTAATACCAGTACGCTTGTCCCAATCATGCTCGCTCACGTGAAATCGCAGTTTTTATTCTTTTTCCTGCTGCTTGCAGGCGCGCGGGCTTTTGCCCAGAATTTACCCGCCGACACCACTGCACCCAGGGGCGCCTGGGCCCGGCTGGAAGTGCTCAATGGCGATTCCACCTTTGTCATGGCCCTGCGGATGGTGAAAATTGCCTCCCGCCGGCACTTCAAAGATTTTACCGAACAACGCCAATACTACCTGTACCTGCGTGCCGCCCGCAAGGTGTACCCCTATGCCTTGCAGGCCATTCAGTTGTATGAGGAAATCCAGGAAGAAACACAGGACATGAACAAACGCCAGCGCCGGCGTTATATCAGGAAGGAACACAAGGAATTGCGCGAAGATTTTAAAGAGCGGATGAAAAACCTGTCGCGCACCGAGGGAAAAGTGTTGATCAAAATGGTGGAAAAAGAGGTAGGCAAGCCGTTTTACGAGATTATCCGCGGAACCCGTGGGGGCATGACGGCCTCGTACTGGCACAACCTGGGTAAATTCTGGGGCTACGACCTCAAGGAAGGCTACCGCCCCGGCTCGGATCCCCTGCTCGACGAAATTTTCCTGGATTATGATTTCGGCCGGCCGGATTGGTGGAACTAACGAAGTACGAAGTACGGAGTACTTCTTCAGGCCGCTTTCAACCGTCCTACCCGCGAGCGCTCCAGTTTCGAAGCGGCATAAGCGTGGTCGACTACCAGGCGTTTACTGCTCTTTTTAGCAGCAGGCAGGTCAAACATGGCGTCGGTCAGGATGGCTTCGCACAGCGAACGAAGGCCGCGGGCGCCCAGTTTGTATTCCAGGGCTTTTTGGGCGATAAAATCGATCGCCTCAGGCTTGAACTCCAGGTCAATTCCCTCCAGCTCGAATAATTTCCGGTATTGCCGCAGCAGGGCATTGCGCGGCTTGGTAAGGATTTGCCGCAAGACATCCAGATCGAGCGGATCGAGGTGTACGACCACCGGCAGGCGCCCGACCAATTCGGGGATAAGGCCGTAGTGTTTTATATCCTGATGGCTGATGTATTGCAGGAGGTTTTCGCGGTCGATTTCCACTTCCTGTGGTTTGGTGTAACCGATCACCTGGGTGTTTACCCGGCGGGCGACAATTTTTTCGATCCCGTCGAATGCGCCGCCGCAGATAAACAGAATATTCTGGGTATTGACTTTGAGCAGTTTTTGCTCGGGGTGTTTGCGCCCGCCCTGCGGCGGCACCAGCACTTCGGCGCCTTCCAGCATTTTCAGCATGGCCTGTTGCACCCCTTCCCCCGACACGTCGCGGGTGATAGAGGGGTTGTCTTGTTTGCGGGCGATTTTATCGATCTCGTCAATGTATACGATGCCGCGCTCGGCTGCCTGTACGTCATAGTCGCACACCTGAAGCAGGCGGGCCAGTATACTTTCCACATCTTCGCCAACATAGCCGGCTTCGGTGAATACGGTAGCATCCACGATGGCAAAGGGCACATGGAGCAGTTTGGCGATCGTTTTGGCGAGCAGGGTTTTTCCGGTGCCGGTTTGGCCGACAAACAGGACGTTGGATTTTTCTAATTCCACGTCGTCCTGGCCGGCGCCGGGTTTGGATAGTTGTTCCAGGCGTTTGTAGTGGTTGTATACCGCTACGGCGAGCACTTTTTTGGCCTCGTCCTGGCCGATTATGTAGTCGTCCAGAAAAGCTTTGATTTCGCGCGGCGGGATGAGCCGGGCCGGGCCGCTGTATTTGGATTTGCCGGTCTTGGCCGCCGCATCCGGCCCGTCGCCATGGCGTTTCAACTCCTGATCGATGATTTCCTGCGCTTTTTCCACGCACATCTCACAGATTTGGGCCTCCATACCGGAGATCAGGATCATGACATCCTCTTTACTGCGTCCGCAAAAAGAACATTGGTGTGGATTCACTCGTCCGTGATTTATCATAGTTATAAAATGGTTTCATGGTTTCAGGTTTCAGGTTTGATGGTTTCATGGTTTCAGGAACTTTAATACCGGAAACTTTAATTTTCTGAAAAGGAACCTGAAACCATCAAACCCTGAAACCTCATTTCCCTTTCCGGGGATTATTGCGATCCAGCACTTCGTCCACCAGGCCATAGCTTTTAGCGTCTTCAGCGCTCATCCAGTTATCGCGGTCGCAATCCTCTTCGATTTTTTCATAGGTTTGGCCGGTATGGAATGCCAGGACGTCGTACAGGGACTTTTGCATTTTTTTGATCAGTTTGTACGAAATCTCGATGTCCGACACCTGCCCCTGAGCGCCCCCCATCGGTTGGTGGATCATGACATGGCTGTGGTACAGGCAGCTGCGTTTGCCTTTTGTGCCGGCAGCCAGCAACACGGCGCCCATGGAGGCCGCCAGGCCGGTGCAGATCGTTGAGACGTCGGGAGCGACATACTGCATCGTGTCATAGATACCGAGGCCATCGATGACCGAGCCGCCGGGGCTGTTGATAAACAACTGGATATCGCGCTTGGGATCGCTCGATTCCAAAAACAGCAGCTGGGCCTGGATAACATTGGAAACGTATTCCGTCACGGGCACGCCCATAAAAATGATGCGGTCCATCATCAGGCGGCTGAATACATCCATTGCCACCACGTTCATTTGCCGCTCCTCAATTACCGCGGGCGTGAACGCGCGAATATTGGGCGCCGTAACAGGCATGGTGCTGTCGATGTACTTTTCAAGGTGCATGCCACTCATGCCGAAGTGTTTGGTGGCATACTTCATAAACTCATTCTTGTGAAACATAGTCATTCTTTTTGAGGCAATTATAACAATGATTTTTGCCGATGGTTAAATGCCAACAAAATGGAACTGCTTTGCTGGATGTATGGCTGGTTTTTCGGGATGAATAGCTGGTTATAACCTATAAACAACGTCGCCTGCCGGCGCCCCGGGCCAACAAACGGCGTTATTCTTCCACCGATTCGCGCAGGGCAGCGTCCGATTCCTGTTCCGCTTCCGCCTTTTTCGTGAGGGCGTCCAGGATTTTATGGAATTCTTCTGACGGGATGGCTTTGTCTACCACCGTTACTTCTGCCCGGATGGCCTGAAAAGTCTTGCTGGATTCCAGGTCTTTGCGGGTGTTTTCCACGTCTTTCTGGTCCTGCATCAACCGCTCTACGCTGCTTTCGATCAAATGGTCCGGCAATTCGGCCTGAAAATAGTTGCGCACTTTGCGGGCATATTCCGCGCGCAGTTCGGCGTCTGTCACCTCCAGGGCGAATTGGGCCTTCAGCCGGTCGCGTAGCAAAGACCAGCGCAGGTTTTCGGCAAAAGCCGGGTATTCCGCTTCGATTTGATCCGGCGGCATCCCGGCATTGTTGTACCCCAGCCAGCGCTTCAGGAATTGGTCGGGGAGATCCATCTGGTTTAATTCCATCAGGCGCGCCTGAAATTCGCGCATCAGCAGCGCATTGGAGCGGACATCGTAATAACCGCTGATGTTCTTTTTCAGTTGTTCGAGCGCCTCTTCCCGCGAATCCACGCCGCCGCCGAAATAATTGCTGTAAAATTCTTCGTCCAGTTCGGCAATTTCCACGCGCAACACCTCTTCGATCGCGCCTTCAAACCAGTCGCCTACTGAACGGGCATCGTCTTCCGGCAGGTTGAGGATGTATTTGCGGAATTTAGCCTCGTCATTGCCCCACTCCAGCAAGCGGGCGTTGAAGCGCACCGGATCGCCTTTTTTAAGCCCGAGCAGGGTATTCTTCAAGCCTTCATCCGATACGGACTCCACCAGGACCGTGATCGTGGTTTCCCAGCCATCGGGCTTGGGTTGGTCTTCCTCCAGCTCGCGGGCGGCGATCTTCAAGATGTCTTTTTCCTGGATGTCGCTTTCCGGGTTGGAGCGCTTGCCCATGCGCCGGCGGGCGTATTCCAAATCTTTCTCGGCCAGCTCGTCGAGGTTGGAGATGGTCAACCGTTCGAAAGTTTGCCCCTTGTCCAGGCCCCGAATAGTGAAAGGAGGCACAAACCCGACTTCATATTCGACGACATATTCGTCTTCCATCTGGTCGATTTTGAACGAATAGCGCTTTTGGTTCTCGCTCGGCAAGGGTTGTCCCAATACGTCGAGTTCGCTGTCGCGTAGATAGTTGAGCAATTCATCCGACAGCATGCCTTGCAGGGTCTCGCTGAAAATGGAGGCGCCGAACATACGTTTGATATGTTCTGCCGGCGCCTGGCCCTGGCGAAAGCCCTTGATGGCGGCGCGCTGGCGAAACCGTTTGAGTTCGGCATCAATTTTGGGTTTTAAATCTTCCCTGGTCAGCGTGACGGTAATAATGGCAGAAGTGTTGTCTCGATCGTTGCGTTGAACGGTAGGCATATGATTCAAAAAAAGTGAAAAGGTGAGCCGGTGTGTAAGTGAGTGGGCAAGCGGGGCAATGGTACGTTCGTTTTCGCACGGCCCTCCCTGCTCCGGGCTTCTCGATCCCACCTGCTCACCGGCTAAAAAAAAGTGCGGGCGAAGGGACTCGAACCCCCATGCCTCGCGGCGCCAGATCCTAAGTCTGGTACGTCTACCAATTCCGCCACGCCCGCTGGAAAATCAGCCGGTGGGCCGGTGATCACAGGAGACAATAATCCATACGCACAGCGGCATATCGAACCGTCTCGCCTGCACTCACGCCCATCGGGCTGAAAAAAGGAGTGCAAAAGTACGGGTTTTATGTAAAAAAATAACGGTTGATTGGAATAAAACCGTTAACAAGCACTAAATGATCTTGGCCATCCCGGGGAATGCGGTAATTTTGTTAAGATCAAAACAATTCAAGCAGGAGGAATTCATGGAGCAGCTTACAAATCCCATCATCGAACAGCACGACGATACGGCGCTCATACAGCGGGCGTACCGCAATTTATTAAAATGCATGCCCGCGCCGCTTGATACGGAAGACAGGAAGAATATCCGCGCTGCGTTCGAACTGGCTGCCAAGGCCCATCAACAACAACGGCGCAAATCAGGCGAACCGTATATCCTGCATCCGATCGAAGTAGCCCGCATCTGTGTCGAGGAAATCGGCCTGGGCCCCACTGCGGTAATCAGCGCCTTGCTGCACGATGTCGTGGAAGATACCGACGTGACGCTTAAAGAAATTCACGGACAATTCGGCGACCGTGTCGCCCTGATTGTAGATGGCCTGACCAAACTCGACGGCCTGCACGACTCCGAGAGCCCGCAGGCCGAAAACCTTACCAAAGTACTGCGCACTATGTTGTCCGACGTGCGCGTGGTGCTGATCAAAATGGCCGATCGCCTCCACAACCTGCGCACCATCAAAAGCATGGCCCACCACAAACAGCTGAAGATTGCGGCCGAAACCAGTACGATTTATGCCCCCCTGGCCCACCGGCTGGGTTTATACAAGATCAAAACCGAGTTTCAGGACATCTGCCTCAAGATCACCCATCCCGAAGAATACCACGACATCGCCGACAAACTGGCTCAAACCCGCCGGGCCCGCGAACAATACATCGAAGAATTCAAACGCCCCCTTCTAAAAGCCCTCCAGGAACAACTCGGCTTCGAGGTGACTATTATCGGGCGGCCTAAAAGCATCCACTCGATCTGGACCAAGATCCGCACCAAACAGGTCGCATTCGAGGATATTTACGATCTGTTTGCTATCCGTATAATTCTGGATGTGCCGGCCGAACGCGAAAAAATAGCCTGCTGGCAAGTCTATGCAGTGGTCACCGACTTCTACAAGCCTATTCCCGAACGGCTCAAAGACTGGATCACCAACCCCAAAGCGAACGGCTACGAATCGCTCCACACCTCGGTGGTGGGCCCGCAGGGCCGCTATGTGGAAGTGCAAATCCGTTCGAGCCGCATGGATGCCATTGCCGAACGCGGCTTTGCCGCACACTGGAAGTACAAGGGCGTGCGCGGGGTCGGCAACAATGCCAATGTGTTCGAAAACTGGCTTAACTCCGTCCGCGAAACCCTGGAAAATGTGGGTTCGGGCAGCCCGGTGGAATTCCTGGCCGATTTTCAAAGCGACCTGTTTTCCGAAGAAGTGCACGTTTTTACCCCGAAAGGCGAAATGAAAATCCTGCCGGAAGGCGCCACAGCGCTCGATTTTGCCTTCAGTATTCACTCCGATATCGGCTGTACCTGCCGGGCGGTAAAAGTGAACAACCGCGTGGAACGGATTAACTACAAATTGCACAACGGCGACCAGATCCGGGTCATCACCGACCGCAACCAGCGGCCCAGCGAAGACTGGATGCAATATGTGATCACTTCCAAGGCAAAAAACCGCATCCGGTCAGCCTTGAAAGAAGAAAAACGCCAACTGGCGGCCCTCGGACGCGAAATCCTGGAGCGCAAACTGCAAAACATGCACAAATGCCCGGTCGAGGAAAACGCCGATATGCTGGCCCGCTGGTTTGGCTTCCCCAACCGCCTGGAATTCCTCAGCGCGATCGCGCTCGAACAGGTCGAATTGTCGGGATTGAAATCGTTCCGGCCCGATGGCTTGCGCCTTGTCGAAATCGAAGGGGAAAAAGCGCCGCCGCCCGGCGAAAGCGAACCCAAACCGGGTGACGCCGTACAATCCGCAAAACCGATCAAACAAGCCGCCGGCAAAGCCGATGTGTTCATCAACGGCGAACCGGGCAGCTATTACGCCTATTCCTTCGCCACCTGCTGCAATCCGGTACAGGGCGACCCCATATTTGCCTATATCGGCGCTAAAGAAGGCGTTAAAATCCACCGCACCACCTGCCCTAATGCGGCTTTCCTGTTGGCCAATTACGAATACCGGGTATTAAAAGCAGAATGGGGCGCTACCGTAAAGGCCGATTTCGTGGCCACTATCCTGGTTACCGGCATCGATGCGGGCCCCGGCATTATTCAACAAATTACCGACCGGATATCCAGCCTGGGCATCAATATTCGCTCGTTTTCCATTTCCGGGGAAGGCGGTTACTTCGAAGGGCGCATTTCGCTGGTAGTGTCCAACACCGACCAGCTAAACCAAGCCATTCTGGCGCTCAAACAGTTCAAATTTGTGGCAAATGTGAGCCGGATGGAGTAGTGCCGGTCAGGGCCGGTAAATACGTTGTCATCAGGTTCCAATACTGCTGAACCTGCGTTTCGGCCGCTGCCGAAGCGCGCTGGCGCAATTCGAGCAGGGCGACTTTCAGGCGGACGTTGGCGCGGTAGGCTTTGAAAAACAAAAAAAGCAGCTGGTCCTCTTGCCGGGGGAAAATATCCCGCAACCGGCAATACGACGCCAGAAACGCCGCCGCCAGGTCGGGGCGCCCGCTCGCTTCCAGATCCATACAAAGAAACGCCAGCTCGTTCAGCAGGTCGGCCTGCCGGAAATGCGGATTAAACTCGATACAGTCGAATACGACCGGCCCTGTTTTCGTCAAAAAAATATTGCGGGCATGCAAGTCGCCATGGCCATCCACCCAGAAGCCCTCCCGGACGCGCGCGATCAGCCGGGCGCTGTGCGTTTCCAAAAATTCGGGCAGGCTGCTGCGCCATTCAAGCAGGCTGCGCGTGGCCTCGGGGCCTATATGCCGCCCGATGTCGGCGCCAAAGCGGTATATCTCGGCAAAATCCGCCCAAAGTATGCCCGGGTGAAAAAGCGTGGAAGGGGGCAGGGCTTCTTTCCGGTGAAATGAAGCCAAAACAGCTGCCAGCCGTTCCATATCGACGGCTGTTACCGCCCCTGCAGCGAGCATGCGATCCATTTGCCGCCGGTTGTCAACCCGTTTCATGTGCACGGCGTAGTCGATGGGCGGGCGCGTTTTTGCGCCAATGGCCAGGCCTCCGTTTTCAAGCGCCAGCGGTAAGACGCCGAGGTAGAGTTCCGGCGCCAGGCGGCGGTTGAGGCGCAGTTCTTCCAAGCAATAAAAACGCCGTTTTTCCGCGGTACTGAAGTCCAGGAACCCAAATTGCACCGGCTTTTTTATTTTAAAAGCGAATTCCGGCGTCAGGATCACCCAGGAGATATGCGTTTCGATAAATTCAGCCGGCGCTGCGACACCCGGGAAGGCGCCCCGCCGAACGATATCCTGTATTTGATCAGTAGTCATGGCTGGTTTGAATATACTGATAAAGAACGCGTACCAGGTCATCCAGAGGGTGAGCGTCGGACCACAACTCGAGGGAAGGCGCCAGCCAGGGTTCGAACTGGTCGCGTATTTTTTCGTACACGGCAAAATCTGCCTCGCTATCCGGCCGGGGCTTCCCCAAGCGCTGCCGGATCGTTTCCTCGCCGGCTTTCACTGCTATCCGGAAAAGTGGAACGCCCAGTTCGCCGGCCATTCTTTCAAAAGGTTCGCGGATACCGGCGCGGTAAAACGTGCTGTCTACCACCGCCCTGCCACCGGCCTCCAGTACGGCCCGGGTTTTGGCCAACATAGCGGCGTACACCCGCGCTTTGTCGGCTGCCCCGTATTTCCCCCGCAGCCCCAATGCTGCCCGCACCAGGTCGCTGTTGATATGCGTGCCTCCGTAGCGCGCTACAAAAGCGCGGGCAAGGGCGCTTTTGCCCGACCCGGGAAGTCCATATACCAACACAAGCATCGGCGCAGTCATAGTCAAACCTTCTTTTTTCAAAAATAGGCGATCGCGCTGCAAAAATGCATGATAAAAATTACGCCGGCGGTTGATGCAGGTCTTTGGCCGGACGAATAGCGGTTGTTTACCTTGAGGGCAATTTATACCTTTGAAAATGAACGGCGGCGCTATTCTGGCAGAAGTCCTGAAAAAATCAGGCGTACAACACATGTTCACGCTGTGCGGCGGGCATATCGGCCCGGTCTATGTGGAAGCGGAGAAAGCTGGCCTGCAGGTGTGGGACGTCCGGCACGAGGCAACGGCTGTTTTTGCCGCCGATGCGTTGGCGCGGCTGTCGGGTGTTCCGGGTGTGGTTGCCGTGACGGCGGGCCCCGGTGTGACCAATGCCATGACGGCGTTAAAAAATGCGCAAATGGCCCAATCGCCGCTTTTGTTGCTGGGAGGGGCAACCGCCACCTTGCTCCGCCGCCGCGGCGCTTTGCAGGATATCGATCAGGCCGTGTTGTTACACTCGACCGTCAAAATGGAATTGCAGGCGCAGCGGCTGCGCGCTGTCGGGCCGCTGGCGCGCAAGGCGCTTCGGGTGGCGCACAGCGGTGTGCCGGGCCCCGTTTTTTTGGAACTGCCCGTTGATTTACTGTATCCGGAGGCTACCGTCCGGGAGTGGTACGGCCAAAAGAATAAAAACGCGCCCGGGCTCGCCGGCAAACTGGCGCAGTGGTATATACAGCGCCACCTGCAGCGCTTGTTTGCAGGCGTGGAAGAACAAAATGAGGGGGTATCGCTAAATCCCGCCGCGGCTGCCGGGCAAAGGCTTGCCGGAGCCGCCCGTGCGGTGGCGCTCCAACTGCGCTATGCCCGGCGCCCGCTCCTGCTCCTGGGTTCCGGGGCAATGCTTGCCCCGCAGCGGGCAGCCGAGCTGGCGGAAGCCGTACAGCGGCTTGGCATACCCGTATTCCTCAGCGGGATGGCTCGCGGCCTGTTAGGGCGCCACAGCGCGATTCAGTTTCAACATCATCGCAAAGAGGCGCTGCGGGCGGCCGATCTTATTCTGTTGGCCGGCGTGCCCTGCGATTTCCGGCTTGACTATGGCCGGCACCTGAACCG
Organism: Saprospirales bacterium; assembly: GCA_016719895.1. Classification (GTDB taxonomy): domain Bacteria; phylum Bacteroidota; class Bacteroidia; order Chitinophagales; family Saprospiraceae; genus M3007. The sequence continues at coordinate 175,378 of JADJYG010000015.1, read as the reverse complement.
CCGTGCCAGGACGATTGCTATCAGCCGGAACCGGGCGGATTTGCGCCAGAACCTGCGGCCATACCGGGCGTATTGCGCCGACCCAGCGGCATTTTTAGTAAATCTGGCTGCCGAAGCGGCCGGTTTACCGGATTGGTCCGAATGGAAAAAAACGCTGCAAACCCGGGAGGACGAGCGGATAGCCGAAATCGCACAACTGGCCCTGGAACCGGCGCCTGGCGGCCTGAACCCCCTGGCCTTGTTTCAGCGTCTGGAGCAGCTGTTGCCTGACCGCTCAGTGCTGGTGGCCGACGGCGGCGATTTTGCCGCAACGGCAGCCTACACCTTGCGCCCGCGCAAACCCCTGAGCTGGCTTGATCCCGGGGTTTTCGGCACGCTGGGGGTGGGTGGCGGATTTGCCCTGGGCGCCGCTGCGTGGTATCCCGGCGATTACATTTGGATCATTTACGGCGACGGCAGTGCAGCATACAGCCTGGCGGAGTTTGAAACCTTTGCCAAAAACGGCCTCAAGGTGTGCGGCATTGTCGGCAATAACGGCGCCTGGGAGCAAATTGCCCGGGACCAGGTGGCCCTGCTCGGCGCCGATACCGCCGTCAGGCTGCCGCGCACCGATTATCACCGGGTTGCAGAAGGATACGGAGCGGCCGGCGAGCGGGTAGATACCCTGGAAGATTTTGAAGAAGCCATTCGACGCGCTCTTGTCAGCATGGACCAGGGCACGCCTTACTTGATCAATGCCATGACCGGCGCCACATCCTTCCGGAAAGGAAGCATATCCATGTGAGCCCATTGCGCAAATAGAACCAATTATGCCATTTCTCAAACGCTTCAAATTGCTCCTGCATATCCTGCGCTGGCGGTTCTGCTGGTCGAAAAAAAACCTCAATTACTTGCCGTCAGCGCCCGTTTTGCGTTACAGGGCGCCCGGCTGACGCTGTTGGCGCCCGGGCCGTGCAAATTTGTAGAGCGGGTCAGCCACATCACCTTCAACGCCCGGGAAGCCCTCCGGCATGGGAAAAAGGTGTTTTATGTGACCAATACAGGCGTCTTCGCGCTAACCTGGGCCGGGTTTGAGTTGCGGCAGGTGATGCCGGGTATCGACATCGAACGCGATATTCTGCGGGCCAGCGCAGCGAAAATCCGGCTGCCTGCTTCCGGCAGGGTTCCGGGGGTGGATACCAGTGTGTTAAACGGGCGCGGCTATGCCCTGCAGCTGCGGCAAAAACCGGCTTTTGCGCCGGCTGGTGGTTGAGACACTTGTGCCGGAGGGGCATATTCAAACTTGCGGGCCTTCCAGCGTCTGGGCGCTCCGAAACCGGTGCGCAAGGTATTCGATGGCCAGGGCATATCCTTCCAGGCCCAACCCGGTGATACAACCGTCGCACTTGGCCGAGAGATACGCTTGGTGGCGGTAGGCCTCACGGGCAAATACATTGCTGATATGCACCTCCACGGTGGGCGTCCGGATGGCAGCTACGGCATCGGCAATGGCGATGGAGGTGTGCGCAAAAGCACCGGCGTTCAGCACCACCCCGTCGGCTCGCATGCCGGCATCGTGCAATTTGTCCAGAATAGCGCCTTCGTGGTTGCTTTGGAAATATTCCAGGTGCAGGCCGCCAAAACGCGTTTTCAATTGTTGAAAATATTCTTCAAAACTGAGCGGGCCGTAAATTTCGGGTTCGCGGCGCCCCAACAAATTTAAGTTGGGGCCGTTGATAATCAGAATGCGCATAGCTGTGTGCGTAGATGGATTGCCTGGTTCTCCGCGGCTACTGGTAAAATTAGGCTTTCTGCGCTTTTTATTCACCCGGTAACTAAAAAAAATGCGGAAATTTGAGAACAGATAACCCGGGCATCGGCATATGAAAAAAACAATTTTTGACCCTTCAAACGGTATTTTCCATTTTGCTTTCACCCTTCTGGCCCTGTTGGCGGCTGGAGTACCGGCTTTCAGCCAGGGTAGTTTGCTGATTTCCGAACCTATTGCCTTGCGCAATGACTACGGCTACGAACTTATCGGCCGGTTGAAAGACCGCATTTTATTGTTTCGCGAAAAATATGACGAGTTTGAAATCCAGGCCTTTGACAACCAAATGCGGCTGTCGTGGAACCGCAAACTGGAAGACCTCGACAAGAGCGGTATTCAGGTGCTGAGCGTGTCGGGCGGCAGGAGTGATTTTTCCATCGTGTACAAAAAACGCCGGCGTGGGGTCACCACCCTGCATGTGCACAAGTACGATGCCGGTGCGAATTTGATCGATAGTATCACGGTGAAAAACTATGGCGAGCGTATGTTTTCGGCGCCGGCTGTTGAAGTATTGCACAGCGAAGACAAAAATTGCCTGGTAGCCCTGAACACCGCGGAACGAACCCGCATGGAAGCTACTTGTTTCCGGCTCGACAATATGCAGGTGCTTTGGGACAAGGTTTTGCAGATTGATGAGAGCTACTACGATTCGAACATCCAGTCGATGACGGTCAGCAACTCCGGGCATTTCTTTTTGGTCACAGAACACAACAACCGGCGTTCGCGGCTCGAAGCGCATGCCTATCATATCATGCAGGTGCACGCCGGCCCCGATCAGCTGGAGCAGTTGGCCCTGCCCGATTTCCTGACCACCGATGTCCTGTTTACCTACGACAACCGGAACAACAGCCTGGTCGGCGCCGGTTTGTACTCCGACCGAAACCGCGACCGCGCCAATGGCGTGTTTTTCGTCCGCATCCCGCTCTGGGGCGGCGCCCCGCTGTTGCACTACGAAGCATTCACCGATAAAGTCGTGTCGATCCTGCGCCGCAAAGACGTGGCGGACGACAACAAGGGTATTGGGGACGCCGGCATCCGGCAATTGATCCTCCGCCACGACGGCGGCGCGCTGCTGGTAGCCGAGCGGCACCATGAAATTCAACGGGGCACCGCCGCCGGACGCGGGTTTTGGCGCGACGGGATGCGCTTCATTGTGGATTATTACTACGACGACCTGCTGCTCGTGGCCCTGCAACCCAACGGCGCGCCGCATTGGACCACGGTTTTGCATAAAAAACAATACTCGCAGGACGACGAGGCGACGTTTTCATCGTATTTCATGATGCAGACCCCCGACAAACTCCACTTTATGTTTAATGACGAAATCAAATACGAGAACACGTGCAGCGAATACGTCGTATCGCCCATTGGCGACTTCGACCGGAACAGCCTCCTGAACACCTTCGGCCAAAACCTGCGCCTGCGCTTTCGCGACGGGATTCAGCTCAACGCCAACGAATGCCTGGTGCCCTCGGAGTTTCGAAATAAATTGCGCCTGGTTCTGCTAAAATTTTGAAGATTTGCGTCCATGACTGACGTAAACACCCTCGGTGAGTTCGGCCTGATCGAACGCCTTACCAACGCATTCCCTATCACCCAGCCCTCAACGCTTAAAGGGGTTGGCGACGATGCCGCCGTGATCGACAACGACGGCTTCTGCACGGTGGTCAGCACCGACATGCTCGTGGAAGGCATTCACTTCGACCTGGCTTACACGCCGCTCAAACACCTGGGCTACAAGGCCGTAGTGGTCAACCTGTCCGATATCTACGCCATGAACGCCTGCCCCCGGCAAATCACCGTATCGCTTGCGATATCGGGTAAATACTCCGTGGAAGCGCTCGACGAGCTCTACGCCGGCATTCGCGCAGCCTGCGAAACCTACGCGGTGGACCTGGTGGGCGGCGACACCACCTCATCGCCCCGCGGCATGATCATCAGCGTGACGGCGATCGGACAGGGCGAACGGCAACGCCTCAGCTACCGCAGCGGCGCCCGTGTCGGCGACCTGATCTGCATCAGCGGCGATCTGGGTGCGGCCTACCTGGGCCTGCAACTGCTGGAACGCGAAAAACGCATCTGGCTCGAACACCCCGACCTGCAGCCCAACCTGGAAGATCAAAAATATATCGTCGGGCGCCACCTGAAACCCGAAGCCCGCCGCGACATGATCGAAGCTTTCCGCCAGAACGACCTGGTGCCCACGGCGATGATCGACATTTCCGACGGCCTTTCGTCCGACCTGTTCCATATCTGCAAACAAAGCAACGTGGGCGCCCTGATCGAAGAAAGTGGGGTACCCATACACCCGGATGCCCAGCTGATGGCGCTCCAGTTCAAACTCGACCCCATTACCTGCGCCCTCAATGGCGGCGAGGACTACGAGCTGCTCTTCACTATCGATCCTAAAGACACCGACAAAGTCCGCTTCCTGCCCGATATCTACATCGCCGGGGAAATCCTCGCCGCCGCCGACGGCGTCAAACTCAATACCAAGGGCGGGAATTTGCACGATTTGAAGGCGCAGGGGTGGCGGCATTTTTAGGGATGAATATTGGGGCATACGAATACGCTCCGGCGTATATTTTTACAAACTGCCGGGCCGGCAACCTCCCTCCGTTTACCGTTTTCCTTTTCTGCTCCTTCCAGTATCCCCACGCGCACTCGCTCGCGGTATTCGCTTTCCCCCACAAAATACCAGCGGTTGCCGAATAGTTGAAGCGTATGCGGCAGCAGCGACACATTGGAATTCGAGGAAGCGTCCAATACGTGGTGCATGGGCGCGCCGCCCGAGCGGCATTCCGTCAGCATAATTTTGGCGTTGGGCCAGCTGCCTTCGTTCCAGAGCAGCCACCACCCGCTTTTGGGGCCGGGCCGTGGACCGACAGAGGCGAAACATTGCGCCGTGCCAGCTGGCAGGCGCTGGTATTTTTCGATGGTTCGGACGGCGCCTATCCGGTAGCTGCTGTCCAGGCGGAGCAGGGCGGCTTGTTCTACTCTGCCGGGGTTCGCATCGGGGTATTGGCGTTCGGCGAGCATCCAGGGCGTACCGTCGGCTGCCCAGTGCAACCAACGGAGGGCAAGGCCCTCAACGGGTTCTTTTTTTGCTGCGGCTTTTTCGCTCAGGTATGCCTTCCGGACGGCGCCGGGCAGGGCGGCGTTTTGCAGAAAGCTAGCCGTACGTTTTTCCGGGTCTATAGCGTATACAAAGTATGCCTCGGCCTGCTCGTTGTTGGCGTTGCTGGACAAGCCCGCGGCGTACAGGCGGCTGTCGGGTCCTTCTGCGATCTCAAACGAAGGGGTGTATTTTTTGCCGGTATTGGGGTAGAACGCGGTGGGGTCGCCGTTGCCCGAGCCCAGTAGGAACAGGGCGTTGGATATTGCCGGCGCGGCGCCGGTCCATTCGGCTTGCCTGGAAAACGGGCGGCCATCGGGCAGGCTGACTGCAGGCGGCGCTTCGTAGGGCCGGCCGGGGCTGCCCGTGTCGAACAGCTGCCCGTGCACCAGTACGGCGCCGCTGTTGGTGCACAAGGCCTGGCGCAGCACCATCTGGCCTTTGGGCGCCGGCAACTCCGCCTGGCGCTGCCAAACCGTGCGGAAGTCGCGGTCGAGCACCGCCAGGGCAGCCCGGTATGCAGTTCCACCCGACAGGCGGTACAGGCAATAGTGGCTGCCGTCGGCCGAGCGGCTGTACCAGGCCGTGGCAAATGCCGGGGCGCGACCCGATGCGTCGGTGAAAACCACCTGGGGTTCGGCCGACCATTTGCGCGCGGCCAGGTTGAGTCGCCGGGCGAACAGCGTTTGTGTGCCGGCGCTGTTGGGCGCTTCATACACCGCCAGCAGCACGCTGTCGTTGGCCAGGGCGAAGCGAAAATCCATCCGGCCTTCGGCAAAACCGGGTAGAGGCGCGTCGTGCAGGCGGTCGCCGCCGGGCGTGAGCGCAGTCAGGATAGGCAGGGCGGGTGTGCGGTTGCCTTTGGCGTCCGTGCGACTATCCTGCCAACGGAGCAGGTAAAACCCGTCGTCGCCGGCCCGGAGCAGCGCCAGGGTGTGCTGGTCTTTGGACGAGCGGACCGGCGGCAACCACTTGATTTCTGCCGGCTGGGCGGGCAGGATGCCCGGGAAAAACAGGCCCGCCAGCAGGCAGGCGCGCCAGCATGTAAATTTTGAAAACAACGAAGGGTTTTGCATGGCCGGAGATATTTTGCAAATACGCCGGCTAAAATAACCCGCATGGGGCAAATGCTTGTTGCAAATGATTCAATGCACATGCCAGGCGGGTCAGTGCGGCCGGTCGGGGTGTGGGGCATAAGGTTTGGAAACCGGGGCCTACGTTCCCCAAACAGATTCGATGGCCAGTTCTCCCGTCAGGAGGCGGTGCGTGGGGCATTTGTCGGCTATGGCCACCAGGCGTTGGCGTTGTTCCTCATCCAGCACACCTTCGGCATGGAGGCGGCAGCGGATGTGGGTGCGGGCCGGGCGGGCGGCGTAGTCCGCATCCATCTCCAGTTCGATGCTGATGCGCGTCACAGGCCATTCCTTGCGGTCGGCGTACATGCGCAGGGTGATGAGCTTGCAGGCGGCCAAGGCGCTCAGCAGGAGCTCGCTGGGCGTGGGAGCGGTATCGGCGCCGCCGTTTTCGGATTTTTCGTCGGCGTGCCATTGATGGCGGCCAGTGTGCAGGGTGGCGCGGTAATGATCGGCGCCGATGGCGCCGGAGAGTATGGTGGACATGCGGGCAAAAATATCTGATTTTTGGTCACCATTGTGCACAATGCCACGCTATTACGTTTTGTTCATTTCATTAGCATTATTTTTCCCACCTGTCGTTCTAATCCCCGGTATTTCAGCTCAAAAAAATATGCCCCGCCCGGCAATTCCCCCACATCTATTTCGGTAACTGCCTCCAATGGATCGAACACTCGCTCCAGCACCGGCCGGCCCGCCAGGTCGAACAGGCGCAGGCGCATAGGCCCGGCGCATCGCCGGCCGGCAAGTATCTTCAATGTCGTACGCACCGGATTGGGGTACACCAAAACCCCCGCCGCCCCCACAGGCGCCGCTCCCGCGCTCACCACGGGCGAGCAAGGCAAGCCAGGATTATCCACCGGCCCCAGGCGGTAGTTGGGAAACGAGGGCATCGAGGCTCCGCTCGGCGTCGGCAGGGGCAGCCCACGCTGCTCCACCTGACAAGCCAGGCCGGGTTCGTCGGGGTAGTGGATCACGTGGAAATAGCGGGTGTCGCCCCCGGCAAGGCCGTATATTTTGCAATCGGGGCCCAGCTGCATTTGGTAAAATTGAGTCGGAATAGGCGCCGCAAAACCGTCCCACTCGGCTATCGTTGTTTGGGAGGCGGTGATGTCCGGCGCCCAGAGATCCAATTGGTAAAGCAAGCGCCGGCACCCCAGATATAAAAATTGGCCGCTGGGCGACACCGCGCAGCCGATTTCTCCAATGACCGGCTGATTGCCGTAATTGAAACTGATGGTGTCAAAATGCGTGAAGGCGCCGGTTTCCCGGTCAAAGTCATACACCATGACGGGGTTGAAGGGATTGGTACGGTATACTTTACTGCCGTCGGGGGAAAACACAATCTGGCCGTACCCTTCGCCGGCAGGAGCAGGTTTAATCCCTATGGTTTGCCAGAGGGTGTCGACAATGCCGTCTTTGGTGAATTTCAGGACATAAAACGTGTTGCTGTTGCGGCGCGGGGTGACAATCCACCAGTCTTTCCCGTTCGCGTGTTTTGTCGCGAGTAGTTCGCCAAAGGCCAGCGTATCGTGCAGCAGTTCAACGTTCTTTTCAGCGACTTTACCGGCGTTGTCGGAATAATCAATTGTGGAATAAAGTAACTGGTCTGTTATTACATCAACCGGGCTATTAGTGATGATATAACTTTTATGAAATAATACATATTTATTACCAGATTCTGGCAACGGTAAAAACAACGCGCTTTGTATCCCTGATGCATACCCGTCATTGTAATTAATACAATGTAATTGATGTGGCCAGCCTGGGTTTAGATCGTCTCCGTTTTCCAAAATGTTGTCGTCAGCCCCTGCAATGGCGCAACCGTTTGTATAAAATAATAAGTTTCCGGCAGTGTCACAGATGCTCGCATTACAAACGAACATATTAAGATTTCGGTAATGATAATATGCCTTTACTGGATTTTGATGAAAATCAATCAACAGGCCGCCGTGCGTAGTATCAAACGTCTGATTGTCATCACCTGAAATCCAGATGTAATCGTGTTTTTGAGCGCAGGTAAGCAATGGCAGGCCGACAAAAAAGAACAGGCTTAGAAATATCCTTTTCATAATTTGGGAATCAAAAATCGACATACCCCACACATATGAAAGGTGAAGTATCCCCAGAGTAACTTTACGGTTTTAGCGATGAACAATAAACTTGCCGGCTGGCAAAGACATATGCTTGCCGGCAACACGGTACCAATAGATGCCATTTGACAGGTTGTCTGTCGGAATATTCACATGGTTTTGATCGCCCGAAATCCAGATCGACAGCACCAGTTGGCCCAGGTTATTAAAAATGAAGAGCGTCTGATCCCCGTTTTCCGCGGGATCATAACGGATAGTCAATTGATCTGAAGCCGGATTGGGGTATACCGAAACCCCCACCTCCTCCGCGGGCGGCACAACCGCACTCACCACGGGCGAGCAGGGCAACCCGGGATTATCCACCGGCCCCAGGCGGTAGTTGGGAAACGACGGCATCGAGGCCCCGCTTGGTGTCGGCAGGGGCAGCCCACGTTGCTCCACCTGACAAGCCAGGCCGGGTTCGTCGGGGTGGTGGATGACGTGGAAATAGCGGGTGTCGCCCCCGGCAAGGCCGTATATTTTGCAATTGGGGCCTAACTGTAATTGGGAAAAAAGCGTAGCAAAGGGGTTAGCAACTCCATCCCACTCGGCCACAACTAGTTGGGAAGCACTGATATCCGGCGACCAAAGATCCAATTGATGGAGCAACTGCCGGCACCCCAGGTATAAAAACCGGCCGCTGGGCGACACCGCGCAGCCGATTTCTCCAATGACCGGTTGATTGCCGTATTTGAAACTGATAGTGTCAAAATGCGTGAAGACGCCGGTCTCCCGGTCAAAGTCATACGCCATGACGGGGTCACCACGGTTGGTACGATACATCCGGGTTCCGTCGGGCGAAAATACGATTTGGCCGTACCCTTCGCCGGCCGGTTTCGGTTTGATCCCTATAGTTTGCCGGAGGGTGTCGACAATACCGCCTTTGGTGAATTTCAGGACATAAAACGTGTTGCTGTTGCGGCGCGGGGTGACAACCCACCAGTCTTTCCCGTTCGCATGTTTGACCGCCAGGAGTTCGCCATACGCCAACGTATCGCGCAGGACGTCCACGTTTTTTTCGATGGCCTTTCCGGTGTTATCGGAATAATCAACAGCGGAATAAAGTAATTGATCCGTTATTACATCAACAGGATTAGCCGTAATGATATAACTTTTATGAAATAACACGTATTTATTACCAGATTCCGGTAACGGCAAAAATAACGCGCTCTGATATCCTGATGCATAACCGTCATTATAATTGACACAATGCAATTGATGCGGCCAGCCTGGGTTTAGATCGTTTCCGTTTTCCAAAATGTTGTCGTCAGCTCCGGCTATGGCGCAACCGTTTGTATAAAATAATAAGTTCCCGGCAGTGTCACAGATGCTCGCATTGCAAACGAACATATTCAGCTCGCGATAATTATATTGAGCGGTCAAAGGTTGTTGATTAAAGTCAATGATGATTCCACCATGTGATGTCGTATTCGGAGTATTGCTGTCCCCGCTTATCCACACGTAATCATGCTTTTGACTAAACAAGGTGTACGGCAACAGGGCCAGTGAAAAAAGCAGGTATTTCATTTCAAATTTGTAGGGAGGCTATCCATTGCACTCCAGCCAGAGCAAGATAGCCCTTGTGAATAGTGCCTTATGGATGGATAATGATTTTGCCTGAAACCGAGCCCGATAGTGCATCGTATACTATGTACCAATAGGCGCCTGCAGGAAGCCCATGCAAAGACACTGCCTGTGATGTGGATTCGTTTGAGAGATTGATCGTCCGGGTTAACTGGCCGAACGCATTAAAAAGCAGAAGCCTGTATTCCGGTTCTTTTCCCAAATCGTACTCGATGATAAGGTTGTCTTTTGCCGGATTGGGGTATACCGAAACCCCCGCCTCCTCCGCGGGCGCCGCTCCCGCACTCACCACCGGCGAGCAAGGCAAGCCGGGATTATCCACCGGCCCCAGGCGGTAGTTGGGAAACGACGGCATCGACGCGCCGCTTGGTGTGGGCAAAGGCAGCCCGCGTTGCTCCACCTGGCAAGCCAGGCCGGGTTCGTCGGGGTAGTGGATCACGTGGAAATAGCGGGTGTCGCCCCCGGCAAGACCGTATATTTTGCAATCGGGACCCAATTGGCATTGCTAAAACTTAGTCGGCAAAGGGTCAGCAAAACCATCCCACTCGGCTACAACCATTGGGAAGCGCTGATATCCGACGATCAAAGGTCTAATTGATAAAACAACCTTCGACAACTTAAATATAAAAATCGTCCATTGGGCGACACCGCGCAGCCGATTTCTCCAATGACCGGTTGATTGCCGTATTTGAAGCTGATAGTGTCGAAATGGGTAAAAACGCCGGCTTCCCGGTCAAAGTCATACACCATGACGGGGTTGAAGGGATTGGTGCGGTATACTTTACTGCCGTCGGGCGAAAACACAATTTGGCCGTACCCTTCGCCGGCCGGTTTCGGTTTGATCCCTATAGTTTGCCGGAGGGTGTCGACAATACCGTCTTTGGTGAATTTCAGGACATAAAACGTGTTGCTGTTGCGGCGCGGGGTGACAACCCACCAGTCTTTCCCGTTCGCGTGTTTGACCGCCAGGAGTTCGCCAAAGGCCAGCGTATCGTGCAGCAGTTCAACGTTCTTTTCAGTCACTTTACCTGCGCTGTCAGAATAATCAATTGTAGAATAAAGTAACTGGTCTGTTATTACATCAACCGGGCTATTAGTGATGATATAACTTTTATGAAATAATACATATTTATTACCAGATTCCGGTAACGGTAAAAACAACGCGCTTTGTATCCCAGATGCATACCCGTCATTGTAATTAATACAATGTAATTGATGTGGCCAGCCTGGGTTTAGATCGTCTCCGTTTTCCAAAATATTGTCGTCAGCCCCTGCAATGGCGCAACCGTTGGTATAAAATAATAAGTTCCCGGCAGTGTCACAGATGCTCGCATTGCAAAACGAACATATTAAGATTTCGGTAATGATAGTAGGCCTTTACCGGATTTTGATGAAAATCAATCAACAGGCCGCCATGCGTAGTATCAAACGTCTGATTGTCATCGCCTGTAACCCAGATGTAATCGTGTTTTTGAGCGCAGGTAAGCAAGGGCAACCAGATAATCAACAGAATACAAATGATTTGTTTTTCCATAGTTGGATAAATCAGCGAGGGATATCTGGCGCAGGCAATGTGCCAGGCATCCCCATAAATACTGAAACATTTTAATGTTGAATAATAAACCTGCTGGCCGCCGGGGCCTGTTTATCTCCGGCGACATGATACCAATAAATACCGCCCTGCAATCTGCCTGTGGCAATTTTTATCCTGTCTTGATCGCCCGGAATCCAGATCGACAACACCAGTTGGCCCAGGTTATTAAAAATGAAGAGCGTCTGATACCCGTTTTCCGTGGGATCATAACGGATTGTCAAATGATCCGAAGCCGGATTGGGATACACCGACAGGTAGTCGTTTTTCGGCGCCTTCGCTGACAGGGCACGCTCTGCCCCGCAGGCTGCTTCATCGTCATACACCCGGGGCGATTCCAGCGATAATGCCAATAACGCCCGGGCCCACAAAACCGCCTCTCCGTCAGCCAACGGACAGCCGGCGGCTATGGATTCCAGCGCAAGGCTGTCCGGTACGGAAAAGGTGAATATTCCACTGACCACCATACGCAGCAGGATATCATTGACGGCTTTTTCATTGGCCGCATACGGCGTTTCCAGGTCGGGCAGGTCGCTGTTCTGCTCCAGCAGGTCGCCGGCATCCAGGGCGCGGATCGAATCGATCCGGTGCAGCAGGGTTGTTTTCGCCAGCCCGGCCAGGTACACCGCATCGACGAGCGCCAGCCGTTGTTCCGACCACACAAGGCTGTCCTGCTGGCTTATGCCGGGGCTGAACAATTGCGCCTCCAGGGTTTTGAGGCTGTCCAGCCCATTCAGGATTTGGTTTTCATATGCCAGCAGGGAATCCTGATCCGCTTGGGCAACTGTAAACAGCTGCCGGCTGGCCGTTTGTACTTCCGCATAATCCGCCAAGCCGTTTCCCTGGGCGGCCGTTAGAAAATCCGTTATAATCGTATTTTCGGGGTACGGATTGCCTTCATCAGCTATCCGTTCGAGCAGCCGGCGTTGCGCCAGCCAATTGTTGGCGGCCTGGTATTCGCTGCCGGGTAGGTCGCAGCCGGCGATCGTTTCGTCCAGGGCCTGGTCCGTTTCCTCCCCGGCGAACTCGGCCGCCTGCGGGCAGCTGCCGGCGGGAGTGGGGCACTCGTAAGAAGCGCCTGTGTTTGAGACGTTAACAATCCAGTCAAACGGATTCCAGTCATCCGGTAAAAAATCCGGGTTTTCCGACGCATCTACAGTGTATATTGATTGGATCGCGACAGCCAATATACCCTGGTGCTGAGCAAATGAACTACTCCCCACCCACCTGTTCCCCCGGTGCAGCTGTGGGCCTGAAATAGCGTCCGGGCCGTACAACAGGCCGGTGGCGTTATCCTGCAGGGTATTGCCGGCCACGTCAGCCCTGGCCTTTCCGATCAGCAGGCCCGCAACGTGTACGCCCGTCGGTGTGCCGGCCGCGAGGTTGCAACGGACTTTCGGCAGGCTGGCATGCAGCAGGTATATGCCCGTGTGATCGCCCGATTCGCCATGAATGATGTTGTTGCAGCTCACCCAGCTGATCTCGCCAGCGCTCAGGGAAATCCCCCGGCAGCTGCCGGAGTTGTTGTCCAGGTTGACCGTATTGTGGAATACGGACAGGTTCCGGGTGCTGCTCAGCCCGATGCCCACGGCGCCGTCGGTCATACTGACGGTGTTGTCGGCGATCAGGCCGTTGGTGAATTGCGGCGGACTGCTCAGCCCACCGTTGGTATTGATTCCGGTGATCGTATTGCCGGCCGCGTGAATGCCCACGGCATCGGGGTTGCCCGCCATGGCGATGACATTGCCTTTGATGCCTCCGACGACCGTAGGCGGTGCGCCGGGCACGGCAAACAGGGGCGACGCGCGCCGCAATTCGATGCCCCGGTCGGCAGCCTGGATGGTATTGTTCTCGTGCGTGGAAAAATTGCCGTTGGTCGTGATGATCCCGTTGGTCATGCCCGACATCATAGCGTTTCGCACGTAGGCTGTGGCCCCCGTTTCCACGCCGGTATGGCAGTTCAGGAAGGATAACTGCTGGCTGCCGTTCTTCGCTATTTCTACCAGGCCATTTTCGGCATATACAGCCTTGCCCGTAGCCGCGGTTGTAAACATTGCATACCCGTCTCCCTTGGGTGTCCGGACGATATCCTCGAATACCGCCCCGCTTACCCGCAGTTCCGTGCTTTTTGAAATAATGCCGTATTTCAGGTTGAAAAACCGGTTCAGGGTAGCTGTGGCGGGGTCTTCATCAATATTGATCACGCCCGAATTCCGCAGGTAAATACCGGCAAATCCTTTCCCGAGAGGTAGCGGCGATTGTCCTGTGTAAGCCGGCTTCAGCCCGGCAGCAGTGGCGCCGTACTGGTTGCCCAGCAAGGTGATATCCGGCGCATATTCCGGCTCTTGCGGGTACCGTTGACCGACCGCCACGCCGATATTGTTGTCGTAGAAATTGCAGTGTCTGGCTACCAGGGTACCCCAGGCCGTAATCCCTTGCTGCGCGTCGCGGATCGTGGTATTTTGAATGTCGAGCGTGCCGCCGTTGTGCACGGTGATGCCTTTCCACATGGTGGCGCAGCCGGCAAGGGTTGGCTGACTTCCGTAGGCATTATATGCCACGACGCCGCTCGGCACCGTCATTTGCGTACCTTCACTAAACAACATCAGCGGTGTGGTACCTAAATTAAAACTCGACCCCGAAAGCGTAATATCGCCCGTTGCCAACACCGGCTGGCCGTTTGAAAAAAAGTTGACGGTTCCTGAAACCGGCACAGCGGCTTTGGGCGCTGCAACCGATTGCTTCAACTTGCCCTGGCCGTTTAAATCAAAAGTAAACCGGGCAGTAATTTTGGGCAGAAGATTGTTCGATGGGTCCACGCCCGTATCGGGGTTATATTCTATTTGGGTATGGAACGTTTTGACCTCGTTTGGCGCCAGGTCGATCAGCATTTCCTGCCCGTTGTCCAATATTCTGAGTTCATAAATCCCGTTGGACACTTGAACGAACTGATTGAAATCCATACCCATCGCGGCGGCATTCCAATCGTAAATCGTTTCATTGTATTGAAGCCGCAAGATGCCGTCAGTGACGCCCGCGTCATTTCCGCGCAGGGTGACCGTCAGCATGGCGACGCTGCGATCAGGTTCGCATCCCCGGACCAGATAGGGCTGATCCGTGGCAATCGAAACTGCAGGCTCTTGGTTACATTCGAAATCGCCGGGCAATTCGCCCTCGTAAACGTCGTCCCAGTCGTCGCAATGGCAATTCAGGTTACAGATTGGGCCGGCGGTAAAAACACCGTAGTTCACATCGGCCAGTTGCAAATAATCGCAGGCATTAAAGGCAATCGCTCCGGAACCGCACATGAACGTGCTGAAGAAATTGCAGTCATGCGGACAATTTATGGTCGGTGGGTTGGGGTGAATAAGCCCAAGGTTATGGCCGATTTCGTGGGCGATCAAAGTTGGCGAAAGACCCAATCCGGAAATCAAAGCGACATTGCTGTTTCCATGACCGCCGCCCGTACTGAAGGCGTTGCTCAAAACCAAAATACAGTCCTGATTGACGCATGGATAGGTTGTTCGAAAAGCGTCGTTTATGACGGGTATCCAGGCATTCAGGGAAGACTGTGCATACGGAGGCGCTACCGAGTTGACCGGAAAGAAAACCAGCCGGAATTCCAGGTGATAATTGTTAAACAGATTTGTCATCTCATCCAGGGCTGCTTTTATCTGTGGTTGTGCGTATGTCTTGGCAGCCTGGGCATCGTTGTTGAAATTGGCGATGAAGGAGGCATCCATCCAAACGACTACGTTGTAATAGGAAGGGCGAATTTGATTTCCACTGACAAAACATTGTGCCCGCGCGGCCGGGTTAAAAACCAGCAGACACCAAAGCACTAAAGCGGAGAGCGGAGAGCGGAGAGCGGAGAGCGGAGAGCGGAGAGCGGAGAGCGGAGAGCGGAGAGCGGAGAGCATATTGTATATTTTAACTTTTGGGTGAGTCAAGGACATAAAGTTATGTAAAAAATTACATAAACGGAATTTTAAAAGCAGGTTATTTAGTCAATTCGATCTTTTATATAGGTAACGCATTTCCAACAATTTCTACAACGCACTCGAAACAAGCCCCCGCAATCGCACCTTTCCGTATTTTTGTTGCAAACCACGTCACGCCATGCCGCATCTCGTCTGGATCGCCGCCCTGCTCGCCTGCACATCCGCCGCTGCACAAACCACACACCCGCTCCTGCTTCAGATGCAGGAAAATGCCCGGCGAACGGAATACGGCTCGTACTACATCGAGGCCTGGGAGCAGTACCCGTATAGCCAGGACAGTATCTTTTACAGTGGCCATTGCGCATTTGCCCGCTTCGAGCACTTTGACGGCAAGCCGGGCGTACGCTTCGACGTAGACATGGAAACGCGGTTTCCCCGGCAGACCAGCCGTCAGCGCGTGGTGTTCGATGGGCGGATGAAGTACGATTTGCGCAGCGACACGCTCCTGATGTTGTACGACAGCCGCGAACTGGGCGACGAATACGTGTTGCGCGGCCTGCAATACTTCTTTTTTATCCCGCTGCTGCTGCACCCCGCCCAGGCGCAAAAATTCCTGGGCCCCGACAAATACTTCGGCACCCCACCCTACGAAACATTGGGCGACACGCTCATCGGCCACACGCCCTGTACCCTGGTGGGCGCCGACTGGGCGCTCGACAGCATCAACCACCAGCATATCCGTTTTGCCCTGAGCAAAGAAACCGGCCTCCCGGTGTTTTTCAGCCACGCGGCCGAAACACGGCCGGAATACGAAAAAGCGCCGCCGAAATTCCACCGCCTGCAAATCCGGGTGCAGGACTGGTCGCCGGCACTTCCCGTCAACAGTTTTTACATCGACTGGCCCAGCATGGCGCCCACGTTCGAGGTGCGGCATTTTCACGACTGCTACCACCGCGAACTGCTGCGCGAACGCAACCAACCGGACTTGTAAACCATGACCTGGCCTGCCGCCCTCCAACAGTTTCACAACTACCTGATGCTTGAGCGCTCGCTGAGCGCCAACACCCGGGAAGCCTACCTCGGCGACCTGCAAAAATTCCGGCGCTACCTCGAAATCGAAGCGTTGGACCTGCAACCCCTGCAGGTCCAACGCGCCGACCTGGAGCGATTTATCCATTGGGTCAATCAACTGGGCCTGGAGGCCAGCTCGCAGGCCCGCCTGATCTCCGGCCTGCGGGCGTTTTTCAAGTTCCTGCTGGTGGAAGACCTGCTCGAAGACGACCCCACCGAGTTGCTCGAGAGCCCGCGCCTGCGCCGCAAGATACCCGAGGTGCTGACCGTGCATGAGATCGAACAAATGCTGGAGGCTATCGACCTGAGCCAGCCGCAGGGCCACCGCAACCGGGCCATGCTCGAAACCTTGTACGCCTGCGGTTTGCGCGTCAGCGAGCTTGTCGACTTGCGCCGGACCAACCTTTTTCTGGCCGCCGGCTTCGTTAAAGTGCTCGGTAAAAACAACAAAGAGCGCCTGGTACCCATCGGCGCGGCGGCGGTCAAATACCTGGAATATTACCTCGACCATGTACGTGCCGACAACATCAGGCCCGGCCACGAGAACTACGTTTTTCTCAACCGGCGCGGCGCCCGCATGACGCGGGTGATGGGTGTTTTACATCATCAAGGAACTCGCACAAAAAGCCGGTATTCGCAAAAATATCAGCCCGCACACCTTCCGGCATTCGTTCGCCACCCACCTGGTGGAGGGTGGCGCCGACCTCAAGGCGGTACAGGATATGCTGGGGCACGAAAGCATTACCACCACCGAAATCTACACCCACCTGGATACCGAATACCTCAAAGAAACCATCTACCTTTATCACCCCAGAATGAAATTCTGAATACTCGATGGACTATTGGCTGGTAAAATCCGAACCCGACGTATTCGGCTTCGACCAACTCGTGGCTGACGGCCGCGCCCGCTGGGACGGTGTGCGCAACTACCAGGCCCGCAACAACCTGCGCGCCATGAAAACCGGCGATTTGTGTCTGTTTTACCATAGCAACACCGGCCTCGAAATCGTGGGCATCGCCCGCGTGGTCCGCGAACACTACCCGGACCCTACGGCGGAAAAAGGCGACTGGTCGGCAGTCGACCTGGAGCCCGTGAAACCTTTGCAACGGCCCGTGCCGCTGCCGGAAATAAAGGCGCTTCCTGCCCTGCAGCAGTTTGGCCTGGTCCGGAATCCGCGTTTGTCGGTAATGCCGGCCACTTCCGACGAATTTTTTATCCTGCTAACCCTCGGACAAACCGAACTTTGACCTGTTAAAAGCACTTCGACCATGATGTACGTACGATACGGGCGGGCCGGCGGTGGATGGGGTTGCCTGATAACGGGCATCCTGTTGTTGGTAGCCCTTTATTATATTTTGAAAGGTTTGTTTGTCGTCCTGTGGTGGGCGGCGCCGGCGCTGGTGGTACTGGCGCTGGTCATCAACTGGCGCGCTGTGGCCGACACGGGCCGCGATTTCCTGAGCCTGTTGCAACGCAATCCCCTGGGCGGCCTGTTACTCGGCGCCGTGGCCGTCATCGGTTTCCCGGTGCTGGCGCTGTACCTGTTTTTGCGGGCCCTTGGGTACAATAAAATGCAGCAGTTCAGCCGCACCGTGCGCGAACAACAAACGCCCGCAGAAGAAGAATTTGTCGAATTTGAAGAGTTGGAAAGCCGTCCCAAACGGACGCCGCCGCCCGATCCGGAACCGCAGGCGCCGCCGCCGGCGCCCAGCCAGGAGCCGCCCCAGCCGGAAAACCCGTATGGGGAGTTTTTTAAGTGACGGGCAGTTTTTTTCCGTAGAGGGGCCGGACAGGATTTTCTACGGAAAAAAGCCTGTCCATTATATCCTGTCGGGGCGGTAGCGCTCAGCCCACTCCCACTTCCCTTTGCGCACGGCCCGCACAACGAGGTACACCAGCAGACCCGCCGGTCCGGCCAGCATGGTAAGCACCAGCCCGGGCACCACCACCAGGTGTGACAGTTTTTCCTGCCGGGCGTCGTGTACCTGCCAGATGCCCACCAGCAAGCTGAACGACAGGTAGTTGAACCAGCCGGTCAGGAGCATGGCCTGATTGCGGAACAAGTTTTTTAATCCCTCCAGCGACAGGAGGCTGCCGTTTTGTTCGCCGTCGGTGAGGAAGGAAAACGTAAACCAGGCTGCGGCGATCGAAAGCAGCAGGGCGGAGCCGAACGCTACGGGTTCGGTATAACGGCCGCGCGGCGCAACGATCAGAAGGAGCCAGGGGATGAAAATCAGGATGGAGGCGTATCCGTAGAAACTGTCGGCAGTCATGGTCAGATTTTTGAGCCTTAAAGGTAGGAAAAACCGGCTGCCCGCACACGTGTTGTGCGAACAGCCGGTCTTCCGAAACTAAGAAACCGTCTGAAATTAACGTAATTTATTCTTTTACCCAGGCGACCGATTTGGCAACCTGTTTCGAGCGGATCTGTAGCCAGTATACGCCATTCATCAGGTGGCCGACGGGGATGGAAAGACTGTTTTCGCCCGGCGCCAACGCCAATGCCTGCCGGTACACGACCTGACCCCCTGTATTAATCATGCTCAGTTCGGCATCCGGAATGTTTTCAGCGGCTTGTACCAACACCCGCAACATCGCGCCGGCAGGGTTGGGGCGCACGGGTTCGATCGTGATGGTGGCTTGTGATTGTTCCGGATCGCTCACGCCTGAAACGCTATATTTTTGATAAATTACTGTTTTGCTCGGGGGGATCGGGGCGACTATTGGTGGCAGCGGTGGGAAGACCGTTTTAGATGTTCCTGATTCGTATTCGATCGTAAGGAGTACACCCGGCGTGCCGTTTACAAACCAATCATATGACGTCTCTGTGATGGTGTTGACAATATACCCCGCACCCAGCGATGTGCTATCCACAATGGTATGTACAGATTTGACCCGCATGGCGTTGGCATATACGCCAGTTGGCAGTGTCAGGGTACCATAAGCATCGTATTTGACGGTTTTTTGTCCTTCTGTGTACAGGGTGATTCCCGAGCTGGAAGTAACACTTTCATAGGTGTCGGAAAAACTTCCATTGTATGATAGCGGCGTTTCCAGGATCGTTTCCGGATCGGTATAAAGCAACGTAAAACCAGCGCCAGCGCCGCCGAAGTACCTAAATTTGTTAGATTCTTTCTTGAAATAGGTATAAAAGTCACCACCACCCGACACGACAGCCACGTTGGCATCCGGGAAGGTGGAAAAATAGGCGGTTCCAACTGGGGTAACAAATATGGCGGTATCTTCGGTTGGGGGGGTGGAAGGCAGCAGCACCGGAAAGTTCCAGGTTTGGTTTGCTCCGGCGTTTCCGGGCAATACGCCGATGGTATCTGCTCCGGCGCTTATCAGTTGATCTCCAATACTTGGAAACACCGTATTCGTCAGCGTTGGTTGTGCATATTGCTGTATGGCTGCCGAAAAAACCAGCGCGCCTGCAATCCCTGTACGGTATAATTTTTTCATAATCGGGAAATTGGTTAAATAGTCGATTTTTTGGATCAAAAATAACCATTTCTTCAACCAAAGTCAAGGATCGGGCTTGGTGGTGGTTATTTTATTTATCGAAGTTAAACCGGAGCATAAAAAAACCGGCTGCCCGCGCACAGGGCGCTGGCAGCCGGTAAATCACGATGCAAACGCTGTATTCCGCACTTACCTGACCCCCAAATCCGTGCGGATTTTGTTCAACGCGCTCCCTGCCCGCACCCATCCGATTTGTTGGGCGTTGTAGGTGTGGAGCGCGTCGAATATATCGGATGTACCATCGGCGTGATCGAGGCGGATCTGGAGCGGTTTGCCGGGAGCAAACTGTTCGAAGCCGAGGATCGACACGCGGTCGTCCTGCCGGACTTTGTCATAGTCGGCCGGATTGGCGAAGGTGAGCGCGAGCATACCCTGTTTTTTCAGGTTGGTCTGGTGGATGCGGGCGAAGGATTTGACCACCACGGCTTTCACGCCGAGGTAGCGAGGTTCCATAGCGGCGTGTTCGCGGCTGGAGCCTTCGCCGAGGTTATCCTCCCCGAAGATGATCGTGCCGATGCCTTTTTTCTGGTATACCCGAGCCGATGCCGGCACTTCCATGTACTGGCTGGTTTCGATATTCAGCACCTTGTTGCGCTCGCCGTTGAAGGCGTTGGTGGCGCCGATATAGCAGTTGTTGGAGATATTTTCCAGGTGACCGCGGTAATTGAGCCAGGGGCCGGCCATGCTGATGTGGTCGGTGGTGCACTTGCCCTTCGCTTTGATCAGCACGCGCATGCCCTGCAGTTCGGCGTTGGCAATCGGCACGAACGGCTTGAGCAATTGAAGGCGGTCAGATTTTTTGTCTACCAATATTTTTACGCCGCCTTTGGCCGGCGCGATATAGCCGGCGTCCTGTACGGCAAAGCCTTTTTTGGGCAATTCGATGCCTTTGGGCGGGTTGAGTTTGACGGTTTGGCCTTTGCGGTTGACGAGTGTGCCTTTTTTCGGGTTGAAGGTCAGGTCGCCGGCGATGGCAAAAGCGGTCACGATTTCGGGCGAGGCCACGAAGGCGTGGGTGTTGGGGTTGCCGTCGTTGCGGCCGGTGAAGTTGCGGTTGAAGGAAGTCATGATCGAGTTCGGCCGGTTTTTATCGTCGATATGCCTGGCCCACTGGCCGATGCAGGGGCCGCAGGCATTGGCCAGCACCACGCCGCCGATATCTTCGAATTCTTTCAGCAGGCCGTCGCGTTCGGCGGTGAAGCGGATTTGCTCGGAGCCCGGCGTGATGGTGAATTCGGCCTTTACCTCCAGGTTTTTCTCCCGGGCCTGGCGGGCCACCGAGGCGGCGCGGGTCAGGTCTTCGTAGGAGGAGTTGGTGCAGGAGCCGATAAGGCCGACTTCGAGTTGGGCGGGGTATTTGTTCTTTTTCACCGCGGCGGCAAATTTCGACAGCGGCCAGGCGAGGTCGGGCGTAAAGGGGCCGTTGATGTGCGGTTCGAGTTTGGACAGGTCGATTTCAATCACCTGGTCAAAGTACTTCTCCGGGTTGGCGTAGCACTCGGGGTCGCCGGTGAGGTACGGGGCAATTTTATTGCATAGCAGGGCTACTTTGTTCCGGCCGGTGGCCTTGAGGTAGCGGAACATACTCTTGTCGTAGCCGAAGGTGGAGGTGGTAGCCCCGATTTCGGCGCCCATGTTGCAGATGGTGCCTTTGCCGGTAGCGCTCACGCTTTGGGCGCCTTTGCCGAAATACTCGACGATAGCGCCGGTGCCGCCTTTCACCGTCAGGATGCCGGCCACTTTAAGGATTACATCTTTGGGCGAGGCCCAACCGCGCAGTTTGCCGGTCAGGTGTACGCCGATGAGTTTGGGCATTTGCAGCTCCCAGCCCATGCCGCTCATCGCATCCACGGCATCAGCGCCGCCGACGCCGATAGCTAACATGCCCAGGCCGCCGGCATTGACGGTGTGCGAATCGGTGCCGATCATCATGCCGCCGGGAAAGGCGTAGTTTTCAAGCACGATCTGGTGGATGATGCCGGCGCCGGGCTTCCAGAAGCCGATGCCGTATTTTTGGCTTACCGACGAGAGGAAAGCGAACACCTCGCTGTTTTTATCCAAGGCGACCGCCATGTCTTTTTCAGCGCCGACCTGGGCTGTGATGAGGTGGTCGCAGTGTACGGTGCTGGGCACGGCCACTTTTTTCCGGCCGCAGGTCATAAATTGCAACAGCGCCATTTGGGCGGTTGCATCCTGCATCGCCACGCGGTCTACTTGAAAAAACACATAATCCGAGCCGCGTTTGTATTCCTGTCCCGACAATTCGGAATCGGGGTGCAGGTGCGCATACAAGATTTTTTCGGACAAGGTCAGCGGGCGTTTTAATTTGGCTTTGGCGGCATCAACGGCGGCAGGGTAGTTTTTGTAAAACTCCCGGATCATCTTCAGATCGAAAATCATGATTTTTAACGGTTGACGGTTGACGGTTGACCCCGAGACCTCGGGGGTGGACGGTGGACGGTTTTGGGCCAAGGGGAAAGGCGGCAATTCGGGCGCGCAAAATTAGGAATTGCAGCTGGAATGCCACTGGTTAGAACAGATTTTGACACAAGGGGTTGAAAAATCAGCCGGCAAATGCGCAGTGTCCTTATCTTGGATTCTCATTTTGTACACCGTCTGGTAAAAATGTCCGCTGTTTCCGCTCCGCCACAGCTTTGCCCGACCAAACACGCCCTGCTTTGCGCGCTTTGGTATTTCGAAATTTTCCAGCACCCGCTCACGCTGGAAGAGCTGCGACGCTACAGCAATTGCGCCGGCGTGTCGCAGGAAATATTGGGGGACAAACTGGGGGAGTTGGTGGCGGAGGGCGCCGCGTTTCAGTTCGAGCACTTTTTTCAAACCAGGGATGAACCCGGCTGGGTGGCGCGGCGGCGCGCCTACAACCAGCGCGCCGATGAATTCCTGCCCATCGCCCGGCGTATGGCGCGTTTTATCGGGGCCTTTCCGTTTATCCGCGGCGTGTTTGTGTCGGGCTCTTTGTCCAAACACTGTATGGCGCCCGACGGCGATATCGATTTCTTTATCATCACGGCGCCGGGGCGGCTGTGGCTGGCCCGCACCTTGCTGGTCGTTTTTAAAAAACTGTTTCTGTTCGACTCGCACAAGTATTTCTGTATCAATTATTTCGTCGATACGGAACACCTGGAGATCGAAGAAAAAAATTTGTTTACCGCTACGGAAACCGCTACCCTGCTCCCACTGTACGGCCGGGAATGGTACGAACGGTTTGTCGGGGCCAATGCCTGGGCCTGGGCGCATTTCCCCAACTTGCCGCCACGGCCTACCGGCCAAACGCCGCCACACCGGCGGGCAGGCTTTAAACTTCTGTGGGAGCGGGTACTGTACACGTATCCGGGGCAATGGCTGGATATCTGGGCCATGCGGGCGACGGTTTGGTATTGGCGCCGGAAGTTCAGGAAGTTTGACGACCGCACGTTCGACAGCGCGCTGCGCTCGCGCCGCTATATGTCGAAGCACCATCCGCTTTACTTTCAGAAAAAGGTGATGGAGGCCTTTGCCAAACGCGCGGGGCAATACCACACCCCTTCGGCTGGCGGCGCCTGAACGCTATTTTCCCAGTTTATCTTCCGTATTTTCTTTTTGAAAAACTTTCCGGAAATGGCTTGGCAGCAAACTAAACCGTTGCCCCAGCCAGCGCTCCAAGGTCATGGCCAACAAGGCATATCCCTCGGTAACGCCCGGGGCCGGCACTACCACTATGACGAAAAAAGGCAGAATGCGGGGGATATCTTTCAATTGCTCGCGCGCCTGGTGCAGCTCGTCTTCGGTAGGCTGTTTGTTTCTGGAAATCAACAACAGCTTGCCGGCGCCTTGCCGGGCATAGGTGTGCACCATTTGTTTGGTTTCGAGGCTCTCCATAAAAAATGCCCACAGCATCCTGCGGGGAAAACGGATAATACGCCGGAATTGGGCTCTGATATACATACGTCCTGCAAAGGAACGTGGTTTGGCGGAATCTTGCCAGGGTTTGTTGGTTTGAGGCGGGATTGTTCAGATAAGTGTGTCAATTCAAACCCACTTCAAAAAATCAAGGCATAATACACGCCAGTCAACAATAATACCGTGCCTGCCACATAACGCATTACCTTTTCCACGCGCTGAATGGCGTTGAAATATTTACCTACTTTTTCCATGCTGAATGCGATAAGGTAGGTGAACAGCTCCAAAGCACCTGGCGATCAATTTGCCGGTCATCACTTTTTCTAGCAAAGTGACCTCGGGTATGGAAAGTCGCACCACCGACATCATAAAAATCTTTAAATTCTATCGTACTTTTGCGATGAATTTTGAAGATCGCGCTATCATGAATAAAATCCTTACTTCGGTTGTCCTCTTCCTGTTACTGCATCCGGAAAACCTTTCTGCCCAGTACCTTTTCGGCCAGGTGACCGATGCGCAGGGAACGGCTTTGCCGGGGGCCTTGGTAGCCTGGGCCGGCACTACCATCGGCGCCCGCACCGACGAAAAGGGGGAGTTTGCTATCCCGCTTCCTCAAGATACTGTGCAGAAACCCCTGCGCCTTGCCGCTATTTTTAGTGCCGCGCGTGATACGTTTCTGATCGGTGATCTGTCCAGGCTATTGGACCGTACAAATGACCGCCACGGTTACCATGCAGGAAGTCACCGTACGCGACGAAGTAACCGGGGCGTACATTTCGGTGTTGCAACCGGTTAAAACGGAAATCATCAACCGCGCCGAGCTGCACAAAGCGGCCTGCTGCGATCTCGCCGGTTGCTTCGAGACGCAAAGCACGGTGCAACCGACCACGACGAACATTCTTACCAATGCCAAAGAACTCCGCATTCTCGGGCTCAGCGGCGTGTACAACCAGGTGTTGGTGGACGGCCTGCCGACTATCCAGGGCCTTACGTATACTTACGGCACGGGCACTATTCCGGGCAGTATGCTGGAAAACATCTGGGTGGTTAAAGGCGCCAACTCGGTACTGCAAGGGTATGAGGGCATGGTGGGTCAAATCACTATTTTCCCCCGCGAAGGCGGCATTGCCGAGCCGTTTACCGCCGATGTGCTGGTCAACAGTTTTGGCGAAAAACACCTTAATGCGGCCTTTGCCGCCAATAAAACGCGCTGGACCAATTACCTTGCCTTGCATACTTCCCAGCCGGGCGGAAAATGGGACCGCGACGACGACACGTTTCTGGATATGCCCCGCCTCACCCGGTATTCTTTTTATAATAAATGGCGCTACCGCAAAGAAAACGAGAACGGGTTGAGCGTCTTTGTCGGAGCGCGGTTCGTGGACGAGCGGCGCATCGGCGGGCAGGAAAATTTCGATCCCGGCGCCGACGAGGGCAGGACCCGGGCCTACGGCCAAACGGTGCGGTTCCGGCAACCCGAACTTTTTACCAAGACCGGCTGGCGCTTCGATGCCAACCGTAAAATATCGCTACTGGCTTCCTTTGTGGCGCAAAATCAGGGTTCCTGGTTCGGTCTCACGCAATACGATGCCACTCAACGGCATGGATACGCCAACGTACAATACGAACTCTTTTGGGGCAAAAACCGGGCACACGACCTGAAAACCGGTTTCAGCTTCCGCCATCTTTGGTTGGATGAAAACATCGCTTTTGCCGCCGCCGATACGCTCGGCCGAACCTTTGCCGGCAACTACCTGCGCGAAGAAAACATCCCCGGCGTGTTTGCTGAAAACGCCTTTCATTTCAAAGACGACCGCTGGATATGGATCGCCGGCATTCGGGCCGACCGGCACAATACTTTTGGCTGGTACGTCACGCCGCGCACGATGTTGCGCTTCACGCCCTCGCCCGACCTCGACTTGCGGGCGAGCATGGGCACGGGCTGGCGCACGGTCAACCTTTTTCCGGAAAATACCGCCTTGCTGGTGGGTAGCCGCGACCTTGTTTTTGCCGAAACCCTGCGCCCCGAACGCGCCTGGAATGCGGGCATCAACGCCACGCGCCGGTTTTCCATCGGTAAAATGCGCCTGACCGCAACAGTTGACGTTTACCACACCCGTTTCCTAAATCAGTTTTTCCCGGACTACGACACGGACCCCACGAAGGCCATACTGGCCAATTTTATCGGAAAATCTATCAGCAACGGCTTACAATTGGAATGCAGCGCCGCCTGGAGTCGCCAGGTGGAATTGCGTGCGGCCTACAATTTTCTTGACGTTTTCCGGTATGTGAACGATGAAAAAGTATTGCTGCCTTTCAATCCGCGCCAAAAGGTGCTGGGCGTAGCCACCTTCCGCACACCCGGCGAACGCTGGCAATTCGATGCCAATGTTCATTGGTATGGCCGGCAACGCCTGCCGGATACCCGAAGCAACCCTGAACATTTACAACTTCCTGATTATTCGAAGGCTTATGTGCTCGCCGGTTTGCAAATCCGGCACGCCCGTAAGCGCATCGAATTTTTCGCGGGTTGCGAAAACCTGTTTGATTTCCGGCAATTGCGTCCGATCCTGGGCTGGCAGCAGCCTTTTGCGCGCGGCTTTGATCCTTCCTTTGCCTGGGGGCCTACGCGGGGGCGCGAGTTTTACGCTGGGTTTAATTTTAAAATTGCCAAAAAGGCATAGGAGTGAACCTGACGTGAAACAGAAGTATCAAAATCAATCGCTACATAAAAATGAATAGCAACAATCCCGCTACGCCCAAACGGCTCGGATTCCTCGACCGTTATCTTACCCTCTGGATTTTTGCCGCCATGTTTCTCGGCGTGGGTCTGGGGCACTTCATTCCAGGTACAGCCAATTTTATCAACCGGTTTCAAAGCGGCACCACGAATATTCCCATCGCCGTCGGTCTTATCCTGATGATGTACCCGCCGCTGGCCAAGGTGAAGTACGAAGAGCTCCCGAAAGTGTTCAGGAATACGCGTATTCTAGTTTTGTCGCTGGTACAAAACTGGCTGATCGGGCCGGTGCTGATGTTCCTGTTGGCCATTGTCTTTTTGCAGGATAAACCCGAGTACATGACCGGCCTGATCATGATCGGCATTGCACGTTGTATTGCGATGGTGATCGTTTGGAACGACTTAGCCAAAGGCGACAACGAATATGTGGCCGGCTTGGTCGCCTTCAACAGTATTTTTCAGGTGTTTTTCTACAGCGTTTACGCCTGGTTTTTTGTGACGATACTGCCGCCGCTGTTTGGTTTACAGGGCGTGGCGGTCGATGTGAGCATCGGCCAGATCGCCGAAAGTGTGTTTATTTATCTGGGTATCCCGTTCATTGCCGGCATCATTACCCGGTACGCTCTGATCCGGAGCAAAGGCAAGGAATGGTACCAACAGGTTTTCATTCCGAAAATCAGCCCGGTTACGCTTATTTCCCTGTTGTTCACCATCGTGGTTATGTTCAGTTACAAGGGCGATCTGATCGTTCAGATTCCGCTCGACGTGGTGCGTATCGCCATCCCGCTGATCCTGTACTTCGTTATCATGTTTTTCAGCGCCTTTTTTCTGGCCAAACGCGCCGGCGCCGATTATGCCAAAAGCACTTCGCTGGCGTTCACCGCTGCGGGAAACAATTTTGAATTGGGTATCGCGGTGGCCATTGCCGTATTCGGCATTGATTCCGGAGTGGCCTTCGCGGCTGTGATCGGCCCGCTCATCGAAGTACCTGTGCTTATTTTATTGGTCAACGTAGCCCTAAAGCAACAAAACAAATTTTCTGTCTAACCCACTCCTGCACACACCATGAAAATTGCCCTTTTCAGCGATATTCACGCCAATCTGCCCGCCCTCGAAGCCTGCCTCGCCGATATAGAACAGCGGCAGCCGGATCAAATTTTTTGCCTCGGCGACCTGGTCGGTTATAATATATGGCCCAACGAAGTCATTCGCGAAATCCGCCGGCGCGGGATTCCGACTATTGCCGGAAATTATGACTTCGGCATCGGGCGCACGAGCGACGACTGCCGCTGTGCATATAAAACGGACGAGGAAAAGGCTAATGGCGCCGTGTCTATTGCGTTCACTAACCAAATCGTGCATGCGGATGAACGCCAATACCTGCGCGAATTACCGAAACATATCCGGGTCGAAATTGAAATGCAGGAGGGACATCCCATTTCGCTGTTGCTCGTACACGGCAGCCCGCGCAAGATCAACGAGTATCTGTTCGAAGACCGGGAAGAAAAAAGCTTGCTGCGTATCCTCGAAGGCGCCAATGCGGACATTCTGTGTTTTGGACACACGCACAAACCGTATCACCGGGTGCTCAACTCCGGCACGGATGCCGAGCCGCATTTTCGCCATGCCATAAACATCGGTTCGGTCGGAAAACCGAAAGACGGCGACCCGCGCGGGTGTTACGCCATTTTAGAACTGGACGAGCACAGCAATTTGCGCAATGAAAACAGCATCCGGGTGGAGTTTGTGCGTTTCGAATACGAGGTGGAAATGGCCGTCCATGCAGTAGAAAAAAGCCCTTTACCCCAGGCGTATGCAATGGCTTTACGCATCGCGAAGTAATGGAGTCAGATTTAGAGAGGTGGTTCAGACGGTTTCCCTCGCAGTATCGTGCAGCGTTGCGTGGTTCACATGATCCGCTCTTCGACGCGTTTTGTGAGCGACAGAGCACACTACTGGACGCTTAACACAGTTCGTCCAGAGTAGTGTGGCGACAGAGACATCAAGACGCTATGCGCTGATTTGCGAAAAGTGTACACGGCAGCTAACCGCGAACAAGCCTCCATCGCTTTAGAAGCCCTTGGCCACCGCCGGGATGGAAAATACATAGAAGTTTGCCAAAAATGGGAAGAGAATTGAGACGAAATGATGGCGTTCCAGATTACAGAGAAGATATCCGCCGGGTATAATTTGTCGATTCTAAACAATATTCCGAACCCGGATAAACAGATTTCAAAACCTGGCGGAATCTTTCCATATCGGTCAAATCAACGCATCAACAAATCAACGCATCCGTTTCCACAGCCGCCCGCCATTGCGCACGGCGCGCAGGAACAACAGGGTAAACAAGCCGGCTACCCCGTATGCATAGCGCGCGGCGCCGACTTCACCCGCCTGTGCGAGTCCCCACGCGGCGCCGGCCGCCGCGAGGGCCAACAGGGCAAACAACACCTGGTGAACAGCCAAGTAGAGCAGGCGCGCGCTGTCGCGGACATCGGGATTGAGCATTTCCAATTGTCCACGGCGTGTTTTTTGAAGGGTTTGGCGCAACTCGTCGGGCAACGCCAGGGCATTGGTCAGGGTATTTTGAAGCAAGTTGCGCACCACGGCGACGATATCGCCCCGTTGGCCCAGTACGAAATCCTGCGCATAGGGGCGCACGACGTCGAGGGGATTGAGTTTGGGGTCCAGGGTATTACAAAGTCCCAGCAGCAGGGTCAGCATGCGGTTGAGCAGCACATAGTCTTTGGGGACCTGTACAGTGCCGGAAATACCGCTGAAACCGATGTCCTGGATGAGGTGAAACAAGCTGTTGTCGAACGGCTTTACCTGGATATCCCGGAAGTTCAGGCCTTCAAACTGTACTTCGTTTTGCAAAAAATGGCGCAAGGCTTCGATCATTTTTTCCGCCATTTGTTCGGCTTCGCGGCCTTCGGCGATAAAACCCATGGCGCGGCAAGCGTCGATCATTGCGGGCGTGTCGTTGCGCACGGCCGCTTCGATAAGCCGGGGGATACCATCGCGCATGGCCTTGCTGAGGCGGCCCGTGGCGCCGAAGTCGAGCAGGACGAGGGTGCCGTCGGGCTGCACGAGCAAATTGCCGGGGTGGGGGTCAGCGTGGTAAAAGCCGTCTTTGAACACCATGTGGCAATAGGCGCGCAGGAGGCGGGCAGCCAGGTCGCGGCGGTCGATCTGCCAGGCGGCCAATTGGTCCAGGTTGGATATTTTGACGCCTTCGTGCCAGGTGGTAGTGAGCACCCTGGAGCTGGACCAGGCTGCATGTACCTGCGGTATAGCCAGTTTTTCTTCGGCGCGCAGGTTTTGGCCGATTTGTTGCATGGACTCCGCTTCCCGGTTGAAATCGAGTTCCTCCTCGATCATGCGCCGGAGCTGGCTGTAGAGGTAATCCATGCCCCGGATATTGAAAAAAAAGGCAATGATGCGGGTCAGGCGCCGGATAATCTCCAGGTCGATGTGCGCAATAGCCTCGATATCGGCATGTTGTACCTTCACGACCACCTCCGTGCCGTCGGCCAGCCGTGCGCGGTGAGCCTGCCCGATGGAGGCGGCAGCCAGGGGCGTCTGTTCGAAGTTGGCGAACAGGGCTTCGGGCGGTTTGCCAAACTCCCGCTCCAACCGTTCGCGCACCTGGGAAAAGGGGCGCGGCGGGATGCGGTCCTGCAGGTCGCCCAGCGGTTTTTGAAACGCTTCCGGTAAAAAATTACTCAGGATGGAGAGCATCTGGCCGATTTTGATAAACAAGCCGTTCAACTCGAGGATAGCTTTTTTTACCCGTTCGGCATTGCGCAGGTGCAAGGCCAGGATGCGGGTTTCATAGAAACGGTTGCCAAAGCATTTCCGGCCCAGCAGCAGGGCGCCATAGCTGAGCATGACCACGGCGGCCGTCCGGTAGGCTATGCGTACCCGTCGGCTGCCAGAATACATTTTTTTCGTTGTCATAAAAATAAAAATTCTGCCGGCAAAAATGGGGTAATTCACGGGCGGCTTAAAATTAATTACCTCCGTACCCTGGCCTGGCTATACGGCGGCGGTATCTTTACCGTAGTGTTTAATCCGCCAGATTCGAACAAATACCCATTGCGCCTCGCCTGTACCGGTTTCTCCATGCAATACGTTTATAACCGGCAAAACAGTAGTCTATGAAGAAAACAACGGGAGTTGTTCCATTTTTTACCCTTTGCATCTTGCTGGCGGCGCTTTCCCTTCCGGGCCAATCCGCCTGGGATGGCTTGCAACGCCTCACCGGCACCTGGAAACTGGCGGGTAAACCACAATTTGAAAATTGGGAACCGGCCGCGCCGGGCGTCCTGCTCGGCGAAAGCTATCAACTGGCGCCCGGCGGCGATAAAAAAACTACGGAATACCTGCGCCTTGCCCGGCTGGAAGGCGGCGGCATCGTGTATCAGGCCACGGCGCCCAACCAGAACAACGGCACAGCGGTTGATTTCCCGCTGACATTTTTCACCACGGACTCTTGGACTTTTGAAAACCCGGACCGCGATTTTCCACAGAAAATCGAGTACTGGCTGCAAGACGGCGCCATGCTGCGGGTGACCATCAGCGGCGGGGAGGAGGAGCCCATCGTTTTTTGGTTCGACAAAGTGCCGGCAGAGCAACTGAATGCAATGCCCACCCTCCAGGGATACGATGTGTTTATCAGCAGCCGGAATACCGCTACGATCAAACGTTTCGATGCGTTTACCGGGCAATATAAAGGCGAATTCGGCAAGGAGCAGATCGGCGGCGAAGCCCAGGACGTGGCTATCGGGCCCGACGGCATGTTGTACGCAACATCGCTTCAAACGCAGCACATCCTGAAATTCAACCCGGCCACTGGAGATTTTATTGGTCCGTTTACCAGCGGCTACGACTTGCAGCAACCCACCAAAATACGTTTTGGCTCCGACGGGTTTGTGTACGTCAGCCAGTGGGGTGGGAGTCAGAGCAGTGTCGTGCGTTTCGATGCCGCCACAGGTGTGTTTGACCGCGCGTGTACCGGTTCCTTGAACGGCCCGCTCGGCCAGGCCTGGGATGCGTCCGGCAATCTGTATGTGGCCTGTTTTTTCTCCAGGGATATCCGGAAGTTCAGCCCCGGCGGAACGTTTTTGGGTGTTGCCACAGCGCCGGGCCTGTTCAAGGGGCCATCCAATATTTGGTTTGACCCTGCCGGCAGCGGCGACTTGTTGGTGGCCGACTGGGACGAGGGTTCTATCAAGCGCCTCCGCCCGGAAGGCGATACGTTTGTTTTGCAGAGTATTTTTGCCACCGGCTTCGCCCGCCTCGAAGGCGTAGCCATTGGTCCCGACGGATTTCTGTACGCCTGCGACTGGTATTTGAACCAGGTGAAAAAACTCGAAGCTGCCACGGGTAGCGCCGTCGGGGTGTACCTGGAAGGCGGAGATATGCAGCGGCCGAACGGGTTGGCGTTTTGGAAAAGGTAAAATCCTTAAACCAATTACCTTTGCGCGGTCTAACAACTTCCTATGCCAACGCCGATTGATCAATTGCATGAAGAAGAGCGCCTGCGCCAGCAGCCGGCGGAGATGTCGTTTTTTGAGCACATCGAGGAGTTGCGCCGCCATATTTTGCGCTCCGCTTTTGCCATAATAGCGTTGGGTACGATATGCTTCCTCAACAAGGATTTTATCTTTAACACCCTGATTTTCGGCCCCCGCAACCCCGATTTTCTCAGTTACCGCGTCTTGTGCAGCTTTTCCCATTCGATGGGTCTGGCGGATAAAATGTGTTTTCAGCCGGTCAAATTCGATATTATCACCCGTCAGCTGGGCGAGGTGTTGATGCAACATTTATACGTTTCGTTTTGGCTGGGTCTGATCGGCGCTTTTCCGTTTGTGTTGTGGGAGTTTTGGAAGTTTATCCGGCCGGGTTTGCACGAAACCGAGCAAAAGTCGGTGCGCGGCGTGGTGGGTATTTGCTCGTTTTTGTTTTTACTGGGCGTGGCGTTCGGGTATTTGGTGGTTGCGCCGTTTTCGATCAATTTTTTAGCGGGATACACGCTCGACGGCACCGTGGTGTCGCCAACCCTGGATTCGTATGTGACCTATATGACCATGTTCACCATACCCACGGGGCTGATCTTTGAGATGCCGGTGGTGGCGTATTTTCTCACCAAAATCGGCCTGATCGGGCACCGGCTTTTGCGTACCTACCGGCGCCATGCGGTGGTGGCTATTCTGATCGTGGCTGCGATTATTACACCGCCGGATGTGGTATCGCAAACGATCGTCAGTATTCCGCTTTTTATACTCTACGAGGTGAGTATTTACGTTTCCAAGCGGGTGGAGCTGCGGCGCGAACGGGAAATAGCGCTGGAAGACCGGCGTTCGGGGCGGGAAGTGGAACCACCGGTGGATAAATAACGCACGCCGGTTGTACTTAACGGTCATTTTCCGCGGCATAAGCGGCAGCGCCGATAATACCGGCATTGTTCAGCAGTTGTGCGGGCACTACGCGGGCCTGGGGCTGGAGTACGTCCTTGTACGTATCGAAAAATTTACTTTCCCCGCCGCCGAGAATAAACAAATCGGGCGAGAACAGGCGTTCGAGGTGGAGCAGGTATTCATTGAACCGGACGGCCCAGTCCCGCCGGCTGATCTTGAGCCGCTCGCGGGCGCTGGAGGAGCAGTATACTTCGGCGGACTTGTGGTTTTTCCAGATGAGGTGGCCTAATTCCGTATTGGGCACGAGCATCCCCTTGTAAAACAGCGCTGTGCCGAGTCCGGTGCCGATCGTGATCAGAAATACCAGCCCGGCTGCTCCCTTGCCGGCGCCAAAGCGCATTTCGGCGATACCGGCGGCGTCGGCGTCGTTTGTGGCAAATACCCGCGTGCCGCAAACCTTTCCGAATACCGCTTCGATGCTGGTGCCGATCCAGTGTTTGTCGATATTGGCGGCGGAGTGGGCCACGCCGTTTTTTACAATAGCCGGAAATCCGCAGCCTACGGCGCCCCGGTATTCAAAGTATTCGACAACTTCGGCAAATGCGCCGGCCAGGGCTGCCGGCGTGGCCGGCTGCGGTGTCGGCACCCGGAAGCGTTCGCCCGATAATTTTCCGTGCTGGAGGTCTACCAACGCACCTTTTATACCGGAAGCGCCAACATCTATACCCAGAATAGTTTTCATATATTTTTTTTATTCTTCCGGAATGACCTCTACGACTTCTTCGTCTTCGCCGGTTTCGCTTTCGAGGGCTTTGCGTTTACGGCGTTCGAGCGAGTTGGCGTGCATTTCCAGGTACTCGCTCCGGTTCCGGACGATATCGGCAGCGAGGTATAGCGCCCGGATGAAGGAGGTTTCATCGGCTTCGCCTTTACCGGCAATATCGTAAGCGGTACCATGATCGGGCGACGTGCGTACCGATGCCAGTCCCGCAGTGTAGTTCGTGCCCTCTCCGAAAGAAAGCGTTTTGAACGGGATCAGGCCTTGGTCGTGGTACATGGCGAGCACGGCGTCAAACTTATGGAACTGGCCGGAGCCGAAGAATCCGTCGGCAGGGTAGGGCCCGAAGGCTAATATTCCTTTTTCTTTGGCCTGCTCCACGGCAAGCCGGATCACGGCGTCGTCTTCGGTGCCGATGGCGCCTTCGTCGCCGGCGTGCGGGTTGAGGCCGAGGACGGCAATCGTCGGTTTGCCGAGGTTGAAGTCGATCCGCAAGGTTTCGGCCAGGATTTGGAGTTTGCGCAGCACCTTTTCGGCCGTGACGGCCGCGGCCACCTCGCGCAAGGGCAGGTGGTTGGTCGCCACGCCGATGCGCAGATTTTCCGACACCATGAGCATCAGCGAACCTTTGGCGCCGAAAGCGTCGGTGATATATTCGGTGTGCCCGACAAAGGGAAAGTTTGCCATTTGCATGGCTTTTTTATGGATCGGCGCCGTCACCAGGGCGTCTATTTCGCCGGCTTTCAAATCTTTTACTGCGCGTTCCAGCGCCAGAAATGCGCATTTGCCACTCACGTCGGTGGGTTTGCCCAGCGTAATATTTACGTTGTCGGGCCAGCAATTGATGATGTTGACCCGCTCCGGCTGCGCATCGGCCGGCGATTGGACGGAATGGAACTGGATATTTTCCTGGGTGATAATGTTCTTGTGGTACGCTACCACTTTTGTGCTGCCGTAGATGACTGTTTTGAACGACCGGCCGGCGTTTTTCAGGGCGAGCGCTTTCAGAATGATCTCGAGGCCGATGCCGTTTATGTCGCCGCAGGTAATTCCAATGGTGATATTTTCCATAATGAAATTTAGAACTCTGTTCTTTTCAAAAAATCAAACAGCAGGCGTACGCCGACGCCGGTGCCTTCTTTTGGGCGGTAGCCATTTGCGTTGCGAAGATACGCAGGTCCGGCAATGTCGAGGTGTAACCAGGGATAATCCGTAAAATGTTCGAGAAATTTTCCGGCAGTGATCATGCCGGCGGGGCCGGAGCCGATGTTTTTCATGTCGGCGATATGGCTTTTTAATTCGTCTCCATACTCTTTCCACAGCGGTAGTTCGACCAGGCGCTCATAGGTATTTAAGCCACTGGCTTCGAGGGCGCGTTTAACCGGTTCGCCGGCGGTGCCCATGTAACAGATCGCCTGGCTGCCCAGTGCCCGCACGGCGGCGCCGGTGAGGGTAGCCAGGTCCAAAACCAGGGCGGGTTCGTATTTTTTGGCGTAGTGCAGCGCATCGGCCAGGATCAAGCGTCCTTCCGCATCGGTATTGACCACCTCGACCGTAGCGCCGGAATACATGCGAATAACGTCGCCGGGCGATAAAGCCCGGT
Organism: Saprospirales bacterium; assembly: GCA_016719895.1. Classification (GTDB taxonomy): domain Bacteria; phylum Bacteroidota; class Bacteroidia; order Chitinophagales; family Saprospiraceae; genus M3007. The sequence goes on along the minus strand of JADJYG010000015.1, from coordinate 140,038 downwards.
CTCCAATTTTGTTGTCGGTGGCGGGTATCAAGCCTACGAGGTGCACCGGCAGGTTCGTTTGTGCCGCCGCCGCCAGCGCGCCGACGACGGCGGCGGCGCCGGCCATGTCGCATTTCATGTTTTCCATTCCGTCGCTTGACTTCAGGCTGAGCCCGCCGGTGTCGTACACCACGCCCTTGCCGATCAGCACCACGGGTTTTTGATTTCGGGCATTGCCCGGGCGCCACTCAAGGATACAGAACCGGGGCGGCACGGAGCTGGCCTGGTTGACGGCCAGCAGGCCGCCCATTTCCAGTTCTTCGATGTGCTCCTTACCCAGTATTTCCACAGAAAATCCGAACGTGCGGCCGGCCTCATCTACTGCATCGGCCAGTTTGAGCGTGTCGAAATGCGAGTGCGGCGCATTGACCAGGTTGCGGGTCAGAAACACGGCCTGCACCAGGGCATTGAGCTCGGCAATGGCGGCTGCCGGCGCCTGGTCGTGCGCCCAGGACAACCATTCCAGGCGGTTGCCGTGTTTTTCAGGAGCAGAAAAATAATCCAGAAACTGGTAGCTGCCCAACAATAAGCCTTCGAGGAAAGCCACGGCTCGCTCGTCGGAACAAAAGCTGCGCACGGTGGCCGAGCCAATCTTGTAATGTTGCAGGTCGCGCAGGAGGGCGTTGCCGTTCAGGCGGGCCTCCTCCAGCCATATAGCCCCCACGGCCTCCTCTTCCTCCAGGATACGCACAAAGACGGCATGATCCGTTTGCGGAAAGAAAAAAGACTGGACGCCCTTGGTCGTGGATTGGCGCAGAAACGCCATTTCTGCCGGCTGCAGGACAGCCTCCAATTGGTCCACGGCCGCCTTTTCGGCTACCAGAATCGTATTATCATCGATAGGGCGTACTGGGACAGCCGCCAGGTGAGGATATTGCACGGAACGGATCAGTTAATGGAAAAACCGGGTGCCTGTATGCAGGGGGCAAAACTTTATTACGGGAAAAAACAGGATTTTCAAAAGGGCCGGCAAAGGTAGGTCAATCCGGGTGTATTCTTCTTACTTTTACGCACAAATACCGTACCATGAAAAAACTCTTCCTGCTCGATGGGCATGCCCTGATCTACCGGGCGCATTATGCCTTTATCACCCGGCCGCTGATCAACTCCAAAGGCTGGAACGTATCGGCTGTCCAGGGCTTTATGCGCACCTTGTGGGATATGATCCAACGGGAAAAGCCGACGCATCTGGCGGTGGTGTTTGATCCGCCGGGCGGCACCTTTCGCCATACGGAATTCGAACTGTATAAGGCCAACCGGGAAGCACAGCCGGAGGATATCACCCTGGCTATTCCGTGGGTGGAAAAAATCGTGCGGGCCATGAATATTCCCGTGCTCATCCTTCCGAATTATGAAGCCGACGATGTGATCGGCACGCTGGCCAAACAGGCCGAACGCGCCGGCTACGACGTGTATATGGTGACGCCCGACAAGGATTTCGGCCAGCTGGTAGACGCGCATATTTTTTTGTACAAACCCGGCCGCCAGGGCAACGACGTGGAGATATGGGGGGTGAAAGAGGTTTGCGAACGCTGGGGTATCGAACGCGTAGATCAGGTCATCGATATGCTGGGGCTGATGGGCGACGCGGTGGATAATATTCCCGGGCTGCCCGGTATCGGAGAAAAAACCGCTGCCAAACTCCTGCAGGAATTCGGCAGCATGGAAAACCTGCTGGCCAATGCCCACCGGCTCAAAGGCAAACAACAGGAAATCGTTCAGAACCACCGCGAAAAGGCCATCTTGTCTAAATGGCTGGCTACTATCGAAGTAAACGCTCCGGTGCAGTTTGATGAGAAATTTTTCGAAATCGAACCCTTCAACCGGGAAGCACTGATCGAAATTTTCAAAGAACTGGAATTCCGCACGCTGGCCAACGATATGTTGAAACACCCGCTGGCGGCCCCCCCAGGCCCCCCGATGAAGGGGGAAGGAGATGCGGGCGCATCCGAAGGCAAAGAAGGGACAAACTCCCGTTCAGGCGCCGGTATGCAAACCTCGCTCTTTGGCGATCCCGTTCCGGAACGTACACAAAAAACGCCCTCCCCCCCTGAGGGGGTGGGCAGCGGAAGCTTCCAACGCGGATCCAATAACATCCAAAATACCCCGCACCAGTACTACGTGGCCGAAACGCCGGAACAACGCGCCGAACTGGTCGCCCTGCTGTTGCAGCGGCCTTTCGTTTGTTACGACTCCGAAACCACCGCACTCGAAGCCACCCAAGCCGACCTGGTGGGTTTTTCCTTTTCCTTCAAGCCGCACGAAGCCTGGTACGTACCCATTCCCGCCGGGCGGGATGCCGCGCAGGCCGTGGTGGAGGTGTTCCGGCCGGTTTTTGAACACGAGGAAATCGAAAAAATCGGGCAAAACCTGAAATACGACGCCATCGTGCTGAAAAACTACGGGGTCGATCTGCGCGGACCGTTTTGGGATACCATGATCGCCCACTACCTGTTGGAGCCCGAAATGCGGCACAACATGAATTTCCTCGCCGAATCCTACCTCGATTATTCACCGGTAAAAATTGAGGATCTCATCGGCAAAAAAAGCGCCACCCAGGGCAACATGCGCGACGTGCCGTTGGAACAGATCAAAGAATACGCCGGGGAGGACGCCGACATTACCTTGCAACTCAAAAACTGCCTCGCGCCCAAACTGGATGCCGGCGGCCCAAGCCTCGTCAAACTATTCCGGCTGGTCGAAACACCGCTTGTAAAAGTGTTGGCCGACCTGGAGTTTGCCGGCGTGCGCATCGATCCCGATTTCCTGAAAGCCTATTCCAAGGAGCTGACCGTGGAGATTGATGTGCTGGAAAAGAAAATACTGGAAGAAACAGGCTTTACTTTTAACGTGTCCAGCCCGAAACAGGTGGGCGAAGTGTTGTTCGACCGGCTCAAATTGCCTTACCCCGGGAAAAAAATGAAAAGCGGACAATATTCGACGGACGAAGCCGTACTGACCGACCTGGCCGTACAATATCCCGTCTGCGCTGACATCCTGCAACACCGCGCCCTCATGAAGCTCCGCAGTACCTACGTGGAGGCGCTCCCGGCGCTCATCAACCCGCGCACTGGCCGCGTGCACTCGTCGTTCAACCAGGCGCTGGCCGCCACCGGCCGCCTCAGCAGCCAAAACCCCAACCTGCAAAACATACCTATCCGGACCGAAGAAGGCCGCAAGGTGCGCGAAGCGTTTATCCCCCGCGATGCTGGCCATGTGCTGCTCTCTGCCGACTACTCCCAGATCGAACTGCGGCTCATCGCCGAGATCAGTCATGAAGAAGCCATGCTCGAAGCCTTCCAACTCAACCAGGATATTCACCAGGCCACGGCCGCCCGGGTGTTCGGGGTGCCGCTGGAAACCGTGAGCACCGAACAGCGCCGGGCCGCCAAGACCGTTAATTTCAGTATAATCTACGGCGCCGGCGCCACCAACCTAAGCAACCAACTCGGTATTAAACGCACGGAAGCCAAGGAAATCATCGACAACTATTTCGCGCAATACCGCGGCTTGAAACACTACATGGAAACTACCGTCGAATTCGCCCGCAACAACGGCTACGTTGAAACGCTGCTCGGCCGCCGCCGCTACCTGCGCGATATCAACAGCCGCAATGGTATGGAACGCAGCATGGCCGAGCGTATGGCCATCAATACGCCGATTCAGGGCACAGCGGCCGACATGATCAAGGTAGCCATGGTCAATATCTGGAAAGCTATGCGGGAGGGCGGTTTTCGCTCCAGCATGATCCTGCAGGTACACGATGAACTGGTGTTCGACGTGCAAAAAGACGAACTGGATACTTTGAGGCCTATTATTCGCGAAAAAATGACCACGGCAATCCCGAACTTGCGGGTACCGATCGTGGTAGAGATGGGCGTGGGCGAGAACTGGCTGGAAGCGCATTAGAAACCGCCTTAAAACCCCTGCAGCGCGGCATATCGGCTTCGGCAAAAGCCCGCTACCTTTGCCCGGCATGAACGACAAACTGCGCGCCTACTTCGCCCTGCATTTTTGCGTATTCCTATGGGGATTTACCGCCATTTTAGGCAAACTGATCACCCTGGGCGCCCTGCCGTTGGTATGGTGGCGGGTGTTTTTGTGCTGCGGCACGTTGTGGTGGCTGTTGCCCAAAGCGCAGTTGCGCGGGTTGCCAAGCCGCCTTTTTTGGCAAATGCTGGGCATTGGCGCCATGGTGGGGGTGCACTGGATCTGTTTTTATGGGGCGATCAAATTGTCCAACGCCTCCATAGCAGTGGCAACTATGGCTACCACTTCGTTTTTTTCCGCCTTGCTGGAGCCTCTGATGCTGCGGCAAAACGTCAAGTGGTACGAGCTGGCGCTGGGTATTTTTATTTTGCCCGGCATGGCGCTCGTAGTCGGCAATATCGATTGGTCGATGCGGGCAGGCTTTGCGGCCGGCATCCTGGGCGCCCTGCTCGCCGCTATTTTTACTGGCTTGAACAAACGCCTGATCGACCGCGATACGCCGCCGCCGCTGACCATGAGTTTTGTGGAGATCTTCGGCGGGCTGGCCGTTTGTTCCCTGGTTTTACCCTTCGTGTGGGCCGCAGCGCCGCAACTGCAGCTGTTGCCCGGAGGCTGGGACTGGCTCTGGATGCTCCTGCTGGCCTGGGTATGCACGCTGTTGCCGTACTACCTGACCTTGCAGGCCATGCGCCACATTTCGGCCTTTGCCACCAACCTGACGATCAACCTTGAGCCAGTTTACGGTGTTGTATTGGCGGGCCTCTTTTTTCAGGAACATAAAGACCTCGCACCGGGCTTTTATATCGGCGTTGGCGTGATCCTGGTGGCGGTATTCAGCCATCCGTTTTTGAAAAATTATTTTGAAAAACCAGGTAAAAATCTACCCCCGGATAATCTCCTGGACACACCGTTATAACGACCTGCTAAGCATCAAAACTATATTGCAGGCAGTATTTATCTACCGGACTATGGTTCTTTTGAAATGGCTTTTTACCCTGCTGGCGATCTTGTGGCTGATACATGCCCTGCGCCCTTATTTTCAAATACGCCAGGAAGCCAATATTCGCCAAACACCGCCTGGAAAAGACGGCAATAAAACAGGTGACGACGGCGAATACATTGACTACGAAGAAATTAAGTAATCTGCTTGCCGGAATGGGACAGGATTTTTTCCGAAGGGCGATAGGACAGGATCAACAGGGTTTTTCAGGATGGATCCTTTATATCTTTAATAATATCCTGTCGATCCTGTTAAATCCTGTTGATCCTGTCGCATCGCTCTACGAAAAAAACCTGTTGATCCTGTCCCCCACTGCAGCGTATCAATACTTGTCGCCGAAAGCAAGGTCGCCAGCATCGCCCAGGCCTGGTACGATATACGCCTTGGCCGTCAGTTCTTCATCGATAGCGCCGAGCCAGAGGTGTGCATTAGGGTGTTGGCGTTGGATGGCCTCCACGCCGGCTGTACTGGCAATAACGGAGGCGATATGGATCGCTTTGGGCGCGCCGTGGCGTTCGAGGTGTTTGAGTGCGAGGTTGACGGATGCCCCGGTGGCCAGCATGGGATCGGCCAGGATAAGCACCGTGTCGTTCAGGTCGCCGCAGCTGACATATTCGAGTTGAATATCGAACGTGCCGTCTTTGTGCTGCCGCCGGTAAGCGCTGATAAATGCATTGTCGGCGTGGTCAAAATAGTGCAGCATGCCTTGGTGAAACGGCAATCCGGCGCGCAAAATAGTGCCCAGCACTACCCGGTCGGCGGGCAGATTCACGATGGCGACCCCGAGCGGCGTTTCGACCTCGACGATTTCATAGTCAAGCGTTTTCGAAATTTCATAGGCCAGGATTTCGCCCACCCGTTCCAGGTTGCGCCGGAATCGGAGGCGGTCTTTTTGCAATTCAGCGTTGCGCAATTCGGCAATAAACCGGTTGGCAAGCGAATGGCGTTCGGCAAGGTTAGTCAGCATGGCTTAGTTTGCGTTTTAAATACCCGGGGCTAAGGTAAGAACATCCACAACACGCGCTAATAGCCAACCAAAACCAGTTTTTTATTTCCCAAAAACTGCCCGCCCTGCCAAAGCTCCAGCCAGTAAAATCCGGCTGGGAAGCTACTCAGGTCCAGGCGGAACGCCTTGCCGGCGCCGGCGGCCTGCTGCAACAGCATGCCTTGGGCATTGCGCAGTACAGCCTGATACGATGCGTTTTCGGCGCAGCCGGCGCAGGTCACCAGGGTAAATGCCCTGGCCGGATTGGGCTGCACCGACCATGGGATAGCTGCCGCCGGCACACCCGCGCCCGAACCCAGCTGAACCAGTACATTTTCCTCCAACCGACAACCCGTCGGCGCCGTCACGGTGACGGTGTATTGCCCCGGCCCGCTGACGCTTATACTTGCCGTCGTTTCGCCAGTCGACCACAGGTACGACAGCGCGCCCGGCACGCTGGCCTGAAGCTGTATCGTTTGCCCCGGCGCAATGACCACCACCTGCCCGAGGTCGACGCCGTTGTCCAAAGTACCGGCGTTTTTCCATTGCCGGATTTGCGCTATGTTGGCTTTTACCTGCCCGGAAATATCGGGGCACGGGTGCGGGATATCCGGGTGGAACGTGAACGCCACCTGCACCAGGAAGGTATCGCCAGCCGCAAACGCAAACGGGCCATGCGAGCCGAGCAGGCGCCGGTCGGCGTAGGGCTGGGGCGCCGTACACATGGACCAGCCCTGCGAATCGGCAGGATTGCCCGGGAACGCGTAGCGAACGGTATCGGTGCTGGCGGGGTTGTAGCCGCTTCCGCCTGTGGTGAGTGGCGTGCCGTCGCGCCAGAATCCCTGCAACAACCGGTAAAACTCGGATGGCAGAGCGGGGTCGGTAGTAGCCGGCAGCGGGGTGCCGGCGATCGGACTTTGATAATACATAAAATGATCGAGACGCCGGTTGAGGAGGGCAATGGATTGCATCGGAATATTGGCGCCGAAACCGTGGATATTGGCTACGCAGTTGCTGTCGACGGCATCCTGATTATACACATAATAGGCGTCTTCGGCCGGCAGGGAGCCGAGAAGGTCGTCTTCCTGGCAGCCCAGGTCAACGTCGGTAAAAAAGCCCATGTAGGTGCCTTGATAATCGGTCTGGAAGCGGTTGACGATCTCAAAATCGGCAAAAACCGACCGTTCGACCGATCCGGTCTGCGGGCAATCATAGGCATACGCCGATACCTGGAGGTCCAGGCCCATGACGCGGCCGTACGACTGGTTGTGCAGGGTGCTGTCGGTGAGCGCCCACCAGGCCATGATATCGCCCTTGATGCGGGGGTAATCGCCGTCATACACGTTGTATATGCCGTCGTTGTTGGCGTCCACAAAGGGCGCCGGGAACAGGCCCGAGGCGGTTTCCACCGGTGTGAAGTCGAGGTTGTGGCGCAGATAGGGGTTGCCTTTACCCGGCCAGGTGAGCAGGTCGAAGGGCACCGGATCGTCAAGGGTTTTGTCGGCGCCGAAGTCGAAGCGCAGGTGGTTGATCGCGTCGCGGCTGGCCGCCCATACCTGCCGGAAATCGCGCGGCGACCCGTTGGCCAGCCCCGTGCGAAAGTCCGTGTAAAAACCCGGATAGTTTGCCGCGGCTACGTATAAATCGCCCTGCGCAACGATGCCGCCGAACCAGGGCGCAAACGATAACATCGTGGCTGCACTGTCGGGAATGCTGATAAAACTGGCGCCACTCCCGTCGAAAAACAGTGCGGCGGAGGGCAACAGCGTGGCCTGTATGGCGCTGGTGCTGATGCGGCGCTCGCTGATCTGGGCATTTTCAAGCGGCGGCGTTTGGCCTCTATCGTCGGTATTGATAAGGCGCAGGCCGGAGGGGGCGATCCCCTGGGCAGCCAGCACAAAACCGCCGCCGGGGGCTTCCAGCAGGCGAATGCCGGTACCCAGGCCATAATCTTTTTTCCACAGTACCTCGCCGGCGCTGCTCAGGCTGGCCAGTACGATCGAGCCGGCGGTGGATTGGCCGGTGACGCTGAACGTGCCGGCGGCGGCAGCCACAATGGCAAAATAGTCGTTGTCGGTAGTTTCCTTGCGCCAGATTTCGTCGCCGTTGGCATCGAGGCGAATCACTGTTGCCTTGCCACCTGATGTTTGGCCGCAGGCGATGAACCCGACCGGGGCAGCGGCTATGCCGCGAAACGCAATTCCGTGGTGTTTCGTCCAGAGCAGGTTGCCGTTTTCATCCAGGGCTGTCACGTATCCCGCGGCATCAGTAAGGATCAGGGTATTGTTGAACGGCAGTACCGCCGTTGCCGCCATGCCGAGCGGCCGAGCCCACACCTGGCTAAACCCGGTGGCCGGCGAATAGGTCATTTTCCGGTAGAACTTTCTGCCGATGGCCAAAAACGACCCGTCGGGCAGGTCCACGAGCAGCGGGCGCTGGCCTGAGATAGAGCCGAGGCTGTCGGGCACCTGTTGTTCGTTGACAAAGCCCGTTCCGGGGCGGTATTCCGCCAGGGAGTAGGTGGGCGACTGCGAAACCGGCCGGCGGGCAACCAGAAAATATGGATGGCCATCGGGCACAGTTGTTCGTTTGACGACGGAGGTCCAGAGCAGCGGGCCGTTGGCCAGGCGGATGTTTCCGGTGACGGCGCCGAGATGGTCCAGCTCGTAAATGCTGGCATGCGTGTGTACCAGGTACCGGTCGCCCTCGAAGCCGAGGCCGCAAAAGGTGTTGGAAAGTGGCGCGCCGGGCAGATTAAGATGCCAGGCGTTTTGTGCAAAAGCGGGAACGGCTGTCCCAAAAAGGCAGAGCAGGAGTTGAGTTATTTTAAACATAAGCGGGAGATTTTCAGGCAAGATGATCTTCGTCGTAAGTTGACGGTAAAGCACAGTATTACTGGCCGCCTCCGCCGCAGGGCGGCGTCCGGTCGTCGACGTTCCCGTTGCAGTCGTTGTCCATCCCGTCGCATTGTTCTGCGGCGCCGGGATGCACGGCAGCGTTGTTGTCGTCGCAGTCTTCGAAACTGAGAAAACCGTCGAGATCACGGTCTTTGTAAAAATACGTTTTGGCCAACTGGAACGCGGCTGTTCCGGTACTGACGCCGATTAGCCGCCCGGGTATATCGTCGAAAGGCGCATTGGCGCCGCTCCAGACGCGGGACAGGCTTGCCTGGTCGGCGGCGTCGCGATAAGTGGCCCATTGCAGGGGAACATTTACGCTGGGGCCTTTTTCGATGCGCAGAAATTGGTTGTCGGCATATACGGTAAACGCGCCCAAACCGCCGGGGAAACAGGTATCGCCCGTCAGCAAGCTAAGGGCTTCCGCTGCCGAATGGGAGAGGGCGGCATGCCCGGAAACAAAACCGCCATAGGGCGGGGTAATAAACGTTTTGGGTTGGTAAGGATACCAGTTTTCGGCCAGTATCCAGCCTACTCCGGCTGTTTGGCTTTTTGAATCGTTCACCGCAAACGGCCCTTTCCAGGCGTAAAACTTGATTTTGCCGGCGTTGGCATTTCGGGGCCCGGCCAAGGGATCGCCCTTTTTCACCAATTCGATGCGTCCGGGCAGGAGCGGAATGCCTGCCGGATGATAAGACGGCAGTTTGCGGTTCGTGCTTTGGCCGCGTGCAGCCAGGTAGCGCAGGGCAGTGATAGGCCGGACTCCGTCGTACCATCCTTTGACGCCCCACGCTGCGATGGCGGCGTCATGCAGGGCGCCGCCGAGTACAAAACAAGCCTTGATATCCCATTCCAGGTCGGTCATCGGGCGGCCCTTGCCATTGAATTTTTTTATCAGGCCGGGTTGGTCACTGACGTAATTCAATAGCGCCAACCAATGCCCGGGTGTGGTTTCGGCGTCAGGGCCTTCGGCCCAATACTGCACCGCCGCGCGGATAAAATCGCCGCGCGGTACCACCTGGGGGGTGTAAGGCTGCCCGGTGCGGGGGTTGAGGGCATAGCCGGCGCCCGGGTCGCGCCCGGTATTAAGATCGTAAAAGTCGCGCAGTTCAGCCAAGCTCCGGGGGTAGCGTTGCACATTGCCCATACTGCGGGGGGATACGTCCCAACGCGTGGTATCGTCGGGGTTGAGCAAGGCCGACCAGGCGGCTACCAGGGTAAAATTCCATTGGTATTCCTTCGACGTGCCGTCGCCTTTGAGCGTATCGAGGCGCGGGAAAAAGGCTGCGCCGGGATCGTAGTAGAGCCGGTATTCCTGTTCGTCGCGGCGGCAGATTTTCTGTTCCTGCTTTTTAAGGGCAAAGGGCTTTACGCGGCTCCAGTCGGAACCCTGGAAGGTTTGAGTGCCCGTAAACCGGCGGCCTTTTTCGTGCACTGTGTCGATGAGCGACGCAAACGGGCGCCCCAGGCACCGGCACTCGAGCATGGGGTAGCCGTCCAGGTCGATGGCGCGGTTCAGTTTGAGGGGTTGCCAGTGGTTGGGGTCGGCTACTTTTCCCGGGCCGGGCGACACCACTTCCAGGTGCGGGTTTACGGGGTGATATTGGTGGTCCAGGTAGTTATTGGTTTCGTTGGCTCCATCCGTTACGCCCAGCTGCAGGATACATTGGGCGATGTAGTTGCCGAGGGCTGCCGGCGATCCGGAAGAATAGTCGAAGGAATAATTACGGAAATCGTAACCGTGCGTTTTCATAATTTCACGAAAACGGTACACCGCTCCGGTGCTTTGAGGCGAATGCGTAAAACGGGCCGACAGTAAGCGGTAGGCGGCGAAACTGATGGCTTCCTGGCGCGCTGCCTCCACATCGGCTGGTTGGGCAATTCCACTGAATGGGCAGGTGTAACCGTCCACGGTTTTTCCGAGCAGGTAGGTGGAGGCTTCGCCGTCGTAGGCTGCCCAGGCATCGTAAAGGGCCACGGAGAAGTGAAAGATGTTGCGCGCCTGCACGGGAGGCCGGGCGAGGTCCTCTTGTATGGTTTGCAACAAAGCCCCGTTCCATTCGCGCGCGATGGTGTGCTGGGCGTTAAGCGGTTGGCTACAAAGCGCAAGGAGCACAAGCGCGGCGAATCGTATTACAGACAAGTGGTACATGTGCGCGGGCAATCCGGCTGTTGAATCAGGCAGCAGAACCGCCCAAAGATACGGGGGAATACGTTGATCAAAAAGTAAGTCTGCAACGTAGTCGCGCAAAGCTTTCTATGCAGTTTTGCTCCCCCGCTTACAAGCCTTCCAACACATCCCGGTACCCCCTGCCGATGGGGATATACGCGCCGTTTGCCTCTATGGCTTCGGCGGTATAGGATTCGATTTTGTCCACCGAAACGATAAACGAGCGGTGCACCCGTTTGAACTGATTCGCCGGCAGCATCCACCCAGGCAGATCGCGGCGTTGACGCGACAGGCATGTGTAGATTCGTCCCCGCAGAGGCTCACGGAGAGAACGGAGGGGCATGGAGTCGCTGCTGGTCATATGAAACCTCGCCAGGGTTTCCAGAAGGCTTCCCAAAAACAAAGGCGTGTTGGCGCCGTTGCCGAAGGGCGCTTTAAGGGGGGGGGGCACAAATTTAATCCCCACCCGTAATCCATACGGTGCATTCCCTCTACCCTTGGCACGATGTTCGCTATGTCGGGTAGCCGTCATTTGGCGCGCGCCTTTTTGACCTTTTCAGGCAACCCGGCGCCTGCCGGCGGCGTCAATGGCGTGTTTACGTCCCGACCAACAAATTCTACATACCTGCTTTTTGAACATGACGAGGAAGAACATCCTTCTTGCGACGACCGGACTGCTTTGTTTGGCTACCCTGTATGCCTTTTCTAATCCCAAACAGGTGCGGGAAAGCGTCCTGACGCTTTTCTACCCGGATAAAATCCTGCCTATAGCGCCGGAGCGCTACTTTGCCGCTGCCGACACCTTCCCGCCGCTGCAGGAGCGTTACGACGATTTTATCAACGAGCAAAACCCCAATCCGATCGATCTGAAGGACCCCCGCCCGGTGCAGCAACAGGTGGAGTACGACCCCGAGACCAACATGTATATCATCACCGAAAAGATCGGTGATGACTTTTTCCGGGCGCCTACCTACCTGACCTTCGATGAATATGTGGCCTGGCGGGACCGCAAGCAACAAGAGGAATATTTTGACCGTCTCCAGGGCGCCGCATCGGGCAGCGCCAAGAGCTCTGGCGGCATTACCGACCCGGCCGCTCTGTTTGAAGTCAAAACCTCCCTCATCGACCGCCTGTTCGGCGGTACCAACGTCGACATCAAACCGCAGGGCAATATCAACCTCACCTTCGGGTTCGATTACCAAAAAATCCAAAACCCCATCCTCACCCTGCGCCAACAGCGAACGGGCAACTTCGACTTCGACATGGACATCAACATGAGCGCAGCGGGGCAAATCGGGGAAAAACTCAAATTGAATTTCAACTACAACACCCAGGCAACCTTCGATTTTGACAACCAGATGAAGTTGAACTACGATACCAAAGGGTTTTCGGAGGACGAAATCATCCAGGGCATCGAGGCCGGCAACGTATCGCTTCCGCTGCGCTCCAACCTGATCCGGGGTGCGCAAAACCTCTTCGGCTTCAAAACGGCGCTCAAGTTCGGCCACCTCAACATGACCCTGCTCGCAGCCCAACAGCGCTCGCGCCAAAACTCCATGTCCGTGCAGGGCGGCTCCCAGCTCCAGGTGTATGAAAAACCCATCGACGAATACGACGAAAACCGCCACTTCCTCATCAGCCACTGGAACCGCAGCCAGTTCGAACCCGCACTGCGCTGCCTGCCGGTGCCCCAGTCGCTGTTTACCATCACCCGGATGGAAGTGTGGATCACCAACGACAAACTCGCCACCCAGGACGTGCGCGATATCGTGGCGCTCATGGACCTCGGCGAGCCGCTCCCGTACCTCGACGGCTCCACGCCCGACCGGCCCGACTACACCACGCCGGCGCCGCCTGTCGATATCAAGGGCGACGGCCTGCCCACCAACCAGAGCAACCGCCTGTACCCGGATATCGCCAGCGAACTGGGTACGGACTCCACCCTGCGGTTTTCGGATAAAGTAGTGGCCAAGCTCAAAAACAACTTCGGCCTGCAGCAAATCCGCGACTTTGAAAAAGTGCGCGCGCGCCTGCTGTCGCCTTCCGAATACACCTACAACGACCAGCTCGGCTTCATCAGCATCAACCTCAACGTGCAGCCCGACCAGGTGGTGGGTGTCGCCCTCGAGTACACCTACAACGGCATTCCTTTTAAAGTCGGGGAATTCAGTAGCGAAGTGGTAAACACCGACACACTGAACCAGAATGTGTTGTTTGTAAAAATGCTCAAGAGCACCACGGCCAACGTCCGGTATCCGATTTGGGACCTGATGATGAAAAACGTGTATTCCGTGGGTTCGGTGAATGTCGACCCGCAGGAATTCCGGTTCGATATTTTTTATGAAGACCCGGGCCGCGGCCAGAAGCGCTTTTTGAACAACGACGACATGCCGCCCGGCGTAGCCAACGTGCCGCTGCTGCAATTATTCCGCCTCGATACGCTCAACCTGCAGGGCGACCCCGGCCCCGACGGGATTTTCGACTTCGTGCCGGGCCTGACCATCAACCTGCGCAACGGCCGCATCATGTTCCCGGTGCTCGAACCCTTCGGCGGTTACCTGGCCGGCAAACTGTCGACTGCCGGTGCTCCAGACGATGTGATCAAGCGGTATGCCTACCCGCAGTTGTACGATTCCACGCTGTTCCGGGCCCGCGAATTTCAGCAACTCAACCGCTTCACCCTCCGGGGGTCTTATAAATCGTCGACCAATTCGGAAATCTCCCTCAATACCTTCAACCTGCCACAAGGCTCGGTGCGCGTAAGTGCCGGCGGACGCCAATTGATCGAAGGGCAGGACTATATCGTCGACTACAATATCGGCAAGGTAAAGATACTGAACGACGCCATCCTGCAGTCGGGCCAAAACGTAAACGTATCGTTTGAGGACAACACGCTCTTCGGGTTTCAAAGCCGGACCATGCTCGGCGCGCGCTTCGATTATGCCCTCAGCCGCGACGTGAATATCGGCGCCACGTTTATGAATTTGTTCGAACGCCCGCTCACCCAAAAAGTGAACTTCGGCGACGACCCGATCAACAATAAAATGTACGGGCTGGATTTCAGCATCTCGAAGGAAGCGCCCTGGATCACCCGGCTGGTAGACCTGTTGCCGCTCATCCAGACCAAAGAACCCTCGTCCATCAATGCTCAGGCCGAAGTGGCCTGGCTCGATCCCGGCCACAACCGCGCCATCAACCAAAGCGGCGAAAAGGGCGGCATCGTGTATATCGACGATTTTGAGGGCAGCACCGCCAACCTCCCGCTGGCCAACCCGGCCAACAGCTGGGTACTGGCCTCTGTACCGCAGGGCGACCTGGCGCTGTTTCCGGAATCGGACCTTTCCGACAGCCTCGCCCTGGGCGCCAACCGCTCCCGCCTGTCGTGGTATATCGCCGACCCCAGCGCCCGCGACCAGGTGGACGGCAACAACCCCTACACCCGCCTGATCCAGTTTCAGGACATTTTCCCCAACCGCCAGCTCACCCCGCTCGAACAGTCGGCCCTGCGCCCGCTCGACGTGACCATCTTCCCCCGCGAACGCGGCCCCTACAACTTCGAACTGCCCGACGGCTATCCCGGATTTTCCAAAGGCCTGACCACCACCGGCGAACTCGACGAACCGGCCACCCGTTGGGCCGGATTTATGAAAGGCCTGAATACCAACGACTTCGAAGCCGCCAATATCGAGTTTATCGAATTCTGGATGCTCAACCCCTACATGGACAAAAAAGACGGCACCGGCATTTCCAAAGACGGCACGATGTATATCGACCTGGGCAATATTTCCGAAGACATCATGCGCGACTCGCGCCAGTTCTTCGAAAATGCCCTGCCCACCGGTACCGGGCCCAGCGCCACGGCCAACACCCGCTGGGGCCGCGTACCCGTTTTGCCGCCCGTCGTGAACGCCTTCGACAACGACCCCGCCAAACGCGAACTGCAGGACCTCGGCCTCGACGGCCTGAACGACCAGCAGGAAAAGGACTTTTTCGCCGCCTGGGTGAATGCGATCATGGCCTCCTCGCTATCGCCCAATGCCGTCAGCACAATTCTGGCCGACCCCTCCAACGACAACTTTATTTACTTCCGCGATCCGGCATTCGACGCTACCACCCCGGGCCTGACCGAGCGCTACCGCCGTTTCAACAGCCCCCAGGGCAACTCGCCCACCAACCAGACCCAAAACCTCAACCCCTCCGCCACCAATTACCCCGACGCGGAAGACCTGAACCGGGATAACTCGCTGAATGAAACCGAAGCCTATTTTCGCTATAAAATACAATTGAAAAAAACCAACGTGCTGTTCAATGACGGCATTCAGATCGAGGGGCTCGACACCGATTCGCCCGAATTGCGCGAGCTGATCACCGATACCGTTGTGTTCGACCGCAACGGCGACCGCTTCGTCTGGTACCGTTTCAAACTGCCGCTCGACCACAACAAACGCCAAACGATCGGCGGTATTCAGGATTTCCGGTCCATCCGCTTCGTGCGTATGTTCTGGAACGGCTTCGACGAACGCACCACCTTCCGCTTTGCCACACTCGAACTCGGCCGCAACCAGTGGCGCCGCTACACCCAGCGCATCGGCTGCCCCTCGGATATCGTGAAACCCACCGACGGCGTGGCGTTCGACGTGAACGCCGTGAGTATTGAAGAAAATGCCGCGCGTACGCCGTTCAATTACACAATCCCGTATGGCATCTCGCGCGAACAATCCGTCGGCGCGTTCCCCGATATTTTGCAAAACGAACAGGCGCTTTCCATGGGCGTTTGCAACCTGCCCTACTGCGAAGGGCGCGGCATATTTAAAACCCTGAATATGGATTTGCGCCAATTCGAACGGCTGAAAATGTTTGTGCACGCCGAACGCGTGGAAGAAATGATCGACAGCACCCAGCTGACGGTGTTCATCCGCCTGGGCTCCGACTTTTTCAACAACTACTACGAATACGAAATCCCGCTCACGCCCTCCGACCCCGACAAAGTGGTCAACGGAAACCCCGACAGCCGCTCGTATAAAGAAGAGGTGTGGCGGCCGGAAAACAGTTTCGACTTCCCGCTGGAATTGTTGACAACGGTCAAAAAACAACGCAACCTGCTGGCGCCCAACGACCTGACCATCCCTTTCGTTATTCCGGACCCGGCCAACCCGCGCAACTCCGTGAAAGTTGTGGGCAACCCCAACCTGGGTTACGTCAAGGGCGTGATGATCGGCGTAATGAACGTGGATACCCTGGAAATTCCGCATTGTGTGGAGGTGTGGGTCAATGAATTGCGGCTCAATGGTTTCAACGAACAAGGCGGTTACGCCGGCCAGGCCCGGGTCGATATCAAACTTGCCGACCTGGGCAACATCTCGGTAGCCGGAAACTACTCCAGCATCGGTTGGGGCAGTATCGAACAGAAACTGATCCAGCGCCAGCGCGAAGAAATTATCCAATACGACTTGTCGACCAATATCGAGCTCGGCAAGTTTTTCCCCGAACGATTCGGTCTGCGCATTCCGTTCTACGCCCAGTATTCCAACATCACCAAAAACCCGGAATACGACCCGTATGACCTGGATATCAAACTGAAAGAAAAATTGCGGGAAGAGGCCGATCCCATCAAACGCGACAGCATTCGCACCAGCGCGCAGGACGTGGCCACCGTGCGCGGGTTCAACTTTACCAACGTGCGCAAAGACCGCGTCGGCGGCGCCCGCAAAATCCCCCTGCCCTGGAATATCGAAAACTTTAGCCTCACCTACGCCTTCAACCAGGAGCGCCGCCGCAATCCGTTTATCGTGCGGGACCAGACCAACCGCTACAAAGGCTCGCTCGACTACCAGTACGCCACCGGCCTGAAGCCGTTCACACCGTTTAAAAAACTGATCAAGAAGGATAAATACTTCAAATGGATCACAGAAATGAGCTTCAGCCCTTTGCCCAGCACCTACGGATTCAGTACCAGCCTGGAGCGGATTGTGCAGGTCACGACCTACCGTTTCGCAGGCGAAGAAGAAGCGCTGAATACGTACTACAACCGGCGTTTTACCTGGGACCGCAACTACGACCTCGGCTGGGAGATTACCAAGAACCTGCGTTTCAACTTCGATGCCACGGCGCGTAGTATTATTGACGAACCCTATCAGCTGGAAAACGGCGTGCCGGTAAGCGCAGCGGTGCGGCGCGATTCGATCTGGAAAAACATCATGCGCCTGGGCCGCCCGAAAAATTACGCCCACAACGCCAGCCTGAACTACAATGTGCCGCTCAAAGTGATTCCGTTCATGGACTGGATCACCGTGAAGGCTTCGTACAACGCCGGCTATACCTGGACCGCCCAGTCGCTCAAATTGCAATACCTGCCCGATGTGCCGGCGCAATACGCCAGCGATGCCAGGTTGCGCTCGCTGGGCAATGTCATCCAGAACAACAGTACCCGCCAGGTCAATGGCGATTTTAACTTTGAAGCCCTGTACAACAAAAACAAATACCTGGCGCGAATCAACAAACCTGCCGCCAAAGACGCTTCCGGACGCCGGAGCAACCGCAACAACCAAAACGTTCCAGGCGGCGGCGATCCCGCCGACCCGGGTGGCCGCAACAACCCCGCCGATCCCGGCGGTAACCCTCCCGGAGGCCGAATGGACGACGCGGGCGGGCGACGCGACCAGGGCGGCCAAATGGGCCGTGCCGGCCGTAGCAACGACCCTGCAGGCGGCGGCCGCAACCGCGGCAACAACAACGATCCCAACGCCCCCGACCCCGCAGGCGGCAACGCCGGCGACCCGGCAGCAGCCGGCGCCAAAGGCAAGAAAAAAGACCGCCAACCCTCGATGGCCGAACGAATTGCCCTGCGTCCGCTCATGATGGTGCGCAAAGCGCGTTTTACGTACAGCGAAAACTTCAGCACCGTTATTCCGGGTTTCATACCGGATTCCAAACTCATGGGCCTCAGCGAAGGTTTCGCCGCACCGGGATGGGCATTCGTAGCCGGCTTTCAACCCGACTCTAAATGGCTCGATGATGCCGCCCGCCAGGGCTGGATCACGCATCGCCCCGAGCTCAACCAACAGGTGATGCGCAACTACACCCAAAACCTGGAAGCCGCCACCACCATCGAACCCTTCACCGATTTCCGCATCGAACTGAGCGCAAACCGCCAATATACCCGCAACAACACCGAACTGTTCAAAGACCAGGACTTCCTGCTCGACCCCAATTCGACGGATTTTCAGCACCGCGCCTACCGCGACCTGGGCAGCTTCACCGTGTCGTACCTCACGATGCGTACGCTCTTCGACAACGACCTCAACGGCTTGTTCGCCCGCTATGAGAGCTACCGGACCATCATCTCCGATCGCCTGGCTCAACAATCGGGCAATACGGGCACGCACGTGAAAGACGGGCCCGGCTACCGCTACGGCTATGGCAAAATCCAACAGGAAGTGCTCATACCGGCATTTATTGCCTCTTATTCGGAAGCCAATCCCAGTACCGTCAACCTCGACGTGTTCAAAACGCGGCCGGCGGTCAACTGGCGGGTGAGTTACAACGGGCTGTCTAAAATCGGCGGGCTGAGTAAAATTTTCTCCAGCGTCCAGATCACGCACGGGTACAAAAATACCCTTACGGTCAACTCCTACAATACGGATATTTTCTTCGACCCGGCAACGCCGTATACCACCGATACGCTCAGCTTCAACTACATCGCCCGGTATGAAATTCCGCAAGTCGTGATCAACGAACAACTATCGCCCTTGCTCGGAATCGATGTGAAATTGAAAAATGACATGACGTTTAAAGTCGATTTTAAAAAGAGCCGGACCCTGGCCATGTCGTTTATCGACTACCAGTTGGCCGAATCGCGCTCCACCGGTTATACGATCGGTTTTGGCTACCGCCTGAAAAACGTCAATATTCCGTTCCTGACCGGAAAGAAAAAGTCGAAGAGCCGCTCGAAAACACAGCCTCCTGGTTCAACCACTCCTCCACCGCCAGCAGGCGGGCGGGGCGGCGGCGCCCAGCAGGCCAACGACATGAACTTCAAGTTTGATTTTGACCTGCGCGACGATATTACGATCAACCACCGGCTCGACCAACTTGACGAGGCGGTGCCCACCCGGGGCGCCCGCACGATCAGTATCAACCCATCCGTTGATTACGCCCTGAACCGGCGGCTGAAACTCCGCCTGTTTACCGACTATCGCAAGACAGTGCCCAAAACGTCGCAATCGTTCCCGATTACGACCATAAATGCCGGTGTAGCGGTCCAGTTCTCCCTGAACTAGGAATGGGACGGGATTTTTTCTGTAGAGTGGATGGACAGGATTGCTCAGGATTTTTCGTCCATCCACCCTACGGACGAAAAAATCCTGTCTGATGGCAGCGGGTCATTTCTTCTGCCAGCCACCGATGATGGCGCCGATCAGCACAAACAAAACCAGCGAATACGAACCGTCCACCAGTGTGAGACTCATCGGGTTGTTGGCAAACAGGTTGCCGGTGTAAACGCCGACAGCCATCAGCAAGCCGATAGCGCCGCCGGCCACAGCGCCGTCCATCCAGGTACGCACGCCCATACGGCCCAGCAGCCAGTTCAGGACCAGCGCGTAGATGAACAGGGCAATCGCGTTGAAAACCATCGGCATCGACGACATGGGGATTTCCACGCCGTCTTTAAAGAGTTTCTCCCCTTCCATGGTGATGCCGTTTCCGGCCATCCATTGTTGATTAAACAGGAGGCCGTACCATAAAAACCCCGTGAACATTGCAACGGCCACCGATACAACGATAGCCAGCCAGTTTGTTTTCCGTTCCATGACAGTTGATTTTTGTTTAAAAATATTTGGTGTAAATGATGGGGCAAATTAAAACAATAAATTTTTTATTGTTTTAATTTTTAGATAAAATGTTTGAATTTTAATTTAACCATTGGCCTCCAGGCCTCGGATCACTCCTGCGCGAGAAAGGCCTCATGGTATTTTCCCATTCTTCTTTCCCGGTTCTCCCGCTGGCCCCCTGTCAATGCTTCGCAGCCAAACCGCTGCTCAGCCACCCGGAAATACGACTTTCGCCACGCCCCGGCTTTTCAGCGAAGCCGCCCGGATAAATACTATGCCGGCCGGCAAGCCCAACGCTGGTGCCGAAAGGTCGAGCCGGTATTCCTCCCCCCTGCTGTACCGACGAGTGTTGCCTGCACATAAATAAAAACCGCGAAGCGGTTGAATGTGAATAGCCCCGGATGCAATCCGGGAATGAAGGGGAATGCGTTTTGCAACCGCGAAGCGGTTGAATATGCGCTACAAGATGTTCACATTCAACCGCTTCGCGGTTAAAAAACAATCTTTTTCTCATTCCCCGGATTGCATCCGGGGCTATTCATGTTCAACCGCTTCGCGGTTAAAAAATATGCGCAGCCGACGCTCGGCAGTAGAGCAGGGGCGCCGCCAGGCGGCGAAGCAGGCGCCCGTTGCCATCCAGGAGATCGATCCGGTATTCGCCGTTGCACGCAGGCAGCAGCTGCAGGGTGAAATTATCCGTTACCGGGTTGGGAAAAATACTCATCTCCCTTTCCCAAACCGGTATTTCCGGTGCGGTAGTTGTGCCATAACTGAATTTGACGATCCGGCTGGAAAACTTGAATTCACCCACCCAAAGGCTGTTCCCGTAGGCCATCAGAGAGGCCGGCATGAACAGGTTGCTTATGCCGATGGCCGCCTGGTGCGCCGTGGCGGATGGCTGCCCGAGCACCACCATCTGGGAAACATCGCCGGCCTGCGTCAGGTCTTTCCACAGGTAGACCGCATGGCTACCCCGGCAGGCAATGGCGAGCGCCTGGCCGAAGGTGATCGCCTGGGTGGGCTGGTTGAGTTGGAGCTGAAGCCCCGATCCGATCGTTCTGTAGGGTGTGGCGCTGCCTGCTGCCAGGTCCGACACTCTGTAGACGTACACCGCAGCGGGCGGTTCGGATTGCACGGCACAGAGATACTGGCCGTCGCTGTACAAAAAGCCGTACTGCAAGCCGGGGTTGGAAATGGTGAATGCGGGATTTTCGCTGGCGGAAGCCGGAATGCCGTTCCAGCCATAAATCTTGCCGCTTTTATCGGCCAGGTAGAAAAATTGTCCGTCCAACGCTACCCCGCCCAGGTCGGTGAATACAGCAGTACCGATGGCATTGGTGAAGGTTCGGTCCGGTACAGGGCTCAGCAGGGAGGCGTCCGTCCAGACGGAAACGGTTTTCCTGCCGGCGATCACAAAGGTATTGCCGTAGAGCGCATTGGCCCATACCTGCACAGCGGCCGACACGGCGATGCGCTGGTCGGGCTCGCGGCCCGATTGGGTGGGAAAACTGTTCCAGATGTTGATTTCCCGGTCAAAATCGGAAGTGGCGATGAGCCGGACGCCGTCCGACGCGAGCACGGGGTTTTGAATATAGTGGATCGAGTCCAGCGTTTGGGCGGTAATATCCGGCGCGCCAACAGCAAAGTCCGGCCATTGGTTCGGAGTGGCGGGGATTTGCTGGTACACCAGCACGTTGTTTCCATTATAGTTATTGATGTAGAGCCGGTTGGCTGCGAAGGCGATATCCACACCGTCGCCGTTTTTAATAATATCTGTTGGAGGCGATAAAGTGTCGGAACAGAAACGTGCAAGGCCAGGCGGTTTGATTGCCCCGGTCAGTGCGGGTTTAAGCGCGGGTAATGAATTATATTTTGCCGGGCAGCCGGCGGTATCCGGCAGTTGCATGCGCCGCCAAACCGGCATACCTTGCACGCACCCGACAAAATGCCAAAACCGGTTGCAGCTTCTGTGTCGTACAAAATGGTTTTCCGTTTCGTGGTTCTCACCGCTGCCTGGCTGTTGTGCCCGGCCGGCGCAAGGGCCCAGCACGCGCCGTCGCCCGCACAGTTACACCGGTTCATGCTCGAACGCGTACCGCAGGCGCCTACGGCCTGGGAGCATTGGCGGCGCATGAAAAAGCCGGCAAAGCTCTTCCTGCCGCCGCCACAGTACGACTTCGGCATGGCGTTCCCTTCGCACACCCCTTCCGTACTTGAAGACGACCCCTTCGACAACAGCCTGAAAGTATACAACCGCGGCATGTACCTGTTCGGGATCAGCGGCGCCAAGGGCTTCAGTCTGCGCAACCCGCCCCGCAACTTCCGGCAATGGCTGAATTTCCTCAGCCTGCGCAGCCTGCGCAAACTCCTCCATCTGCGCAACTGGATACCGCAACCGGAAAGTCCGTCGCTGCAGCAACAAAACCTGATCGGGGCGTCGTTTTATTTTTATTTCTGAGAAACCGTCTGAAATCCCCTGGCGAGGCGGAAAGGCGTAGATTTTGGCGCTAAGCAAGGCTCATTTTTGAGGGAATAGCCTTGTCCTATTGCCGAAAAAATAGCCGAAGCATAGCGGCAAAAGATGCGTCTTTCCGACCGCTAGGGGTTTTCTGACGGTTTCTGAGCGCGACTTTAGCCAAATGAAAACAAAGAGAGCATCCAGGTGGTAGCGTAATTTTGAATTGGCTAAAATTCAAAAACTATGATTACGCATTAAATCAGTCATGGGAATCGAGTGCATACCCAACGAAGAAGACCGTCCCATCGCTTGCGGCGATGGGACGGTCTTCCTGTGCGTGGCAGCGCTGCCGCTGCTGTGTGGTACCTCCCAGAATCGAACTGGGGACACACGGATTTTCAGTCCGTTGCTCTACCATCTGAGCTAAGGTACCAGCCTGGTAATTAAGCGGACGCAAAGGTAATGGCACTTCGTGCAAATTGAAAAGAACTCCGCACAATTTTTTCCGGGCATTTTAGTCGTGCGGGCATACGAACCATGAATTCTGTTGTATTTTCGCGTGATTATGCGCCAGATTTTTGCCAACTATCTTGCCGCGCCGTTTGTGGCCGGCGCGTTGTTTTTTTTGTACCTAGCCTGGTCGGCCGACAGCGACTATGCCCGCTGGATAATACCATTCGTGGTACTGACTGCCCTGATCTACACCTTTGCCCCGCAAATCAACTGGTGGTGGTACCGGCGCCACCCGCTTCCGTTGCCGTTCGCCCTGCGGCAGTTGCTGGAGCGGTTTTGTGTTTTTTACCGGAGCCTGGATTCGTTTGAGCAGCAGCGTTTTCGCGACCGGGCCGGGTTGTTTATCATCGGTACGGAATGGACGCCGATGGCCTGGCCGGAAGAAACCGTGCCGCCTGATGTGCAACTGGCATTGGCCGCTCAAGCCGTCACCCTGACTTTTCACCGGCCGGAGTTTTTATTTGCGCAATTTGAAAAAGTGGTGGTGTATCCTTACCCGTTTCCATCGCCGGAATACGATTTTGTGCATGCCTCCGAATTATACGAGCCCGACGGCTGCCTGCTTTTTTCCGCCGAGCAATTGCTGCATGGATTTGTGCAGCCTGGCATGTTTTATAATATTGGCCTGCACGAGTATGCCAAGGCATTTATCCTGAGTTATCCGACCGAGCCGTATCCCGATTTTTCCGGCAGTGCAGAATGGGCTGGGTTGCAGGCGATCAGCCAGATGTCGCGCGAACACATCGAGTCGGTCATCGGCCTGGCCGGGGTGGAGGCCCTGCCGGTAGCGATCCACCATTATTTTGTTTTTCCGGAAAAATTCCGGGCCGGGCTTCCCGAAAGGGCGGCGGCTTTCGACCGGATTTTTTCGCGGCCTGAAGACGCAATTTTTCAGTCGTCGCTGGGCAATGAAACCGCCTGATTATGCTTCTGCACACCCGCGGCATTGTATTTCGCAGTATCCGGTACGGTGAAACCAGCGCGATCGCTGATATATTCACCGAAGAGAAAGGCCTGCGGTCTTTTATAGGCGGGGGCGTGCGTACCCCCAAGTCCCGCATGCCCTTTGGCTTGTTCCAGCCAATGATGGTCGTGGACCTGGTAGCGTATTTCCGGGACGCTGACGATCATCTGAACCGCCTGAAAGAAATGCGGGCCGCCGAGGTGTTTGTCCGCATTCCGTTTGACATCCGGCGGGGCGCGGTAGCGCTTTTTATGGCTGAAATTTGCCGCAAGAGTATTCACGCGGGCGAAGAAAACCCCGGGCTGTTTGCGTTTATCCTCGACCATTTGCACCGGCTGGATACCACGGACGAGCCCATTGCCAATTTGCATTTACACTTCCTGCTGCACCTTGCCGGCTTTTTGGGCTTTCAGCCGCAGTATGAGCCCGGCAACGAGCTGTTTTTTGATTTGAAAGAAGGTGTTTTTTTGCCTGTTCCACCGCCGCATCCGCTTTGCCTCGAGCCGGCGCATGCCATGTTGCTGCTGGAGTTGTTGCAGACCCCGTTGGAGGATTGTCATCATATTGCCCTCGGGCGCCCCGAGCGCAAGGCATTGCTCGGCGGTTTGCTACAGTTTTACCAGCTTCATATGCCGGGTTTTTCCGACATCCATACGCCGGAAATATTGGAGCTGGTGATGGAAGCCTGAATTACAGGTGCTCCAACCATTCCATTACTTCTGCTTTTTTGCGTTGGGAAACCGGGGCGGTATCGCCGTTTTTCAGTTTCAGATAGCCGCCGTCCTTTTTGATAAACTCCCGGATATATGCCGGGTGAAGCAGGTGCGACTGGTGTACGCGCAGAAAGCCGTGTTGGCCCAGGAGTTGTTCAAATTGTTTGAGCGTGCGCGTTACAAAGACCTTTTCGCCGGAGGCCAGGATGAACCAGGTGTTGTTTCCGTCGGCTTCGCAGCGCACGATCTGGTCGATATCGACCACTGCCACCCGTTCCTGGGTGTGGAGGGCAATGCGGGTAGGCAACACATCGGGCTGGCGGATGGACTCCTGGAGCAGGTCAATGCTCTCTGCCGGCGGCGTCAATTGGTTCCGGGCCCGGGCCACTGCCTGGCGGAGCTGCGCGGGGTCTACGGGTTTGAGCAGGTAGTCTACGGCGGCGAAGCGGAAAGCGCGCAGGGCAAACTCATCGGAGGCCGTCACAAAAATGATACGGCTATCGAGTTGCGGGAATATTTCCAGCAGATCGAAGCCCGTGCCGTCGCCGAGCAGGATGTCGAGAAAAAGGATGTCGGGCGTTTGCCGCTGCAATTGTTTGGCGGCTTCCACCACGCTATGGGCTACGCCTACCACCTCGACGTCGGGGCAGTGTTCGGCCAGGTCGGCCTGCAGCAGTTGCAAAGCTTGCGGCATATCTTCAACCAGGAGCGCTGTCATATTCAGGCGTTTAGAAATTGAGCGTTACGGGGAATCGGAGGGTGGCTTTGGCGCCGGCAATTTCGCCTTTTTCATTTAATATATCCCGGAGTTCCAGCGCGCCGCCCATGGCGGCCAGGCGTTCGTGCGTGACCTGCAGTGCCGCCGACTGGTGCCCCGGCTTTTTTTCATTGCGCAAGCGGGCGGCGCGTTCGCGGCCGACGCCGTTGTCGCTGATCTCGCAGTGCAACACCTCATCTTTCAGGTTGAAACGAATGTAAATTTTACCTGGATAGGGCAGGTGCGATACGCCGTGCACCACGGCATTTTCCACAAAAGGTTGCAACAGCATGGGCGGTAGCTCCACTTCTTCCGGCGCGATCCCTTCCGGTTGTTCAATCGTGAAATCAAATTTTTGTTGGTGACAAAACTGCTCGATGCGCAGGTATTGCTCCAGGGTATTGATTTCTTCCTGAAGGCTGATGGTTTGCCGGCGCGAATTGGCCAGTATGCTGCGCATGAGCTTGAGCGAATTGGTTGATCTCCCGCCGTGCGGTTGGGTAATTCTGTTCAGTGATGAGGGCTTGTATGCTGGTGAGCGCGTTGAAAATAAAGTGCGGGTTCATTTGCAGCTGCAGCGCTTTTTGTTCGAGTTGCAGCAGCCGGTGCGCTACTTCGAGTTGTTCGCGTCGCCGTTGTTCGCTCCTCCGGATGCGCCGCATCCAAGTCCAGGCGCTCCAAACCACCAGCGCCAATGCCAGTACGCTGGCAACAAGATGAAACCACCAGAGTTGCCATAAGGGTTTTCGGATTACAAACGACACGGCGATGGGGTCGCTGCAAACTTGCCCACCAGCACAGGCTTGCACCCTGAACGTGTAGGCGCCGGGCGCCAGCTTGGCGTAATTCACCTGCGTATTGGCGGACAGGGGCGACCATTCGTTTTCTGCCCCTTCCAGCTGCCAGCGGTAAAGCAAGCCGCCGGGGTTGTACAGGTCAACGGCTTTAAAAGCAAAGCTCAGGTGGTTTTGGTGGTAGGGCAACTCGAGCCCGGCCGACAATCCGCCGCCGGGCAAAACATAGCCAGCATAGGCGGTTTCGGCGAGCGGTTTATAAAACAAAGCGATGTGCTCGAAATGAATCCGCGGAGGCGCGGCAGGCTGTTCGACCGGTAAGGGCAGGTACTGCATCAGGCCGTTCATCGTGCCAAACCAGATCCTGCCGTTGCGATCTTCCAGTACGGCATCGTGGCAAGTTTCGATGCCGAGAAAGCCTTCGTTTTTTCCATAATGCTGGACAGTATGCACGGAGCCTTCAGGGGAAAAGGATATTTTGTCCACCCCGGTCTCTGTGCCGGCCCAGAGGTTGCCCAGGGTGTCGAAAGCCAGCAAATATATATTTCTGGATTGCAACGCAAGGGTAGCCGGTAAAGGCTGAAAGGCCGGTTTTTTTACCGCCGGGTCGGCCCAAAAAATCCCTGCTCCTTTGGCGCCTGCCCAAATGCGTCCGCGGCGGTCCATAGCCAGGGTGCGTACCGGCGCCCCGGGCAGGCCGTTGTCGTGGTCGTAAACGGCCGCTACGACGCCGGACTTGAGGTATCCGACCGCTCCGGAATGGGTAGCAAACCAAATGTTGCCAGCCGGATCGGCCAACAAAGTTTGGACGTTCAGATCGGGCAGTCCCTGGCTCAGGCCGTATACTTGCACCGTAAACCCGGCTTCGGCCGTATGCCGGACCCGGGCTATGCCGCCAGGGGACAGGGCAGCCCACATTTCACCTGCAGGGCCGGCCACTATTTTTTGGACCGACTCGCCGGGCAGGCCATTTTGCTGGTTCAAGCGAAACAGACGGGCGGAGTCGAGTACCGCAATGCCTTTCCCTTCCGTGCCCACCCATATATTGCCGGATGGATCTTCTGCGATGGTTTTGCATTTGATCCGGAGAAAACCGCTGTCGCGTTCAAATGCGTGGAAGCCGCTGGAATCCAATACCTGGAGGCCGTTTTGCGACACCGCCAGCCAGAGCCGCCCTTGCCGGTCCTCGTGCAGGGCATACACGCGGTTGCCGGCGAGTCCGCGCGATTGGTCGAAGTGCCGGAAGGGTTGCTGGGAGACCCGGACCAATCCGCCGCCGGAGCTGCCCAACCAAAGTTGGCCGGCATAGTCGCGCAGCAGACAACGCACGTTTTGATGGGGCAGACCGTCTTTTTCCTGCCATTGGGTCCAGTTGGAATCGGCCGGGTGGTAACACAGGAGGCCGTTGGCTGCGGTGCCTGCCCACATCCGGCCGTCTGGCCCGGCATTCAAACAAGCCGGGCGTTGGAGTTCTGCCTGGCTAAAGGTGCGCAAGACGCGTGTGGTTTTTTCGTCCAGTACGGCAATACCGCCCAGCGTTGCCATCCAAACGTGTTTCTGCGCATCGCGTGCGAAAGCGTAAACCATGTTTCCCGGCAGCCCTTCGCGGACACTGAGCCGTAACGTTTGTGTGCCGATCAGCCAGGCGCCCTGGTCGGTTCCAACCCAGGCGCCCGTTTCGGAAGGAAATATGCTGGTGACGGCCGGCGGCCGGCGCAAGCCGGGCAAGGGTATCCGGCGGGCGGTTTTTGCATTTGCAGCGCAGGCAAAAAGCCCTTTGTTGGTGCCAATCCACAGGAGGTTTTCCTGTACCAGTGCCAGCGCATATACCTCGATGGCGGCGCCGGCATCGTCAAAATCTATGGGCGTGGCGCCCGGGTTTTCGAATCGAACCAGGCCCTGCTGGGTACCGGCCCAAAGGCGCTTTTCCCGGTCTTCCAAAAGGGCATTGACGTAGTTGGAGGGGAGCCCGTCGGCAGTGGTCAGGGTGGTGAAATGCTCGCCGTCGAAGCGGCTGAGGCCTCCGCCCTGGGTGCCCAGCCAAAGGTAGCCCTGGCTGTCGTGGCAGAGGGCAAATACCTGCGATTGCGGCAGACCGTCGGACAACGAATAGGCGATAAAGTTGTAAGGCTGGGCAAAAAGCAGCGCCGGCCATGCACTGAGCAGTACCGTAAACGCTGCGAATGCCTGGTACAGCGCGGTTTTTCCGGAAAGGAAAAACGATAAAAGAATGCCTTTGATGTTGCCCATAACGCTAGTGCCGACCGCAATTTTTTAAAAAATACCCGAACAGCCCGAATTTTTTCTGCAAGGTCACGCCTGTATCCGGCAACAGTCCGGTCAAAAAAACAAGTGCCGGCTAATTTCCAATATACGATATTCCCTGGCAAGCAATTGCAGGAGCCCTTGCAACTTCTTTCCGTGTCAAGCGTTTATTTTGCCGTATTTTTGCAGCAATACTAAAATATAAGATGTTCCCGCTCATGAAACAAACCATAGTGGCCACGCTGTTGGCTTTGTATGCGCTCTCTTCCGGGCATGCCCAAGGCATTGATTTTTTCCACGGTACCTGGCCGGAAGCGCAGGCGAAGGCCAAAGCCGAACAGAAATTGATCTTTGTGGATGCCTACGCCTCCTGGTGCGGCCCCTGCAAGCGTATGGCTGCCCAGGTTTTCCCCGACCCGCAGGTGGGGAATTATTTCAATGCAAATTTTATTTGCCTTAAAATCGATATGGAGAAACCGGAGAACCGCGAGTTTGCCGGTAAATACCCGGTCAGCGCATACCCGACACTCCTGGTGCTCGACGGAGAAGGGCGCGTGGTGCTCAAACAAGTGGGCGCTATGAATGCTGACGGCCTGATCGCTTTTGGCCAGAAAGCCCAAGGGAAGCAGGACAACTCACCGGATTTTGAGAAAGGTTATGCCGAAGGCAACCGGGATCCGGAATTTCTGCTCGGGTACGTCCGCGCATTAAACCGCGCCAACAAACCTTCGTTGAAAATTACCAATGCCTACCTGGGCGGCCAAAAGGACCTGACTACACCGTTCAACCTGAAATTTATCCTGGAGGGCGCCGTGGAGGCCGACAGCCGGGTGTTCGATTTGCTGCTGCAATACCGCGAAAGGATAGCCGCTCAGGAAGGGGAGCAAGCCGTACAAACCCGGATCAGCCAGGCTTGCCAGGCTACGGTGAAAAAAGCCGTCGAATTCCGCAGCAAAGACCTCCTGGAAGAGGCTAAACGCAAAATGCAGGCCGGCATGCCCGAGCGCGCCGGAAGTTTTGCACTCGATGCCGACTTGAATTATTTCGCCGCAACCAAAGACCCTGCGGCTTACCTGAAAACGGCTCAGGCCTATCAGAAAAAAGAAATAGGTAAGAACGCCGCGCGCCTGCACGACCTCGTCGTAGTGCTGCTGCGCGCCTTCCCGACCGATGCCGATGTGCTGGCGCAAGCGGAGAAATGGGCAACCAGCGCCGCCCAAACCGGCGGTTTGCCGGA
The DNA here is from genome assembly GCA_016719895.1 of Saprospirales bacterium. Taxonomy (GTDB): domain Bacteria; phylum Bacteroidota; class Bacteroidia; order Chitinophagales; family Saprospiraceae; genus M3007. Next base: position 110,425 of record JADJYG010000015.1, on the reverse strand, counting down.
GTATTACCTCACCCTGGCAGAAGTGTACAAGCGCCGGGGTAAGATCGACAAAGCGCGCGCTGCGGCCGAAAAAGCCCGCGAAGCGGCCAAAGGCAGCGAAAGCGGAATTGATCAGAAGGTCGATTATTTCCTGCAAAGCCTGGGATAGGCAAACCGCTTCGACACTGGGCGTTCGATCAGTTGGTTGTGGTGCGTACCATGCTGACGTGGAGGCGAACTTTTAACGCCGGTCAAACTCAATTTTCATGCAACTCTAAATAATTAAAAATGAAAAGACTACCTGCAATCCTGGCACTCTTTCTGGCCGTCAATGCCCTGCCTGCACAAGGCATCGTTTTTGAAACGGACTCCTGGGCCGCGCTGCTGGCCAAAGCAAAATCCTCGAACAAACTGATCTTTCTCGATGCCTATGCGAGCTGGTGCGGTCCCTGCAAAAAAATGTCGCGCGAGACCTTTACCAATGCGGAAGTGGGTGCGTACTACAACGCAACCTTTGTGAACGCGAAAATCGACATGGAAAAGGGGGAAGGCCCCGATTTGGCCAGCCGTTATGAAGTCGGGGCTTATCCGACCCTGCTTTTTATCGACGGCGATGGCATTGTCGTGCACCGGTCCGTTGGCTATCAGGATGCCGGGCAATTTCTTGCACTGGGTAAAACAGCGGCCGATCCTACCAAAAACCTGGGAGCGCTGGAAGCCGCTTACCGGAAAGGAAACCGGTCGCCCGAATTTATTCTCGCGTATCTGGAGGCCAAATCGGCAGTAGGCGATGATGTAACGGCAGTGGCCACCGAGTATCTGAGCAAACAACCGGACTGGTCAACTGACCAGAACCTCGATGTTATCATGCAGTATGTGCAGGATCCATACGCTGAGCCCTACACCTACTTTAATAAGGAAAAGGCCCGTTTTGTGGCTAAATATGGGGAGGATGCCGTATCGGAGAAGGCCGGCTCCGTGTTTGGGCAATACCTCGACAGCCACGAAGACCTTCCGCTGGATGAAATTGAAAAATTGATCGGCGTGGTATTTCCGGAGGACAAAGACGAACTCCGCTCGATGTTCCGCATGCGCTACTATTTACAGGCCGGCGATGTCGAAAATTTTGGCAAAACTGCCGTAGAACATTTCAACCGCTACCCTTCGGATGACCCCAACGAACTCAATCAGATTGCCTGGTTTTTTTATGAAAAAATCGATGACAAAGCCCAACTGAACACGGCGCTGGGCTGGGCCCTGCGCTCGGTGGAAATGGTGGAGGTATATCAGAACCAGGACACGGTTGCGGCGCTTTATTTTAAATTGGGTAAAAAAGACCTGGCTGAAAAGCACGCCTTGCGCGCTATCGAACTGGCCAGGGAAAAAGGCGAAGACGCTTCTTCAACCGAAGAACTGCTTCAGAAGATCAGGGGGTAGAAGACGTGAACCAAGCGGGCCAAAAAAATGTTTTTACCGGCCTATGTCAAAACTCGGCAAAGCACTCGTCGCCATGTCCGGCGGCATCGATAGTACCATGACGGCCGTCCTGCTCCACGAGGAAGGCTGGGAAGTCGTTGGAATTACGATGAAAACCTGGGATTATGCCACGTCCGGCGGTTCAAAAAAGGAGACGGGGTGCTGTTCGCTCGATAGCATCAACGATGCCCGCCAGGTAGCTGTCAAACTCGGTTTTCACCATTTTATCGTGGACATCCGGGAGGAGTTTGGCGACTATGTGATCGACAACTTTGTGGAGGAATATATGGCTGGGCGCACGCCCAACCCTTGTGTATTGTGCAACACGCACATCAAGTGGAACAGCTTGTTGCGTCGGGCCGACATGCTCGACTGCGAATTCATTGCCACCGGCCATTATGGCATGATTAATGAGCGCGAGGGGCGGCGCTACATCACCCGGGCCCGCGACCGGCAAAAAGACCAGTCGTACGTTTTGTGGGGGCTTAGTCAGGAGTGCCTGCAACGCACCCGCATGCCCTTAGGCGTATTCACCAAACCGGAGGTGCGGCAAATGGCTGCCGAGCGCGGCTGGGATGAACTGAGTAAAAAAGCGGAGAGCTACGAAATCTGTTTTGTACCCGACAACGATTATCGCGGTTTCCTCAAGCGCCGCGTTGATGGCCTTGGGGAACAAGTGGCCGGCGGCCATTTTGTGGATGCCGGGGGTAAAATCCTGGGCCGGCATGAAGGCTATCCGTTTTATACCGTTGGCCAGCGCAAGGGCTTGGGTATCGCCCTGGGCGAGCCGATGTTCGTGACGGAAATTGTGCCCGAAACCAACACCGTGGTATTGGGCAGGGAAGAGGATTTGATTCGAAACGGCATGTTGGTGGGCAAAGTGAACCGCATGAAATATGCCGCAATACCGGATACCGGGCTGGAGGCACTAACCAAAGTGCGCTACCGCGACGCCGGTACTCTGAGCACGCTCTTGCCGGTCGGCGACAACGTAGAGGTGCGGTTTCATGCCAATGTGAAAGGTATAGCGCCGGGCCAAAGCGCTGTATTTTATGAAGGCGACGATGTCGTGGGCGGCGGAATCATCCAGGGCAGTTTCCCGGGGCACTAGTGGTTGCGGCACGAAGTTTTGGACAGTCTGAACGCCTCTTTTGAAACGATATTCCTTCCGCTTTCCCAAATCCCCGTTTCTTTGTCCTTTTTACACATGGCTAAAATCCTGCTTATCGAAACGGCAACTGCGGTATGCTCCGCCGCCATTGCGCTCGATGGCGAAGTGATTGCCCTGGCGGAAGACGCTGATACGTCCAATCACGCGGCCAGGCTCACACTGCTCATTCAGGCGTGTACCAGCCGCAGCGGGTTCTCCCTGGCCGGCCTGGATGCCGTTGCCCTGAGCCATGGCCCCGGTTCGTACACCGCGTTGCGTGTAGGTGCATCGGTAGCCAAAGGCATTTGTTATGCGCTCGACAAGCCTTTGATTGCCGTCAGCACCTTGCAGGCGTTGGCGCAGGCCGCGCTGCATGCATACGGCGCTGCGGCGTCTGCGCAAGCCGTTATCGCCCTGCCTATGCTCGATGCCCGCCGGAATGAAGTTTGGACGGCAGCGTTCAATGCAGATTTACAGGACGTATTACCGCCTCAGCCACTGGTGTTAGAACACGATTTGTTTGTAAATTTTATCGAAACCATTCGCGGTATAACCCCGGGCGCAGTGTTCGTTGTATCAGGAAACGGCGCCTTTAAATTATTTAGCGCGCAAAACATCGAGGGAACGGTATGCAGCCCGGTGCAAAATTGTTCAGCCGCTTATTTAGCGGCGTTGGCGGAATCATTTTTTCAATCATCTAATTTCCAAGATTTAACATATTATGAACCATTTTATATGAAACCGCCGCATATCACCGTTTCCAAAAAGGCGCCGTATTAGGTAAAATGCGAAAAAATATCAAATTGATAAAAAAATGCTCTATTTTTGTATTGAAAATCAGTTGGTTTATACCTGCAAATAAAAATGTATACAGAAATTGCCAGATTTGAACTGGCACAATTTTGGCGTTATTTATTTGGACTGACATATGGTTTTTTGATATTTTAAAACAATTTATATGAGAAAAACAAAGAGCGAGACCGTCGTCTTGAAGAAGGGTCAGAAAGACGTTCAGCTCGACTACGCCGAACTGCGCAAAGCGGTACTTGTCCTGCGCGCTGTAAACCACAAACTCCGGCAACGAATGATTGATTTGCTGGAAGAAAACCACCGGATGACGGTAACGGACATCTACATCAAGCTGCGGCTGGAACAAAGTGTTGCCAGCCAACACCTGGCTATTTTGCGCAAAGCCGGTGTCGTGATTACCGACCGCCAGGGCAAGTACATTTATTACGCTTTGGACCACGAACGGCTCGGCCAGATTTCCCGGCTTGTCGAAGAGCTGGTTATTTAGAGTTTTCTTAAGAATACGCACCCAACCCCGCGGGGTTTGCTTTCATGAATTAGTAATCCGGATTTTTTCCATCTTTCCCTACTACACACGAAATATGCTGCATACGATCCGAATTCTGACGTGTGCAGTATTTTTTTTGTATTAACCGATGGATGGGCTGGGAAAAAAGCGCATATTTGCCTGATCTACAGCAATAATATGGCATGAAATAATCGAGTCCGAACAATATTTCACCTAAAGGCCTCCTGTATGGGTAAAACGGCTCCCCCCCGCCTAAATTCCGAAAAACTCCGGGTTTCCGCTGCGATCCTTCGTGCTGTGGCGCATCCCGAGCGCTTGCGTATAATCCGGTTGGTACACCACTTGCGAAGCGCCAGCGTGCAAAGTATTTACACCGAATTAGGTTTGGAACAATCGGTTGTTTCCCAACATCTGCGCGTTTTGCGCGATTCCGGGCTGGTCACGGCCGCCCGGCAGGGAAAAAATGTGATATACCTCCTCAACGAGCCGCTGCTTCTCCGTACGGCCCTGGCTGCCAGTGTATTGGCGGGCTGAGCGGACTGATTCGGCGGCCCCTTGAGAAAGCGCGCGTGCCGCCGCGTCAGAAGTAAAACGCCAGGCGGAGGGAAAGCGCGTTGAATGCCCCCTTGGAGTTTTCCTTTTTCCAGGCGCTGGCCCTCGAATCGAAGACAGAACCGGCATCGTCCGTCATGTCGGTGAATTGCTGTTGGAAAAACAAACCGACAACGATAGTGGCATTGGAAGCGGCCTCGTATTCGATACCGCCACCGATTCCCCACGACAAGGAGAGGCCATTGACGTCGTCGCGGATATTTTCATCTTCGGACGTGACGGGCGTATTGCCGCGGATATCTCCCTGGGCTTTGCTGACAAAGCCCAGCGTAAACACAGGCGCTTCGGCAAAAAATTTCAGGCGGGAATCTTCATTGGAGCCGCCCCGGAAGCGCAAACCAAAGGGGATTTCCACATAATTGATCCGGTAATGCAGTTTGGCGTCTTTGCCCAAGGTGTCCAGCCGCGGGTCGCTCAAATCGGTTTTTGGCCAAAACGCCCCTTGGGGATAACCATTTAACAGCGTACCACCCTGGTTGAATCCAAAGCCCAGGCCAGAGAAAAAAGCATAATTATTCGCGAAGTAATATTCTCCCAAAACGCCGAATTTCAGGCCCCAGTTTGAACCGGTACCTTCCAGCAATTTATCATCTGTACGGAGCCAGGACCAGGTTGGGCTGGCCTGCACGCCGAAGCGGAACTCCTGTTGAGCCCAGGACATTCCCTGCATCGCCAATAAAAAGCCGAAAGCCAAAGCAATTTTTTTCATAACGTGTTGTTTTTTTGTGCGTTAAAATGTGGTTTCCACGCAAGCGTTTTCCGGCGCTAAAATCGCAGTTTTTTTGTCGAGTATGATTAGAAATTTATTTAACCGTTTTGCCGCAGTGCTCGTTGCCCTGGCCGGGCTGATATGGAGCGCTTGTGATCCGGCTGCCGGCAATGCTCCCGATGTTTCCGGCATTGCCGTTGCTGTTCATTTGCAGCGCTTTGACCGCGACCTCTTTGCGCTTGATACTGCAAATTTGGAAGAAGGGATGCGAAAACTGGCACAACAGTATCCCGATTTTTTCCCTTTTTTCGTGACCGGGATCGCTCACGACCAAACAAACCCCGAGGAGCCTCCGCTGGATGCCCTGGCCGGATTTGCCGGAGCCCCGCAGGTGCGCCGGCTGAACGACTCCTGCCAGGCGGCTTTCCCGGACCTGAGCCGGCTGCAAGCCGATTTGAAGCAAATGTTGCAGTACTACCGGTATTATTTACCCCAAAAGCCGGCGCCGCGTTTCGTGACGGCTGTTACGGAGTTTATCGGCGACGCGTATGCCGTCAACGACAGCCTGGTCATGATCGGGCTGGATATGTTTCTGGGCGAAAATTTTTCCGGCTACGACCCGGATGTTTTTCCGCAATATCTTCGCCGGCAGTTTGCGCCGGCCTTCCTGATGCCAAAGATAGCCATGGCGCTGGCCAGCCGGGTGGTGGGGCCACCTCCCGGCGAAAAAATCCTGGATTACATGATCAACAACGGTAAAATTCTGTATCTCATGGATGTGTTGTTGCCGGCTGTGCCCGACAGCATGCTGCTCGGGTATACGCAAAGCCAGTTAGAGGGCTGTTTTGCAAATGAACAGGAAGTGTGGGCGCGCTTGTTGGACATGAAGGTGTTTTACCAGCCCCTCAACAATAAGAACCAGAAGATCGTCATGCCAAGCCCCAGTGCCGACAACGTATTTCAGGAAGCCCCCGGTGAAATTGGCAATTGGGTAGGATGGCAGATCGTGAGGGCCTATATGCGCCGTTATCCCGATACATCTGTTGAAGAATTGTTGAACCTTCGCGATACGCAACAGTTTTTGGAGAAGGCTAAATACAAACCGAAACGCGTCAACTGATGCGTCAACTACTGCAAAAGCGAAAAAACACAGGGCCCGCTGCCGTTCTGGCGCTTGTCTTTTTTCTGTGCCCGGTTGCTCTGCCGGCGCAGGAAGCCCCTGTGTTTGAATCGAGCGGCCCGACCCGGGAAGTGCCCGAAGGCTCCCGGTTCGAAGTAGCGTTCACGTTAAAAAATACGGTCGCCAAACGTTTTATTCCGCCGGATTTTAAAGGGCTCCGGGTACTTACAGGCCCTTCCGAATTGCGGAGCGCCGGGTTTGTCAACGGCAAATCGTACAACCACCAGACCTGGACCTACGAACTGGAAGCCGGTGCGCCGGGAAGCTATACGATCGGCAGCGCCGCGGTTCAAACGGGCGCCCAAACCCTGCGCGCCCAACCGCTGGTGGTGCGCGTTGGAAAGGCCCGGCCCGGCCGCATGCCATCGCCGCCTTCGGGCCCGGCCGATCAACTGTTTATAAGTGGCGAACTGGATCGCGCAACGGCCTGGCAAGGCCAGCAGCTGCGATTCCAGATCAAACTCTACACACAGGCCAGCGTTTCAGACTACGACATTCTGGACTTGCCGGCATTCGAAGGCTTTTTTAGCCAGGAACGCCGGCGTTTTGATACCCGGACGCAGTATCAGACCATTCGCGGAAAGCGCTATGCCGTCCGGATTTTGTATGAGCTCTCCCTGTATCCGCAGCAAGCGGGCGATTTGCGCATCGGGGCGGCCCGCGTGCGGGTAGGTGTAGAGCAACCCGGAAGTTTGAGCGCCTTGCTGGGTTCTATACCGGTTGTGCTACAGACACAACCGGTCCAACTCAAGGTCAAGCCGCTGCCCGAGCCTGTCCCTAAAGCGTTTACCGGAGGAGTCGGCGTGTACAAATGGCGCGTTACGGCCGACAAAGACACGCTCAGTACGGATGATGCCCTGGCCCTGACGGTGGCGCTGGAGGGCAATGGCGATGCCCGGAGTTTTGCCCATCCGCGGTTCGACCTTCCAGGGGGATTGGAGGGATTTGAACCCCGCACCGTCGAACAGGAAGAGTACGAAACCGGCGAATCGTTTGTGCATACCCGCACCTTGGAATATGTCATCCTGCCCCGGCGCCCCGGCGTGTACACATTTACGCCCGAATTGGTTTATTTTGATCCGGATTCCAACAAGTACCGAAGCCTGCAGACCGAGCAACCGGTGCGCCTCCGGGTAGCGCCCGGGCCCACGTATGGTCAGCAAACAGCCCCGTTGGATACCATTGCCGCTCCGCCGCCGGCCCCGTCGGCTATTTCACTGGTTTGGAACAAAGTGCCCGGCTGGTTGGGTGCGCCCTGGTTTTGGGGAACGCTTGCCGGTGTCGCGCTGATTTGGGCTGCGGCTTTTTTATATCGCCTCCGCCCTGCCGCCAGCGGCGCGCCGGCGGCGGCGATAGACGACCGGCGGGTGAAACTATCGCTGAAAAGCATGCGGACCCGGTTTCTGGGTGTTCAAAAGCTGATACAGCAGGGCGATGCCCGGGTATTATATCATGAATTACTCAAGGCCCTGCAAGGATATGTAGCCGTGCGTCTGGGCGCCGAGCCTTTTATACTGACCAAGGAATATATGGAGGAACAGCTGACCGAACGCCGGGTGCCTGCAGCAACAACCGGTAAAATCACCCGGGTATGGCAAAAATGCGAGCAGGCTGTATTTGCAGGCCAGGCTGCGGTAGCCGGTATGCACGCTACCTGGGAAGAAGCGGAAACTGCCTTGCAAGAGCTGGATGCCGCACTGAAATAACCTTTAACCGGGGATGTTTGCCGGGTATAAGGCGCCCAACAGAGGGCGCAATGCTACTGGATACAATACTACTTCCTGCCGGAGCAAGGCCCCAACGGGCATCCAGATGGCCCGGAAAGCATGCGTATCCATCAATTCCACCTCGGGAACGCCGGTGATGCGTTCGTCAAGCACGGAAGCGCGAAATAAAAACACAATCTCGTGTTTGACAGCGCCGCCATAGTCGAAAATGTTTTCCAGCACGGTTACCAATTGGGGCGTGGATATTTCAGTCCCCAATTCTTCCTGCATTTCGCGGCGAATAGCATCGGTGGCCAGTTCGCCTTGTTCAATGCCGCCACCCGGCGGCCGGTAAAAGTGGTAATGATCGTGTTCGTGCCAGAATTCCTGAAGCAGGAGCAGGTTCTGGTGTTCCAGCAGGCAAAGGGCTACAGCGCGCATAAAGGAGTGGGTTTAGCCAGTGAGGGAGGAAAGGCGAAGAAACAGTATTGCCGGCGCAAAAGTTTCCCCTGCCGGCTATTTCAGCAAGACGTAGTTCCGGTATTCCCCTGGCCGCCAGCCGGTATGGCGCTCGAACAGCTGCGAGAGCCATTCTTTGCAGGTCCGGCGCGATAAAGCGGGATCGCCCTCGAAATGCCAGTTGACCGCGTTGATCCGGGGGTACATAACGGCCGGGTGGGCGCCGGCGAAACGTTCCAGCGCTTCGGTCCCGTCGTAGGTATACACCGGGGAATCGCCAACCATTGCATGTACTTTTTCATCCGAATGCCACAGCCGGTTGAAGTTCAACTGTTTGCGTTGTTGTGCAGCCGGATGTTTCACCCAGCCGTAGTGATAAATACAGGCATCGATCTGGCGTACGCGCAGTTTGACCCCTCCTGCCGACCGAAAGCCCTGAGCATCTTTGTACGAGCGGATGGTTTTATCATTGCGGATAATGCGCACTTCCCGGCGGTACCAGCGGCGGCTGGCGCCGATGTAGTCGTACGATCCATAAAAGTGCCGGTAATTAAATAAAAGGCCTTCGGTTTGCGGGTCGTGCAGCCAGCGTTCCATGCCGGCCCGAATGGCGGGCAGATCAGCTTCATGGACGCATTCGTCGGCCTGAATATAAAAACACCAGGCATACTCCGGCGGGATAGCGTCGAAAGCCTTGTTGGTTTCTTCCGCCAACACGCGGCCGCCTTCGCGCAGATTGTCGTCCCAGACGGTTTCCAGGATATGGATTTTCGGATCGCCGATGCTGCGCACGAGTTCCAGCGTACCGTCGTCCGATTGGCCGACGGCTACTACAATATAATCGCACAGCGGCAGGATCGACCGCACGGCTTCCACCACCGGGTAGTCGTTGAGCAGGGCGTTTCGGATAAACGTAAAACCGGCGGTTTTCACAACAAGTGGGTTTTGGCGCAGGTGTTTGCGAAAGAGTGGTTCCTGTTCGGCGTCCACGTCATCACGGAAGCCGGTGCGAACGTACAAAAACTTCCCTGGATTTGGCATCGGCCATGATCAGCAACGGATAGCCCACTATACCGACGGCTTCCGGCAGTTTTTTCCCGGGGACAAACAGGGTATTAAAAGTCAACTACGCCAAGTGTAAACTTATGCAGATATTTAGCCGCCGAATCAAACCCTGGCCGAAATTATGCCCGCACCAGATTTTTCCAGGTTAACCCTCGATCTTGCCCTTCGACCGGCCAACCAGCCTACGACCCCCTTGCCAAACCGGCTCCGGTTTGTAGCCGGTATGCCGCCCTTTTTAGGCGGGCCCTATTCCAGTATGTTCGTGAATCAGCCCTGGACGATCCGGCAGTATGCCGGTTTTTCGACGGCGGAGGCGAGCAATGCGTTTTACCGGCGCAACCTTGCTGCCGGCCAAAAAGGCTTGTCGGTTGCGTTTGACCTGGCTACCCACCGCGGCTACGACAGCGACCACCCTCGGGTGGAGGGCGATGTCGGCAAGGCCGGCGTGGCCATCGACACGGTGGAGGATATGAAAACGCTGTTCGACCAGATTCCGCTGGACCAGATGTCGGTATCTATGACTATGAACGGGGCAGTGATTCCGGTGATGGCTTTTTTTATCGTGGCGGCAGAAGAGCAGGGCGTTTCACCAGAACAGCTCAGCGGTACCATTCAAAATGATATCCTGAAAGAGTTCATGGTGCGCAATACCTACATTTATCCGCCGGCGGCCTCTATGCGGATTATCGGCGATATTTTCGCCTATTGCGCCCAGCACATGCCTAAATTCAATTCCATCTCCATTTCCGGATACCACATGCACGAGGCCGGCGCGCCGGCGGAGCTCGAGCTGGCCTATACCCTGGCCGACGGGCTGGAGTATATCCGGACCGGTTTGGCGGCAGGGCTGGATATCGACGATTTTGCCCCCCGCCTGTCTTTTTTCTGGGGTATAGGTATGCATCATTTTCAGGAGATCGCCAAAATGCGGGCTGCCCGCTTGCTTTGGGCCAAACTGGTGCACTCGTTCCATCCGAAACACGACAAGAGCCTGGCCCTGCGCACCCATTGCCAGACGAGCGGATGGAGCCTGACGGAACAAGACCCCTTCAATAATGTGACCCGCACCTGCATCGAGGCGATGGCGGCTGTATTGGGCGGCACGCAAAGCCTGCATACCAATTCCTTTGACGAGGCCATTGCCTTACCAACGGATTTTTCGGCAAAAATAGCCCGGGACACCCAGCTGTTTATTCAAAAAGAAAGCGACGTTTGCCGCGCAGCAGACCCTTGGGCGGGCTCCTATTATGTGGAAAACCTGACGCTGGAATTGGTCGAAAAAGCCTGGGCGCTGATTCGAGAAGTCGAAGACCTGGGCGGCATGGCCAAAGCCATCGAGGCGGGCCTGCCCAAACTCCGCATTGAAGAGGCCGCAGCCCGCAAGCAGGCGCGTATTGACTCCGGGCAGGAGCAGATCGTAGGCGTGAATGTGTACCAGGTAGCGGATGACGTACAATTTGACATCCTGGAGGTAGATAATTCGGCCGTACGGGAGGCGCAGATCCGACGTATTCAGGAGGTCAAAGCCCGGCGCAATGCAGACAACGTGCAGGCGGCATTAGCTGCGCTGGAGCAGGCGGCGGCGGGTGGGGCCAATTTGCTAACCCTGGCCATCGACGCCGCGCGGGAGCGGGCCACGCTGGGGGAGATTTCGCTGGCTATGGAACGCGCTTTTGGGCGTTATACCGCCACGACCCGTACCATTGCAGGTGTTTATGCCGGAGCCATGAATAAAAATGACGATTTCGAAAAAGCCAGGGCCCTGGCCGACGCTTTTTCCGCCCAGGAAGGCCGCCGGCCGCGTATCCTGGTGGCTAAACTGGGCCAGGATGGCCATGACCGCGGCGCCAAGGTGATTGCTACGGCCTTTGCCGACCTCGGGTTCGACGTGGATATCGGCCCGCTTTTCCAAACGCCGGCCGAAGCTGCCCGCCAGGCGGCTGAAAACGATGTTCATATCTTGGGTATTTCTTCCCTGGCTGCCGGCCATAAAACACTGGCTCCGCAGGCGATTGCCGAATTGAAAAAACTGGGCCGGGAGGATATCCTCGTGGTGGTCGGCGGAGTGATCCCGCCACAAGACTATGCAGCGCTCCGGGCCGCCGGCGTGGCGGCCGTATTCGGCCCCGGCACCGTTGTTGCCAAAGCCGCCGCAGAACTGCTGGAATTATTAATGGGCTAAACTTTATCCGGGCTAATCTTCCAGGTGCCCGGTGAGTCGCTGGACCAGTTTGAATTCGCTGAAAAATACTTGCGCGATTACCCGGAGCACGGTGTAAACCGGTATTCCGATCACCATGCCAATGGCGCCGCCGAGTTTGGCGGCAGCCAGCGTGACGATAAAAATCTCCAGCGGGTGCGCCTGAACGCTGCTCGACATGATATAGGGGCCGATGATGTTGCTATCGAGAAAATGAAAACCCAGGATAGTGAGGGCGACAATGGTAAGCGGCGGTATCATCAGGGCAAAATCAGCCTCGATATAATGTGAAATCGTGAAAAAACATCCCACCACGATACCCAGAATAGGGCCTACATACGGTATTATGTTAAAAATGCCGGCCATTACCCCGATCAGCAGGGCGTTGGGCACGCCCAGTATCCAGAGGGTGAGGGAGACGAGTGTGGTAAACACGGCAGTTTGTATGGCCAGGCCGCCGAAGTAGCCTTTTAACATCGAACTGGAGCGTTTTACAGCATGCCGTACCTGCTGTTCCCGTTCATTGGGCACGATGGCGTGTAAAATGTCGAGAAACAGGGTGTCGTCTTTTAAAAAGAAAAAAAGGATAAACGTGATCGACGCCACGGCTACCAGGACGCTGCCAGCGGTAGAGAGCAGGGAACCCAGGAAATCGCCCAGCAAAGTAGGTTTAAACCAGCCGGAGAGCAGTACTTGCGTGCGGGTGCCGAGCGATTCGCTGGTTTCCAGCATGCCGATGTCGTGCAATTGTACATCAAGCCGGGTAAAAAGCGGCCTGAATTTTTCACCCAGCGCGTTGTAATCCACCGACGCCAGGTGCGAGGCTTGCTCGACGAAGGTGGGTACCAGGAGCATAAAAAGGCCTGCCAGAATCAGAAAGAATACCAGCAAAGTGAGCCCGGCGGCGCCGGCCGGACCGATACGCCAGCGCCGGAAGCGCAAGCGGCGTTGGAAAAACACCATCAGCGGCGCCCCCAGCATAGAAAACACCCAGGCGATAAGCAGGTAGGCTACGATATCTGAAAAATAATACGCTGCGGCCAGGGCTATTGCCACTCCGAGGATCCACCACAGGTTGCGTTTCATGGTTATTTGTTTTTAAAGATATCCGTCAGGGCATCCGGCAGGTCCGAAAACTGGTAATGAAAGCCGGCCCGGATAATTTTTTCCGCCGTTACCCGGTTGCTGAATAGAATGGTATCCGCCATTTCACCGAATACTGCGCGCAAGGCAAATTCCGGCGCGGGTACAAAAATAGCGGTTTGGCGCATCGCCCGGGCTACGGCTTTTATCAGGTCGATATTCCGGGCAGGATGGGGCGCCACGGCGTTGAATGTCCCTTCTATCCCCGGGTTTTCGGCTGCCCATAGGTACATCCGGCACATATCGTCGCGGTGTATCCAGGAATACCAGGCCTGGCCGTTGCCAAAATAACCGCCAATCCCGAAGCGCATCGGTTTTATAATTTCGCGCAACGCGCCTCCCGAACGGTCCAGTACGATGCCCGTCCGGAAGATCACCGTGCGGATACCCATGGCGCCGATGGTCTCAGCGGCTTGCTCCCACGCGGCGCAGCATTCGACCATAAAGCCCCCGCCGGCCGGCGCATCGTCTTCCGCGACCCAGCGCTCGCCGGAGTTTCCATAAAACCCGATGGCCGAAGCGGCCAGGTAGGCTTTGGGCTGGTGGCCCAGGCGCTGAAAAGCCTCGCGCAACAACCGGGCGCTTTGCACCCGGCTGTCGATCAGCAGTTGTTTGCGCGCAGGTGTCCAGCGCTGTTCGGCGATGCCCGCTCCGGTTAGATTGATGACGAAATCCGCCCCGGCCACCGCCTGGTCGTCGATGACGCCTGCCAGAGGATCCCAAGCGTATTGGCCGGCAGCTGTGGGCCTGCGGGTAAGCAAACGTACCGTATACCCTTTGTGGCGAAATAATTCCGTCAGCCGGGCGCCGATAAAGCCCGAGCCGCCGGCGACAAGGATAGTTTGATTCATTTTTTAATGTGGTCAATGAGATCAATGGGGGGGAATAGTTTCGATATTTTTACCAGGAACAAGGTAAGAAGAATTTAGTTTTGCCAGACCTATCCATTTACCGCCTCAACCGTTTTGCACATGACTTCCAGCCTGGAATACAACGGCGATCTTCACTGTACCCTGACCCACCTGCTTTCGGGTGTTACCATTGTAACCGACGCCCCGCCGGACAACCAGGGCAGGGGGGAAGCGTTTTCCCCGACCGACCTGTGCGCCACATCGCTGGCGGCCTGTATGCTCACGACTATGGCCATTCGCATCCGCGACCGGGGGATCCGCATCGACGGCGCCAGGGCAGAGGTGAACAAAATCATGTCCTCCGACCCGAGGCGTATCCGGCGGATCGAAGTGCGCCTGATGATGCCGGCAAACAACTACTCGGAAGCGGACAAAAAATTGCTGGAACACATCGCCGACACCTGCCCCGTGGCGCTCAGCTTGCACCCGGAACTGGAACAGGCGGTGACGTTTGTCTGGTAAAAAATGGCGGCGGTGCGCCTATCCGGCGGCCCGACTGCCCTCCGGGGGGCCAAATGCGCGCAGCCGGCGGAGATCGAGCAGCCCCGTCAGCGGCATGGCGGCGAGGGCTATGGCCAGCCCCAGGCCGGTTTTGAGCGGCCAGGAAAATTCCGGGCACCTGAAAATACACCAATCGGCGCCGAGGGTCAGCAGGGCAAACCCCAGCACTTGCGCCAGCCCTTTGGCCGAAGGCCGAAACCGGAAGTACCGGACGCAAAGCGCTGCCATGGCAAGGGCGATGAAACTTTGCGTACTCAAAGCGGCTATGGCCGAACCGAGGGCCTGAAAACGCGGAATCAGGAAGATGTTCAGCATCACGTCCAGAACGATGCCAGCCACAAAAAAACGGTTCATTTGCGCCAGGCGCTCGTCGGCCGTGAGCAGGGTGCTGAAAATATAGGTGGCGCTCACGGGCACGAAGGTCCAGATCAGCACCCCCAGGGTTTCCCAGCGGTAGGCCGAGGCCCGGTCGGGCATCATGAGCTGGATCAGGTCGGCGCGGGCAAAATACACCAGCGCGGCCAGGGTGATGCTGCCGGCCCAGATGAGTTTGAAGCTGACCGATACCAGGGCCCGCACATCTTCCCGCTGCTTCAGCATGCGGGCGAACATCGGCAACAGCAGGGTGGCGAACAGGTAGCCCAGCATATTGGCCGCATCGAGCAGGCGATAGGCGCCGGCATAGACGTCCGCGTGGATTTTGCCGTCGGGCAACCAACGCTCGAGCAGCACGGCGTCCAGGCGGGTGTAGGCGGTCATCAGCAGAATGACCAGGGCATACGGAGCGCTTTTGCGGAAAAGAAAAACAAGCGCCGGCCGGCCGGCCCGCCAGTTGCGCAGCCAGGATGGCCGCAGGCTCAGCGGCGCTTTCCCGCGCAACACCGCGCCCACCGCCAGCAACGTGAGCGCCAGCGCCAGCGTTTGGGCCAGCGCGAAGCTTTCGGCCGACAAAACCCGGGGCGGCAGCCCCCACAACAATACCCCGCAGGCTACCAGCATCAGCAACTTGTCGAGCGACGACAGAAAACTGTCCAGCCGGTAAAATCCCAGTCCGGAAATATTGGACCGCAGAAACAAAATGCCCTGGGCCAGCGCCTGGTTGCACAGCAGGATGAGCAACAAGGGCAGCTCGCGCCAGCCATAGCCCGCCAGGCCCCAGGCCGCCAGCAGCGACACGCCGACGTAAACTGCGCTCAACAGGCATTTGATGGCCAGCAGGTTCGGGAAATATTTGGGCAACAGCTGCGGATGCCGGCTGACGTGCCGGTTGTTAAAATTCTGGATGCCGAAATCGTTCAGCATCTGAAACAGGTAGGTAAAATTGAGCAGGGTAAAATACAACCCGTAGTCGCCCGCCGGCAGGCGGTTTTGCACAGCGAGGTCAATGCCAAAAATAAAAAACGGTTTGATCAGCAGGTTGATCAAAACCAGAAAGAGGATATTGAAGAGGAACTCGCGCTGCAAGTTCATGAAGTGCTGGAGTGATGCCCCTCCACGCGTCCGCCTTTCAGGCGCAGGATACGGCCGGTGCGTTTGGCCAGGTCGTGGTCGTGGGTGACGAGCACGAGGGTGGTACCGGCAGTGCGGTTGAGGTCGAAGATCAGGTCGACGATGCCGGCGGCATTTTCGGCGTCGAGGTTGCCGGTGGGTTCATCGGCAAAGAGGATTTTGGGTTGGTTGGCGAATGCGCGGGCAATACAAACGCGCTGTTGTTCGCCGCCGGAGAGTTGGGCGGGGTAGTGGTGAAGGCGGCTGCTCAACCCTACTTTTTCGAGCCAGATTCGGGCAGTTTCTTCCGCGTTGGCGTCGCCTCGAAGTTCGAGCGGCACCATTACATTTTCGAGGGCGGTAAGAGTGGGGATCAGTTGGAAGTTTTGAAATACAAAACCGACATAGTGACTCCGGATTTCAGCCCGCTCGTCTTCGGAAAGATTATCGAGGGCGATCCCGTTGAGGACCACCGAGCCGCTGCTGGCGCGGTCGAGGCCGGCACACAGGCCCAACAGGGTGGTTTTACCGCTGCCCGAAGGGCCGACGATGGCGAAGGTGTCGCCGGGCGCCAGATCGAAGCTAACGTCCTCCAGAACGGTGAGCGCGCCACCGCCGGCGGTGTTGTAGGACTTGGTCAGGTGCGTGGTGGTGAGCATAATAGTCAAGTTAAAAACAGAGGTGGATCAACGTTTGGAGGGCGCCGGAGTAGTACTCCCGCGCCCTCCTAAAAATGCTGTTGCGTGTCTGCCAATTATTTTCTGGCGGCCAGGGCGTCGATGCGGATCATATCCTGCATCACCCGGAGGGCTTCGTAAAGTTGGATGTCTTTTTGGCGTTCTTTGAGCCAGCTGTCATTGCGGGTCATACGCGAGGTATCGCTTTGAATATGCGCTGCATCAGCAGTCAGATTGGCGACCTGGAAGGCGCTGATCGGCTGTAGCATTTTGTCAAACTGGCTGGCCTCTTCTTCCATTTTCCGGTCCCAGGCCTGGAAAGCTTCCAGCTGGAGCGGGAAGCGGGTCATATTTTTTTGCCGGCGGAGGCGCTGGGCATTTTCTTCAATTTTGGAAAACGTCGGATCGGCTTTCACCCGCACGCTGCTGCTCGCCTGCAATTTGGCCAGGTCGGCGATATGGTAGACGCCTTGCTGGAACGGCGCCGCTTCAATGGTGGTGGCCTCCAGCGGGTAATCGTTCTCCCGTTCGCCCAGGTCTACATAGTTGTAAGAATCCGGCAACACAATGTCGGGCTTCACGCCATCAAGTTGGGTTGTTTTTCCCGTGATCCGGTAGAACTTTTGAATGGTAACCTTCATATCGCCCAACGGCTTGATCGATTCCTCGCTGGTGGCCAGGTCGAGGTCCCAGAAGCGTTGCACGGTACCTTTGCCATACGTACCCGTGGTACCGACCACGACGGCGCGGCCGTAATCCTGCATGGCGGCGGCGAGGATTTCCGACGCTGAAGCGCTGAAGCCATTCACCATGACGATCAGCGGGCCGCCGTATTGTACGCGGGGGTCGGAGTCGGCATTGATATCGGCCGGACGGCCGCGGCTTTTCACCTGTACGACGGGGCCTTGCTCGATAAAGAAACCGGACATGCGCACCACGTCGCGCAGAGAACCGCCGCCGTTGTTCCGCAGGTCGAGAATAATACCCTGGACGTTTTCGCTTTTCAGTTTTTCCAGTTCTTTGGCCACGTCTTCTGCGCAAGAGGTGGCACCTTCCGGGGTGAAGTCGGCATAAAACTTAGGCAGAAAAATATAGCCCACTTTACCTGGGTTGTCTTCGGTGCTGATAATCAGCGATTTTGCCATGGCTTCTTCCGTAATCACCACATCTCGGACGATGCTGATGACTTTGACGGCGCCATCCGGCTTTTGCGTGGTGAGTTTAACGGTAGTTCCTTTGGCGCCCCGGATAATGGCCACCACGTCGTCGAGTTCCCAGCCCATCACGTCTACGGCTTCGTCGCCACCCTGCGCTACCTTGATAATAACGTCTTTGGGCTCGAGCTCGCCTTGTTTCCAGGCTGGTCCGCCGGGCACGATCTCCGTTACGGTTGTTTTTTCCCCGTCGCTTTGCAGGCGGGCGCCGATACCTTCGAGTTTGCCGGACATGCGGTAGTCGAAATCCGCCCGTTCTTTGGGTGAAAAGTAACCGGAGTGCGGGTCAAAAACATTGATGACGGCGTTCAAATAAACCTCCAGCTGGCGGCTGCGGTCGTTTTTTTGCATGCGCCTGAACCATTTATCGTAAATGTCCAGCACTTTTTTACGGACTTCCGTTTCGATGGTTTCAAACGATTTTTTTTCGCCTTTGTACTCCGGTTTTTCCTGGTCGCCCAGTTCCTCATTGACGCGGCTGAGGACCTCGTATTTCATCCATTTTTCCCAACGGCTGCGCAGTTCGGCATCAGTTTTTGCCCAGGGGCTTTTTTCGCCATCGGTATCAAACATCTCCTCCCTGGAAAAATCGAAAGGTGCGGCGAGCAATTCCCGGTACCAACCCTGGGTTTTGGCCAGCGACGCATCCAGGAGCAGGACAGAGCGGTCAAAAAATTCAAAGGAGCCGGCGATGGCCTGGTCATCGAGTTGCGTTTCATAGGATTTCAGCTGATCGATGTCCGGTTGTATGAAAAACCGCTTGCCGCCGTCTATATTTTGCAAGTACAGGTCATAAACGGCGCGGGAGAACTGATCGTCCACTTTTTTCGGCTGGTAGTGATACCGTTCGAGACCGAACAGGATGGCTTGAATCAACCGGGCTTCTTTTTGCGGATTGGGGTCATTTCCAGCAACCGGCAGCAGGCGGTTTAGAAAAAAACGATGCCGATAACCCCGAGGAAGGAGAAAAACAGCAAGGACGGTTTCCATTTCATGTCCGAGATAGTTTGTTCATTGTCCATAGAGCCGGAAGGCTGTGCGGAATACATCATGAGCGGGAACGTAAGTTTTAAGTAACAAAATTAGGAACAAGTAGTTTGATCCACCAAGCGCTTTGGCTTTTAAGCATTGCTAACAACGCAAGAATGGGCGCTTTGTGACAAGGGGAGCGTTTTTTTTCTACGAAACGATTTTTTTGAGGGGGGTACGGCAATTTTCAGGATTGTGAAAAAAAAATCCGCTTGCGCCCGGTCAGGGGCAAGCGGGGATAGGGGCGCCGTTTTTCGGTCGAATTACAGCTTTTGAAAAACTCCTTCTGTTATTTTTTACCGGGTCCTTTTATTAACTGGACAGTTACCGGCCGGAGGCCTTCTACCCGGATGATGACAAAATAATTGCCATCGGACAAGCTGCTGAAGTCGAGATTTTCGATAATACCTTCGTTGCCGGAAAGCCGGCCGTTCCAGAGGGTGCGTTCCTCGCCTTTTGGCCCCATCAGGGTGATCGAAGTTAAAGCGTTTGACAGGGGATCGGAAGCCGTAAATCCAATATTCCGGACGGCAGAGCCGGGATTCGGATATATCCGGAAGAGGACGGATTCTTTGCTGAATTTGTCGAAATAGATTTCGGAATGGCGGGAGGCGTTGCTTTCGCCGGACGGCTCGGGCCGGGAGGCGCAATGGTCATAGGTGCCGGATGCGACGAGCACGCTTTTGACAATGTCGCCGGCCTCGTTGATTTCGATGACCCTGACTTCCCAGTATTCGTCACATTCGTTGAGCATGGACGACAATAAAACAAGCCGGGAAAAGGCCAGGGGCAAACCGGCGATCAGGAAGAAAAAAAGGAGCAATGTTTTTTTCATGGCGCATTGAATTGGGTACGTGTTAAAAGATGCTTCAAAAATGTGCCAGGCCAGGAAATAACGCAAGGAGGATCTTGCCATTACACCTGAAAACCTTGTAACTGTGCGTTTTTAGCTTGTAATTGTGCTGTAGGAGATTCCAGATTTATTTGGACCTTTGCACTCCACCTTTGTACGTAAACGCAACATGACAAAAAACATTTCGCTGGTATTGAACGGCATTTTGATCCTGGCCGTTGCTCATTTGTATTATCTGAATTTCTCTAAAAAATCCGCACCGGAACAGCCTGCTGCGATTCTGCCTCCTGCATCCAGCGCCGGGGGCGTCAAAATTGCCTATGTAAATGCCGACACGCTCGACGCCAAGTACGAATGGCTGAAACAGCAAAAAGAAGCGCTGCGCCAGCGTGTACAAAAGGCCGAAGCCTCCATGTCAGCCAAAAAAGAAGCCCTGGTGAAAGATATGGCCGCATTTCAGA
The DNA here is from genome assembly GCA_016719895.1 of Saprospirales bacterium. Lineage (GTDB taxonomy): Bacteria > Bacteroidota > Bacteroidia > Chitinophagales > Saprospiraceae > M3007. Next base: position 90,294 of record JADJYG010000015.1, on the reverse strand, counting down.
AAAAATACGAAAGCGGCGCCACACCGCAGGCCGAACTCGAAAAAGAATACAATGCCCTGGCCCAGCGCCAGCAAAAACTGGCCGAGGAGGAATCGCGCCTCGGCAAACAACTGGCCGATGAGCAACAGGAAGCCATGAACGCACTTATGGCTAACGTGGAAGCCAAGCTAAAAAGCCTGCAGGACCGGATCGGTTACGACTATATCCTGTCTTATTCCAAAGGCGGCGGCCAGGTGTTGCTGGCCAACGACAGCCTGGATATCACCAACCAGGTACTGGAATTGCTCAACGCGAAAGAAAAATAACCCATTTCCCCACCCATGCTTGCGCTCCACCCGGCCGTTTTGGCCGATATTCCCACTCTGCGTGAATTGGCGCGCCGTATCTGGTGGGCGCATTATCCCGGTATTATTTCAAACGGGCAAATCGAGTACATGCTCGGGTTGATGTACAGCAGCGACGCCCTCGAGCGACAGATGGCACAAGAGGGGGTCGGCTTTTGGCTGATCCGGAAGGCTGCTGGCACGCCGGTGGGGTTTGCGGCGGTAAGCCAGCCGGGGCCCGGCGATTATTTTCTGCAAAAGTTCTACCTCGAACAGATTGAACAGGGTAAAGGCCTCGGAACCGAGGCTTTTCACGCCCTGCTCAACTGCTACCCTGGGGCCCGCGAATTTCGACTTACCGTGAACCGCCAAAACTACAAGAGCATAAACTTTTATTTCAAAGTTGGCTTCCGGATTGAAAAATGTATCGACGTGCCAATCGGCCACGGATTTGTGATGAACGATTTCCAGATGTTGTGGACGCGGTAGCTTTTTATTCCGCCGCTTTCACGCCTTTGGAATATTGCGCGTAGAGATAGATGTGGGCGTCCAAACCGCCGAGATAGCGGTAAATTACCTCCCGCACTTCCTCCCAGTTCAACCCGCCTACGCCGGTTGCCAGACGCGGCAGGGCCACGCTATTCAGCCGTTCTTTTTCGATCATTTTCACCAAATCCCGCAGCGCATGGTTCACATGGATGATCGATGCTTTACCGGGGTTGCTGTTTTCGGTTATTGGCGCTTCCTGGGTGAGGAGGCTGACAATTTTTTTGTCCGGCCCTTTCCACAACCAAGCCTCGCCGGATTTGGGGTGGGCCGTGTGGCAGTGGTGCCGGAAATCTTTGTACATGGCCGGATACGCTTCGCGCAGCGTCAGTGCCAGTCCGCTGTTGAAGTGATCGTTGGGGGATACGCCGTGCGCGATGGCCTGCGCTTCGCTGAGGAGAATGTCGCCAGTTACTTCCTTGATCATATAACGTGCTTTTACGGGTAAATAAACAGGCCGGGAAGGGGAAACGGGACCGTTTATCGCGGTGCAATCCAGCCCCCGGCAGCACGAATTTGGCCTGGATGGCGTATGTGCGGGATGAGCGCCGTCATACGGCGATATGATATGAAGGGGCGGCGAGGCTTTCTGGTATGTCCAATAAAAAAAGCGGCGCTCCTTTGCGCCGCTTCTGGTATTGTCGCCTCGAGAAAGTCTTTCAACACGGTGCGGATCAGGCACTGTTGCGCGCCGCATGCCGTATTGATGATACAAAAGTGCGGTGAAAAACCTGGCGCTGCCTTCACAAAATACAGTGTTTTGTTACCTGTATTTTGCCGGCTTTTTTTGGAAATTTTTGTTTAAAGGATTGATTATTAACAGGTCGGTTTGCTGGAGGCGTGGACATTCGTTACATGGAAGGTTAAGAATTTTGCAGGGAACTGCTTGGAAAGCGCCGGATTGCCGCACTTTTGTCCGCTAATCATTCCATATTGTCACTACGCATGTCGCGCCAACTCCATCAGGCGTATTTCGCCCTGGCGGCCATTTGTATCATCTGGGGCACCACGTATACGGCTATAAAGTTTGCCGTACGCGATTTTCCGCCGTATCTGCTGGTGGGTATCCGGCAGACAGCCGCCGGTATGCTGCTTCTGGTATGGGCGGTTGTATCCGGCCGGGTGCGCCCGGCCGTTGTTCCGCCTGCCCTGTTGGGTGCGGAACGTTCCGGCGCCCCGGCGCTTTCGGCCGGGTACGTATGGCGGCAAATGCTGACGGGGCTGTGCACCATCGCCGGCGGCAATGGTTTTATCACCTGGGGCATGCAGCACGTGTCGTCGGGGGTGGCGGCCGTCATCGGGTCGCTGACGCCGGTCGTAGTCGTGCTGATCAACCTGAGTTGGAAAGGGGCCGAGCGCCTCAATGCGCTGGTTATCGGCGGCGTCTTGCTGGGCTTCGGGGGGCTGGGGTTGATTTTTCGCGATGGCTGGGCCGATTTTTTGCATCCGGATTACCGTTGGGGCATCCTGGCGTGTTTCGGCTCGTGTTTTACCTGGTCGTTGGGGACGGTAATGGCCAAACGCTGGAACGATCCGCGGGTGTCGCCGGCGCTGAATGCCGGCATTCAGATTACGGCAGGCGGTATCGGCGGGTTTGGCATGAGCCTGTTATTCGATCCTACGCATACGATTACCCATACAACGCAGGGTTGGCTGGCCGTATCGTATCTGGCGCTCGTGGGGTCGGCTTTGGCGTTTACATTGTATATGTTTGCGCTCAATTACCTGAGCGCCACGGTATCGTCGTTGTATACCTATATCAACCCGGTGGTGGCGATTTTGTTGGGCTGGGCCTTGCTGGGTGAGCGATTGAGCCTTTGGGAATTGGTAGGCATGGGCGTTACGATCGCCGGGGTGTGGTTGGTAAACCGGGGGTATTTGCGGGGGGCGGGCTGAAATAAAAGTTGCTGGAAAATTTTCAACAGGCTAATCTTTTTCGAATCATTGGTATGAACACGCCTTCTCGAATTGCTTTCGCCATAAGCGCCCTAAAAACGGTATATCGATAAACTAGGCCTTATTAGCCGGAGTATTCTCAAACACTACCGGCTATGTTCGATTGTCCGTTGTTTTCCAAAATACCTTTTCTGAAATATGGCTTTCCGGCGCTCCTTTCTCCCGTCCTGGTACCGCTTGGACAAAGCCAGCCGGCAGAAATCAAGTGGTTGCCGCCGGTCCGCCGGACTTCGTCGAACCTGAAAGAACATTTGGAGAACCTCAGTTGGCAGCAAGCTACCAGGCAAGTGCCTGGGTTCAATACCATTGCGACCCTCGTTTACCATACGCACTATTACGTCAGCGCCGTCTTGAACGTGCTCCAGGGAGCGCCGCTTGATGCCAAGGATAAATACAGTTTTGACCATCCGCCCATTCAGTCGCAGGAGGACCGGGATAAACTGCTGCAGAAGACCTGGACGAGCACCTGCACTACCATAACATACTCGTACAAGACATTGCATCTTTTCAGATCAAAGAAACGCACCGGCCCCCGCGCGGTACAACACGGTGGCTACGACATGCCCGACCATTTCGAGGGTATTCCGGTCGATGATCTCCATATTATCCTGATGGGTATGGTGGTAGGCGCCAAAGGAGCGCGCGCCCGAATTGGGCATGCTGATAATATCTACGGTCGGGATGTGGGCGCCGCGCATGACAAACAAGTGGTCGTCCGTCACAAAACCGGCCTCGCGCGTGGGGAAGAATTCGCCATAGCCTAATTCCGCCGCAATGCTCCAGATTTGGTTTTGAATACGCGGCGCATTGGCGGCAGAGTAACTTTCGCGCGGAAAAACAGCGCCGCGGGCGCCAACCATATCGAGCAAAATGCCAAATTGCGCGGTGTAGTTGGGCTTGTGCAGGTTGCGCGACCAGAATTGGGAGCCCAGGCACCAGGTTTTTTCTTTTGCCGCGTTGCCCCCTGCGCCATGATCGACTGGTCCGGTTCCGAATCGCGGCTATCGCCCAGGTCTTCGGCATCGAAACAAATCAGGTCGACCCCCACGTCCACCGGGTTGGCTTGCAACAGGCGGGCGATTTCCAGCAGAACGCCTGCGCCGCTTCCGCCATCGTCAGCGCCTAAGATGGGTTTTTCCTTGTTTTTCGTATCGCTATCGGCAACATGCCGGCTATCCCAGTGGGCGCAAAGCAGCACGCGATTCGTCCGTTCCGGTTTGTATTGTGCAATGATGTTCACTGCGTCGAGGGGGCCGAAATACGTCTGTGCCGTAAATTTTTGTTCCACCACCGTCATACCGAAGCGGCGAAACTCGGCGGTGATCCAGGCCGCACACTTTTTATGCGCCGGCGTGCCGGGAACACGCGGGCCGAAATCCACTTGTTTTTTTACAAAATGAAAGGCCGAGTCGGCATTGAAAGCAGGCGCCTGAACAGCCGGTTTGGGCGGTACAGGCGTGCCCATAGTGGTGGTGGTTGATGCCGGCTGCTCGGGCATACAATTTCTGAGATAGGGCAGAACAAACGCCGCCACCAGCAGCACAACGATCCAAAGTCTTTTGTTATAAATAAAATTGTTTGTCATATGTCTTTTTCGTGCATGATGCGCTACCCTTTCGTCCAGCTCGTACCTTCCTTTCCGTCTTTTACCGAAATACCCACGGCTGCCAGCCCGTCGCGGATCTTATCGCTTGTGCCCCAGTCTTTTTGGGTGCGGGCATTTGCGCGGATATCGAGAATGAGTTGCATCAGGCCTTCCACCGTACCGGTATCGCCAGCGGCGTCCAGCTCATCCTGAAGGGCCAAAATATCGACAATAAAGGCATTGAAAACCGTTTTCAGGCGTTCGAGCACCCAGGGCGATACTTCACCGGCATCGAGTTGTTTATTGGCAATTTTGTGTACAAAGCTGCCCAATTCGCTCAGACTGGCCAGGGCAATGGCCGTGTTAAAATCGTCGTCCATACCGGAAAATGCGGTATCGATCCCGTCGAGGATAGCGCGGTCCGCAGCGCTTTCCGAGCCGTCGTATGGCTGATCGGCCGGGCGGAGGCTCTGCAGGATCCGGTTCGTTTCCATCAGCTTGCGGTAACCTTTTTCCGCCGCCGCCAGGGCTTCGTCCGTGATATCGAGCGTGCTGCGATAATGCGCCATCAACATGAAAAATTTCACCACCATTGGCGAATAGCCTTTGCTTACGAAGGGGCTGTCGCCGGTAAAGAGCTCGACCGGGGTAATCGTATTCCCGTCGGACTTGCTCATCTTTTTGCCGTTCAGCAACAGCATATTTGTATGGAGCCAGTAACGGGCAGGCGCGCAGCCGCAAGCGCCCTGGTTTTGGGCGATCTCGTTTTCGTGGTGCGGGAATTTCAGGTCATTTCCACCGCCGTGGATATCGAAGGTTTGGCCCAGGTATTTGGTGCTCATGGCCGAGCATTCGAGGTGCCAGCCGGGGAACCCCACTGACCAGGGGCTTTTCCAGACCATAATATCGCCCGGGCGCGCTTTCATCCAAATAGCAAAATCGGCAGGGTCGTTTTTTTCATCCTGACTTTTCAGGTTATCGCGGCTTTCGGCCATCAACTCGTCCAGCACACGGCCGGAGAGCTGCCCGTAGATACCCGGATTTTCACGGTCGAACTTTCGAACGTTAAAGTACACCGACCCGTTGCGCTCATATCCGTATCCGCGCGACAGGATATCCTGCACCATTTCGATTTGCTCGGGGATGTGACCGGTGGCGCGGGGTTCGATACTTGGCGGCAACGTGTTAAAAATGCGCATCATATCGTGGAAGCCCACCGTGTATTTCTGCGCTACTTCCATCGGTTCGAGCTGGGCTACGCGGGCCCCTTTGGCCATGCGGTCCTCCCCGTCGTCGGTCAGGTGGCCCACATCGGTAATATTGCGTACATATCGCACCTGGTAGCCCAAAGCGTTCAGGTAGCGGTAAATGATGTCAAAACTCACAAACGTGCGGCAATTACCCAGGTGCACATCGTAGTATACGGTCGGGCCGCAAACGTACATGCCGGCGTGGCCTTCATGCAGGGGTTGAAATACGTCTTTTTTCCCGGTAAGACTGTTGTAAAGCTTCAGGGTACGGTCAGAAGTGTTCATGGGTGCAAAGGTATTAGAAAGTGTGCATGTGCGAAAGGCAGAAAAACTCGGTTTGGGTATTCTCTTACAGCAATCCATTTGCCACCCACACGGCTAAAAAGCCCACCAAATAACCCTGCCAGATATCCTGCGTCGAATGTACTTCAAGCGCCAGGCGCGCTGTACCCACACAGCCGGCCAATATGGCCATGCCGCCGGCCGCCGCAACCAGGCTGACCTGAACGCTACCGCCGAAGACCGGAAGCCCCAGCATACTGCCAGGCCACTGCCAGGCCGTGAGCAGCAGCATGCCAACCAAGCCGCCCATACCGGTGGCATGCGCGCTGATTTTGGTGAAAATATTGATAAAAAAAGCCATAAACAGGCCGATAGTAGCGCCCAAGACACATACGAGGTAAAGCGCGGGCGCCTGGTCGCCGGCGCTCAGGTTTTTATACAGCCACAGGTAAAATACCCCGGTCACGATATACGGGCCAACGCGCTCCAGGCGGTCCGGCGATTCGAGGCTTTTAACAAACCCCAGTGGTTTCATCACGGCGATGCCAATGCCCGGGATCAATGCCGTGGTGGTGAACACATACATCAGCAAAAACAGGGCTTGCTTGTCGGTTGGGCTATGCACGCCGAAGGCGAAGGGATTGATATACAGCAGCAACAATAAAGCATAAGAAGGCACCAGCATGGGGTGACCAAGGATAGAAAAAAAACGGGCGAGCAAATGCGGCATAGTCAGCGTAAGATAGAGGCGCCAATCGCACATTCCAGGCAACGCCGCTGATCGCAGTACTGTGTTTTTAACAACAGCAACGCCTGCGATTGGGCGGCGTGCCGGGCGCACTGGCCGAGATTTTCCCAGCCGTCCACTACGGTATTGGACTCGGCTGGAAGGTCTTCCAATACTTGCAGGGCGCGGTCCTGCAACCCGGAGATCCCTTTTTCCCGGCCGTAGTGAAACATAAACGGCGCGACGGCATTAATGAGCAGCAAATGTACGAATTCACGGCTCAGCGGCTTCATCCGGCTGGCGGAGGTTTTGTCGAAGCGAAAATGTGAATGCCAGTAGCCGCTGCTTTCCACCTGGAAAATCTGTTCGGTTTCGGTGGTATGGCGTGTTTCCAGCACGTCGCTCCACAAGTGGCAGGAGCGGTGCAACAGGGCGGCGAACTGGGCCAGCCGAACCGTCGGGAAGCCCGCCGGCCGAAGCCGGAAAAATTTCCACTGCCCGGGCGATAAGGGTTGCAGCTGGTATTTGTGTTGCAAATAGTGGTATTCCTTGGCAAGGGCCCTGGGGTAATCATCCGAAAATGCCTCCTGGAGCATGCCGGCCTGGCCAAACAACAAAGCCTCCATCTGAAACAGCTGGTTCTGATGCCGGGCAAGCAACGGCAAGGGCAGAATACGGGCGAGCGCCTCAAATGGCCCTGCGTTGGTCTTCAACCCGAAACAGCGCGCCAGCATCCGGTAAAAGCCCTCCTCCCAATGTTTGTCACAAGACTCCACCAGGTCAGACACCGCTGCCGTTTTTTGTTCCAACCGCTCTACGAGCAGCCGGTCCAGCCAGTTGTTGCGCACGATTTCTGGCACGCCGCTGAACGATTGCGCACAGGGTATCCATGCCCGTTCGCGTTCCAGCCGCAGGTATTTGTCCAGCAAGCCTGGCGGAATGCGCGGCCGCAATGCCAGGCAAGGCAGGTATTCGCCGTTTGACCGCAGCAACCGCTGATCCTCTTCCAGCACCACGTGCAGCACCACATTGTCGTACGCGGGATCGCTGTCGTGCCGGTGCGCCAACCAATCGGATGCCAACAGGTGCATCTCCACGTTTCCAGCCCAAAGCGTGCCGCCAATCCGAAGCCGGGCGTTGAAAAAATCGGGGCCTGCATCCCGGTTGAGCTCGCCGGGATGCAGGATATCGAGGGGTTGCCCGTCGGCGGTACGCAGATCCTGCGCATCAAACCGGCGCCAGCGCCAAAGAAAATGCAGGAAATCTTCACGCATGGTAAATAACGGTTAACGGGTTACGGGTTAACGGGTTTGAAGTTGCTTGTTTTTTAATAGCTCAGGCAGTGGTATACATACATTTATTGAAATTTAATACGAATGCATAGTATTGATAATGAAATACTTGTTTGTAAAATTTTCGGATTTGAACGCAGCCGGTATACCTTTGCAGCTATGTCCATTCTTCCCGATTCCTTTCTGACGCTGGCAGCCCCGGCTACCGGCGCGTACAAAGACCGGGGCAGCAAGTTCATTGCCTATGCCTGTCCGGTCACTTCAGAAGACGAAGCGATGAGCTGGGTAGAGGCCTTGCGCCGCGAGCATTTCAAAGCCCGCCACCATTGTTTTGCCTGGCGCTTGGGGCTCGACGGGCATCGGTTTCGCGCCAACGACGACGGTGAGCCTTCCGGTACCGCCGGCCGGCCGATTCTGGGCCAGATCGACGCCGCTGGCCTGACCGATGTGGTAGTGGTGGTGGTGCGGTATTTTGGCGGCACGTTGCTGGGTACCGCAGGGCTGATACAAGCCTACCGCGAAAGTGCCGCGGCAGCCTTACTGGCCGCCGCCAAAGTGGAAAAAATCGTGCAGGACCGGTTCCGGGTGCGGGCTGCCTACGCGCTTGTACCGGATCTGCTGAATGCCCTGCGAAAACTCGACCTGAAGATTCAACGGGAAGAGTACGACGGCGCCGGGGGGCAGATAGCGGTCGATATCCGAAAAAGTGAAACCTCCGGTAAACTGTTGCACCTGAAGGCGGCGTTGTGGAAAGTGCACGCAGAAGACGCCCAAACGCTGGACTGGCCGGAGGGCATCGAAGTGGAACGTATGGAGACGCCCTGAGGGCCCGGCCCGGTATTTAGAAACGATGAAATAACTCTATTCGAAACGTGCGGCAAACGGCTTTTTTCCCGCTTGATGACCCGGCGTTCTTCAAACGCCAACTGCTTGCCTGGGCAGATACGCACGCCGTTTGTATGTACCTGGATAACAATAATTTCCCGGCTTATACGCACCACTCCTGGGAGTGCCTGGTAGCAGCCGGTGGCGCAGCCGTTTTTCAGGCCGGCGCAGGTACGGCCTTCGAGGACTTGCATGCTTTTTGTACCCAAAAAAACGACTGGCTCTTCGGTTTTTTCGGCTACGACCTTAAAAACGAAACGGAAAAACTGAACTCCAGCCACCCCGACGGCATCGACCTGCCCGATCTGCTTTTTTTCCAGCCTGAATACGTCGTCGGTATCCGGCGTACTGCTCAAGGCCCGCCCGGCACGGCTTTTGAAATTGTCGTTCACAGTATAAGCTTGCGCCCTGCGGAAGTATTGCTGGCGGTTCAAAAACAGGAGGTAACCCCACAAGCCACGGATGCGGCCCGCCGATACTGCCCGCCGCTTAGCCCCCGTTTGCCGTATCCCGATTATGTGGCGGCCGTGGCGGCCATACGCCGGCACATCATCGAAGGCGATGTGTATGAATTGAACCTGTGCCAGGAATTTTTTGCCGAAAATGCCGATATCGAGCCGCTCGCTACCTTCGAACGGCTGAATGCCCTCACCCAAGCGCCGTTTGCGGCGTACTTCCGCTGGCACGACCGTTATTTGTTGTGCGCCAGCCCGGAGCGTTTTTTACGTAAGGAGCGCGACCGGATGGTTTCCCAACCGATCAAAGGTACCCGCCGCCGGCACCCCGACCCCGCCGCGGATGCGCGCATCCGCGAACAGCTGCGCGCCAGTGAAAAAGACCGCGCTGAAAATGTGATGATCGTGGATCTGGTGCGCAACGACCTGGCGCGCCACTGTCGCCCGGGCTCCGTCCGGGTGGAAGAACTGTTCGGCATCTATTCTTTTCGCACGGTTCACCAGATGATCTCCACGGTATCGGGCCTGCTGGAGCCGGGCACACGGCCGGTGGAGGCGCTGCGCGACGCTTTCCCGATGGGCAGTATGACCGGAGCGCCTAAAGTGATGGCAATGGAGTTGATCGAACGCTACGAACGCACCCGGCGCGGGCTGTATTCCGGCGCGCTCGGCTATTTCACCCCCGAGGCCGATTTTGACTTCAACGTGGTGATCCGCAGTATTTTGTACAACGCCGCCACCGGATACCTCTCTTGCCAAGTCGGCGGCGCCATCGTTTATGATTCCCTGCCCGAACAGGAATACGAAGAATGCCTGGTGAAAGCGCGTGCACTGCTGGAAGCGCTGGGCATGCAGCCCACTTAGCGCATGTTGGGGATTTTCCCGCCGGGCCCAAAACGGTTCTTTTTCCGCCATTTTCCGCCTTTTTTCAGTCACAGAGTCCCCACTATGCTCCTTCAAAAACGCAAAAACTGACGCAAAAAGCCCTCTTTTTTGGCTCCGGCAGAAAACCCCCAACATGCTTAGCGCCCATTTCCTTTTACAAACCGGTCGTCAGTCAACGCCTGCAAAAAGGCTTCCAGGTCTTGTTTTTCCGCTTCGGAAAGCCCCAGTGGGTTGGCCAGCAAGGGGTCGCGGTTGAAACTGTGCGTGACGAATTTATCCGGCTGGTCGTAATAGTCGATCACTTCGCGCAGGGTACGGTAACTGCCGTCGTGCATATAGGGCCCGGTGACGGCGACGTTGCGCAGGCCCGGCACTTTGAATTTGCCGAGATCGCTGGAATCTTTGGTCACGCCGAAGCGGCCCGGGTCGGTCAGGGTTTTTCCGTCGTACAAGCCGATGTTGCGAAATTCATCGCCGGTAAAATCGGGACTGAAGTGGCAGTCGAAACACTTGCCCTTGGTCATAAATACGCGGCGGCCCCGTATCGCCGATGCGCTCATGGCGGTTTCGTTGCCTTGCATCCAGCGGTCGAAGGGGGTGTCGGATGTTTCGAGCGTACGCACGAACGAGGCCAGGGCGTCGGCCAGGGTAGTGGTGTCGGGCTCCCGGCCGTAGATAGCCTTGAAAAAACCCCGGTAGCGGGCGCTGTTGCGCAATCGTCCGATGGCGGCGGGTAGCGGCAGGTTCATCTCCACCGGGTTTTCGACAGGCTGCAACACCTGGTCTTCCAGGGTGCCGGCACGGCCGTCCCAAAAAAAGGCCGAACGCGCGCTCATATTGGTGGCAGCCGGGGTGTTGCGCGCGCCTTTCTGCCCACCGACGCCCAGGCTCACAGCCGAGGTGTCGGAAAACGCAAAAGCCGGAATATGGCAGGAGGCGCAACTGATACTTTGGTCGGACGACAGCAGGGGGTCATTAAATAACAGGCGTCCCAGGTCTTCACTGGTAAGAGGCGCATTTTCAGCGGGCTGAAAAGAAAGGGCTGCGAAAAAAATAGCGCTCAGCAGGAGCAGGACAAAAAAGATTCGATCCATAGCGGCGCAAAATACGGGGTTTCGCGGGGATTGTAGCAAGGGGTTGGAGTGTGATTGTAATCATCCGGTAGGGTGATTATCCGTTTTTATCATGTGAAGGGGGGAGACTCTTATTTTGCGGATAAGTTCCGCCTCCGGCTTGTGCAGCAAGTCAAGCGGGTCGACACCATAAACAGATTCAATGCGCATCAAACTACCCTCAGCTATTTTGGTTATGCCCCGTTCCATTGTACTGTAAGCCGCCTGCGAGATTCCGATTTGCTCGGCGAGGTACTTCTGTGGATACATGTGATAATAGCGAAGCCGGCGAAGATAATGGGCAAGCATTCAGGATGGGTTGGCTGTCAGCACGTCAATCACCGTCTTCAGCGCCACAAAAATCGGCTCGCGGCCCTCTTTGGATACCAGCGCATCCGCATCGCCTTCGTCTTCCAGCACGGCTTCTTCCGCAAACGCCAGCAGGTCTTCCTGGGGCGTGTTTTCAAAAAAAGCATCGAGCCGTTCGCGGAAATTTTTGGCCGCGCCAGCCTCCAGGATTTCGTAGTTTCGCTCTTCAGCCTCCCCGATCATGTCTTCACCGACGGCTTCGGAAGGGCCATTGACCCGGGTATTAGCCACCCAAATGATCAGGGCCAGGTATTGCAGGTACCCCTTCTCGTCTTCGCTGAGGAGATGGAAGTTCTCCTCGTTGAACAAGTAAGCCACCACGACAGGCTGCGCTTCGGCAAATTGTTCCATTCGACGCTCGTATTGCTCGTCGCTCAGGTTGTCAAGCTCGTCGATGACGGCGTCAATGATCGTATCGGGTACAAATTCCATAACGGGGCGGGTTTTAAAATTGGATGGCAAAAATATAAACTCTGTAGCGAAATAACGACTTCGGATTCCGACCTTTGCTTTTAATATGCTTCGCGCTGCTCTTATCGACATGTATAACGGCGAATCGAACCGGGGAATACCCATGCTCCGCTCGATGCTCTCCCGGTATGCAAATGTGTTGCGTTTCGACCATTTTGATGTACGCGCCAAAAACGAGGTGCCCGACTTATCCTACGATATTTACCTGTTCTCGGGCGGCCCCGGCGACCCGCTGCTCAACGACGGCCCCTGGTTCGAGCGGTTTTTCAATCTGATCGAAAACCTTTGGCGGCACAACTGCCGTACGGCGGAAGACAGGCAAAAAAAGCACTGTTTCTTTATTTGCCATTCGTTTCAAATGGCGTGTCACCATTTTGGCTTGGGGGCGGTGCAGCTCCGCTATAAAATGTCGTTTGGCACCTATCCGGTACACCGGACGCATTGGGGCAAGGTAGAACCTTTTTTTGAGGGATTACCCGATCCATTTTACATCGCCGATTTCAGGCGCTACCAGGTGGTTAAACCGACGCCGGAACGCTTCGAACAAATGGGCGCCCATATTCTTTGCCTGGAAAAATTGCGCCCGCATTTGCATTACGAACGGGCGCTCATGGCGGTTCGGTTCAGTCCCGAAATGATAGGGACACAATTTCACCCGGAAGCCGACCCGGCCGGTTTGCTCAGTTATTTTATGGAACCCGAACGGAAAAAATCGATCGTGGATGAACATGGGGCGGCACGGTACGACCGGATGATCCGGGACCTGGCCAATCCGATGAAGATTCAGCGCACCTACGATACGGTTATTCCGAATTTTATTGAAAATGCAGTGGAGCAGTTATCTCTGATGCCGGCGTAAGGAGGTCATCTTTCCGGCGGATAAATACTTGCCGGCCATCCATCTCATATTGAAGCCCCAGGGGCTCGCATACCATCCGCAAGGCAAGCGGCAAATCGCCGTGGATAAACGTACCGCTGAACCGGCGGCCTTCGATGCCGGATGCCTGTACAGCGATATTGTATTGACGCTCCAATTCAGCCAGCACTTCGTATACCGGCGCGTCGCCGAAGCGGCTTTCGCCCTGCATCCAGGCCGGCCAGGGGTCCGTAATAGCCATGAGGGGCTGCCATTGCCCGTCGCGGGCCACCGTTTTCTGACCGCCGCGAAGGGCTTGTTCGTTCCCGATGAGCGTAGTGGCTTGAACGAGCCCCGTATAACACGCCACCCGAAAGGCATTGCACCGGTATTGGACGTTAAAGTTGGTGCCCAATACAAAAACGGAGCCGCCAGCAGTTTCCACGATAAAAGGCGCCGGGCGTTTTTTTACCTGAAAAAAGGCTTCTCCAATGAGTCGAACCCGGCGCTCGGAAGCCCAGTTTTTGGTCACAAACTCCACCGATGAAACGGCATTGAGGCGCACCGTCGAGCCATCGGGGAGTTGTACTGTTTTTTGTTCGCCCGTGGCAGTCGCTGCGATATTGGAGGCAGGGGAAGCTGCGGTGTATAAAAATACCCAGGTAAAAAGCGCCAGGGTGGCCACTGCCGCCCCCGCTACCCACCACCACAACCATTGCGGCCCCGAGGTCCTTTTCCGCAGCTGCCGCGAAGCAGCAAACCGCGTCCACAACGACTGAATATCCTGATCGGGCAATTGCTGCTGTTTGACCGATTCCAAAAGATGCCGGAACAAATAGAAGTCCGGATGCCGTTCGAGCGATTGGCGTTCAGCATCTGAAATTTCTCCTTTCACCCAACGGGTAAAGAGCGAAGCATCGTGGTAAACATTTTCCATGTTCGGATTTCATTAACGAACAACAGCAAAATAAATTTCACCGGCAAACACCGGCCTGATCCAAACCCGCGTTAATGTTTCGAACCAAACACTTCCTGCGTATGAGCCACCTGGACAGACGTACCTTTTTGACCCTGGGAACAAAACCGCACCAACCCTCCCCCGCAACAGCGGACCAAACCCTGGAGCGCTTGCCTGCAGCGCTCGAACAAAAACTCGCCCTGCGGGCCGCCGGCCCACCCACTTCCGGCTTAACAAAGTACACCGGCCCCTGGACGCGCGACGAGGCCATCCACCTCACGCGGCGCGCCCTGCTCGGACCCGTGAAAGCCGATGTGGATTATTTCCTGGGCAAAACCATGGAAGACGCCGTCAACGAGATCTTGTATGCGCCCTTTGTACCGCCTGCCGAGCCGGTAAACGACTACAACAACCCGGACTATACCGACCCGGAGGTGCCGTTTGGCGCAAGCTTCCTCAACGCCTCTTATGATCCGGGCGCCGAATTTTACCGGGCCGAAAGCGTACGCGCCTGGTGGGTCCGCCAAATGATGGGCAGCGACCGCAGTATCCGCGAAAAAATGACCCTCTTTTGGCACAACCACGTGCCGGTGCAGTTTTATGAAACGCAATTTGGCAGTATGCTGTACCGGTACAACAAAACACTTCGGGAAAACGCCCTGGGCAATTTCAAGACCCTCCTGCGCGCGATTACGCTTGACCCCGCCATGCTGTTCTACCTGAACGGATACCTGAACTCCAAATTCGCTCCCGACGAAAACTATGGCCGCGAAATCCAGGAATTGTTCGTGATCGGCAAAGACCTGCCCGCTTATTTTACGGAAGACGACGTCAAGGCAGCCGCCCGTTTGCTGACGGGTTGGCGTACCGACGGCTTCAGCGTGTTCTTCTTCGCCAACGAGCACGACACCGCCAACAAGCAGTTCTCCGCTTTTTACAACAACCGCCTGATCCAGGGGCGTAGCGGCCCGGGCGCCGGCGACGCCGAGCTGGATGATTTTCTCGACATGCTGTTCGAACAACCGGAAGCGGCGCGTTTTGTATGCCGGAAAATCTACCGCTTCTTTGTTTTTCACGACATCGATGCGCAAACCGAACAAAACATTATCGTACCGCTGGCGCAAATTTTCCGCGACAACAACTACGATATCCTGCCCGTATTGGACGTGTTGTTTAAAAGCGAACACTTTTTCGATATCCTCAACCGCGGAGCGGTGATCAAAAGCCCGGTGGACATGGTGATCGGGCTGTTCCGCTGTTTCAACGTACAGTTGCCCGGCAACGCCGACCTGCTCGACAACTTCTTTATCAGCCTGCAAACCGCCTACCGCATGTCGGATATGCTGCAAATTCCCGGCGATCCGCCCAATGTCGCGGGCTGGCAGGCCTATTACCAAAAACCCGCTTTAGACAAAATTTGGATCAATACCGGTACGTTGCCGCGGCGCGGACAATTTACGGAGGCTATGGTGTTGTACGGGATATTCGGCCTGAACAACCGCGCCGTTATCGATGCGCTGGCCTGGGCTGCCACACTCTCCGACCCGGCAAACCTGAACGCGCTCATCGACGAATCGCTTGCCCTGTTTCTCGGCTTGCCCGTATCGCAGGCCGTCATCGACTCGCTGAAACCCATCCTGCTCTCGGGCTTGCCCAACGAGTCGTACTGGACGCTCGCCTGGGAGTTGTACGAAGCCGACCCATCCAATGAAATGGTGGCCGGCGCCGTGCGTCAGCGCCTGCAGGCTTTTTTGTGGCGTGTGCTGCAAATGGAAGAGTACCAGCTCAGTTGACGCCGGCGCTGCCTGCCAGGTTCTTTTGTTCCACCTGTTCTAAATCAATTTTTACATGAAACGCCGCAATTTTCTTAAAAATATCGCCGCCGGGGTGGCTATTCCGTCCCTGGTCAACGGCTTGGGGGTGCGGGCATACGCCTCCAGCCCGTTTTCAAGTTTTCTGAACGGGCTCACCACCGATACAGATCACGTTTTGGTCATTATTCAGTTGGGTGGCGGAAACGACGGCCTTGCCACCCTGGTGCCGCTCGATCAATACGACCGTTTGTACAATGCCCGGGCCAACGTGCTCGTGCCGGAAAACGACCTGCTCCCGCTCACCAACACCACTACCCTGGGAATGCACCCCGCGCTCAGCGGCCTGCAAAACCTGTACAACGACGGCCAGGTACGGGTTGTACAAAACGTCGGCTACCCCAACCCCAGCCTGAGCCATTTCCGCGCTACCGATATCTGGATGTCGGGCTCCAACGCCGACGAGTATTTCCCCAGCGGATGGGCCGGCCGTTACCTGGCCTATGAATATCCCAATTTCCCGATTGACTACCCCAACCCCGATATGCCGCACCCGCTGGCGGTGGAAATCGGTTATTCGATGTCCCTCAGCCTCATGGGGCCGCAAACCGGTATGGGTTTTATCATTTCTAACCCCGATGATTTTTACCAGCTTTTGGCAGGCATACAAACGCCGGCCCCCCATACGCCGGCCGGCGAACAGCTGGCCTACGTACGGCTCGTCGCCCAGCAATCAAGGGTGTACGCCCAGTCGATCATCGATGCGTCCGGCAAAATAACGAACCAAAAAACTTATCCGGATACGCCGCTTGCTGCCAAGCTCAAGATCGTATCGCGCCTCATTGCCGGCGGGCTGAAAACCCGGCTTTACGTGGTAAGCATCGACGGCTTTGACACGCACGACCAGCAGGTCGATCCGGACAACCACGCATTGGGCGAACACGCCGGATTGCTCCAGGATCTGGGCGACGCCATCAAATCTTTCTGCGACGACCTGAGCTTCCTCGGAACGGCAGACCGCGTCGCCGGCATGACTTTTTCTGAATTTGGCCGCCGGATTGCCAGCAACGCCAGCGGGGGTACGGATCACGGCGAAGCGGCGCCCATGTTTTTATTCGGCAAACCGGTCGAAGGCGGGATATCCGGCAGCAATCCGCAATTGCCGGCATCGCCGACACTGGACGATAACCTCGCCATGCAATACGACTTCCGGTCGGTGTATGCCTCGGTGCTGCGCGATTGGTTTTGCGTGCCGCAAGACGATGTGCCGGCGATCATGTTGCACGACTTTCCGTTCATCAACCTCTTCCAGGCCGGCTTGCCCTGTGTATCCACCGGCGTACACGATGCGAACCAGGCCGCCGGAAAATCCCTGCTTCGCTGCTGGCCAAACCCGGTCCGAACATCCATGACACTGGAATATACCACTGCCGGCGGACCGGTCGCAATTCAGGTGCTGGATTCTTCGGGTAAAATCGTTGCAACTCCGGTCAACACCTGGCAGGCCAAAGGGAACTACCAGGTACATTGGGATGCCGGCGACTTGCCGCCCGGCGCCTATTTTTGCCGCTTCATGAACAACGGGCAGCAGCAGACCAAGACTGTGGTGAAAGTTTAGCCTTGTGAGAAGTACGATTTGTTGAATTGACCGTCCCTATATGGCGCGTCCTCCGCATTTCGTACTTCGCACTTCCTGTTGCATTACTCGTTCACCGTTTTGACCTGGTTCATAGCCATCAGCTCGCGCAGGGTCTTTTGCATCCCATCTACAGAGCCATCCAGGAAAATGACATTGCCTTTGCCGTGTTCGGTGAAATTTTTCAAGGCTTCCGTCCACATGGAAAAGAGGATGAAAGAGGCGTCCAGGTGCGCTTCGCGCATCTCCTTGGCGGCATGGCCGACGCCTTTGGCGACTTCTTCGCGGAACAAGGCTACCGCCTGCCCGCGCATTCTGGCGGCTTCCCGCTCGGCTTCGGCGGCAATTTTTATAGCATTGCCTTCGGCTTCGGCAGCCTTCGTCTTGGTGATCAGCAGCGCTTGCCCCTCGTTTTCGGCAGCCGCCTTCAGGTTGTTGGACGCCACCACCTTCGACATGGAGCGCAACACCTCTTCATCGAACGTGATATCGTTGATCTGCAAGTCAAGCAGGTGAAAGCCCCAGTCTTCCAGCATGTGATCCACATTGGTTTTTACCGCCTCGGTAATTTCCCGGCGGAGGCCCAGTATCTCGGCCTGCCGCTTGGTAGCTACGTATGCGCGGATGCTTCCCTCCACCGTTCGGGAAAGCGTGGCCATAAAATCGCGTTCGCTGATAAACTTAAACGCTACGTTCTGGATTGTTTCCACCCGGTCGTCGAATACGGCAAACAAAAGCAGGGAGGTAAAATGGACGTTGGCCTGGTCGACCGTAACGGCCTGAAAATTGAGTTCCACCGCCCGGTTCTGGATGGAAATACGTTTGTAAATACTTTCGATCAGGGGAATGCGGAAGTTGAGCCCCGGCCGGAGGGTACGCCGGTATTTCCCAAAGATAGTTGTAACGGCTACCGTGCCCTGGCCCACCGTAACGAGGCTTAGAAATACCAGTAAAAGCAGAATTACAGGAAAAATGAGTTCCATAAAAAAGTGGTTTGGTTTGTTCAAATATTTGAAAACAAAAACCGGTTGCACAACACAAACCCGGCAGGCCGTTTAATTTTGCCGACAAAGTCCGAAATTTTCGCCATGAACATATATAAGTTTTTCCTGCTCGTGTGCTTGCTGCCAACGGCATGGATAGCAGGCGCACAACGGTTGCGCGGTATCGTACGCGACGCCGACCGCGGCACGCCCCTGGCGGGTGTCAGTATCAGCCTGGGCCAAACGGAGGATATCGATCACCTGGCTATTACCACCGGCGCCGACGGCGCATTCGCCACCGACGCACTCGCGCCCGGATACTACCGTTGTTTTTTCAGTCTGAAGGACTACGAACCCTTGCTGGTGTCGGAAGTACGGATCGCCTCGGGCAAAGAAACCATTATCGATGTAGCCATGCGGACTTCCGCCACTGCCTTGCCCGACGTAACGATCAAGGCTACTTCGCCTGACCGCCGGCCCCTGCAGGCACTGGGCGAAATACCCCTCACCCGGGAGCAAACCCAGCGGTTTCCGGCCACCTTTTTCGATCCCGCCCGCCTGGCCCTCGCCTATCCGGGCGTGGCCAATACCGACGACCAGGCCAATGGCCTGACGATACGGGGCAACGGCCCAGCCAGCCTGCGCTGGCGCCTGGAAGGGGTCGATATCGTAAATCCCAACCACCTGCCTAACGCCGGCACGCTGGGCGACCGGCCGACCGCATCGAGTGGGGGGGTGTTATTGTTCTCCGCGCAGCTGCTTGACAACTCCTCGCTGCTCACCGGCGCATTTCCCGCCGGATACGGCGACGCGCTGGGCGGAATCATGGACATGAGCTGGCGGCGTGGCAACCGCGAACAGCGCGAATATACCGTACAAGCGGGCCTGGTGGGGATCGACCTGGCTGCTGAAGGACCGCTCGATAAAAAACACCGGCATAGTTACCTGGCCAACTATCGCTATTCCACCGTTGGCCTGCTGGGCCTGATGGGAATCTCCTTTGGCGGTGAAACGATCAACTTCCAGGACCTGTCCTGCAAACTCGATTTCGCCGGTAAAAACGGCGGCGAGTGGTCGGTCTTTTCCGCCGGAGGGCTGAGTGCAAACATTTTTACACCGCCGGGCGACACCGCTGACGTGCAGGGGTATAAAGACCTGTTCGATATCGAATTTAACTCCCGGACATACATGGCCGGGATATCGCACTGGGCGCCGTTGGGGCGCGATATGTGGTGGAAATTTTCGATCATATCGTCCGGCCAATTCAACCGGCGCCAGGCGATCGGCGCCGGTATCCGGGAGAACGATGAAAATACGGAAAACCGCTTTGGAGCCTCGGCAACACTCTTCCGCCGGCTGAACGACCAAAACCGCCTGCAAGCCGGGATCAACGCCCAGCACCTGCACTTCGACGGGATGGCCACCCGCGATTCGAACCGCTTGTTCAATGGGGATTTGGCCGCCGCCCTGATTCAACCCTGGGCGGCTTGGGAATGGACCAACCGGCCGGGCCATATCGCGGTGCGCCTCGGCTTACATACTTCTTTTTTTAAAATCCATGATCTGTTCCCTTCCGACGACGCCAGCATCGAACCCCGCTTGCTGCTCACCCAACGCCTGAGCAAGCGGCATACCCTGGCGCTGGGCATTGGGGGCTGCAGCCAACTCGCCCCCCTTTGGATGTACGCCGATTTACTTGCCCTTCAGGGTGGCTCCACACCGGCCGAATACCCCAACCGCACCCTGGGGTTCACCCGCGCCTGGCAGGCCAACCTGCGCTACAGCTGGCAAAGCGGCGAATTATGGATCATGAAAGCCGAGCTCTATTACCAACGCCTGCGCGAGGCTCCGGTATCGTTAAATACCCACGACGCCTTTTCTATGCTTAATATCAGCGAGATACAAGCGCTTCCAGCCCTCACTGCCCGGGGCCTGGGGGAAAACAAAGGGCTCGAACTCTCCGTCGAACGGTATCTCAGCAAGGGTTGGTTCCTGCTGGTCAACACCACGCTTTTCGATGCCCGCTACCGGGGCAGCGATGGCCGGTGGCGCGCTGCGCGCTGGAACATCCGGCATATCGCCAACCTTACTGCCGGCAAAGAATGGGAACGCAACCATTGGCCCGAGCGCCTGCGCGCCTTCGGCGTGAATGGCCGGCTGACCTGGGCCGGCGGGCAGTATGCCGCACCGGTGGATGAAACGGCTTCTGCAGCCGCCAAAACGACCGTTTATGACCTGTCAGACGGCTATTCCGGGCAGCAACCCGGTTTTGTACGCCTGGACGTACGGGTATACTGGCGGCGAAACATCGGCCTGCGGCGCAACAGCATTTTTGCCATGGATTTTCAAAATGTCGCTATCCGGAAAAATGTCGCTTACCGCTATTACGATCCCTATACGAGCCGGGTGGAAACGAAAACGCAACTGGGCTTGGTGCCGAATTTGAGCTGGCGGCTGGAGTTTTAATTTAGCGGAGCGCCTCCCCTAGCCGCCACACGTCTTCGTACGAATTGTACAGCGGCGCCGGGGCGAACCTGATCACGTTGGGTTCGCGCCAGTCGGCAATGACGCCGTTTTCCATTAGTTGATCGAAGAGGGCTTTGCCGCCGGCATCGGTACATGCCGAGAGCTGGCAGCCGCGCGCCTGCGCGTCGCGGGGAGTGATAAGGCGGAACCGGTGTTTCTTCCGGTTGGCTTCTTCCAGAATAAATTCCAGAAAACCCGTAAGCCGGAGGCTTTTTTCCCGCAAGGTCTCCATGCCGGCGGCATCGAAAATGTCGAGGCTGGCCTTGTGGGCAGCGAAGCTGAAAATTTGCGCATTACTGAGTTGCCAGCCACCGGCGCCCGTCATGGGCTTGAAGCCTTTGCGCATCAGAAAGCGCTCGGATTCGTCGTGGCCCCACCAGCCGGCAAAACGCGGCAGGGCGGGATTTTGGCCATGGCGCTCGTGGACAAAAGCGCCGGAGGGCCCGCCGGGGCCCGAGTTGAGGTACTTATAGCTGCACCACACGGCAAAGTCGGCATTCCAGTCGTGCAGGCGGAGCGGCAGATTGCCGGCAGCATGCGCCAGGTCGAAACCCGCATAGGCTCCGGCAGCGTGTGCGGCAGCTGTGATAGCGCCCAGGTCGTAAAATTGCCCCGTGTAGTAATTGACGCCGGCAAACAATACCAGGGCTGTGTTTTTTCCCTGCTTTTCGATGACCGCCAGAATATCTTCTGTGCGCAAAGTATCCTCGCCCGGCCGGGGCGCTACTTCCACGATCGCATCGCCGGGCTCAAAGCCGTGCCAGCGCACCTGCGATTCCACGGCGTACTGATCGCTGGGGAAGGCGCCGGCCTCCATGATGATCTTGTAGCGCCCGGGCGCCGGGCGGTAAAACGACACCATCATAAGGTGCAGGTTGACGGTAAGCGTGTTCATCACCACCACTTCGTGGGGCAGGGCGCCGACCAGGCGGGCGGTTTGCGCCGTGAGGAATTTATGGTAGTGCATCCAGGGCAACTCGCCGCGGAAATGGCCTTCCACGCCGTATTCGGCCCAATGATCGAGCTCGGCAAGCAGGGCCTGCCGTACGGTTTTGGGCTGGAGCCCCAGGGAATTGCCGCAGAAATACAAGACGGGTTGGCCCTTGTGTTGAGGAAAAACAAACTGCTCGCGGTAGGCGCGGAGGGGGTCGTGGGCGTCGAGGTTTTGAGCGAAAGCGAGGGTATTCTCGTAGTGCATAAGGGAAGGAGGTTATTTAGACCGTTTCAATAAAATACATATCCACCAAGCCCTTATTATGCACCTCTTTTTTGCCCCGGTAGGTACAGCGGAAACGGTGTTTGACGGCCTCGCACGTAGCGCCGGAGATATTGATGCGGCCGGGTTCGCCGAGCTCTTCCAGTCGGGCCGCCAGGTTGACGGCATCTCCCCAGATGTCATAGGCAAACTTATTTTTTCCGACCACGCCGGCGATGACCGGCCCGGTGTGGATACCGATGCGCATTTCGCGGAATACGGCATTCGGGACGGTTCGGTTGCGGTTGTTCAGCCAGGCGGTCATCTCAATGGCAGCGCCCACGGCGTCTACCGGGTGGGTATCGTTGGGCACCGGCAGCCCGCCGGCACACATGTATGCGTCGCCGATAGTTTTGATTTTTTCCAGGCCGTATTTTTCACAGATTTCGTCGAAGCCCAGAAAACAGTCGTTGAGCTCGTCGATGAGTTCTTCGGGAGTCAGTTTTTCCGACAGGCGGGTAAAGTTGAGAAAGTCGGTAAACAACACGGTAGCGGCTGCGTAGAACCTGGGTGTGGCATAGCCGTGCGAGCGGAGTTCCTGGGCAATTTCATCCGGTAAAATATTCAGCAGCAGGCGGTCGCTTTTGTGGCGTTCTTCTTCGATTTGGGCTTTTTGTGCCTGAATTTCCTGATTTTTCAACTCCAGGCGCCGGCTGGCGCGCCGTGCTAACAGCCAGCCGAGGCCCAGAAGGGCGAGGATGGTCAGGCCCAGGCCGCCCAGGCCGTACACGAAGCGCCGGAAGCTCTCCTGTTCGCGTCGTTGAAATTCCTGGTCGAGCCGCAGTTGTTCGACCCGTACGCTATCGGCCTGCCGCTGGGCGCGGTCGATCTGTTCCTGCTGCCGTAAGCCTGCAATGAGGCGTTCTTTTTTCTCGGCGTCGAGCTGCTGGGCGGCCAGGCGGAGTTGCTGGTTGGCCTGAAGGGCCAGCAGGGTTTGTTCGCGTAGTTTGGACTGGTCGGCGTCTTTTTGAGCCTCGAGCAGGCGCACCTTGTCCTCCCGGCGTTTTTTCTCCAGTTCAAGTTTTTCGTTCACGAGTTTAAGCCGGTCCTGGTCGTAGCGCGCCTGTTGCAACTCGAGGTCTTTTATATTCTGCAGGGTGAGCAGGTATTTTATCTGATTTTCCGCATCGCTGAGCAGGGTGCGCTGCTGGTCGATGCGTTGTTGCTGCGCCTGTTCCGACAGCCGCAAGGAATCGCTCAGGATCAGGTACTTGCGGTACGACTCATAGGCTTTTTCGAAATCATACAGTTGATAGTAAATATCCGCGCCGGTGCGATAACAGTTGGCCAAAACGTCGTTTTGCCGGGTTTCGCGCGCAAAGCGGATGGCTTCGTTGTTGTGCGACAAGGCGTTGTACACATCCTGGTCGCTGAAATAGACGCCTGCAATCAGGTGTTCGAGGCTGGCCAGCGAGGGCCCGTCTTTTTGCGATTGCAGCAAACGGCGGGCCTGCAGCAGGTATTCGATGCCGGCTTTGGTATCGCCGGTGTTGTGCAGCGCAATACCGATGTTGGCATACACCACTTGGATATAATCGCAATTGATATACTCGCACTGCAGTTCGGCCTTCCGGAAATATTCCAGGGCGCGTTTGTAATCGTTGAGCACGGCATATTGCTTGCCCATGTTGTTGTACATTACCGCCCGCTCTTCGGGGTAGCCGTTGTGCTCGATGATCTCTTCAATAGCGAGGTAGTAGAACAAGCCCTTCCCGGGATTGCCGTGGTTGCTGTACGCATTGGCGAGCTTTTGGTACAACTGGACGAGCCGGGAGTAATTGTGTTTTTCTTTAAAATGAACGATCAGGTCCTTGTAGATGGCCTCGGCGCTGTCGTAGCGCATTTCAAGCAGGCAGGCATCGCCGGCTTTTTCCATGGTCGGGTAATCACCGGGCGCCAGGGCCAATACCTTGCGATAGTACCGCCGGGCGTTGTCGTACAATTTTTCCCGGAAAAAAAGATCGCCCAGCCCGCTATACACCTCCAGCAAGGCGGGTTTGTCGAGTACTACCGGCGCTGAAATACTGCCGGGACTGAGTTTTTCTTCCGCTCCAAGGTAATGCCGCAGGGCATCCTGCGTACGGCCGGTGCGCGCACATACCTGCGCCAGCAAAACAGAAGCCCGCACGATGCCGCCGTCGTAACGCAAATCGCGGGAAATAGCCAGGCTCTGATTGGCAAGGGAATATATTTCGATATCCGAACCGGCATCCCGGGCGCGATTCAGCAGATTATCTACCTCAAACGTAGAGTGCTCGAGTTCTTCAACTCCCTGGGCGGCCAGCGTAGACACCGACCCCGGGAGCCAGAAAAGCCACCACCAATACAGCCGTAAAAGACGCAACATCGAACGACGGGTTTTCACAAAGTTGAGAAAAACGTTCGGTTTGAAACAGGTTCTGCGCAAACATTAAAATTGTCGTGATCCGCCCTCACTCCACGTACACCTCATCCACAAACAGCCAGCAGGGGTTGCCGGCGCCCTTGTGGCCTTCGGGGCACTTGCCCAGCGTTTCGCCGACGATCCGCAGGTAGCGGGCGGATGTATTTCCAAGCCGCAAGATGAGTTTTTGTTGCAATGAACCGCTCGCCGTTGGCTGTACCGCGTTGAACGTTTCGCCGGCCGGTGCAAACCGCTCGCCGTCGTCGGAGGTTTCCACCCGCAGTTTTACGGGAAAAAATATCCAGGAGTTTTCGTCCTGTAAAAAATTGACCCGGACCTCGCGTACCGGTTTCCGGCTGCCCAGATCGATCACAACGTCCAGGTCGACACCTTCATAACCTTGCCAGCGGCCCGAGCGGAAATCGGCGCCGCCGGGCTGCAGGTCTACCAATGCCTGCTCGCCGCCGCCGGTGTATTGCGGGTTGCAGGCATGCGCATAGCGCAGTACGCGCATGTCGGGGCGCAGCCGGAAAAATTCGGCATACGCCACGGGGCTGCGGTGGCCCCGGCGTTCGGCGTAAAAGCGGAGCTGCGCATTTTCGGTCAGCAACAGGGGTTTTTCGTATTTCCCATAGGGGCCGGGCGCGGCGTTTTTGCCGAAGGCATAATAGATCACAGCCTCCGGATCGGCGCAGCCCAGCTCAATACGCTGGCTGTCCTGGAACACCCGCCGGGCGGCGGCAATAAAGGGGATGGGTACAATGGGCTCGGCCTGAATGGCCGATAGCGGGCGCCCGGCTTCATCTGCGCCCCAGCGGGAGGGCCGGTCCGACATGTCGAGCCGGAGCGTGCCGCCGTTTACGATGTCGCTGTGTGCAAACCAGGTTTGCGTCAGCGGCCGGCCGTTCAGCGTGGCCGATTGGACATACGGCCGCTGGGCGGAGGCGCCCCTGGCCTCGATAGTGAAGTTTTTGCCGTTGTCGAGGCGGATAACGGTCTTTTCAAAAAGAGGCGTGCCGATAACGTATTGCGCATTGCCCGGCACTACCTGGTAGAATCCCAGGGCGGAGAGCACGTACCAGGCCGACATCTGGCCGCAGTCTTCGTTGCCGCTCAGGCCGTCGGGGCGGTCGGTGTATTGTTCGTCGAGAATCTGGCGGACCCGCGCCTGTGTCTTCCAGGGCTGGCCGGCGTAGTTGTACAGGTATGCCATGTGGTGGCTGGGTTCGTTGCCTTGTACGTACTGCCCGATCAACCCCGTGATGTCGGCCTGTTGGCGGCCGGTGGTCACCGCCCGGGTGGTAAAGAGCGTGTCGAGTTGCGCGGCGAAGGCTTCGCGGCCGCCCAGCAATTGCATCATGCCCGACACGTCCTGCGGGGCGGCGAAACGGTATTGCCAGGCGTTGGCTTCGGTGTAGTTGAAATTGACTTCGAAGGGGTCGAACGGCGTATGCCAGGTGGAGTTGTTTTTAGCCCGGAAAAAGCCGGTGGAGGGGTCGAAAAGGTTTTTGTAATACTGCGCCCGGTGCAGGAAGGTGTCGGCCAGGGTTTGGTCGCCCATAGCCAGGGCCAGCTGGGCGATGCACCAGTCGTCGTAGGCGTATTCGAGGGTTTTCGACACCGATTCAGGCTCTTCGTCGGAGGGGATATAGCCCAGGCTTTTGTACCAGCGCAGGCCGTAGCGGTCCTGCATGGCGCTGGCGACCACGGCTTGCAGCGCCGTGTAGCCGTCGTATTGAGTGATGCCTTTTTTCCACGCGTCGACCATGACGGGTATGGCGTGGTTGCCGATCATACAGTCGGTTTCGCAGGCGCTCAGTTCCCAAATGGGCAGCAGGCCGCCTTGTTCGTATTGCCGGAGAAAGGTTTGAATGAAGTCGTTGGTGCGCTGGGGTTCGATGATGGTGTACAGCGGGTTGCAGGCGCGGTAGGTATCCCAGAGCGAAAACACGGTGTACACCTGGTGGCCGTTGGCCTGGTGGATCAGCATATCGCGGCCGCGGTATTCGCCGTTCACATCCATGTACAGATTGGGGGCCACCATGGTGTGGTACAGGGCGGTGTAGAACGTGCGTTTTTGTGCCGCCGTGCCGCCGCCGACCTCGATCTTGCCGAGTTGCTGCGCCCATTTGGCCTGTGTTTCGGCTTTTACCCGGTCGAAGTCGAAGTGATTGGCTTCGGCTTCTAGGTTGGCGCGGGCATTTTCGATGCTCACGGCCGACAGGCCCACAGTCACCACGAGCGGCTGGCCTTCGTAGCTGTAAAAATCGAGCAGGCCGACAATGGCCTTGCTGGTTGCCGATTGTTCGATCACGTACGGGTCCTGGGTCATATCGATCACTTTGGCGTCGATAAACGGCCTGGAAAAGCGGATGACGAAGAACACGCGCTGGTCTTTGGCCCAGGCGCTGGAAAAGCGGTAGCCTTCCAGTTCGCGGTCGCCGACGGCGGTGAGTTGGGCCCCCAGCACCTGGTCGCGGTGGCGCAAATCGATGAGCAGGTGGCCGTACTCGCGGTTTTTCGGGTAGATATAGCGGTGCACGCCCACGCGTTCGGTGGCGGTCAGGCTCGGCTGATATTTGATCGACGCCTTTGTGGATCGTCACGGCGTAATAGCCCGCTTCGGCATGTTCGCCGGTTTTTTTGAACGGCGCGGCGTACTGCTGCGGTTCGAGCCGGGCTTCGCCCATGTAGGGCAGGAGCAGGATATCGCCGTAGTCGGGCACGCCGGTGCCGCTGAGGTGGGTATGGCTGAAGCCGTAGAGCAGCGAGTCGGAGTAGTGATAGCCCGAGCAGCCGTCCCAGCCTTCGAGGCGGGTATCGGGGCTGATCTGCACCATGCCGAAGGGCGCCGTGGCGCCGGGATAGGTGTGGCCGTGGGCGTCGGTGCCGATAAACGGATCGACGTATTGGAGCGGTGCGGAGGGGGTTTGGGTGCGGAGGGCGCCGGCGAGGTAGAGCAGGCAAAAAAGGAAACGTGAACGCATGATGGGTAAGGATTGTGGGGGGTAAAGGTAGCCTAAATCCTGTCAAAAGGCTGCCGAGGTATATCACCCCATTATGGTGAAAAGGATGGCTGTTGAATAGATGGTCTGGGCTATTTATGGCTGGTTTGGAAATATGGCGTCTAGATTTTTCAGGAGTGCTGAAAAATCGCTTTCCAGGTGCATTTTCGGCGTCAGGACGTTCATGTTTTTAATAACATCCATAAAACTGGCAATAAACCGGCGGATATCTGCGTACAGGTCGAGCGCTTCCTGGATGGGCTTGATGTGAGTGAGGCTCGTGGCTTGTCGCATTTTTTCCTGGAGTTCGTTGATTTTCTGGTCCCAAAAGGAAACGTAATCGAGTTGGACCAGAGGGTCGAAAATATTGGCGTCGGCCAGCACGATCGGGAAGATGCGCCGCTCGAAATCGCCGTTTTCCCGGATTTGAAGTGCCTCGTACATGCAGTAGGGCGATTCGAGGTATTTTTTGCTCAGCACCACCACGATGGCGCCTCCCGCTCCGAGCTGCTGCATAAACTGCTTGATGTTGCCTTTATAGCCAATGTTAACCTTGTCGCGCTGCACGGCGTACCCTTTAGCCAGGAGAATATTATAGAGTTTTTCAACGATATCCTCGCGGGATTCGCCCCAGGCGTAGGAGATGAATATTTCGGGTGTGGAGGGCATGGAGGGCGGTTTTTTACATGACAAGGAGCCAAAGCAGAAGAAGATTAAGCAGCACAGAAAGCAATAATGCCAAAGTAAGTCTTCTTGTTTGCCTTCGCTCGGTCCGTATTTTTTCCAACTTGCTCTGTTCATGGGTTCGTAGTGCTTCGTATTCTGCCACCTTCCGTTGTTGCCTCTCCCGTTCTATCCTAGTCATTTTAGATTGTAAAATTGGATCAACCAGCGTGTCGTGTGATAGTTCGTATAAAAACCCGCCTTTTTCACTTAGCACCCGTCGCAATAAATTTGAATTAACAAGTTGCTCTAACGTCTCTCTTGAAACAGGATAATCTCGCGCGATTTGGCCTTCATGTAAAGTCAAACGCATCTTTTCTTCCTCCAGAATCAGACCGTTCTCGATCAAATTTCGTGCAGCCAATTGCTCTTCATCATCCAGATTTTCAATTTTAAACTCGTAATAATTTTCAAAAATTTCGTGAATACTTCCCAAATACTCCGGTCGAACGACAAAGTCCGGGTGCTCTATTTTCCGCTCAATTGTTGATGCCAGGATCTGAAGTTGAAATGGCTCTATAGATCGCGTTCCGCCTGATGAGAGAAAGTCTATAATTTCTTTTTCCGCTTCTGGCGCGTAGTGAAAGACTGGCGAAATATACTCACCTGAGGCGACGGCAGGCCGGATCAAAGCTTCCCGTGCTTGCTCCGGGGATAGTGGTCCAAGCCTGAACTGTTGTTGGAAACCGTAGGCAAATATTGGGAAATATCGTTCAGCAAATGGAGCCGGTCTGATCGAATCAAGAGCAAGATATGAATTTTGGGAGGCGAGAGCAGCGCATTCCACGATTTGGCAGAAAGCGTTTCCGGATTTGTAATAGCAAGATTCTCGTATTCTTTTGGAGCAGCCGCCGCGATAATCCTTCCTAGTTCTGAGGCAAAGGCATCAATCGATTCAGATGGATAGGTAAACAATTCTTCAAACTGGTCAAATACAAGTACTAAATAGCCCTGATTAGCCTCCCGGCTGAACTCCCGTTTTTTAAGTGCATGCCACAAAGAGAAATCTAAATTGGGTAGTCTCGATTGAATTTTTGACAATTCCGATGCAGCAGGCACCTTATGCAGTAATGACAAGATCACTTTTTGCAGCGGCGTTTGGTCTACAGCGGACGAGATATATGTGCCAAAGCGAATATAACATACGTCAGCCTGATGCTCGGTGGCCAGTTTGGCCGAGCAGATATGTGCCAGAGATGTTTTACCAATGCCAGATTTTCCATGAAGTACAGTTATCGGATTTATTTGCGCATATGCCATTAATGATGCTACGTCACGCTCGCGGCCGAAAAACAAGTTAGTATCGGCTGATTCGAACGGTTTTGCACCGGGGTAGCGATATCCGGGTATTTCCATAATTTTCATAGTGGAAAAGGCTAAGGGAGTTGCTCGATTTTTTCAAGCAGGTACAGGAATGATGCAGCAATTTTATTCCGCTCCAAGAATACACCACTTGACTCCATCAGTCCCACTCTGTAATTTCGTTCCAAATTGCTGAGTCGCGCGGAGAGTTGCAGCAATTCATCCTGAATAGACCTGTTACCTTCTGTAAATTCTAGTAATAAGGTTATAGCCCGATTCATTTCGCCCTCCTCAACTAATTTCCTTAAACTGCCTGCGTCCACCCTTCTGATAAGGGTTTCATCATTTGATGCAGGGATCTCTTTTTGCAGACGCATCAGAAAGTCAATCGGTTCCATTTCTAACCAATGTACGTTTAAAATGCTAGCCGCCAATTGTTCCAAGGGATTTAGGTCTCCGCCAGGCTTCAAAACAAAAAACATTCTTCCATGATCCTCTTGAAATAGCGTATAAAGCAAGGCTGTACTAAAGCTGCTTAGAAAATTATATCCAATTAAAACCACAATATTCGTACGCATCAAATATGAACGGATATTGGGCGGTATTGGATTAGCGCATGCCAAGTCTGTAAAATGGCGGAGCAAGGCCGGCATAGTCAATACAAGGGATTCGCGTTCATCAATTACGCCGAATAAATTGTACAAAAGAGGAAGTGCGGAATTGAATTTACCCAAATCATCTCCTCTAATTCCAGCTCGTTTATACGCGAAAGTTACAGGCCGGCCAACACTTTTGTAAGCGTTAAGTAAAATACCTGAAGGATCGCATGAAATAATTAGCGGGAAGGGCATTTTTGCAATAACCTGCAACCAATCCGGGATAGGTTGCTCTTCATAAAACCGCGTAAATTCATATTCAAGCTCAACCCTGGACCTATTATCAGGTAATGAAAACAGATGTTCCGAATCAAACCATCCAATATCATCACGCCTGCGTATGGCATGCTCGGCAAAGCGTTTGATCAGGGGAACTCCAAATTCGTCACAAATGGCATTAGTGCCAAGTATCACCACTGCCTTATTATTGCCGATAGCCCTTCCAATTCGTTCCCAAGATATTTCAGTACTTACTCCATAGCCTATTTCTCGCCGTTTTTGCGCTATTTCCCTTGATTCCGCCGCCGCTCGTCGCCGGCGTTCCGCCGCCGCCTGTTCGTCTTTTTCCCGCAGCACCCGCAACCGTAATACTGGCGGTACCAGCGCATCGTGAGCAATTTCATAGCGCATATCGCCGGGTCGCTCGTCGTCGCGTTCTTCTTTCAGCAGTCGGTTTTTGCTCAGGATGGCCAGGGTTTCATCGGTTACCTTTTCGTAATATTTCCGGATTTGACTGCGGAATAAATATTCCCGGCGGCCGTCTGTTTCTCCGGTCCGGGTGATCAAGCCTTCCTCGATCAGGCGCTGCGCTTCCGCCTGTTGGGCGGCAGGCAAGTCCTTCAATGCATCGGCATAAAATAATTCCACGATATTTTCCAGGCTGCCGACGTCTTCCCGCTTGACGGTTAATAAATGATTTTCGCGGACGCGCCGTTCGATGGCCTGGCAGATGAGCTGTATCATGAAACTTTCGATACGCCGGTTTTTTCCTTTACCTATCAAAAAATCGAGTATGCTATTCAAGAGCGCCGGTTCGAATTCGAACTTTTCAGAGGCAAAAGCGCCATCTGCCCGGGCGGGCTTGAGTATGGCTGCTTCCGCTTGCCTTGGCGTCAGGGACTTGATCTCGAACAGGTTTTTCAGGATATCGGGCATGCTATCGGTCAACTCGCCGAGTAACGCCATGCGATCGCTGCGGATGGCGAACAGAACCCGAAGTTGCATAGGGCGGTGGAGCAATTCGGCCTCCTGTGCGCTGAGGGCATCCGGAGTGTTTTGCTTTACCCGGAATTCTTCCCGAAACGCTGTCGGAATTTGGGTGTATAAGGCATCGGATAAGCTGCGCTTAAACGCTTCAATTTCCTCGGGCAAGTAGGTAAACAGCTCCTCAAACTGGTCGAGAATCAAAAACAATTCATGCTCTCCGGCATCCAGGAGAGCATTTGAATCGGGGCGGCCCAGGCTATGCCATTGTTGCTTTTTTAACAAGTACCAAAGGGAGTTTTCTTCGAAAAGGAGTTTGTCCAGATAGTTTAAGGGCTCGTCGGGCAAGCGCAGGTGCCGGTAAGCCGTTTCAAGCGGAATCTGGGGGTTTTCCTTGTTGCGCGCGCCAAAGGAGAATTTAAACACCCGGGAGCCACTTGCTTTGAGCCGCGGTAACAAGCCAGCATTGAGCAACGAACTCTTTCCGATACCGGAAGCGGCGTGCAACAAGACGTGGCGTTGTACACTCAGGCGTTCTGTAAGCGCGTCGATCTCCCGATCCCGCCCATAAAAAACGGGAGCGTCGGCCTCCTCGAAAGGTTGCGGGCCGGGGTAGCGGTTGGGCAGTGGTATCGATTTGGAATCCTCCATGGTGTGTCGGTTTTTCAGCGTATTATTCGTGGTCAGCAGCCGCTTGCTGCTCTAGCAGGGCGGTCAATTCATGAAGGTCTTCCCAGTTTTGTCCGTTGAATTGGATCATCCGCATTTGTTGGATAATATCCATAAAATCAGCTAGGAAACGCCGGATTTCGGCAAATAAATTTACCTGGTTTTGGAGCGGGATCAAATCTGCCTGGTTCGATACACGGGTCAGACGCTCGGAAAGCGTGTCCTTCTTTTTATCCCAATACTCCACAAAATCTAATTGCCGGACAGGGTCGGCCAGGTCTGCTCCGGGCATTAATATTGGGTATATACGCGTTTCCATGCCCGGGTATTTTCGGATTTCGAGAATACTTTGCATACATTGCTGGTCCTGTAAAAAAGATTCGTCCAGCAAGAGTACTACCCGTTTTCCGGCGCCGAGTTGCTGAATAAACCGGCGCAGGTCGGTTTTGTAGTCCAATACCGATTTTTCCGGCACCGTTCGAAAGCCTTTCGCATTGAGCTCGGTGCGCAGCCGGTCGGCAACTGCATCCGTTGTGGAACCCCGCACGTGAGAGAGAAAAACTTCTCCACGGCCCTCGGCAGCGTCTGTCGGTGCCACCTGGCGTAGTTTAAACTTGTTTTGCGGATTTTGTTCGAAATCAAGGGCTGCCTCGTAAAGTTGATCGACGAATTGGAGGAAATTCTCCTGAATAAAGGTAATGTTGAACTGATCGATGCAAAATGTCCGGATGTCCGGCCTGAGCGTTTCGGCATGATTTGCAATCGTTCGAAAATCTTTTTTGTCCGATTTGTTTTCCCCCCGGCGTACCAAGCGAATGAGCAACTGCGACGACCATTTTTGGAGGGGAAAACCAAGAAATATTAGGTGCTGCAGATTAGCATCCAGCAGGGCTGCTTTTAACTTGGCTGGTAGTTTCTTTTCCCCCAGGATCGATGCCAAGTATTCAAACAGGTCTTCATGGGTAAGCACCAACGATTCCGCATCTTCAACAGAGCCGACCAGATTATATATCAGCGGCTGTTCGGGGGTGGGCTGCTGAACCTCTGTTATCGGCTGATGGTGGGCAAACCAGCCAAACTGGTGGGGCAGGTTATGGGTGGAAAATTCGAGTTGCAAAAACGGATCCGGAGAAACGGACAGGTACAAATGAAATGGAATCCGGACTATTTTTTGATAAAAATCCGCGTAGTAGGGTTTAGCGTTGAGGTCCGGAACGGAATACAATGATTTGATTTCATCGCAGGTGTCTGTTCGCGCCACATGGTCTTTGAAGAACGCCAGACCTTCGTCCGCATACCACGCGACAACCGGTCCGTTTTGCCGATCGACTTTGGATTGAATAAGTTGCGCTGTTAGCTCTGAAAAGGTTGTGACACCGTCAGAAGACAGACAAGCATCTGGCCCCAGAAAAAGGGCGCAGCGCTTTCCTTTTATGGTTTTGAGAATATAATGATAATCTGTAGTGACGGTTGAGCTGGTTTCTTCTTCTGGCATAATGGACACAGCATAAGTTTCACAAATGTAAAAATTACTGTTATGCCGTCATAAATACCCTTAATATCTTCGTAATTTAGCATTATTGCCATTATCGCTGGAATCGCCCCGGGTGTATAATGACGAGGTAAATTGCGCGATAGAACGACCCCTATCGAGGAAGGCGCCGTACAAAGGCTATCTTTTGGCATATCCCAATCCGGCAAAAGACAACCTTATCATCGAGTACGATTTGGGAAAAGAACCGGAATATAGATTTCTGCTTTTTAATGCATTAGGCCAGTTAACCCGGACGATCAATCTTTCAAACGAATCCGCATCACAGGCGGTGCCCTTGCAAGGACTTCCTGCCGGCGCCTATTGGTACACTGTATACAATGCACTATCGGGCTCAGTCTCAGGCAAAATCATTATCCATCCATAAGACACCTACCCACAAGGACTATCTTGCTTTTGTTGGAGGGCAATGGATGGCCCCTTTACAAATTTGAAATGAAATACCTGCTTTTTTCACTAGCCCTGTTGCCGTACACCTTGTTTAGTCAAAAGCATGATTACGTGTGGATAAGCGGAGACAGCAATACTCCGAATACGACATCACATGGTGGAATCATCATTGACTTTAACCAACAACCTTTGACCGCTCAATATAATTATCGCGAGATGAATATGTTTGTTTGCAATGCCAGCATCTGTGATTCATCAGGCCAATTACTGGCGTACACCAATGGATGTCATATCGCCGGGGCGAATGATGAAGTGCTTGAAAATGGCGAAATGATTAATCCCGGACTCGCCTGGCAGGTTTCCTGCATCCAAAATGCTGATGGATATGCATCGGGGTATCAGAGCGCGTTTTTTTTAGCCCGTCCGGATACTCAAGGCATTTATTACCTTTTTCATAAGCAAGTAAAACTTTTTCTTAACCCAATTTCAGTTTACTCAGAAGCGCTCCTGATCAGTATTTTGGATATGCATCAAAATGCCGGCCAAGGTAAAGTGATCGAAAAAAACGTTGCCCTCCTGCGCGACACGCTGGCCTTTGGCGAACTACTCGCGACAAAACATGCGAACGGGAAAGACTGGTGGGTTGTCACCCCGCGCCGCAACAGCAACACGTTTTATGTCCTGAAATTCACCAAAGACGGTATTGTCGACACGCTTCGGCAAACCATAGGGATCAAGCCATAGCCATCGGGTGAGGGGTACGGTCAGATCGTGTTTTCACCCGATGGAACCCGGATGTATCGTACCAACCGCGGGGACCCCGTCATGGTGTATGACTTTGACCGGGAAACCGGCGCCTTCACGCATTTCGACACGATCAGTTTCAAATACGGCAATCAACCTGTCATTGGAGAAATCGGTTGCGCGGTGTCGCCCAGCGGCCGGTTTCTATACCTGGGATGCCGGCAGTTGCTCCATCAATTGGATCTTTGGGCGCCGGATATAAGCGCCT
The DNA here is from genome assembly GCA_016719895.1 of Saprospirales bacterium. Taxonomy (GTDB): domain Bacteria; phylum Bacteroidota; class Bacteroidia; order Chitinophagales; family Saprospiraceae; genus M3007. The sequence continues at coordinate 55,236 of JADJYG010000015.1, read as the reverse complement.
CACAGGTAGTTGTGGCCGAATGGGATGGAGTTGCCAACCCCTTTGCTACGCTTTTTTCCCAATTGCAGCTGGGTCCCGATTGCAAAATATACGGTCTTGCCGGGGGCGACACCCGCTATTTCCACGTGATCCACTACCCCGACGAACCCGGTCTGGCCTGTCAGGTGGAGCAGCGTGGGCTGCCCCTGCCGACACCAAGCGGGGCATCGATGCCGTCGTTTCCCAACTACCGCCTGGGGCCGGTGGATAATCCCGGGTTGCCCTGCTCGCCCGTGGTGAGTGCGGGAGCGCCGCCCGCGGGGGAGGCGGGGGTTTCGGTGTACCCCAACCCGGCATCAGATCAATTAACTTTCCGTTATGATCCCGCGGAAAACGGAGATCAGACGCTCTTCATTTTTAATAACCTGGGCCAACTGGTGTTGTCGGCCCGGATGTCGAGCAATCAAAATCAGGTGAGTATTCCGACAGACAACCTGTCAAATGGCGTCTATTGGTACCGCGTTGCCGGCACGCATATGTCTTTACCAGCCGGCAAGTTTATTGTTCATCGCTAAAACCGTAAAGTTACTCTAGTCGAGGCGATTGTGAATAAGATGACGAAAGGGCTTTGATGGGGCAGCGTATACATCTCTCAATTGATTGTTGAAATTTAGAGAAGTAAGTTTTCAGCCAACTGCGATTATTAAATCCGTGCCGCCTCAGCAGCAATATGCCCCACTAATGACGTGACAAAAGTTTTCAGACTTGTCATACCAGACAAATCCGAATAATCGCCGGTCATTTCCGCACTTCTTGTTGAAGTGATTACGGATGCCGCCGAATAGAGCTGCTCCTGGACAAGTTTTTGGCAAAGAATGTCGTAGCGTTCCAGGTAAGATGTTTTGTTGAACTCCGGGAAAACGGAAAAATGCGGTGAACTGGTTGTTACCGGACGCCGCGATTCCGGGGCGTCCTCCACCATTATCAGCCACCCGACAAACGGTCTGGGGTGTTTTCCGAATGCGCCTTCCCGATAAGCAGTCCAAAAATCATGGGCCGCACCAATCGCTTCCTCTGCCCTGTTATTGAAATTATTGCCGAAGGAAGGGCCTACCTGGCTCTTCAATTCGAGTGCAGCAACCAGCCGGTTTTGATGGATTACCAAAACATCCCAAATCTTGGTTGGGCGAAAAAATCCCGGAAGCGTCAATACTGCTTTTTTCAGGTGAATATCAGCAAGGACAAGGCCGTTATCTTTTATCAAATCGATCATCAGAGCGATAAATCTATCCATATTCTTTCCCGCTGTAACACCGGCGCGTTCGCCCTGATCAGCTGTTCCCGATTCCAGTTGTTTTTGCCTGGCTTTCTCACGGTTACCCCAGAAAGCCTTTGTAGCGTCCCGTGCCTTGACTTCAAAGTTGGATAGATTCAGTGCCATCGTTATTTTTTGTTTCCATTTCTGCTCAGAACCAACTGCTCGGCTTTGGACAAACCGTAAAGTTGCAAGACGGCATGATTAGAGGATTCAAGATCACCTTCTGCAGATGCCTCCAAAAGCTCCTGTTTGATATTGTCGGGAACATCTCGCCAATGCGGAATTCGGATACGCCTGAGATATTGGGCCTGAAAACGCAGATAGCCTCCGCGCATCCGTGTTGTGTAAGCCGATACAAACAAACGGGCGATGCCTGCTTGAAGAACAGTTTGCAGAACCCTTAAATCCCACTGATCCGACGTGATGTAATATAAATTGTGCTGCGGATAAAGTTCGCCGGATTCATAAACAATGTGTGCCTCACCTTTAATATCCGGAATCAGGAGCTTGGGCTTTGCCGTCAGGTTCTCATGAATCCGATCAATTGTTCGGTACCAATTGGCAGGGGATTTACGAGCACAATGGCGGTTGGCTATCCGGTCTTTTTGCGCTTCTAAATATCGGCGGAGTCGGGGATAACGGTCTAGGTCCACCAGACTGCCATCCGCTTCGAATGGATTGATCAGGCCAAGACCCCGCCAACGTACCTCTCCGGATACGATGTCTCGGGTTGTAGCCAATCGCAATTTGCGGCTTGGCTCAACATCGAGGCCGTCAAAAGGTCCGATAAAAACTTCGTCGGCTCCCGTAGCCACGCCGATGCCGACCTTACACCCGGCCTCTTCCAAAGTCGGGAACGTTTTCTCCAACCGACGCACAATGTCGAGTTGATCCGGTGTATCAAAAATCCAGGGTTCCGCTCCGTTCATGACACCCTTGAGTTCACGTACATCAGCACGGGAAGGAATTTCAGGAGCGGCAAGCGCTTTGGCTAGATCCTTGAGCCCTGTTTGGTCAATTTCAGGCCGGTGAGCGATACGGGTTACCTCGGCAGACTGACGGGCGATTACAATAATGGACGGGTAGGCGGAAACTTCGGAGTGAAAAGCAGGAGTGTCCACCATATCGACATAAACTTTTAGGTGAAAGTGTTTTGAGACTATCTTCCGCAGCGGCCCGCCATACCGGTTTTTTGTCCATCTATCCGAACAGATAAAAGCAAGATGCCCCTTTGGGGCCAACAGACGTAACGAACGTTCGATGAATGGAATGTATAAATCGGCCCGATCATACAGGGTACTGTATCGTTCACGGTATGCTGCCAAAAGCACTGCGGGAATTCGTTCCTGCCGAACATAGGGCGGATTGCCGACCACAAAATCAAAATCCTGAGGCAAAGCGGAAAGAAGAAAGTCGCTTTGGATAAGCCAGGCTTGAGCAAGGCGAACAGCGATATCCATCGGAATGTTATGTTCACATAAAAGGTTCAGGAGTTTACGCCGGGTGTCTGAAAAGGTTGCGCTGTGCAGTTCTACGGCACAAATACATTTGACCAATTTCTCAAACACGTCCCCATTTTTATCAGACGAACGCCTCCAGGATTGGAGCAATCGTTCCACTATGAGCAGCAAAAAATCACCGCTCCCAAAAGAGGGCTCCAGAATGCTCATCCGGTGTAAAGGCTTTTCGATCGTATAACCCGCCAGGTCAAGAATGAACTCTACGACATTCCGGCGCGTAAAAACAGCGCCACGCTCCTCGATGCCTGCGGATGCCATAATCTCGACGGCGCTCATAACATCTCCCTGAAAAAGCGAGAAGGTGAGCAATTCAGAATGGATTGGAGGCGAAGTCATATCTAATGTACTTTAATGGGCAAAATAAAACAATTTGATTTAATCGAATCGATTTTTCTGCATCATTTTATCGTAAATGATGGATTCATTCTTGTCCGCCCAAATAAAAAATGCCGCAACACTAGCGCAAATCCTGCACTACTGTTGCGGCCTCTTCTCCCTGTTCCGAAAGCACCGGGAGCCCATATGAGATGATTTACTTCGGAAAATCCAGCACAAAATTCCTGTTGTACAGCATCAGTACCAGGGCCGTCATTAAGAAAAGAAATATCAGAATATACAGGATGCAGTAGCCTTTGCCGCGGGAGTTGGAAATGTTTTCCATGTGTGGTTCGAATTGATGTAGTGCAAAAAGTGGGGCAAAAATAAAAAGTGCGGGGGAATCCGATACCCCCACACCGCTTTTTTTGCCCTTATCCGGAATGGTTTTAAAAAAAGCCCCGGACATTCGCCGGCAAAAAAATACTGTTTTTCGCAAAAAACCGGGCTTGCTAAAAATGAAGTATCTTTGCACACCCGGCGTATACCGACCCAAACGCAATCGGCGGCGCGTATCCGCCCCGCTCCCGGACGCCGGCACAGAGCTATGACAAATGTAATCCAGTTATTGCCGGAAAGCGTAGCCAATCAGATCGCTGCCGGGGAAGTGGTTCAACGACCCTCCTCGGTGGTTAAAGAACTGATGGAAAACGCCATAGATGCCGGCGCTACACAACTCAAAGTTATTATTCGCGACGCGGGCAAAACGCTCGTTCAGGTGGTGGACGACGGCTGCGGTATGTCGGAAACCGACGCCCGCATGTGCTTCGAACGGCACGCCACGTCCAAAATACGGGAAGCTAAAGACCTGTTTGAAATCCGTACCATGGGCTTCCGGGGCGAAGCGCTGGCCTCTATTGCCGCGGTAGCCCAAGTGGAAATGCGCACCCGCCGCGCCATTGACGAGCTCGGCACCCGGGTGGTGGTGGAAGACACGGTTTTCAAAATTCACGAACCCTGCCAGGCGCCCACGGGCACCAGTATTGCCGTCAAAAACCTGTTTTTCAACGTACCCGCCCGGCGCAATTTCCTGAAAAGCGACCCCGTGGAAATGCGCCACGTGCTCGACGAATTCCAGCGCATCGCCATCGCCAACCCCGATATCTTTTTTTCGCTGCACCAGAACGACCAGGAAATATTTCACCTGCCACCGGGTAAGCTCCGGCAGCGCGTGGTCAAAATTTTCGGCGAAGCCGTCAATAAAAGGCTCGTGCCGGTACAGGAAGAAACGGATATCCTTAAAATCACCGGCTTTGTCGGCAAGCCCGACTATTTTAAAAAAACGCGCGGCGAACAAATCTTTTTCGTCAACAAACGCTTTATCAAAAGCAACTACCTCCACCACGCCGTGGTGGGCGCGTATGAAGACCTCCTGCCGCCCGAAACCTACCCGCTGTATGTGCTTTTCCTGGAAATCGCACCGGGCCGTATCGATATCAATGTGCACCCTACCAAGCAGGAGATCAAGTTTGACGATGAAAAACTCGTGTACAACTACCTGAAAGTCACCGTGCGGCATGCCCTGGGCGCCCACAGCATCACCCCTTCGCTCGACTTCGAGCAGGAGCCGGCTTTCCAGGGCTCGCCTGCTCAAACTTCCGTGCTGCGGCCCGGCGGCGAACGCCCGGCCTCGGTGCGCGACTATACCCCGCCCCAGGCCGACCGCCTGGCGGACGCCAACCTGCGCAACTGGCAACGCCTGTATGAAGGGCTGGATTTGATCGACTCCAAGGCCTCCGGCGAAACGGAGGCTCAGCCATCCATCGTGCCTTCCGGCGCCTCGGCCGATATGCCGCCAACCAACGCCGAGCGCTGGCCCGGCAGCCAACCCGCCGAACTGGACGACGACAGCGGCTCTTTTTCCAAAGGCCAGAAAGAACCGTACCAGATTCACGGACAATACATCGTCAGCCAGATCAAATCCGGCTTTCTCCTGATCGACCAGCAGGCCGCCAGCGAACGGATTTTGTACGAACGCTACCTGGATGCCCTGCGCCAGCAACCCGTGGCCACACAACAAGCGCTTTTCCCCAAAAAAATCGAACTGGCCCCGGCCGACGCGGCGCTCCTGCGCGATATCCTGCCGGAAGTAAACCTGCTCGGCTTCGATATCGCCGAATTCGGGGGCAATACCTTTATCATTCACGGCGCACCATCGGATATGGGATCGGGCTTAACCGAAGAAATCCTGCTGGAACGGCTGCTGACACAATATAAAAACAACCTGGAACTGGAACTGGGCGTGCAGGAAAACCTCGCCCGGTCCATGGCCCGCAGCGCGGCGCTCAAACGCGGCCAGCCACTCAGCGTGTTGGAAATGCAGGACTTGATCGACCACCTGTTCGCCTGCTCCGCACCGTTTCGCAGCCCTGCCGGGCGCACCTGTTTTATAACCTTCGAATTGGACGAATTGCAAAAGCGGTTCCAATTATAACCCCTCCTGACCGCCACCGTCCAGCCACCCAGCCACTCATCTTTATCCTGCATCCGGAAAAATGTCCTATTTCCAGTTCTACCAACCGTTTACCGGCGTTGTGCGCCACCTGATCATCCTGAATGCACTGATGTTTATCGGTTCGTACGCGCTGCTCGGAAGCGAAGCCTGGAACCCGGTCGACCATGAATACGCCAACCTCGGCCGGCTGATCCTGGCGGTGTATATACCGGGGTCGGAACATTTCAGGCCGTTCCAGGTCGTAACCCACATGTTTATGCACGGCGACCTGGGGCACCTGGCGTTCAACATGTTGTCGTTGTATTTTTTCGGACCCATGGTCGAAATGGTGTGGGGGCACAAGCGGTTTTTGTTTTACTACTTGTTTTGCGGTCTCGGCGCCTTTGCGCTGCACATGGGCGTGCAATGGTGGGAGCTGGAGCAGGCCGGTATCCGGCCGCAGGATTGGAACGGCGCCATGCTGGGCGCTTCCGGCGCTATTTTTGGTGTGTATGTAGCGTTTGCTTATTTGTTTCCCAACCAAGTGATCAGCCTGTTGTTTCCTCCGGTATCGCTTAAAGCAAAATACTTTGTGTTGATCATGGCCGTTCTCGAACTCTTTTACGGGGTGCGCGGGGCTTCTTCCGGCGTCGCGCATTTTGCACACCTGGGCGGGGCGTTATTCGGCTTTGCGATCATTATGTATTGGTACCGTTTTCGGTTCAGATAAAATTTAATTTCCTGGTGTTATGGCACTCTTCGGATCTATATGGGATGATATCCGGCATGCATTCCGGATTGGAAACATGGTGACGCGCCTGGTGATCATCAATTTCGGCATTTTTATCGCGGTGAATCTGGTCTTCCTGCTTTTGCTGATTGCAAAAGGCCCGGACAACGCATCGATAGCCTTGTGGGAAGGCTTGCAATGGTTGTGCATACCGGCATCGGGGCGCACCCTGTTGTTCCAACCCTGGTCGCCCGTCACACATATGTTTCTGCACGAAAATTTCTGGCATGTGCTGAACAACATCATCGGCCTGTACCTGTTCGGCGTGATCGTAAGCGACTTGATCGGCGACCGGCGCATTTTGCCGATTTACTTGCTGGGAGGCCTCTTCGGCGGACTCATGTTTATGGCTTCCGCCCAGTTTGCGCCCTACGTTGGCTCCTATGCCCTGGGCGCTTCCGGCGCCGTGATGGCGCTGGCGGGTGCGGCATTGATCCTGGCGCCCGACTACCGGGTGCGCCTGTTTCTGTTGGGCGAAGTGAAAGTCAAATACATCGTACTGGTGCTGCTCCTGTTCGACCTGATTGGCGTAGCCAATAAATACAACTCCGGCGGCCATGTTGCTCACCTCGGCGGGTTCGCCATGGGCTGCCTCTTTGTATACCGGCTGCGCGACGGGCACGATTGGGCCGATCCGGTCAACCGCCTGCTCGACCGCATCCTCTCGTGGTTTTCCTTGGGCAACCGTTCGACGCCCCGGCTCAAACGCAAGCCGCAAAAAGCATTTACCGGCCCTTTTAGCGCTACAAAAGGCGGCCGGGCGCCACAGGACCAATCCTCGCCGTCGTACCAGGAACGCCTCGATGCCATCCTCGAAAAGATCAAAGCATCCGGTTATGAAAGCCTGAGCGCCGAAGAAAAAGAGTTTTTATACAACGCCAGCAAGAAATAGTGGCATAGCCACCGCCACTTAAGTATGCGCCGCCTTTTTAAACATTCGCTGAAGATTATTAGCGCGGGGGTCATCGTGCTGACCTTCCTGTCGTACCTGGCGCCTTATGTCAACCCTGCCCTGTTCCGCTGGCTGGCCTTTTTCGGAACGGCGTTCCCCTGGTGGTTGTTGGCTAACCTGGCGCTATTACTGGTTTGGGGAGCCCGGGTGCACCGCTTTGCCTTGTATCACCTGGGCATCATCCTGTTCGGCTGGCAATACGTGAGCGGATTCGTCGGGTTTAACGCCGGAAAGGATCAGACACCCGAAAACGCCTTCGTGTTGGCTACCCACAACTTGGGCGGTATATTTCGCGGCATTCATTTAGAAGACGGCGAATGGAGCCGTATCTATGCCGGTTATATCCGGTTTCTTACAGACCAGGGCGACCCGGATATTCTCTGCCTGCAGGAAACCGGATTGAAGTTTAGCAGAAAAATGGGTGAAAAAATGGCATACCCATACCGGTTTGACCTCAACCGGGGCGGTTCCTCCATCCTCAGCCGGTATCCCATCCTCCGCGGCGGCCAGGTACCCTTCGGCCAGCCGGAAAATGCCTCCATCTGGGCCGACATCCGGATCGGCAAACACATCGTGCGGGTGTATAACGTGCACCTGCAATCCAACAAAGTCACCTACGATACCGAACGCGTGCTGGAAGAACCCAACCTGCAAAAAGAAGAAACCTGGCAGGAAATAAAAAAAGTAGTGCGCAAAGTGGGCAGCGCCACCCAAATACGCGCCGGCCAGGCCGAAAAACTCCGCGAACTGCTGGCGGCCTGCGCGCACCCGGTCATCCTCTGCGGCGATTTCAACGATACCCCCAATTCATACGTGTACGACCGGCTCTCGGAAGGCCTCAACGATACGTTCCGCGAACGGGGCTTCGGAATCGGCACCACGTTTGCTGGCGCCGTCCCCCTGCTGCGCATCGATTATGTACTTACTGACCCAGTCCTCAAAACCTATGGTTGCCGGGTGGCGCGGGGCTCGGTGTCGGACCACTATCCAGTGTTTGCAACCCTCGGATTTTAGCCGGATGCCGCGGCCTCAACACGAATATTCAACAAAATACATCGCAATATCGCCTTTGCTCTTGGCCGCCAGCCGGCCGCGGTAGCTGCACGCAAACTGGTCTTTCACGCGCAAGTACGTCGTTTCGGAAATATTAATCTTGTGCGATTCGCTGCCTTGTTCCAAACGGGCTGCCGTATTCACCGTATCCCCCCAAATATCGTAGGCAAATTTATGGCTGCCCACCACGCCGGCTACTACGGGGCCGGTGTGAATTCCGATCCGCATTTCAAACACCGGTTTGCCCTGGGCTTGTTTTTGCCGCATCAGGGTTTGCAGCCGGCACTGCATGGCTATTGCCGCCCGCACCACATCCTGCGGGTGCGTGGTATTGGGCCTGGGCAGGCCGCCTGCACACATATAAGCGTCGCCGATCGTTTTGATTTTTTCCAGACCGTGCTCCAGCACGATATCGTCGAACAGGCTGAAACATTCATTTAACTCGGCAATCAACACCTCAAAGGACACCTGTTCGGCAATTTTGGTAAACCCCCGGAAATCGGTAAACATTACGGTAACCGATTCGTAGCGCTCGGGTTTAACGCGGGCATTCGCCTTGAGTTCGGCGGCCGTGGCAGCCGGCAGGATATTGGTCAGGAGCGCGTCGGCGCGCTCGCGCTCGCGCTCGATGGCGATGTTTTTGGCCGCCAGTTCGCGGTTGGCCCGGGCGCGCAGGCGGTTGCGGCTGAAAAGCAAGGCCACCAGTACCAGCAAGGCCAGAGCGCCGCCGAGCAAAGCATACTGCCGGGTAGTTGATTTGGCCAGTTCGGCTTCCTGGATTTTTATGTCCGTTTGCTGGCGTTCAATCCGGCGTTCAATCTGGCGTTTTCTTTTGTCGTCTTCAAACAACGCTTCTTTCCGGGCAAATTCAGCGCTGATTCTTTCATTTAAATTTTTGTACCGAAACTCATCGTACTGCACGCGGTAGTCGTAGGCCTTGCTAAAATTGCCCATGGCGGCATATACCTCCGCAAAGTCTTTCAGCGCTCCCTGGATATACTTGTTGTCCTTCGTCTCCTGTGCGATCCGGTAGTATTTTCGAACAAACTGCAAGGAATTTTGCAGGTTGTTATTGCGATAATAAACATCGCCGATCGTATTGTACACTTCCATAAGCCCGAGTTTATCGTCGAACTCCAGACAGATCGTTTCGGCCTGCCGGAGGTACTGAAGCGCTTGCCGGTAAAAGCCGCTGTGTTTGAGCGCGTCGCCAAGGTTGATAAATACGTTGGCTTGCCCGGGCCGGTCGTCCAGTTGCTTCCAGAGTTCGAGCGCACGCAAGTAGTAAGCAACGGCCGTTTGGGACGAATCGAGCTCGTCCAGGGCGTTGGCATAGTCGGTAAGGGCCTCTGCGAGGCGGGCAGGATCGTCCAGTTGTTCGCGGATAGCCAGTTCGCGGGCATACCAGTCGCGCGCTTCGGCATAGCGGTCCAGTTCAAACCGGATATGACCCAGTTGCGCATACACTTTGGCCGTGCCGTCGAGGTCCTTCCGGGCTTCCAGAATCCTGCGGGCATCGTATAAATAACCTTGCGCTTCGGTATAGAGGCCCATCTCCTGGTAAGCGCCTGCAATGTTAAATTGCGCCCTGGCAATGCGCAGGGTGTCGGCCAGTTGTTCCTGGATGGCGAGATTTTCCCGGTGAAAAACAAGGGCGGAATCAAAGCGGCCGATCATTTCAAAAAGCACCCCAAGGTTATTCAGCGAGGAACCGATGTCCTGTTTGTTGCCCAGGCGGCGGCGCAAGTCGAGGGCTTTTTGATAATGCCGGCGCGCCTGGTCGAAGTTGCCGCGAATTTCTTCCACAACCCCCAACCCATTCCAGGCGATGGCCTCCCCGCGTACAAATTTTATCCGCTGCGCCAGCGCAATAGCCTCCTGAAGGCGGGCGGCTGCCACATCGGTCTGGGTCTCATTGATTGCCCAGGCTTCGTCGGTCAGCGTAATGACGCGCTGCGTATCCAGCGGAGCTGCGACCTGCGCCTGCGCCGCCGGCCGGCAAAGCAACCCGCACATGCTCAGCAGCAGTGCGGACAGGGAATGGACGGGAAAAAAATGCAGGTGCGTCATTTCGAGGGGAAAATACGGCGTTGGAATGGTTACAGCGGCAACATGCCGGTTTTTTCGGCGTAGCCGCCAATTCTGCGTAATTTTACCCTTCCTGGCAGACTTTAACTTGCCGGAAAAACCTTTTTATGCGGAAGTTCGTTTCATTGAACTCATCAAAACGTTTTTCACCGCCGGCGGCCGATCCGTAACACATTTAACCTCGCTCATGATACGTCGTTTCGTTTTTGCGTTTATTTTACTGACCAGCGCGGTTTCTTCCCTGCGCGCCAGTTATATGCTCCTTCCGATGGATGAAAACAGCCAGCGGAATCACCTGAAAGCTTATGGCATTACCTACTGGGTTTTGTCGCAAGGAGTAGAATGTTATTGGCTGCTCAACTACCGCGGCGGCAGTTTTGCTTTCCCATACACGCCTGTTTTCGGCCGGGAGTGCAAAACGCGCGATGTGAGCTTTGAAATCATTGCCGATGCCCAGTTTGCAGCCATCCAGAATGAAATCCTGAATCCGGAGGTCAACATGGATGTAATCAAACTGGAAAAAGCGCCGAAAATAGCCGTTTATACCCCCGATAAAAACGAAAAAGGCGAGGTGATTCAGCCCTGGGACGACGCCGTTACCCTGGTGCTGACCTACGCCGAAATACCGTATGATATCGTGTATGACACCGAAGTGTTGCAAGGAGAATTGTTGGAATACGATTGGCTGCACCTCCACCACGAAGACTTTACGGGCCAATACGGCAAATTTTATGGCAGCCAGAGCAACCAGCCCTGGTACCGCGAACACGTGCGCCTGATGGAAACCCTGGCCCGCGAAAACGGATTCAGCAAGGTCAGCCAACTGAAGCACGCCGTAGCCAAAAAAATTGCCGAATACGTTTCGGGCGGCGGATTTATGTTCGCCATGTGTTCTGCTACCGATACCTACGACATTGCCCTGGCTGCCGAAGGTATCGATATTTGTGCCGAAATGTACGACGGCGATGGCGCCGACCCCAATGCGCAAAGCAAACTCGACTTTTCCAGAACCCTTGCGTTTTATAATTTCCAACTTATTCGTGACCCCCTCACCTACGAGCACTCGACGATAGACCATAACCTGGGCCGGGGCGTCAACCCCGAACAAGACTATTTCACCCTGTTCGATTTTTCTGCCAAATGGGACCCCGTACCCACTATGCTCACGCAATGCCATACGCGCACCGTAAAAGGGTTTATGGGCCAAAGTACGGCATTTTTAAAACCGACGATCAAGCCCACCGTTCTGATCATGGGCGAAAACAAAGCGGCCAACGAAGCGCGCTATATCCACGGCACCTATGGCTTTGGGTTTTGGACCTATTACGGCGGCCACGATCCGGAGGACTATAAACACTACGTCGGCGACCCGCCCACCGACCTGGCCCTGCACCCTACCTCGCCGGGCTATCGCCTGATTCTCAACAATATTTTATTCCCGGCAGCTAAAAAGAAACACCAGAAAACGTAATACTAACTTTATATTGGCTTAACACCCCTCCTCTGGCGCGAGGTTACCTTTGTATCGTCTAAACCAACAAAGGAAAATGCATTTTTACCCGCGCCATACCACATACTCATTCCTTTTTCGGTCGCTCTATTCGGAAGTAAGGGCGCTCGCCCTCTTTCACTTCCGGTCTTTTCTGAATGAGATGCTCTTTCGGCGCGGGCTTTTGATTATTGTCACATTAAATATACGAGCCGGTAGAATATGAGACGCGATTTGGAAATTGTCGTACTGTCGGACATTCATTTGGGTACTTACGGTTGCCACGCCCGCGAATTGCACAACTATTTGCGCAGCATCAACCCCCGCACCCTGGTACTCAATGGCGATATTTTCGACATCTGGTATTTCAAAAAAAGCTATTTCCCGAAGGAACACCTGGAAGTGGTTCGCCGCATTATGAAAATGGCGGTCAATGGCACCAAGGTGTACTATCTCACCGGAAATCACGACGATTTGTTGCGCAAGTTCGGCGAGTTGTCGTTTGGCTTGGTACACCTGCGCAATAAACTGGTATTTCAGCTCGACGGAAAAACACACTGGGTGTTTCACGGCGACGTTTTTGACGCCAGCATTCAACGCGCCCGCTGGCTGGCCCGCCTGGGCGGTGAAGGTTATGACCTGCTGATCCGGATCAACCGAACCATCAATGGCATACGCCGGCTTTTCGGGTTTGCATCGGTTTCGTTTGCTTCCAAAATTAAAAAGTCGGTTAAAGGCGCTGTGCGTTATATTTCCGACTTTGAAGACACGGCCATCCAACTGGCGGCTGAAAAAGGCTACGATTATGTCGTCTGTGGTCATATCCACCGCCCGCAAATGCGGGCGGTAACGGCTGGCAATGGCAAACAGGTGATGTATATGAACAGCGGCGATTGGATCGAACACCTGACCGCACTGGAGTTCGCCAATGGAGCATGGCAAATATACCAGTACGACGAAACCGAATTTGACGTGGTGAGTCCCAGGCTGAAGGTTCCCGAACGGGAATCCAAAATCTATACGCTCAAACGGGAAGAAGTATTACCCGACCTTAATTCGTCGGGTCTGGCAGCTATGGATGCCCTGTAGAAGAATGACGTACCGCGTTATTACGACCGGAGTGGACAGGCTTAGAAAATTGCGCTCCGGTTATTTTGAATTTTCATGAAATGCTTCATACGTTTTTGCGGTCCCATTACCGCATCAGAAGCCAGGCGCCGCAACGGGTTAGCCTGGTTTTTTGTGTTTCAAGACACTTGCCCGATTTCTTTCAATGTTCCGGTGGCTGTTTTACCTTCGCCTGCCCAAATTTTTCGCAACTTGAACGAACCTGTTATTCCCCAACCCGTCGATGCAGAGGGTAAGCGCATCCTGCATTCCCTGCGCCTGTCCCGCATGCTCGTCCCTGTACTTATCGGCGTGGCAGCCGTGGCGTATTTGTTCTACCGGCAGTTCGATCCGGAAGCGTTTCGAAGCATTCAATGGAGCGCCACGGCCTTTTTCTGGATCGGCCTAGCTGTGTTGCTGCTGGTGCTGCGCCATGTTTTTATCTCTTTCCGCTTGTATACCATTACCCGCGGATATTTCTCGTTTCGAAAATGCCTGCAGCTGATCGTGCTTTGGGAGTTTAGCGGGGCGCTTACGCCAACGAGTAAAGGCGGGCCTGTGGTTATGCTGTTCGTACTGACCCAGGAGAAACTGCCGGCAGGCCGCACCGCCGCCGCTGTTTTTTATGCCATGATCTGCGATTCCGGTTTTTTCGTACTTACACTCCCCTTGCTGTTGCTGGCCTATGGCCCTATTATGTTGTATCCGGGCATGGATTCCTACCACGACGAACGCCTGGCCAGCGGCGCTTTTTTTATGACTTACGCAGTGATGCTAACCTATTGGCTGACCCTCGTGTTTTTACTGATGATCCGGCCCGGATATGCCCGGATCGTCTTGTTTTGGCTGGCAAGCAGGCCCTGGCTGCGGCGCTGGTCGTCCAAATTCCAACGGCTGGGACAGGAATTCGAACGGGCCGCCGGGGAAATCCGGATGCAGGACTGGCGTTATCACGTCAAAGTGGTGCTGAGCACCCTTGGGTCCTGGACCAGCAAATTTATTCTGATCAATGCTTTGATCATCGCCATCATGCCTGCCATACCGCTGGACGGCGCGACGCAGGCATTTATTTATGCGCGCCTGGTAGCCATGTTTACGATTATGACCTTTTCCCCCACACCCGGAGGCGCTGGACTGGCAGAAGTGGCGTTGGCCAGTTTCATTTCCGATTTTGTGCCGCAGGGTCTCGGCCTGATCGTAGCCCTCCTGTGGCGCGGTATGGCCTTTTACGGGTACCTGCTCCTGGGCGCTTTTATCGTACCGGGCTGGGTAGCCAAACAGTATCGCGGCCGCGGCCGCGAACTTCAGCCCAACAGCTGAGCGGTATGGTCGTTGGTATCCACTTTGTTAATAATTTGCTCGATTTTACCGGTGCCATCGATAACAAATGTGGTTCGATGGATACCGTCGTAACTGCGGCCCATGAATTTTTTTGGCCCCCATACGCCATAATCGCTGGCCACACGATGGTCTTCATCGGCGAGCAGACTAAATGGCAGGTGGTATTTTTCAATAAACTTGACGTGCTTTTTAACCGGATCGGGACTTACACCAAGGATGGCGTAGCCTTTGGCTAAAAACTGAGCGTAACCATCGCGCAAACTGCAGGCCTCGGCCGTACATCCCGGCGTATCGTCTTTCGGATAAAAATACAAGACCAGCTTTTTACCGTTAAAATCAGCCAACTGCACGGTTTTGCCCTGTTCATTCAGGGCAGAAAAATTGGGCGCTTGATCGCCTTCCTTCAAATGAAACATTACTTGATTGTTTTAGTGTTTTATGGAACGGCATAACCATCCATTTGTTCACGCCTTGGGCGATGCCCGTTTCGCAACATCATCCCAACACACACGCCCACTATAAATCCCCTAATTGTGGCCGGATGACCAGCTCTTCCACCACAGCAGAGTCGGAAAGCCGGTAGGCTGCCCATACGGTTTGAGCAATATCATCAGCTTGCATCAACCTGTCGGGAGGAAAATCGGCATCCCGCCAGGAGTCAGACCAGGTAGCTCCCGGCATCAGTGCCGTGACTTTTATGCCCTTGGTTTTCATTTCTTCGCGAAGGGCTTTGGAAAAGCCCAACAGCGCGAACTTAGTAATCGTATACGAACCGCCATTGGGGTAAGCGGCCAGGCTGGCAATGCTGCACAGGTTGAAAATATGGCCATGGCGATACGGCAACATAAGCGGCAAAAGGGCCCGCGTCAGGTGGTAGGCACTGTACAGATTGATATGGATCAGGTCCTCAAGGGCGCCATCCGGTTCGGTTGAAACGGCGCCGGGAAGAAAAATCCCGGCATTGTTCACGAGTACATCTACTCTGGAGCATTGGTTGCGCACAGCATCGGCAAACTGCCAGGTGGCTGTTTTATGCCGCATGTCGGCCGGAAAAGTATAGAGCCGGCGACCGGGAAAAGCCGCCGTCCAGTGTTTTTCCATCGCATCGAGGTCTGCTGCGGTACGGGCACAAACGAAAACATCGAAGCCCTTTGCGGCAAATATTTCGGCAATTGCCCGTCCCAAGCCTTTGGTGCCGCCTGAAACCACCGCCGTCAGCGGGCGTTCGGAAGAAGAGGTCTGATCCACCAGTGTAGTCTTTATACTGAATAGTCAAAAATGTAAAAACAATTTCACAATAAAATCTACTGCTAAAACCCATATCACAGCCCAAAGTTTATAAAAAAGAGTCACCTTTGAACCCTTGAAAAATGGTACGTGCTTATGATAGCAGTAGATAAACGGTTTAATTTTCTTTACCATTTCGGGCGGTACCTGCAAATGATGAAACAGGTGTTTGGCCGGCCCGAAAAATTTTCCATGTATTGGAAAGAGACCATGCGCCAAACCAACGATATCGGCGTCGGCTCCCTGGTTATTGTATGCCTGATTTCAATTTTTATCGGCGCGGTGGCGGCCGTCCAATTCGCCTACCAACTGGACGGGCAACTGATACCGCGCTACTATATCGGTTATATCGTTCGGGACCTGGCTATCATTGAACTCTCTCCGACGATTACCTGTCTGGTACTGGCGGGCAAAGTGGGATCGAACATGACGGCGGAAATCGGGGGCATGCGGCAAAAAGAACACATCGACGCCATGGAAGTCATGGGCGTAAACACCGCTGCCTACCTTATCCGGCCTAAGATGATCGGCGCCCTGGTGGCTATCCCCCTGCTCGTAACGTTTTCTGCCTATGTCGCCATCATTGGCGGATACCTTGCCAGCGTGCCGGCCGGCCTGATCACCGACGATGAATATATACAGGGATTGCGTTCCTTTTTTGTCCCGTATAATGTGTTCATGATGTATGTAAAATCGCTGGTGTTCGCTTTCCTCCTTACCACCGTTTCGTGCTACCAGGGTTACTTTGTCGAAGGGGGAAGTATCGAGCTGGGGCAAGCCAGTACCCGCTCGGTGGTATACAGCGACATATTGATTTTGTTGGCAGATTACCTGATCGCGGTGGTACTGACCGGTTAGTTCTGCTGATTTTGCAAGCAGCGATATTGTTGTAAACGAAAATACCGATGACTGAATCGCTCAAACACATCATTGAAACAGCCTGGACCGACCGCGCGCTTTTGCAGCGTGACGATACGCGCAAGGCTATTCGGGAGGTCATTGGATGCCTGGATGCCGGCGAACTGCGCGTGGCCGAGCCTCAACCGGACGGCCGCTGGAAAACAAACGAGTGGATCAAAAAAGCCGTGATCCTGTATTTTCCAATCCAGGCTATGGAAACCATTGAAGTAGGTCCGTTCGAATACCATGATAAAATTCCGCTGAAAAAAGGTTTTGCGGAAAAAGGCGTACGGGTGGTTCCACAAGCGCTGGCCCGATATGGCGCCTTTATTGAAAAAGGCGCTATTTTAATGCCCTCCTATGTGAATATCGGCGCTTGGGTAGGCAGTGGAACCATGGTCGACACCTGGGCTACGGTGGGATCCTGCGCACAGATCGGCCGCAATGTACACCTCGCTGGCGGCGTTGGTATCGGCGGTGTCCTGGAGCCACCGCAGGCCACTCCAACGATCATTGAAGACGAGTGTTTTATCGGTTCGCGCTGTATCGTAGTGGAAGGGGTGCATGTCGAACGCGAGGCCGTATTGGGCGCCAACGTAGTGCTCACCCAAAGCACCCGGATTATCGATGTGACCGGTCCCGAGCCCGTAATACACAAAGGCCGTGTACCGGCGCGCTCGGTAGTGATTCCTGGGAGCTATTCCAAAGATTTTCCAGCCGGTACATTTCAGGTTGCTTGTGCGCTGATCATTGGCCAACGCAAAGAAAGCACCGATAAAAAAGTATCGCTCAATGATGCACTTCGGGACTACCAGGTAGCCGTGTAATGCCATGCAAAAATCCATTGAAATTACCACCACCCAGAACGTAACCATAGAATATGACCTCGCGCGCCTGCGCGACCGGGGCCTGGCCTGGTTTCTGGATTTGGTAATCGTTGTGTTGGGCTATTTTATCGGATTGCAACTGCTCCAGTTAATATTGGGCAATTGGCTTGCTGAAAACAGCGGTCTGGAAATGGCGGCCGTGGCGTTGCCGTTTCTGGCCTATTTTATGTACAATATACTCTTTGAAATTTGGAATACCGGCCAGACACCAGGAAAATTGGCAATGGGAATTAAGGTAGTCCGCCTGGATGGAAAAGACCCTGAATGGAGCGATATGGTGTTGCGTGCAGTGCTTCAGCTGGTGGATTCGCTGTTTTCTTTCGGCGTAATAGGCGCTGTCTTAATCAAAACAACCGGGAAAAGCCAGCGCTTGGGCGATATGGCTGCAAATACGGCTGTTATTAAAATACAAAGTTCGCCCTACCAGTTCAGGCTTCAGGATATCAGGAGTATTTCGACGCTGGAAACCTACAAACCGGTTTATCCACAGGTGCGGAACCTCAGTGAACGGGATATGATTTTCATAAAAACTACCCTTTCGCGACTGCAACGCTACCCAAACCCCGCACATGAAGAAGCGGTTGAACACCTGGTCTCTCACCTTATGCCCATCCTCGATATCCAGAAACGGCCGGCAAACCGGATCGATTTTCTAAAAACACTGCTGCGCGACTATATCGTGCTGACACGATAAGGCATTTCTGGGCTTCTTGAACCTTGAAATCTTATTTAAGCACAAAATCGCCATAGCTCAGGCGGGCCGTTACAAGGCGCGGAGCATTGGCGTCGCCAACAAACCCTTCCACCGTCGAGCGGCTGCCCTGATCGTCGCGGCGGCGAATGGTAGCGCCGCTGGGCGTGTGCAGATCGGTGTGAAGGCCTTCGGCGTCAAAGCGGAAAGCGGCGCCGGTTTCAACATTCATGTGCACGTCGGTGTATTTGCCCACAATCTTTGCTTCAGAAAAAGTTCGGGCAAGGGCTTTCACTTGCAGGCTGCCATACGTCATGTCGGCGTCAACGGTGCCGGACACATTTTCTATCCGAACATCCGTGTATTGTGCCGTTACAAAGGCGGCTCCGGCATTCCGTACGCGCAGGTTGGCATATTTAGTTTGTATGCGCAAATCGCGAATGTCGCCCAGGGTAAAGTCGTCGTATTTAGACGTCACGCGGACCGCCCCGGCGTGTTCCACCCGAAATTCGGAATATTTAGAGTCCAGTTGGATATCCGTAGCATCCGTAAGGGTGAGGCCGCCGTAACTGACATACCCGGATAAATTGCGCACTTTAGCCATGGCCGCCTTGCCGTAGCCGATAGAAAGGTCAGCATCTCCACTTAAAACTTCTGTGCGCAGGTCGCCATACCGAATTTCCGCGGTTAGTTTGCCGTTCAGGTTGGCCACGTAGGCATTGCCGTACTTGTTCTTCAGGTCCAGTTGATTACCAATGGGGATCCAAACGTCGTAATTGATTTTAAAATCCTGACAACTGTTGCCGGGCCACCAGTTTTTTCCCTCCATATCGACTACCGTCTCGGCTTTTACATAACCGGCAGTACTGATAAAGTTAACTTTGATCCGGTCGAACACCCGGTCGGCGTCGCGTTGGTCGCCGGCGTTAACAATGATGGTAATATCGATTTTAACCGAAGTATTTGTCCAGGTATTTACATTGACCTTTCCATACTTATTATAAATTGCGGTCATACCATTGGCTGTCGTGCCGAATTCCCGGTTAATTTTCTTGCTGAACTCCTGCTCTGGGCTGTTTGCCCGGCCCGAGTTTGGCTGGCTCAATACCACCACACAAAGCAGAAAAGCCTGCTGCAGGAGGGTAAGACTAAATTTTTTCCACTTCATGATTGCTGCTGTTTGTCGTTGCTGGTTGCTTTTGATTTGGCTGCTTTTGTTGGCTGATGTGTTCGAGTACGCGCTCGAGTATCGCTGCTTTTGCTTTATAATTTTCGATCATGGCCCGTACTACCTGCTCCCGGTTGCCAGGCGGTACATTTGCCAGCTCTTCCCGCAGTTCATTCATCACATTGTCCATCTGGAGCAGGTCTTCCAAAACATTCTCATCCCGGTAGGAGGCGAAAGAAGCCAGTTTGTCTTGTTTGGCGGAAATATCGCGCTGATAGTATTGTTCCAGCTCGGCGTATTCCGGCGAAAGATCGCTCATAGCCATGCCCGGCTCTGCCTGGCTTGCTGCATACCAAATACCGATATTGACACCGGCGATGAGCAGTGCGACAGCTGCGGCAATCCGAACGATATTATGGCTCCACGGAAGCCAAACGGCTTTGGTCTCACGCTTGGGAAGTGCCTGGTCAATACCAGCCCATACCCGTAAATCAGGCGTTTCGGTATCGAATGCATACCGGTGGCTGTGAATAAATCCTTCTAACGTACTATTGGAGGGCTCTCCCATGGCGCCTTCAATCTGCGCCCAAACTGCCACGGGTGGTTCTGCCTGATCGAACGACGGCCGGTTGAGCAACAGGTATTGCTCCAGGCGATCGGCAGTGGTCAGGCAGTCGAGGGTTCTTTGTATTCCAGCCCAGCATTGTGCATCAGGGACGGCTGTGTCAAAGGCATCCCGATGGGCATGAATATACTCTTCGATTTTGCTGCTGTTGGACATCTTGCTACGCAGGTTTCTTGCTCTTGATCGTGTAATACTTGTGGTTTTCCGGATACTTGTTCAGGAATACTGAAGAAAACGGTGCGGTGATCAAGTGGCTGGTTTAGGTTGAAAGCAGTTCGCGCAATTTTGATTTTGCCCGGCTGTACTGCGATTTGGACGTAGCCTCTGTGATACCCAGAATATCGCCGATTTCTTCGTGGTCATACCCTTCCATGGCATATAACGTGAAAACCATCCGGTATCCACCCGGCAATTCATTTATTGCCCGGTTGATGCGTTCCACGGAATATGGTATTTCAGGCTCATGTTCAGGCTCTTCTGCCCGTTCATTGAAGGGGGTCAGTTCTTGAAAAGCCAGGCGGCGGCTTTTCAAAAAATTAATGCACTTATTGACCGTGATCCGTTTGATCCAGGCGCCGATACTACTTTCGTGGCGGAAGGTTTCCAGTTTCATAAAAACCTCAACAAAAGTACTTTGCAGCAGGTCTTCGGCATCGTGGGCGTTCTGTACCATACGTAATGCCGTATTGTACATCGCCCGGGAGTACAGGCGGTACAATTCAAACTGCGCGTCGCGGCGGCCCTGTTTACAGCGTTCGATCAGGTCGCGGTGCGTTTGCGTGGCGTCCATTTTGTGATTTGATTGTATTGACAGTATATGTTTTGCAGGGTTGCATGGGGGCAAAAATTTGCTTTGTCAATTTTTAGTCATCCTGACGTGTTCAGGGTTTGAAGGCGCCGGAGTAAAGGGTTTCCAATTTTTCTTCGTTTTTTTGCAAAAAAATCTTGCTATGCCTTTTCGACAATATGGCTTAATCGGCGCCTTGCTTTTGCTTCCGGTTTTCTTGATGGCTCAGATTGAAGATGCCGACCTTATCTTTCGCGAACTGCGCGCCCTGGACGGGGTCTGGTTTATGCCGCAAGACCGCGGGGACCGGCTCCAAATCTGGTCCATTCAGAACGACAGCACCCTCACAGGCCGGCATCTCCGCATCCGGGCGGAAACGGGCGATTCGGTAACCCTGGAAACTATGCGCCTGGAATTGCGGGGACAAGTTATTACCTATTATTCCATTATCCGCGGGCAAAATGACGACAAACCTCTCCCTTTTGAACTGACCCTGGCCGATTACGAAGGATATCATTTTGAAAATCCGCAACATACCAACCCGCAAAAAATCCGTTACCGCCTTTTGGGTAACCGGGAACTGCAGGTAAATACCGAAGGCAAACGCGGCAACCGGACCGTGACGGATGAATATATTTTTGAGCGCGAATTCACGCCCGCCGGCATGGAGTTTCGCATTCGCGGCGGCATAAATATGTTTACGATCCGGGCAACGGGCAATTTTCCTTCCTCCAACGATCCGGCCATTGTCAAAAACCCGCAAACCGATCCGCGATTGGGTTGGGAATTGGGTACTCAATTCCGGTTCAAAGGCCAGGGCGGTTTTATTTCACTGAATGTTGAGGTCGGATTGATGGGAAAATTTTCACACGCAAAATCGGCTTTTACCGTAATCGACGACACTATGGTGATCGATTATGTACGCAATGTTAACTACCGTCAAACCTGGCTTACCGTTGCGGCTGTACCGGAAATAAATTTAAAACGCGACGGCCGGTTCACCCTTTTGGCAGGCCCTTATTTCAGCCGGCTGTTGTTCAACAAAGTTTCCGGTGAAGAAAAGCCCGGAGGAGACAACAAACTGTTTGATGCCAACAACGACTTCAAAAAGAATGATATAGGTATTATCGCCGGCTTTCAATACCGGTGGAATATTGGGCGGAGCGACTTGGGGGGCACGTTCGGGCTCCGGGCTAATCTGGGTTTGTCTGACCTGGATGCCCTGTATAACCGGGACTGCAACGACCCAGCGTTCTGCAATGGCCGGATCAGCTTGCAAGGAATTTCATTGTATTATAGTTTTAATTTGCTCGGACTGTAAATTCTCTTTCCGGCATTCGCATTCATTTGCTGTGGCAAAACAAAAATATTATGTCGTATGGGAAGGGCATCAACCTGGGGTATATTCCGATTGGGGGGCCGCCAAACGGCAAATAGAGGGCTACCCCAAGGCGAAATATAAAAGTTTTGCTTCGAAAGAGGCGGCTGAGAAAGCCTTTAAGGGTTCCTATTGGGCTTATGCGGGAAAAGAAACCAGGCCAGTAAAAAAAACGCTGGAAGAGCTGGAGCGGCTAGGCGTCCAGCTCGACAGCCTGGCAGTGGACGCAGCATGCAGCGGTAACCCCGGCGATATGGAATACCGCGGTGTGCACACCCGCACCGGGCAGGAGATTTTCCGAATCGGTCCATTGCCCGGCGGTACCAACAACATTGGCGAATTCCTGGCCCTGGTACATGCCCTGGCCTGGCTCAAACAGCAAAACCGGCCGAACATTCCGATTTATTCTGATTCACGCAATGCCCAACTTTGGGTAAAAGGCCGGCAATGCCGGACCAAGCTCGGGCGCAGCGGACAAAACGATCCAATCTTTGCATTAATTGACCGGGCAGAAAAATGGCTGGCCACCAACAACGCAACCAATCCTATTTTGAAATGGCAAACGGAAGAGTGGGGCGAAATACCGGCCGATTTTGGGCGAAAATAGCGTTTATGCGCCGCTGAAAACATATTGAACGATATTCGCCCCCATTTGCAATGCTTTGGTGCGGATATCGGGCGGGTCGTTGTGTACGTCGTCCCAGCCATCGCCGAGGTCCGTTTCAAAATTATAAAAACAAACCAGGCGGCCTTGCCAGATCAGCCCAAAGCCCTGTGGCGGCTTGCCGTCGTGTTCGTGTATTTTTGGCAACCCGTTGCGAAATTCGTACTTTTGGTGGTAAAGGGGGTGGCTAAAGGGTAGTTCGACGAACTCGAGTTCGGGGAACACCTTTTTCATCGACGGCCGTACGAAGGGGTCGAGGCCAAAATCGTCGTTCAGGATAAGAAAGCCGCCGCCTTCGAGGTAGGCGCGCAGGTTGCGGGCTTCCAGGTCGCTAAACAGCATATTGCCGTGCCCGGTGGCATATACGATAGGATAGTTGAAGATTTCTGCGCTACCGGGTTCGACGGTGGCGTATTCCAGGTCGAAGTTTGTGCGCAGATTCTGGTTGCAAAACTGCGCCAGGTTCTTCAGCGAATTAACATCGTTGTACCAGTCTCCCCCGCCGGAATATTTCAGCAGCGCCAGTTGAAGTGTAGGCGGTTGAAGGTTGAATGCAGCATGGCCAAAAAGGCAGCAAAAAAGAAATACCGTACGGAGCATCATTTAAAAATTGGAATCGTCCACGTTGTCCAGATAACTTCTGATTTCACCAACCACAGAATCCACGCACCCGTCTTCAAACGGCGAGCGCAAATTGGCGAGGCGAACCAAATCGAGGAACGACTGGCTGCCGCCCGCCTTGCACAGGCGCAGGTAATCGCCCCAGGCCGCTTTGTGATCCTCGATATCTTTTTTCCAAAACTGGAACGCGCAGATTTGTGCCAGCGTATAATCGATATAATAAAACGGCGAATTGAAGATGTGGTTTTGCTTTTGCCAGAACCCGCCATTCTCCAGGAACGTGTTGCCGGAATAATCGCGGTGTGGAAGATAAATTTTTTCCAGCCCGCGCCAGGCGGCATTGCGTTCGGCCGGCGTCATATCGGGGTTTTCATATATGATATGCTGAAATTCATCAACGGCCACGCCATAAGGCAAAAACAAAAGGGCGTTGCTCAGGTGCATAAACTGATACTTCGACGTATCGGCACCGAAGAACAAGTGCATCCAGGGCCAGGTGAAAAACTCCATGCTCATAGAGTGTATTTCGGCGGCGTCGCTGGTGGGCCAGTGATATTCATCGAATTCAAAATGCCGGCTGTTCCATACCTGGAAAGCATGTCCTGCTTCATGGGTAAGCACGTCGATATCGCCGCTGGTTCCGTTGAAGTTGGAAAAAATAAACGGCGCCTGAAAGAGCGGCATATACGTACAATAGCCGCCGGTGGCCTTGCCGTCGTGGTTCACCAAATCCATCAGCCGTGCATCGAGCAGGCGCCGGAAAAAGGGAGGCGTGCTCTACTATTGCATCGGGCGTGCCTATGGGCTTGGGGTTTCCGCTTGGAAATTTGTAGTCTTCGTCATAATACTTAAGACGGTCCAAGCCGAGGCGGCGGCGTTGCCGTTCGTAGAGTTCCAGGGTGAGCGGCACGATGCGCTCGCGCACCTGTTTACGAAAGTTGGCTACCATCTGCGGCGTATAATCCGAACGGCGCATACGCGCATACCCGACGGCCACGAAATTGTCGTATCCCAGGGCCCGGGCCATCCGGTGCCTTGAGCGTACCATTTGATCGAACAAGGGTTCTACGCTAGCGGCATTTTTTTCATAAAGGGCCCATTTCGCGGTGGCAGCCCTGCGCCGGACCGAACGGTCATCCGATTGTTCGACCGGAGTAAAGCTGCTCAGGTTATAGGATTTGCCGTCAAATTCAATTTGCGATTTTGCTTTGAGTTTGGTGTATTCGGTACTCAACGCATTTTCTTCCTGCAAGTCTTTTTGAATTTCCGGGCGGAAT
Source organism: Saprospirales bacterium (assembly GCA_016719895.1). Taxonomy (GTDB): domain Bacteria; phylum Bacteroidota; class Bacteroidia; order Chitinophagales; family Saprospiraceae; genus M3007. The sequence continues at coordinate 30,505 of JADJYG010000015.1, read as the reverse complement.
GTTTTCAGCGCCAGCTCGGCCAAAACAAAGAGGTGCGAGCCATATCTTTTTTCCAGATCAGCCTGAAACGGAGAGCCCAGTAATACCCGGTAAAACCGGTCGTTCAGCGCTTCATAGGCGGGAAGATTTTCGTCGAAGTATGTGTTTTCTTGTTCGTAAAACGGATCTGCAGTATCAACTGTATGCCGGATGAAACAAAGGTTGTACATCGTAGCGAATGCTTCACGCATCCGGTTCAGCTCGCCCAGATAGTCAACTTGAGCTGCCGCCGATGTAGCCGCTTCGAACAACCCCAACTGCTCTTCGAAGGCTTGCGTAAAAGCTGCCAGATTAGGGCGCGTATAAGGAAAGGACTCAAATGTATCCGTAGATGCGAGGGTAGCTGTCATAGCGAATTATTAAGGTTGGATGGGCAAACTCAGACTGCAAAGGTATAGACCTTCTTGTCGTTAATCCATTTTTAGCGCAGAAACCATAACATCCGGTTGCGCACACCAGCGGCGGTTTTGTACTTTGCGCCCTAAAAAACAGAGATGATGCGAATTATAGGCGGTATTCTGTTGCTCACAGTTATTTTTGGACAAGTGCAGGCGCAATCGACCGCGTTTGTCTTTCAGGGAGGCCTGAGTATCGGATTTCAAAAATGGGATAATTCCTTCGACCGGCAACCGCTGTACAAATACCATGCGGCATTATCTATCGAATCGGTCAACAACGATAACGACAATGCCTCCATTTTTGCCCAGTTGGGGTACCATGTGCGGGGCAGCGCTACCCGTTTTCGTTTTTTCTTTCAGGGCGGCGGTATTGATCAGTTTTCAGAAGAGTTTCAGTTTCACAATATTTCACTTATTCTGGGCGGCAAGCAAAAATTCCCGCTGGGCGAACGCAGCCGGTATTTCTATTACGGGGGCGTCCGGGGGGATTATACCCTGAGCACCAATATCGATGCGCTCGGCCTCAGCAACCCGTATGCCCCACTGTACTATCCGCAAGTCGGTTTTATGAACCGTTGGATCGCGGGAGTTTCCCTGGGCGGCGGTATCGAACTGCCCTTCAGCGATCTCATCGGCGGCCAACTCATGCTATCGGTTCACCCTGACTTCCTGTACCAATACAACCAGCCTGCGATTCCAAACGTGATTGACCCGTTTAACCCGGGGCAAAATACTACGATTCAGGAGCGCCGGATTCGCAATGTCACGATCGAGCTCAGCCTGGGCCTGCGTTTGCTGCGCAAGGTCGTTTACGAGAATTAGAGGGGCGTCTAATCTGTTTGTTCCTCCACTTCCACCAACGCCTCCCAGTACTCAACAGCCCGGCGGGTATGTGGGATACAAATAGATCCGCCGACCATATTGGCTACGGCAAAAATCTCGAAAATTTGGTCGGTGCTTACCCCAAGTTCATGACATTTGCCAAGGTGGTACTTGATGCAATCATCACAACGCAGCACCATGGAAGCCACGAGGCCAAGCATCTCTTTTGTCCGGGTGTCGAGGGCTCCTTCCTGGTAGGTTTGGTTATCCAGGCTCCAGAAGCGCTTGATCACCTTGTTGTCGTGCGCGAGAATGCGCTCGTTCATCCGTTCGCGGTATTCGTTGAATTCTTTGATCATATTGTTGATTTGTTGATTTGTTGATTTGTTGATGCGTTGATTTGAGGCGGTCAGAGGATAAATTTCATTAAATGACAACTCCCTTTACATTAAGGCCACACGCAAATCTACAAATACCCCAATCGTATGGAAGGTGCGGTCAAATCAACGCATCAACAAATCAACAAATCAACAAATCAACAAATCAATCATGCGCGTTCTGATTCAACGAGTCTCCCAAGCGTCGGTTGCTGTAAATGATATGAAAATATCGGCCATAGGCCCCGGATTTTTGATCTTGCTGGGTATCGGGCACGATGACGGCCTGGAGGACATTGAATGGCTGTGCAAAAAAATTGCAGCCCTGCGGATATTTTCTGATGACGCCGGTCTGATGAACCGCTCGGTACAGGATATCGGCGGCGAATTTCTCGTAGTCAGCCAGTTCACCCTCCATGCCAGCACCAAAAAAGGCAACCGGCCGTCATTTATACGGGCTGCCCGCCCGGAAACAGCCATTCCGTTATACGAATCATTTGTACAGATACTCGCACGGGAATCGGGGCGTCCAGTACGCACCGGTGAATTTGGCGCGGATATGAAGGTAGCCCTGGTAAACGACGGCCCCGTCACGATTTGGATAGACAGCCGGGTGAAGGAATAAGCATGTTGGGTATTTTCTGCCGGAGTCAAAAAAAAACCGCCGGACGTTGCGTCCAGCGGCAAAACCCCAAAAAACCAAATGAAAACAATCTTCCTACTGTGATTAGTCTTTAATATATTTTATCGGTTTGAGAGACTTCTTTTATACGCCGCCGGCAGTACCCGGTCACACATCAGATGAATTTATTTTAACATTTGCCCCGGCTCGCGCCAACTGAACGGGAAACTCTACCTTTGCTACCGGAAACTGCTCCTTTTCATTTTTAACTATCGATCCGCCATGGATACGTTTTTGATTACATTTCATTCCTACAATCGCTTTTTTGTTCTGGCAGCCCTTGTTTTTTTACTGTTTCGCGCCTACAGCGGGTGGCTGGGCCGCAAGCCATTTGAAAACATCGACGACAAGGCCTCCCTGGTGCTGATGATACTCTCCGACGTTCAGCTGTTGGCGGGCCTGGTATTGTATGCCTTTTTAAGCACCTGGACCCAGACCGCCTTTGCCAATTTCGGCGCAGCAATGAAGGATCCGATGCTACGGTATTTCGCCGTAGAACACATTGCCGCCATGCTCCTTGCCATAGGGTTGATCCATGCAGGTCGCTTCATTTCAAAAAAGGCCCAATCGCCAGAGCGGAAACACAAAATACTGGCCGTTTATACTACCATCGCACTCTTGATCATTGTGGGAACCCTGGCGCAAAAAGGATTGTTATTCGGAAGATTGCCGTAAGTCGGCAAAGCTAAATCCAACCCACACACCTACTTGTTATGCAAAAACCCGGTTTACCCGAAGGCACCCGCGATTTCGGCCCCGAACAATCCCGCCGGCGCGCTTATATTTTTGAAACGGTGCGCACGGTATTTATCAAATACGGTTTTCAGCCGCTGGAAACGCCGGCCATGGAAAACCTGAGCACCCTGACCGGAAAGTACGGCGAGGAGGGCGACCAGTTGTTATTTAAAATACTGAACAACGGCGATTTTTTGAAAAATGCAGACCCGGATATCCTGACCACGAAAAACTCCGCACGGCTTGTTCCGGAGATATCCAAACGCGGCTTGCGCTACGACCTTACCGTGCCGTTTGCCCGCTTCGTCGTCATGAACCGCCATGCGTTGACCTTCCCGTTTAAACGCTACCAAATTCAGCCTGTTTGGCGCGCCGACCGGCCGCAAAAGGGCCGATATCGCGAATTTTACCAATGCGACGCAGATGTAATCGGCTCCGAAAGCTTGCAGTACGAAGCCGAACTGGTACAGATTTACGACGAAGCCTTCGCCAAACTCCATATCCCGGTACAGATCAAAATAAACAACCGCAAGGCGCTTTTTGGCATTGCGGAAGCGGCCGGTATTACCGACCGGTTTACAGACATGACCGTGGCTATCGACAAGTTGGATAAGATCGGTATGGATGGTGTCCGACGGGAATTGACCGACCGGGGTATACCAGCTGCTGCCACTGAATTGCTCGAAAAAATTCTGTCAGCGCCAAGCATCAATGCTCTGCGCCCGGTATTCGCCGCCAGTGAAACCGGGCTGAAAGGGCTGGAGGAGCTGGATCGCGTTTTTCGTTTCCTGGAAAAACTACCGCTGCAAAACGATCTGGTTTTCGATATAACGCTGGCACGCGGGTTGAGTTACTATACCGGCTGTATTTTCGAAGTTGTCGCGAAGGGTGTTTCGATGGGCAGCATCGGCGGAGGCGGCCGGTATGCCGACCTCACCGGCGTATTCGGTATGCCCGGCCTGTCGGGGGTGGGTATTTCCTTTGGCGCCGACCGGATTTACGACGTTCTCGAGGCGCTGGCCTGCTTTCCCAAATCCCTCACGACAAGCGTGCCGGTGCTCTTTGTTGCATTGGACGATGCCACACACGCGTATGCCTTCGAGTGCGTCAGCCGGGTGCGGGCCGCCGGCATTCCGGCCGAGTTGTATCCGGAACCGGGGAAATTGAAAAAACAATTTGAATACGCCGCCAAATTGAATATCCCGCTGGTGGCTATCGCCGGCGAGACGGAAATGCAAAACAAGACCATCGCGGTGAAAAACCAACAGAGCGGCGAACAACGCACCATGGCTTTGGAAGAATTGATGACAACCCTGGGAGCGTAAACTGCCTCCGGCGTCAAAAATTATCGCTTGCCTCCAACTGCCTCAAGGCGCGGTATTTCCAGTAGGTTTCGAGCGCTGTAATGCGGCAGATCGTCCAGCCTGCCTGGCCATCGAGAAAGCCCCGGCGAAACGCGTAATTCCGGACAAATTTAGCCAACGGGTTGAGGAAAAGGTTCCACCAGAATGCTTTCTTGCCTTTGGAGTGCATGGCCCGGGCCGCTATACCGGCATATTTGCGGGCGCGGCTATAGTGTTCGTCCACCGAGTAGTAGCTGTAATGCAACAGGTCGCCGGCGAGTAAGGCCGTAGAGCAGCCGGGTTGCATTTCTACCCGGTCGTGCGGATTTGTACCTCCCCAGCGGCCCAGGCGCCGGTCGAACAGGCGAAGTTTCCGGTCGGGATACCAGCCGCTGTGGTTGATCCACTGTCCGCAGTAATTGGTGCGCCTGTTCATGCGATATCCATCGAAGCGCCAACCGGCCTTCACGGTCCGGATGGATTCCCGCAGCGGGTCGCTCAAAGCTTCGTCGGCATCGAGCGAAAGTACCCAAGTGTAGCAGGCTTGTTCGAGCGCAAAATTTTTTTGCTCAATATGGCCTTCGAAAGCATGCTGAAGAAACCGGGCGCCTTTCTCCCGGCAAATGGCTGCCGTTTGGTCTGTTGAAAACGAATCCACCACGAGTACCTCATCGGCCACACCGCTCAGCGAATCGAGGCACCGCCCGATATTGCGTTCCTCGTTGTACGTGATGATGACGGCAGAGAGTTTTATCATGCTATTGCCCGATCAAAAGCGGCGTTGTTTTGCCGCTGCCCAGTACGATGACCTTGGCGTTTGGCGAGGCGACCAGCTCCTTTTGAACTTTTATTTGCTCGTACTGAAGCAATTTATCCGTAAGGGACAACGTCAGAATACGCTGGTAATCGGCGATGCCTTGTGCTTCCACCCGTTTACGATCGGCCTCCTGTCGTTCTTTATCGAGGACAAACTTCATTTTTTGCGCTTCCTGTTCGGCATTGATTTTTGCTTCGATGGCGGCTTTTACAGAAGCGGGCAGGTTGATATTGCGAACCAGCACTTGTTCCATGACGAGCCCGCGGTCTTTAAACTCTTTCTCAATGGCGGCAAACAGGCGCTGTTGGAATTCGTCGCGTTTGGTAGAATACAGGGCGACAGCGTCGTAGTAAGCGGAAAAATCGCGAATTTTGGTGCGCACCAGCGGGCGAACAATAACATCGCGGTAGCCTTTGCCGATATTGCGCAAAATCTCTGGCGCTTTATCCGGCATGACCCGGAAAAGTACGGTGATGTCAATTTCCACTTCCAGGCCATCTGCCGAGAGTACGCGAATGGCGTCATCGCCCATTTTTTCGCCTTCATCGTGTATGCCCGACATGGTGTAGTTTTGAGTTCTGATGTCAAAATGAATCACTTCCACAAGCGGGTTCACCACGTTGAGGCCTTCCGTCAGGATACCCGGCTGGACCTTGCCGAAAAGAGTTTGGACGCCCACTTCGCCCGGCGATATTTGGACCAAACAGGAAGTGAGCACCCCCAAGGCCACCAGGGCGATGCCTATGTAGCGGCCCAATTTACCAAACATACCCAGATTGGGGTTGGCTTTCGACATGGTTGTGGAAATGACAGCGATAAACAAGCCAAGTATAGCGAGAAACATGGTCAGTTGATTTGGTGAACGGATCAACAGAAAAGGTACGGCGTTCTGCAGCAGATTGTACCAGTTATTCGATAAATACCATACGCCCGTCGCCCAGCAGGCGCGGCGGGTTTACAAGGAAGATATAAATTGTTGCAACATCCGGACGTCATTCTCAAACAACAGCCTGATATCCGGAATATTAAACAGGCGAAGCGCCTGGCGTTCGATACCCATCCCGAATGCAAATCCCGAATATTGGCGGCTGTCGATCCCGCAATTTTCGAGCACTTGCGGGTCAACCATACCGCAGCCGAGGATTTCCAGCCAACCGGTGCCTTTGGTCAGGCGGCAGTTCTCCTCGGTATCGGTACCCAGCCAAACGTCCATTTCCGCACTGGGCTCGGTGAAGGGGAAAAAGGACGGGCGGAGGCGGATTTTGGGTGCGCCGAACATCTCCCGGGCAAAGTACAAGAGCGTTTGTTTCATATCGGCAAAGGACACGCCTTCGTCAATATACAGTCCTTCTACTTGGTGGAACTGGGCATGCGAGCGGGCCGAGATGGTCTCGTTGCGGTATACGCGTCCGGGGGCGATGATCCGGATGGGGGGCTTCCGGGTGGTCATAACCCGGGCCTGTACGTTGCTGGTATGGGTGCGCAGCAGCATTCCGGGAGCATCTACCACGTAGAACGTGTCTTGCATGTCGCGCGCCGGGTGGTCTTCCGGCGTATTCATAGCCGTGAAATTGTACCAGTCGTGTTCGATCTCGGGGCCGTCGGCCACTGCGAAGCCAATACGTTTGAAGATATCGACAACGCGGTTCATCGTGATCGAGATGGGGTGCCGGGAACCGAGGGGCAGTGGTTCGCCCGGGGCTGTCAGGTCAAGTTGTTCGGTAGCGGATTGTTCGGCCTGTGTTTCCAGTGCGGCTTTTGCTGCCTGAAACTGTGTTTCCGCCTGTTGTTTCAGGGCATTTACTACTTGTCCGAATTCGCGTTTGCGTTCATTGGGTACGTCGCGCATTTCTTCCATAAGCGACTTGATCAGGCCCTTGGCGCCCAGATAGCGTATGCGAAATGTTTCCAGCGCTTGCGGCGTAAGCAGTTGTTCAGCCTCTAAAGCACTGGAAGCCTCGCGGACTTTGGTGAAGATATCAGACATGGGTACTGGTTTTCTCTTTGAGCAAATGAAGGCGCAAAAGTCGGAAAAATCGACAATTTTTCACCGTTGCGCCGCCGGGTTCCTGCCGGGCAACACGGCTACAAAACCGATACCCCAGGCCCAGACGAGTCCCGATTCGTCGGGGTCGACCATCAGGCCTATTTCCGGCCGGAGTGCCCAGCGGTCGAGGTTAGCGCTGAGCCCCAGGCCTAAATTGAATCCCAGGTAAACATTCCCATCGTCTTCCGGAAAGATATCGGCTTTGGCAGCCAGCGTAGCTTCAAACCGGTTGCTTGCCGGGTAGGTAAACAACATTTTGGGACTGATCACAAACTCTGTTTCGTCTTCGGAAAAATACATGCCCAGGGGCAGCGTGGCTGCAATTTTACCCGGTAATAACCGGAACTTTGGCGCCAGGTCGATATAATTAACGCCGGAAGCCCCTTCTTCTGTGGGTACCAGGCGTTCGTAGCGCAATTTCAAATTGATGCGGTCGGAAAATCCGTATCCAATGCGCAGGCCGAAGTTGTTGTTGACGGAACCCGATTCGCCTTCATCGGAAAACGAATAATGGGTGTAATTGCCGGTCAGTTCTGTTTCGCCTTTTTTCAACATCCGGGCGCTTTCAAAACCGGTATTCAAGGGAACCACGCAGGCGCCGAACAGCGTCAGGAGCAACCCGCAGATAAGTATCTTTTTCATAGGAAAACCATTTGGTGAAACCTTATACTTCGGGCAATGGAGTATAGCCTTCCGCTCCTTAAAGGTAATAATTTATACCTGGATTCCAATGATTTACGCACCAATTTGTGTCATCGGCAAGACGGAAATTTTTCTTTTTTATGCAAATGGAAGCGTCACGGTGAATGCGCTGCCTTTACCCGGTTCGCTGTGAACGTCGACAAAGCCTTTATGCGCCGTCACAATGGCTTTAACATAGCTCAATCCAAGGCCAAACCCTTTGACATCGTGGATATTCCCGGTATGTACGCGGTAGAACTTGTCAAAAATGTGCTTTCGGGCTTCTTTACTGATCCCGACGCCATTGTCTTCTACCGTGATCTCCAGGCCGTTTGGCACATTCCGGGTACGGATGGTAATTTCGGGTTTTTCCGGGCTGTATTTATTGGCGTTATCGAGCAGGTTGTGTACCACGCTGGCCAGGTGGGTGGCATCGCCGGCAATAATTGGGCGCTCCGCGTCGAGTTCGAGCCGTAAGGTACCTTCCCGGTTTTCAATCTGGAGGCTGAAATTATCTACCGCCTGCTGGATCAGTTCGTGTACATTGATCTCGTTCAGTTTGAGTTGGAAGTCCTTTTTATCCAGTTGGGCGATTTGCAACACCCGCTCCACCTGGCTGTTCATGCGGCGGTTTTCCTGCCGGATGATATCGACAAAGCGTTTGATCTTATCGGGGTACTTTACAATCATCGGGCTTGCGATGCTATCGGTGGCCAGGGATATGGTGGCAATGGGCGTTTTAAACTCATGGGTCATGTTGTTGATGAAATCCGTTTTCATTTCGGAGAGTTTTTTTTGCCGGTAAATGACCTGAATGGTGTACCAGAAACAGAAGAGGATGATGCCGGTAAAAATGACCGACAGCAGCAGGGTTTTCCAAACAGAGCCTAAAACCAGGCTGGTCCGGTTGGGGAAATAGATGGAGAGGTAGCCTGGCGATTCAATGTCTTTTTGGAATAAGGCCACCCGGTACGGAGAGTTGTACAGGGTGGCGGCGCCGCCATGGGTAACCTGCGGGCTGTTGTCAACCACCACGTAATGGTCGTTGACGACGACGAAGCTGTTGCGCGCCTTGGCGTATACGCCGTATTGATACGGCGTATTCATACCCCGGCTGGTGAGCTCTTCCTGCAGCGACATAGACAACAAATCGAGCTGTATACGCTCGGCCAGGGGGCGGGAGTCCACGAGTTGGCTGACCTTCATGAGTTCCCACCGGGTCATATTGTCTTCAAAACTTTCGGTGCCGGTGGCAGGATTTGGCAAGCTGTCCGCACGGGTAATGCGGCGGGTGGAATAGCCGTTTTCAAGGAATTTGGTGGCCCGGCGGATATTGCGGTTCGCCTCGCTCGAGTTCCGGTAAGTGGAATTCAAGGCTTCCAATACTGCCAGGTCTTCGTAATACTGTAATTTATCCGCCACGCGGTTCAGTGCGGCATATACGTTTTTATCGAACTGTTCTTCATTGAGCCGGATACTCCAGCCGATCCAGTAGATCTGCAGGCAGATAACGCCGATGAGGGCAGCGGTCATCAGGCCAATAATCAGGCGTATTCGTTGAGCGTTCATGAAATGCGTTGAGCGTGGGTACCGGTATTCGGGTGTTTTTCCCTTGAACGGTTTCACTGAACAAAAGTATGTCATGTCCGGCAAGCTGCCGGAGAAATTAACCTGAGCTTAACCCTTTTACAGGGGTTTCAAGGCCAATGGGCTACACGAGGGGCTTGTTTGGCGCCGGCGCGCTGGCGTGGTAATCGCGTTGGATACGCAGGGCATAGTCGTCAAGCAATTCGAGTATGCGGGCGCGTTTGGCCGATTTGACGATCAGGCCAATGTGGTAACTCAAATCGTTCATGCGCCAGGCGATTTCGGGGTCGTTGAACTGGCTGGTATCCGGCCACTCTTGCCGGGTGAGCGATACGATGATACCGGCATAGTTGTTTTCCACTTTTGGCAATTTGTATGGCGTACCGCCGGCAACGGCAAATTCGACGCGCGCCCATTCTTTCCACAAATTGATGCCGCAGGCAATCTCGACCATTTCGGCGATGTGGGCGCCGCCGACACGGGAGGCTGTTTCCAGGAAATAAAATTGCCCGTCATCGTGGCATTTGATCACTTCGGTATGGCTGGCGCTGTGTTGCATACCAAAGGCGTTCATCACTTCGGTATTCATATCCAACAAGGCTTTTTCGTCTTTATCGCCTTGTTCCATGATAGCGCTGCGGAAAATACCGCCTGCGTGCGCTACATCGAACGGCGGCGCCAGGTATTGCGAGGCCCGTGCGAAGAGGATTTTCCCGTTCATCGTGAGGGCATCCACGTGGTATACATTGCCAGGCTTGAACTGCTCGACCAGGTATTGGTGGCGCTCGCCGCCGAGGGTTTCCAGATGGGCCCAGAGTTCGTCGGCATGGTGCACTTTTTTCATGCCGGTGGCCGAGGCTTGTCCGCGCGGTTTGACGATCCAGGGCGCCGGTATGGTGGCGGCAAAGTGGCGGATATCGTCGTCGTTAAATAGGGCTGAAAATGCCGGTACCCGGATGCCCGCATCCTGGGCTTTCATCCGCATGGCCAGTTTGTCGCGAAAGTGCCGGTAGGTAGTTTGGCCCATGCCGGGTATGCGGAAGTGTTCCCGAAGGTGTGCGGCCTTTTCCACGTCGAAATCATCGAGCGCCACGATGCGGTCAATTTTTTTGGTACGCATCAGCCAGGCGAGCCCGGCGATGACGCTGTTCATATCCCAATAGTTTTCGGGCCCTTGTTCCACGTAGAAAATATCGTCGAGCGCTTCGCGCGCCCAAGGTTTTTCTTCGAGTTTTTTAGAGGTAACGAGGTAAACCGTCGCACCGGTGGATTTCATTCCACGCAGAAAGTCATTGCCTTTGAAGTAGCTGGATACGCAAAGAAAGGTAACTGGCATAATCGTCCGAGTTTTTGAATTATAATCACTTCTTGCGTACACAACGGTACGCGGTAATTCGATTAGCGCACATATTCCAGCAAAAAACGAAAATAAATTTCACATAACGAGCAGTGTGCGGCAATTAGGCTAAATAAAAATCGCCGGAGCGATTCGCTTGAATCTTCCGGCGATAGCAAAATGTACAAAAAGGGAAATAAAAAAGGTAGGAGTAAGAGCAGGAATACTCAGTCGGGCATGTTTTGAATACGGTTTCTGATTCGTTCCCGCAAGGTCTGAGGGGCCTTGTGTCGGGGTAGCCCGGTGTGTAACAATGACCGGAAGGATTCTTCCTCGGGTGAGCGTTGTTCCTGGGGGTGTTCATGCAGATCGGGTTCTATGAGGATCGGAAGATCGGCCAGGTCACGTTGGACCGGATCCAGGACTCTTGCAAACGTGCCGACCGAATTGCCGGATGCTTTACGCGGGTTTTTCATGCTGCAAATACAAAATTTGTGTCTGTGCGCTGCCCCCAGGGGTGCTGCCGTTTCGCGCCACCGAAGGAAGTACAGGCAAACTGCACGGCCATTCCCGGCTGCCAACCGGCGATCTGACTATGACGTGTAGTTTGTTTTACTGAAATAAAACTGTACAACATGCGAGTGGGTGTTGAGCGGGAAGTCGTGTCAACGTTTTTTTCGATGTACACAACCGGCCTGCGGGAGAACAAGGACTGGTGAAAACTAAGCGTTTGAGATGTGAATTCGAAATGTGGTTGGTGGTGAAAAACTGTTTTCTACGGGTAATGGGGCGGTATAACAGAAGGGTTTACCACGGGGGCACTGAGCCTTACCGGGTAAACCCTTTTTGTGATCAGGTCAGAATCGACCGGCTTTCGTCGTTCGTGAGCGCCGGCGCTTCGTCTTCCACATCATACCCCTCCTGTTGCGCGTATTCCCGGAGTTTGCTGGCCAGGATGTTGCGTGCGCGGTGCAGGCGCGAGCGTACGGTACCGATTGGGATATTGGCGATCGCCGCGATTTCCTCGTAGGTGAAATCTTCGAGATCGAGCAGCACCACCAGGCGGAATTCCGGCGTCAGCGTATTGATGGCGCGGGTCACCTCATCGCCGATGAGGCGGCCGCCCATTTCTTCGTGCAAGCCGGAATATGCCGGCGATACCGGGTCGTCTTCGTTGTGATAGACCACGATGTCTTCGTAGTCAACCTTGCGTGGTTCGCGCACCGCGGTGCGGTACTCATTGATGAAAGCGTTGCGGCAGATGCGGAACAGCCATGCCTTGGCGTTGGTGCCGGGCAGGTAGCGGTTCATAAAACGCCATGCCTTCAGGTAGGTTTCCTGGGTCAGGTCTTCCGCCCGCGTAGCGTCGTTGGTCAGGCGGTACGCGAACGTGTACACGGCGTCCATAAGCGGGTAAAACTCTCGCTCAAAAACGCGCTGGTAGCCGGCCGTTGTCAGTTCGTTTGCCATGATGGTAAAGGTTGCCATTTCGGGTGGTTTTGATTTTGGGCAAAACGACGCGCGTTTTACCCTGTAAAAAGGCAAAACGCGCTAGCCGGGTACAAAGGTTCCCGGGTTTTAGAAAAATTGCAAAAAAATTTGAGGCGGCTTCTAGTTTTTACGCCTCCCTTTTGCCTTTTCCATATTTTCCTGTGCCCGGAATTGAACGATCCGGCCGATCAGGTCGTACGGTATAGGCTGATCCAATGGAAACTGAACCGAGCCTTTCGCATGCTTATAAGTCGATAATTCGCTTATAAATGCCGCAATACCCGATGGCGCCGGATAAAACCCGATGTGTTTTTTATGGGCGGCAAAATGAACCAGATTTCCGTACAACGTAAAGGTGGGCATCTGATAACTGATGGTCTCCACCGCGTCTGGTGCAGCGGCGCGAATTGTCAGCCGGATATTTTCGAGGATTTCCCGGATATCTTCAGGGAAGCGGGCGGTATATTCCGCTATACTTTTCGATGTGTTTTTCTGCATATAACATTTAGCATGTTGGGGATTTTCTGCCGGAGCCAAAAACGAGGGCTTTTTGCGTCAGTTTTTGCGTTTTTGAAGGAGCATAGTGGGGACTCTGTGACTGAAAAATGGCGGAAAATGGCGGAAAAAGAACCGTTTTGGGCCCGGCGGGAAAATCTCCAACATGCTTAGAACGACGTATTGGCCAGGTCGAACCGGAAATAGATATTGATTCCGGCGTTGGTCATGCGCGATTGCCGCACGGTTTCGTTGGTCAGGTCCAAATCAAAGTACAATTCGGCGCCAATTGCCGCCCGTTCGGCGCCGCCGAGAACGTGGCCGCAGCCGACCCGCATGGCAAGCATATTGCCCGATTGTGCGCCCAGGGGCCTGCTTGGGTTATAAAAGGTAGCTAGTTTTTCACGGGCTTCCTGGTTGGTACTGAAGGTGACCGTTTCGGAGCCGAAACCAGCATCGCGGAACACGCGCTTAAAACCGCCGTGCGCCGAAAAAAACAAGTCGGAATCGCGAGGCCGGAAGTCTTTGCCCAGTCCCAGTGTAATGCCAAAAGACATTTTCTGGTAACTCGACGGGGAAGACATGTATTCCATGTTCAGGAATACCGGAAATAATTTATGCGCCAGAAAAAGGTTCAGGCCGTAACGCGCCTGGGAATAACTGGTACGCAGGCCATAGTCCTGCGCAAAAATGTCCCAGGTATAGGATTCCGGCGGGTCATGGCTGATCTGCACGAATTCATATACTTCCACCAAATTGGTCGCCTGGAAGTGGGTACTGTGAAACAACCTGGAACCGCCGGCATTAATGCCCAGGCGGGCAAACAGGTTTTCCCTTTTTTGTGCGACAGTAGTGAACGCGATCAGCAAAAAAAAGCCAAGCGTAGAAATGTGTTTCAACATAGCGTTATTAATGATGAACAATGACAGTCTAACCCAACCGAAGGATCAGGAATGGCGGTAGTGGTCAACAGATTATAGGAGACGTGTCACACACGGCAAAAATCGTTCCGCGGAGTGCGGACTGGCCGGGGCGCGACAATATTTCCATGAGGGCGGGCGGAAACAGGGGTGCAAGGTACGGTTTTTCGCTAAAAGCCGCAGGCTTATTTGTTAAATCTCTTTCTGCTGTTTAAACATTAAATTAAATCGTAAACCGCACGTACTTTATCGCTTTTCCTGCTTCCAGGTGCATGCGTTCGTAAAGCGTTTGAATACCGAGTTCGGGGTATGGAAAAGGTTTGGCATAGATGTCGTCATTGGCGTACAAAAGGGTGCAACGGGGATCAGCCTCGATGGTATCCAGGGTAAACCGGTAGAAACCGGGATCGTCGTGTTTAAGGTGTACCACGCCGCCCTGGCGGAGGATGCTGCGGTATTTATCGAGGAAAAACGCAGCGGTAAGCCGGCGGTTTTCCTTGCTGCCCCGGGGAAACGGGTCGGGAAAAGTGATCCAGATTTCATCTACCTCGCCGGGGGCGAAAAAATGGTCGATAATTTCGATGCGTGTGCGCAAAAAAGCGGCATTGGTTAACGCGCCCTCGAGGGCTGCCTTGGCGCCTTTCCAGATGCGGTTTCCCTTTACGTCTACGCCGATAAAATTGCGGCCTGGGAATTGCCGGGCCAGCGCCACGGTGTATTCGCCGCCGCCGCAGGCCAGCTCGAGCGTGATCGGATGGTCATTGAGAAAATGCTGTTGGGCCCAACGGCCTTTCAGGTCCACTGCTTTCAGACCCACGCCTACCAGCGTCGGTTGCCGTATATTGTAACACTCGTACACATTGGGAAAGGACAGTACCTCGGCGAATTTATGGAGTTTGTTTTTACGGCCCATGGGTGGTCGGTAAAGGCGTTCAGGAAAAGTGGATGGTCGCTTGGATGGCTGGTTTGAAAAACGGCGGTATATCGTCATCGCTCAATACAGCCAGCCCTGGGAAATAGGGTTGTAAAACGGCATAAACCGCATACCGGGCACTCCCGGGCACCAGCAGCACCGGGCGTTGCGCGCCGGCGTTTATTTTTTCATAAATCGTTTGCAGGAGGTTGAACAATGCGCTTCCGGGTGCAGGCAGCGCATCGCGGAAAAAGCCTTCCCGGAAATCGGGTAATATTTCCGGATCGATCGTCAGGCAAGGCAGTACGCCGCCTGCCATAAAGGGAGCGGATACCTGAAACCACAGGTTGGCGCGCACCTGACCGGCCAGCTGCTCGTCGGTAAGTTCAGCCGGTGGCGCACCCGGCGAGATCGTCACGACTCGACTCACCGGTGGAAAGTAGGTACGGTATTTCGTATCGTCGACAGCAATCGGGCCTTCGATGCGCAGGAGCACGTCGAGTATTTCGGGCAGGTTTCGGATGCTGACGTGTTCGCGAAGCAACTGGCGCAAGACTGCGCAGATACGGTATGTTGGCCAATGCTCCCGGATCATGACAATCAGCGCGCGATTCGTTTCTTCGAGTACATCCATGCGGGCATCCACGATGCCGGTATTTACAAACCAGCCGGCGCAGTTGGTCACCCAGTAATACACCCATTCGATCACGCACGTCCAGGGACCCGTACCGGCATGGTCCGCGGCGGGTGTCGCAGTGTAGTACCGCCCACTTACCGGCATGAACACGCTGCCGCTGCCGGCTGCCGGACTTTCTTCATACCGGGCCTGGCCGGGTTTCAGACCGGGCAGAACCGGCATCCAGAGGTCGTTGAGGTATAGTTGGAATTGTTCGTACGGCAGTTTATCCGATGTTTCCAACTGTACTTCAGGCAGTAAAATGCCCAGCTCCTGGTAAATATCCTGGTAAAATGATGAAAACGACGATTCCCAACCAGGATTGGCCTCCGTATGGGCTTTTGCCAGATCGGGGTGGACGGTGAGGGTCAGCGCGAGGGTTTGGGGATTTTCAATCAGGCGCTCAAAGGCCTGCCCGGCGCTTCTTTCTGGGTTCCAGTGTTCGAAACAGGCGCTGAGGCGGTTGAGGCTGAATCCGTTTTGCAACAACAAAATGGCCATATCGCGCCAGATTGCCAGTGGGGCGCTGCTCCAGGCTGGGGCGATTTTGCCCTGGCCCTGGCATTGACGGCGCAGGAGCCGGAGTTGTTCGTCGGTGATCAGGTGGGCGCGCTGGTCGAAGATAGCGCGCAGGATACGCAAACCGAGCGGCGCCGGCGCCTGCGACCGGTACACTACGGGTACTGGCGTCCATTGCCCGCCAAGCCAAAGCGAAAAATCGAACATCCCGGCAGGCACATCACTCCAGCGCATCGACACCACCGGAGTGGCCGGGAGCCCCATGGAAGTCCATAACTGCACAACGCCGCGCTCAACTTCCGCCTGAAGCGCGAGCCGGTCGGGGGCCGGGGCTTCCGGCAGCAGAAACAAGTCGATTGTTATGTCAAAGGGTGTGGGCATAGGTGTCAGGATTGGGGCGTTTTACCTTTCGTATCCGCCGGTTTGGGCATTTCCTCCTGCTTTTCCACAGCCAATGTTTTTAGAAACCGTTGGGCAGCGCCATCAGGTAGTTCACTGGCCTTCAATACCGGCACCTGGGGTGGGCTGCCAAGATACTTCGCAGGAATGGGCGCAGCGTTTCCCGGTTGGTAACCAAGGCCACCGGCGTCTCTTCCTTTTCCAAGGCCACCCTGGAAACGGCTTCCACAAACCGGTCGGCATAGGGCGCCGCCAGGGCCAGCGCGCGGGTATCGCCCGCCCCGACCAGGCTGGCTTCCAGCAACCGCTCCTGCTCTTCACTCAGGCGTATATAGAGGTATCCGGCTTGCACACCGGGCAAACCGGCGCGCAGCGCGTCCTGCAGGCGCAATTGTTCCACGGCTACGGCTACCGGCCGGCGCGCGCCGTCTATCTGGCGGTAATATTGGTGTAATTCCGGCAACGGCGGCAAGGGAACCTGTTCGGCCAGCAAGGCCATCACTACCCGGGTGAAATGTACCAGTTCGGCATTGGGAAGCAAGGGTACCTCGTTGTCCACATCCCAGTAATTGACAAACAGATCGAGGCAGTAGTTCGAAATAAAAAATTCCAGCTCGTCCAATACCGCCGCCATTTGGAACGGCTGGTTTTCGGGTGCCGGGAGGTGATCGTACACCACAGGCGTTTCATACAGGCGAAACTGATAGGCGCCGTCGCCGTCCTGGATATCGCGGTAGCGCAATCCGGGCAGGTTTATCGCAAAACGTTGGCGCATACGCGCGCGCAAGGCATCTGTCAGGGCGTTCATTTCCGGCAAGAGCGTCGCATAGTCTTGTGTAATCTGGCTCACCAGTGGCGGGCCCACTTCTACGTGTACGTGATACAACAGCGGCAAATTGGCCAGCTGGGGGTTGTAGCGGAGCATCGCCAGGCGGCGCTGCAATTTGGGGATGGAGGCGTCTTGCGGAGCAAGTTGTGCGGCCCGGTTGAGGGCTTCCAGGGCTTTTTCAAAATGTACTGCATCGAAGGATTGCCGGTACATATTTTCCAGGCAATCGAACTGGTTGGTGAAATAAACCGGTTCGTTGGGCATCAACGCAGCTGCTTTCTGGTAATAAGGCAACGCTTCTGCATAGCGTTCGAAATAAAAAAGCGCATGCCCCTGGCGGTTGGCCAGGCCGGCGGCGTTCGCCGGGGTACTGCTGCGCTGTTGTGCGGCGTTTTCCAGGAGTTGCACGGCGTGGTCGGGTTGCGGCTGACCGGGGCCTTTGTACAGATTTTGCGTTAGTTCGTACAATTCGTTCAAAGCGCCTGAGTCGTCGTATTCATCGAGCGCCCAGGCTTGCAACAGCAGTTTTTCGGCTTCTTCCAGGCGGTTCATCTGGCGCAGGCAGCGGCTGATACCGGTTAGCATGTACCGGTCCCAACTGGGGATGATTTGCTGCACTTTTTCGTAGAGCGGTATCATCGCCTCCCATTGTTCGCGGGTTTCGTGCAAACGCGCCAGGGCGAGGTAAGCTTCCCGGGCATCGGGCGCCCGCTGAACGACTTCCTTGAAAATCGCCTCGGCTTCTTCGGGTTTGCCGGCATAATCCAGGAAAAAATACCCGAGGTTAAGCGCGGCCGTGATGCCTTGGGGGTATCGTTGAATGGCTTCCCGGTGAAAGGTTTCTGCTTTTTCCAAAAACGCCTTGCCCGGCGCCTGCTGGTAAATAGTTGCGATATCTGACCAGGTCAAATAGCCGGTTACGGGCTCGAGCCGGCCGACGATGTCCAGCAACCCCGCCAGTTCGGGTTCTTTTTTCTCAAACCATTCGGGTTTTCCGAATAAATCGATGAGGCGGGTATAGCACAGGGTTTGACCCGGGCGTTTGCGACTGGCCAGGCGATACTGGTTTTCGGCTTCTGCCAAATCGCCTTTTTCCGCCAGCACATCGCCTTTTAAAATAAGCGTGGTGGAATCGTTGGGGTCCAGCAACAGGGCTTCGTCCACGAGTGCCCGGGCGCGTTCGGGATTTTTATCCTTGTCCGGGCCTTTCAGGTAATACTCTACAAGGCCGTGCAGGGCCAGGGGTTTGCCGGAGAGCTGGGCTTGGGCCGTCTCAAACAGGGTTTTCGCCTGAGCATACCGGTAGTGAAAGTACAGGTCGATCTGGCCGCACACATAGTTGAAGTAGCCGCGTTGTTCGCCGGGCAGGGTTGTATCGTTGGCAAGGTCTTCAAATACGGCCTGGGTTTCCACCCAACGGCGGTCGCAAAACCAGTGGAAAAACTGCCGGAAAGGCTCCAGTCTTTTGCCAAATTTTTTCTCCAGCACAGGGGCAGTGCACAAGGCCCGCATGGCTTCGGGGCGCCAGTGGAAAACGGCATCGGAAAATGCCGTACGCCAGCGCTGCCAGTGTTCGGCATCGGGCGCCAGCACGGTATCGGCCAGCCGCTCGTCCAATTGGCTAACCAATACCTGCCGAACCAGCTGAATAGGTGTGGGGTCGTTGGCCAACCAGACCGTTTCGCCGATGAGGTCATCGAGGCGCTCCCATTGTTTGTAAAAATCGGATGCTGTTTGTATGGTCTTTTTGACCCGGTCCATCTGTCCGGCAAAAGCACACATATCGAGGCCGTCCAGTGCGGCGCGGCGGTATGCTTCGGCGATGATCGGGTCAAAAGAAAACAGGTACATATCGTGTTGGCCGGTTATGGGTTTCAGGATTGGTTTTGGTTATAGTTTAGCGGACCGGATCGAGGTTGTCTTCCGTTTTTACGTTGGCTTTCGGCGGCGTTACTTGTATTTTTTTTGCGTCGGATACTTTTGTGGTAATCCCGGGCAACCCGGAGGGCAGGAAATATTCCAGCAGGTTATTGCCAATACTGAGGTACTGCCGCGAGCGTTCCTTGTAATCGATGTCGCCTTTATCAAATGATTTCTTTACGTCGTTGAAGCGGTTGATCAGGAGGCTGAGCTGATTTTGGTAACCCTGGGCGCGGGGCTGATCGGTATCGGGCGAGCGGACGGCGATCAGGATTATTTCGCGGCATTTATCCAGCGCCATCTCCAGTTCGCTGTTTTCAACCAGGCGGCGGATCTCCCTGCCGTACCAATCGATTTTTTGCGCCAGGGTCATTTTATCTACTTGTACTTCCGCTCCGGGAGCTTCGCCGGCGTCTTGTCCGGATATGAGCCGGAAGTGGAGCGGGCCCGGATGGGGCAGTGCGGTGTAGAGCGCCGGGCTTCCGAAGGCGTTGGCATCGGCGTTGCCCGCTGCTTCCCGGTTCAGGCGGCCGCGGCCGCTGCTCACGGCTTCCGGTACGCTTTGGTGGTCGAACAGGGATCGGTACAATTCGCGCAGAAAGGTCAGGCCGCCCTGCTCGCTGAGCGGATGCTGAAAACTGAGGATATAAGGGAGCCGTTTTTGGGCCAATTCGGCCAGCAACCCGTTTTTGGAAATTTTGCTGCGGTGTAGTTGCACCCCTTCCGGAGCCTGCAGGATCAACAGGCGGGGCAACGCCGCGGCTATACAGGCAGCGAAAGACTGGAACGGGGCAAACAACAGGTTGTTTTCATCATTGATGCAGCCGACTACCTCGTCGTCGCGTTCATCGGTGGTCACGTGGCCGAAAAAGTGGATCACGTGCGGCTGGAAATCGCTGCTGTCAGTGCTTCGAATGGGGTTGGAATCCGGCTCCACCATGTTCTTTTGAAACCATTCCAAAACGCTCCAAACTCCACCGCCTTGCGCTGCAATTGCGCCTGCTGGACTTCGGCTTGCCGGGGTTGGTACAATACCCGCAGCCGAACATGCTGCTCCGCAACCATATTTTCGTACACACGTAACAATCGGTACACGTACGATTCGCGATAGGCCACCAGTGGTTTTTCAGCGCGCCGGAAGGCATCGGAGTCGGGCTCGCTGATGATCAACAAGAGCTGCAGCGGTTCTTTTTTGCTCAGTGGCGCAGGAACTGCTGCGGGGTTTTGCACCGGAATTTTTCGGATAAAATCGCAGGCCAGGTTACTATTGACGGCCAATTCGGCGCCTTGCAGCGACAGGAATTCCCAAGGCAGCTCGGCCAGGTCAACATAGGAGTCGTCCTGCGAAAAATCGAACGTAAAACACGCCCGGTTGCCGGCTTCGCCCTGCAGTGCCGTCCAATGTTTGGAAAACAACACCTGCACCTCCACGGGGGCTGCGGGGTCAGCAGCCGTCAGGTTGAGCAGGGAGGCCTGGATACCGCCGATTTTGCGGATAAACTCGCGATCGGGGTGATAGCCGCTGCGGCCGCCGCTGCCCGACATCAGCCGTTGTAGTACATTGAGCGCACTGAAAAGGTTGCCTTCGAAGTTCAGCGGCGACACGGCCTCTTCCAGCACCGTCCCATCCGGGCGGGCGACGCTCAGTTTTACTGCTTTATTGCCAATGTAAAAGTGAAAGTAGGTCAGCTTGTTCTCCAATGTTTCCTGCGGGGTGAATGTCTACTTCACCTGCCCAAAAGTAGGCGAATTTTTGGATTTATTCCCAAGTATCCTGTCAGCACTGTCCGCTCACCACAACCAGCCCAGTCGTATATCAAAAACATCCGCCATTGGAAATGTAGTTATATTTGAAACCCGTTGCTACTCCACCTTTACGCGGGAAGATTCATCTTCCGAGCCCGTGCTGCGCCGCCGGGCGTTTTTCAGTTCGGTGTTGCCGAAGCGGTAGCTGAACGTAAGGCGCATATTCCGCGAGTCCTCGCGTTCGGAAAAGTCGACGATAACATCGGCATAGTCTACCCGCAACCTGGACCGCTCGGTGTACAACACATCATTGAACGACAGCGACAGCCGTCCGCGATCTTTCCAGAAGGTTTTGGACACTCCCAGGTCGAGCCCGCCCATAGAGCGGATATCGAAGAATTCTTCGAGGAAATTGGTCATGTACCAGCCATTGATTTCCATCTTGAATCCGGCCGGCAGCGCTACATTGATCTGGGTATATGCCAGCCAGTTCCACTTGCTGCGGTTGTACCGGATATCCAGGTATTCGGCATCGTAAGCATTCCGGATGAATTGATTGCCGCCGAAACCGTCGATAATTTTGCCAAATTTGATGGGAAAATTCAGTTCGAAGGTCCAGCGTTCGTACTGGGCCAGATTGGCGGCTGTTGTGAAGGTGCGGGTGCCTTCCAGGCGTGGGGCGTTTTCGATGATGACGTCGTCGGTTTTGGCGTAGGAAATCCGGATAAACGGCTGGTTGTCGTAGCTCAGGGTGATTTGGGCGTTGTCGCTGACCTCGGGGCGCAGCTGGGGGTTGCCCTGCGTGTAGGTGAGCGAATCGATAAAAAAGGCAAACGGGTTTTGCTGCTGAAAGCCCGGGCGGCTCACCCGGCGACTGTACGCGCCCTGAAGCCCGAAGTGTTCATTGAAATGATACAGCGCGCTGGCGCTGGGAAACCATTGCAGGTAGTTGCGATCCAGCACTTGCTCGCCGGCAGTTTCGCCGCGTACGGCGGTTTGTTCGACGCGCAGGCCGGCGTTGAAATCGAAACGGCCCATTTTTTTCGACAGGCTTACGTATCCTGCATTGATATTTTCGTGGTATAAAAAGTCGTTCGACTGGGCGGTATCGATCACCGTTCCGCGCAGGAATTTCAAGTCATTGTCGATGCTGGCAAAGCTCGATTTAGCGCCTGTTTCGATCTTAAAGGTGGAATCAACCGGCAGGGTATAGTCCAGTTGGCCGACGTACAGTTGGATCGGTTGATCCAGTATTTGATCCGAATTCGATTCCGGGCTTCCCGGCGTATCCTGGATAATGGTCAGGTAACTGATATTGTCGATTGCGTAACGGCTATAGTCAAAGTCGAAATTGAGTGCATGGCCACTTTCTTTGTTGAACTCATGTCGCACATTGACATTCCCGAACAAGTTGGAACGTTCGGAATCGGTATTGTTCAGGGTGGTAAAAGCAGCCGTTTGTTGGGTCTGACCCTGACCGAACACCCGGGTTAAATTATCGGCGCGGATTTCACCCTTGCGCGCAAAGCCGCGCAGGAGCAGGCCGACCGTTGTTTTTTTCGTGGCAAAAAAATCGGCTCCCAGGCGGAAATTATGTCCCCGGACATGATTGGGGGAGTAGTTAACCTGCTTATATACTTCCTGGCCGATCAGGCGCTCCACATCGATGACGCTGAAGGAGGTCCGGTTAAAATAGCTGTAGGAGCCGAACAGATTCCAGTGGCCGTTGCGGTAGTTGGCCGACAGGGAGGGGTTTAACCGGCGGTAGTAGCGGTCGTCGGCGTCGGCGCCCGATTGGTCGAACGCACTGCCACCAAGCGTGAGCGCAGCGGTGCCGGTGAAGCCCAGGTTGGCGTTGCGTTTGAGCACGATATTGATAATGGCGCCGCCGGTAGCGTCGTAGCGGGCGCCGGGCTGAGTGATGAGTTCGATGCGGTCGATCTGATCGCCGGGCATATCGCGCAGTACGGCGTTCATGTCGGTATATTGGGAGGCTTTCCCGTCGATCCAGATTTGTACATTGCTGTTGCCGGCCAGCGTCACACGTTCTTGAATAACCAGCACGCCGGGCATTTTTTTCAGCATTTCAAGCGCTGTGCCGCCGCTGGCCACCGGGCTATTGGCGACGTTCATCACCAGGCGGTCGGCTTTTTGTTCGAAGAGCGGCCGTTTGGCTACTACCACCGCCTCATCGAGCAGGTTCGCGGCAGGCTGCAGGGTCATATCGGCCGTCACGTTTTTGCTTTCTGGCGTAATGGCGAATGATTCGGAATATTTTGTTTCAAAACTCAGCATAGTCGTCATCAGGCGGTATTCGCCGGGCTGAACGCCGGCGATGGTAAACGCCCCGGCGTCATCGCTGAGTGCGCCTTTGACGAGCTGCGAGTCGCGGGCGGTGATCAGGGCGACGCTGGCAAAGGCTACAGGTTGGTCTTTTTCGCCGGTAATTTTGCCGGAAACGGTGATTTGTGCGGACAAGGGGGACACGGAGGAGAGCAGGAGCGCTGCAAAAAAGGCAATTTTTGTCATACAAGCAGGCGGGTTGTTTTTGTGTTCAAGGTGCTCAAATGCGGTGGTAAGGTTGCACCTTTGTGGGGCGAATTTTCAATTCGAAAATTCGCCCCACTATTCGTACATGAACTTCCTCACACTCGAAAACGTCACCAAGTCGTACGGCGAAAAAGTGCTCTTTCGCAATATCAGCCTGCATATCGACAAGGGGCAAAAAATAGGCCTGATCGCAAAAAACGGCACCGGCAAAACCACG
The DNA here is from genome assembly GCA_016719895.1 of Saprospirales bacterium. Lineage (GTDB taxonomy): Bacteria > Bacteroidota > Bacteroidia > Chitinophagales > Saprospiraceae > M3007. The sequence goes on along the minus strand of JADJYG010000015.1, from coordinate 6,966 downwards.
CTTATGCGGGTGATTGCCGGGCGCGAAGGCTCGGAGGGCGAAAACGCCAGGATCACCCTGCGCAAGGATATCCGCATCGGCTGGCTCGACCAGGAGCCCGAATTCCACCCCGATATCGACGTGCTGGGCGCCGTGCTTGACGACAGTAATCCGCTTGTACGGCTCGTACGACGCTACGAACACGCCCTGGCACACCCCGAAGATGCTACCGAACTACAGGAAGCCATCACCGCCATGGAAGAACACCAGGCCTGGTCGTTCGAGTCGAAAGTGAAGGAACTGCTCTTCCGCTTCGGAATGCACAACCTCGAGCAAAAGGTAGGCACGCTTTCCGGCGGCCAGCAAAAACGCCTGGCCCTGGTGAAAGTACTGCTCGACGAGCCGGATTTCCTCATCCTCGACGAGCCCACCAACCACCTGGATGTGGACATGATCGAGTGGCTCGAAGAATACCTCCAGCAGCCCGGCATTACGCTGTTTATGGTGACGCACGACCGCTATTTTCTCGAAAACGTGTGCGACAGCATCATCGAACTCGAGGGCGGCCAGCTCTACCGGTACAAGGGCAATTATTCCGACTATCTCGAGAAAAAAGCCCAGCGCGAGGAAGTGGCCAGCACTACCTACGAGCGCCAGAACAAACTCCTCAAGCGCGAACTCGACTGGGTGCGCCGCAGCCCGGCAGCCCGCACCACCAAAGCCAAAGCCCGCGTGGATGCCTACTTCGACCGCCGGGAAACCAACGACGCCCTGCGGGTAAAAAAAGAGGAAATGACCCTTCAGATCAAGGAAAACTGGATGGGCAGCAAGATTGTGGAATGCCACAACATCAGCAAGCGCTACGGCGAGCGGGTGCTGATCGAGAACTTTTCCTACAAATTCAAACGCAAGGAACGCGTGGGTATCGTAGGCCCCAACGGCGCCGGAAAATCCACCTTTCTGCAAATCATCACCCAAGGCCTGCCCCCCGACACCGGGAAGGTAGTGGTGGGCGACACGATTATTTTCGGCTTTTACCGCCAGGAAGGTATTCAGCTGAACCAGGACAAACGCGTGATCGACGCCGTGCGCGACATCGCCGACGTGATCCCGCTGGAGAAAGGAAAAGAACTGACGGCCGCCCAGCTGCTCGAGCGTTTCCTGTTCAGCCGGCCGCAGCAACAGGTGTATGTCAGCCAGCTTTCCGGTGGCGAGCGGCGGCGCCTCTACCTGCTCACCGTGCTGATGCGCAACCCCAACTTCCTCATTCTCGACGAGCCCACCAACGACCTCGACGTGCTCACCCTGCAGGTACTCGAAGATTTTCTGGAAGACTTTCCGGGCTGTGTGGTCATCGTCACCCACGACCGCTATTTCATGGACCGCCTTGTCGACCACTTGTTTGTGTTTGAAGGCAACGGCAGGGTCCAGGATTTCAACGGCACCTATGCGGAGTACCGGGCGCTGCAGCGCAGCAAACCCACCGCGCTGCCAGCCACAGAAACCGCCGCCGCACCCCGGCCGGCGGCTCCTGCCAACGGGCTTTCCGGCACGGAACGCAACGAAATGAAACGGCTGGAAAAAGATATCGCCCAACTCGAACGCCGCAAAGCCGAAATTATGGACCGCTTCAATGCCGCCGACCTCGGCGCCGGCGAAGCCACCCGCCTGTCGGCCGAACTGGGCCAGCTGCAAAATACCCTCGACGAAAAAGAAATGCGCTGGCTGGAATTGGCGGATAAATCCTGAACTTCGGGCATCAAACGTTATCATGGTCATTCCCGATCTTTCCGATACCATCGCCGCCCTGGCCACACCGCCGGGCACGGGCGCTATCGCGGTGCTGCGCCTCTCCGGTCCGAGAGCCCTGATCATTGCCGACGGCATTTTTCGCGGCAAACGCCTCGAAAACCAGCCCTCGCACACGGCGCATTTCGGCCGTATCGAAGACGAACAGGGCCGCGCGCTCGATGAGGCGCTCGTCACCGTTTTTCGGGCGCCCGCGACATACACCGGCGAAGACCTGGTGGAAATATCCGTGCACGGCTCGGCCTACATCCAGCAGGAAGTGCTGCAACTGCTCCTGCGCCGCGGCGCCCGCATGGCCCAGCCCGGCGAGTTTACGCTGCGCGCTTTTCTCAACGGAAAAATGGACCTCAGCCAGGCCGAAGCCGTGGCCGACCTGGTGGCCAGCCAGGGCGAGGCCGCCCATGCGGTGGCCTTGCGCCAGTTGCGCGGCGGTTTCAAAACCGAGATCGCCCGCCTGCGCGAGGAGCTCATCCACTTTGCCAGTCTGGTGGAGTTGGAGCTCGATTTTTCGGAAGAGGACGTGGAGTTTGCCGACCGGATTCAGATGAAGGCGCTGGTGGAAAAAATTCAGGGCTATATCCGTCCGTTGCTACAGTCATTCGCCCTGGGCAATGCCCTGAAAACCGGTATAGCCACCGTCATCGCCGGCCGGCCTAACGCAGGAAAGAGCACCCTGCTCAACGCCCTGCTCCACGAAGAGCGCGCCATCGTGAGTGAAATCGCCGGCACCACGCGCGACACGATCGAGGAAGTGCTGAACATCCGGGGCCTGCAGTTTCGTCTGGTCGACACGGCCGGCATCCGTGAGGCGCAGGACCAGATCGAGGCGCTGGGGGTGCAGCGCACGATGGAGAAAATACAACAGGCATCGATCCTGGTATACGTGTGGGACGTGGCGGCCATGACGCTGGCGGAGGTGTATGCGGATCTGGCAAGCCTGGGGGGGCGGGGGGGGCTCATCGTCGTGTGCAATAAAATGGATATGAACCCCTATTTCAAAACCGAATGGCTGCTTGACCCCACCAGCCCGGATATTCCTCCGTACCTCCTGGAAGGCGGCCCGCTTCCCGCGCATTCAGCGTTCAGCGTTCCACATTCCTCATTAATACCCATCTCCGCCAAAACCGAACAAAACATCGAGTACCTGAAGGAAAAACTGTTTGAAATCGCCCTGGGCGGGGAGGTGGAACTGGACCACACCATCGTGACCAACGCCCGCCACTACGACGCCCTGCAACGCGCCGCCTCGGCCCTCGACGATGTAACTACCGCCCTGGAATCAGGCGTTACGGGCGATTTTATCGCGCTGGACATCCGGCGGGCACTAAACTTCCTGGGCGAGATCACCGGGGAGATTGGCGTGGAGGATTTGTTGGGGAATATTTTCGGTAAGTTTTGTATTGGAAAGTAACCTATTTCTTCGGCGCCTTCACCTCCACCCGCTGGTTCGCCGCGTCGGTTTCTTTGGAGACAGCTCTGATGCGCGGCTGGGATTTTCCGCAGCCTTTTATATGTTATCTGGTCGGCCGCGATACCGTTGTCCGTCAGGTATAACCTTTTGTTTAGCGGAGACGAATACCTGCGCTAACCTGTTTCAAAGATAAAGACACGTGTGGAAATAAGGGCTTCCAGACGCGCGCCGCGAGCGGGTAATTTCACTCTTGAAATTAAAAAAAATATATCTAGAGTTGGGCCTTCAACCAAATAAAACAAAAAGTTTCAATACATTTCACCGGTCTTTTATTAAAAAATATGCTGTGCGAAATGGAATTACAACTGATCCGGCAAAAAATATACGAGGTTCGGGGACAGAAGGTGATGCTTGATTTTGATTTGGCAGCGCTTTATGAAGTGGAAACCCGCGCGCTTAACCAGGCTGTAAAACGAAATCTGCACCGCTTTCCGGAGGATTTTATGTTTCAACTTTCGCAAAACGAATGGAACAACTTGATATCACAAATTGTGATATCAAGTTGGGGAGGCACCCGCAAACTACCTTTCGCCTTCACCGAACAAGGCGTCGCCATGCTCTCCAGCGTTTTGCGCAGCGAAAAGGCCATCCAGGTCAACATCGCCATCATGCGCGCTTTTGTCGAATTCCGCCGGTTTGCCCTCACCTACGCCGAACTGGCACAGAAAATCGCCGAACTGGAAACCAGGTTCGAGCGGGAATTCGCCGATGTGCATGAAGTGCTCCGGTGGCTTGGCGAAGAAAATCAGGCCCGCGCCGATGAAATCGCAGCGCTGCAAACCGAAAACCCGCGGGTTGACGACTGGCAAAACCGCCCGCGTATCGGGTTTAAAAAAGAAACGGAAAGCGTCAACGACTAAAAATATAGCCTTATGGACAGCGAAATCATCCTTTACCAATCGGAAGACGGGCAAACCAAAGTGGAAGTGCGCATGGAGGGCGAAACGGTTTGGCTTACGCTGAATCAATTGGCCGAATTATTCCAGCGCGACAAGTCGGTTATTTCCCGGCATATCAAAAATGTTTTTGAGGAAGGGGAGTTAAGCCCGGCGGCAGTTGTTGCAAAAAATGCAACAACTGCCGCCGATGGGAAAACGTACCTGGTTGATTACTATAACCTCGATATGATTATTTCCGTCGGCTATCGGGTAAACTCCCTTCGCGGTACACAATTCCGCATTTGGGCAACGCAGCGGCTACGCGAATACATAATTAAAGGCTTTACCCTCGATGATGAACGTCTGAAACGCGCTGGCCAAATGAACTACTTTGACGAACTGTTGGCCCGTATCCGGGACATTCGTAGCTCCGAAAAGGTGTTTTACCAAAAGGTCAAAGACATTTATGCCACAAGCATAGACTACGACCCGAATACCGAATCCACCCTGGAATTTTTCAAAATCGTACAAAACAAACTGCTCTGGGCCGTAAGCAAACAAACGGCGGCCGAAATCATTGCCGGACGCGCCAACGCCGAAAAACCGAACGTGGGTTTGACAACCTGGGCAGGCGCGAAGGTTCGGAAAGGTGACGTGACAACGGCTAAAAACTACCTGAACGAAGACGAAATAACCGCCCTGAACCTGTTGGTCGAACAATACCTTGCCTTTGCAGAGGCGCAAGCCCAACAGCGCAGACCCATGTATATGAAAGATTGGATAAAGCGCCTGAAAGATATTCTGACCATTAACGAGCGGGAAGTCTTAGAACATGCCGGGCGTATCACCAAGGCGCTAGCCGATGAAATGGCGGAAAGTCAGTATGAAAAATTTAAGGCCGGGCAGCGGACTTTGGAACGGGTGGAAAGTCTGAAAGAACTGGAAGCGGATTTGAAAAAATTGGACACTGGCAAAAAGAAAGACGGTTAAAAGTGTTGATTGAAAAGGAATCCTCAATTTAACTACACCTGCGACGGGAAGCAATAAAATTACAAGACAGCGCTCGTTTCCGCCCCCTCAAACCTGGGCAAAGGACTTGTTTGGTTTTTCCGCTGCCCGGTCACGGGGAAGCAATGTAAAAAACTTCTTTAAAGCAGAAACCAAATACATTTGCATAACTCAAAACTGCAAAAAGACGCCGCACCCATGCCCCTAAGTTGGAATGAAATCAAATCCCGCGCTATCGCCTTTTCAAAAGAATGGGAACACGAAAGCAGCGAAGACGCCGAAGCCAAATCGTTTTGGGGTGAATTTTTCGACGTGTTCGGAATTCACCGGCGGCGGGTTGCGACATTTGAAACGCCCGTCAAAAAAAGCGACGGCAAACAGGGCTTTATTGATCTGCTTTGGAAAGGTAACATCCTGGTCGAACACAAATCGAGGGGCAAAGACCTGGACAAAGCCGCACAACAGGCCAAAGACTATTTCCCCGGCCTGAAAGAACACGAACTACCCAAATACATACTTGTTTCCGATTTCCAGCGGTTCCGGCTGTACGACCTCGACACGGGCGCGCAAAACGATTTTGAGTTACGCGACTTCCCTAATCAGGTGCATTTGTTCGGCTTCATTGCCGGGTACGAAAAACGCACCTACAAAGAGGAAGACCCGGTAAACATCAAAGCCGCCGAATTGATGGGACGCCTGCACGACCGGTTGGAGGAAATCGGTTACACCGGTCACGCCCTGGAACTGTATTTGGTGCGGCTGCTTTTCGCCCTGTTTGCCGATGACACCGGTATTTTTGAAAAGGGTACGTTCTGGCAATACCTCGACCTGCACACCAAGCCCGACGGCAGCGACCTTGCCGCGCACCTGTCGTTGATCTTTGACACGCTGAACACGCCCCCGGAACAACGCCTTACCAACCTCGACGAAAGCCTTTCGGCTTTTCCGTATGTGAACGGCAAACTGTTTGAGGAAACGTTGAGGCCGGCGGCGTTCGATAGCCAAATGCGGGAAATGCTGTTGGAGGCTTGCGGCCTGGATTGGGGCAGGATTTCCCCGGCTATATTCGGTTCGATGTTTCAGGCCGTAATGAACCCCAAAGAGCGGCGCAACCTGGGCGCGCACTACACGTCGGAAAAGAACATTCAGAAAGTGATAAAGCCGCTGTTCCTGGATGACCTGTACGCCGAATTTGAAAAGGCCAAAGGCAACCGGAACCGGCTGAACGAACTGCACCGCAAAATTTCAACCCTGCACTTTCTCGACCCGGCTTGCGGTTGCGGAAACTTCCTGATCATTTCTTACCGGGAATTGCGCGAACTGGAATTTCTGATCCTGCGCGAACTGAACAAAGGCGGGCAAGGCGTTTTGGATGTCCGGGAAATTATCCGGGTTGACGTGGATCAATTCGCCGGAATCGAATACGACGAATTCCCGGCACGGGTGGCAGAGGTGGCCATGTGGTTGATGGATCACCAAATGAACATGAAAGTTTCGGAGGAATTCGGGCAGTATTTCGTTCGGCTACCCCTGACCAAAGCGGCCAGAATTGTACACGGTAACGCCTTGCGGGTGGATTGGTCGGAGGTCGTACCAAAAGAGCAGTTGAGTTATATTTTGGGGAACCCGCCGTTTATTGGGAAAAAAGAACAGGGAGCCGAACAAAAAGCCGATATGGAAAAGGTTTTTGCCGGTGTTTCCGGTACTGGTATTCTTGATTACGTTACCGCCTGGTACATTAAAGCAGCGCAACTTATTCAAGATTCAAATATCCGTTGTGCTTTTGTGAGCACAAATAGCATTACGCAAGGTGAACAGGTT
>JADJYG010000014.1 GCA_016719895.1 Saprospirales bacterium | reverse complement strand
TGTGTAGAGGGGCAGCGCCCCCAAATATTTGTAGCCATTGCGCCCCTAAAAACCGGAGGGGCAGCGCCCCGACAATATTTGTAACCCTACGAGCATGTCACGTGTGGAGGGGCAGCGCCCTGATAATATTTGTAACCCTACGAGCGTGTCATGTGTAGAGGGGCAGCGCCCCCAAATATTTGTAGCCTTTGACGTGTCATGTGTAGAGGGGCGGCGCCCCCATCTAAAACCGGAGGGCAGCGCCCCGATAATATTTGTAACCCTACGAGCATGTCATGTGTGGAGGGGCAGCGCCCCGACAATATCAATATAATGCCATGAGCACCCAGCCGGAGCAACTTCTTGAAGATAACCTGATCAGGCAACTCGAAAGCCTGGGCTACGAATTCGTGCCAATCCGCGACGAAGCCGCCCTGCTGGCCAACCTCAAAGCCCAACTCGAGAAGCACAACGGCGTCACGCTCACCGCCGGCGAATTTGCCAAAGCGATCAACCACCTCAACAAAGGCAACGTATTCGACCGCGCCAAAATCCTGCGCGACCGCGTCCAGATCACCCGCGACAACGGCCAAAGCCTCTACCTCGAATTTCTCAACTCCGAACACTGGTGCCAAAATCAGTACCAGGTCACCCGGCAGGTCAGCATGGAGGGCCGCTACAAAAACCGCTACGACGTTACCCTGCTTATCAACGGCCTGCCGCTCGTCCAAATCGAACTCAAACGCCGCGGGCTCGAACTCAAAGAAGCGTTCAACCAGGTCAACCGCTACCAGCGGCATTCCTTCGGGGCTTCGCAAGGGCTGTTCCAGTACGTCCAGATTTTTGTCATCTCCAACGGCGTCAACACCAGGTACTACGCCAACAACCGCCGCCAGCCGTTCAAACAAACCTTCTATTGGACCGACCGCGACAATCGCCCCATCACCCGGCTCGAAGCCTTCACCGAAGTCTTTCTGGAGAAATGCCACGTCTCCAAAATGATCTGCAAGTACACCGTCCTGCACGAGTCCGATAAAATCCTGATGGCGCTCCGGCCCTACCAGTATTTCGCCGCCGAAGCCATTATCGACCGGGTGCAAAACAGCGTCCACAACGGTTACATCTGGCATACCACCGGTTCCGGCAAAACGCTCACCTCGTTCAAGGCCGCCCAGGTACTCATGCACTTGCCCCAGGTGCACAAAGTCGTGTTCGTGGTCGACCGCAACGACCTCGACTACCAAACAACCCGCGAATTCAACCACTTCTCCGAGGGCAGCGTCGACGGCACCAGCAACACCAACGCACTGGTCCGTCAATTTTCCGACGACACCCGGCTGATCGTCACCACCATCCAGAAACTCAACACCGCTATCAGCAAACCCGCCTACCTGGCCCGTATGGAGCAACTGCGCGACAAGCGCGTCGTTTTCATCTTCGACGAGTGCCACCGCAGCCAATTCGGCGATACCCACAAACGTATCAAAGCCTTTTTTGAAAACTGCCAGATGTTTGGCTTCACCGGTACGCCCATTTTTGTGGATAATGCCGTGGGCAACAAATTCGGCAAGCGCACCACCAAAGAACTCTTCGACGAGTGCCTGCACAAATACGTCATCACCAATGCCATCAAAGACGAGAACGTCCTGCGTTTTTCCATCGAGTATGTCGGCCGATACCGCCAAAAAGACGGCTCCGAATACGACCTGGATATCGCGGTCGAAGACATCGACACCCGCGAACTACTCGACTCCCCCCAACGGCTGGAAAAAATCGTCGATTACATCATTCACCACCACCGGCGCAAAACCTACCAACTGGATTTTACCGCCATTTTCTGCGTCAGCAGCGTCGAAACCCTGATCCGGTACTACGATATTTTCAAGGCTCAAAAGCAAGCCGGCCGGCACGATTTGCGCGTAGTTTCCATCTTCACCTACACCGCCAACGAAGACGACAAGGACGCTGACGGCCTCATCGGCGATCCCGATTTCGACATCAACACCGACACCCCTATCAATCAACACTCCCGCGACAAACTGGAAGAGTGCATCGCCGACTACAATGCGCTCTACAACGTCAAACATTCCACCAAAGACAGCCACAGTTTTTACAACTATTACAGGGACATCGCCAAGCGCATCAAAGAGCGCGAAAAAGACGCCTTCCAGGATTCCGACCGCGTCGACATCCTCCTCGTGGTCAATATGTTCCTCACCGGTTTCGACGCCAAAAAAGTCAACACCCTCTACGTCGACAAAAACCTGCGCCACCACGGCCTGATCCAGGCCTTTTCGCGCACCAACCGCACCCTCAACGAGGTCAAATCCTACGGCAACATCGTTTGCTTCCGCAACCTCAAAAAAGCCACCGACGACGCCATCGCGCTGTTTTCCAATCCCGAGGCCCGCGAAGTCATCCTCATGCAACCCTACGAGGTCTATGTCCGCAAATTCAACGAGGCGCTTGACAAACTCCTGAAAATAACGCCCACCGTCGACAGCGTCAACGATCTGCCGAGCGAAGAGGAAGAACTGGCGTTCGTTACCGCTTTCCGCGAACTCATGCGCCTGCGCAACATCCTGTCCGGCTTCTCCGACTTCCAATTTGACGACGTGGCCATGGACGAACAAACCTTCGAGGACTACAAAAGCAAATACCTCGACATCCACGACAAGGTCAAAACCACCACCCAAAAAGGGAAAGTATCCATCCTCAACGACGTCGATTTCGAACTCGAACTCATCCACCGCGACGAAATCAATGTCGCCTACATCCTCAAACTCCTGGGCAAACTCCACGAAGCCAAACATGCCGAAAAAGAGAAACAGCGCAAGGCCATCATCGAGCTGCTCGGAGGTGAAGTCCAACTCCGCAGCAAACGCGAACTGATCGAGAAATTTATACTCGAAAACCTGCCCCTCATCGAAGATGCGGGCGACATCCCCGAATCGTTCGAAATCTTCTGGGCGCAGGAGCAAAAAAGGGCCTTCGACGCGCTCTGCAGCGATGAACAACTCAAACCCGAGCTGCTGGAGGAAATCATCAAAAACTACCTGTTTACCGAGCGGGCGCCCCTGCGCGACGACGTGGTGAATATTATGGAAACCAAACCTAAACTGCTCGAACGAAAAACCGTTGCGGAGCGGGTGATCGGCAAGATACAGGCCTTTGTGGAGGCGTTTTATGAGGGGTAGCTGGGTAGGGCAGACGCATCGCTGAATTTCTCCATATAACCTGGCCTGCCCCAAAACCCTACGCAACAAGTACCTTTGAGTTTCAAAGGTAAATAATAGAATCAAAAAACGGTTGTCATCTGCTCCTTGAATCATTTGAAGACCTTGAAGACCCACGCTCAGCACAACGGGTGAAGTACCCCCTCAATGAAATTGTGTTTTTGGCGGTTACGGCAGCCATCAGTGTCGCAAATGAATGGGAAGAAATTGTAGATTTTGGCCAGGAGAAGTTGGAATGGCTTCGGAAGTATCTGAAATATGAACAGGGGATACCTGCTCACGACACGATCAACCGGGTAATGGGCATGATCAATTACCGGGCTTTTGAGAAGTGCTTTTTGAGTTGGGCGACCCTGAGCATCAGTTTGCCGGGCGGAGTTGTAATCAACCTGGATGGCAAAAAGTTGCGTTCGAGCGCGACAAAACGAGAGCAACAAACAGCCCACGCCCAGGGCGGCAAGTCAGCCGTACATTTGGTAGAGGCCTGGTGCGGAGCATTTCAGATGTGCCTTACCCAGTATAAAGTGGCAAACAAATCAAACGAGATTGCTGCCATTCCAGTGATATTGAACTGGTTAGAGATAGAAGGCTGTATTATCACGATAGATGCCATAGGCTGTCAGCGGAGTATTGCCGAGCAGATAAGCGGCAAAAAAGCAGATTATATCCTGGCATTAAAAGAGAATCAGGAAGGCTTGTACTTGGGCGTGGCAGAGGCTTTTGATAATCTGGCACCCGAACTTGCCGCGGAACGCTACGATGAGCAAAGCGAACAAGGACACGGTCGGAAAGAGAAGCGTATCTGCCGGACGATACCTGCACACGAGTTGCCCGATTGGACTTTGAGTGGAAAATGGGCAGGATTGAGGCAGGTAGTAGAGGTTTATGCAAAGCGAACGGTAATGGCCAGTGGTGAATTCAGTACGGAGAAACGTTATTATATCAGCAGTTTGAATTGCGATGCTACGCGCTTTAATCAATTAATCAGAGGACACTGGGCCATTGAAAACCAACTACACTGGGCAATGGATGTGCAGTTTGGCAGCAATTCTCGGTTTGCACCAATTCTTCGCGTTAACGGGGGCTTGTCATGTTGGAAACAGCCACACAAGCCAAATTTTACGCTGAAATGTTGCCTTGTGTGGCTGTTTCCAACATGACAAGCCCCCAAAGAATCAGTGGTTAAAGGCAAAGCGAGAATCACTGACAGTTTGGAGAAGATGCCAGCAGAAAACGGAGTCGAAACGCAGCGGAGAATTTTGCCTTGATTAGGCGCATCGGATTGAATTTATTGAAAGGTTACGCCGAAAAAATTAGTGTCGGCCGCAAAATGAACAAATGTGCGATCTCAGATGCCTATAGAGAAAAGGTTATTGAAACGGCCCGGACCAAAGAACTGGGCGGCAAGCCCCCGGATACTTGATGAAATTCCGCGATGCATCTGCCCTGAGGGACTATCCGTACGTTATACCCCAAAAGTTAAATCCCGATACGCGGCGGTTTCGGGATTTAACTTTTGGGGTATAACATGCGGATAGTCATTAGCTGCATTTTCACCTTTCCATTTGGCTAAAGTCGAGCTAAGAAGGCAAATTGCGTAATATTGCGGCATGGAACGAAATAGCGTATTATGGCTGGGCGCTTTCCTGTTGTTGTCGGTTTTGACGCTTACCGGGGAGGCTCTGGGTTACCGCCCGCTCATCTTGTATACCAAGCCGTTGCTTATGCCGGTATTGGGCCTTTGGCTCATGAGCCGGACGCCGGGTATCCGGCGATTTTTCCGGCACACCTTTTTAACCGGTTTGTTGTTTGCCACCCTGGGCGATATTTTGCTGATGTTTACCGGGGGAAAGTACGATAGCCTGTTTTTTCTGCTCGGGTTGGGCGCTTTTTTAGGGACACACACGTGTTATCTCGGCGGATTTTTATCGGAAATCAATTTGCGAAACGGCCACCTGCGCTTGCACCCGGCCTATACAGCGCCGTTTCTGGTGTTTTTGGCCGTGTTCCTCCTGTGGCTGTGGCCCGGCGTTCCTTCCGGCATCCGGCTACCGGTACTGCTCTATGCAATGGTTATTACGGCAATGGCCCTGAGTGTGGTGAATATGCTGGAAAAAATAAGTCCGGTTATCTTCCGGAGCCTGCTGGCGGGCGCACTGCTGTTTATGTTTTCGGACTGCCTTATTGCAACAGCCAAATTTGGGCGCCCGTTTCCAGGGGCGCGCATCGTCATCATGGTTACCTACATTGCAGGCCAGTGGCTGATCGTACGCGGCGTATCGGAGCAGTTACGGCGCCTTCCGGAAAAATAAACATCGTGTGCTATTCAGCCCTTACCGGGGTTCGCCTGGTAGCGCCGCCAAACATATATGGAACCGGCAAGGCTGATCAATAACAACAGTACGGAAATGATTTCAGCTTGGCTCATACGTATGCCCATCACGTCGTGGTGTACATTCACCCGGATTTTTTCAATCAGAAAACGTTCAGCAGCGATCAGCGCCAGGTATGCAAAAAACAACAATCCAGGCGCCTGCAAACGCTTGCGCAGGGCCCAAAGCACGCCAAAAACAACCAACATCATCATGGTTTCGTAAAAAGGTGTGGGAAAGACCGGCATAGACAGCTGCATGCAATACTCCCAGGTACACCCTTCAATCGGCACGCTCGATACCGGTTCGGTAGCCGCCGTATTTAACACATTATGCGGGTAGGTGGTCGCCCACATCCAATCGGGTAAAAAGCCCAGCCAATCCGGTTTCGGCGCCTGGTTTACAATACCCCAGTCGCCATCGCCACTCAACTGGCACCCGATCCGGCCGACGCCGTACCCGGCAGTGAGCGCCGGCGCCACAGCATCGGCGGCATGCAAAAAGGGAATGCCATGCCGCCAGAGGTACGTGACCACAGCGATAAATCCCAGCACCAATCCGCCGTAAAATGCCAGTCCGCCACCCGACAACAAGGCGCCGGCGGGGTCTTGCAAAAAGGAATCCCAGTTGTCAAAAACATCGAAGAACTTGGCGCCGGCAATCCCGCCAACGGCCGCCCACACGGTCAGTTCACTGATCCGGTCGTGCGGCCAGACGTCCATTTCCCGGCTTACGGGTTTTTCCTTGCGTTTGCGCCAGCCCTCATACCAGCTCAGTCCGCCGAGCAGCAGTGCGCCGATCAGCGCGGCCGGCCAGTGCATTTTGCCCGATAAAATGATGGAGGCGGGGTCGTGCCGGAAATCGGAAAAATGCTGTACGGCATACAGGCCTTTGCCGCCGAGGATCAGGCCGACCAGCGCGTTCATGGCAATTTCCGTGGGAGAAGTCGGCTTGCCTTCCGTGATGGTCACCCGCTCGGGCCGGAAAAACCCTTCCCGGGCCTTGCGGCGCAATTCGACGTAAAAGGTGACCGCGCTGGCCAAAAATGCCAGGGCCAGAAAAAAACCGAACGTTTTGAAAACAGAGAGCCAATTGTCCGGCTGGGTGCCGATCAGGGCATGAAACAGATAGGATAAGTCTGGATACATGGTAGCAAAGGTAGATGACCGGCCCGGAATTTCGCGAACAAATATGAAATGTCATTTATGCTTAACAACGCGGTAAAGTACCCAGCCTTCGGGCAGCTGCCGGATTTCCTCCAGGTTGTATTGCGTCACAGCGTGTTCCCAGTTGAGCATCGGCGGCTGGCCAGTCCATTGCTGGCGCAGTTTCGGCGCATTGAACAGGAAATAACTGCCCGGCGGAAAAGAATCGTAGCGCTGTACCCATAAGTTATGGTACTCCAGTTGCGGCAGGTACGATTGCAGGGCGATATCCAGGTCGAAGGCGTATAACCGGTCGCCAGGCTTCAAATCTGCCCGCAAAAGGCTGGCTACCTCCTGTTCGAAGGCGTGGCGCGCCAGTACAGGCCGGAGTATCCTGACGCTGAAGAACAGCTGACAGGCCAGCGTCAGGCCGATCAGGAAACAGGTCAGGCGTTTGAAAAAATACAGGCCATAAGCAAAAAAACGATCCCAGGCCGGAAAGAGCAACAGCAGCAGGACGGCATAAGCCGGCAACAGGTAACGCGCGTTTTGGTGTGCCAGGCCGCCCAGGAAAAGCAAATACACCGCCAGGCTAAGCGCCAGGATGCGTTTGGAATACAAATGGACGTCGGTGCGCTTTGCCAGCAGGAGCAATGCCGGCAGGGTAAGGCAAAACCACGGGTGCATGAGGGGGAAGAGCAGGTAGGCCAGGTTGGGCAGCAGGTAAGAAACCGATCCGCTGGCCTGTGTAAAGGTCCGTTTGAAAAAATTCAGGACCGACCAATCGGCCAGCAGCGAATGTCCCAACGGGCTCCCCGGTACAACAGCCCACAACCACCACAAGGGCAAAAATGCCAAGACCCCGGCTGCCAGTGCTGCCATCAGCCAAAGCCGCTGCCGCTCGCGCCAACGCTCCAGCGCCAGGGCAAGGGCGGGAAGCGCCAGCAATAACCCCAGGGCGTACCGGCTCGTAATAGCCAGGGCTGCGAATACGGCGAACCCGACAACATCGCGCGGGCGCTGCAGCTCGATCGACCGCAGCCCGAAAAACAGGGCGATCATCGCCAGCATCAACCCAAAGGCATCGGACATTAGCGTCAGTCCGGCCCGAAGGAAACAAGGCGCCAGGCCCAGCGTCAGCATACCGAACACCCAACGGCTGCTACCCCGCGCTCCAGGTGACAGCACCCGCAGATTTCGCTCGAAAAACCACAATGCCCCCGCTGCCGACAGCCAGCTGAGCCCCTGCAGCGCCCGGGCAGCGCCAAGGCCGAAATACTGGAATATGGCGCCGGCCAAAGGATAGCCCCCGGCCAGTTCCGCCTCACCGGGGCCCGCGGGCGCAGCGGAACGGCCTTGCAGCCGCTCGAACAAAGCCCGGCTCCAGCGCAGGTATTCATGCGCATCCTGGCCATACAAGCCGTTGAAATCCAGGATACCCGACAGCGCAGCCAGGCCTCCGAAAAAGGCCAGCACCCACAGGCCTGGCCGGACACGAATACTCAAAATCAGGATTTTGGCGAAAATTTACAGCTTAATTCAGGAACAGGTTTAATTTCAGCCCCTATGAAAAAGGTAATGGTCACCGGTTGTTTTGATCTGTTGCACAGCGGACATGTCGCCTTTCTGCAGGAAGCGGCCCGCCTGGGCGAATTGTATGTTTGTATCGGTTCAGACGCAAACGTTCGCCAGCTCAAAGGGCGCTACCCGGTGAATCCGCAGGTGGAGCGAAAATTCATGTTGGAAGCGCTGGGGTGCGTACAGTCGGTACGCGTAAACCGCGGCAGCGGTATCTTGGATTTTGTGCAGGAACTGGACGCAATCCGGCCCGATATTTTTTTTGTGAATGAAGATGGCCACACGCCGGCCAAGGAAGCCTTATGTCAGGCCCGCAACATCGAGTACGTCGTTTCGCGCCGCACGCCCGCCGGCGGCCTGCCCCAGCGAAGCACCACAGCGCTCCGGGTGGAATGCACCATCCCGTACCGCATCGATCTGGCCGGCGGCTGGCTCGACCAACCCTGGGTATCGGCGCTGCACCCGGGCGCCGTACTGACCATCAGCATCGAGCCCACTTACGAGTTCAACGACCGCAGCGGCATGGCCAGCAGTACGCGCAAAAAAGCCATCGAACTCTGGCGAACAGCACTGCCCGGCAGCGACCCCGAGCAAACGGCGAAAATGCTGTTTGCCTGCGACAACCCGCCCGGCACCACCGAAGTATCGGGCTCGCAGGATGCGATCGGCATTGTCATGCCCGGGCTGAATAAACTCAATTATGCCGGCCATTACTGGCCCGAAAGCATCGAAAGCGTGCACGACGAACCGGTGCTGCACTGGCTCGAACAACACCTCTACCTGGTGACGCTCGGGCCCCGCACGGCGGGGTATCAGGCGCTGGCCGATACGCATATCACTACCGAAGGCGCGCAGCGGCTGGCCGGGGCAGCAGAAGACTGTTGGCAGGCTATTTTGAAATGTGATTTGCCGGCGTTTGGCGATGCCTTCCGGCGTTCGTTTGAAGCGCAGGTGGCGATGTTTCCCAACATGGCCGATCCGGGAATATTTCGCATGATTGAACAATACCGCCACCAGGCCCCGGGCTGGAAACTGAGCGGCGCCGGCGGCGGCGGATACCTTATCCTGGTAGCCGAAAAGCCGCTGGAGCATGCCATTCAGGTGAAAATCCGGCGAAGGGAAGGAGGTTGATCCGTACAAAAAGCCCCTAATGGGAGAAAGGCGGGGATAAAATCCCGCACTTTAATATTTCCGGTAATCTCGCTATATTTGCAGAGAACCCACCCGTATAGGGCTTTCATCTATTGGTAAAGGCACGTTTCGCACCGACCATCTTTTTTAATTCCGGGTACCACATAAGCATCCTGTTTTTTTATCTCCGCCATTCCGCTTCCCAAGTGGAGGCGCCTCGCATTTGAGCCAGCGCCATCTGTTGAGACTTTGCCTTGATGTACGACTACTTTCAACACATAACCAAATTGTAAAATTATGCGAAATCCAATGCTGAATTCAAAGAAATGGCACACACAGCTGTTCCTGTTGTGCTTACTCATCTTTTTTGTCACCCCATTATCCGCCCAGATCCCCTGCCCGCCCGTGTCCGGGCAGCGCACCACCAATCCCACTTTTCCCGGTTGCCTGCCACCGGGCAGCAGCACGTTCAACGTCTTGCTGGTGTTGGATGAGTCTGGCTCGATCGGCCAGGCGCCGGCCGGGTTTGAAGACGAAATGGAAAACGCAGTGCGCGCGTTTGCCAACACCTTGTCGGGCAACGTGGGTGGCCCGGGTGAAATGCGCCTGGGCATCGTTGAGTTTTCAAGCGGCGCAAGCATTCCGCTTGGCTTGAAAGACGTCAAAGACGCCAACTTCATCGAAACAGTAGAGAAATACCTCAACGGCGAAAATACCGGCCAGCCAGTGAACTACAACCCGGGAGGTTTCACCAATTACATCGATGCGCTGACCAAAGTGGCTACCATCCCAGGTCTGGATATCGTTTTTTTTATCTCCGACGGCAACCCGGAGCCCCCGCAAAACAGCAATACCTGGATGGGTTTGGCCAACAACCTCAAATGCGCCGGCACCTATATTTTTGGGATCGGGTTGGGCTCGAATATCATACCGCTGAACATTCAACTGCTCTCCGGCCCCGACCAGCTCGGCAACCCGCTCAACCTGCCTGGCGGAGCCGACTGGACCGTGCAATCCTTCGCCAATTTGCCGGCCAGCCTGGTCGAACTGGCGAATTCCCAAATTGACCGTCAGGCGCCCAACGTCAACTGCCCGCCAAATATGCGGGTCAGCAATGATCCGGGCATCTGCGGCAAAATAGTGCCTTTTACACCGCAGGCCAGCGACAATTGCGGCATTTCCAGCGTAGTTTGCACCCCTGCTTCCGGCGGTTTTTTTGCCGTCGGCCAAACCACCGTCACCTGCAAAGCCACGGACAATGTGGGAAATACCTCCACCTGTGCGTTTATTATCACGGTGAACGACCTGGAATCGCCCGCTGTCGCTTGCCCTGGAACGGTCACCGTCAGTTGCGAAGCCTCCATGGACCCCGCCGATACCGGCACACCCGTATCGCTCGACAACTGCGGCATCGGGCAGGTGGCGCACGCCGATGTGCGCATCAATGGCGGCTGTATGAATGAATTCACCCTTCAGCGCACCTGGACCGTTACGGATATTCACGGAAATTTCAGCATTTGCACCCAAACAATCCATGTGATCGATCAAACGTCGCCGGCCCTGACTTGCCCGCCCAACATCACGGTCACCTGCGATACCACGGCTGGGCCAAGCGCCGGATTTGCCATCGTCAAGGATAATTGCGACCCCGCCCCGGCGCTGAGCCGTTCCGATCAGGTCATCGGCGGCGATTGCGCGTGGCTGTGTATTATCGAGCGCACCTGGCAAACGGCAGACGCCTGCGGCAATACCGCCAAATGTGTGCAAACCGTCACCAAAAACACCCTTCCGCTGCTGGAACAGGCGCTGAACAAAGACCTGAACGGCGATGGCAAAACGGACACCCTCGTGCTTGGCGTGAGCAACAGCACCCTCGCCATTCCGCCGGGCCGCGGCAATTGTATCCAACAGTGGCTGCCCAGCCTGGGCACACAGCCGTCGGGACTGAAATTTAAAAATGGCGTTACCGGCGCCGATTGCAAACCTGGCGAAAACCCGGTGGCCGAAAACGGCAAACTGGCTAACCCGCTCCTCGCGGAAGCCCTGAAGCTCCATATCATGGTGCGCCTCAAGCCCGTGCTGGGTACAACCAAACTCAATACGCTTGGCTGCACCATTGCGCCGATCGTCCTTCAAGCCCTGGCGCCCAATCCCGATGTGAACGAATTGCTGCGTGTTACCAACGCCGCGCTCGGCAACATCGCGCTCCAGCCGCACCTTAAAGAGCTGCTCGATGCCCTCAAATGCATCAACGGGCCGCTGGATGTGTGTAAGTAAGTAAAAAGAACGAATGGTTCACCTTTAATGGAAAGGGTAGTGTCGCTTTTTTAGGAAATTTCGCCAACCTGTCCCTCCGTTAAAGGTGAACCGTTCGCATTTTGTACTCATTAGACTTGTTGTGGTGGAGGTCTTTGGCGGGGAAAAAGCCCTTTTCCCGCTTGGCTGCGTTAAATTTTTCGTCGAATATACCCGATTTCGACTGCAAAATTTGCCTTACCAGCCGAAAAAATGGCATTTTTACCCAATCAAAGCCCTCCACCGCAACAAGTCTATTTACCCAGCCATTGTTTGAAAGCCTCCACTTTTTCGCGACTGATCAGAATATCCTCCGAACCGAGCGGGTCCCGCAGGGTTACCTTCAGCCGGCTGTTGGAATAACTGACCACGTCTTTAATGGCGCCGATCGCTGCGATATACTGGCGGTTAAGCCGGAAGAATTGCTGCGGGTGGAGCATTTCCTCCAGTTGGTCGAGGGTATAATCGACCGGGTATTTCCGGCCGTTTTGATGGCGCAGCCATACGATTTTGTTTTCACCGAAAAAAAAATCGATGTCTGTGTCGACAATCGCGGTGAGGTGGTCGCCGATTTTGACCATAAACCGGGTTTTGTACTCCGGAGTTTTCAATGTTTGCAGTATCCGGCGCACGGCTTCGGCATCGAGTGCCGCCGGTTGTTGCAGTTGGCGCAGTTTGGAAAAAGCGCGAGCCAAATCGTCCTGATCCACGGGTTTCAACAAATAATCCACGCTATTTACCCGAAAAGCGCGCAAGGCATAAGCATCGTAAGCCGTGGTGAAAATGATCGGGCAAGGCACTTTTACCTGCTCAAAAATTTCAAAACTTAACCCGTCGGCCAGTTGAATATCGAAAAAAGCCAGGTCCGGTGCCGGGTGGCTCCGGCACCACTCGACGGCGCTGCGCACCGAATCGAGCGTTGCCAGCACCTCAATGGTTGGGTCGAGGCGTTGGAGTTTGGAAATCAGCGCCCAGGCAGCCAGATCCTCGTCTTCCAGGATGAGTACATTCATAAACAGCCCAAGTTTAAGGAACGATGAAAGAATAAGTTGGCGATTTCAGGCCAATTATTTTGGCGTCAGCCAACTATTTTTTGAGGCGAATAGCAGCGCTATTTAACGAAAAAGATGGGACGGATGGCGGCAAAAGAATGGTATCAAATCGGGAAGTTATTCTTTCATCGTTCCTAAACGGATAGAATGGGAATTTTTACCGTAAAAAAACCGCCCGTATCGGAGATCAGAACATCCCGCTCGGAAAGTACCTGGTACCTGGCCTGGATATTGGCCAGGCCGACACCGGTCGATTCCGGCAACACGCTTTTTTTCAGTATGGTGTTGCACACGGTCACATAGCCATCCTCCAGAAAGATATCGATGTGCAGCGGATTCAATTTCGATATTTCGTTGTGTTTCAAGGCGTTTTCCACCAGCATTTGCAGGCTGAGCGGCGCAATATGCCCCCCGGCATTCGCCGGTACGCGAATGTCTACCTGCAAACCCTGCCCAAAACGCGTTTCCATCAGAAAAAGATACGCTTTCAGGATATCCAGTTCCTCCTCCAACCGGACAACCTCGCGGTCGCGGCTTTCGAGAATGTAGCGGTACACCGCGGCCAGGCGCCGGATAAACTGTTCGGCCAAATCGGCGTCTTTATGCACCAGGGCAGCCAGCACATTCAGGCTGTTGAATAAAAAATGCGGGTTGACCTGGTTTTTTAACGCTTCGTACCGGGCTGAAATCTGTTCCTTTTTCAACCGTTCTGCCTCGATGAGGGTTTGTTTCCACCCGATCAGGAAGGCCCGTCCATGCATAAAAATGGAAATGAAAAACGTGATAATGAGCGGCGCAATGAAATCCCGAACCTCCAGGTCGCGAATCAGGCTAATCAAATCCCAACCGT
This sequence comes from Saprospirales bacterium, assembly GCA_016719895.1. Lineage (GTDB taxonomy): Bacteria > Bacteroidota > Bacteroidia > Chitinophagales > Saprospiraceae > M3007. The sequence continues at coordinate 48,497 of JADJYG010000014.1, read as the reverse complement.
GGTCCGTGACCTGAACCAACCAGACGATCAGTACCCAGGCCAGGCAGGTGTACACCACGGTGACAACAATGGCTAAAAACAGGCGCTTGATGGGCGTTTCCACCCAGGAGGCCCAACGGTCGGGTAAGTTGCTCAGGTAGGCATTGCCCTGCCACAGGATAGCCGTCCCCAGGCCGCCCCGCCAAAAATACGCCCACAACAAGCCTATGCCGCCCCGCTTGTAGAGTTCCAGCGGGTTGGCGTAGAGTACCACGATCAGCCCGACGATAACCAGGATAAGCAGAAAATCCCGCAGGAATTTTTTCAAAGCATGTGGCATGATGCGGACTGCATGTTTTTCAAGTTAAAAGTATGTCAACATCGCTCAACTTTTACCTCCGTGCACCTCCGTGGCACTTTTTTATTCCACATAGGCTCACGGAGAAAACGGAGGTGCACGGAGATGCTGGCGGTGTCAGTTTCCTTTGCCTGCTTGCTGCAGCTGCTCCAGGTACTTGGCATTTGTTCCTTTGCCCCAGTGTGGCAGCAAGCCGCGGTCGCTTTCTTTTTCAAATAATCCGGCGGCTTTTTCAAAATAAGGCAATGCATTGGCAGCGCCGCCGCCATAAAACTCCGGCATGTTCAACACATACGTGCCGCGTAAAAACGGCGCCCGCGGGTTGGCGGGGTTCATCGCAGCGGCCTGCTCCAGTTCGGCAAACACCTTGGGCGTAATTTCGGCGCCTTTGGCCATGGGATTTTCCATCAGGCGGCCGATCAGGACATACGCTTGCATCACATTGATTTCCGACTCTTGCGGCATCAGGGCTTTGGCCTTGTCCAGACTGGCCTGCGCCAAATCAATCGTTAGCAATGCCTTGGGCGCATCCTCCTGGAAAAGCTGGAAGGCGCCGATCAGGTGGCAAAACGCAGCGTAGTAGGGTGGGAGCCATTGCCCGGGTTCGGCGGCGGCTATGCGGGCAAAGGTATTGGCAGCCGCCTGGAAATCGGCCGGCCCCCGGGCACTGTCAATCTGGACCATAGCTTTTTCCATGGCACTTTGATAGGGGTTGCTCTGGGCAGAAAGTGTAAGGTAGTCCAGGGCAAGGGCAAAGAGCAAAATGGACTGTTTCATAGCTTATAATAACGTTTGGTTCGTGTTTCTTTCAGGCTTTGGGTTGGCGGCGCCACCGTTTAATTCGATAATACAAAGGTGCCGCGCCGGTCCGGGTGGTACAAATGGATCTGACTGAAGTGCAGAATGCACGGTGTGAAGTGTAGTAGATTTAGAGCCTGTCCGGAGGCCTCTTTTGAGGCTGAAGGAAATTTCCGGACAGGCTCTAAATATCCTCCGTCGTCACCGCATCCGCCCGGTAGCGCTGGCCGAAATTGATGAATAATCCGATAAAAAGGAACCGCTTGGCTGGCGGGGTGATCGTCCGCGAAGGAAACAGGCCGGTAGCATCGGGCGCTTCGCCGTACTGGTATCCGTACACCTGTTTGAACCCGAAAATATTCGTAGCCGATACATACAGTATGGTAAAATGACCCCACAGGTTGGTCAGGTAACTGGCATTGACGCTCAGGTCGTTATACGCTGGGGTGCGCCCCTGATTGAAGCCCGGCCGGTTGGGGTTGTGGTAAGGTCGGGGCGACTGAAAGGCGAATGTAGCGCCAAAGGCCGTGTTGTGCTTCGGGAACCACTGCTTGTACACCACCGAAACGTTGTGGGTAGCGGCAAACACCGGTATGGCGGCCCCCGGAAAGTCGCGGTAATCGCGTTTCGTGTCGAGGAATGCATATGACACCCAGTAATCGACATTCCGGAACGTGCGTTGGTCGCGGAAAAATACATCCAGCCCGCGGGCAAAGCCGTTGCCCCGGTTGTTGGCTTGGCTCGCATCGGCTGCGGTTTTGACCAAATGGTCGTATTCTTTGTAATACCCCTCGATACGAAAGGTGAAGCCGTCGCGGATACGCTGGTAGTTGAGCATGTAATGCGTGGCCTGCTCAAAGGAAAAATCGGTAGTGGACCGCAGTAGTTGGTATTCCGGCGTTTGGTAAAACTGTCCGGCAGCAAAGGCGACCTGTTCGTTTTTGCCAAGCACGTAGGCCGCCGACACGCGTGGCGCCAGGTTGGCGCGGCCCAACAAGGCGGAATATTCGGTCCGCAAACCTGCCCGGGCCACCCATTTGCGCGAAAAAAACAGGTCTGTTTCGGCAAATCCGGCGGTATAGCGTTCTTTGCGCAGCGTATGGTAATGCCCTGCGGCGCCATCGCGGTACGTTTCATTAAAACGACCCTGCAAATATTCCGTCCCGAATTTGACTTTGATCTTTTCCCCCAGCGGGCGGGTTAGCGCCACGCGCATTTGGCCCGATTGCTGCTCCTGGTCGTTGCCAAAACCGGACGCCACCTGATCGCGATTGAAGGTGTAGGCGCCGCCGGCAAACAGAATCCATTTTCCGTTTAAAATATCGCGGTAGGAAACGTTGGTATACACGTTATCCGCTTCCAGGCGGAGCGGCAGGGTCTCTTGCGGCCGAAACGGATCGGGATATTGCATTTCCATCCAGGAGCGGTTGAACGATGCGTACACCTTCAGTATACCGGCCTCGGACGTTTGCTGGCGAAAAATCAGCTCGCCGCCGGCAGATTGCGGCGCATCCATCCATTGGATCGTTTGCGGCACCAGGGCGAAATAGGGCGACAGGTTGGTATAGGTGCCCGACACCGCCAGCGAACGGCGTTCCCAGCGCTTGGTGTGCGCCAGCCCCAGCCCCACCGACATAAGCGACAGGCCCGTGGTCGTTTGCGGCGCCAGGTCTTCGGTGTTCAGTATAAGGGCCGACGACAGCGCCTGCCCGTACTCGGCCGAATAGCCGCCGGTGGAAAATTGTGTGCCTTTGAACAGAAAAGGGGAGAAGCGGTTGCGCGCCGGCACATTGGGCACTGTGCTGTTGTAGGGGTTTTGCACGTACAAGCCGTCGATAAACGTGCGCGTTTCGTAGGCCGCGCCGCCGCGCACCAGGATCTGGCCCGATTCGCCGTTGCGGGTCGTGCCCGGCAGGGTGGCAATGGCGCCGGCAATATCAGCGGTAGCACTGGCAGTGAGGGCAATATCCAGCGGTGTCAGCACGACGGCGCGGCGGCGGTCGCTGGCCGCCTCGAACGAGCCAGCGGAAATAACGACCTCCTGCAACGCCGAAGCATTTTCGTGAAGGCGTAGCTCCAGGCGCAGCAGGCCGCCTGCAAGCTGCAACTCCTGCCGGAAGGTGTCGTAACCGATGCAGGTGACCAGCAACATCCGGGCGCCGGCGGTATCCGTTTGAAACGCGAACCGGCCGTTCGGGTCGCTGGTGGCGCCGTCATAGGTCCCCGGCAACCAAACGTTGGCGCCCACCAGGGTATCGCCACCAGTCGACAGCACAACGCCGTGCAAGCTGGTTTGTGCCAATGCCGGAGCGACAAGGCCAAAGAGTGCTAAAAATAAAAAACCGGTACGCATACGAAAAGCCGTTTGTTCGATGCTGTAAAGGTGCCGCGCAAGGGCGGCGGTGAAAAACAATTCTGACCGAAGCGTCGAAGCAGGGGAGTGAAGTGTCGCAGAGCCCTTTTCCAGAATGAACAATTGATCTTAAAAACTTGCTTTTCCAGTATTTTTATGAAAAACTTTAGCGCTTGATTTTTTACAAAAGCCTGCCGGGATCCCGGCAGGCTTTTGTGTCCTTCATTTAATCACCTCACAGTATGGAACATTTAGAGAAAGAACGAGCGGAGGCCATGGACGCCAGCAGTGAAAACGGGCTGGAATCGCCCGCCAAAATGAAAAAATGGAACAGTCTGCGCGGCGAAAACGCCTGGACTATGTTTAAAGTAATGGCCGAATTTGTCGACGGCTTCGAAGTGCTCAACCGCGTCGGTCCCTGTATCTCGATCTTCGGATCGGCTCGTACCAAACCCGGAACCTTGTATTATGAACTGGCCACCAAAGTAGCCGCCCGCCTGACGGAAGAAGGCTACGGAATTATCACCGGAGGCGGCCCCGGTGTGATGGAAGCCGGCAACAAAGGCGCCTGGATGAAAAGCGGCACGTCCGTCGGGTTGAATATCGATCTGCCTTTCGAGCAAAGCCACAACCCCTTTATCGCGCCGGCCCTGAACCTCAAACACCGGTATTTTTTTGTACGCAAAGTGATGTTTGTTAAATACGCCCAGGGCTTTGTGGTCATGCCCGGCGGCTTCGGCACACTCGACGAACTGTTTGAAGTGCTGACCCTGGTGCAAACCAAAAAAATCACCCCCCTGCCGATTATTCTCATGGGCGCCGAATTCTGGGGTGGCCTGAAAGACTGGATCATCGAGGTTATGCTTAAACGCCACCACAACATCAACGAAGGCGATCTGGAGCTGTTTCACATCACCGATGACCCGGAAGACGTCGTACGCGTCGTCAATGAGTTTTATGCGCGCGACATTGAAAAACTTTCTCCCAATTTTGATTTGTAAATAAGGCTGGTACAAAACTAAAGGCCCGTCGTATCTTTGCCCCGCACAGGCAAATGTACGCTCCCGCTCCGCCGGAAGCCGTTTGCTCTCCCACCACCACATCGCATCTATTGCCTAACCATCTAAAACATTACACATGCAGGAAGTTGGACTTCGTAACCCTGCCGCTTCACTCGAAACCATCGGACTGAAAGGCTACAAAACCGCCTACTGGAACCTTACCCCGGAAGAGTTGATCGAACACACCATTAGCAAAGGAATGGGCCAGCTGGCCGATAATGGCGCACTCGTGATTTCCACCGGTGAATTTACCGGCCGCTCGCCGGAAGACCGTTTTATCGTAATGGATAACATTACGCGCAACAAAGTGCACTGGGGAAAAGTGAACAAATCCTTTGATGCGAAAAAATTCGATCAGCTGTGGCGTAAAGCCTGCACGTATTTGCGGAAAAAGGACTTGTTTGTACGCGACGTCACGGCCAATGCAAGCGCCGACCCGCTGTACCACCTGCCCATACGGGTGATCACGGAGTATCCCTGGAGCAACCAGTTCGCCTACAACATGTTCCGCCGCCCCGGAAAAGAAGATCTGTTGCATTTCGACGCGGCCTGGACGGTGCTGTGCGCTCCTGGCTTTAAAGCCGACCCTGCCACAGACGGTACCCGGCAGCACAACTTCGCTATCATCAACGTCAAGAAAAAACGCCTGCTCATCGGCGGCACCGGCTATACCGGTGAGATCAAAAAGGGCATTTTTTCCGTGATCAACTTCGTGTTGCCCACCAAAACCAACGCTCTGCCGATGCACTGTTCGGCCAACGTGGGCGAAAACGGCGATATCGCCCTGTTCTTCGGTTTGTCGGGCACCGGCAAAACCACCCTGAGCGCCGACCCGCACCGCCCGCTTATCGGCGACGACGAACACGCCTGGAGCGATACCGAAGTCTTCAACTTCGAAGGCGGCTGTTATGCCAAAACGATCGACCTGACGCAAGAAAAGGAGCCGGATATTTTCCGGGCCATCCGCCACGGCGCTATCCTGGAAAATACCGCCTTTTTCGCAGGCACCCGGGAAGTGAACTACGCCGACCGCAGTATAACAGAAAACACACGGGTTTCGTACCCGATTCAGTTTATTTCCAACGCCGTGCCCACCAGCAACGCACAAGGCAACCCTAAAAATATTTTTTTCCTCACCTGCGACGCATTCGGCGTATTGCCACCCATCAGCCGGCTCACGCCCGAACAGGCCATGTACCACTTCGTCAGCGGCTACACCGCTAAGGTAGCAGGCACGGAGGTCGGCGTTACCGATCCGAAAACAACCTTCTCGGCTTGTTTCGGCGCGCCATTCCTTCCCTTGCACCCGACGAAATACGCCGATTTGCTGGGCAAAAAACTGCGCAAAAGCAAAGCCAACGTCTGGCTCATCAATACCGGCTGGAGCGGCGGATCGTATGGCGTCGGCAGCCGTATCAAACTGGCCTACACCCGCGCGATGATCACGGCAGCGCTCCGGGGCGACCTCGACCACGTGGAGTATGCCCAGCACCGCATTTTTGGCCTCGCTATGCCCAAGTCCTGCCCGAATGTGCCGGATGATATCCTCAACCCACGCAACACCTGGGCGAATAAAGATGCCTACGACGCAAAAGCCAACCAGCTGGCGAACGAATTCATCAAAAATTTTGAAAAATTCGCCGATGAAGCCAAGCCGGAAATCCTGGAAGCCGCGCCAAAACCGCTAACTGTGGCTTGAGCGGACCGGGGCATGAAATGTGGCGTGCGGGCTGTCTTCATTTTACGAGGTAGCCCGCACGTCATTTCAACCTCCAATTTTTACATTTGCAGCCTGTAATCCAATCGCTCTTTATGAAAACAGCTCGTTTTTTCCCTGTGCTGCTTGCTATAACCGCGTTTTTCATCCACTGCAAACACCAGCAGCAATATACCGGCGACAACTTGCCCGCCGAAGCCCTGTATTTTGGCAACGGCGGCGGATTTACCGGGGCTGAAACGGCGTATGCCCTGCTCGAAAACGGCCAGTTGTTCAAATGGACCGACAAGGCGTCAGGCACCGAAGTACTCACCGGTTTTAGCCGAAAAGCCGCCCGGAAATTATTTGAATCGGCCCAAAAACAGGAGATACTGAAAACCGAATTTATGCACCCGGGAAATATGTACAGTTTTATCGAACTGCGCCAAAACGGCCGTGAATTCCACCGGATCGCCTGGGGCGACCGCGACCATCCCGTCGATCCCAAAATCAAGGAACTGCACGAGGCGCTCATGCAATTGACTAACTAAAAACCTGTCAGGTGTCTTTTACCTAAAAAAAGCCGCGGCTTTTTTTAGGTAAAAGACACCTGACAGGTTAAACATCCTTTTATGCAAAAATATTTTCACTCGTTCGCCCTCCTGCTGGCTGCTACGCTGGCAGTGACCGCCTGTAAAAAACCGGCCACCCCTCCTTCCAATACGCCTCCGGCCGACGATCGCGTCGTGCTCGACACCTTTGCCGACCTGCAGATCCTGCGCTACGAACTCCCTGGCTGGGATCAACTGAACCTCCGGCAAAAAACGTTTATCTATTATCTCGGTGAAGCCGCCCTGGCCGGTCGCGACATTATCTACGACCAGCATTGCCGCTATAACCTGGCCGTCCGGAAAACGCTGGAAGGCATTTACAACAGCTACACTGGTGATCGCACCACGGCCGACTGGAAAGCCTTCGACGTGTATGCCAAACGCGTGTGGTTTAGCAGCGGCATCCACCACCATTATAACGAAACCAAGATTTTGCCCGGCTTTTCAAGGGAATACTTCGCCGAGCTCGTCAAAAAAAGCGATGCCCGCACCCTGCCCCTGTCGGCTACCGAAGATGCCAATGCGCTCGTAGCTACCCTCACGCCGGTCATGTTCGACTCCGGTGTGGTGGACAAGCGCACCAACAAAGACGAAGGCGTGGACGTCGTGCGCGCCTCGGCAGTCAACTTTTATGAAAACATAAGCGCCGAAGCGGTGGATCAGTTTTATCACCAACAACTGAAGGCCGCTGGAAAAAACCCGCCAATGGTAGGCCTGAATTCCAAATTGTCGGGCAACGGTGAAGGCGGCCAGCCGCTCGAACGCGTTTGGCGGGCCGGCGTCGGTAACCTGTATGGCAGCGCTATCGATAAAATTATTTTCTTCCTGGAAAAGGCCATGCCGTTTGCCGAAAACGACCAGCAGAAAAAAGCAATCGGCTTGCTGATCGAGTACTACAAAACGGGCGACCTGCGCAAATTCGATGCCTACAACATTGCCTGGGTGCAGGATACCAGCAGCACGATCGACTTTATTAACGGCTTCATTGAAGTATATCACGACCCCAAAGGCTACAAGGGCGACTGGGAAGCCGTGGTGCAGTACAACGACCCCGATGCCACCCAAAAAATGGCGGTGGTGAGCCGCTACGCCCAGTATTTCGAAGACAACAGCACCATACCGGCCGCTTACAAAAAGCCAAATGTCAAAGGCGTTTCGTACCGCGTGATCAACGTAGCCATGGAAGGCGGCGATTGCGCACCGGCGACGCCTATCGGCATCAACCTGCCCAACTCTAACTGGATCCGGGAACAGTATGGCTCCAAGTCTGTCAGCCTGAACAACATCGAAAATGCCTACAACAATGCCGGCGGGGCCGCTGCTGTGGCGGAATTTGCCCATGACGCCGAAGAAATTGAAACTGCCGGGAAATATGCCGAAGCCTGTGGCAAAATGCACACCGCCCTGCACGAAGTGATCGGCCACGCCAGCGGCCAGCTCAAACCCGGCATGGCCGAACCGCACGTGTCGCTCAAACAATACGCCAGCACACTCGAAGAAGGCCGCGCCGACCTGGTGGCCCTCTACTTTATGGCCGATCCCAAACTGGTGGAATTGGGCCTCATGCCCGACGTCAATGCCTACAAGGCCGAATATGATTCTTACCTCCGAAACGGCCTGCTGCAACAACTCCGCCGTATCCAGCCCGGCGACAATATCGAGGAGGATCACATGCGCAACCGCCTGCTGGTATCTGCCTGGGTGTTTGAAAAAGGCAAGGCCGGTAACGTAGTGGTGAAAGAAGTGCGCAACGGCAAAACGTACATCGATATTAAAGACTACGCCAAACTGCGCGTTCTGTTCGGACAATTGCTGGCCGAAATCCAACGGATCAAATCGGAGGGTGACTTTGCCGCCGGCCGCGCCCTGGTGGAAACCTACGGCGTAAAAGTAGACGCCGGACTGGTGCGCGAGGTGAAAAGCCGCTACGCCACCCTGCCCACCAAACCCTACTCGGGGTTTGTACAGCCGCGCCTCGCACCCGTGCTGGACGCCCGGGGCAATATCACCGATATCAAAGTGGAAGCCGAACTCGACTTCGTAAAACAAATGCTGCGTTATGGAAAGGAGTACGCGTTTTTACCGGTATATAACTGATTTAAAATAGTCATTCATCCCGGGTGTGAAAAAAATTACTGTTCTCGGGGCGGGGCTGGTGGGCAATGCCATTGCTCTCGACCTGGCCAAACACTACGAGGTCTGCTCCGCAGATGCCAGTGGAGATGCTTTGGCAAAACTCCAGGCCTGTGGCATCCGGACCGTACAGACCGATTTGACGGATGCCGCGGCGTTAAAATCTGCCATCAGCGAAGCCGATCTCGTCGTGGGCGCCCTGCCGGGCTTTTTGGGGTTCGAAGCGCTGAAACGCTGTATTGAAGCCGGAAAAAACGTCGTGGATATTTCTTTTTTTCCCGAAGACGCATTCCATCTGGATGAACTGGCCAAACGGAATGGCGTAACAGCTGTGGTGGACTGTGGCGTGGCGCCTGGTATGGGCAACGTCATCCTGGGCTACCATCATGCCCATATGCAAGTAAACAGCTTCCGTTGTTGGGTTGGTGGGCTGCCGCAAATCAGAGAATGGCCCTGGGAATATAAAGCCGTGTTTTCTCCTGTCGACGTCATTGAAGAATACCTTCGACCCGCCCGATATGTGGAGGGCGGGCGATTGGTCGTTCGCGAAGCACTCTCAGACCCGGAACTGATTTTTATCGACGGCATGGGCACATTGGAAGCTTTTAATTCCGACGGGTTGCGTTCGCTCATCCGTACCATGCCCGACATACCGAATATGATCGAAAAAACGCTGCGTTATCCTGGAAGTATTGAATACCTGCGGGTATTGCGGGCAGCGGGCTATTTCTCCTACGAAGAAATAGACGTAAAAGGCCAAAAAATCCGTCCGGTTGACGTCACGGCCAAATTGCTTTTTCCAAAGTGGAAACTCAAACCCGGTGAGGGCGATATCACTGTGATGCGCATCGTCGTCGAAGGCCTGGAAAACAACCGGCCCCAAAACTACACCTACGACTTGCTGGATAAATACGATCCGGAAACCGACACCATTTCCATGGCACGTACCACTGGATACACCTGCTCGGCAGTAGCCAAGCTGGTACTTTCCGGACGATTTGCGCGTAAAGGCATTTGCCCACCAGAGTATATCGGCGCCGAACCAGGAAATTTGAAAACTATTTTGGCGTATCTAAACGACCGAAACGTACAGTACCTGCAGCATTGACGTCAAACCGGTATGCATGCCCGTGCGTCTGCTATCGGACAAAGCGCTCTTTTTCGGTAACGGAAAAACAAAGAGATCAAACGGCAATTTTAAATTTGTGGACTAAATACTCTTAAATATGATTTATTCTACTAAAACTATTGCTGCTATTGCGCTCTTGCTTTTGCTAAATCAAGCCGGAACCACCCAAACGGCTTTCGACTTGTCTGCGCAACTGATTGCCCGTCCGGAATTGCGCAGTGGATATCGAACCCTTCCACCACCGGGGGCCGGTATCGCATTTTTCACGTCGCAACGCACCCGCCTGAACGCTGCCTTCACCAACGAGTATGTAAAAATCGGGTTGAGCCTGCAGGACGTCCGGGTCTGGGGCGAAGAGCCGCAGTTAGCCGATATTGCCTCTTTCGGCCTGCACGAAGGCTGGGCAGAGGTCAATTTAGGCAAACACACCGCACTCAAAGTGGGCAGGCAGGAGCTGGTGTACGACGATCAACGGCTGTTCGGCAACAATGATTGGGAGGGGCAGGGTAGCAGCCACGACGCTGCTGTATTAAAAATAAAATACGCCAAATCGGCCTTCCATTTCGGCGCCGCTTTCAACCAGGCGTCGGCCCGCTTATTTGGCCAGAGCGACCCTGTGGGCACCTACAAGGCGCTTGGATGGCTTTGGTACAACCGGAAGTTCGCCGGAGAAAAATTTGAATTATCGCTATATGGCATAACCGATGCATTTCCAGCCGATGTTTCCCTACATCGGAATACAACTTTTTTCAGGGGTACGGCGGGACCTATGCTCCATTTTACGTCGGGAAAATTCAAAGCTAGTACGACGTTTTTCGGCCAGTTTGGCAAAGACAATTCCGACGCAAACATATCGGCATTTTTAGGCGCCGCCAGCTTCGGCTATACCGTTAGTAATAAATTTGATATCACGATTGGCTACGATTACATTTCGGGGAATAAGGCGCTGCGTACACCCGCCACGGAAAATCATTCGTTCAGTACGCTTTATGGGTCCAGCCATATGTTTTATGGATTTATGGATTATTTCCTCAACTTACCCAAAGACACCAGGAGTGGCGGCCTGCAAAATGCGTACCTCAAGTGGAATATCAGCGCATCTCCCCGCACTACCATCGGATTGGATGCCCACTATTTCCTGCTTGCCAACCGGGTAAAGACAGATGAAAACTACCTGGCAAATTACCCGCTCGGCCTGGAACTGGATTTCACCGCAATACACAGGGTCAATGCGTTTGCAAAAGCGCAATTCGGATTTTCTGCCATGTTCGGGCATTCGTCATTAGAGGCCCTCAACAAAGTATCCGGCGGCAGTGCGGACAAGCCAGGCATATGGGGTTATATAATGTTGATCGTACACCCCAGTCTGCTCAAGGTAGAGAAATAAGCGCAGGGGTATTCGTGAAGGCCGTGGATTTTTTGTAGATGCCGCAGGTTAACGGGCCGGGTACAGGCGTTTGCCATACCACCCACACCTGCCCCTGGGCATACCAGGCGCGGACATTGGTTTGGGAATACCCGGATACAAAAAGCAGGAGAAATATACAGGACAGGAAGGGTGTTTTCATGAACCGCTAGCGATTGTTCGAAATGCAAAAATAGGATTAGAAAATACAAATTTCACGCGTATTCTGCTTGTTTGTGTCTGAAAAAAACGCACAAAGTCAAATCTGTCATGGATTCGCGCCTAATTGGCCAATCGAGTAGCCGCCTGGATAGCTGCGGTTGGGCAAACGTGTTAGCAACCTCGGCCTGCGGCGGGGCGGCAGCAAACCGGTCAGCCGCCCGCGCAACCGGACGGCCCCCCGCACCAGGGCTTGTAGCCAGCCCGGCGCCGGCTTCATGCCCACCGCGGCCAGCAACGGGTCGTCGATCAGCGCATGCACAAACGGCGCGCCGATGCGCCACAAAGGCCGGGGCAACACCCAGGAAAGCATCAAATTGCGGGTAGCGACGGCAATAACCTCGTTGTCGGGTGAATACCGGAAATGTTCTTTTTCAAAGGCCCGGTTAAACGCATCAAACGCCTCGAAGGAATCCGGCATATCCCGGATACCCATGCGCCTGCCCAATTCGGTCCAGAAATAAAAAGCCGCCTGTTTTTCCACTTCCGTCACCTTGCGCCAGCCATACCGGTCGACCCAGCGCGAGGGTTCGAGGATAAACGTGGACAGTGTGTACACGTACTCGTCGTTGGGGATGGCGTACCGCCCGTGTTGCTTGTTCATGCGCACCAGGGCGGCCTGGCCGCGCGGGCTGTCGTAGCCGTGTTCCAGGATTTCCGACAGGATCAGCACGGTGTCGTCATAACGCTTTTGCGTCCGCTGTACGAATTCGCCGGTTTGCACCAGCAAGGGAGTGCCTTTCGCAACGCCGAACACGCGGAACAAGGCAAACTCCAGGGAGCGGGTCACGTCCCAGGGAAATTCGTAGCAGCTGAACAGGTAGGATATCTCCTGGCAGTTGTGCCGGGGGTCCAGCGTCAGGATATAATCGCGAAGGCCGAAACGCCGGTAGCGATTGGGAATGGCTGCCACGTTCGTCTCCCACTGCGGAAGGGCCCCGTGGCGGTTGTTTTGTTGGATTTCCGAAATTTCCATAATAGCAGGCGTCAATGATTCGATGCAAAAATGCGGCGGCGCGTTGTTCAGAAAAATGCCCGGCACTTGTTCAGGTCTTGTTCTAAAGTTCAGAATGTTGGCAAAGGTGTCTGTCTCTGGCGAAAAATCGAAACAAGAAATCGAAAAAAGGAACCAATTATTTAAAAACATTGGGTGAATGTGTACTTTCGCCGAACAATACCAATTTTTAACTAAAATCAAAACGAAATGAACAACCGTGTTTTACTGGCCGCCCTGGCAGGCGGCGTGGCCATGTTTTTGGCCGGATGGGTAGTCTATGGCATGTTGCTGATGGACACCATGCGCGAAATGAACCCCGGAATGGCGGGGATTTCAAAAGAGCCCCCGGTCATGTGGGCCCTGATTATCAGCAATTTGCTCTGGGGCTTGGTGTATGCCCTGATCTTCAGCCGCTGGGCCGGGATCAACACCCTCCAGGGTGGGGCGATTGCCGGAGCCTGGTTATCCGCGCTGATCTCGTTGTCTCTTGACCTCAGCTTTTACGGCATGTCCACCATTATGACCCTCAACTGGATGGTGGTCGATGTGGTGGCCAGTACCGTGTTGGGCGCCGTTGGCGGCGCTGCGATCGGCTGGGTGCTGGGCTATGGCAGCCGGCCCTGAGTTTTTTCCTTTTTTATCGAACGAAGCGTCGGGCTGGAACACCATACCCGGGCTTTGATTTTTTCACTAAAATCGTTTCAGAATGGATAGTCGCGTATTACTTGCAACACTGGCTGGAGGCATAGCCGCCTTTTTCGGCGGTTGGCTGCTCTACGGCATGCTGCTGGACCCCTACTTTCACGGCCAAATGACGGAAGCCGGCGCTGCCGTCATGAAAGACCCGCCTGAAATGTGGGGCATCGCCGTCGGAAACCTGATCTTCAGTTTTCTGCTAACCCTGATCTTCAGCCGCTGGGCCAACATATCGACCTTAAAAACCGGCGCTATTGCCGGCGCCATTATCTGCGCCTTGTTCACCCTGAGCCAGAACTTCATGTGGTATGCTTTTGCCAACATGTCGAAGAGTATGGCCACGATTCCGGTCGATACCATAGGGTCGGCCGTTTTGGGCGCCATTATCGGCGGTGTGATCGGTTGGACGTTGGGGTATAAGCGCGGCGGGTAATTCTGCGGTATTACCATTTAAAACAGGCGCCGGGCGTACAACCGCCGGCGCCTGTTTCATTATAGCAGTAGGGGGTAGAAGCCGTCTGAAAATCCACACATGTGCTTAATCCTGCTGCTACTGCACCTTATCCCCCCGCAAAATCCGAAAACGCTTTCGGGCGTCTACGGCAAATACGGAACCGGAAAATTCGAGAAAAATTTTCTCATAAAGTGCCTTGGCTTTTTCCGGCTCGCCCAGTTTTTCTTCATACAATATCGCCAGAGCATACAAGGAATTGTCGGCCCGGATGTCTTCCGGGAATTTTTCCGCTACCTGCTGATAAAGCCCGGCGGCTCTGGCATATTCGCGTTTTTTCTCAAATACCTGTGCCTGCAAATACAAAATATCGTCTTGCAAGGTGTTTTCGGGATAATTCAGTCGCAGGGTATCCATTTTCAGGAAGGCTTCCTCAAAACGATTCTGGAACACCAGCAATTCCGCAGCGGCATAAAGTGCCATGGCCTCGGTAGTGGTGTCGGTATTGAGATTATCCATGATAAACACGGCGAGGTCCAGTGCGTCGTTGGCGATGAGTTTGGAGGTAGACGCCTTCAGCACATCGAACTGGGCTTGCGCCCATTCAAAATCGCCATTGAAATACGAGAGCTTTGCGTTTTTAAAACGCGCCTCCTGCCCCAGCATTTCTTCCCTGAAATCCTTGTCCACCTGGCTGTACAACAAGGTACTTTCCCAAATTTCGCCGCTCATGAGGTAATAATCGGCCAGGTTAATCTTTGCCCGGGCCTGGGAATTGCGGTCGATGCCAGGCGAGCGGAGCAGGTCGTTGAGCAAACGAATGGCCTTGGGCAGGTCGTTGATAAAAAACGCTTCCAATTCGGCCAATTGAATAATAATATACGCCGTGCTCCGGCCGCGGTCGTATTGCGCGAGGAAACTTTCATAATCGGCCTCCAGCAAACGCAGGTCTTCCAGGGTGTAGCTATACCCCTCGGTAATTTTCCGGCGGCGGCAGCTCATGGCCTCGCGTTTGGCATCGAAGAAAAACGGGTTCTGCGCTCCTTTTTCCTGCATAATGTATTCATAACCGGCAATAGCGGTGTCATAATCGCGGGCGCTGGCGGCGTCGGCGGCCAGTTTGAAAATACGCTGCCCCGGCTCGCCGAGGCGTTTGTCGAGCGCCTTATACTGGCGCAGGGCGCTTTTGAAATCCTTTCGATGGACAAACGACCAGGCAAGCAATTCGATGTAATCGGCGTTATCGTCGGTCTGCAGGCGTGCGTATAATTGGGATTGTAATTCGGGGAATTCAGTATCCGCCAGATACCGGTCAAATTGTGTCTGGATGGTAATCAGACGGCCCGGGTCGGCTTTTACACAATTGAGGAAACACTCGATCATTTTGGCGGTGTCGCCTTTGCGGCGGTAGAGCTCTCCGAGGTTGTAGGCAAAACGGGTGGGATCGCGAAATAATTCGCCGCCCCGCTCAAACGTCTTGATCGCAAAATCATACTTGGCCTGGTTGATAAATGTATTGGCCAGGGCGTTGACGGCCGCGTAATCGGGCGCCATTTTGGCGATAGCCATTTCATATTGGGCGCCGGCCTCCGCTGTTTTGCCCTGGCGATCGTACAAATTGCCGTAAAAAACATACAGTTTGCTGTTGCCGGGCGATTTTTTCAGCTGTTTTTTCACGGCTTTTTCCCCCTCGTCGTATTGTTCCAGGCTGAGCAGGCAGTCGAAATAACGCTCGAAGTAATAATCCGACAGCCCGCGGTCGGCTTCCGTCAGCTGAGCGTACAACTCGGCGGCTTTTTCATATTCGCCGTTCAGGTAATACTGATTGGCCAGGTTAGGATCCTGCGCCCGGGCGGGAGTAGCAAAACCGGTTAATACAGTCATCAGGGTGATAACCCGCAACGCATACAATTTCATGTGTTTAAGTATTTGTGCCAACTTAAGCAGCGGCAAAGGTACCCGAAAATAACGCGCCGGAGGCGCTTTGTGTTTTAAACTACCGGCAATGCGGACAAGCGCTTTGCCGGGGAAGTATTAAATTGCATGCCGGTTCAAACAGCAAAGTATGCGTGCAATTTTACTTTTTATCCTGATTTTTCGCCTGACGGCCCCGCTCAACAGCCAAACACCGCACATCGTGTTGCCGCCCAATGCGCCGGCCACCGACCAACGCGCCGCCAGGCTGCTGCAACATTATTTGCAGCAACTGACCGGGCTGGCCGTGCAGGTGCAAACGAGCCTCCAGATTCCGGCAACCGGTGCGGTTGTAATTCTGGGCCGCCACCCCAATCTGCGGCTGGTGGGATTGCCCATGCCGCCCGATCCGGCAGAAGACAGTTATTTTTTAGCTGGCAAAAACAATGCCTTCCTGATCGCCGGTGGCGGTGAGATGGGCGCCGAATACGGGGTGTACGACTTGCTGGAACGCCTGGGCTGCCGCAAATTCAGCCCACGCGACTCGATCCTGCCCCATCTGCCCGATTTACAACTGCCCAGCCTGCCGCTCACGTTGCAAAAACCGGCTTTCCCATACCGCGAATTGCACTACGAGCCGGCTTTTGACGAAGGCTGGGCGCGCTGGCACCGCTTGAAAACCCGCCGCGATAAAGAACGGGAGTGGGGGCTGTTTGTACACACGTTCGAGCAGTTATGCCCCGCCAACCGGTATTTTTCCGAACACCCTGAATATTTCGCCTGGAATGGCGCACAGCGGTCGCCCGGTCAGCTTTGCCTCACCAACGATACGGTGCTCCAGTTGGTGATTGCAGCGTTGAAGGAAAACGTGCGCGCCAAACCGGCGGCCCGGTATTGGTCGGTCAGCCAAAACGACAATTACGATTATTGCAAATGCCTGCGATGCTCCGCTTCCGACGCCCGCTATGGCAGCCCGGCCGGTACTTTGCTGGCGTTTGTCAACCGCGTGGCCGGAGCATTTCCCGATAAAACCATCAGCACCCTGGCCTATCAGTACACCCGGCAGGCGCCAAAAGATATCGCCCCGGCCTCCAACGTCAGCATCTGCCTGTGCAGCATCGAATGTAACCGCGGACTGCCGATTGCCGGCGGCTGCCCCGACTTCGCACGCGATGTGGAGCAATGGTCGAAACTGACTACCAATCTGATGATCTGGGATTATGTGGTACAGTTCCGCAGCTTCATCAGCCCGTTCCCCAATTGGCATACCCTGCAGCCCAACCTCCAGCTGTTTCAAAAACACGGGGTGAACATGCTTTTTGAACAGGGTACGGGGCGCGACCGGTCGGAATTTTCGGATATGCGCGCTTATTTGCTGGCCAAACTGATGTGGAGCCCCGAGGCCAACATGGATTCCATCCTCCAGGATTTCGGCAAGGGCTATTACGGCCCTGCGCAACCGGCAGTATGGGCATATATCCACGATCTGACCACCAGCCTGCAGGAAAATGGCGACCGGCTGTGGATTTACGATATCCCGCAAAACGAGCCTTTCCTGCGCGACGATTTATTGCACCGGCACCTGCTCAGCCTTCTCGACGCCGAAGACGCCCTGCAAAACGACACGCTGCGCCAGCTGCGCGTGATGGCGGCGCGCCTGCCCATCATCTTTGCGCAGGTGGAACGGGCCAAAACCGATAGTCTTTCCGTGCTGGAAATGCTGAACGACGCCCCTGAACAATACCGGGAGGCCTTCCGGGTTTTTGCAGATGAATGCAAAAAAGCCGGCTTTAAAAACCTGCACGAGCAGCGCTATTCGCCGGAGGCCTATGTGGATGATTTTATCGAATTTCTGGAAAACCAACGCGTCGCCGCCGGCTCCAGGGCGTATATGCCGGAGCTGGCCGCCCCGGCTTCACCTGTGTATGCGCGGGGAAATCCCTCCGAACTGACCAACCGGAGGATTGGCGAACGGGACTACCGCTACAACTGGCTGGGCTTCCAGGGTAATAATCTGCAAGCGACGGTCCGGCTGGCCGGCGATTCCTGTTCGTTCCTCCGGGTTTCTTTCCTGCAGGATCAGGCTTCCTGGGTGTTTTTCCCAAAACAGGTGCTTTTTGAAATATCCGCCAACGGCGTGTACTTCGAACCTGTGCTCGACGAGCGCTTCGAAATTGTGCCAGATGGGGAAAAATCCATCAAAACGGTGGACCTGCGCCTGCCGGAAAAACGGGCAGCCAAATACGTGCGGGTGACGGCCGTCAACCAGCAAACCTGCCCGGGCTGGCACACCTGCAACGGCAACCCATGCTGGATTTTTGCCGACGAGATCATCGTGAGATAAAGCTACGCCGTGTCTTTTTTGCGGAGATTTTTCATCGTATAACTCACACTGAGCATAACAAGCAGCCCGATCAGATAAGAAGCAATGAACATGAGCCATTCGTACGTGTCTTTGCTCACGGCTTCCCGTTTGGCTGCCAGACCCCAAAGGTTGACCAGCCCCTTTTTTACAAAAAACCGGGATACCAGGTTGGAAGCTGTCAGGCCGGCCAGGTATCCAACTGCCAGGTTGAGCACTTCACCGGCAATGAATTGGTAGATTTTGGACATATGTCGCGAAATTAAATTTCGCGAATATAGCGCGCCGGTTCAAATGCCCAACATGCCCGTACTTTTTTTACCTGATAGCGCCACCCAGTGTTCAGGCGGTTTCTCAGGAATCAAGCATCGTTTTTTTGATAGTTTTGATCAGGTCGAGGTGATCGCCGTTCAGTTCGTCTTTCCAGGCAAGTCCCATCTTTTTGAGGTCGAAATGTTGGAGCACCGTGCCGTAATTGGTCCGTTGGCCATTGTCCAGAGCAGGATAACCCACCACGTAAATGGAGTCGGCCAGTTCGACGGTCAGTTCGATATCGTGCGAGGAGAAAATCAGCGTATTCAACTCGTGGCTGGCATTGACGAGTTCGAAGGCTTGTTTGACGTTTTGGATATTGCCCACGTCCAATCCGCTGAAAGGCTCGTCCAGCACCATCATCGTGCCAGTTCCCAGGAGTTGTTCGAGGATAGCCGTACGCTGGCGCTGGCCGCCGGAAAGTTCGTTGGGGTACTGGTTGCGCACTTTTTCGAGGCCCCATTCAGCCAGGTGCTGATCGATTTTTTCCTTTTTTTCTTTTTCACTCAACTTGGCATGGCGCATGGCATAATGCAGCGCCTGGTACACGGTCTTGTGCCGGAAAAGCGTGTATTTCTGATCTACAAAGCCGACGTCGCCTTCGTGCACTTCCTTGAGTGCAATGGTATGCGCTTCGCCGTTATATTTTGAAATATCCGGCACCAGCACTTTACCGGTAGCGGGCTCAATCATGCCCGTGAGCGCCCGGAAAAGGGTAGACTTTCCACGTCCCGACCGGCCCACGAATGCGATCGTTTGCCCCTGGATTTTACCGGCGCGCTGGGTGTCTTTCTCCACCAGGTTAATGTCTTTGATGATGGTTTTTCCATCATACACCACGCTCAGGTTTTCCACCTGGAGAATAACGTCTTTGGATTCGTATGACACGGGCTAAATTTTTGAGTACCGGAATAAAAGTTTACGCACATAATTGATAAAAAGGTCGATCCCCAGCCCCACGAACAGGATGACCAGCTGTAGCGCCACGATGCGCCCGTGATTCATAAACCGGTCGCTGTTTTTGATCAAAACGCCCAGTCCACCGGCGCCCACGAGGATGGATTCGACCGTCACCAGCATCATCCATACGATCGCCAGGTTTTGGCGTAACACATCCAGCACGTAATCGAACCGGCCCTTGATCACCACCTCCCAGAGCACTTCCCAGCGGGTACACTTCAACGACCGGGCGTGGTCAATTTCTTCTTGCGGAATGTCCTTGACCACGCCCAAAAGCGACGTAATAAAATACAAGCTCATAAAAATGACCAGCACCCAAACCTGCATGGCGCGCGCATTGCTAACCACAATGGCGAGGTAAAAGGTGATACCCGTGAGCGGAAGGTATCGCATGCGGCTCAATGCAACCGCCACCGGCCGCAGGAAAGGCACTGGCGAGAGGTAGGCTACGACCAGGGAAAATACGATCGAAATGAGCGTAGCCTGAAGGCACAATCCCAGGGAACTGGCGATATGATGCACCAGCCCTTCGTTGAACAGCGCCTGCAAGCCCTCCCACACTTTGACCGGGGGGGGGAACAGGCGTTTTTCACCCGAAGTGACGGCAAACCAATAGGCGCCCACGCCAACAATCCAGATGGTCAGGATAGACAGCCGTTGCTCCATCTGAAGTTGCTCAAACGGGCGGAACCATTTTTTGATTTCCATACGGTTATTTTTTCAGTACAATAACAACGCGCCGGTTGCGGGCTTTCCCTGCCGGCGTGCCGTTGTCAGCCACAGGCTCGTCTTGTCCTTTGCCATCCACTTTCTGAAAACGGGAGGCGGGAATACCTTTTTGCATCAAATAGGTTTTAACAGCCTCGGCCCGGGCAACGGACAAGGAATAGTTGTCATCGCGGTTGCCGGTATTGTCCGTATGGCCGATAAGTTCCAACTTGGCATCTTCAGCCTGTACCACCAGGTTGTAAATCTGGTTGAGTACGTCGCCGGCTTCGGGCCGGATAGTAGCCCGGCCGGTATTGAAGTTGATCAGCCATTCGCCGGAGGCCATCACCTTGTTGGCGCTTTGAGAATAGTCGCTGGAATACGCCTGGCCCTCGTCGATCCCACGCACGTTTTTCAAAAACGACAGGTTGACGGCTTCCTGATACGGCACAATGCGGCTGACATTCTGATTGAATCCCGCCGGATTCAGTTCTTTCAGGTAAAACGACACCTGGTCGTAAACAGCCTGATAGCGGTTGATACCGTCGGTGAGGCCGTAGTACTGGTTGGCATCGGCCAGGTTGAACACCCTCGAACCGCCCATATTATAGCTGATGCCGCCTTTTTCGCCGCGCTGGCCCTGGAACATGGCATACCAGTAATCGGCATTTTCCAATTGATACGTGCTGGCCACACAAGCTGCGGCTTTGCGGCGCCACGAATCGTATTGTTTCATCTGGTTGGCAGCTTCAAAGGCCGATTTGAGAATATTGCTGACGGTGCCGGCATTGGCTTCGGCCCATTCTTTTACGGCAATGATGGTCGTGGCCATCTGGTTGTTAAATTCCCGGGTGGAAATGATATCCGTGAAACCGGTCAACTCGTCAAAAACCATTTTATCGCCGGGCGTCCAGGTGGCGCAGCCGTCCACTTTTTTATCAACCGTCCGTCCGGTCAGTTTGCCAGCCACAACTTCTTTCAGTTGAATGGTCCAACCTTCGCGTTGGGACTTGATCAGTTCTTTAGCCGACTCGATGTAATCATCATTGGCGGAGGGATAAAAATTCACGGCGCCGGGGTCATAGGTCGCAGGGTCGGGGTTCACCGGCAGGCCGTTGGCAAAGGCATAGTTCACGGCCGTCACCCAGTCGCCGTCGCCCATAACGGCTGAGATCAGCGCGCCTTTCATGGTTGAAGGGTCCAGTTTCCATTTGGGCGGGCCGATCAGTTTGTCTTCCCCGTAGCTCAGGCCGACACATCCGACGACCTGGAGGCTGTAGCGGCCTTTGCCGTACTTGTCATCCAGGGCTTGCTGGGTCGAGCTGATGTAATAGGGAGCTCCGTCGCCCATGATCATCACGGCAAATACGCCGTTCTTGGGGTTGGGAGTACCGCGGTCCAGTTCTTCCACAAACTTCATTTGCAGGTTGCGCAGTTCGGAAAGCCAGTCCTGGCGAATAATTTCCAGGTTGACGCCGTTTTGTTCCATCCGGGAGCCCGCCGTGGTTCGGGGGCCGCCGTTGGCGGCGATGATACCCGATTGTGCGTTCCAGGCATACGCGCCGATGCGTACCAAGGGCCGGGAAGTCACTTTAGTGGAGACTTGGGTGGAGGGTACCGGAAGTTCGGCAGTCGTAACGACGTTATTTACATCGGAATCCGAGACCTTGATCCCCTCCAATTGCTTGGAAGTTCCAATTTTTATCCCCGGGCCAAAATAATAGACAGCTGCCGCAACGCCTCCAACGATCAGGAGGGTGAGTAAAATCCTGGAAAAGGTGGTTAATCGTGCCATAAAAATATTGCGTTTGAATTGGTCCTATAAAGTTAACTGACGACGCGCACATCGTGTTAGATAACGCCGGATATGCGTTTCGCGGGACAAAAAAGAAGGTCAAATACGCTCAAATGTAGTTAGTA
Organism: Saprospirales bacterium; assembly: GCA_016719895.1. Taxonomy (GTDB): domain Bacteria; phylum Bacteroidota; class Bacteroidia; order Chitinophagales; family Saprospiraceae; genus M3007. Next base: position 26,435 of record JADJYG010000014.1, on the reverse strand, counting down.
TTCGACAAACCAGTTAAAAATTCGGACCGGGCACGGGAATCCGGACTCCAGGTATTCCAGCCATGTTTTCAGCGGCTATCTGCCGGTTCAAAAGCGGCCGATAACATGTTCCTTGCCCCGGGTGAGATAGGCAACCGAGCCATCCGGAAGAAACCAGAAACTGACGCCTTCCACCACCATGCAATTGTTGGCGCAGGTATACGGGACAGCGACGTCGGCCGATTTACTATCGATGATTTTACCGTCGTCCACGGCAAAGCGGAACAAGCGCGTTTCTTGTGAAAAATCGCTTTGCTGTACGAGTGCAAAAGCAAGTTGTTTGCTGTCGGCCGTCCAAAGGGGATAGGAAGCGCCGTGCAATTCACGGGGCAAGTGGTCGGCTAACAGCTGGACCTTGTTCGTTTTAAAATCCAGTAATTGAATAGCCCCGTTGTCTTCGCGGAAACAGAGGTAGCGCCGGTCCGGCGAGTTGCCCAACATAACCGGGCAATCGAGTCCCGGGCGGATGCCGACCGGCAGATCGAACGGGGCGCCGTTTGCCGTTTCAATTGCATAGACAAAGCAGGGCGCATTCGCTTTTTCGGATACTTCCGCCAGTTTGCGATCATACAGCGCCCTGAAAAATACGCCCCCGAGGTCCGCTCCGGCAGTTTGGCTGCAATCTTCAGCGTATAAATGGAACACGCGCATTTCGCGGCCGGAGTGGAGATGAAAAACCACCCGGCAAGGGTCATTAATATTCGAATAAGCGATGTCGCCGATGCGGGCGGCCGTTCCCGACAGCTGCCGGGCCACGCCATACGCGCCGGATACGAAATCGATCTGAAAGGCAAAGGTTTCGGCATCCTGGTTTTTGATGTCGAGCGTGGCCGTCAGCGCGTAGCGGTCGTCCACCCACCGCCAGACGCCTGCCCAGTCCGATGCCGAAGCGGCATGCAGGGTTACTATCGAACCATCTGGCCGGATGCTGTATTGTTGCCGGATAACCGGCTGCCAGCGCTGTTTCGCCGCATTATCCTGTTCGTCGATCCTGCGGGATACCACCGTAATCGATTGGGCGGTATCGATGTCCACTTCATACGTAAACTCTTCCATGAACGTGCCCGGAAGTTCCAGGCGGCTTATTGGAGTTCCGTTGGGCTTGAAGGTGTGCAAATGATATTCGGCGCTTATGCCGGTGTTAAAAGGAAACAGTACGGCGATGTACTGTTCGCAGGTAAACAGCCGAACGCCCCGGTGGAAACCAAACGTTCGGTCGCCGGCATCGGTATGGAAAAACGTACTGTCGAGAAAATGCCGGATAAACAGGCTGTCGGTAAAATAGGGACCCAGGTCGGGGTCTTCCCGGGGGGTCATATTCAGCCGCAAGGGCAGTTTGGCTTGCGGAAGGGTTTCCACCACCGACTGAAAACGCTCGACAATAGGGTTAGAGGGTGTGCGTTGGCGGCAAGCCGTCAGGCACAGGAAAAGGAGGCCGACGAGGCTGACAAAACCGGCTGAATGTTGTTGTGTAACCATTGCGAAAAGGTTGTGGTAGAATGGTTTTGAAAATAGCAGGCGTCGTTGGTTTATGCTTTTTCCGCCTCCAAAATACACTGCGGGCTTCCCGTAGCGATAAAACGGGTGATAACCAGGTCCGCCCGGGCAAATAACGCGCTGAATTCTTCCTGCGTACGCTCGCGCCCGCCGAGCATGACCTGCATATGCATGTCGTAAAAATAGCCCACGGGGTTGTAATCGTCTGTTATTACCATATCCATAGCCAGGATTTTTCCGCCGGGTTCGAGTGCCGCAGCGCAATTCCGAAGGATGTTTACGGCTTTTTCGTCGTTCCAGTCGTGCAAAATCGACTTTAATATCAGGATGTCGGCCCGGGGTACGTTTTCGAAAAAATCCCCGCCGACCGTTGCACAGCGATCTGCCACGCCCTCCAGGTCAGCGCCGGCCACCACATAAGGCAGGTCGAACAGTATGCCGCGAGCCTGCGGATAGTGGGAAAGCAACGTTTTCAGGAGAAAACCGTGTCCGCCGCCCACATCGCAAATAGTAGTGGCTGGCGAAAAATCGTAATTATCGACCAAAGCCTGCGCGTTCATTTGGGAGAGGGCGGTCATCCATTCATTGAAAGGCCTGCCGTATTCCGGATGTTGCCGGAAGTACTCCCAGGGTTCTTCGCCCATGGCATGATGAAAGGCCGCTTCACCGGTTCGAAGCGAGTACAACAGGTTATTCCAGGCTTCCTGCCATGGCTCGTACGTCATCAGTTCGAGGTCTTGGGTGATATTGCCGGGCAGGTCTTTTCTAAAAAACCGGCCGGCTGCCGTCAACCGGCACTGGCGCCCATCCAACTCTACTACACCGGATTGGGCGAGCAGGCGCAAAAAGCGAAAGAGCGTTTCCGGATGGGCGCCGCATTGCGCGGCAATTGCATCGGTTGAACGGGTTTCATCCTTCAGGAGTTCCGGAATACCCAATTGTACAAACGCATGTACCGATTGGGTAAAAGCGAACCCGGCAGCCAATTGGAAGGCCTGTGCGATTGGAGGGAGTGAAGATGCGCTCATTTCTTAACTGTTTGAAAGATTGAGTTTGCCCCGGGGTTTTCAGACGGTTTCTTAGCATGTTGGGGATTTTCTGCCGGAGCCAAAAACGAGGGCTTTTTGCGTCAGTTTTTGCGTTTTTGAAGGAGCATAGTGGGGACTCTGTGACTGAAAAAAGGCGGAAAATGGCGGAAAAAGAACCGTTTTGGGCCCGGCGGGAAAATCCCCAACATACTTAGAGCCATTTTAAGTCACCACGGAGGAAATGGGGGCATTTGGCTTAAAACCGCATGCCGTTGTTCCTCCGTGGTGAAAAATATAGCCGTCGCCGACAAGCGTGGGCGCCAAGAGCTGGTTAGTTACCTTGCGGTGGAGCGACTGGTGTGCTTTGTTCGTATTCGATGAGCCAACTACCGCTGGCTTTTGATAAAATCATAGTATTTAGCCCTGTCCATTCGAATGGTTGGCCGTTCATTACGGATTTACCATGTATTTCAAATCGCACTACCGCCACAGCCGGGGCCAGCACCCGGATATCCAGAATATCCATCCGCACATCGGTAGAAGGCATTTCAGCATCCGCTTTCAGGGCTTCGCGTATACCCTCCTTGCCATTCCAGCGCTTGCCCATCCAATCGATGAACAAGGCATCCTCGGCGAAGTGTTGCATGCCTTCGGGATCGCCGGCGAGATACATATTAAAACCTGCTTCCACCCAGGAACGAATAGCTGCGGTTTCGGTGTTGGTTTGGGCCAGAGCAGTTTGGCCGATCAGGGTGAAGGCGCTGAACAAAATAGCACTGAACAAAGAAGTTTTCATTGAAAATCGTTTTAATTGTGAAATGATAGGGCAAAGGTGCAGGCTGGCGCGGTGGCGCCACATCGGCGGGAATACGTAAAGTGGCTACGCAGATTTGCGTATTTCACCGGTGTGGTGCGAAATTGCAGGTCGCACATCGGTTAAATACGGCAAGATTGGAAGTACAATCTCCCGAAAAATAACCAGCGCCCCGCGTTAGCTGATGTACGCGGAGCGCTGGTTAAAGATCACCCTTGCCGCCGACCGGCAAAGAGCACTACTGGACGCGGCACTAGCGGCCTACCATATTTTCCGGCCGCACCCATTCGTCGAACTCCTCGGCGCTGAGGTAGCCCAATTTGATGGCGGTTTCCTTTAGCGTTGTCCCTTCGCGGTGGGCTGTTTGAGCGATTTCAGCCGCCTTATAATAACCGATTTTGGGATTAAGCGCCGTGACCAGCATGAGGGAGTTATTCACGTGCTTTCGGATATTGTCGTGCAACGGCTCTATGCCCACGGCGCATTTGTCGTTGAACGACACGCAGGCTTCGCCGATCAATCGGGCGGAATGAAGAAAATTATAGATCATGACCGGCTTGAAAACGTTGAGTTCAAAATGGCCGGTGGCGCCGCCGATATTGATGGTCACGTCGTTTCCCAGCACCTGAGCCGCTACCATGGTGAGTGCCTCGCATTGCGTGGGGTTCACTTTCCCGGGCATGATGGAGGAGCCGGGTTCGTTGTCGGGGATAAAAATTTCACCGATGCCCGAGCGCGGGCCGGAGGATAACATCCGGATGTCGTTGGCAATCTTCATCAGGCTGACTGCTACCGTTTTCAAGGCGCCGTGGGCTTCTACGATGGCATCGTGGGCAGCCAGGGCTTCAAACTTGTTGGGCGCTGTCACAAAGGGCAAGCCGGTGATTTGTGCGATATGGCGGGCTACGTGCTCCGAATACCCCGGAGGCGTGTTGATGCCGGTACCTACTGCAGTACCGCCCAATGCCAGTTCGCTCAAGTGGGCCAGGCTGTTGCGAACGCTCCGGATACCGTGGTCGAGTTGGGCGGCATACCCCGAAAATTCCTGGCCCAGCGTCAGCGGCGTGGCATCCATAAAGTGGGTCCGGCCGATTTTCACCACATCTATAAACGCTTCCGACTTGGCCCGGAGGGTATCGCGGAGTTTTTCGATGCCCGGAAGCGTCACGTCCACCAACATTTTATAAGCAGCAATGTGCATCGCGGTGGGGAATGTATCGTTGGACGACTGCGATTTGTTCACATCGTCGTTGGGGTGCACATATTTTTGTTCGTCGGTCAGCAGGCCGCCCTGGAGCACATGCGCCCGGTAGGCGATCACTTCGTTGGCGTTCATGTTACTTTGCGTACCCGAGCCTGTTTGCCAAACCACCAGGGGAAACTGGTCATCCAGTTTTCCAGCCAGAATTTCATCGCAAACGCGGGCAATGAGATCGCATTTATCCTGCGGCAGTATACCCGCTTCGAGGTTGGTGCGCGCCGCCGCTTTTTTCAGGTAAGCAAATGCCCGGATAATTTCAATTGGCATACGGTTGGTATCCCGCGCGATTTTGAAATTTTCGATCGAGCGCTGGGTTTGCGCGCCCCAATATACATGAGCCGGCACCTGAACCTTGCCCATCGTGTCTTTTTCAATGCGGTATTCCATTATTCAATGCGTGATTGAGTGATTGAGTGATTGGCGCAGCAAAATTAGACCGACATGCCCGGAGTTTGCACGGAAAAGACGAAATTTGGCGTTGGTTTGAAATTATTCCAAATAGTGTTTGAAACAATCTTTCCGCTGTGGTACGAATTTTTATTGCTGACGACCATGTCATGTTTGCCGAAGGCCTCGAAAGTATGCTTGCCGGCGAGCCGGATTTTGAAATTTGCGGATGGGCGCGCAATGCGGCCGACACCTTGGAACAGGTGCCAAAAATATTGCCGGATGTTTTGTTACTCGATATAAACCTGCCCGACCAATCGGGGCTTGATGTATGTAAGGAATTGCGAAAAACCTGTCCGGGTGTTAAAATTCTGGCCTTATCCATGCACAACGATGAAAGTTACATCAGCGCCATGCTCAGCTTGGGCGCGCAGGGCTACGTGCTGAAAAATACGGGAAAAGAGGAGCTTTGCACGGCCATCCGCGCCCTGGCCGATGGGAAAACGTATTTTACGCAGGAAGTGACCGACACGATGATGCAAAGCCTCATGCGGGAGCGCAAAGCCGGCGTTGCCAAAGAACCGCCAAAAATCAGCCGCCGCGAAAAAGAAGTATTAAAACTCATTATGGACGAACGCACCACCCAGGAAATTGCGGCACAATTATTTCTGTCTGAAAAAACCGTGGAAAGCCACCGCGCCGCGCTGCTGGCCAAACTGGGCGCCCGGAATACTGCCGGACTCGTGAAAGCAGCCCTTCACTGGAAGATTATAAACGATTGAAAACCTTTCGATTATACACTGCTTTATTGGCTGCCTGCCGGAAGGCCCGGGCGCTGCTCTGGTTTTTCGCCCTGCCCATTGCACTGCCAGCCCAGGCGGATTTTGAAGACAGGCTCACGTTTGAAGAAATCCAGGCAATCCTGTCCACCGGTATTGCCCGGCGCGACCCCGGCAAACAGGCGTTGGGCTGGTACAAATGGGCCATTTTTCGCGAGACCGAAACCATCAACCGCGATTCGGCCTTTCAATACCTCGCCCGCAGCGTGGATCTGTTCCTGACGGCAAAAGACACGACGGCGTATCACCGGGTACGGGCCGAGCTGGCCACCCGGCTTCCCGAACGCGGCAAAGCAAACGAAGCCCTGCGCATGCAACAAGAGGCGCTGGACTATTTCCGGAAAACGCAAAACCGCCGCCTCGAAACCCTGGTGCTGGCACAAATGGCACGGGTGTATCAAATGAAGGGCGACACGGCTCAGGCTTCTGCGCTGAAAAAGGCTTTTCGCGAAAAAGGCCTGCTGCTCAAAGATACCTTGCTGCTCATCACGGTATTTATGGACGATGCCGCCAGGCTTCAAAGCGAGCACAATTACCGCGATGCTATCTCGCTCTTCTTCCGGATACTCGAATTGTCGCAACAAAGCCACCGGAATGAATTTATTGCGCTGGCCGAATACAATATCGGTTACCTGAATGAGCTGGCTAAAGACTATTACATGGCCCTGCGCTTCCTCATGCGTGCAGAACGCTCGATTTCTTCCGCCTACGATCCCCTGCGCCGCGATATTTACCGCCACTTGTCGTCCACGTATACGTCGCTCGACAGCCTTCCCAACGCACTGCAGTACGCCAGGCGATATATGGAATTGGGAGATACCCTCCTCAACCGCGACCGTGTGGCCACCTCACACCGGCTCGCCGTACAATTCAGCGAAAAAGAACGCAGCCGGCAACTAGAAGAACTGACCAAGGAAATAGCTGCAGTGGAGCTTTCCAAACGCCAGCAACGCGATTTTTTCTACGCTTTACTGCTCTTTTTCGGCGCTATTATACTGGCCTTGTTTTTCATGGTACGCGACTACCGGCACCGCCTGTACACCAACCGCGTTATTGCCGAACAAAATGAAAAAATCAACCACCAAACCATCCGCCAGCTGGAAGATGCCCTGCGTATCGAATCGATGCAAAGTATGCTGGAAGGCCAGGAAAGCGAGCGGCGGCGTATCGCGCACGACCTCCACGACAGCCTGGGCGGTCTGCTCGCCGCAGCCAAAATCCGCCTGGAGAGTTTAACCGGCAAAGTTCCGGTGCTTGGCAGCAATGAAGAATTTGGTAAAATCAAAAGCCTGCTCGACGATACGATTGCCGAAACCCGGCAAATCGCCCGGAACTTGCAACCGGGTACCTTGCATCAGTTTGGCCTGATGAAGGCCATCCGCGACCTCACCGGGCGGGTCAGGGGCGACGGCGTGCCGGCCATCGACTTCCAGCATTTCGGCAATTTCACCGATATCGACCATACCGTAGCCCTGAATTGTTATCGCATTGTTCAGGAACTGCTCCAAAACAGCCTGAAACACGCGCAAGCCACGGAAATTCTGGTGCAGCTCACCCGCACCGATAATGAACTGGCGCTTTTGGTCGAAGACAACGGCGTAGGCTATGATCCCGAAACGACCCCCAAAGGGATGGGGACCGACAACGTCGCCCAACGCGTCCAGTTTATCAAAGGTGAAATCAATATCCAATCGGCCAGGGGGCTCGGCACAAGTACCATGGTTACGGTACCTTTACCCGGAGCTCAGGGTTTTCCCGGATAAAAAATCGGGTGCTTACACCGATAGCCTGGCAGCGCTGAAGGCTCTACTTTTGCACTGGGCATCACGAAAACCGCATTACAAGACTTTTGCCCTACCCCCCTCTTTTTTTCCCTTTAACCCGAAACACGCTGATAAGGCACTATTTTTTTTGCGGCAGCCTTTGCCGCCATGTTCACACACTCTTGCAGCACCGCTTTCCGAGCAGCAAACCTATATAATCCGGCGGTGCAGGCGAACAAACACTATTCATTCCAAAAAAGCGCCCGGTGTTCAAAGGAGAACATCGGGCGCTGTTCTTTATGGCAAATACCTTTGTCCCGCCTGAACTTCTTACCTTGGAGGCTGTTATTGCAACACAACAGCAGTGTCGGTCTATTTCATCCACCAATCATAAATCCTGTATTGAAAATGGCATTTACGCTTCCTGACTTACCCTACGCCCCGGCTTCCCTCGAACCGCATATCGACTCCCGAACCATGGAAATTCACCACGGCAAACACCACGCCGCTTATGTGAATAACCTGAACGCTGCCATACAAGGCACCGAATGGGAAGGCAAAACCCTGGAAGAATTGCTGGCGAACGTATCTAAAATATCGGTTGCCGTACGCAACAACGGCGGTGGCCACTGGAACCACGCCCTCTTCTGGGCCATCATGGCGCCCAATGCCGGCGTAGCACCCGGCGGAGACTTGGCCACTGCCATCAACAGCACTTTTGGCTCCTTCGATGAATTCAAAAAAGTATTCGGCAATGCAGCCGCCACGCGCTTCGGCTCTGGCTGGGCTTGGCTGTGTATAGGGGAAGATGGCGGGCTCTTTGTCAGCAGCACACCCAACCAGGACAATCCATTGATGGATATTGCCGAAAAACCCGGGCAACCGATCATGGGACTCGATGTCTGGGAACATGCCTACTACCTGAACTACCAGAACCGCCGGCCCGATTATATTGCGGCCTGGTGGAACGTCGTGAACTGGACGGAGGTGGAGCGCCGGTATGCTGCGGCTAAATAAAATACCACCCGACCCCCCTTTGCCCGTTAAAAACAAACCGCCCGGCGCTGCACAGCGTCCGGGCGGTTTGCTTTGTGCTGTTCGCCCCAGGGGAGAGGGTCCTTAGTTCCGGTTGCCATCCTGTTTGGAAAATACGCGTTTCAACAGATCGGAGCTGCGGGAAACGGGATTTCGCCGGATGTTTTTTTCCTCTTCTTGAATTTTACCAAAAAGGCCGTCGAGGGCTTTGGTGGTCACATGGTCGTCGAGATCGGTGGTGACCCTGGTCACCAGCGGAAGTCTGTTGTAGGCGGTGGACGCGTCACGCCAAAGGGCATTGGCGCCGATCTCGTCGAGGGCTTTTACGATCACCGGGTTGAATTTTTCATACAACAGCTGGTATGTGGACTTGCGCAGGTAAATTGTTGCCGAGTTGTCGGCGCCCATCAGGATATCCATGGCGTCCTGGATTGTCATGCTGGTGATGGCCGAAACGAAGATTGGTCCGGCCTCTCTGGCGGCGTTTTCGGCTCCACGGTTCATTTTTTCGATCAGGTCGGCTTCCAGGCCGGCAAACCCGGGTACGGCTTTGAGTTTGGCCGTTACTTTCTGGGCCTCTTCCGGGAGCAGGATTTTATACATACTCCTGAAATAACCGTCGGTGGCCGACAGTTCGCGAACGCCGCGGTCCACGCCTTTGGAAAGGGCATCTTTCAGCCCCTGGCCGATTTCAGAAGCGCTGAGGTCTTTGCTGCCTCCCAACAGGTCTTTAGCGCCTTTGGTCAGGTTCTTAAGCGTTTGCGCCTGGGCGCCGGCCGCAGCAAAAAAGGCCAGGCATAAAGTGAGGGCAATTTTCTTCATGGTAGTGTTTTTTATAAGGTGCATGGTTTAAACGTAGAACAACCATACCGGTCACCCGTTTGGCCGCCGGTTAGCGTCTTGTTTGGCGAATACTTTTTTCAGCAAATCCGAGGTACGGGGCGGCTGTATAAACCCCAAAAACGGAAAAGTATTTTAAAAGAAGCCTTAAAGTTAGGTTAACGCCGCGCGCCCTGCAGCCCAGGCTACTGATTCCATCGCATCACCTTGACAATACACTATTTTAGATTAATCTAAATTTATTTTTATAAAAACAAAAATAATATATTATCTTTGTCTCAAACTACCTGAAGTCATGCAAAATTCAACGTTTGGAATGGGGCGGCTGGCCCTTTTTCTTTTGCTTGGGCTGGCATCGTGCGAGAAAATACTCCCCCTGGCCCCAGAAGAGAACGCGCTGCTCGACGGGCCCGTGGAGGGCCTGAACGAAGCCGAAAATCTGCGCTTCCTGCGCGGCGACGCGGCTTTCAACACCGAAGTATTCACCCCTGCAACCGGCCTTGGCCCCTTGTTTGTAGCCAGCTCCTGCGGCAGCTGCCATGCCGGCGACGGCAAAGGCCACCCGTTTTCCACGCTCACCCGTTTCGGGCAAAGCGACTCCTCTGGCAACCCGTTTTTGTATCCCGGCGGCCCGCAGTTGCAACATCGCGCCATCCCGGGCTTCGTGCCGGAACAACTCCCCCCTGGCGCCCCCTTTGCCAAACTAACCCCACCCGCCAACACGGGGCTCGGCTTTTTGGAAGCGGTTCCGGACGCCGAGCTGTTCGCCTGGGCCGATCCGGGCGATGCCAACAACGATGGTATATCGGGCCGCCCGAACTGGATTTCGCTTCCCGCATACCTGTCGGCCCGCCCCGGCGCTATGGCGCTAAACGGGCGTTTCATCGGGCGTTTTGGCAAAAAAGCCGCCGTATACGACCTCCTGCAACAAACGGCCAATGCCTACAATCAGGATATCGGTATCGCCAGCCTGTTTGAACCCTTCGACACCTACAGCGGCCAGGAAATTGACCCCGAGGTGGCTACCGCTACCGTCCGGGAGGTTGTTTTTTACCTGCAAACACTCAAGGCGCCGCAGCCTCGCCGGACAGACGACCCCGATGTCGCTGCAGGCCGGCAGCTGTTTACCCAAATTCAATGCACCGGCTGCCACCGCCCGGAATTGCGAACCAGCGCATCGCCAATCGCAGCATTGGCAAACCGAACCATTTATCCCTACTCCGACCTGTTGCTGCACGATATGGGCCCGGGCCTCGACGATGGCTACACCGAAGGCTCGGCGCTATCCGCAGAATGGCGAACTCCGCCGCTATGGGGACTTGGCCTTTCGAAAAATGCGCAGGGCGGACAATATTACCTGCTACACGACGGCCGGGCGCGCAGCATAGAAGAAGCCATTTTACTGCACGGCGGCGAGGCCGCCGAAAGCGGCGGGCAATACCGGAAACTTTCTGCCATTGAAAAACAACAACTCATCGTATTTCTCGAAAGTCTCTGATGAAAAGGCGTCAATTCATAAAAAACACCTGCCTGGCTTGTGCCGGCGGTGGCCTGGCAGCAGCCTTGCTTTCAGGCTGCAAGGGTACGCGATATGTCAGCAGCGCGCTGGTAGCAGGCCGCCTTACACTCGCCAAAAGTGCATTTGCCTACCTGAAAAAAGAGGAAGTTCGTTACAGCAGCTGGGTGGTGGTAAAAGCGCCGCAAGTCCCGTTCCCGATCGGCGTTTTCCGTGCCGGCGCCGACCAGTTTTTCGCTTCCTATCTGGAGTGTACCCATCAGGGCTGTGAGGTACAACCCCAAGGCGATTACCTGCAATGCCCTTGCCACGGTTCCGAATTTAACAAGCAGGGAAAAGTGCAACAAGGTCCGGCCGGGGCCGATTTGAAAACCTTTCCGGTGGAAACCGATACCGAAAACATTTACATCGTACTGAAATGATAAAATCGATTTTCCTGACCGTGCTGCTGGCCGGTTTTTGGGGCGCATCCGGTAGAGCCCAGACGCGTATACCCGCCGATTCTTCCGGCCTGGCGCTCAACATGGATGCGGCATACAACCGCCCCTTTTTGCAAATAGGGAAAATACCCGTCGCCCTCGGCGGCTACGCCGAAATGAAAGCGGCGTTCAACCAAACCGACGGAATAAGCGAAGGGTTTTCGTTCCAAATGCAACGGCTAACCTTGTTTGTCTCCTCTTCGATACATCCGAAAATCAAGTTTTTGGCTGAGATCGAATTTGAAGAAGGCGCCAAAGCAATCAACCTCGAGTTTGCCTCGATCGACACGCGGTTTCACCCTTTGTTCAACCTGCGCGGCGGCATCATAATGAACCCCATCGGCGCCTTCAATCAGAATCACGACGGCCCCAAATGGGAGTTCAACGACCGGCCGATTGCGGCAGCACAAATGCTGCCGGCCACCTGGAGCAACGTGGGCATGGGCCTGTTCGGCAAACACGTCTGTCAAAACTGGGTGCTGGCTTATGAAGCCTATCTGACCAACGGTTTCGACGACCAAATTATCGCCAATGCGGAAAACAAAACTTTCCTGCCGGCAGCCAAAATCAATTCAGACCGTTTCGGGGAAAGTTTCAACGGAAAGCCCTTAATGACCGCCAAAATTGCCGTTCGAAACCGAAAAATCGGCGAAATAGGCCTGTCGTACATGGGCGGCGTTTTCAATAAATTCGAAGAAGACAGGCTTCGGCTGGATAAAAAACGCCGCGTGCACGTGTGGGCCGTCGATTTCAACGCCACTTTACCCGGCTTGAAAACTGTTCTGACGGGCGAATGGGCCTGGGTGCAAGCGGACGTGCCGGAATCGTATTCGCAGCAGTTCGGCAACCGCCAACACGGCGGGTTTCTGGACCTTGTGCAGCCCATCTGCCGGGGCCGGATGCTCGGTTTCGACAAGGCCGTGCTCAACCTGGCGCTCCGGCTCGAATACGTAGATTGGAATGCTGGCCGTTTCCGGGAGACCGGCGGCAACATCGGCGACGAGGTGTTTGCCTTCGCACCCGCGATCAGCTTCCGGCCCTCGGCGGCACAAACGGTATTCCGGTTCAATTACCGCTACATCCGGCAACGCGACCTGTTGGGCAACCCGCCGGCGCGGACGGCGGGGTTTCAAATGGGGATGGCCAGTTATTTTTGAACATAGAATTAGCTAATACAATACAATACAGCCTTTTAAATTCCATAAAAGCCCGACAAAATCTAATCTTGCAGGTAAATATAGCGCCTTATGAAAAAACACGTTTTCGCAGCCTGCGCCCTTGGCCTTTTGTTTTTTGGTTCCTGTTCACCGGAAATCCAATCCGAAATTCAAATCACCTGTCCTGAGGATATTACGATAGCCATACCGGCCGCCCCATTTTCCTCGGCTGGCTTGATCCTGCCCGAACCGGTTATTTTTTCCGCCTGTGGTCATGGCATATCCTCGTATTCAGTCGGGATTGCCCCGGAGCTAACCGCGGGGCCAAATACGGTTACGCTTAATGCAAAAAATGCCTGTGGCGATGAAGCATCCTGCGCTTTTGTTGTGACGACAACGGTGGACTGGAGAGCCTGGTTTGTCGGGAATTATACCGGATACCGGGATTGTGCGGCGTATAATACCACACAATTGCATCCGGATCTGGTTACCACAGTTCCTGTCAGCTATGGCAACGCCCCGGACCGGTTACTGGTAGGCACAGACCAGGTCACCGTAGATTCGAATGGCTATTCCGTATATCCGACCTTCAACGGCTATCGCCAATACAGTTTGAAATTCAGAAACGATAGCGTTTTTATATACCAGCAATGGGGTGTGATCAATGCGCATGAAGTCTGCCACTTTGCAGGAAGAAAGGATTAGTGGTTGAGGATTTTCCGGCCGGGCCAAAGACGGTTCTTTTCCCGCTCTTACGGGTTCATCACCATTTGCCCCCCGTTGATAATGCCGATGACCTTGCCGTTAAACCGCTGCCCCAAAAGCGGCGTATTCGCCGATTTTGAGCGGATGTGTTTTTTCAAAAACGTCCATTCGGCACCGGGCGCAAAAAGGGTGAGCTCGGCGGGGGCGCCGGATTTGATTTCCGGTACAGGCAGGCCTAACACCCGCCGGGGGCCCACCGCCCATTTCCGCACCAGTTCCTGGAGCGGCAGATGGTTGTGCAGAAAGGTCCGGCACAAGGCAAAGGCTGTTTCCAGGCCAATCATGCCGTATTCAGCGTAGGGAAACTCCAGGTTTTTTGCTTCCGTATCCCAGGGGGTGTGGTTGCTGCAAATAAAATCGAGGGTACCATCGGCCAGGGCTTCCAGCAAGGCTTCGCGGTGGCTTTCGTCGCGCAGGGGTGGCAGCAGCTTCCAGTGGGCATCGAACTCGCGCAGTTTTTCGTCGGTAAAACAAAGATTGGCCAGGGCTGCGGATGCAGTCACCGGCAAACCGGCCGCTTTGGCGGTGCGCACCAGGGCGAGGCCTTTACGGGTGGATAACAGGTGCAGGTGCAAGCGGCCGCCGGTGTATTCGAGCAGGCTCAGGTCGCGCTGCACCATCACTTCTTCGGCCAGCGCCGGCATCCCCTTCAGCCCCAGGGCGGTGCTCACCAGGCCTTCGTGCATTTGCCCGCCGGCGGCAATGGTTTGATGGCGCGGCTGTTGGAGCAAGAGCCCGTTAAAGGCTTTGGCATATTGCAAGGCGCGCAGGAGCAAGCCGGCGTCCTGTACCGGGTGGGCGCCATCCGAAAACGCCACAGCGCCGGCATGATGCATGTCGAAGAGCTCGGCCAGGTCTTTTCCCGCTGTCCCGACGGAAATAGCGCCGATGGAATGTACGGTTACGATGTTGCCGGATGTCTTGTTGCGCAGATAGGAAATGGCCGATTTCGAATCGATCGCCGGCAATGTGTTGGGCATGCAGGCGATGGCGGTAAAGCCTCCGGCGGCCGCGGCCCGGGTGACCGTGTGCAGATCTTCCCGGTGCTCGTAGCCCGGGTCGGCAGCATGTACCCCGACGTCCATCCAGCCTGGCGAAACGAATACCTCCTCTGAAAAAGCCATTTCCTGCACGCCGGGTTCCATCGGCAGGTTTTCACCGACAGCCTGGATCGTGCCGCCACTGATCCGGATATCTTGTGGCCGGGTAATCTGCGTTTCGGTGCAAATGCGGACGTTTTTCAGAAGGAGTTGCATGCCGTAAAATTACAAGTTATACCAATAATTATTGCGCACCACCCAGCCCGCTTCCCGGCGGTACATGTCGACCTGTTGGGGGCGCAACAGCAGCTCATCGAGGAAAAACGATTGATTGGCAAAGGCTTTGAATAAAAAGACCTGCAGCCGGCTGTTTTCCTGGCGCACTTCGAACGGCAACTCGAACAGGCCCCAGCCGCCGACAATGCTTTTCAGGTGAAAACGCATGCCTTCGTGCCGGAACTGGATTTCATGCCCGTCGCCCGGGTCGTTTTCAAAAAGACGCAGTTCGTGGTTCATACCCAGGTCCTGGTTGACGTACATCCAAAAACTCATAACATACTGGCCTTTAGGCAGCGGGTCGCGCCACAGCCAGGTGGTATCGCGCATATTACCGGAAAAAGCGCCGCCCCCCTGAAAGTTGCGTGTTGGGGCCTGCAGGGAATCGAAGGACTGGTAAAAAAAGGGGTTCGCCGCAGTAGATACCTGCCAGCGCTGCCGGCGTTCCAATACCCGGCTGTTGCGCTCCTGTTCGACCGCCTGGATGTGTGCGCGCACCCAGGAGCGGATACTGTCGGGTGTGACAGACAAAATTTTCATTTCCGGGCTGTCATACACGGGCGTGGCTTTGTCCACCAGGTGCGGATACCGGCGCCGGACATCATCCCAGGCGGGTCCGTGTACCATGACGGCCAAGGGCCGGTTGTCGGGCAGCTCGTTGAGCATGGCAGGCATACGCCCGGGTTCCAGCACAAACTGCACCGAGTTTACGGTTTGATTGCAGGAGGTGCGGCTCATATTGACGCCCATGTCGGGCAGCCCGGTATGCAAAGCGGTGGTTTGGGTGCGGATAAACTGCAGGTAATCGAATTGGAGCCAGGTGTTTTCCGAGCCGATGTGATAATACGGCAAGGGCAACAAGGCTTGATACGGCGAGAAATCGACCTTGTTCAGCCAATGGCCGGCCGCCGGAGCGGCTACCCCGCGTTTTTCCAGGTTTTCCATAAAGGAAAAGGTATGCAGCCGCTGCAAGGTGTAACCTTCCCAAAGGAGCAGGCCTGCCGGCGCAAGGGCCGCCACCCAGCGAAACCAGGGCATCCGGCCATCCCGGAATCCTTTGAACCGGACGCTCCAATTCCAGAGGGCATAAAAAGCCAACACATTGATCACGTAAAAATATACCCAGGTAAACCTGCCCAGGCCGCGAAACTGCCGGAGCGGACCCATATAATCCACCATCCATTCCATGCCTTTTATGGCAAAGGGGAAGCCACAGGCAAACACCAACAGTACAACTGCAGCGAAGAAAATGCCTTGCAGATAGCGCTTGTGCACCCGGTGGTACGCCGCTTCCCCCCAGGATTTGCCGAACATCCGGAAGCCGGATACCAACAACCACAACGTAAAGAAAAAGGATACGGCGCCGGCATACGCCTTGGCTTCGCCGTTGACGCGCCGGATGGACACCAGGTGTTGGTCGATCCATTGAAACAGCGGAAAATTCTCATAGGGCAAAAACACGCCCTCCCATTCGCCGATATAGGTCGTAAAGCCGTAGGGACTGGAGGGCCGGTCGGAAGCGTAGTCGGCCCAGTGTATCCAGCCGTTGAGCAGGGCAAAAGGAAGGAGCACCATGACGACGAGGTGGCTGAACCGCACCCGCCAATTCCGCAGCGAAGGGTCGAGCATCAGCTGAAATGCGGTGTACAGGATCAGAAAAAGCGCCCCCAGGCCGAAATAATAGAAATGCAATTGTGCCGCCACCCAAAGCAACACACCAATTTGGAGGCTTTGGTACCGCCGGCTGTACCGCTCTTCGTAATTATTCAACAACAACAACAACAAGGGGAAAACCCAGGTATGCGAAAGGGCGAAATGAGCGTCGAAACGGCCGAATTGCGGATTGAGAAAAACCATGCCCAGCGCCACCAAACCGGCATACCAAACCGGCACGTGCAGTTTGCGCAGCAAAAGAAACAACACGCCGCAACCCAGCAGCAGCGATATGACCTGGAACACGTTGATCACCGAAGTCGTTTTTCCGCGCAAATCGTCCACATGGCGGCTCCACCACTGCATGGCAGCGCTCAGCAGCGGCTGGTTGTCGGTGAACAGCACGTGCTCGCCGTAGGGGTAGTTCATGCCTTCGTAATGGACATACGACGAATCGTGCCGAACATGCCACAAGCTGGTCATGTAATTTTTGAATGAATCCGGCGAATTGCCCAACATATACTGGTTGGGGGAATTCAGCCATTGGCCGTGTTTGAGCCAGATCAGCCCGAAACACACGGCCAGTACGGCCAGCAATCCCCAGAACGTGTGCGCGCGCTTGGGGGAGCGCAGGTGGTGTAAGGTGTGTTCGAGATGTTGTAGTTTATCCACGTGTATTGTCGAAGGTTTCGTCTATCGATGGTCGGTTGGTTTGGCGGGGCCGAGCTGGCGAAAAAATAGTTTTATAAAATTAAAGCCCTCGGTGGAAAGTACTTTCCATCCGACGGAACTGAACACCACGCCCGGGCGCAAATCGACCGGCACCGGTGTGACCGGGGCCCGCCGGTTGGCCAGCATCAGGAATTCGAGGTCAAACAGAAAACGGTCGATGGTAGTCTCCAGGAATACTGCCCTGCCAACCTGGTCGAAGCCCTTGAGGCCGCACTGCGAATCGCCGATGGGTTGCCGCAACACATGGCGCAACAACCAGCGCAACGATTGCGACAGCCGGCGGCGAAAGGCCGGCACCCCGGCGTAGTAGGCCGTATCGCGGTTGCCGGCGGCAATGCCGCCTTTTTCGAGCAAGTTTTCCACGATCCGGCGCATGCTCGCAGCCGTGTACGGAAAGTCGATGTCGGTCACCAGCAGGTAGGCGGCGGTCGAAGTCTGCACGCCCTGCCGCAGCGCGTATCCTTTACCGCGGTTTTGGGCGTAACTGACCACCTTCACACCCGGTATCAACCTTTTCAGCCGATCGAAATTTTCATCCGCGGCGTTGCGCGCCGCCCCGTCGTTGACTACCACCAGGCCCACTTCCTCCACCAGGCCCTCCAACGCCGCCCGCAGCTCCGCAAAACGGTCCGCCAGCGCCTGCTCCCAACCCTCGGGCGGGTTGTAGCACGGCACAATGACCTGGAGGTGAACGCTGGTGGGTTGCAAAACGGAACGGGCCGGTTTAGTGGCGCGCAAAAATAGGAAATCTAGCGCAGCGCAGGTGGGAGAAAATCCGGGGACTGGCAGGCCAGTTCTAAACATCATTCGAGCTGGTCAGTGTGATTAATTACCGACCAATTTGACATACCTACATGTTATACCCGGCGCCTGCAACAGTTGTTTCAACTCCAGATACAGCTCTTCGCCCTCTTCCGAAAACCCGCAGTCGCGCCGCAGTTGCTCCAGCAGCGCCGCGGCGCTTTGGTAAAGGCCGAACTGTTGTTTGGACTGGTTGACCTGTTGGCTCCTGCCGCGCCTTACAATCGGGGTCGGAAACCATAGCCATCACTCAATTTTTCTGGGCGGCGTGACGCTGAAGTCCATCACATGCCGCTTAAAACCTTGAGCCGGTGTAAACTTCATACCCGTCAGTTCTTGACTTTCAATGGCATCTTTAAGCCGTTGGGAAACAATAAAGGCGAGCATGGGGCCGCGCAACCGAAATAAATCTTTATCGATTTTGGATTCATCCAGGTATAACTCTAAGAGACTAATAAATTCTTTTCTCGTGCCGGTGTCTTTTGCAGACTTGTTCTGCTCCTCCCGTTTTGCTTCCTCTTTTTTGTATGACTCAATGCTATCGACGCTTAGGTTATAACGCCAGTCGCTACCCGCTGCGCCCGACGCATAAAAGTGGCTTTTATTAAAGTCGACAAAATGCAAGTGATGTTCCGGAAAATATAAAAAGCGATAAGGGTAGGATTTTTGACGGTGTATTACTTTGCTCTCAAAAACCACCGAGCGCATACAATTGAAATTCATAAGAAGATTGTAAAATCGCTCGCTTATAAGCATTACCGATGAAGCACTCAACTGAATGGCAGATATCAAGTCTGTGACTTTGGCGTGGTACTTCAGTTCAAAACAATCCACCTTGGGCAGTACTTTAAGTTCCCCTTCCGAAGGTATTTTTGAGACTGACCAGGGAGCCGGGTAATAGTATTCCCCCCTCTCCTCCCCGCACATTTTTTCACATTGCGGGTATTTGGGGCCGATTACCTTGGGATCAGTAGATTTTGACATAATGAAATATTCCATGGCATCAAATTGATTTCAGTAAATGAAAAAGCGCTTCCCGGTTTTTAAGTCCAACATGGGAAGCGCTTTTGTTACCATCTAGAAAGTTACCTGGTTGATAGGTGCGTTTGTGGAATTGATCGCATTTTTAATTTTGCCGATTAGTAAAGTCAGTTCCTGCAAAGCTTCATCTGGGTCAATATTCCCATTCCCGTCTTTAATTGCATCGCGAATTGCGTCAAGCCTTAGTTCAACCAGATCGTTGTATGCCCCATGACTTCCATTGTGCCGGGCGGTGGAAACCGCCAGGCCATTCAGCGCTTCATTCATGTGAAACGCATTGGCACTCGTGGAGCGCGCGGCTGCCTGTACGACCTCATGTCGCCTCGATGCCCAGGGAATCAAGTGATGCGCCTGCTCGCCGGCGAGGGGTTTGATCACGGTTCTCAACTGCCCTGAATTGCCAAAATCGATCTTCCCGGCTGCGTCCATCACATAGCCCAGGGTTATTTTTCTCCCCGATGCGCCGGTTACCGATTTTCTGGCAAATTTAACGCCTGTCGCGCTCCACCCCGCAAACGGGACCATAGCCGCCAAACTCAGCGTGCCGTTTACGTGGTCGCCTTCAATAAAATAGATTACGCCACTTGTCAGATCGGCGATTTCCCCGATACCCGGAAAAAGCCCGGCGCCGTCCAGCAACAAATGTACTCCGGAACCGATCACATTCCAGGTTGCCTGTGCATATAGTTTCCATTCGCACCAGCCGGACGTGCAGCCATTTTGATGCTTGAGAATGGCGTATTCGGCATTTACGACGATCGAAAAACAGATTCCGCAAGGGAATGCCGTTTCGCCGAAATTGTCGAATTCGTCAAAATCAAAGACCGAAATGTTATTGTTCCGCGCATGGTCGATGATCATTTGAACGACCAGCGCCACATGCTCTTCCCCGGAATATTCCGTTTTGAACGCGTCCAGACCCTGGGCAGCAGCCGGGTTATCTGTCAACCATTTAACTTGCTCGGATACAAGTCCAAGGTCTTCCGTCAGGCTTTTGATCCGTTCAAATACCTGCGGATTGGATACCAGAAACTGAAACTGCGCCGTCGTCAAATTATGCTGCACGCTGAAGGCAAAAACAGCGGCGTAGCGGTCAAAATCGCCGGAAAAAATGCTTTCGGAGCCGAAAATGCCGGTCAAATCGGCTTCGGTTAGCACGATTCCATAGGTTTGGGAGAGGTACAGCAGCCGGTCGCGCGCAACAATCCCCCGGGCGCACTCGGGCAAATTCGCCGGCGTCTGCAACAGTTGTTTCAACTCCAGATACAGCTCTTCGCCCTCTTCCGAAAACCCGCAGTCGCGCCGGAGTTGCTCGAGCAGCGCTGCGGCGCTTTGGTAAAGGCCGAACTGCTGTTTGAACTGGTTGACCCGTTGGCTCCTGCCGCGCCTTACAATCGGAACTGGAATTAATAGCCATCACTCTATTTTTCTGGGCGGCGTGACGCTGAAATCCATCACATGCCGCTTAAAACCTTGAGCCGGGGTAAACTTCATACCCGTCAGCCCTTGACTTTCAATGGCTTCTTTAAGCCGCTGGGAAACAATAAAGGCGAGCATGGGGCCGCGCAATCGAAATAAATCTTTATCGATTTTGGATTCATCCAGGTGTAGCTCCAGCAAGGTGATAAATTCCGCTTTAATTCCTGGCGTGCTCCTTGCGATATCGTTGAGTTGCTCCCGCTTTCCCTGCTCCTTTTTATACTCCTCGAAGCTCTCTATGTTAATGTTGTAAAACCAACGACTCGCCGCGTTACCCACATAAAACCGGCTTTTTTTAAAATCAATAAAATGGACATGTTGTTCCGGAAAATATAAAAAGCGGTAAGGATAGGCTTTTTTACGATGCATTACTTTGCTCTCAAAAACCACCGAGCGCATACAATTGAAATTCATAAGGAGATTGTAAAATCTATCGCTTAAAAGCATTACGGATGGCGCACTCAACTGAATGGCAGATATCAAATCTGTGACTTTGGCGTGGTATTTCAGTTCAAAACAGTCCACCTTAGGCAGTACTTTAAGTTCCCCTTCCGAAGGTATTTTCGAGACTGACCAGGGAGCCGGGTAATAGTATTCCCCCCTCTCCTCCCCGCACATTTTTTCACATTGCGGGTATTTGGGGCCGATTACTTTGGGGTCTGTAGACATTGATATAACGAAATACTCCATGGCATTGAATTGGTTTCAGCAGTTGAAAAAGCGCTCCCCAATGTAGGCAATTACACAAGGGAGCGCTTTTGTTGGTTTTTAGAAACTGTTTACCTGGTTGATGGGCAGGTTTGTGGAATTGATCGCGGTTTTGATATCGTTGATAAGGTCAACTAACTCTTGTAAAGCAATATCCGGGTCAATGTTCCCATTGCTGCCTTTAAACTGAGTAAAAATATCATCAAGCCTTTGTCTGACCAAATTATTGTATGCAGCATGACTTCCATTGTGCCGGGCGGTGGAAACCGCCAGGCCATTCAGCGCTTCATTCATGTGAAACGCATTGGCACTCGTGGAGCGCGCGGCTGCCTGTACGACCTCATGTCGCCTCGATGCCCAGGGAATCAAGTGATGCGCCTGCTCGCCGGCGAGGGGTTTGATCACGGTTCTCAACTGCCCTGAATTGCCAAAATCGATCTTCCCGGCTGCGTCCATCACATAGCCCAGGGTTATTTTTCTCCCCGATGCGCCCGGTTACCGATTTTCTGGCAAATTTAACGCCTGTCGCGCTCCACCCGCAAACGGGACCATAGCCGCCAAACTCAGCATGCCGTTTACGTGGTCGCCTTCAATAAAATAGATTACGCCACTTGTCAGATCGGCGATTTCCCGATACCGGAAAAAGCCCGGCGCCGTCCAGCAACAAATGTACTCCGGAACTGATCACATTCCAGGTTGCCTGTGCATATAGTTTCCATTCGCACCAGCCGGACGTGCAGCCATTTTGATGCTTGAGAATGGCGTATTCTCGGCATTTACGACGATCGAAAAACAGATTCCGCAAGGGAATGCCGTTTCGCCGAAATTGTCGAATTCGTCAAAATCAAAGACCGAAATAGTTATTGTTCCGCGCATGGTCGATGATCATTTGAACGACCAGCGCCACATGCTCTTCCCCCGGAATATTCCGTTTTGAACGCGTCCAGACCCTGGGCGGCAGCAGCCGGGTTATCTGTCAACTTCGGTAACTTGCTGGATACAAGTCCAAGGTCTTCCGTCAGGCTTTGATCCGTTCAAATACCTGCGGATTGGATACCAGAAACTGAAACTGCGCCGTCGTCAAAATTATGCTGCACGCTGAAGGCAAAACAGGCGTAGCGGTCAAAATCGCGGAAAAATGCTTTCGGAGCCGAAGCCGTCAAATCGGCTTCCCGGTTGCTACGATTCCATAGGTTTGGGAGAGTACAGCAGCCGGTCGCGCGCAACAATCCCCCGGGCACTCCGGCAAATTCCCGGCGTCTGCAACAGTTGTTTCAACTCCAGATGCGGCTCAACTTCGCCCTCTTCCGAAAACCCGCAGTCGCGTCGGAGTTGCTCCAGCAGCGCTGCGGCGCTTTGGTAAAGGCCGAACTGCTGTTTGAACTGGTTGACCTGTTGGGCGTTCAGGCGGTCGATACCTTTGAAATCGGCCGGTTGAAGTAGTTGTTGATGTGGCCGGTTGGCCAGGTTGACGCGTGTGCCCCCGGGCGAGGTTGTAGGTGGGGATGTTCAGCGGGTGTGACCCAGGCGGCGGCGGGTTGTTCGGGTCGAACACGGCGGGGCCGCTGCCCGGACACGACCAGATGTAGATCGAAATGCGCCGAAATTGTAGGTGGACAACACCGGCGCGCTGCCGTCGCGTCGCAGGGCGTCTGTGTGCGCAGGTCGATGAGGCCGTCCTGCTGCGCCGGGCACTCAGAATGCCGTTTTGCAGGCGGAAGGAGCCGGTGAGGCGCCGTCCCAGGTGCCCGCAACAGGTAGCCGGTGAAATAGGTCGCCTGAAGCGGCCGCCCGCCGGCGGTGCATATTCCGGGTCGACAGAGTGACCAGCAGCCGCGAATCACATGTAAACCGCTGCTGTCGATAAAAAACAACATGGCGGCCTGACGGCCGGGCCGACCGTTTCGGCAGTGGCTACCGGCACGAGCAGCGAGGGAACGTTGTCCCCGGTACACAGCACCGTATCGGCAAAATCCTGGCAACAATTTGATCGCCCCATGAGGGGTTGCAGGAGTCCTGCGGCGCCCCGGACGTGCGGGCCTGCACCGCCCGCTGACGGGCCTGGAAATGGTCGCGGGCGAAGGGAACCGTCAGCGGATCGGGCGGCGTCTTTTTGGGCGAATGAATGGTCGCGTCGCCGCTGGCGGGCAGGAGCGGCTGCATATCCTTGCGGGAAGACGGCAGGCACAGCGCGGAAAGCAGGAAGAGGAGGAGGGCTGGAGATTTTGGAATGGCGTGCATAAGCTTGGAAATCAGTTGGTGAAAGGATGTACCGCCCACCTGGCCCGGATGCGGGGAAGGGGCATTGGAACACGGGGAGCCGGAGAAACCGGGCATTCCCAATGGGTACAGGTCACAGGTAAAAACTGGTTTCGAAACCGGGGATTAAGGGCCTTTAGCCAGAGATTAATCCTGCCGGGCAACGTACTTTCCGGCCTTGCGCATAGAGGGAAGGAAGTACAAATCTATACCCGGCGGGCGGGGCAAGTTTTGGTATGTTAAATTTTAAATGCTGTTTTATTCCGCATCTGCCGGGCAAGGATAGGCGCTAAATAGTCCAATACTGCCCACGGCTCAGCGCAGCACCCGCATCCGAAAATCCAAAGTCCGAAGCCGCCCGCTTCGAAATGCTCGATGCGGATGTTGATGCCGGCGCCGAGCGTCACTTCGATTTCGTCCACTGCGGGTTCGTGCACATCCCAATGGTCGATCAGGCGGCGGCCGTATCCAGGTAGAGCCGGGCGCCGTCGTCGGACGTGGGTTCGATGGCGCAGCGGCCCGGGGCGATGTCGAATGTCGTTGTGGAAATGGTGGCGAACTGTGGTCGGCCTGTACGCCCGCGGCCGGGCTGTCCCACCAGGCGAAATACAGGTCAACGTTTTTCTCCGCGGCCGGCGCTTGCCTGAGTGCGGCGCCGAGGGGCAGGGGCGAGACGCGCCCAGGGCCGAATGAGCCGGCTCAGGCTGTCCGAGAGGTTGAAAACCGCACCTTCCAGTCCAGTTTTTTTCAAAGCGCTGGAACTCGAAGCGGTAGGGGCTGGCCGGGCGGCACGTGCGCAGTTGTTCGGGTGACAGGGCTGTGTTGATGCCGCCGGGCAGGCTGTCGGGTTCTTTCAGTTCCACAAACGGGATTTCAAGCGGCGCGTATGGATTTTGCGGCTGCTTATCCGGGTGACTGAAGTTGATACCCCGGGCGGCCGTCAGTTCAGGATGTGCCCACACCCGCTCAATCTGGGCAGTGGAGCCGTATACATCATTGCGTAAAAAGCTCAGGCGTTCGTTGGGTTGCGCCGTTTCCAGCAGGGTTTGATAGCCTGTAAACAGGTTTTCACCGTTGATGGCAATGTTTTGCGACGCGGCGATGATCAGCGGTTTGGGCACGCGCAAAAAAACGTTGCGGTCGATGAGGCCGTCGCGGCTGCGGGTATCGCGCTTTTGGGCGTACACCCAATCGGCCGGCTGCTGGGCGCGCGCCCAGAGGCGGATGCCGGTACTGTCACCCTCGAAAAAATTTTGCCGGATGGTGTTGTTTTGTCCGTGCTCGATGGCGATGCCCGTGCGGCAGTCGGCGATCAGGTTGCCCATAAACACCGACTCGAAGCTGTAGCCGCCCCAAATGCCGTAGGTGCATTCGCGCATGAGGTTGCCCTGGATGCGGTTGCGGCTGAAGGTCACCTCCACGCCGTTGGTGGGGGCGTGGCTGAAGTCGTTGCCGAAAACGATGTTGTCGTTGCAGCCGCCCTGGCCGCTGTCCATCGTGCTTTGGGCCCAGAGGAAAAACCGTCGCCGGAGTGGGTGCAGGAGTTGAAGGCGAAACTGAATTTCTCGTTGCTCTGTTCGTACCGCAGCAGGGCAGCCGGAGTCTTGTCCGCGCTGGTAAAACCGTGGGAGTAGCCGCGCACGTTCCAGTCGAGCCGGTTGTGCATCACGCGGTTGCGGCTGCTGCGGTACAGGCCGATGCCGAGGCCGGAGTTGAACTGAAGGCGTTGTTGTAAAAAAGCCGTCGTCGCTGCGGGTCATCAACAGGGCGTTTTGGTTGCCGGTGATGCTGCGGTTGCGCACAGTGGTGTGAAACAGCTGTCGAGGTAGATGCCGGCGCCATGGCGCAGCCATTCGTTGCGGTCGTTCTGGTGGTGTTTGAGCCAGTCGGAAAAAGTCCTCCCGCTCGCGTATGGAGCGCAGGCGCGGGCGGTAGTTGTAGGAAAAATCGCTGTTTTCGACAGCCCGGCCGCTCCAGCTGCCGCCGCAGGGCGCCACTTTGAAGCCGTGCACGCGGGTATTTTTTATGGTAATGTTGTGCCCCTTTCACCAGAAATAGCCAGCCCGGTAAACCGGTCCGGGCGCGCGTAGGATCGGCAGTGCTGCGCAGTTCGGCGTTCTGAAAATCGACGGTCAGGTTACTGCCTTCGATGGTGATCAGCGCAGTATAGGTATTGCCGCCTTCGAACTCAGCCGCGCGCTTCTAATCGGTAAAGCGCCGGGTTTGATGCGGTGCAGGAGCGGGTGATTTTCAGAGCGGGCGCAAGAAACAATTTCAGGCGTTTGCCCGGCGGCCCGCAAGCCCGGCCACCAAGAAGGGCAAGAGCATCTCCATGCTATTTTCATGGGTGTAATTTAGGACGATTCCCTCCGGATTTTACCGCCCGCCAACTTGGTTTTCAGCCTCGCAGCGGCTGAGATTCCATATTGGCGAAAAACAGGGTGGGTATATCCACATTGACGCTATCGCCCAGATCTTCCCAGTCGTTGAAATCCGTGCCGGGATACGCTTACCCTTCGTCTTCCACACTGTCGCAGTAGGTAATGCTCGAACTCGCGGAGCATTCGCCTGCGGGCGCCGCTGGCGCCGGTTTTATCACCCTGCCATTTTCTGGAGGATACGGGCGCGTTCCTGGCATGTCCATTCGCGCGCATCCGGAGGTCTTCCACGCGGTCCAGCTAAGGAGCCTACCGTCCACCGGGGTTTTTCAGCATTGGCGTACACCCGAAAAGCAGATTGTCGCTCCAGAGCACGAGGTCGGCGTCCTTTCCGACTTTTACGCTTACCACCCGGTCGTCTACGTGCTTGAATTTGGCCGGGTTCCGCGTTACCATTTTCCAGGCGTGTCTTCTTCACTAACGCCGCCGGCACATCCACAGCTTTGGCGGCCTCCTGATTGAGCCGGCGGGCCATTTCGGCGTCATCGGGGTTGATCGACACCAACACGCCTGGGCGGTGCATCGCATATGGCGGCATTGTGCAGGATAGCCTGAAATGCGCTTCCAGATTTGTAGGCCCACCAGTCG
>JADJYG010000013.1 GCA_016719895.1 Saprospirales bacterium | reverse complement strand
AAGATTATTAATACCGGCTTCCGGCTATGAACACGCCGCCATCCGGCGCCAACCGCAAGCGATCTTACTCTATCCAACCCACCGTCGCCTTTATAAAATGGTTCGGCCTGGCAGCCCTTTTTGGCTGCTCCTCTACCGTAAAAAATGGGAGCGCCACTTCCGGCCCATTCCAGGTTTTATGGGACGTAACGGAATCCCGTTCCGGCGCGTGGTTCAACAACGAGGGCGCGTTCAGCGCGAAGCAATACACCTCGTGGTTCAGCATCAGGCTTGCAGGGAAAGCCGGTGCGGGCGGACAGGAAGCCGGCCTGTGTCCTGGTAAATGTGGGATTGGACATCCAGCAGAGAGGTGCGGTCTACCTCAATTTGGCAGACCTGCCAGTGAATAACGCCTTAAAACTTCATCTCAAGGCCTAGCGTAAAACTCGGCGGCATCCGGTAGCTCAATTCTTCGTATTGAGCGTCATTCAGGTTGTTCACGGCAATACAGGCGGTATGGCGCCCGGCGGAAAGTGTAGCCGATTTTGGCGTGGCGGCGAAAACCGCGGCAGGTTCGCTGCCGGGTAAATAAACACTTCTTCTACTGGCTGCGGTACCGGCAGTTGGCGTGGACGGTAAACTTGCCCAAACAGGTGGTGGCCGCCAGGCCAGAGGTATCACCTGACCTTATACGCCAGCGCATCGTTGATCCGCCCGCCGATATATCCCGGGCATCCAGAAAGGTGTGGCTCGCGTCGACCGAGAGCTTTTTTCCATTGTTGCCGGTACGGAAATTTCCAGCCCTTGCATACGCGCTGATTTCGGGTTGACGACCTGGTAGACCAGCGGTTTCAAAACGGGTTGGACAACTGGCGAAAGGAGATCAAGTTATTGTAGTAGTTGTAATACAAGGCTACATCGAGCGAACCGCCGGGGATCAGGGGCTGATCTTGACGCCCCAGTTCTGCTGAAAGGGTCAGCCGCTCCGAACGGAGGCCAGGATTGGGCAGAAAACGCAAGCCCCACCCTGCTCGAACTGGATAAAACGCTCCCAACGGGCGGATCGCGGGAAAACTACGTGAGCAGCATGGGCGCACCACGTTCGGCCTGGCCTGATACAACAAGGCTATTTAGGGACTTAAATTTGACGATTCTACCTGCCCCAGGATACGGTAGTAATCAAACCGGAGGCCTGCGGTAGCGGTCAGTTTTTCTGAGGCAACTTCGTCCTGCACGTACACCCCCGCACCCAGCGCGATGTTCGCCGTACAACACCGAATCGGACCACCTACCATAATCCAGGCGCAGATCCCGGTCCGTAAAGGGACGGTGTCCCGACCGGGTGAAAGGTCCACCTGCGTGATATTGCCTACCGGCGGGTGCGCGCACCCGATTCGGCGATGCGTTGTTTGCCGGTGTTGATATTGGTGCTGTCGTTTCCGGGATCGGCGTCGGCTGAACGCCGAAGTATTGGAATAGTGGTACAGGCGGGTGGCGTATTTAGGTCGGTCGTTGAGGTTGGCGTATTAAAACAAATCGGCATTAAACTCGCCGGTCTGAAAATCGTCGAGCCGGTACGGCGCCACTTAGTAGGCCTCCCGGCGGCGCTATCCAGGAGGCGGGGGTATCGTTATAGATCGGTTCGCATTGGCCGAAGCCTGAAGGTGGTGCTTGGCGTTGAACGCCCAGGTCGTTTGGCGTAAAGAGGTAAAGAGGTCGAAACCGGATTTTCTTTGTCCGTCATCGGTTTTCCAGGCTGCCATCAGCAGATAAGAAAATTTGCCGGACCGGCGGCTGTGGCTGAGTGCCAGGGTTTGAAGTCGTTGAACCGGTCGTATCCGGTGGCGCGGGCGTCCGGCCGCTAAGGCCGTAGCAGAGATCACCCGCGTTTCCGGCGCCGGCGCCGGGCGCCGGGTGATCACATTGACCACGCCGCCCATAGCGCTGGAGCCATACAGCGGGGAGTACGCGCCGCGTACCACCTCTATACGCTCGATGGAGCCGAGAGCGGAACCGGGGTTCCACAATGCCCGCCCCGATTCGGGGCTGAGCGCCGGGCGCCCGTCGATGAGCAGGAGGACACGGTTGCCGATACCGCCGCCGGCTACCTCGGAAGCGCCGCGAATGGAGAAGGCCTGGCCTGGACTTGGCGCCCCCCCGACCGCGTGACCACAACGCGCCGGCGCATCGCGTCGAGGCCTGGTCAAGGTACTGATGCCCCTTTCCCGGATTTGCTTGCCCGTCACCACGCCGATGCTCGCGGGCGCCAAGTTTGATCGCCTGCGAGCGCAGAAACCGTCACCACCACTTCCCCGGCGGCCAGGGCGGCCGGTTGCATGACCAGCCCGACCCGGACGCATTGTCCGGCAACCACTCCACGCCGGGCAACCACGGATCCTGATAACCGAGGTAAGTGGCGGCCACTGCCGGCCGGCCCGGCGGCACGCCTTTCGATACGGAAGACGCCATTCAGGTCGGAAACGGCGCCCAACGCGCTGTTTGGCGGGCGGATAGTAACGGACGACAACAAATCGCCGGTTGCGGCGGCATCCCGCACGACGCCTTCGAGCCCCAGTGGTTGGCCGGCAACATGCGGCGCCGCGGAGGGACAGGGTTTAGGCCTGCGCCCAACATGGGTCAGCAACCAGGCCAGCCCTGCCCATACAGTGTACAGGGTGTATTTGGAGGTCGCAAAGGCGGGCCTTTTTATTGGTACACTCATCACGAAGTTGAAGTCTGCCGTAAGTTGATTTCTTTTGCTCGCCCGCGGCGTGTCGATGCTGTGGGTGCAGGGTAGTCGAAAATAGGTATAACGGCGCCGCCGCCGGTCTTGATCCTGATGACGATGCCGTGGCTGACCTGGTCGGATTGCCCCAATGCACATCAAGGGTGGCGGATTTCAGCGTTGGATCGCTGATGTATTTATGTCCCGGAAGCCGAGGGCCAGGGGCCGAATAGGCGCCGGGCTCCACCTCGATTTCATACGGGAATGTGCTGGCGCCGGGTTTGTACGCGAGTCGACCGGGTTCTGGAGTTGTAAGGGCCCCCACGGCAAAGGGTGCCGCCGGGCACACCGGGACCGAAAAAATTATCGGGCACGGCGCCCCAGCCGGCGACGGGGATCGAGGCTGAATTTTTGGGAAAATAGTCGAGACCACGTCGCCGCTGTCCACTCGATCGCCGGGGTTTCGGGATTTTGAATGGTGATGGTGCCGTATACTTTGGTTTTGACGGGCTCCTTTTCCTTGCAGGCACTGAAGAAAACGGATACGGCCAAAGCCATGAGTAGAAAAGCCCGGAAAATGTTGGAAGATTTTGTGAAATGCATTGCGGGAATAGAATGTGACGGGTGAGAAAATAACACTTATGGCGCGCAAAGGAATACTGGCGCAAACCTACGGCCGCCGAATGGGGGGATTCTCACGGAAATGTCAAATTGGCGGGCAAGATGTTAATTGAATTTCCCCTACCTTGTACCGCTCTATGCACCGCCTTCTGCTCATGTCTCTCCTCTCTCTTTTATTCGGCTGCGGCCAACACTCCGACAGTCGCGACCGATACCCGGATGTCCCGCTTTTTCCGCGAACAGACAACCCGGCCTGCCGGGTGGAGCCGGTGGCCGTGGATACCGGCTTTTCGCCCAGGCATTCATTCTATCGCCCGACAAGCAAGAGGGTATTCGCGCTGGCATTCGGCATGGCCGGCACTCCGGACCACATGCCCTACCTGCTGTTGCGGTTCAATGCCGGCGCGCAGGTGCAAGCCAGGCACGAGATACCGGATTGCCACTGGACCGAACAGCCCCATTGCTGGTGGGAAGCGGATGGCCGGCTGTCGGTGTTGCTTACCGATGGCATTAAAACCTTCGAGGCGGCCAGCCTGCAGGAAGTAAACGCCTGGCGCAGGGTGGATTTCCAGACCTTTCTGCCGCAAAAGAACGGGACAAGCGGACCCACGACGAACAGGTCAATGCTTACCGGGACGCCCTCGAAAAAGCTGTCGGGGAAAGCCGCTCTGCTGCCGTCCGGAGCGTTGCCGGCCTGCATTTAATGCTGCTGGATTTTGACCGCAAGCCCGCAGAAGTTTGGTATATCCCCGACGAGGAAGCGGCAGCGCCGCTGGCCGCCCGCTTCGGCCGGCTGGAAGCCCCGGTAAACGCTGCGCCATCCGGTAGCAGCGATTTGGCAACCGACAGCAAAATCCGCCTCAGCAGCCTGGCCCGACAGGTGCTCGACTACACCATCGACTACCCCCAATATTAAAAACATCGAAGAGCACGTACTGGCGCTTTCCACCGGCACACAGACTGCCCGCTTCAAGTGCGCCAACAAGGACAAGCGCAGTCTGGAGGTCGCCTGCGCCGACAACGGCTACCTCGCCACGGCTGACGGCGCCGTTTGGTTGTTGTATGAACGGCAACTGTACCGGCTGACGTGGGGCGGTTGAAAAATTGATTTATTCTTGGGGCTGTTTGACAAGCTGATTACCATTAAAGTGTTCTCCCCCGTTTTGCCTATTTTTGTACAGGAACCAAAATTCCTGTACAGCACTCAAGGAGTACCTAAAACGATCAGATTTTTGCATATCGTTCTGTCGTTACAAAGAATTTAATCTAACAATTTTTAAAAAAATACAAAAACCGGTTTAATATTTGTTACTCTAATATTTCAATCGTTCACCTTTTTCAATCAAATCAACGCTCTGTTTTATGCAAAAATCCGTACTTTTATTCGGGATGCTGCTCGTTGCGCATTTCGGATGGGCTCAATCGCTGAAGCCTATTGCCGCCAAGGTGTACCAGGCCAAACAACAATCGGCCGATTTTTCCAAAACCTCCCTCTTCTCCCAAGCTGCTTCCGTAACAACCCGTCCGGAGCTCGCCGGCCAGTGGGCCAAGGGCTTGCTGGTGCAACCGGACCGCGAAAAAATCCGGGACCTGCGCGGCAATGCCCCCGACCGCCTGGAGATCAGTTTGCCGGACCCAGACGGCGGCGCCCTGCAACTTGAACTCGTTCGCGCACAAGTGTTCTCCCAGGAATTCACGGTGCGGCAAGCATCCGACCGGAATGCACCAGTCGTCGTCGACCCGGGCCTGCACTACTGGGGAATCGTCAAAGACCAGCCGCATACCCTGGCCGGGATCAGTATTTTCGAGTCCGATGTGGTGGGCATCGTTTACGCTGGTACGGAAAAACTGGTATTTGCCGACCTCGAACAAGACCCCTCCGGAATACATATCATCTACCGCGAACGCGACCTGGCCAGCCGGCCCGGCTTTGAATGTATGAGCGAAATGCTGGAAGATGTGAGCGACGGCGCCGTCGCACAAGACCGCTCCACCGGGCCGGACAACTGTGTGCGCATGTACATGGAAGCCGACTATACCATTTTCCAAAACAAAGGCAGCGTAGCCGCAGCTACCACCTATATCGAAAGCTTTTTCAGCCAGGTAGCCCTGTTGTATGCCAACGAAAGCGTCAATATGGTACTGAATGAACTGCTCGTGTGGGACGTGGCTGATCCGTATACCGGCCCATCCTCTTCAAACTACCTTTATCAATTCCGTGATGCGCTCGCCGGCGTCTACAACGGCGATCTGGCGCACCTCGTCGGGTTTACCGGCGGCGGCGGCATTGCCTATGTGGATGTGCTGTGCAACAGCTATTACGGCGTCGGGTACAGCGGCATCAATACGACCTACAGCAACGTCCCGACGTATTCCTGGACCGTTGAAGTGGTCACCCACGAAATCGGCCACAACCTGGGCTCCCAGCACACCCATGCCTGCGCCTGGAACGGCAACAACACCGCCATCGACGGCTGCGGCCCCGCAGCCGGCTACAGCGAAAGGCTGCAACGCCGCCCTGCCCACCGCCGGCACGATCATGAGCTACTGCCACCTGGTTTCCGGCGTAGGTATCGACTTAAACCTCGGCTTTGGCCCGCAACCCGGCGATCGCATCCGCAACGAAGTGTACAACGCTGCCTGCCTGGCCGCTTGCGGCGGCGGCGGCCCCTGCTCGTACGGCCCGGTCAATTCGCAAAACTTCGATGGCGGCTGGGGGATCTGGACCGACGGCGGCACCGACTGCGCCCGCATCAACAGCGCTACCTATGCCAACAGCGGCACCTATTCCATTCGCCTGCGCGATAATACCGGCACTTCCCTGATGAGTACTACCAGCCAAAACTGGACGGCTTATGAAGAAATAACCGTGGAGTTTTCGTTCATTACCGTCAGCTTCGACAATTCCAACGAAGATTTCTGGTTGCAACTGTCCAATAATGGCGGTTCCAGCTATACTACCGTCGGCGACTGGAATTACAGCGTTCAGTTTACCAACAACGTACGCGGAACGGCCACGGTCGTCATACCGGGCCCCTTTGCCAGCAACTCCCGCCTGCGCATTCGCGCCGACGCTTCGGCCGACGACGACCAGGTGTACATCGACGACGTCGTCATCACCGGCTGCTCCAGCGCCGCCCTCGCGCCCAATAACGGCCAGTCGGCTGAATCGCGGCTCGATGACTCGGCCATACCGGTGGCCAATATCGACGGGGTACAATCAGCCCGAACCCGGCCCGCGATGTCCTGAACATCCGGTATACCATCGATGCAGACGCCCTTGTACAGGCAACTGACCGACCTGACCGGCAAAACGGTTTGGTTCCAGGACGGCCTTGTCCAGGCTGGCGAGCAATCGGTCCGGCTCGAACTGAATACCCTGCCGGCCGGCTTGTACGTGTTCAATCTGGTGCACCGCGACCAGGTGTATAGCCAGAAAGTAGTGGTAACCCGCTAGAATTTAAACACAGCGGTCGCAAAGCCTGGTACAGCGTTTAACCGTTGCCAGGTTTTGCGACTTGCTGCTTTTCATTGTGGTAAAACGTGAATTTCCGGTGGCGCAGACTTTCCCCCTCCTTTTACCCTGACGAAAAGCCCGCCATGTCTCCATGGGCAAAAAAAATCACCGGCAGCCTTAAATCACATCAAAAGCATGGTCGAGCAACATAAATACAGCGCAACCGATGACTTCAGACGAGGTATGAACGCTGAGCAAATGCCCCCCAATCGTAGTGGCTGCCTGGTCTGGAGGCGTGCCATCCGGTACCGGATTTACATTCTGCACCGTCAGGTATACGTTCCATTTTCCCGGATCTTCATCCGGCGGGAGTTGAATACTTCCTGTATAGCAGCAACGCCTGGCCTTCAACCGGCTGCTTTGTACCTTCACCGCCGGAGCCTCCAGGCGCACCGCTGCGACTATGTAATCCGGCACCTTGGTTGAAAATTCGCCTGCGATGTTCGGCTGAATGCAATAACTGATCAACAGGCCTTCGCCCCCGCCGCCGCGCACCACAACCTGCACAATCCCATCGCCTTTCAACGTGAGTTCATGCACCACTCCCTGCACCTGGGGCGCCGCTTGCTGATCAACCAGCACACCCGCGGCATTGTAAGCCAGTAAAACAACAGGAGAATCAGTGAACTGCGCGACCCGGGCGATCACCTTCGACGCCGGTTCGTGCGAGAGAATCAACGGTTGGTGGAATATCTGCAGCGCATGATATGGATTGAACCAGTCCACCACCCGAACGGGCTGCGTTCCGGTATTTCGGTACCTCAGCCAATCAAAATTGCCCTGATTGAGATACTGGCCGGTATTCCAATCATTGAAAACCACACAAAGCAGTTGATCCCCCCCAGTATCCGGAGGTCTTTGTGGAAAAGTTCTTGGACAAACTGTCGGCTGGAGTACGACCCGAAATGCTGTTTTCGGGCGGGCATGTGGTATGAGATGTGCCACTACATGGTAACCGTCGCAGGGCCGCGGCTGGTAATCCCAGATCGCTGCCGTCAGGTGTACCCGTTCGCCCGGATTATACGCCGGTTTGTCAGTAACGACGAGCTTGCCCAGCAAAAACTGTGCATTTACACGTGTTTCGTCTATCGAGAAGGTAGAAACGCCTTCGGTGGTAAAACGTTCATAACTCCATTTGACATTTGTCCGGAAGGGCACCCCCGGCAATGGCAATTGCGGATATTCAATGCGCATTTCAACACTTTCACCGGTGGTTCGCTCACCGGCGTTGACCGGGGTTTGGTCCTGGCCCCGCCGCGTCGGGTCGCGGTAATCGCTGGCCGCAGCGGCGATGGCGGCTGCGGCGGCCCCGCCGTAAAGCCCTGCAGTAAGTGGTGAAGGCGCTTCCCACTCGAGCAGCGAGGTAACGAGCGGACCACACGCCAACACCTTGGTAATGGCTTCAATGTGGTCGCCGGCGGTGGGATGCCCCGGTTGAATAATGTCGTCGCCGGCTTCACCGCCATCGGCCCAGACGTGCCAGTTTGATAGGGCCATGGGGGTCCCGTCGTCGGCGTCCCGCACCAGTATACCCAGGGTGCCGGCGCTGTTGAACCAGTATATATGTCCTTCAGCATTGCTCGACATTATGCCACCATGCAAGGGGTCGTATTTTGTCTCGTCGCGACTGCCTGCGGCCGCCCGGCGGACATCAAAGACTTGAACATCGGTGGGAAAACCTTCAATTTCTGAAGGGATGAACGTTGAGCCAACAGATTCGATTTCACGGGGCGAAGCGTACTTGTGGCGGACAAAAAATATGATAACGCGGTCCATTTTTAATTTACCACCGCTGTATTTCAAGCCATATCCAATGGTTTGAATGTTTGGATCATTGGCATATTCGGCGGCAAGCCGCTTCAATAATTGTTGGAGTGCTGCACGTTTGTCGTTCATGATATCATTTGGTTAAAGGGTGATGTTGAGTAGGTTTGCCACATCCTCCAGGAATGAGGCCGTTGCTGCATCAGGGTTGTCGCTGCCCGAATGGTGCAATGCCAACGGGCGGTTTGTCGCCCGGTGTACCCAGATCGAGCCGCTGTCACCTGGCCTGCTGACGTTTTCGCCAAAAGCCGGATCCGGGCCGATCCTTAGCTGCGGGATATCGAATAACGTACCGTCATCTGAACGGGTGAACGGGGCCGAGGTATAGCCCGTCATCAGGCCATGCGTAAGACCTGTAGTGGAGCCGGATTTGAACACCTGCAATTGCGCTGCCGGCGTAGTCGGGTCGTCAATCAGAGCCATCGCCTCAGCCACGGTCATAATTGAGTTAACAACCGTGATCTGGCCATCCAATGCATTTTCGAAGTTTTGGTTGTCTTCATCCGACTGGGCGTCCAGCACTTGCAGAAAACTGGTCGCCCGATCGGTGTCGAGTACACAAAGCGCGGCGTCGACGCCGGTCTGCCGAGACCTGCCGAGTTGCCCGATGATCAGGTCTTCATCGTGATATGCCACATCCGAAGCTTCCGAAAGCGCGGCGGCGATCAACAGTATAACGGCAATAATCAGCAAGAGCACCTTCCACCAGGGGTCGTCGAACGGGATTGGCCCATATTGTCCATCAAAGGGCTCTCTTGGAATAACGGTATAGGAAAAATGCGTGGGGAAGCTATAAAACGGCTCATAACAGAACCGTCCGTCCGACGGACGGCGGGGATCCGGCCGGCCGCCGCCGCCGTTGCCGCCGCACGGGCCATGCGAACAATAGCACGCCAGAATCTGTTGGATCACGCAGGGGTCGATGGCCTTGCCGTCGAGCAAATCTTGCAGCGTATGGCGCAGGCGGTCGCGGACCGCGGCATTGGGTTTGGGTCGTTCCGGTTTGCGGCATCGCTTCCGGCCAGCGCGGGCATTCTTGAGGTCGAAAGCAAATTCGCGCAATTTAAAGCGCAACGTTCCCTCCTGTACTTCTGAAACGATCTCGCCGGTAGCCGGGTCGAGCGCCGTGCGGCTCACAAATATTTGCTTGCGCACGCGCCGCGCCGAATGGCCAGGATCTGCCATACCGGCCATGTTTCGACAGACAAACTCGACCTCGTGCTTGTGCGGTGAAGCGTCAGACACATCCACTTTAAAATACACCGTGCGCCCGGCGCCCGGCGCCAACGGGCCAAGTACCATGCCGGCGCCTTTTTGGGATTGGCCCAGGGCAGCCAGCTCGGCCTGCGTCCAGGCATCTGTTATCCGCACCCCGCGCATGGCCAGATCGGCCCGGCTGGCGGCAGTAATATCGAGTACGTTATCGTCGGTAAAGGGAAGTCCCCAGCGGTTGATGACCCGCACGCCCATGTAGTAGGTACCCAGGGCCGTTTCGAAGATACCGTCGGGCATTTGAAACAGGTCGTCCGTACGCACCGCATAGGGCCGGTACGGAATATCGAGCATGGTGCCGTCCAGGTAGGCGGCATCCCATTGGATATCCTCAAAATCGCGCGTGGGCAGCGGATCTTCGGCGCCGATCGCGGCGCGTATGGCTACGCGTTCCGGACCAGTGTCGATCATCATTTCAGACGCCTTCCACGGCTCGGCGTTCGACTCGCGGTACTCCGCCGTCAGCAACCAAGCGGCGCCATCGGCAGTGACATCGAGACCGACGGTAGGCGGATAGGTCCCGCCGCCCGATGCTGCACCCTCGATACGAAAGCGGTTCTCCCAGTTGTGGATCGCTTTGGTAACCTTCAGGTTCCAGCGACCAAATAGTTGAATGCTCATATTGGTACATTTAGAGTTTAGAAAATCACGATTACTCCACCGCTACAGCCTGAAAAACAGGAGGCTTGCAACGGTAGTTAATTTGATTTTCCAAAATTGGGATGACCGGATTAGCAGCCGATAATTTTTTACTTAAATTCAAATGAAAAATTGATTAATTCTTGAGGACTGTATGTATGGGCATCAACCGGTATTTTGAATACTTTTGTACAGCCCCAAGTAATTGTGCAACATTCAAAAACTACCTAAACCGATCCAGACATGGCCACACTTCATTCGGACCAATACAGCTTCGAGCCGGATATGGATATCATCCGGCAACAATGCGATCAGGTCGTACGCGGCGACGCTTCCACGCGAAACAGGATTGAAGCTGCTTTGCGCAACCTGGAAGTAATTAAACGGCATATGGCTGACGGCGACGGCGACAAAGCATTCGATAAAATCCGGGAGACTATGCAAGATATCATGGATCTGGAGGTCGACGAACTGAAAGCATCTTGTTCTTTTTACATGGGCTTTCTCATGCTCACAGTAAGCCGCGATAATGCTGAAATGACCCAAAAAAGCCTGGAGGTAATACACTGGGCGTTACAATTGACGCGCAACCCCATGCTTGCCCTCGCTACTTATAATAAACTCATGATCCATCATTTGAACCACCAGAATTATGAGATGGTAATTAAACTGGTAGATGCCACCCATGAGGTAGCATCCGGGCTTCCCCGGTCGAATGTAATTGCATACTATCGAGCTGCTGCAAACTACAACAAAGCCGAGGCTTTTTTCCGCCAGAATCAGTTTCCGGAAGTCCTGTCGCCCGGCAAGGACGCGATGGATGGATTCCGGGAGATTTCGATGGAGACAGAATCGGCAAAATGCAAAGGATTAGTTGGCTTTGCCATGATTGCCACCGGCGACAAAACACGCGGACTTGAATACACGGAGGAAAGCCTTCGACATTTTCAACGCTTGAAAAATGAAAAAGAAGTTGCTTTTCTGCTTCAAGGCCGGGGAATGGTGATGCTGATGAACGGAGACAAACAGGAAGCCATCCAAAACCTCCGCGAGGCAGTGAACATTTTCAGGCGATCCGGCGATATCAATGCCGTCAACAATACCCTGGCGTTTCTGTCTAATGTCGAATAATATGGACGGATTCATAAAGGAACATCCAACCCAACTGGCATATCTGGCTGGAGCAGGGATTTCGGTTGCTCCCCCTGCCGCGCTACCCGGCGCAGCGCAATTTATTACTGCTTTGACAGAAAAAATTACCGATGATCCTACTTTGAAAGCAGCAATCACAGACCGCCTGTTTATAGAAACGGTAGGCAAAAGATTTGAGGGTGATTTCTTGCGTTTTGAAGGCGTGTTGAGTTGTATCCGGCTAACCATTGATCCGGAACTCGAACTGCTTCGCTTGTACAGCAGTTGCACTTCGCCTAATGCATACCATTTTTTTCTGGCCAGGCAACTGGAACAGGGCGCCATACTGCTCACCACCAATTTCGACAATCTGCTTGAACGTGCATGTCATGCGCTTGGCATCCACTATACGCTCCTGGCAACCGATGAAGAACTCACGGCGTTTGGCAAAAACCCGGATGCCTTTCAACACCCTATCCTGAAGTTGCACGGGGGATATGACCTGATGAATTCAGACGGGACTATCTGGCAAGGGGCGTAACATATTAAAGTTGCGATCGAACATGTCGGCTAATTGTATCTGTCTGGTCCGTCCAATCATTTGGCCGTCGCCATCGCCGCCGCGTTGAGCACCCGGCATTTGGTTGTTATGGGGTATTCGGGTTGCGATGATTTTGACATCATGCCCTGTTTACTGGAACAGCCAGCCCGAATGGACTCTCCTGGCTACACCACAGCCAGCATTCGCCGCGGCAGGAAAACCAATTACCCGAAGACTGGCGGGATCGCCCGCCGTTCAGATTGTTGCAAGGAGATAAAAACCAGTCCATGCAGATCATTTCCGGGGATACGGCAGCCGTTTTCGGTATTGACATAAAAGGCAGCCAACCGGACCAACCACAATTCGATTGGTCTGCCCGGTTGGCGGATTGGGCCGATAAACACCTCGCAACAACAGCACAACAACACCTGTTCCTGGGCTATTTATTGAGTATGCTCGAACGGTTTGAAGAAAGCGCTGCCTTTCTGGAGCATATCCGGGAAGCGGCTTTGCCCCAACGGCAAGACGGGATCAGGCAACTCATCCTCTGTAACATCATTCCCTTCCTGAACGATAATGAACGGGCCATTTTAACCCTGTCGGCCTTGACCGATTCGGAGCAGATTATTGATGGTATTTCTATAAAAGGCATTGCCTATTACAACCTGGCCAGAGTGAATACGAATATGAACCAATTCAAACTGGCGGAAATGTATCTCCACGCCGCCTTTAAAATTTTTGAAAAGGCGGAAGATCCGGTTAGGATGGCCGATGCGATGCATGAGCTCGGCCGGGTTGTTGCCGAGTCCGGGGAAATCGAAAAAGTTTGAAATATTATGAATCAGCCAACCGATTTCCGAAGCCATTGGCCACCTCACCGGTACAGCGATGGGTTATACAGCCATAGCCAGCTCTCCGCCAGCAGGGCAACCTGGACGAGGCCGAAGCATATGCACACAAAGCCATTAAAATCCTCCGGCTCAACGGCAATCAAACCGGATTGGGCATTGCTTACCACGGGCTCGGCTACATTTTATCCTTGCGCGAAAATTTTGCAGAAGCCGCCCGCGCATTTGAAACGGCGGTATCCTATGAACGGAGTGCCAGCGCCAAACTCGACCTGGGACATTCCCTTCACAGTCTGGGTAATATGTACCTGAACATGATGCAATTGGATAAAGCGCAGGCTTGTCTGGAGGAATCCTTGCAGATCAAAGAATCATACACGATCAGAAAGGGATAGAGAACTCGACCAAGTTGCTGCAAACCGTTCTGACGCTAAAAGGTGAAGGGCGTTTTTAATGGTATTATGCCGTCGCCTTTGCGACGTAGAAAAGAGGATGGCAAAAACAAACCAAGCCGCCGCAACGTCCCCGTCGCGACGGCTTCTTCTTGCCGGTTTTCCCGCTGTCCGGCGGCAATCCTCACACCACAAACCGGCTCACTACCGCGCTGTGCGCGCCTTTGCGCTGGGCGGCGCCGGCATGCCCATATTACGCCAAGGCAAGCCTGC
Organism: Saprospirales bacterium; assembly: GCA_016719895.1. Taxonomy (GTDB): domain Bacteria; phylum Bacteroidota; class Bacteroidia; order Chitinophagales; family Saprospiraceae; genus M3007. Next base: position 12,207 of record JADJYG010000013.1, on the reverse strand, counting down.
GGAACACCGCACGGAGGTGCCAGCAATCTGCCTAAAGTCGTGTATATGGAGGTGCACTATACGGATACGGAAAAGCGGGAAAGGTCTGGCAGGTGGCGTAATGGCAGTGTCAAAAGGTATGTAATGAAGTGGGAAGGCCAACTTTTCTTAAGATTCCTGAAGCGCACTCTTCATATGTATGGTTAGATTCGCCATTCAGGAAGGAGAATTTTGCATTATGATTACCGAACATTTAATACTGCCAAGGTTTTGGATCGCCTTGGGTGCATTGGTTTTAACATATTCAACCACCGCTCAACCGGCCGGTCGATCCGTATCCGAAGCCAATTACCGGATGTATCTAGATTCCATGAACCGGTACCGGCTCGAGGACCCGATAAAATCTTTCAACTGGGCTTTGGAGGCAGAAATGCAATACAAAACCCTGAAACTGGAACGCCCCCGGGAACTGGCCCGAATACTAAATGTTCAAGCCTCTGCCTACTACTCTGCCAATAACTGGGAAAAGGTAAGAACCTACGCCGAGCAAACACTGACCCTCCAGCCGGCCTCCTTCGAACGAATGTATGCCTTCAACCTGCTCGGCGAATATCACAAGGAAATGATCCGGTTGGACTCCTCGCAAGCCAGGTCGTTTCAAGCCGCCTTGAACAATTACGACCTGGCGCTTTTGAATATTCCGCAAGACTTGCCGACCGACAGCTCAGCATACTACCGGGTTGCTTTTCTGAACAATAAAGCCGAATGTTACCTGCTCGCCGGCAACCTGGCTGCTGCTAAAAACATGTTGGACTCAGCGTACCAAGCCTTTAATAATATTCACCCCGGAGTCTTAAAAGCGGACAGATCTAATAACTTCCGGAAACTCGTCCGCCGGATGGAAGGGTACCTCTACTGGAATCAGGCACGAATTCAGATTTCCCAGCAAAATTTCGTGGTGGCTGATCAGTGGCTCCTCCGATGCTTGGAAGTCCGCTGGCAACAACGAGAGGATTTCAAAGAGGAGTGGCGGGAAGCTGAAAAATTAATGGATGAGAGTATCAGCGCATCTGTCTGGGAAGGACCAGAATATTTTAAGGCTGCATCGGTGAGCCTCGTGAACTTGTTTTGTGACCAGATAACGCAAGGTGATACAACAAGAAAAAAATTCTGCGAAGCAAAAAACAGATTGATTAATGAGGTACGAGCGAATTATGATAATTTCAAGAGCCAGGAGAAAAACAGGGAGTCCACTCTTCGCTTCTCTAATAATATACTGTGGTCCTTTGTCATTATCCTAATTGGTAGCCTGCTGGCGGTATTGTTAAATTCTTACCGGAAAAAGTGGCAATGGCTTAAAGAAAACGAACGCTTGCTCTTCGCTGTTCGCAACGCAACGCCTGCCATTTCTATTTTTGACAACGAGGACCGGCTCCGGTTTTTTAATAACAGTTTTCAAAAACACCTGGACCTGCCCGAAGCCAACCTTTTTGGACGACGGTTTCAGGACATCAGCCATCCCGAAACAGTCAGTGCAGTCGACATCAAGAAAAAAATCGAACAACAAAAGGGCGAATCCTTTCAATACGACTCCAAACTGGGCAGCAGCTATGTACGCACGGAGGCGATCATGTTCCCGGATCACTCCCCATTGAACGGCTGGTGGGTGGCAGTAGACACCGATGTAACCGACCTTCGAAACATTGCCTGGATTATTGGACACGAGATGAAGGGATACTTGCGCTCTACTGCCCAATTAGCTGCCCAGATTGCCGAGCGGCTCCCACCAGACCAAAATGATCCGCTGATTCGCGACGCCTTCCGGCACCTGATCACCAGCGTGGAAAACGCGCATATTGAATTTGAGGGCCTGGACCGTCTGGCAAAATTTCAGTTGAACGAAGAAAAGTTCAACCCTAAAGCCTGTAATTTGCACACGGTACTGACGGGTGCGCTAGAAAAGGTACAGTATTGGGTGGAATATAACCATATCGCCATCAGCAATGAAACCGACCCCTCCTGTTGGGTAAGTGCCGACGAAGAGATGTTGTATCTGGTCTTCCGGAATTTGCTCAACAATAGCATCAACGCCAGTATCCAAATGAAAAAAGCGCCCGGAGAACCGGGGCAAATCCGGATCAGTACACAATCGGTGGACGGCGGGGCGTGCGTCAGCATTGAAGACAACGGCACCGGTATTGAGGAAAACCTGGCCAGCATACTTTTTTCAGGTAAAAAAAGAAAGGGCGGCCTGGGGACGCAATTGTGCGCCCATTTTATCGAACGCCACAAGGGCACCATCAAAGTTGAACACTCCGAACCCGGCCGAACTGTTATTTCGTTTACCTTACTCACTGCAAAACAACCCGAACCATAAATATGATGAACCTTATAATTGTCGATGATAAGCCGGCTCAAGCCGAAGGCATCCGGATACAATTAGACCCGGTTAAAGCCAGGTTTCACGTGTTGGATACGGTGTATGATTTCAACCAGGTGAAAAGGAAAATGGGCGACTACCGGTCGGCCGGCACGCCAGTCCATACCATTTTGATGGATATTTCCGATGGCATTGAATTTGAAAAAGGCATTACCGTCGCTCAGGAGGTCACCAATTTATATCCGGACATCAAAATCATCGCCATGACGGATTATAACAGCCCGGTGGTTTACCAAAAAGTACGCCTTTCTGACCTGGCCGGCTATTTGCGCAAGGGGAACCTGCCCCAAAAACTCCTCCGCGCCCTCGAACATTTGGAACAGGGCGAGGCCTTCTGGGATGTTCCTGCTGACTGGAACCGCTTTTCCAATGCCCCGGATAAGCTTTTCTTCCAGGAATTTAACCGAGACCGGAAAAAGCGCTGGTCAAAACTAACCCAAAGTATGCAACAAGAAATACGGTCGAAACCCGACGTTGACCCAGCCAAACCCTGGCAAGCAGCTATCGATACTTCCGGAGAAGAATTCCGACTCTTCAAAATTGATTGCAGCCTCCGTCTGGAAGCCGGCCTCACATCGGCCGAATGGGAAATCTTTAAGATGATCGCTCTGGGCGTATCCAAACGCGACATTGTTGAAGAAATCCCCTGCACCAGCAATGCCTTTGACGTACACGTCAGCAACATCCGCCACAAGATTTTCGCTGAAGAAGAGGTCGACAACTGGGGCGCTCGTTTTGTGATCGAGGCATTGCGGATGCGGATACCCGATGTCATAGAAGGCTTGCAACGGGAACTGGACGTATTTATCCAGGACAACCGTTAGCACGTCGCCAGCACGCTCTGGTCAACCTTTTTCCTAATGCAAATGCCGTTGCAGGGGTCCTGTTCGAACTTCAGGAGCCCTGCAATATCTATACTATCCAAGATTCTCTCCCTTACTTAGGAAGGACTCCCCAACAACTTTGGAAACCTTAAGCCGGCGCTTCATGCTCCCGCTGATGCCACCGCCGAATAGTGGTTTTTTTTGTACTATGAAATTCAGAAACGAACGAAATGCCACAGCGCTTCTGAAGAAAACAAAAACACCATCACTATAACGGAACCTTCTTATGAAAACATCATCTATTCTCTTTGTTGACCTGCTCCCGGTCGAACTCATCGCTTTGTTCCTTTGGACGGGCTTGGCGGATATGCCGTTGCACTCGTTCGGCTATCCGGACGCCCATCCTTCCCACGGGGCCCAACTGGCGACGGTTAAAATCATAACAATGGCCAAAGACGCCGGCGCCCGTTTCGAGATCAAAGGCAGCGGTATTCTGATCCGCCCCGAAGGGCTTATCCTTACCAACGAGCACAACATCCGAAAGGCCGTCTCCATCACTGTCACCTTGTTTTCCGGCCGAATTTACCCGGCTAAGGTAGTTCGGATATGCCGGCAAACCGACCTGGCCCTGCTTCGAATTAACGCCGGTGAAACACCCTGGTTGCCCATATCCCGGCGCCAGCGAGCACCCCAGATCGGGGATGATGTTTTTGCCATCGGCAGCGCCCGGGGGCTGGATTTCACCTCACCAACGGTATTGTCGGTGGGCTTGACCGCCAGCTGAACGTAATCCGCCACCCAAACCGCATCGAGCACTTTATCCAATCCAATGTGCCGCTCAATGCCGGCTGCAGCGGCGGCCCGCTGCTGGACAAACGGGGGAATCTGATCGGGTTGAACACAGCCATCTCAAGTACCGATGGGGGCTTTGAAGGATACTCTTTCTCTATCCCGCTGCCGATGATCCGGAAGTTCATCGATGGCGATGGGAGACTGGCAACGCAACCCGCACGGTCGGCTACACCACCAACTTATGTCAAAAATTAAAACGCTGAGTAGCTACTACTGGCTACCCGTAGCAATTCATCTGAAACATTATTAAACCGAAACGCTATGCAAAAAAAAGTGAAAGGTGGCAACGTCGTCCCTGCTGAGGCCGCTGCCCGTGTCGACATCAACCAAAAGTGCGCCCTTGTTGGTGTGGAAACCCCCAACGCACCCGCTAAGCCGAAGATCGAAAAGGCGCCGAACATCGACGCTGCCCTCGGACTGCTCGATGTGAAGTTCAAAGTCAACCTTCGCAGGCTCGACGGCACGGCGGCCAAAGAAGAGATCAGAATAGAAACGCTCAGCGATTTTGAAGAATCCACGATCGTGCAGAAATCCAACGTATTGCGCGCACAAAAACTGCGCATGGAATTCATGCACGAATTCCAAAACGAGCTGCGCCATAACCCGGTTTTCCGGGCCGAACTGGCTGAGTTCCTGAAAAGCGAAAAACGCGAAGAATTCGTGCGCTTTCTTCAAAACTGGGTTGGTCAGATGAAAAAACCCAGTTCTGCATTCCTCCAATTGCTCCGCTCCTGATTCACCCGTAAAAATTTCAAACATCATGGTATGTAAAACATTGGAAATCGAACTGCATGACCTACTCAACCCAGTACTGGAAGAAGAGGTCGAACTGATGCAAAACGTCGTCGATGAATTGTGCTACATCATTGAAGAGGACGCCCGCCGCGACCTGCCGGAAATCCTGGTCGATGAAGAAAATTCAGCCGAAAAAGAAGAAATCCTGGCCAAATTTGAACTCCTGGCCGAGTTGATTGATTCAGTCGACAGCATCGAGGATATCGCCGCTAGGATAGACGTCACCTATCTTGCAGAAAAAGAGCAATACGAAGTGAACATGCAAGCCGTCTATGCGCAAACCAAACCCTTTGAAAAAACCGCCCGCGGCTTGCAACTGCTGTATGAAAACGCTACCGGCGACACCAACGTGTACCTCATGCCGGTCAACAGCGGCCGCTTTGCCGACTCAGCCAATCCGAAGCATTTTGACCAGTTTCGACATTACCTGCGACAAAAATTCTACGAATGGTTTATGGATGACTCGCCGTTTTACATCGCCTACATAGGCGATATCGGCAGCAAAAGCGCCATGGACAAAATGGCTATGATTGCCCAGGAAACCTGCGCCATTGCCGTCGTAGATATTAAGGAAATGGGAAGCGCCAAAGCGGTCCTGGAATATACCAAACGCCTCAAGATCGCAGGCATCCCGCCACACTTGGCCCATCTGGTCACCCTGGGCACCTGGTTGTACGCACACAATGCCTTCGAAGTCGATTTTATCCGCGATGACAACGGACGCCTCAAACGCCAGGAAAAACCCATGGCCGTTCCGGCAGCCGGTGCGTTCATCGGCAAAATGATGTCAGTACCGGCCGGTTATTACATCACCGGATTGGAGCAATCGGCCATCCTGGGCATCAACGGTGTGAAAGTGGCATACGACCTTCAGCGCATCGAAGCAAAAGACTGGGATGAATGCGGAGTAGTCCAGATCGAACCTTACGGCCATATCATGGGCACCTGCACGGCCAATAAATCGAATAATTACGACCTGCGCAAATTTCCGAAAGTCGACACCGCAAATGCACTGCTCAAGGACCTCGTCCAGTTTTGCAACACAAAAGCCAACTCCAAATGGGGCAAGCGCCAACAGCGGGATTTTGAAAAAGAGCTCCACATCTATTTTGGGCGCCGGATGAAGCAGGACCTGATCGAAGGGTATAGGATCAATAAAATCGAGTATGACGAACACGAAGAAAAAGTAGACATCGACATCATCATCATCTTCGCCGAAGCCGCCGATGAATTCGATATTAACCTGCACGGCCCGAAAGAAATGATTGATTTCAAAAAAGACGAAACCGAAAAATAAGGCTGTAACCATTCACTTCTAAACAGATCATCATCATGCCTATCACCAGCATTTACCTGGAACCCAAAAACGCCAGCCGCAAAGACCATGTCCTTAAGCTACCACATCGACTTCGATCAGAGCATTGACGAGCGGACGGGAAAACCCATTGGCCAACCGATTCTCACCAACTATCTGTCCGTATCCGCCGGGCTAGCGAACCAGATGCCCCCTACTATGTGGACTGGATGCTGGACCCGACCAAGACGCAATCGGTAGACATCTGTTTTTATGATAACAACCGACTTGCCCGGCGGGTGAAAATCACCGATGCTTACCTAACTAGCTACAACCAAGACTGCAGCGCCCCCGGCACCATTGAGGAAACGTTGATCTTGTCGCCGTCGCAAATGGAAATCGATACAATCCCCTTCGACCGTAAGGAAGCTGCCTGAACCTGATCATCTCGCGGGGCGGTTGCCTGCGCTGCCGCCCCGCCTTTTTAAAACGCCATCTCCTCCATTTTAACATTCACAACCATGACGCAAATCGCCCGGAATCTTATCCGCCTGGACGGCTGGGATCCGAACTGGATATTCAATGGGCTTACCCTCCGCCAGCCGTATAACGACCATCATGTATTCGAGGTGTCGGTACTGGTACCGCAGCCTGAAAAAAAAGCGGTGGTGCCACCCAGCCCGGCCCTCCAGAAAGACGCCTTGCTTAATTTACTGGGAAAAGATATTGAAATTACCCTGAGCGCCAAAGGAAAAAGCGGCGCCACCGGTACATTCCGCGGATTTGTCGACCGGGTAACACCAGTGTGGACTTCAAAAGCCTGCATACTTCGCATCACGGGGTACTCAAAAACGATTTTTATGGATACGGGCCCGCGTTTCCGCAGCTTTTACAAAAAACCACTCGGCGATATTGCTCAAAAGATCGCCGGTAGCTATGGCTCCCAATTGCCCAAACTGGTGCTGCGCAGCGCTGGCAACGCCTGCGTTTTTTCCGTGCAAACCCAGGAGACGGACTACAGGTACCTCTGCCGCCTCGCGGACGGCTACGGCAAACTATTCTATTACGACGGCCAGCAACTGTATTTTGGCGACCTGGAAAAGGGCGCCGGCTCAGCGCTTCCGCTTAAATTCGGTGAAGACCTCAAACAGGCCAGTCTCTCGCTGAACATTACACCGCTGAATTTCAGCCTCAGCGCCTATCAACTCGAAGACAGCCGGCTGGAAACCTATCGTTGTGTCAACGAATGGCCTCATGCTGACGCCCTGGTATCGGGCGTCGTTCAAAAATCCGGAATCTACCCCGCTTCCGACATCCACCTTGTGCACGTCATTCACCACCAGAGCGAGCTCAGGGGAAAAGCGGCCCATCTCCTGGCCAAACAAGCGCACGATGTAGTGCAACTGTCGGGCGCCAGCGACCTCCCTTCGCTGAAAATAGGCAGTAAAATTTCGATCACCGGCACGCCGGAACTCCTCGCCAATGGTGAATTCATCGTTATTAACGTCAACCACTCCGTCAATAACGACTATTCCTATAGCAACACCTTTTGGGCCGTACCAGCAGGCTTCCCTTTCGCCATGCGTATGCAAAATACCCGCAATCCGCTCTGCGGCCCTCTCATGGCTATCGTGCGGGACCACCGGGACCCGGATAAGCTGGGGCGTGTCCGTGTGGAATTTATCGGCGACCCCGAAAAAACACTCTCTCCATGGTTGCGGGTACTGACTTCCTACACCGGATTCGGTGGCATGTATTTTCAGGCCGAACCAAACGATGAAGTCGTCGTCCAAGCGGAGGGCTTCGATATCGAAAAATACCCCTTTGTCAGCGGCGCCTTCTTCCACGGCAAAGCCCGAGCGGAACAATGGTATGATGCGGACAACAAGAAAAAAGGGTTTACAACTGAAAAAGTAGCCTTTCGGATTGACGACCGCACCGGCAAACTCCTGATCGAAGCCGACGAAATCGAGTTTTCGGCACGGAAAGAAATGCTGCTCCGGGGAGAGCGTCAACTCACCCTAAAGGCTACACGCATCGACCTAAATCCTTAAAAAAGAACACTATGCAAACGTTTGAAACCATACGCGCCCGGCTGTTGTCGCAAGCGGCTGGCCGTTTCCACTGCAACACCGAAACGCTTCAACCGGATATCCGGCTGATCATCGATTGGATGGCCCGAGAACTGAGCGGGTTGTACTGCGAACTGAGCAAAAGCAATGACCTGATCCAAAAACGGGTGGAACAACGCCTGCAGCCCGACAGTGCCACGCGCCCGCGACCCGAACACCGCCTGGCGTATACCCGGCCGGTGAGAAGCGGAACATTGCTCGACCCCGAGGAAGATATCCTGAGTATCGTTCGAATGGATAAGGAGTCCCGGCATCCGGTTTTTTTTACCCCGCTGGCGCCGGTGCCACTGGTGAAAGGAAGCGTCCGCTTCCTGGCATCCGACAGAGCGCTGCGGATGCAGGTGGTCGCGCATGATTTCCAGAACTGCTTGGCAGCCCACCCGGAAACGGCTATGCACCCGGGCGTTCTGTGGGCGGGTATTCAACTGGAAGCGCCGCTACCCGCAGGCCAGCCATTGTGCTTGCACATCAGTCCTTCCAAAGGGACGGAGCGTTTGCCGTTGCTGGCTTGCCAGTACCTGGGCCGGCAGATGCCGGTAACGACCGGTTTCTATTATAATGCAGAAGCCATGGAATCCCACAGGTCTGGACAGGTGGATGAGGAGTATCTTTTTCTGCGTCGCCTCGAAAAAGAGATACTGGAGCACTATAATTCCAGCTTTATCCAGATCAGCCTCCCCGAGGGTGCTGCCGCCGCCCCCCTGCCGGAGGAGTTGAACGCGTTGTTTGATTCAGAAGCACTGGCAGCGGTAGTGGAACAGGACTTGCTTTGGCTCAAGTTCGTGTTTCCTTCCGGATACCCTGCGGAAGATATCGTACAAACCGAGATTCAAATGAACTGTTTTCCGGTACTCAACCGGCGCATCGACAATTCCTGCGACCGCCTGCCCGCCGCCAATGGAGGCCTGGAAGTCATTCCGCTCAGCAATGCCGGCAATGGTCGGGACGCCCTGCCTGACATGAACTTGCACTTTCTAAGCATTCAGCGCATCTTCACCCGAAATACCGATTATAAACCGGTCGTGTTCGAGCAGTTCCGGCAAGCAGGGTCGGGCTGCTACACCCTTCAACACGGCCGGGTGGAAGCCAATGACCTGCGCGATATGTATGCCCGCATCAGCGAACTATCGGACCTGCTGCGCTGCTACGCGTCCACCCTCAGCCTGCTTCCGCAACACACCGTCGGCCAGGCGCTGGACAGCATTGAATCCGGCGCTAGCACCCTCCACACAGCCATCGACGAAATCCCTTCGGCTCAAACCGACCTAGGCTATTACCTGCACCTGAAAATACTGGACCCCCGCGAGCCCTGCGCATCCGCTTCTGGGGTTACTCTCAGGCGAATACGCCCGCGGTACCGCCCGCACAGCCGACCCTCTGAACGCCAGCCGGGGCAATGTGCCGGAGGGCGATGTAGCGTGGGTGGTGTGAACAGACATCGTCTGAAATCTGCAGAACGGGTCATTTCAACCTCAACTCTCAGCAAACACAAGCATCAGAACATGATAAGCAAATATTTCTTCTCCGAATTAGCACACTACTGGACATTTTTGCAAATCGCATGATTTTTTGGGGATAAGATCGTGAAAACGTAGCATAAGAACTCGATAAAGTGAAAGCATTTGGAGGTTAGGATTGCCAGGCCTTCTCTGAAAATGGACACTTCTGGTTGCTTCGCTTCCGTCTTGGTAGCGCTGGGTTGGAATTCGTCGTCGTCGTTTCCAGCCTTCGCGAATAGCCAGGATATAAGCGGTGGTAACAATGGCTTCATCATCAACAGGCTTTTGTTCGGTGGTTCTTTAAGGTTTAGGTCTTCGAGGTTGTAGCCGTTGGTTTTCAGGTGTCGAAAGAGGCATTCAATTTTCCAGCGTTTAGCGTAAAGGTGGGCGGCTTTTTGGGCGTTAGGCGGCGTGGTTAGAAAGATCAAGGTTGGTTCTTCGGCATCGGCTTTGGGGTTGGGTAGCATCACAAATTGTGCAACCATTGCATCGAGGAAAATCTGCTTTTTGACCGGTTTGCATTTTGGGAGCACTTGGCCAGCATTCCTCGCTAATTTGCCTTGGCAGTATTCACTTCATCAAGTAATCGCCACAAAGGAAGCCGTATGACAAAGGCGTGCTTGTTTTTAAGACTTAAACCAATTTTGCCGATGTACTCCCGATCAGCCAGTAAAGTCATTCCTTTCAAATCAAACAGCCCCAAGGCCGCCTCAAACATCGCTTTTCGTTCTTCCTGATTAGAGGCGCTGATCTTTTCCAACTGAACCCAATAAATCGGCGCGGCCACCGATCCAACCAATACACTGAGCACCAATAATGAACTTCGCACCTCTCCAATCGTCCAACTGGTACCATCCATTACCAATGTCTTAAAACCCAAGCCACGCAAAACCGAAGATTGTGGCGCATCAGATCATGCAGCAAGTCCAGCCTGTCGGCCCAATCCTGAAAAACCCGGATCAAGCGTTTGTAATGGCTCTGGGGTTGGGTATCCGGCTTTTTCCGCACCCCGCCCACGAAGTCCTTCATCTTGTAAAGATTACCGGTGCGGGCCAGCGGAAGGAGGCAAGTCAAAAGCCAAACATTTTTTACGGCGCCCAAGCCGTGGGAGTCGTACAGTTCACTAAATTTGCGGAGGTGCGGCAGAAGCATTGATTATCATGTCTTTAGTAAACACGAAGATCGGCTTTCGCCGCCACTTTTCAAAAATGTCCAGTAGTGTGCCGAATTAGTCCAATCCATAAATAAAGGAAAGACCTACATTGATTACTATGGAAACGAAGCATCGCAATATATGCATTATGCGATCAGTCTTATCAATCGCTGTGATAAAAATGACCGCTTGATTCAGGCTGGGGATATTCTGGATCATTTAAAAAATGTAAGCGCTAATCTTGATACTACCGTAACAGGGTTTGATAGGTTGTATAAATGAGCCAGTTGCGGGTTTTCTCAGTGAACATGTCGTAGGTTAATCAGGGTGAATGCGAGGAGGTTAAATCCTAGAAGAGGTGCTGATACCATTCGTATTGGATTACCACTCGCCTGAATTTATCCTGCCAAGCAAAAAGCCCTTCTTCACATTTATATCGTTGGCTATAGGTTCCTTTGTCAAAGAATCGCTTTCCCTTTGGGCGTCTTGTCGGTTTCGCGAGTTTTCCTTGATGTTCGGTTTCAATCCTGCATTCCAAATGATTTTTCGGTTTTTGCGGCTGTCAAACCCGGGATCAAGATTCAAGGGCGTTCCTTGGAATTATCAGGTTGCTCCACAGGTTGTTTTCAAATCATTCAAAATCCGGCAGTTGCACCATATCTGATTGATTTACAGTCGCTATGGTCATTGGGGCGAGCTTCCGACGTTGTCCTGCGAAACTATTTGTTCCTTTTGATGTTTGTGACCACAATAGCCTTTCAAATCGCTCCCTTGACACTTATGGTATTGCTCCCATCGCCGTGAAGAATACTCAGGTCCAAATGGCCACGTTCCTTGAGCAAGTTGACACTTTGATAGAACAAGGCCGCAATAGAGCCGTGTTCAACCCACTGCTTCCACTTCATCCAAATGCGACAATAGTGGATTTCTGGCTTGCCGTCTGGCCCTTTCTCAGGGCAACATCTTCCACTGCTCCCCAGTATAAAGTATGCAGGATATAGTAAATGACTTCAAAGGGCAACTTTGACTTCGGTCCACGAGACCCAACACAAAGGAGGGGTAAGACAAATTCGTTAAAATCATTTTCATTAAAGTAAACTGGAATTGCCTGATTGACAGTTCGTTGTAAATTTAGCATCGGTTTTCAGTCTGTTTGATTCAATTGAAATGTTGAGAACTCAAAATTAGTCAAATGGCTGAAAACCATTTATTTATATCATGTCAAAAAACCCGCAACTG
>JADJYG010000012.1 GCA_016719895.1 Saprospirales bacterium | reverse complement strand
GCATATTTGCCAATATCCCGGCGCAGTGCGGGGGTAAAATACGCCCAGTTTATGCGCCAATGCCATTCTTTCAAATACCGGAGGTACTGGACCTGGCCTAAAATGACTGCCACGTAATACAGCAAAAGCAAGTTCAGGGCTGTTTTCAGGTCGATCCAATGCTGCCAGATGCCAATTAATAAGGCTGGAAGGGCGACTTTTAAGGAAAAGTCGAATAAAATAGACGGGATTACAATGCGTTTAAAATTAAGGGAATACTGGTATAGCAGAAGTGCCACAGTGAATAAAAACGTGAGGGGGAAAGCCATCCACAAATATTCCTGCAACACAGAAGTATCCCAGGCGACCAGCACTTTTATCCAGTCCCAGCAAAAAAACGCTACCAGGGCGCTGGTTCCCCATCCAAGGAGGCAAAGCAGCAGCAGAAAGGGCAAAAAGCCGTGTTGCGCCTGCGTTTTATCCTGAAAGACCGGGAAAAACCGCACGGCCACGGTATTGCCGGAGAGGGCAAACAGCGGGAACCCAATAATGGCGATGCTCAAGAGGTACTGCATCAAGCCATACGCTTCCACCACCTCTTTTTGGGAGTAAATAAATAAAGTGCTGAGCATGCCAATGGCCAGCCCGCTAAAATTGACGATCGAATGTTTGATTCCTTGTCGTTGTATAATCCCCATGCGCCAGATTGGTCTTATTCCACTACCGCCAGGCGTTTGATCGTTGCGCCTTTTTCATTTTGAAGGTAAACGGAATAAAAACCGCTGCTGAGTTGGGCCGTCGGTATCTCAAACCGGTTTTCGCCGCTATACAAGCGATATTGTTGTTGGTAACACACCCGACCGGCGGCATCGCACATGGAAACGGTAAGGCCCATCGCCTGATCGGCTTCGATATTCAGGATTGCCGGCATACCGGCGACAACCGGATTGGGCGCCAGTGTGATGATGGCGGAACGCTCCAGCTCATTGGTGGCAGAGAGGTTCTGGGTGCGAAAAACGCCGATTTTGGCCTGGTCATAGGGCTGGCAAATATCCCAGTCGTTGGCTGCACGGACCCGCCAGTAGAGTTTCCAATTGTTGGGAATACCTTTCGTAACGGTTACGCTGGTATCCGAGACGGTGTCGTAAAAGAAACGGGTGGAGAAGGTCGCCGATTTGCTGATTTCAACCATGTAGTACTTGGCATGCGCTACCTTGTTCCAACGCAATTCAATGTGGTTGAACTGAACGGTTTCGGCGGTATCGACCGGGCTGATCAGGGGTACCTGTACATTATCATCCATTTCGTCGACGGCCGGATCGACCTCCAGGTATGCGTCGTGAATGGACTGCAGGTTGGCGCGCATTGCGGCAATTTGTTCAGTACTGAAACGGGAGGCGCAGCCGTCATGGGCATAACTCATGATCAGGGTGGCATCCGAGCGGAACGGCGTATTATTCGGATCGCGTTGGATGATCTCACTGCGGAGATCTGCGGCGCAAGGCCAGCGGTCGCTCAGATAGTCTGGATCGGTATCGCAAAAGCGGTCGCCGCCGATAAAGCAATTAGACCCGTCCGCTTTTTCCACATCCCGGTTATTCACCTTCAGCGGAGCCGGTTCGGCATAGTCCCAGCTGAAATGTTCCCATCCGCGAAAAGTATGGGGCAAAGAAAAATGGTGGCCCGCTTCATGCGCCCAGGTAACGTCACCGCTTCCCGAACAACCCTTGGCCAAAACAATGGCATCTTTCCAGGAGTATCCGCAGGCGCCCGCTGCTTCCGATACCACGATAGCATTGAGGCGGTTTTGGATGCCGGAAATGATCTCCGGGATCATATTTTCCGCAACCCCATAATCATGTTGGAACCACTCCGAATTATTGTGAAACCGAAAGGCATCGCCTGGCAGGAGGAAAAACCGGATCCGGGCCGGCGAATACAGACTGTTCATTTCACAAACAGCCCGTATGGCATGATCCATCGGAAAATACCCGGTACCGGTATTTGTGCCAACGATATGCACCGTTACCGGCACATACAACCAGGCCGTATCCGGTCCGCCGTCGGTACTGAACAGGCCGGTATTCCGTTGATACCAGTCCAGCCACTCCGAATTCCCGGTATACCCGCACCAGTTCTGCTCCGCTTGTTGGGCGGCTATAAACGCCGGCGCCGGCAAGATCAGGAGCAGCAAGGCAAAAATTTTATTTCCCATTGCACAGCGATTTTTAATAGTTGGTGGCCCTAAAGATCGGATATCTCCGCAAAATTACGGCTTGTTGGCAAGCAAAGCGCCAACGGACGACAATTTATCGACTCGGTTCGATTGCATCCGCCAGGGTGTTACCTGGCAACGGGGTGGTTATTTTCGCTGCCCCAGCGTTCGCTCGATTTGTTTTTTGTGCCGTTGAAAATGATAACGGAAGAAAGCTAAGGTGCCCGTCAACGTACAGTCTCCCCGGCCAGCGGATGGCGGTAAACCGCCTTGTCCAGCAATTCGGGCGGCAGTTGGTCCAGAAAACCGGTCCATTCTTTGCGAATGTTCAGCCAACGGTTTCGCGTATCGGTGAAACTGGTAAAACCAGGCAAATTGTCTTCACCAACTACATCCGGCGCTTTGAATTTGAAGGGAACGTTCAGGTAGAACTTCAATAGCGCGGATTTTAGCCGCGCTTCCCATCCCGCTGGTTTCAGATCAGGCTGGAAGCTGAGTTTTTTACGGACATACCGCAGGGAAAGTTCTTCGGTCAGTATGAGGTGGTGCATAATTTGGATGACTGACCAACCGCCATCGATCGCCGACATATTCAGCACCGCGTCGTCTTCCGACGCGTATTCCGCCAGCAGTGCTTCCACCATTTTCTGATATGCTGCATTGGAGCGCTGTACCTTTGTATTCATATATTAACTCCCGTGATTTTGGCGCCTGTTATTATTAAAAGGCCTTAAAAGTCCGTTCTTTGCCTCAAACAAAAAACTTTTTTGCCAAATTTGCCCTAATGTTTCATTTTCATCTTGTTGTCCGGGCGATCCGCCAGGTTGCAGTGAAGGTTATACACAGCAACCGCGTAGGTATTCCTTATAAGATACAGAAGCCTGGGGCCTTGCGCTCCCTGCGCCGGTGCACCATTACGGGCTTTTGGATATTGAGCATACAAGGGGTATTTTTTTCGCAGAAACCATTGGCCGCCCGGCCGGCTTCTTTAAAACCTTCCAAACCGGCTGCCGAATACCTGCAGATCATCACCGAGCCCGGCGATAATGTCACCACTGTGCTCGAGCGGTTCGAACTTGCCGGCTATGATTGTAATATCAGCGCCTTTTTTCAGATCAACAAACTTCGCGAAGACTACCGCCTGAAGGCCAATACCCTGTATAAGATTCCGGTAATGGTAGTCCCTTATGATGGGAAAACCATTCGCTCGTCCTTAAAGATCGACGATTGGCAAACGGCCATCCGCATCGATGCCTACAATAAGAGCGCACAGGAAAAAGGGCTGCGGGAGCGCAGTTTTATCGAAGACAAACAGCTCTGGGTACCGTGGCATGCTTTGCATTGCCCGGAAAGCGGCGGCGCTGCGGAATCGCTGCGCGCCCTCCACACGATTGCGGGTGGCGACCTGGTGGAGTCCTCCGCCTCCAAAGGCAGCCGGGTGTTTCCGATTTTTGGGAAAAAATACCAGAAGACCCCATTGAGCAGCCGGAAACTGCAAGGCAGGGTATTTTACATTATTAGCGGGCATGGCGGACCGGATGTCGGCGCTGAAGGTAACCGGGCCGGGCATACCCTTTGCGAAGACGAGTACGCGTATGACGTCGCCCTGCGGTTGGTACGCCTCCTGGTCAGCCATGGCGCTACGGCATACATGATTGTTCGGGATGAAAATGACGGCATTCGCGATGAAGCCTACCTGGAATGCGACAAAGATGAAACGGTGTGGGGAGACCAGCCTATACCGCTTGATCAAAAAGAAAGGCTGGCCCAGCGCACTGCTTTGATCAATCAATTGACCGCCCGGTATGAAAAAGCTGGTGTCAAGGACCAAACCATCATCGAAATCCATGTGGATTCGCGGCACCGGCACCAGGAAACGGACGTGTTTTTTTATTACCGGCCGGAGAGTGAAACGAGCAAGGACCTGGCCTTGAAAATGCACCAAACATTTTTAGAAAAATACGCCAGGATACGATCACAAAAAGACTATAACGGTACCGTCAGCGCACGCGGCTTGTTTACGTTACGGGAAACGACGACACCTGTGGCGGTATATATTGAATTGGGAAATATCCGGAACAGTTGGGACCAGCAACGGCTCGTAATGCCCAACAACCGGCAGGCCCTGGCTAATTGGCTGTGTACTGCCTTGTTTCGGCGTTGAGGGGAGCTATTTGGAGACAATCGCTGTTTTTTCGCCAAAATGATGCGCAAACCGGGCCATTTCCTCCGCTAGTTCTTTATTTTGAGTCGCACGCAAGTAGGACTGACTCAGCGAACGCAGCGTCTGGTAAATGAAACGGTCCATTTCTTGTACCTGCATTTCCTTTGTCCACAAATCGATGCGCAGGGTATCTCGGTGCTCTTTGTCGAACAAGGCAATGGCCATCGCCTTGCATTCTTCCAGTTTGCCATCGGGATGCATGTCGCTTGCCGACCACTCAATTTTAATGGGCACCCGGTCCTGATCCAGTGCTACCCGGATGGTGATATCACTCGTTCGGGCGATTTCGTTCGCTTCCATTGATCAAAATACTTGTTTCAAAAATTGCCCGGCAAAAGTAACCTAAAATACTTGAAGGACCTACTTTTGCTTGCCTGGCCAGTCCTCAAAACCCGGCGTACGCTTACCTGCATGACAGCACTGCATTTCAGCTTTGATTTCGACAACATCGTCTTTACCCCGCCCCAAACGCTGCAGGCAGGCGTTGCCTACGTGGGGCCCAAGCGGTTGTTGAGCTGGCTGGAAGGGCAATTGGGCTTGAATGGCTACCCGGAGAACACGGATTATCTCCGGATTGAATTGTACCGGCAGGCGTTGTTGCAATGGTTGGAAAACGCGCCCGTCCGCCCGTTTTATGCGCACTCGTTCGAAGCCGACCGCTTTGCTACAGCCGCCGCCTTGTTGTCGTGGCGCGATGAGTTATGGTTGTCCGGTTGGGATTTTTCGACCCCGGAAGACTGCCCGCCCCGCCTGGCGGCACTGGCGGCGACAGAGCGTATTTTTCGCAAAAAAACCGAACACCCGGATGTGGGCGTGTTGGCCGCGGGGTTTGCCGACCGGTATGTGCAAGCGTTGCAATGGCTTGAAAAACGCCCGGTACCGATAGAGAAAATGGTCTTATATGAGCCGGAAACCTTCCTGCCCCCCATTGTTCGCCGATTGGTGACTTATTTTCAGGCAAATCAAATCCCGGTAGAAACCATTCAGCCGGATGCTGGCGCTTCGGACCCGGCAAGCGACCTTGCCTGGTTGCAAGGTCACCTCCAGGGCCGGTTAGCCGGAAAAAAAGTAGCTGCCCGCGATGGTTCGTTGTGCATCCTGAGAGCCCGGCGGGATAGCGATGCGGCTGTTTTTCTGGCCCAGTGGCTGGCTAAAAACCCGGAATGGAACCCCGTATTCCTGATACCGGACCTCAACCGGCAACTGGAAGAGGCCATGTTGCAGGAGGGCTTTCCGGCTATGGGGGTATCCTCCGCGTCCCTGGCCCGCCCGTCGTTGCAAGTATTAAAGCTGGCGCCGGCCTTTCTTTGGGAGCCGGTGGATGTGTTTAAAATCATGGAATTTGTAACGCTGCCGCTCAAGCCCCTGGATGACGGATTGGCGCTGGAAATCGCGCGGGTGTTGGCCGAAAAACCGGGTTTATTCAGCGATACCTGGTTTGGCGCTGTATTAGGGTACCTGGACAAACCGGACCTGCCCGCTGCGGTCCGCCAACAATATGAGTTCTGGTTTAGCCGGCGCAGGTACCGCGCCGACAGTATGGCGCCCAAACGGGATGCGCTCGATCTTTATGGCTACCTGCACCGGTGGGCGCACGAGCAGTTTGAAGAATCCCAGAATTCCACCCTGCTGGTTTTGGCCGAACAGGCACGCCGGATACATGACCTGCTGGATGCCCTGCCGGAACAACGGCTCGGTTTCCTGGATCTCGAACGGATCGTCCGGACGATTTATGAACCGGCGCCGGTCCAACTGACGGCGCCGGAAACAAACCGGCCTGAATACGTGCATCACCCCGGTGCGTTGGCCGCTCCGGTGGATACCTTGGTCTGGTGGAACTGCTTGTTTGAAGGCACAAACCCGCCACCCGACCGGTGGCAACTGGCCGAGCGTGCCTGGTTGGGAAAATATGGCGTGGAGCCGGAGCTGCCCCGGCTGGCAAACAGGCGGCGTCTGCTGTTGGGCCAGAGGCCGGTACTGCGGGCTGCCCGAAGGCTGATACTCGTAGTGCCCGAACAGGCTGATGGCGCCGAAGCGCTGCCCCATCTCTTGTTGAGTGATATAGCAGCTGCTTTTGAAGACTCCAACGTGATCGAAGCGCGTATCGACACGCCCGGGGGCCGTGAAAGCCTTGCTCATGCCGGCTGCGTCCCGTCGGGGATATGGCTGGAAAGCCGCCCGGCTCCTCCTGCGCGGCCACATTTGGCCGTTCCCCGCCCGGAGCGGCTGATCGGCAGTGAATATGAGACGCCGACGAGCCTGGAGAGTTTGTTCTTTTACCCCCACCGGTGGTTTTTCAGGCAAAAAATGCGGCTTTTCCCCTTGAGTTTGCTGCGTGTCAGCAGAGATCAGACCTTGCTGGGGAACCTGGCGCATCGCTTTTTCGAATTATTATTAGAGGAGCGGGGTTGCCTGAATTGGGAAAAATCTGCCGTGCAGGATTGGATTCATACCAAAGCGGAAAGCTTGCTCGAGCGTGAAGGGGCAACACTATTGTTGTACGGGCGGGAGCCGGAGCGAAACCAATTTCTTGGGCGGGTAAAAAATTCGGCCTGGACCTTACTGACGCTGATCCGTGCGAACGGCTGGTCGATTTTCGCCACCGAAATGGATTTACAGGGCATGCTTGGCGGCGGGCCTGTTCTTGGTAAAGCGGACCTGGTATTGCGGCGCGACGAGGCGGAGTGGGCTATCGTGGATCTCAAATGGAGCGGCGCCCGGCGGCGCAAGGAGATGATCCAGAATGGCGAAGATTTGCAGTTAATACTTTACGCCAAACTATTGCCACCCGCGGAAATATGGGCCCATACGGCGTATTTTATCCTCGAAGATAGTAAAATGATCGCGCGAAATAAAGAGGCATTTCGCGACGCCGTAGTGGCGCCGGGGATATGGGATACGCATACCGATGCTTGCGCCGCCATTTTCGCAAAAATGGAACGCACGTATGCCTGGCGCCTGGCGCAGATTAAACGCGGCTCGCTGGAGTTGCGTACCGCCCGAACGGCCGCCGAACTCGAGGCGTTGTATGCCGGAGAGATGTTGGATTTGCTGGAGATGAAAACGGAAGATTCCCGTTGGGATGACTATCAAACCTTGCTGGACCTGGGCTGGTAGCCAATCCGGCCCGGTTTACCGCCCTTTGAAATTCGCCTTCCGCTTCTCCACGAATGCTGCTGCCCCTTCGCGGAAGTCCTCCGTAGTGCAACAGGCGCCAAACGCATCCACCTCGCGCGTAAATCCGGCGCCTCCGGGCTCAAAATACCCATTGACGCATTCCAGCACTTTGGATATGGCAAAGGGCGCCTTCGTGGCTATCTTTTCCAGAATTTCAGTGGCTTTGCCGACTTCTTCTCCGGCAGGTACGACACAGTTGACCAGCCCGAGCCGGTAAGCCTCCGCAGCGTCCACCATATCGGCCGTCAACAGAAGTTCCAGCGCTTTTCCTTTGCCAATATACTGGACCAGCCGTTGTGTGCCGCCATAACCCGGAATGAGGCCCAGGTTTACTTCCGGCTGCCCGAATTTTGCTTTTTCACCGGCAATTCGCAGGTGGCATGCCATAGCCAATTCGCAACCGCCGCCGAGCGCGAAACCGTTGACGGCTGCGATTACAGGCAGGTGAAACCGTTCGATCAGCAAAAAAACCTCCTGGCCACGGCGAGCAAAGGCGGCGCCTTGTTCAGCGTCCAATCCGTTAAACTCTGTAATGTCGGCGCCGGCGACGAATGACTTTTCTCCGGCTCCGGTCAAAATCACACCTTTCAGCCCGGTTATTCCGGGGCCCTGCTCCCCAAAAAAATAAGCCAGCTCCTGGATGGTTTGCGTGTTCAGGGCATTAAGGGCTTTTTCCCGGCTGATGGTGACCAGCGCAATGCCGTTGTGAAGTTCGATTTTTAAATTTTCGTATTGCATATCAGTGAGCATTCCAAAATATTAAACCCGCCTGAGCCATTAATCGGCTTTCAGGACTTCTATTTCCTCCGATTTCCAGTGGACGGCTTTTTCAAGGCCGTAATTTCGAAGGCGATTGTGATAAAAATACAATACCCGGAAGTTGGATGAGATAATACCGCCGTCCTTGACGAATTTCAGGGGCTTTTCCCGGTGAAAAACGCCCAGTTTGCTGACGCCATGCCGTACGACTTCGGGTGCAGCCAAGCGTGCTTCCGCCGATAACCGGATACGGCCTGTCTGTTCCCATTCGAACAACTGCTGCTGCATTTGTTCGACCACTTCCACTACCGCATGAAACGGAAACCGGAAATCGTCGGGAGGCAACCGGAGCAACCCGAAGATATCCAGTTTCGGATTGTCATGCACCAGCATTTCAAATACGGCAAAAGCGATCAGATGGCTGCTGAGCACCACATTTTCAATATGGTACCGGTCTACAATGCGTTCTGCGAGCAATTTGGTGTATTCCGCTTCCCGTTGGCGGTCCTCGTTTACGTCGCCGGAGTTGGCAAGAAAATATTCCCGGATGTCAATTTCTTTTCCAAAGCGGTCGAAACTTCGACCTTGTGCGTCTACAAAATTGCCAAGCACGTCCATTGGTTTACCGACGCTCAGGGTGATATCGTTGGTTGTGGAGAAAAACCGCCATACAAATCGCAGCCACTGGCGTACGCTGGTACTGTCGTCGCGCAAGCGCAGGTATTGTTCCCGGCCGGTATAGCGCAGGTGTTGTTCGATCAGGAAAGGCGCTTCGAGCACAAAATGGTAACCAATAACCATCGGTACGATAAAAACCTTGCTTGGCGACGCCTGCTGGCACATGGCGCGCTGGGCTTCCACAGTAGTGCCCAGCAATCCCATCTTTAGTTCCATTTCCAATTCACCGGATCGCGACCGCGTGCCGCCCGGAAAAAACAGGCTGTTCACGCCGCGTTGCATGCTGAGGTTACTCATGGTTTTGAGCGTCTCGAGGTAAATGGCGTTTTTCTTCCGCCGGTCGACGCGGTAGGCGCCCAACCGGTTCATAAAATAAGCGGCGGGGCCGAAATTATACAGGTTGAGACCGGCGCCGTAGGAAAAAGAGGGCAGGCCCATTATCTGGTCCATGGCATACCCGACCAGGATGGAATCGAGGTTGCTGGAGTGCGTAGGCACCACCACGACGGTGCCGTAGCGAAACAGGTGGCGCACTGTTTCCACGTCGCCTTCCACGTTCAGGCGTTCATAGAGCTGCCGTCGCCCGCGCCATACGCTGGTGATACTTTTATCTACGGCGGCATTTAACAAGCGGTCAAACAGCACGGTGAGAAAGCGCTGGGCAAAGCGGAAGGTTGGAATTTTAAACGTGCCGACAATTTCCTCCGAATACCGATGGATGATTTTGCGGAGAATATCTTCGGCGGCAGCCTGTGCTTCCGGGTCGTTGCGGTCCAGCGATTTTTTAATAAGGCGTTTGCTGATCTTGCTCCAAAACGTCCGATCGTTGGGCGGGTCAACTTTCCAGGGTGATTCTTTGATCCGGATGCGTTCCTGGTAGATGGTCTTCACGATCATATCCACCCGGTCCTGCCAATTTTGAGTGCTCAGGCGCTGAAAGGTGAAATCTTCGATATCGCGGATGAAAGCGGTCCGGTCTTCACTCAGGCGGTATATCGGCCAGTCTTCAGTTTTTTCAATGATGCGCGGATATATCTGTACGTCTTTTTTCACGGCCTGGTATGAGTTAGGATGGAATGTTTTTGAGGGCGGATTCAATAAAATTCAGGATTTCTGCCCGCCCGGTGCGGTATACAGCCGAGGTGAGAAAAAACGCTGGAAGGGTTTCCCAGGATTTATGCATTTCATTCAAAAAGGCCTGAATATTACTGTTTTTATCGCCTTTTTTCTGCCGGTCGGTTTTCGTAAAGGCGATAGCAAAAGGTACTTCCAGGGCGCCGAGTTGATGAATGAAATCCAGGTCGATTTTAGTGGGTGGGACATTGGCGTCGATCAACACGAAAGCCAGGGCCAGGGAAGTCCGGCGGCTGAGGTATCCTTCAATCATACCTGCCAGGTTTTTTTGCTGGGCTTTCGACACCTTTGCATAGCCGTACCCGGGCAGATCCACCAGGTACCACCGGTCGTTGATGGAAAAAAAGTTGAGCAATTGCGTTTTGCCGGGCGTGCCCGACACTTTGGCCAGCCCTTTGCGGCCGGTCAGCATATTGATCAGCGAAGATTTTCCAACATTGGACCGGCCAATGAAAGCAAACTCCGGGCGCCCGTCTTTGGGGCAATGGCTTTCCCCCGTATAGCTGGAAACAAATTCGGCTTTAAATATATCCATGCGGCTTGGTTGAATGGGAGGGCTGCAAAAGTACGTATTCTTTGTGCTTTTACCGATTTGACGGAATACTTTGGCGAATGCCGGTATATCGGTTTACTGAATTTACATTTTCTTAAATATTTGCATTAAAAAATGGTTAAACCACTCCCGTTTCCCGGGCACAACGGTACCATCCTCCTGCCCAGGGCGTTTCTTGGTCAACAAAACTTAAGCACACATGAAACACGCTGTTGTAGTATTTTTTCTGCTTTTCACTGCCGCTGCCGGGCAGGCACAATTTGCATTTGGTCTTAAAGGTGGCCTCCAAACCCAATTGAAAAATCCGCAGGATATTGTCATCGGCCAGGCCGACACGTCCTTCAATTTTGGGGTGAAAGACCTCAAATTCGGCACCCATTTCGGCGCCTGGTTTCGCATCGGCCAAACCGTATTTTTACAACCGGAAATCAACTTTAACTCCAACCGAACCGATTTTAAAGTCGGCGAAAATTCTGCTCTGGAAATTGTACGCTCAGAAAAATACCAAAACCTGGATATCCCGGTTTTGGTGGGCTTTACCGCCGGACCAATCCGCTTGTATGGGGGGCCGGTGGGGCACTATTTTCTGAACAGCACATCCGAACTCACGGATTTTAATGGCTATAGAGCCCGTTGGAAGCAATTTACCTGGGGCTGGCAGGCAGGCCTGACGCTGGGCACCGGCCGTATTTCCGCCGATATCCGGTACGAGGGTAATTTTAACAAATATGGCGATCACATCACATTTTTCGGCGATGAATACCATTTTTCGAATAATCCCGCCCGCCTGGTGTTGGCGCTAAACTTTGCCCTGGTTAAATAATGCCTGCCGGATTATTTGAAAAATAAGGCGGCAAAGCGGCACAGAGTTTCCAACTTTGCGCCGCTTTTTTATTTGAAATATGCTGAATTTTTTACTGCCGGTTGTATGCGAATTTTTACCTTTTTTTTGCTTCTGTTCGGTTTCATGCCCCTGCTGCTCCCGGCTCAGGCCGGTTGTACCGATCCGCAAGCGTTGAATTATAATGCCGGCGCCATGCTCAACGACGGCAGTTGTACCTATCCGGAAACATTTTACAACCTGAATACCAAAACTGAATTAAACAGCGCAGTGCTGGAAACTTCCGGGTTGGTCATGGCTGACGGCGCGCTCTGGACGCACAATGACGGCGGCCATGCACCGGCTTTATACCGCATTGATACGGTGAGCAACCAAATTTTGCAGGTAGTTGAGATCGGAGGCGCCACCAACGTAGATTGGGAAGACCTGGCATTCGATGGCGTATATTTTTATATCGGCGATTTTGGCAATAATGCCAATGGAAACCGGACCGACCTGGTCATTTATAAAGTCCCCCTCGCTGCTATCCCTGCCGGCTCCAGCGCAACGGTGCCGGCGACGGCTGTGGAAGAAATCCGTTTTCAGTATGCAGACCAGGTTGACTTTTCGCCGCAGGGGCCAAACCATACCGCATTCGATTGTGAAGCCATGGTTTGGCGCGGCGATTCCCTGCATTTATTTACCAAAAACTGGATCGAACCAATAACCGTTCATTATACGCTGCCGGCCGAAGTGGGCACCTATCAGGCCAGCCGGCGCGAAACGCTTGCGACAGACGGTGTGATTACCGGTGCGGATATTTCCGGTCCGGGTGTTTTAGCCCTTTGCGGTTACCGCACCGATAATGCCCTGTTGTTTATGTGGTTGTTGTTCGATTATTCCGGCGGATATTTTTTTAATGGAAACAAACGCCGTATTGGGACCGGCCTGGCCATTTTCTCAGGTCAAACGGAGGCTATTTGTTTCCGGGAAAGCGGGTATGGTTATATTTCCAATGAAGCCCTGAACGCCGTTGTGCTCGGCGTACCGGTGTCAGTGCCGGCCCGGCTGTATAGTTTTCAGGTTGCACAGTGGCTGCAGCCGGTCTTTTTGCCGGTAAAAATGCCCGCCGGAAGTCAGTTTGTGCGGTGCAATATTGGGCCCAGCCCGTTTCCTTCGGCGCGGCAAATGCTCGCCAACGAATTGTTGCCTGAAGACGCCCGGGCCGAGCTATGGGATCTCCGCGGGCGGGCGGTTTGGCAGGGAGCCGCATTAGAATTATCTGCGGTTGGGCTGCAAACGCCGGGAGTCTATTCGTTGCGGGTATTCACCCCCTACGCCGGATTATACTGCGCGGAAAAAATAATCGTACACTAGTGGCGGAGGCACTAAATTTCAGACAGTTTGAACGTCTCTTTTGGTCTGATACTTCGTTGTTCCTCGGTCATGGAGAGCCCGCTACACTCCCTCGTCACGCCTTGTCTCAGCCCAAAAGCACCTGCTCAAACTGTCCAAAACTTAGTGCCTCCGCCACTAGTGATGCGTCCGGCTCTTACAGATGGATCACCTCGCCGTAGGCTGCGGCAGTGGCTTCCATAACCGCTTCACTCATGGTCGGGTGTGGGTGAATGGATTTCAGGATTTCATGCCCGGTAGTTTCGAGTTTGCGCGCGGCAACCACTTCGGCGATCATTTCCGTCACGTTGGCGCCGATCATGTGCGCGCCCAGCCATTCGCCGTATTTTTTGTCAAAAATGACTTTGACGAACCCTTCCGGTGTGCCGGCGGCCTTCGCTTTGCCAGAGGCGGTGAAGGGGAATTTGCCGACCAGGATGTCATAACCGGCTTCTTTGGCGGCTTGTTCGGTATACCCGACAGAGGCAATTTCCGGGATGCAATAGGTGCAGCCAGGGATGTTGTTATAGTCGATCGGTTCCACTTGCAGGCCGGCGATATGCTCCACGCAGGTGATGCCTTCGGCACTCGCCACGTGCGCCAGGGCTTGGGTTGCCAATACGTCGCCGATGGCATACACCCCCGGCACATTGGTGCGGTAAAAATCATCCACCTGGATATAGCCGCGGTCGGTAATAACGCCCAGGTCTTCCAGGCCGATATGCTCGGTGTTGGGCGTCACACCGGCTGCGCTGAGCACCACGTCGCAAGAAATGGTTTCCGATTTACCGTCTTTGCGGTTTTTCATGTTCACCTTGATCTCTTTACCTGAGGTATCCACACTTTCCACAGCCCAGCCGCCATACACTTTCATGCCCTTGCGGCTGTAGAGTTTTGCCAGCTCTTTTGAAATTTCGGCGTCTTCACGCGGCACGAGCCCTTGTTCGAGAAACTCCACGATGGTCACCTCCGTACCGATGGTGTGGTAAAAATATCCGAATTCCACCCCGATAGCGCCGGCCCCGACGACGACCATACGCTTGGGTTGATTGTCGAGCGACATGGCTTTCCGGTAATCGATGATTTTGTTGCCATCGATGGGCAGGTTGGGCAGTTCTTTGGCCCGGCCTCCGGTAGCGACGATGATATGCCTGGCGGTGTATTCGGTTACTTTACCTTCGGCGTCGGCTACGGATACTTTTGGTCCGCTGACCAGTTTGCCGGCGCCGTTGATGACGGTGATTTTGTTCTTTTTCATCAGAAACTGAACCCCTTTGCTCATTCCCTCGGCTACACCCCGGCTGCGCTTGATAATGGCGCTAAAATCGGCTTCCGGTTTGGTACTTACCGTGATGCCATAATCTGCGGCATGGCTCAGGTATTCGAATACCTGGGCGCTTTTCAGGAGGGCTTTGGTCGGGATGCAACCCCAATTGAGGCAAATACCACCGAGACTTTCCCGCTCGATAATGGCGGCGTTCATGCCGAGCTGAGCGGCGCGAATGGCTGCTACGTAGCCGCCCGGGCCGCTGCCGATGACAATAAGGTCAAAGTTCATGTGCGCTAGTCGTTAATCAAAAATCAGGGCAGGATAGAAATGCCGACCGTAAAAATTTTATTTGGTTAGGCGGGGCAAAGGTAGCGATTTCCGGGGATATTTATGGTATGGTTGACGATGGGGAAATATTCTCTGTTGGCTCAGCAGGTTTCTCAGATCGTCTCTACATAATTCAGGTCTTCCTCGAAGGTTTCTTTCATCCCGATCAGGGCTGCGAAGGCAATAAGCAGGCATACGGCCCCAACGATGGCAGCGGCTGGCAACACACCACCGGCCACAGCGGCGCCCTTGAGCCATTTGAACGACGCTCCGATGGGGACCAGCATGCCCCGGGCGAAATTGGGCACGGAGGTGGCCACCGTGGCGCGCAGGTTGGTGCCGAACTGTTCGGCGCCGATCGTTACAAAAATGACCCAAAAGCCCACGGAAAACCCCAGGAAGAAATGCGCCAGGTAGAACGCGGCAGGGGTGCCGAAGTCTCCGGCGAGATAATACGCCACCGCCAAGGCATCCACCGCCAGAAAAATCCACATTACCTTGAGCCGGCTGCGTAAAAACTGGCTGAGCAAACCCGAGCTGATATCGCCCAGGATCAGGCCGGTATAACAGGCTGCAATAGCATTCCCGCCGGTGATACCGCTCAGGCCTTTAGCCTGGCCGAATTCGGGCGCCAGCGTAATCAGCACACCAACCACAAACCAGGTTGGAAACCCGATGAGCAGGCACCGGGCAAACCGGATAAACCGGTTCCAATGTGTAAACAACGCCAGAAAATTGCCGCGGCTGACCGCTTCGGCAGCCTGCATTTGGCGAAACATACCCGACTCGCTGACGCTGATACGCAGAACCAGCAGGAGCAACCCAAGGCCACCTCCAACAAAAAAACACATGCGCCAGGGGAAAAACAAATCCACCACCCAGGCCAACAGGGCGCCGCTCAGCCCAACGGCCGCTACGACCATGGTGCCATACCCACGCTTCTCCCTGGGCATAATTTCCGATACCAGGGTGATGCCGGCGCCCAATTCACCGGCTAACCCGATCCCCGCTATAAAGCGAAAGGCGGCATAATCTGTGGCCGACGAAGCAAAACCGTTTAAAATATTGGCGACGGAGTACAGGAAAATGGAGAAATATAATACCCGGACCCGGCCTTTTTTGTCGCCCAATACCCCCCACAATATGCCGCCGAGCAACATGCCGGCCATTTGCCAGTTGAGCAAGGAAATCCCGGTATCGGTCAGGGCCTGGCCGGAAAAGCCCAGGTCTTCCAGGCTTTTTACCCGGACAAAACCAAACAGCAATAAATCATAAATGTCGACAAAATAGCCCAATGCCGCAACGATCACGGCAGCATTCAGGAGTGGGATGGATTTTTCCTCTTGCATGGTCGGCAGATTGCGGAAGTTCTGTGCTCCGGCGGGCAAATTACGGCATTTTCATCCGATTTTTGGCGCGCCTGACCTGCCGGCTTTTCAACCGGCAACCACCAGTCATACCATTCTAAAAAAGCAGAAAAAATGAACCATGTAACCGACCCATTGCCCTGGAAGGTTGAAAACCGCGCGTATGTTTACGACCGCCGGCCGTATATGATCCTGCGGGAGGATGCCGTCCGGCTGCCTAACGGCGCGCAGATACCCGATTATTTTGTGTTTGAATACCCCGACTGGGTGTCGGTGCTGGCGGTTAACACGGAGGACCAGTTTGTACTGATCCGCCAATACCGGCATGGACTGGGGTTGGTCCATTATGAATTAGCCGCCGGCGTGGCAGACCCTGGCGAACCGCTCCTGGTAAGCGCCCGGCGGGAATTGTTGGAGGAAACCGGCTATGGCGGCGGTGACTGGCAGCTGTGGCTTCGTTCCTGCGCCAATCCAGGCACCCACAACAATTGGTGCCATATCTTTTTGGCTACCGGCGTCGAACGGCTGGAGGCCCAACGGCTGGAACGTACGGAAGACATTTCAGTGCATTTGTTATACCGGGCGGAGGTCCTCGAAATGCTCCGGTCGGGTGGGGTAGCGCAG
The DNA here is from genome assembly GCA_016719895.1 of Saprospirales bacterium. Lineage (GTDB taxonomy): Bacteria > Bacteroidota > Bacteroidia > Chitinophagales > Saprospiraceae > M3007. Next base: position 209,696 of record JADJYG010000012.1, on the reverse strand, counting down.
GCCTTGCATACGGCGGCATTGTGGCGGTATTTTGCAGAGCACCGGTAATCCTGTTTTTGTTTTTTGGACAATACCGGCCCAGTTTGTTTCTTTGAGCAGCGGCCCGGCCGGGTTGCTACGTCTTTAAGGCACCTCTAATCACGTGAAAAAGCCTTTGGTTCATTGGCCGGCATACGGTGTGTGTGCGTAAAGCGGCCAAATACATCGCCACGTATGAAACATTTTTTTTTGCTCGTGTTGCTTTTGCTTGGTGGATACTCCCTCCAGGCGACCCATATCGTCGGAGGGGAAATCACCTATACCTGCCTCGGCAACAACCGGTTCGAGATTCGCCTGACGGTGTACCGCGATTGTTACAACGGTGTGCCCTGGTTCGATAACCCGGCATATATCGGTTTTTACGATGCAAACTGGAACCTGGTGTCCAATATTCCGGTAAACTGGGATGCCATGACGCATGACACGTTGCCTATCATCCTGGAAAATCCCTGCCTGGTAGCGCCGCCCAATGTATGTGTGCATCGCAGCACGTATGTGACGGAAGTTAACCTGAGCTTTCGCCCCGGAGGCTATAGCATTGTATACCAGCGGTGCTGCCGGAACAAACTGATCCGGAATCTCCCTGACCCCTTGAATACCGGTATTTCCATCGTAGCCAACCTTTCGGAAAAGACGATGCTGGAGTGTAACAACAGCGCTGTTTTCAACAAGTGGCCGCCGGTGGCGATCTGTGTACATGAGCCGATCAATTTCGATCATAGCGCTGCTGATGCGGACGGCGATTCGCTTGTTTACCGGCTTTGCACGCCATTGAATGGCCCCGACTCCGTGATGCCACAACCCGTCCCGCCCCGAAAAGGACCCTACCCGGAAATTATCTGGAACGATCCGCCCTACAACTTGTCTAATGTGCTGGGCGGCCAACCCCTGGCCATTAACCCGAACTCCGGGTTTATAACCGGAATACCCAATACTATTGGCAACTTTGTCGTAGGTGTTTGCGTGGATGAATACCGGAATAATGACCTGATTTCAACAACCCGGCGCGATTTCCAGTACAATGTTGCCGATTGCGGCGTGCCAACGGCGGCTTTTTTTGCACCAGGCGGCGGGTGTGAAAACGAGGCCATTAAATTTATTAACCAAAGCAACGTACCAGATTCGCGCTGGTATTTTGACTGGCCGGACAACCTTTCGCTCACGACTACGGAGCGGTCGCCCATGTTCCAATTTCCCGATACCGGCACGTATACCGTCGCCTTGATCACGGCGCCGGGTTTGCCTTGTGCGGATACTATGTTTCAGCTCATTCACATCGGGGCGCTTCATATCAATGCCGGTATGGTATATGAATTGCCCTCCTGCGACAACAATGGTTTGTTGATCCAGGCCTTCGACAAAAGTATGGATTCGGTGTATGGCGTGGCATCGTGGTTGTGGCGGCTTACCGGTTCCAGCGGTTTTAACGTCCAATCTACCCTGCAAAATCCCTCCTTCCTGGTGAAAAAACCCGGGAGTTATAAACTTACGCTCGTTGTCATGTCTGCAGGCGGATGCCGCGATACCCTTGTCAAACAGTTTAATGCGCCCATTCCCCGGGTGGATAGCCTGATCGGCGAATTGGCCATTTGTTTGGGCGATAGCGTGCGGCTGAATTCCGGCGGGATTGACGGGTATTTGTACTCCTGGGCGCCGCCGGCCGGCCTTTCTGATTCGACGGCTGCTTCGCCTTTCGCTTTCCCGCTGGAAACGACCGATTACCTGGTGACCATCACAAATGCCGGCTGCACGTATGAAGGGATGGTAACAGTATCGGTATTTGATACCAGCGCACTCACCCTGTCGGCTATGCCAACTACCATATATTTGGGCGATAGTTCACAACTGGAGGCCTATTTTCCCGGCAACGGGATGGTCAATTGGTCGCCGTTCACTTCATTAATAAAGGCAAATACGCTTCGGCCGGTGGCTATACCCAACACCACCACTACCTATACCGCTAGTATTCAGCTGAATGGAGGATGTGTGTTGGAACGGAGCGTCACGATTACTGTACTTTACCCCAACTGCGAAGAGCCCTTTCTTTTTTTCCCAACGGGCTTTTCCCCCAATGGCGACGGCGAAAACGACCTGCTCCGGCTGGAGAGCCGCTTTGTGGAAGAAATATATTGGGCCGTGTACAACCGCTGGGGCCAAAAAATATTTGAAACCACCGACCCGGATGGCGCCTGGGACGGAACATTCAAGGGAGAGGACCAGCCGGTTGAGACATACGGTTATTATATGCGGGTGCGTTGCCGGGGCGGCAGTACTGCCGAAAAGAAAGGAAATGTGACTTTGTTGCGGTAATATGCGGCTGCTTATTAGCGCAATAATGTCGCGTATCCTTTGAACTCCTCCTTTTGCCCCCGTGGTCCGGTAAACGTCACAACATATACATAAACGCCTTCCGGCGAGACGCCACCCGTGTTCATTTGCCGGCCATTCCATTCTTCATACGGATTGGCAGAATCGAACACCATTTCGCCCCAACGGTTCCAGATGGTCATTTGATAATTGCTGACGCCTTCCAGGTAACCCTTTCCAAAAAAACCATCGTTTTGACCGTCGCCATTGGGCGTGAAAGCATTCGGCATATACCACCGGATGACCGGCGAAATATCCAAATACCTGGATAGAGAATCTTTGCATCCTTTCGGGTGCGTCGCGATGAGCGTTATCTTCATCAGGCCCGTGTCCGGGAATGTGAACGACGGGTTGCGTTCTGTGGTGTTGGCATATTTGTCGAACTGCCAATTCCACCGGTTTGCGCCGGTGGACAAGTCCGTAAACTGAACGGTGTTGTTGAACCGGCTCAGGAGCGAGTCGGGGGAAAAGCTGAAATCCGCAACCGGCGACGGTTCCACCCGGATCAGGTTCAGAAACGTATCTGCTGTGAAGCAGCCTAATGGCGAGGTGATGGCCACTGAAACGTCGTATAGTCCGGGTTCTTCATAAATATGCGTCGGACTGATGATCCCACTGCTGGTTTTGCCATCGCCGAACGTCCATTCGATGGCATAAGTGCTGTCGATTGGCGTGGACAGGTTGTTAAAGAAAATTTCTGCCGGGGTACAGCCGATATAACGGCTGGGTTGAAGAATGATCAACGGAGGAACCGGAAACCAATTCACCACTTTCGTTTTGGTATCGGTGCACTTATTTTTGTCGTATACCCGCAAACTTACCGGGTGATCGCCGGGTATTGAATACAAATAACTGGGGTTTTGCACTTTTGACGTGCCGTTCGGCACGCCAAAATTCCAACTCCATCGGTTTACGCCGCCCTCTCCGGAAGACAAATCTGTAAACTGTACGGGCCCGGCCACGCAGGTGTCATAGGCAAAATTAAAGTCTGCGTTTATTTCCGGAAAGATATTGACAGCAATGTAAGCCGTGTCCGAGCAAGGCGAACCGGCGTTCAGATACAGGGCGCCCGAATAGAAGCCGGTATCCGGAAAAGTGACGCTGGCATTCCAGTTTTTCGTATCTATAAAGGTGGAGGTTTTGAGGTTGAACCGCCATTCGAAGGCAAAAATGCTGGCTTTCTGGGCGCTCAGATTTTGAAAAGTTACGGTGTTTTGGCCGCAGGATTTCACGATGAATCGTTGAGGGCCTGAAATGCTGTCGCTTTCGATGCTGGCCAATACTGTGGGTGTGCAACCGGCTACGTTGAACTGAAAGTCGCGCCGAACGGTAGATAATAGCGTGGCGCCGCGAAATTCCTGAATACATACGCCGACGACAAACTGCCCGACCGTAGTGGGTGTCCCGGTGATCATTCCCGTGGTATTGTCGATCGAAATTTGCGGCGCGCCGCCCATGGGATTGCCGGGGCTGTAGTTTGGCACCACGAAAGGCACTTCGTCGAAGGGAGGGCCGCAGGGCGGGGTGGGTACGGCGCCATTGCACGTGAACAGCGCCGGTTGGTTCAGCAGCGGGCCTCCACCCCGAAGCGGGCTGCAAAAACTGTAGTAGATCAGGTCGCCGTCAGCATCCGTTGCCGAATGGTCAAATTCCAAAGGGATATTGTTGCAGATGATGATGGGGGGAAAATTGTCGAAGGTGGGGCTGCTGTTTTTCAACTGCATCGCTTCCGCCGTTAATTCCACCATGTACGTAGCGCCGATGTCGCCCGGAGTTACAATATTGCGAATGGTCTGATTCCGGCAGCAGCGTTGGTATACCACGAAATAGCTTTCATTGATCAATATGGGCAGGGCGCGTTCGAAAATATAGATTCCTTCTTCCACGCAAACATTGGGTAAAGAGCTGACACAAGGCGGCGGTACCGGCTGTAACCGGGTGATGGCCGGATCGAAAATTCGGAAAGACTCGTATAAAACGTTATCGGAATAGGTGCCTTTGTAAATAGCCATCTCGGCGGGATCATCGAAGCCTGCGCCGCCGCCCAGGCAATCCCGGTAAATTTTCATGATAAACTGATACCGGTTATTCCCTTCGGGCGTTGTGCCCAGGTATTTATACGTGATTTCTCCGCCAATGATGTGGCGGGCAAAGAGCCCTTCCCCCTGCAGGAGAAACAAAAACAGGAAACTGGCCGTCAAAAAACGATAGAAATTGGCGCGCATTTAAGTCTATTCAGAAATGTTTGGGTTAAAAGTCGGACTTTTGGGTTTTCAAATGTACACGAAAGAACGATATTAACCATCAATTGTTGGGTATGTTCCTGCTACGCGACGACATTTCAGACATTGTTCGCCTGCTCGGGGAGGGTGGGGTGATTTGTTATCCTACGGATACGATATGGGGTATTGGGTGCGATGCAACCAATGAAACGGCGGTTACACGCCTTTCCGCCCTGAAGGGCCATGCGCCGGAGAAGGGATATATCCTCCTGGTAGACAGCCTCGAAATGCTCAAACGGTATGTTTCCAGGATTCATCCGCGTATCGAAACCTTGCTGGCATACCACCAGCGCCCCTTGTCGGTGATTTACGAACATGTTCATGGCCTCCCGGCGTCCGTTAAAAATTCAAATGGCTCTGTTGCCATCCGGTTGACCCGGGATGAATTTTGTTGCGCGCTGATCGGCGCTTTGGGCAGGCCGCTCGTCAGTACCGCTGCAGCGAAGCACGGCGAGCCTTACCCGCCCACCTTCGGCGCCATCAGCAGCGAAATTCTGGGAGGGGTCGACTATGTCGTGAAGTACCGGCAGGATGACAAGGAACCCCATGAACCGTCGGCGATTGCATATCTGGACCGGCACAAGGAACTGGAGTTCATCCGGGAGTAAAAAAGGAGGCTATTCCAAGCGGAAAACATAAAACCGTTCCACTTGTGTACCATGGTTGTCGACTGCCCAAAACCGGAATTCAAATTCATCGCCGGGAATCAGTCCGCCGGAGAAAGGCAGCGGCAAGTTTTTAATGTTTACCGTTGCGCCAAATCCAAGGCCATTGGTCCGCAGGCCGTTGTCAGACTGCAATACGCCGGCAAAGACGCCATTTACGCGATACGAGAATTCCCACTCCGTTATAAACTGATCGTCGGGATCAGGATCGGTTGTGTTTACCTGGGCATCGAAATCGATCTCATCATTCGGCGTCCGGGTGCCGGAATTGTCCACATCGATCCAGGCGGTGTTGAAACGTTCCAATTCGAGGGGATAGGGATCGTTGTCGCAGCCGGCCAGGAACAAAAAGGCGCCGACGAGCAGCAGAAAGTTTTTTGTTTTCATAATTGCATTTTTTTAACAAACCTACCTGCGAACTGCGCTATTTCGCAAATGGACCGCCAGTCTTTAGCACGGTTTTAACCTTCCCCGGCATTTTAACATTTTGGCGCAGCATGGTTTAACTAAATACGGTCAATACGGATACCACCCGTTCCAATCTTCTCGTAATTTTTGTTTGACGCGTTCTTCAGCCGGATTTGCCGCAGGTTCGTACAGGATTTTTCCTTTCAGTACTTCCGGCAGGAAATCCTGCCGCACGAAATGCCCGGGAAAGTCGTGGGCGTACAGGTACCCGGCGCCATAGTCCAGTTCCTTCATCAGTTTGGTAGGCGCATTGCGCAAGGGTAGGGGGACCGGCTGTGCGCCACCGGAGCGGACGGTTTCCAGGGCCTTTTCGATGGCCAGGTACGCGGAGTTGCTTTTGGGAGAGGTAGCCAGGTAAATGGCGCATTCCGACAAGATGATACGCGCTTCCGGCATGCCGATCATCCGGATGGCATCCATCGTGGTGGTGGCGAGCAAGAGGGCGTTCGGATTGGCCAGCCCGATATCTTCGGCGGCCAGGATGACGAGGCGGCGGGCGATGAATTCGATGTCTTCGCCGCCGTCGAGCATGCGCGCCAGCCAGTAAACGGCCGCATTGGGATCGCTGCCGCGCACGCTTTTAATGAATGCCGAAATAATATCGAAGTGTTGTTCGCCGCCCTTGTCGTACAAAGCGATGTTTTGCTGGATGCGCGTTTGCACCAGTTCGTTGGTGATCCGCAGGGTTTCGCCAGGTTGTCGGTAGTTGGCCACCAGTTCCAGGGCATTGAGCAGGCGGCGGGCGTCGCCGCCGGAATAGAGCAGCAGGGCGTCGGTTTCAACCAGTTCAATGGCGGCGGATTTCAGCGCCTCGTCCTGCTCCAATGCGCGCCGGAGCAGGCCTTCGAGTTCGTTTTTCGACAGGTGCTGTAACACATATACCTGGCAACGCGACAGCAAGGCCGGTATGACCTCAAACGATGGGTTTTCCGTGGTGGCGCCGATCAGCGTCACCACGCCTTTTTCCACCGCCCCCAGCAGCGCATCCTGCTGGCTTTTGGAAAAACGGTGGATTTCATCGATAAACAGAATGGCCCCTTTCGCCTGAAAGAGCGTGGTTTTTTCGGCATTTTCGATAGCGTCGCGGATGTCTTTGACGCCTGAGTTTATAGCGGAAAGTTGGTAAAACGGCTTTTTAAGGAGTTTGGCAATCAGTTGCGCCAGGGTGGTCTTGCCTACCCCCGGCGGCCCCCACAGGATAAACGAAGGAATTTTCCCGGCTTCGATGGCCTGGCGCAACACGGCGCCGTCGCCGACCAGGTGCTCCTGGCCGACAAAGGCTTCGAGGTCTTGCGGGCGCATGCGTTCGGCGAGTGGTGTTGTCACGGTTTGTATCCGATGTTGTAATGCAGTTGATAGGCGCTCCAAAAGTCAGCAATCCTTTTGAGTAATATCATTGATTTCGTAAAAAAACTAATGCAGGTTTGTTGTGTAACGGACTAAAGCAGAAAAGATAAGGAGGACGTAAACAAGGGTTTATAAATAAGAAATCATGAAAAAAGAGGATAACGTATTTGCACGGGAAAACGAAATCCACCAAGTTGTGGATGTGCTGAAAAGTACAAAAATTGTACACCCAGGCGGTCTGATTTTGGTAATTGAGCCCGGGGTGTTTCTTCGGGATACAGCGGTTGAAATTTTGGAAATGGAGCAGAGAAAACTTGCATACGCCTCGCGCTCATTTCTAATCAGCAGTACGGAGTTGTCCAACAAACCAATGGAAATATGGGTGCGCCTGGCAGGATCGGATTTAAAACATATTGAAGCGAAACGCAAGGATGAAAAAACCGTTCCGTTTATTGAGATCAACCATGCCGGCGAGCCCAGTCTTATTGGAGGAAGGATGCACGAACATACATCTGGCAAACAAAAAGAAGTCTGGGTAATTGCGCGATGCGAACCTTTTCAGGATCACCATCGGGTAAGTATCGGCGGCGGCGTTTTGGTGTATCCGACACAAATCAAGAGCGTATTCCACCCGGTGCAGCATCAGTTCAAAATTCATCAATTGTACATGGAACAAAACGACTTAGGCTTTTCAAGGCGGCGGGACAGCGCGGGCAATGCCTGTCATCCGCATGATTTAAGGCCCCAGCGCTTCTATCCGGCTTGTTACCCGGCATCCTGGGCCAGCCTTTGCAGCGCTTACCAGTTGACGCCCTTGCACCCGCGTCGCGCCTGGGCGATGGGCACGCCCATCGAACGCAACCCTCCGCCGAATGAAACCGGTGATTTCTTTTCTACCTGGTCTATGGGAACGGAAGAACCTGGAGATCCGCCCCCGGTGACCCGGGTGGTAGATTGGCAGGCCATCGCGAGTAATCCAACACCGGACGTGTTGACCATGGAATCCGTGCGATTTCCACTCGCATCGGGCGCCGGATCACTGGCGACCCGGGCTGAGCTGATCAAATGCATCCTGGTAAGAGAAGTGGGCGGACAATCGCCGCCGACATATCTTACGGTAAACCCCCGGCCGGTGCAAATGAATCATGCAATGCACGCATGGGTCATTGTAGGCGTAGAGGAAAATGGCTTTTGGGAACATGCCATGAATCCCGATTCCTGGGCGTTTAGCAGTTTTTGCAGCTGGGATCAAGCGCCGTGGATAACTGATGGGAGAGCCCATAATATCTATTTTCCGCCCGCGGCTTGCGCATTAAAACCTGAAAACAGGCGGCTTGGGTGTATTGGCCTTGAAGGGTCCAGTGATTTCAATAGAATGAAGCGCATCCGTTTTTGGGATACCTATACAAATGTGGATTCAACAGTTTTTCACTGGACGCCGCATACTAGAACCGACCCTGGTTATTTGTGGGTACGGGGAGGGGAACCGCTGACATGTTTCGGCTTTCCGGAAACACCATTTGATTCGGACCTTGGCCATTCGATTCCGCGACCCACTCAGGAATTTGGCCATTGTTGGCATTGCGGTAACAGTGCAGGTGGGTGTAAATATTGCCGTTTGCGCTTGTTGTTGCCATTTTGGGTACACAATACTACGCTCGACGAACTGGTTACGTACAAAGTTGACCTTTTCTTCTGGAGTAAGGACCAGCGCTGGGTATCGCTCCAACCAAACCTTTTGCCCGCAACCGCAAGCAATAGAAACGACGATTTGCACTGTGGCTTTCACGGCAGGTATTGGAACGACTATAAATTGCCCGGACCAATTTCCGGTCAACAGTTTTCCATTCAGGCTACGCCAGATACAAATGCAGCACCTTCTCAACCGAGGGACACCTGGAATTCCCAGGGATTTGGCTGGTATATCGACTTTCACCGGGATCAATTGCGTTTGGGGGGTATCCATGGCATAAAGCTCCTACTTACCTGCATCTTCCGGGGTGATGAACCGCTCTGCCAGGTGCAGGATGTCAAGGAAATCTGGTTCAGGGTTACCGATCCGGGGCCAGGTTAAGAGAGCGTGTTGGAGATTTTCCCGTCGGGCGGCTTTTTTCTCACCCTTTCCCTAACCTGTCAGGTGCAAATTGAGCCCGGACTGCCGGCGCCCGGGCGCCGGCAGTCCGGGCTCAATTTGCACCTGACAGGTTTTAGGCTACTCTGCTTTATAAATCATAATTTTCCGTTCGCCGGGCCGGGCATACCCCCTGTACATACCCTCGGAGTTGAACGGCAAAGCGATGTTTCCATCTTTATCCACGGCGATCAATCCGCCTTCCCCGCCTTTCTCCACCAGTTTTTTCATCACGACCTGATCGGCCGCTTCCCGCAGGGAAAGACCGCCGTAAGCCATACGCGCCCACACGTCGTGCGCGACGGCATACCGGATAAAGTATTCGCCGTGGCCGGTGCAGGATACCGCGCAGGCATCGTCGGAGGCATAGGTGCCTGCGCCGATGACGGGGGTGTCGCCCAGGCGGTTCCAGCGTTTATTGGTCATGCCGCCGGTGGAGGTGGCGGCAGCCAGGTGACCTTCCCGGTCGAGCGCCACGCAACCGACTGTGCCGAATTTGGTGTCCGGATTTCCGCTATTTGGAGGGACAAATCTTCCTTGCGGAGCGTTTTTCTTTTCCCCTGCCAAAATTTGCTGTAAAGCATCCCATCTTTTTTGGGTAAAAAACCACTCGGGCGGCACGGTGTCGAGTCCGTTTTCCAGGGCAAACTGTTCGGCGCCCCGGCCGGTGAGCAGTACATGGGGCGATTTTTCCATGACGGCCCGAGCCAACCGGATGGGGTTTTTGACGCTTGTCACGCCGCCCACGGCGCCGGCGGCCTGTGTGCTGCCGTCCATAATACTGGCGTCGAGTTCGTTGCGGCCGTCGTGCGTAAAAACGGCGCCGCGGCCGGCATTGAACAAGGGGCAATCCTCCAGCCAGACGATGGTGGCTGTAACAGCGTCAAGGGCGCTGCCGCCGCCCCGGAGAATGGACTCGCCAATGGTGAGCGCAGTATCGAGCGCTGCGCGGTAAGCGGCGTCTTCTTCCGGCGTCATTTCGGCCTTGCGAATTGTTCCCGCACCGCCGTGGATGGCCAGGGCATAAGCCGGCCTGGTTTGATTGGCATTGGGCATCCCGGTTTTGGTTTGGCAACGGGCAAATAAGCACAACAACAGCAGTGGCAGGAGACGAAGGTGCATGGTATGTAGTTTTGGCGTAAAAATAGGGGTTATGAGGACTAACGGATAACAATTATAGTACAAAGAGGCCTGGCCCGGGGGTTTTCGTTATCTCAAGCGAATATGTATCTTTGCGGCCCTCCGGCACTAGCGCCTCCCAAGGGCACGCCCGGACGTTTTTCAGCGAACCAAACCACTCGAATTATACATGTTTGAAAGTTTAAGCGACCGGCTCGAATCAGCATTTAAGGTCATTAGCGGCAGCAACAAGATCACGGAGTTGAATGTGGCGGAGAGCATCAAAGAAATCCGGCGCGCGCTGGTAGCGGCGGACGTGAACTACAAGATTGCCAAGGAATTTACCGACCGGATCAAAGACAAGGCGCTCGGCACGGAAAATGTACTGCGCAATGTGAATCCGGGGCAGTTGATGGTGAAAATCGTCCTGGACGAACTGGCCGAACTCATGGGTGGGCAGTCGGTCGGGATTAATGTAAAGGGTAGCCCGGGCATTGTGTTGGTAGCGGGTTTGCAGGGAAGCGGTAAAACGACGTTTTGCGGCAAACTGGCGCGCTACCTGAAAGAGAACCGGAAGTTATCGCCCCTGCTCGTGGCGTGCGATGTGTACCGTCCGGCCGCCATCGACCAGTTGGGCGTATTAGGCGAAAGCCTGCGGGTGCCGGTATATAAGGAAGAGGAAAATAAGAACCCCGTTGAGATTGCCAGGAATGCGCTCAAACACGCCAAAGCGCATGGCCATCAGGTCGTGATCGTGGATACTGCCGGCCGTCTTGCTGTGGATGAAGTGATGATGGCCGAAGTTGAGGCGATCAAAGCGGCCATTTCACCAACGGAAACGCTGTTTGTGGTCGATTCCATGACCGGCCAGGATGCGGTAAACACCGCGGAAGCGTTTAACCAACGCATAGACTACGATGGGGTTGTGCTCACCAAACTCGACGGGGATACCCGCGGCGGGGCGGCGCTGTCTATCAAATACACGGTTGGCAAACCCATCAAGTTTGTCTCCATGGGCGAAAAACTCGACGCGCTCGATGTGTTTTACCCCGACCGCATGGCGCAGCGTATCCTGGGCATGGGCGACATCGTCTCGCTGGTGGAAAAAGCCCAGATGGAGATGGATGAGGAAGAAGCTAAGCGGGTGGAAAAAAAGATCAAACAGAACAAGTTTGACTTCAACGACTTTTTGGGCCAGATGCAGCAGATCAAAAAAATGGGCGACCTGAAGGGCTTGCTCAGTATGATACCGGGCATGGGCAAAGCCCTCAAGGAAGTGGATATTGACGACAAAGCTTTGGTGCGGGTAGAGGCTATTATTCAAAGTATGACGCCCACGGAACGACAAAACCCGGATATTCTTTCCCTTAGCCGGAAGAAACGTATTGCGCGGGGCTGTGGCCAGACGCTGGATCAGATCAACCTGTTTGTCAAAAACTTCAACGATATGCGCAAGTTCATGCACCAGATGAGCAAAGGCGCCGGCGCCGGTATGGGGAGTAAGATGGGTTTGCCAGGCGGCATGCCGCCTATGCCGAAGGGTGGGTTCCGGAGGTAATTATTTAATGAATTTGCCGTAGCCAGAAGAACATAACCGTTATTCCGGCTACAGCAAATGGCTCTTTTTGGAGCGTAACATTAGCATGTTGGGGATTTTCCCGAGTAATCGGGACAAGTACTGCCGGAGCAAAAAATGAGGGCTTTTTGCGTCAGTTTTTGCGTTTTTGAAGGAGCATAGTGGGGACTCTGTGACTGAAAAAAGGCGGAAAATGGCGGAAAAAGAACCGTTTTGGGCCCGGCGGGAAAATCCCCAACATGCTTATTGTTTCATAGCCTTCAATACCACACTCCGCCGCCCTTCCCCACTCAGCCAAACCAGGTACATACCGGCGGGCAGGCGCTCGCCGAAGCGCAGTATACCGGTGCTGCCGTGCAATTCTTGTCTTATGACCATCTGCCCAAGCAGGTTGCGCACTTCCAATACCGGATCTTGAACAGCCGGCCAGGCATAGCGCAGTTGAAAGGCTGCGGCGCTTGGGTTAGGCGACAAGGTCATTTCAGCGGCCGGGTCCGGCTCAAACGCAGCGACCAGCCCCGGCGTCACCTGAAACACATCCACGGCGGCTTCCACCACGTGACCGGGTGTGACATCCGAGGCGATGAATTGCACCCGCATGTTATCGGTCAACGGCAGATGGTCTTTCAGGTGAATTTCGCCGGAGTACCGCCATTCGCTAAGGGTATTTAACTCCGCAAACACCGTTGCTATTTGTTGGCCGTTGCCTACCTTCACTTCAAACTGATCATTGGGCGAGCCGTTGCCACCTCCGTTGTAGAACCAGTAGTAAAAGCTGAGTACGGCATCGGAATATTTGCCTAATTGCATCAGCGGCGTGGTAAGCGTGACGGCCCCACCGTCTACATCGTCATTCCCGGCGCCACCGCCGGCGTTGCCCGTGACATAGCATTGGTTGTTGTTGTCGGTAGCCCAGTCTTCGTCCGGGTTGCAAATAACATCGAACAGGGTGGTACCGACAGGTTCTCCAAGCGTCCAGAATCCGGCATTTGCATTGGACGCATTGCTCCAGCCCAGGTCGAGTTCAAAATCATCGTAATAGGCCGGCGTCAGGGAAATATCCAGATCACCGTCGGCGCTGACGGATACGTCAGCCGGAAGGAAGCCCCAGGCGCCGGCGCGGTAAACGCCACCCAGCATGCAGTCGATAGCACCGTTGCCGTTGCCGTCTGTTTGCAGCTGATAAGTCTGGTTTACGTTGGTTAGTATTATGGTGGTGTTCGCCAGTGGAACAAGGTCTGTTTTCGAGGCGACATGTGCCTGTACATTATAGGCCGAGGATGGCTCCAGCGTGGTAAGCAGTATGCTGGTTTCTCCGGTAGTCAGGGTGATATCGATCGTTTGTGTAACGAAGCCGAGTTTACTGATCGTTGCCGTAAAGATACCCGACTCCGATGACCCGGTTTTGAACCGGCCAGTATTATCCGTAACGGCCAACTGTATCGGCGCATTGCCATTGATCCGGACCTCTGCATCGCGGAGGGGTTGCCCGGTGCAGCCGTCCGTAATTTGCCCTTCCAAATAACTTGCCCGGGCATAGGTCGGGGTAAGCACAAACAAGCGTCCGGTACCACCGTTCGTATTCGGGATGTTGGTTGCGAGTATATTGCCGGATGGCAGGAAGGGATAAACGCCCCAGCAGCCGTCAAAATCCGGCCCGGTACCCGGCCAGGTGTCGAAGAAGCCTACCTGCACGAGGTTTTCAGGGTGGCTGGCGTCTACAATGGAAAACCCGTCCGTATACCAGGAGGTGATCGCCCAATCGTTCAGCACGTGTGTGTTGTGCCCGATCGAACCGTTGCCATCGTTAGTCGAAAAGCGATCCAGTTCCTTTATATCGGTCGGGTCAGTGATATCGTACGCGGTCAGAAACGAGGGTATTCGTTCGTCGGTCGTGAGGATATGCTTGCGGTCGGCGAGCAGCCAGGAGTTGTGTGTAAATCGCGAGGGGGTTTCCACTGTGCCCAATAGCGCGGGATTTAGCTTATCGCGCATATCTACGATGGAAAGCAGGCCGGAGTTGATGTGGCAGGCATACAACGTGTCGTTGTCGACATAGCCGTCGTGGATGTATCCCAATTGGTCAAATTTGCCGACATACACCGGGTTGTACGGATCGATATTGAGGTCGTGGACCCGGGCGCTGCTGAAGTTGCCGCCATAGGTGTACAAAAAGCCGGCCGTTTCGTCGATGTGCAGGGCATGTATTTTTCCAAGTTGCTCATTAATTTCACCGGTGCCGGTGTAAAAGTGGTGGTTCAGGTTGGCGCCGGGCAAGGGGGCCAGGTCAATAATTTGTACGCCGCCGCCGCCTTCTGATACAACATAGGCATAGTGGCTGTATACCTTTATTTCTTTCCACAGGTTGTCCGGACCGGGAATTTGAACGATTTCCACCGGATTGTCCGGGTTGGTCACTTCCACAATGGACAGTCCGCGCGAGGCGCCTACGAGGGCATATTCATGGCCGTTTTGGGCATAACCGCAGATATTGGCCAGGGTTTGGGCAGGGTAATCCAGGGTGCTGCGAAGTTGAATATTGAAGTCCTGACCAACAGCAGTAACAGCGCCGGCACAAACGAACGCCAGCACGGGCAAATAAAATACATATTTCATGAAAAGCACAGCGAGAACTAGGGTGAGTAAAAGTACGGAGCAAGGATTGAGGGCAAATGTATGACCATTTAAACATGCAAACGGCCATCTTTTGCGTACAATCAGCGCCTGGAGTCGGCTAATACGCGACAATTCCCCGATTCTGCGCCCCGACGTCCCGGCAGGAATATTCTAGCGGCGCCTTTCAGGTCCCTTTTTTTCACCGCCTTTTTTCCACCCACTTATTGGCAAAGAAAGCAAACAGGCAAGCGGTCCAAAACGAGTAGAGGGAATATACCAGGGCGGGTTTTACCATTTCCTGGTTCCCGAGCATCGTACTGGCGATCAGAAAGGCCAGTGTAGTATTTTGCACGCCGCTTTCCATCGCAGCCGTCAACCGCGACGGGTGCGGTAGCCCCATATAATACATGAAGAAATATCCGAAGAACAGGCAACTGCCGTTTTGGATAAGGGCCACCGGTGAAATCTGGATAAAATCTTCGAGTGTCAATCCGGCGCCGCCGTAGCTTTCACCAGCGAACATTTTGATCAAAAAAACGATGGCCAACAGCACCAGCATGATGTATTTGGCTGGTTTGCTGATTTTTTCAGCCCAGTATGGATAGTGGTGGCGTACCGCGACGCCGATGGAGGCGGGGATGATCGTGATAAAAAAAATGTGGCGAACTGTATCCCAGAACGGCAGGTGCAAGTCTGTTTCCCGACCCATAAATACGTGTAAACCCAGGTTGACTACGACCGGTATAGAAAAAAGCGTGAGGAAACTGTTGACGGAGGTGATCGAGAGCGAGAGTGCCACGTTTCCCCGCCATAGATAAGTGAGAAAGCCCGAGGTAGCCCCGCCCGGACTGGCGGACAAAATGATGAATCCGACCTTCAGGGCCGCCGGCAGGGGGGCGATCAGATTGATGAGGAAGGCAATAAAGGGCAAACCAAGCATTTGGGCCCCGAGGGCAGAAAAAAACGCCCTGGGGTAACGAATGATCCGGGTAAAATCGCTGATCGTGAGCGACAACCCGATGCCAAACATAATCAATCCCAGTACGACACTGACAGCCAGGTCAACAACTTGTGTAGGGGCCAAAATAAAAGAGCTCGTTTAGTTGACCTAAAGGTAGTGGCTTCTAGGGAATAAATACAATTTCTCCCGGCGCCACGCCAACCGGAAAGGCACCCAGGCGTTTGCCTTCCGGCGAATAAATGACCACTTCACCGGCCGAATTAAAGTCTTTGGCGTCGGCGCAATACAGGTTGCCGGACTCTGGTGCGCAGCCCAGTCCATATGCGGGCTGATCTAACCAGGGGGAAAGCCCCGATTCATTCAGCCGGTATATTTTCCCCGCCGCCGACACATACAGATGAAGTCCGTTTGGCGACACGGTCAGGTCTTCACCGTAGGGCGGAAGCGCATGACTGATTCCGCCGATTGTGGCCACTGTGCCAACCCAGCCTGCAGGATTGGTGTCGAGGAATGAACCGCGGCAATGAACGAAGGTGAAGGGTCCCAGCGGGTTGTTTACAAAAAACGGAATGGCGGCAGTGCTCGGGTTTTTTCCCGGCACGACAAGGCGATCCAGCTCTTCCGTAATGCCGAAATTGAGTACCGAAACGGTGGAATCGACGCCAAAACCGCCAGAATTGGGTATCAGAATCAGTCCATTGGCCTGGCGGATCATTTTTTCAGGGCCTTTGCCGGTAGGTATGGTTTGTACGATTTGCAGCGTTTTTAAGTCGACTTTGGCTACGCTGCCCGTTAGCCCGTCGGCGCCCCATTGACTGACAAGTCCGAAATCATCATCCAGCGGCAGGAAAAACCGCGGCAGCGCCAAACCGCCAATCGTGTCGATAAATTTGAAGGTAACGATGTCCACTACGTAAACTTTATTGGCGCCATTGACGACAATATATCCTTTGCCGTTGTGCAAGGTCATCGACTGAACGAACTCGCCAAGTACGGCTCCGCTGTTGGCCTTTCCAAATACGTCTTGCACGGTTTCGCCGGTTTCGGGCTGGTGCCAGGTGATGCTTCCGGTACCGCCAAACGGACCTTCATTGATCACAAAAACCCCCGACGTGTAGTTGCCTTCCGTAGCGGGATCATCGTTTTTGTCGCAGGCCCATAATCCGAAGAGGGCAGAAAAAAGTAGTAGCAGACTAAGTTTAGCGTTCATTTTTTAAAGCATTGATACGGCTTGGCGCAGGTGGCGGCGTTGGTGCAAGATCAGATATTCGAGCAGGTTGCCAAGGGTGTACCGGCCAAACCAGGCATTTGCCTTCGGAACGGTGGTCCGGTTCAAATCGACTTCGCTGGCCGCCTGCAGCATGCGCAGCAGTTGTTCGTTTTTAATGATAAAAGACTTGACGATGTCTTGCCCCAGCGGATGAAGCGTAAAATTATATCGCTTCCGGCTTTTGTACTGCTTGCTATTACCGGGGTTGGCCCGATGCAGGAGTCTTTTGCCCCGCGCGGTATACCGCACGGAGCCGGAAGGCGTCCACCGGCGTGCCTTGGCCCGGTGAATGGCGCGTTGCATGGCTGGGGTATAGTCGTCGGCTATCCGGTTGAGGTGCGCCAAACATTCCAGGATATTCCAGCTATTGGGATCGGGACGGTGGGTGAGGGCATTAACATTCAGATCGGAGAAGCGGGCCCTAACATCGGCCAGATCGGCACGCAGATCGGATTCGAGGCGATTAAGCAGGTCTTGTTGTGTCATTTATTAACAGGCGGATGGCAAAGCCGGCGCAAAAATAGGCGAATCCGGAAAATACGGCGGATTTGCCCGAACTTTGCGGCGTTAAAAATTTTGCGCGGCCAGATTTCGCCGCCGGTGCACCGGACGAAGTATGAAGACGAAGACTATTCGAAAAGACAAAATCAATATTATTACGCTGGGCTGCTCCAAAAACCTGGTGGACAGTGAGAACCTGATCACCCAATTGCGCGGTAATGATTACCAGGTGGCGCATGAACGCGACGATACCGATGCCAACGTCGTGATCATAAATACCTGTGGATTTATCGATCTGGCCAAACAGGAAAGTATCGACATGATCGTCGAACACGCCGCCCTTAAAAAGGCGGGCCGGATTGAAAAGTTGTATGTCACCGGTTGCCTGTCGCAGCGCTACAAGTCGGATTTGGAACAGGAAATACCGGAAGTTGACGCATATTTCGGAACCCTGGAGATGCCCGCGCTCCTGGCGCGCCTGGATGCCGATTACAAGCACGAATTGTTAGGCGAACGGCAGATCACCACCTTGCCGCATTACGCCTACCTGAAGATATCGGAGGGATGCAGCCGCAGCTGTTCGTTTTGTGCTATTCCACTCATGCGCGGCCAACATATCAGCCGTCCGGTGGAAGAATTGGTGTTGGAAGCCCGGAACCTGGCCCGGCGCGGGGTGAAAGAGATCATGTTGATCGCGCAGGAACTGACGTATTATGGCCTGGATTTATATAAAAAGCGTGAATTGCCCCGGTTGCTTTGCGCTTTGGCAGATGTGGACGGTATTGAATGGATCCGGTTGCACTACGCCTACCCGGGCAAATTTCCCCTGGAAATCCTCGATGTT
The DNA here is from genome assembly GCA_016719895.1 of Saprospirales bacterium. Taxonomy (GTDB): domain Bacteria; phylum Bacteroidota; class Bacteroidia; order Chitinophagales; family Saprospiraceae; genus M3007. The sequence continues at coordinate 191,510 of JADJYG010000012.1, read as the reverse complement.
ATGGCGGACCGACCGGAAATATGCAATTACCTGGATATCCCACTCCAGCATGCCAGCGATCCGGTATTAGCTGCCATGCGGCGGCAGATCACCCGTGATGAAACCCGCCGGTTGCTGGGGCAGATTCGCGAAAAGGTGCCGGGTATTGCCTTGCGAACGACTTTTTTGGTCGGTTATCCAGGCGAAACCGATTCGGATTTTCGCGCTTTGCTTGACTTTGTGGAAGAGCAACAATTCGAGCGGGTTGGCGTGTTTCAATACTCGCACGAAGAAAACACCCGGGCCTTTGATGCCGATGACGATGTGCCGGAAGTACTCAAAGCCGAACGCGCACAACACCTCATGGAAGTCCAGCAGGAAATTTCAGTTCAGAAAAACGAGGCTAAAATCGGGAAGGTATTTAAAACCCTGTTTGACCGGAAAGAAGGGCAATATTTTATCGGCCGTACCGAATTCGATTCCCCGGAGGTCGATAATGAAGTTTTGGTGGATGCCGCGACCAATTATGTCCGCATCGGCGATTTTGCTCCTGTTCGCATCACAGGCGCCGAGGCGTTTGACCTTTATGGCGAAAAGCAATAAAAAGCCGGGTCTAATACACGCCCCACATCGCCCGAACCAGCAGTATAGCGAGCAGTACCCCGATCAGTACCGCCAGGGCAATCAGTACGCTGTTATCCCTGCTGATTTCAATTGCTTCTGAGGTGTCTATTTCGGCTTCCGCCAGCAATATACGGGCCTTTTCGGCATCGACCGGGCGTACATGCAGCCGGACCAACAGCTGCAGGTGCGGCAGGACCGACTGCGACGTGCTGTTGGCCAGAAAGCACGGAATGCCCTCGGCACGCAGGCGGGCTGCGGCTACATCGGCTTCGAGCGCAGAATAAAACTTGGCCACTACTTCACCGGAGTTCTCCTCAAAATAAGGGCTATGCTCGAAACTGAAGTCGTCTAAGATATCGCTGTGCTGCATGGTGCAAATTTACGGCAGCCAGCCCGGGATTATCTGCCCTTTTTGGCAGTTCCGGAAATTTTGCAGGCCCGTTGCCCGAGTATCCGATATTTTAGCGCCGCACAATCTTCTTTTTCACCAAATCATTTGCTTTTTATGAAATTACCCATTTCGACAGGTTTTGTTTTCATCCTGATCATCGGTCTGGCCTGGGCGGGTTGTAAGAAAGACGAAAAACGGGATTATCTGGCAGAAGCCGATTGCACGCTAATCGATCCGGAAACGAACCGGTACACCAATGTCGTGCAGCCAATTATGCTCTTAAGTTGCGCCTTGAGCGGATGTCATGATGCTGCCACACAGTCGGAAGGGATTAACTTGTCCACGTACACAGGTGTAAAAACGGCATTCCAAACGAAAGATGTGCTCTGCGCCATCAACCACGGCGAAGGTTGCGAGCCAATGCCCAAGGGCGGGGCCAAACTTAACGGCGCAACGCTGAACTTATTAGCCTGCTGGGCTAAAAATGGATACAAGGAATAAAATAAGTATGTGGTTTTCAATGGTTCACCGGGAGAATTACAGGCCGCCCGGTGATTTTTTTGCTTCACCGGGCCTGACTTGTTCCGGTTAAGTTTGTACAAATTCCTGTACCATGCTGCAATACAAAACCTGGTATTGGGCTGCCGTAGTTTTTCAACTGCTGACGTCGGCCCTGCACTCCCTGAGTTTTTTCAACGACCCCGCTCCGGTGAATGAATCGGAACGGGTTCTTTTCGACCTGATGCGCCATTACCGCCGCGACTTGGGCGGGATGAGCGTGTCGACCGAAGAACTCATGACTGCGCTGAGCGCTTGCTTTACGTTGCTGTACCTTTTTGGCGGACTGTTGAACGCGTATTTGCTCCGCCGCTCCAAAGACGAAGCCTTGTTGCGCGGCGTATTAAAGATCAACTTGCTGGTTTTTGGGATCTGTTTTGTCGTTATGGCGGCTTTTACTTTCCCACCGCCCATCGTTCTGACGGGCTTGGTTGCCTTTTGCCTGGCTATTGCCTTTTTACGCACCCGTTTTTTTCATTGATTTCGTATTTATGCGCCCAAATTTGGACATGCTATGACAAAATTTCTTCCACTGTGCTGCCTGGTACTAGCCGCTACGGCCGTTTTTGCGCAATCTGAAAAGAAAAAATGGGATGTTTCGGCCCCGGAGGGTATCCCATATACCGACGTGGAATTCACCGTGAACGAAGGCACCTGGTTGAACCTGGACCTCAGCCCCGACGGCAATACGCTGGCCTTCGACCTGCTGGGCGATATTTATACTCTCCCCGTTAGCGGCGGCGAAGCGACCTGCATCCGCCCGGGCCTGGCTTGGGAAGTGCAGCCGCGGTTTTCGCCCGACGGTTCCAAAATTCTTTTCACCAGTGATGCCGCCGGCGGCGATAATATCTGGACCATGAACGCCGACGGATCGGGCGCCCGGCAGGTGACCAAAGAGAATTTCCGGCTCCTGAACAATGCCTGCTGGATGCCCGACGGCCAGTATTTTGTAGCGCGCAAACATTTCACCAGCACCCGCTCGCTGGGCGCCGGCGAAATGTGGTTATACCATATTTCCGGCGGCGAAGGGGTGCAATTGACCAAGCGTAAAAACGATCAGCAGGATGTCAATGAGCCTTCCGTTTCGCCCCTGGAAAATGGGCGGTACCTCTTTTTTAGTGAAGATTTTTACCCCGGCGGGTTCTTTCAATACAACAAAGACCCGTTCAAACAAATCTTTGCCATCCGGCGCTATGACCGGCTGGATGGTAAAACCGACGATATTACAGGCGGCTCGGGCGGCGCCTGCCGGCCACAGGTCAGTCGCGACGGCCAGTGGCTGGCCTTCGTCCGGCGGCAGGACACGAAATCGGTGCTTTATATTCACAACCTGGTAAACGGGCTGGAATACCCACTGTACGACGGGTTGGACAAGGACCAGCAGGAAGCCTGGACGATTTTCGGGTGCTATCCCGGATTTGCGTGGGGCGCCGACCGCCCAAGCCGGGCTGGCAAACTGTCAGAAATATACATTTGGGCAGGCGGTAAAATCAAACGCATCCAGTTCCATTGGACCAATATCGCACCGGACGACCGGAATATGCCTTCCGACACGCCACATGTTCAGGTGTCTGAAGTGCCGTTTACCTGTCGTGTGAAAACGAAAGTGGCGGAAACCCTGCGCTTTTCCAACAAAGTATACGAAGAAACCTTTACGGCCAGGGCCATCCGGCATGCCGTAACCAGCCCGGATGGCAAAACGCTGGTTTTTAATGCTGCAGGCAAGTTATACCGCAAAAACCTGACGGATGGCAGCGTGGAGTTGCTCCTTCAACCGGGCGACGGTATTGCAGAAACCGATTTGTTGTTCGAGCCGGCTTTTTCGCCCGATGGCCAATCCATAGCCCTGGTGGTGTGGAACGACGAACGCAGGGGCGCCATAGCCCTCCTGAAAGAAACCGCGAAGGGCCGGGTACTCCGGGTATTGACCAGTGCCCGGGCCATTTACCGCACGCCTGCCTTTTCTCCGGATGGAAAAAGGATCGTTTTCAGAATCCAGAACGGCGACGACGAACTTGGCCCAGCGCTGCACGGCAAATCCGGTATTTATGCCATCGACGTTGATACCCAAACCCCGCGTTTTTTAACGGAAGAAGGCGAAAACCCAGAATTCAGCCCCGATGGAAAACGGATATATGTCAGTACCGGCGGCTATCTGTTCAGCAGTCTCGACAAAGCGCTGGTATCGTTCGATTTGAACGGCCATGACCGCAAGGTGCATTTCAAAAGCAAGTATGCCAATCAATGGGCGCCTTCCCCGGATGGGAAGTGGCTGGCGTTTACAGAACTGCACAAAGCATATATCTGCGCCTTTCCACAAACGGGCGCACCGATTGATTTGAGCGCCGACGTGAAGTCGGTACCGTTGGCACAGATTTCTACGGATGCCGGTTACAACCTGCACTGGAGCGCCGACAGCCGTACGGTGCATTACACCCTTGGTGATGCGTATTTCTCCATAGACCTGGCCGAACGCTTTGCTTTCCTGCCGGGTGCGCCCGACAGCGTGCCGCCCTTGCCCGAACGCGGTCAGCCAGTTGGTCTGGTTCTTCAAAGCGACAAACCGGCGGGCGCCATAGCGCTGGTCAATGCCCGGATTATCACTATGGAAGGCGATAGTATAATCGAAAACGGCGCAATTACGATTTTGGAAAACCGGATCGCACGGGTGGAAAAAATGCCGGCAGACGGTCCTTTTGTAACCAATGCCGCGACGGTCATCGACTGCTCCGGCAAAACCATCATGCCGGGTATCGTGGATGTGCATGCGCATTCGGGCAACTTCCGCTACGGCCTGAACCCGCAACAGCAGTGGGAATACTTTGCCAACCTGGCTTTCGGGGTGACCACCATGCACGACCCTTCGGTTAATTCCGAAATGGCCTTTTCCAACGCTGAAATGTTGAAAACCGGGCGTATGACCGGCCCCCGCCTGTTCAGCACGGGAACCATCCTCTATGGGGCCGACGGCGATTTCAAAGCGCCGGTCAACAGCCTCGACGATGCGCGAAGCACGCTGCGGCGCACCAAAGCCTGGGGCGCCTTTTCCGTTAAAAGTTATAACCAACCCCGGCGCGACCAACGTCAGCAGGTGATTGCCGCTGCCCGCGAGCTGGGTATGCTGGTGGTGCCCGAGGGCGGGTCATTTTTCTATCATAATTTGACACAAGTGGCGGATGGGCATACCGGGATCGAGCATAATATCCCCGTAGCGCCCGTATACAACGACGTGCTTCAGTTCTGGAGTAAAACAAAGGCCCACAATACTCCCACGCTAATCGTTTGTTATGGCGCGGTCAGCGGGGAGTTTTACTGGTATCAGAAATCGGATGTCTGGAAAAACCACCGGCTGAAGCAATTCACGCCACAGCATATTCTGGAAGGACGGGCGCGGCACCGGGAAATGATTCCGGAAGAAGAATACCAAAACGGTCATATCCAGGTGAGCCGGGAGCTGAAGAAAATGCAGGATGCCGGCATCAACATCAACCTCGGTTCGCACGGCCAGTTGCAGGGTTTGGGCGCGCATTGGGAGCTCTGGATGCTGGCGCAAGGGGGAATGTCGAACCTGCAAGCCCTGAAATGCGCCACGATCAATGGAGCCCGCTATCTCGGAATGGATACGGAAATCGGTTCGTTGAAGCCGGGAAAGCTCGCCGATCTGATTATTCTGGAGGAGAATCCACTGGAAGACATCCAAAACACCCAGTTCATTCAGGCCGTGATGGTAAACGGGCGCCTTTTTGATGCCAATACAATGGATCAGTTGGGCAACCATCCTGAAAAACGCGGCCGGTTCTGGTTCGAACAACCGGGGAGCCAAGCCAGCGGCGCGGGGATGACGCACACCTGCCAGGAGGCGCGTTGTGTCTGTGGGCATTAAAATTGCTGATTTGTCTGAAAAAGGAATTGTTTTGCCAGGGCATGCGCATTTTCGGCCTTGTTTTTGCATTTCATAAAATGATCCCTGGCGGATCGTATACATTTCCGTTTCCGGTTGGGCGGCGTATACTTTTTTTACTCCTTTACTGGCAAAACAATCTTCCCGCCATGCTCAAACAAACACGACTTTTGGCATTCGTCTGCCTCTTTTATACGACAGCCGGCGCTGTTGCCCAAACCTTACGGCCCGTGCCGGCTTTGGTTCGGAGCCAGCGCCCGGAAAACTCCGGTATCTCCGCGCATTCGCTATTTCGAAAAACGGCAACGTTGGATGGCTCCGCCGCCAGGTTTGCTCAGGAAGCCCAGTTTCTCCGCCTGGATCGAGCGGCGCTGGATCATCTAATGGCAACTGAGCCTTCGATGCTCACGCTCCGATTGCCTTATCATGACACGGAATTGGTCATCGACCTGGTGCGGTATGATATTACAGCGCCTGACTTCCATATCTATGCGGACAACAGGAACGAAACTATCGACTGCCACGAAGGGCTGCACTACCGGGGTATGATGCGGGGGGCCACTAATTCGGTAGCGGCGATCAGCCTGTTTGAGAATGAAATATTTGGGACAGTTTCTGATGCGCTGTACCACAACCTCGTATTGGGCAGGGTACAAATCGCTCACAATACGGATGGTTACATACTCTATTCCGAACGGGAGCTTTCCATGGATAACCCTTTCGAATGTGTATTAAACGAGTCCCTGGCGGCGCCAGCCTTGGAAGATCTCCAACAGCGCTTCAGCACCTCAAAGCCTGCCCCAACTCTTCACATGGCACTGTATGCTGAACATGCCTTTTTCCTGAACCGGGGCGACGTTACAACCACTGCGCACTACCTTTTGGCCATGTTTAACCAGGTCGCCGTTTTGTTTGCCAACGAAGGCCTTCAACTTGAACTCACCCGGGTTTGCATCCAAACCAGCCCGGTTTTTGACCATACTGCGGGCGCTACCGGCATTTTGGAGCAATTTCGAATGTCGCTGAGGGAACCGGCAGCAGACCTTACCCAACTGGTGGGCCTGGCCGAAACAAACCCGGAAAGTATGGCCTGCTTGGATGGGCTTTGCACGCCACAGCGTGCAGTGGCTTTTTGTGCTATCGATCCTGATTTTTCAAATGTACCCACGTTTTCCTGGGCCGCAGCAGCGCTGGCGCATGAAACGGGGCATCTGCTTGGGGCCCGCCATCCGGCATCGTCCTGCCGGGAAACCGTATCGTTCAATCCCTGCCTGCCCGGCATCGCCGCCCGGAATAACCAGGACCAGGCCATTGAAAATACCCTCATGCGCTATTGCCTTTTGGCGAGCGAGCCGGTGGCATTTTATGCCGGTTTCGGGCCGGTTTCGCGACCGCTGATGCTTGACCGGGTGCGTGGCGCCGCTTGTCTGCAACAAACATCCGGGTTGGAACTTGTGCCGGGAGAACGTACCGGAGCAGTAGCTGGGCCGTTGACGATAACGCCCAACCCTGCCCGCGACCGGGTAAACGTACACCTGGCTGTTGAGGAAGGCCGGATGGCAACACGTATCCAGGTTTCGGATCTGCTGGGCCGCTCTATACGTACCTGGGAACTCTCCGGGCAACTCGATCTATGGCTTGACCTGAGCGCCCTCGACAAGGGCATTTATCTGGTACAGGTTTTTAGCCAGGATACCCTTTTGGCTACCCGCCGCCTGATCCGGGAGTAACAAATTAAAAAAGGGCGCGCATTTGGGTGATAAATCAATTCGGCAGGTTCAACAGAAAGCCGATGGTAAAATTGGCGTCCCAATCGAATACAAACTGCCGGCAACCGGTGGCATCGGCGATTGCCCGGTAGATATTCAAACCCGAACGTTGTTTATCGCCAACAGCTTTGTAATCGGCCGGAGCTTTCAGCACTGTGTAGCGTTCCTTCCCGCTGCGCACCTGTTTGGCCAATTCGAAGGGAACGCCGCCGATAATAAAACACGTGCTGCGCAAGGCAGCAGGCGCCTGTTTGACCTTGGCGCTCACCTCCTGATATACCGAAGCATCGCTTATCTCGTCCTGGTAATATTTTGCCCCCGGCAGCTCGATGCCCGTTAGGACTCCGCCGCTCAACCACGATACTTTGGTATTGCCAGACCCGATATCAACTACAAAAGCACGGCTGGCAAAGCTCGCCGGAAGGCAGGATTTTAAGGCCAGTTTAGCCTCCTGCTCCGGCGTCACTTCATTTACGAAGTAGCCCATCCCCCTCAGCAATCCAGAAATCTTGGCTGTGATCGGGACCTTTTTTGCGCCGGAGCTGATAACAAAGTGGATATGTTTTGGCCCGACGCCATAAGCTAACATATCGGCGATATAACTTTTCAGTCCGGATTTTATATCCTCATCCGTAGCCAGGTTTTCATATACCAGGCTGGCGCCGTATTCGGCTTTTTCCAGCTTCCAGTTTTTTTGCGCATCTACGTTGATAATAAAGGAGTTGAAGCCAGTGGCGCCCAGTTCTACCACCCCTTTCAATTTGCCGTTAACGGGTGCTGGCGGGGTATACTTAAAACCGGATAAAGTGGCGCCGGAGCCCCAGGTACTGGAGGAAGAAGGCTGGTTGGCCGGTTGGCCGGCGCTGGAGGGTGTTTCCTGACCAGAAACGGCCTCCTTTTTTTCCGGCCCGGAACCGGAATTGGAAAAGCGGGGTAAAAAAGTCTTTACGGCGAAAAAAATGCCGGCTACCAATACAAGCGTGATCAAGATTCGAGAGAACGAAGTCAGCCGAGCCATCATGTCAGAGGTGAATAGTTTGAAAAGGATATTTTGATTTGAAGCAAAATTATGGCTGTAATAGCCGGTCACAAAGTTGCTATAAATCAAAATGCTCAGCCACCCTTCAACGTGATTTTATAGAAAAATCTTTTCTGAAGGGACCCCAACTACCTTCCTGTTTACAGGTTCATTTGTACTGTGGCTTGTATGCTTCGCCCATCGGAAGGCCAAATTCCCGAGCCGGGATAAAAAGCGGGGCGTTTGGTGAAGTAGTCCTTGCCGGCAACATTATTGATATTGAACCGCAGGATCATATGGCCAAACAGGCGGCAGGAAAGGTTTACATCCAGCAAGCCATAAGCGGGCACCATTCCAATGGCTCCGGTAGGCGAGGGCGCTTGGGTATTTAAGGGGTCGGCAAACGTCTGGCCCGTATAACTGTACAGCACCGAAACACTGAACCCGTTATACCGCAAATTCAGGCCATTCCGGCTAATCCAGGCGGGTACGCTTTCGACCTTGTTGCCGTCGATACTTCTGTTTTCATTGCCAATACGAATAAAGGCATCCTGGTAACGGGCATCAAACAGCGCGGTGGAGGTGAACAGGTTGCCGTGGACCTTGCCGGCCAGCCGGAATCCGTATTCGGTAAACCATTCCAACCCATGCGTAACGGAGTGCCCGATATTGGTGCGCAGGATATAAAACACGCCGTTTTCTTCCAGCGCGACACTGCCGACCCGGTTGTTGTATTGCAAGCGAAAAACGCTCAAATCCCACTTCAGACCGTTGCGGGCGCCCCGCCAGCCAGCCTCCAGGTTGTACCCGAAGGCATCCCGGATACCCCGGTCGGTACGTTCGTATATTGTTGCAGGTATGATGTCTTTGAAGATGACAGGCCTGTATGCCTGGGCCCATCCGGCATAAATTTGTTGGCGGCCGTTCACGTCGAAATTGGCGTTGACCCCCAGTAATGGAAACTGGTGTTTGATGGTTGCGGGTAGTTTTTCGGGGTCGTAATAGGTCGTTGTACCCGTCATAGTAGAGCTTCCGGTTTCAAACCGGGCGCCGGGGCTGACCGAAAATCTTTTGGTCGCTTTTATAGCTGTTTTTACATAAAAGGCAAGGTTTTGGCTTTTTAAATGCAGGTCGCGTCCCCATCCCGCGTCCGACACAGACAGATCGAAGTCGGTTCCGGTGCTTCCCAGTCCTTGTTGCCTGCGGTGCAGGTCGTTGTGCATATACTGAACGCCGGCCGCGAGATTTGCGGGCAGGTTCAAAAAAGCGAATTCCTGTAATACCCGCAATTCGGCGGTTTGGCTGTTGAAATGGTCGATATCCACCTGCCGGGTATTGAATGCCAGGGTATTGGCGTTGATGGTATCGGGTATGTTGGCTGCCCGGTCGAACATTACACTGCGGCGTTCGCCACCCACAGCCGACCAAATCAACTGTAAACGGGTTCGGGCACCGGCTTGCCAATCAGCCGATAAGGACGGCACATAAATTTCGGGGTTAAAATAGTTGCGGGAGCGGGTAGACTGGCGTGGGTCCGCATCAAACATGGCATCCGTCAAAGGGCCGGGTATTTGGTATACATAATTGGAGCGAAGCAACTGGGCATTCAGCGCCAGCCTGGGGGAGAGGGTAAATTTCAGGACGGCGCCCTGGCCGTCATAATCCGAGGTGCTGTTTTCCCGGTACCCATCGCTGATGCGTTTGCTGTAAAAGGCGTAATACTGCAACCGTCCGGTTTTACCTCCAATGGCGTTGAAGGCGCTCAACAGGCCGTATGACCCGATGGAATTGACCGTCTCAAAACCCAAAATTTTTGTCGTATCCGGTTCTTTCAGGACGTAGTTGAGCATGCCGCCGAATTGGGCGCCGTACTGAAGCGCCCCGGTGCCGCGCACCAGTTCAATGCGACCGACGGCTTCCAGCGGCAGGCTGAAGTGGCTGGCGGGGTAGCCGTACATGTCCGAATTGGTAATAAATCCATTAGCCCGGATATTAAACTCCCAGCCCCGGTGGGGGTCCAGCCCCCTGGTGGAAATATTCGTTTGATTTCCGGCGCCGTCCATGTCATAAACGAATACGCCGGGCACCTTGGCAAAAATTTGGCGCGGTGTTTTTTCGGCAATATTGGCATCCAGGTTTTGCATTTGGATGACTTCGTTTTTGATACCGGACCAGAGGTAGGCGCCTTGAACGGACGGCAGCCGTTGGATCGTTTCACGTTGCGCCCGAACAGAAATTTCCCGAAGTTGAAGCGGTTGGAGGCTATCCGGCTGGTTTTGGGCCGGAAGGTGGGACGCCCAGGAAAGCCAGAAAAGTAGGTTGCAGAAGATAACTAACCACCTGTGCATACTATAAAGTTGTTGGGGCCTGACCGATAAATGCCCCGGAGGCAAATATTCAGGCCGTTTGAATGGCATGGATACATTTATTTAGCCTCATTTGTATTTGAACCCGGTTGTACGCGCTGGCCTTTTACCTCAACGAGTGAATCATTCGCATACCGGGCTTCGAAAACCAGAGCTCCGTCGGAAGACCATTTGCGCAGGTAACCATTTTTTTTCTCTCCGGCATACCACATAACAAATTGCGGCTGGCCGCTTTCGTAAAATACCGTATCGCCACCTTCTTTTTTTCCGTTCTGGTAATATTGGATCTCCATGATTTGACCGCCCGGATAATATAAAACGGTGCGTCCGGCTTGTTGGTCGTTTTCGAACCAACGCTCGGCTTTCAGGCGGCCACCCGGATAGAAGTCAGTCATCTTACCTTGTTTTTTGCCGTTAATCTCCTGGTATCGGCGCGAAATCTCTCCACTGCCATATTTTTCCACCCGCTCTTTCGCTATATCCTGTGCGGGCGATTGGCAGCCCTGCCAGGTTGTATAACTCAGGATAAAAAGGAATAAGGACAGTGAACTGGCACTTTGAACTTCAATTTTGGAAAGCATGGATCAGGTATGTCTGGACGTTGAACCTTGGTGGTGCGGAGGGTTGTGTCAATAGCAAGAGCCACCCCAAAACCGGGACGACTCTTGCCTTGTTGTTTCGCTAATTCTGGCTGTTGCTGATTAGTTTTTCCAGGGGAGGTTATTCACATGCCGCCCGATAACGGTTCCATAACGAACGCCTTCTTCTGCATCCATCCGGAAGTGAACGCCCAATGGCACACGGGACCAGGCGTTTTCCTGCGCCATTTCGTAAAAACTTCCGAAAGTACGCGGCGTACCGACAAACTCCACGCGCCCTTCGTGGCAACGGTCCGTCATACTATAGGCGTATCCGAAAACGCTGGCGAGGGTTTCGGCGCCGGCTGCGCTAAAAGTGGCGTGGCCGCTCGGATAGGCCGGGAACGAAGGCGTAATACTTTTGTCGCCGGTCAGGGGGTTCTCCAGGTTGGTATTCCAGTTCGGATCGATCAGGCGGCGGATGTACGTTTGCGGGCGTTCCACATTGTAGTGGTATTTGGAATTCCAGCATCCTACACCGGCGTCGTTAATGGCCATCCCCACTTTTGCGTAGGCTTCCAGGGCGGTAGCCAGATCGCTGTTTTCAGCGGTGATCACCTGATGAGCGATAGCGATCCAACGTGCTGGCGGGGCAAATGTCAGCCCTACGATATCGTCGCTCCAGAATTCTCCGAGCCATTCGCCTTCATAAGACAGGGTAGGCGTATTTTGGGCATATACCTCGATAGCCTGGGCGTACAAGGCGGAGTTGGTATTTTCAGAGTAGGACAGCGGCTTGCGGCAGATTTTTTCCGATTCCGGAAGGGCGAAGGTCCGCACTTTACCCCAATAGGGGAACGCGCCTTTGCCAGGCCCGGGGAGGGTGGCTACCCAGTCGCCTGGTTTTTTGTAGTTGGCCTGCCAGTCGTAGGTGCCGAAGGGGTCCCGGTGTGCCTCGTGGCCATATTGGTCTGTGATCGCCCACGCCCAGAATGCCTTGGCAACGGCTTCGCCGCGTTCCTTGGAGCGGGCAAATACATCCGGAGCCGTTTCGGCTTGAAACTGGTTTTCATGGAGCGCCAGGAGTGTGCTTATTTTTTGTTGTTGATCCGTGGTGGCGTCGCTGAAAAAGCGCGGCATCAGGTAGCCGTAAACGGCATTTACAACGGTCGGCCAATGGTATTCGCCGGATTCGGCTGCCGGTACCGACAAGCCGGAATACAAGGGCGCCAGCGAATTGTACTCGGGCATACCCGGGACGCAGGCCTCGTATGCAGCAAAGCCCAGGTACGCTAAGGCACGGGGCGCCGGGCCGGGCCGGTAGCCATCCTGGTACCGTTCGATTTCCAGAAACAAGCCGTTCCAAGCGGATGCGATGTTGTGGTTGTAATTACTTACCCCTTTGTCCAGGGCCGGGAGATCGCCATCGCCGCAGGATTGAATGAATAACCCGAAGGTAAAGACCAAGGCGAGCAGCGCATTGATGCGTAGAAGATTTTTCATAAGAAATTAGAATTGGTTTGATAAAATGCACTATTGGGTTTTAGTGCATCAAATTTAAAGCCATTTTTGTCCGAAATGTTTAAGACCGCTTAAAATACACCTTAAAAAGTGCTTAAAAAACGGATCCACAGGTTGCTTTTGTTGCAAAAGTATCTATTCTGCATGATGCAAAACAGGATTGTAGCCGTTGTTTTTACTTAAAATGACAACAGCGGCTGTTTCGGCTTGAAATTTGCTCCTGTATCCCGTTAGATTAAAATTGCCGGCAATGAAAGTTCTGCTCATCGAAGACGAGCCCAAAATGGTGCGTTCCTTGAAAAAAGGACTCGAAGAACACCAGATCGAAGTGGATTTTGCCTACGACGGGCAGTTGGGCAAGCGGCTCTCCCAGTCCAACGATTACGCGGTCATTATATCCGATGTGATCTTACCGGGAATCAACGGCATCGAATTGTTGCGGCAAATCCGGCATGACGGCAACCACACACCGGTGCTGCTCATCACTGCTTTGGGTCAGATGGACGATAAAATTGCCGGATTTGACGCCGGCGCCGACGATTATCTGACCAAGCCATTTGAATTTCGCGAACTGTTGGTCCGGATCAAAGCCCTAGCCCGGCGCCCGGTGGAGAGCTATCAACCCGTGCCGGAATTGCATTTTTCCGATATTTCCATGGATTTGCGCACCAGGGAGTTTTACCGCAGCGGCCAAAAAATCCAACTTACACCCCGGGAATTTGCGCTCATGGAGTACTTTTTGCGCAATCCGGGCCGTGTTATTTCCAAGACGGAAATTGCGGAGAAGGTGTGGAATCTCAATTTCGATACCGGTACGAACGTGATAGAGGTGTATGTCAATTTCCTGCGCAAAAAAGTGGATAAGGACTTTCCCGGCAAGTTAATTCACACCCAGTTTAAAAACGGCTATATCCTGCGGGAGGAAAACTGAGGCACTATGCAGATACGCACCAAACTGACAGTACAATTCATTACGATTGTGGCGGGCATCCTTGCGTTGTCGCTGTTATTTATTTATACCAAGTTCCGGCAAATCACGGAGGACGAGTTTTACAGCGGCCTGCGGTCCAAAGCCTTGATGACAGTGGAGATGATCCTGCACGAAGAAGAAGAGTTGGAGCCACTTGCCCGGGAGCCGCTGGCGCCCGGCGCCTTGCCTTTCCGGGAAAATATCTTCATTTACAATTCGAAACTGCAACGGGTATTTGCCTTTAATCACGAGGCAGAAGAAGTCCCACCATATATCTTCAAGCAAATGAAGTCCACTCCGGAGCTGCGGTTCCAGCAAAAGGAACTGTACGCACTGGGTATCCGGCATCTAAGCAAACGTGGGCAGGAGTATTTTGTCATCGCGGAGTCGGTATTCAATTCCGAAGACCTGGCTAATTTGCGCAATATTTTGATTTTTACTTTTTTTCTGGGCGTTGGAATTGTGGCGGCCGGAGGCTGGATATATGCAGGCCAGGCTATGGCGCCGGTATCGCGCATTGTCAATCAGGTGGAGGGCATACTGCCTACTGATTTAGGCGCCCGGCTGAATGCGTCGAACAACCACGACGAGCTATCGAGGCTCGTCATTACATTCAACCGCTTGCTTGACCGGATTCAGTTTGCTTTCCGGATGCAGAAAAATTTTATATCCAATGTATCGCATGAGCTGAAAAACCCATTGTCCGTCATCATTTCCCAGCTGGAAGTAGCCTTGCACAAAAAACGTACGCCGGCCGAATATACGGCTACGTTGCAATCGGTGCTGGAAGACACCCGCAACCTGAACGAGGTGGCGGAAAAGCTCCTGCAACTGGCACGGGTACATTCTGAAGGCGCTAATATCGCGTTTGAACGCGTCCGGCTGGATGAGATCATGTTACAAACGCAGGCAGCTTTGTTGCGCCTGCACCCGGACTATCACATCGCCTTCGACATTGAAGGCGTCCCGGAGGAAGAAGAACAACTGTGCGTGCAGGGCAATGAACCCCTCCTGCGGTCGGCTTTTCTTAACCTGATGGACAATGGCTGCAAGTTTTCGCCCGACAAACGGGTAGAAGTCCGGATTTTCTTTCATACAAACGGAAAACACCGGGTTGAAATAGCGGATCATGGCCCCGGCATTCCGTCCAAAGATTTGCAGTTAATTTTTCAGCCATTTTACCGAAGTGCGCAAAATATACACGTGTGCGGTTCCGGCGTCGGGCTTTCGCTGGTGGAAAGCGTCATGCGTCTGCACCATGTAGCCCTTGAAGTGGCGTCCATACAAGGTCAGGGTACTACCTTCAGGCTCGATTTTCCTGCTTTGTCCACTTAACCGCTCACCCTTCTTCCCTCTGCACAAATGAACAAAATGCTCTGGTTTGCAGCAGTCCCGGTTTCATTTGTTAAACGACGGCTGGGTATGATTGCCGTTCTCGCTCTTGCGGGCATTGGGTTCGGACTGGGTTGCCACCCGGATACCGTTTCAGAGTCGATGGAATTTCGGGAGGCTAAGGAGGTCGTTTTTAACTGGTACAGCTTATTACTCGACCTGGAGCAAAACACGCCGGGATACCGGCCGCCGGTAAGCGGCCGGATGTTTGCCTACGTAGGAATAACGGCATACGAAGCAGCCTTGCCTGCGCTGCAGGGCTATTTGCAGGTATCTGGCTATTTTCCGGGCTACGTTTGCCCTGATCGCTCCGGGCTGTCTGCTAACGGTAATTTTTATCTTCCGGCCAGTCTGAATGCCGCATACGCAGAAATCGTACGGCAATTTTTTCCTACGGCCCCGCCACATTTGCAGGAACGGATTTTTCTGCTGGAAGCCGAATGGAATAAACGCCTGGCAGAACGGGCACATGAGTCCGTTTGCCGTCAATCCTCGGCGTTTGGCAAATCGGTAGCTTACCGGGTATGGCATTGGTCGAGAACCGATAGTTTAGGCCATGACGGCTATTTATTTAATTACGACCGCCATTACACGTCACCTTCCGGTCCCGGTTTGTGGCAACCCGGCGGCCAACACCCCATGCCGGCATTGTTGCCGCATTGGGGAAAAGTCCGGACGTTTGTCGTATCGCCGGCAGATATTGCCGTTCGCCCGCCTACACCGTATGACGAACGCCCTGGATCGGCCTTTTATACCGAGGCAATGGAGGTATTTACGATCTCCCGGCCACTATCCAGGGAAAACAAGTGGATCGCCGAGTTTTGGAGCGACGATATCCCGGGGCTGACCGTTTCGCCGGCCGGGCGGTGGATTGCGATTGCCAACCAATTATTCCAATTAAAACAGCCATTTTTACCGGAATTACTGGGCGCCTACCTGCGGCTGGGATTAGGGCTTTCCGACGCGCTGACCATATGCTGGAACAAAAAATACCAGTATAACCTGATCCGGCCCGAGCAGTATATCCGCCAGTTCATTCAACCGGGTTGGCGCCCCCTGCACGAAAATCCATCTTTCCCGGGTTATCCAAGCGGCCATTCGGCAGCGGGCGCGGTAGCAGCTGAAATTTTGGCCGCAACCTTGGGTGATGTCTTGAAATTCACCGACCGGACGCATCAAAACCGGAAGGAATTTCACGGAGAACCCCGCACGTACAATTCGTTTGCCGAGATGGCCAACGAAAATGCATTTTCACGGGTGGCCCTGGGTGTGCATTTTAGAATGGATTGTGAAGAAGGATTACGCCTGGGCCGGAGCATCGGTAAGCGGGTACTTGCCTTGCCGCTCAACAGGGATGGGGTGCTGGCGAATTAGGCTGGCTCCGATTTTCAGACCGGTCCTTGTCTGCCAATTTTATACCTTTGTCCTGTCCATCCGTCCATTCTGATACCCGCAACCGCTCTATTCCATGACAACAACCCATACCGCTCTTTCCCAGCGCGTGCTGCACCTGTCTGAATCCGAAACCTTGAAAATGGCCCGGATGGCGCGCGAGCTGCGCGCCTTGGGACACGACGTGATCAGCCTTAGTCTAGGCGAACCCGATTTCGACACTCCCGGGCATATTAAAAACGCCGCATTTCAGGCGCTCCATGACGGCTATACCAAGTATACGCCGGTAGCCGGCCTGCCGGAATTGACCAAGGCGATCAGTGAAAAATTCAAACGCGATAACGGCCTGGAATACAAGCCTGAACAAATCGTCGTCAGCAATGGCGCCAAACAAACGATATACAACCTGTGCCAGTCCTTGCTCGACCCAGGCGATGAAGTGGTTGTGTTTGCGCCTTATTGGGTATCGTATTGGGAAATCATCAAACTCTCGGGCGGTATTCCGGTTCCGGTGTATGCCGGTGTGGACCGGGAGTTTAAGCCCACACCGCAACAATTGGACCAGGCGATCACTGGCCGTACCAAATTCGTGTTGTTTTCCTCGCCCTGCAACCCGACCGGTACGGTGTTTGACCGGGACGAACTCCAGGCGTATGCCAAGGTGCTTGCCCGCCATGACCATGTATACGTAGTGAGTGACGAAATTTACGAATATATCAATTTTACCCACGAACACGTAAGCATTGGAAGTTTCCCTCCGGTGAAAGACCGGACGATAACCGTCAACGGTTTTGCCAAAGGATTCGCCATGACTGGTTGGCGGCTGGGTTATATGGGGGCGCCGAAGTTTATCGCCGATGCCTGCGCCAAAATTCAGGGGCAGGTGACCAGCGGCGCATCCTCTTTTGGCCAAAAAGCCGGCGCTGTGGCCTTAATGAGCGACCTGGGACCTACCGTAGCGATGCGCGAAGCGTTTCGCGAGCGCCGCGACATTGTACTGTCTATGCTGGAAGAAATCCCGGGCATTCACTCCAACCATCCGGATGGCGCATTTTACGTTTTCCCCGATATCAGCGCATTTTTTGGCAAATCCGACGGGCATGTCATCATCCATAATGCCGACGATTTCTGCGATTTTGTCATGACCAATGCTCATGTAGGGCTCGTATCCGGGGCAGCGTTCGGGGATCCAAATTGTTTCCGCCTGAGCTATGCCGCTTCGGAAGAGCAGTTGCGCGAAGCCATCCGCCGCCTGAAGGATGTGCTGGGGCGGTTGCGCTAAGAAAGCGTCTGAAAACCCCTGGCGGTCGGCAAGACGCATCTTTTGCCGCTATGCTTCGGCTATTTTTTCGGCAATAGGACAAGGCTATTCCCTCAAAAATGAGCCTTGCTTAGCGCCAAAATCTACGCCTTTCCGCCTCGCCAGGGGTTTTCAGACGCTTTCCAAGAAACCGTCTGAAAACCCCTGTTTTACATGGCCAGGAATTCGTTGTACAGGGCTTGCAGGTAGGCCTGCGCGTTGGTACAGGCAGCGGTATCCAGGCTTCCGGAGAAAACCTTCCAGCTTTTTTGTTGAAACTGGTAGAATCCGGCGCCGTCCGGGTCTATCCATCCGAGGCCGTTTTCATTGGTATAGTAGGCAAAAGGCGTACAACCGGTCAGCATCAGGTCTTTGCTCCACGTAAAATCGTGCGATGGGAGGCCGAGTTCCTCCAGGATTGTTGCAGGAATATCGTGGTGATTACCAATGGTTCCGATGCGCTTGCTGCGCCAACCGGGTTCAATCAAGGGTCCGGTTAGCAGGATCGGTATCTGCCGGGCGCGGGGGGCGTCCATGCGTTCCTGGTTTGGGCCGGAATGGCCATGGTCGGCAACCAGTACGAAAAGGGTGTTGGTATACCAGGGTTCCCGGCTGGCCGCTTTAAAGAACTCGCCGATGGCATAATCGGCAAAGGCAGCGCTGTTCAGAAACATTTCCGGTTCGCTCGGCCCGGACCATCGACTTTCAAACGGTACATCGAAAGGGGGGTGCAGGCTCAGCGTCAGAATACTGCTGAAAAACGGCTGGGGCATTTGCCGCAGCGTGTGCAGCGCTTTTTTGAATACCAGGTCATCGTCGGCGCCCCAACGCTGCGTTATTTCCGCGCCCGCAAAGTCTTTTTCTGAAAAAATATGATCAAATTGTTGATGGCGGAGCCATACGCCGATGTTGGCAAAAGTCAGCTCGCCACCGTAAAAGAAGGCGGTCTGATAGCCGGCATTTTTCAATACTTTCGGCACGGATGGGAGCTTTGCCGCTTTATCCTGCAACAATACGATCGATTGGTTCGGTTGGGCTGGATATCCGCCGAGTATGGACACCAGCCCCTGATCCGTCCGGTATCCGCTGCTGTAACACCGCTCGAACAAGATTCCCTCCTGTGCAAGCCGGCTCAAATTGGGGCAAACGCCTTTTTCGCCGCCTAATTCTTCCACTACCTGCGCCGTCATGCTTTCCATAAGGATAAACACCAGGTTCGGCCGCAGGCTGGAAGTTTTGAGCCAATTATGCGGGGGAGTATCGCGCGTTTTATTTTTTAAAAACTGTTTCGTCCTTTCCCGGGCCAGGGCGTCTGGCATGAACCGGTATGGGTTCTGCGTTTGCCGGGTTTCTATCATACTGTGAATCAGGTGCCAGGCTGTGTTGGTAGCCGCATGATTATTGAACAGATGCGGAGAGTAATACACCGCACTTTCATTTACCGGCATGACGCCTATACCGCCCCGAATGAATAAGAACAAGATACCCATTTGTACCGGCAACCAGGCCGACTGCCAGCGGGAAATTTCTTCCGGATAAATGGAATCTCCCACCATGCGGCGATAAACGCGCCACCAAAGCCACATCAGGCCACTGTAGGCTGCCAGGCTGAACAGTTTGAAAGGCGCCGACATGGAATCGAGCATAGCTGCCGGCGTTTTGAAATACTCCAGCGCCCGGCTGTTCAACGGCGTATGCCATTCCTGGTAAATAAACACGTTGGAGCCGAATACAAATACCAAAAAGGCAAAAACAAGTATTGTAAAACCATTGATCAGGCGAACGCCCCCCGGCCTTCCCTTATTCCCCAGCGCCAAACCGGCAAACCAAAAAAGAACCGGAACGGCCAGCAGATAACCTGCCATACTCAAATCGAGCGGAAGGGCTTTCCAAAGGGCTGGCCAGGGATGTTCGGCCGCCCACTCCGACCGGAGCCACAGGATAAAAAATAGCCGGAACACTGCAAAAAACAACAGCCAAAACAAGAGCAGGCGCAGAAAAAATGCCCATCCCATACGGGCGTTTCTGGCAAGGTTGTTTACTTGCAGCACAATGGTGGTATTCAACGAATCTGTAGTAGTTTAAAAGTTGGCGCATGGAACCTAAACAGGTTCTAAGCTCCGCAAAGGTAGTCGCTCTTCATAAAATTTTGGCAATACTTGCCGGCCAACCTGTTCCGGCAATGGCTTGGGTGCGTTCGAGGGCTTCGGTTTGAACAACTTGGATCAAAAATTTTACAACTTGATGCCGGACAATGTTGATAAATTTGTGCGGTACCAAATCCTTCGCCTATGCCGCTTATTTTGCGTTTATTGCCGCTGTTTTCTTTGCTGTTTAGCGCCTGCAACCGCGACGCCATGGATGTGAAACCCGAATTTTATGTAGGAGCAGACCTTTCCTACGTCAATGAAATGGAGGATTGTGGCGTGGCGTACAAAGAAAATGGCCAGACAAAGGACCCGTATCAGATTTTTGCCGATAACGGTTGTTCGATGGTGCGCCTCCGGTTGTGGCACAGCCCATCCTGGTACGATACCCTGAATCAGGGAAAAAGGTATTCTGATTTCGCCGATGTGCGCCGCAGTATGCTGCGTGCGCGGGCGGCAAACATGGCGGTCCTGCTGGATTTCCATTTATCGGATACCTGGGCCGACCCGCAGCGTCAGCTGGCGCCAGCAGCCTGGCTGCCGGTAGTTGATGATCTGCCGGCACTCCAGGATTCTGTGTATAATTATGTTTATCAAACCCTTATGCGTTTGCATACGGAGGGCTTGCTTCCGGAGATGGTGCAAATAGGTAATGAAACCAACCGGGCCATACTGCTTTCGCCACAGGCAAATGCCACCTACGCCCCGATCAAATGGAGCCGGAACGCTCCGCTTTTCAATTCCGGCATCAATGCAGTCCGGGAAGTGGAACGGCATACCGGTAAAAAAATAAAGGTAGCGTTGCACATTGCCGATCCGGCAGCGGCCCAAAGCTTTTTCGCTACTTTTTGGGCCAATGGCGTTCAGGACTTCGACTTGATTGGGCTGTCTTATTATTGGGCCTGGCATAAACCGGTAACGATTGCCGGGGCAGGCCAAGTTATTGCGCATTTGCGGCAAACCTATCCTGGTAAAGCGGTTATGATTTTTGAAACCGGTTATATCTGGACGACAGCGTCGAATGACAACGCCAATAATATTATCGGAGAAGTGCACCCGGATTATGCGCCGGCGAGCCCGGAAAACCAACGCAAATGGCTGAACGACCTGACGCGCGAGGTAAAAAAACAGGGGGGGGCAGGAGTGCTTTACTGGGAACCGGCCTGGGTGTCATCGATGTGCCGGACGCCATGGGGGCAGGGCTCGCATCAGGAACATGCGACGTTTTTTGATTTTAACAACAATGTGTTGCCAAATGGCGGCATGCAGTGGTTGGGAATGTGGTGAACGCCTTTAATTTCCTTTTCCGGGCATCTGTAACAACAGGGTGTTTTCACCGAAATATTCCTTGAACGCCAGGGCGAAGGAGCCGGTGCTTGAAAACCCGACCAGATCAGCGATGGCCTGAGGCGTGCCGGCGCGTTTTTCGAGCAGCGCTTTTGCCTTCTCGAGGCGCATTTCTCGGATCAACTGGACGGGGGTCTTACCGGTCAGTACAAACAGTTTTTTGGTGAAAAGTTGTTTATGCAGTTGCATTTTTCGCGCCAGATCGTCGGGCAGGAAATCCGGATCGCCCAGGTGGCGGTCGATAATCTGGATTGATTTTGCCAAAAAAGGATCGCTCAGTTCGATCCTGTTTTCGGAAAAATACAAGTGCAGAAAACGGTTGAACGTTTCGTGCTGGGCTTTGCGGGCTTCCAGCAGGCGGTTTACTTGTTCGTCAAATTCGTTTTCGAGTACCGGGCGGTTAAACCAGGCGTCGGCGCCGGCGCGCAAAGCGTCGAGTTTGCCTTCATTGCCATATCGTTCGGTGAGCAGGATAACCGGAATATGGTCCGTGCGCCCGGAGAGTTTGATTTGCCGAACGACATCGATACCCGTTTTGCCATTGAGTACGGCATCGCATACGATCAGGTCGGGCAGTTGATTGGAGGCCGCCAACAAGCCTTCGTTGGCCGAACTGGCAGTTTCTACTTCAAAACGGTCAGAAAGCAGCGATTTGATATACAGGACTATCTGGCGGTTGGGTTCGATGATCAGGGCGGTTTTTTCCGGACGGTGATTGTCTGGCCGGAAAGAGGAGGCGCTATCTGCCAAAGGGATATCCACTTTAGCCTCCGCCATTAAAACCGGTTCAGCAGGCAAGGTGGAGGTAAAGCGTTCGGAACGGAGAAACTCATTTTCCAATTCTTTTTTTGCCAGGCGTTTGCGCCAGCGGGCGGTTGTTTTCCAGTAAAACAGGAGCAAGGCTAAAAAAATAGCCAGCCCGCCTCCAAGCAATGCCAACAGCTGTTTGCGTTCGAGCAGAACGTACCGGGCATGTTCTGTTTTTTCGAGGCGCTGTACGGTTGCCAGGGAATCGATTTTTTCCTGCAGGGCCCTGGTAGCGGCCAGCCGGATATGTTCGGCCAGCGTATCCCGGGCTTCAACCAGTTGTTGCAGGCAAACCAGCGCTTCTGCGGGTTGTTCCCACGCCTGATAGGCCGAAGCAAGCGCCTCCAACACGCGGGCCCGGATCGCCGGATCCGGTTCGCGCCGGGCATCCTGCCCGACCTTACCGAAAAAGAGGAGCGCACTTTTTTTGTCTTTGTTGTGCTGGTAAATGCCCGACAACAGCGGTATGGCTTCCGGCGGACAGGTCTGGTGCTGGCGATGTAGATAATCAAGGAGTTGAACTGCTTCCAGCTGCGCTTCTTCATAATTGTCTGCCTCCACCAGGTCCAGTATAAGATTCAGGCTTAGCGCAAGCGAGTCTGCCTGGGCTTGGGCCACCAGGGGTATATTTCCTGCTGCCAGGAACAGCAGCAGGCACAGCGGAGCAGGACGCAACATGTCGGACCGGTTTTTGGTATGAGCGGATACCTTTTGCAAATGTAGGCGTTTGGCGGGAAGCGAGGATGACCCCGTGTACACTTTTAACCGAAACAAGAAGCGATCTTGAAACGTTTTACAAAAATCATACCCACAAATTTTCCGTGCGTCGTAATTTTGTGCCAAAAGAATAATTTATGAAACGCGCCCATATCATTGCTATTGCCGTGGTTGCCGTTGCCATCGGAATTTTGATCTCTGCCAGTCAGGATGTGACCACGTATGCCAATTTCAAGCAAGCGGTGCAAAGTGGCGACCGGGTAAAGCTGGTAGGGCAGCTGGTGAAAGACAAACCGGTGGAATACAACCCGGAAAAGGACCCCAATTACCTCGCCTTTTATTTGCGCGATGGCGCCGGCGAGGTGCGAAAAGTGGTGTTGCGCGCCGGCAAACCGCAAGATTTCGAGCGTTCGGAACAGGTTGTTCTGACCGGTCAAATGGAGGGCGAAACGTTTATGGCGGCCGATATGCTGCTCAAATGCCCGTCAAAATACAAAGACCAGGAAGTATACGTCCGCTCGGAAAAGGGCTGATGATGCGGCACTTTATCAGAACTTAATGGGTTGATGAAACCTACTTGCTGCCAATCCGGTTAATTTTGCGCTTCCTAAGCAACGCACACATGGAATATATTGGCGAGCACCTTCTTCCCGGCAAGTTGGGACACTTTTTTGTGGTTTTCTCCTTTGTTGCCGCTCTTTTGGCTTGTGTTTCTTATTTTCTGGCTACCCGCCGGCGGGAGTTGCCAGAGTACGCCGGGTGGCGCAACCTTGGCCGCTTTGCCTTCCTGTTGCATGGAATGGCAACTTTGGGCGTTATCGGCACCTTGTTTTATATACTGGTCCGGAAATACTACGAGTATCAGTATGCCTGGGCGAATGTGTCGGACGATTTGCCGTTTCAATATACCTTTTCGGCATTCTGGAAGGAGCAGCAAGGTAGTTTTTTGCTCTGGAGTTTCTGGCATATCGTGCTTGGCGTGGCGCTCATTCTACGCGCCGGGCGCTGGGAAGCGCCCGTGCTAACCCTGCTTGCACTGGCAGAGGTGTTTATTGCCTCGATGATTCTTGGCCTCTATTTCGGCGATTTTCGATTTGGTGCCAGCCCGTTCGACCTGCTGCGCCAGACGATGGACGCGCCTGTTTTTGCACAAGCGGACTATCTGACGCAAATAAAGGGGAACGGCCTAAATCCATTATTACAGAACTATTGGATGACTATTCACCCGCCCACTTTGTTTTTAGGCTTTGCGTCTACTATTGTTCCTTTTTCGTACGCAGTTGCCGGCTTATGGCTGCGTGAGCACAAGGACTGGCTCAAGCCGGCGCTGTCGTGGTCGTTGTTTTCCGGCGCCATCCTGGGCACGGGTATTCTGATGGGAGGCGCCTGGGCGTATGAAGCGCTGTCGTTTGGCGGGTATTGGGCCTGGGACCCCGTGGAGAACTCTTCCCTGGTTCCCTGGATCACGCTAGTGGCGGGTATTCATACCAACCTGATTGCCCGGAACACCGGGTATTCCATTCGCAGCACCTATGCCTTTTACCTGATCACCTTTATTTTAGTGTTGTATTCCACGTATCTGACCCGGAGTGGAATCCTGGGTGACACCTCGGCGCATGCCTTTACGGAAATGGGCCTCGGGATTCAGCTAGTTTTATTCATGGCCGTCTTTTCGTTGCTGGGACTGGTGTTGTGGTTTTCCCGGTGGAAGTCCGTGCCGGATGCCGGCAAGGAAGAAGGGGGCGCGTCGCGGGAATTCTGGATGTTTATTGGCGCGCTGGTATTGTTTTTTTCTGCCGTCCTGATCACCGGCGCCACATCGCTGCCCGTATGGAACAAATTGATGCAATGGATCAACCCCGATTACGTCGGCGCGGCGTTAAAAGACCCCGTTGAACACCACAACCGTTACCAGTTGTGGATTGCGGTGTTTATCGGCGCGCTGACGGGCATTGCCCAATGGCTGCGGTACGGCGAACGCAATGAGCGGGTTTGGATGAAAAATTTTGTGCGGCAGGTGTTGATTGCCGCCGGGGCGGGGATAGCCCTTTCGGCGCTGAATGCCTGGTGGTTGAATATTCATGCCTGGCAGTATTACGCCTTGCTGTTTGCTGCCATGTTTACCCTTTCGGCAAACCTGAACTATATCATTACTTTTATTAAAGGCAATCTCCAACTGGCCGGATCGGCATTTTCCCATATCGGCTTCGGGGCGCTGGTATTGGGTATTTTGGGTACCGGCCTGAATAAAGCCTGGATTTCATCGAATGCGTTCGCGATGGAAGGCCTGATTGAAGGCCTGGGTAATGACGATCTAAACAAGAATATTCTGTTGTTGAAGGAGGCGCCCATGCCGATGCAGGGCAATTTTGAGGCAACTTACCTGAAGGATACGGTCGAACGGCAAACCCGCACGTTTTCCGTCCGGTTTAAAAAACGCGATGCGCAGGGCGCGTATACGGACGAAACGTTTGTGCTGCAACCAAATGTGATGTATAACCGGCAGTTTACAGAAGTGGTAGCCTCCAACCCTTCGACGAAGCACTACCTGACGCACGATATTTTTACCCATGTATCGTCTTTGCCCAAAGCGGAATTGGACCCCGAGTTTGCGCGTGCGCAGGAAGACAGCCTGCGTTTCGAACCATACGAAGCGGCGGTGGGCGACACTATTTTTACCCGCAAACACTACCTTGTCCTGGATGGTTATACCAAACAGCCGGCGCATCCGGAATACAAGCCTGAAAAAGGCGATTTGGCATTCGGCCTGAACCTGCGGGCTTATGCCCTGGAAGACACGCTTGGCTATCCGGCAGCCCCCATGCTCTACATCCGGCCGCGGCAAGGCGGCTTCACGCTTCCGGCCGGTGTTGGCCAGCTGCAGCTGCGGATTCGGCTGACGGAGGCCTCCATGCGGCAGTGGCTGGCCATGGAGGAAGAACTGCCGTATCAAAACGTGCCGATGAAAGAGGGGCAAACGGTCGATTTTCAAGGATATAAAATCCGGTTCGCCAAGGCCAACCGGGATATCCGGCATCCGAATTATGCACCCGAGCCCAACGATATAGCCGTAGCAGCTGATCTGGAAATTTCAGCCCCGGACGGCCGGACGGCCAAGGCCAGCCCGGTGTACCTGATCCGAGCCAACCAACCGTTCAGCCTGAAAGATGAAGCTGCCTTGTTCGGCCTGCATTTCCGGTTTGAAAATATAGACCCACAGAAGGGCATCCTGACGATCGCTATGGCGCAAGCGTCTATGGATCAGCGTAAAATACCCTTGGAAATAGCTGCAAATGCGCCCCGATCCGATTACATCGTGCTGGAGGCCATCGTTTTTCCCGGCATTAACCTGGTATGGGCCGGGTCGATACTCATGCTGTTCGGGTTGGCGTTGAGTATGTGGCGCCGGCTGCGGGAAAAAAGAGTCGCCCCCGGTTTGTAATACCTGCGAATCGCTCTAAACTATTCTAATTTCATGTCCGGTCTCCTGCAAGCCCTTCGTGCAGTTCCTACGCGCTACCTAGTTTTATGTATATTAATGCTGTTTTTACCAGCGCATCTCCTGAATTTAGGCGTAGCCGCATTGAACGGCGATGAAGCCATCCGGGCATTGGTGGCATTGGAGATGGACCTGTCCGGCAATTATATCGCCACCACCCTTCACGGCGCGCCGTACATCAATAAACCGCCGCTGTTTAACTGGATACTGCTTTGTTTTTATAAATTATTCGGCTATTTCGGCGAATTCCCGTCCCGCCTGGTCACGGTTATTGCCCTGGCTGTGTATGGTTGGCTCGTATTCCGGTTTACCCGTCGCGAATTTGGCGATGCGTTCGCCTTTTTAGCGGCCATGATGACCATTTTGAGCGGGCGCTTCCTGATATACGATTCGATGCTTGGTCTGATCGATACAACCTTTTCGGTGGTGATCTATGCGCTTTTTATGAGCATGTATTCTTACGGCGCGCGCGGGCAATGGCAACGAATGTTTCTGGTCAGTTATGCGCTCATGGCAGCAGGTTTTTTGCTAAAAGGCATGCCCGCTCTGGTTTTTCAGGGTTTGTCGCTTACTGCGGGTTTGGTTTTTTGGAGGCAATGGCGGCTATTTTTTTCCCTGCAGCACCTCTGGGGCGGGCTGCTGGCCCTGGTTGTTTTGGCAATTTATTTTGGCGTGTATGCACAATACCGCCCATTGGAAGTATTGTTGCCGAATTTATTGCAGGAATCCGTAAAGCGTACGGCCGTGGTGTTTGGCTGGGGGCAAACCATCATCCATATTTTTAAATTCCCGTTCGATGCTGTCTATCATTTTTTGCCCTTTTCCCTGCTCATTTTCGCCTGGTTTGATCGCCGGTTTTGGGCGCGTCTTCGCCAAAACCGGTTTGTTTTTTTTCATTTTGTACTGTTAGCGGTTAACCTGCCCATTTACTGGAGCTCGGTACAGGTATACGCGCGCTATTTGTTGATGTTTATCCCGTTGTTTACGGTGATGAGTTATTACCTGATGGAGCAGGACCGCGAAGTGAACGCCTGGCGTTTCCGCGCGTTTCATGCGGTTCTGGGTGGTCTGGCGGTATTGCTGCCGCTGGCATTTTTTGTCATGCCGTGGGTAAAGGAAGTCAATTTTTTAGCCGGTATTTGGCCGTTGTCGCTGACTTTTGGTTCGGCGCTGGCGGTACTGGCCGGGTGTTATTGGGCCGATAGAGGCCGGTATTTATACTGGATAATGCTGAGCCTGCTCGTCGCCCGTATTGCTTTTGACCTGATTATTTTGCCCACCCGCCACCACGAAAACAACACCTCGATAGCGCGGCGTGCCGTGCGGGATCTGGTGGTTAAATACCCGGACCGAACCTGGTACACTTATGGCCGCTCGGAGATTCGCGAGCCAGCGTCGTTTTATATGACGGAGAAGTTGGGGTATATCGTACAAAATACAATCGACCCGACCCGGCCGGATGCGCTCTATTTTGTAAATCCCAAACAGGTGCCTGCTGCAAACCGCCTTTTCGGACGCCCGCCGGTCGATACGTTTTATACCGATTATCCGGATATCACGTTGTTGATCTTTGTCCGGAATTAGAGGTGCTGGTGGGAAAACCAATCGACGAATTGCCGGACGCCTTCTTGCAATTGGACCTGGGGCGTATAATTGAAATATGCCTGCGCCTTTGTAATATCCGCAAACGTTTGTTCCACATCGCCGGCCTGTTTCTCTAAAAACTGAATTCGGAGCGGATGGCCCAGGGCGAATTCGAGGGCATGCACCATTTCGAGCAGGGTTACGGGCGTCCCGCTGCTCAAATTGAAAATTTGATACCCCAGCCCTGGCAAGGCCAGGACCTGCCGGATACCACGTATAATGTCGGCGACAAAAGTATAGTCGCGTTTGGTCTGGCCATCGCCGTAGAGCGGAATGGGTTTGTTCTCGAGGGCCAATTGGGCAAATTTATGGATCGCCAGATCGGGGCGTTGGCGCGGCCCGTACACCGTGAACAGCCGCATGCAGGCCACGTCGATGCCATACAAATGGTGATAAGTATAGGTCATGAGTTCGCCGGCGCGTTTGGTGGCGGCATAGGGTGAAATGGGCTGGCTAACGTCGTCTGTTTCAGTGAAGGGAATTTTTTCCTGGTTGCCGTACACGGAGGAGGAAGAGGCGAAGATCAGGCGCGGCACGCGGGCTTCCGCCATCGCTTCCAGCAGCTGGACCGTGCCGTTGACATTGACGTCGAAATAGTCTGCCGGCTGGAGAATGGATGGCCGTACTCCTGCCTTGGCGGCGAGGTGGACAACGGCATCCACTGCATTTTGGGTAAAAATCTCCCGGAACACCCGGCGTTGGCGGATATCGCCTTCATTAAAGTGAAACGCCGGCCAGGATGCCAGCATCGCCAGATTGTTTTTTTTAATTTCCGGATCGTAAAAAGGGTCCAAATTATCGAGAGCAATAACCTTGAAATTATCGCGTAACAGCGATGCGCAAAGATGTGAACCGATGAAGCCGGCGCCGCCGGTGACAAGAACAGTCATGACGTATGATTGCCTATTGAAGGAATAATTTGGGAAAAACTGTACCGCATTCCATATAATGCAACGGCCGTGGAGACCAGGTAAAAAATAAAGGCGATCCCTACGGCGTGTTCGGCGTTCAGATCCAATATGCGGGCGCCCCATAAAAAGGTTAGCTCACGAGCGCCGGCGCCGCCAATGGTGAACGGTAACATCGCTACCACGGAGGAAACCAGGAATACCAGGGAGTAGCCCAGCCATTGTTCCGGCTGCCGGAGAGCAAAAATGATCCCAAGGATGGCGATGGACTGCGTCAATTGCACGCCAAGCGACTGGAGGCTGGTGTGCGCCCAAATCCGGCTGCCAGCCCCGACCATGCGGTCGAACAGAATTTTTGATGCCGGTATACTGAAGACAAAAACTCCCGCCAGGAGCCCGGTCCAGGCTTGTAATTGGGCTATAGCCAACGCCAGCAGGAGCGCTAACTGAGCCAGGGCAATCACCCCGGAAATCCGGTCGTACAAGGTAATGGAGAACAAACGCCGGAAAGGCCGCTTAAAGGCGTCCATCAGTACTTTGATTTTGTATCCGTCGCCGCTGATGCCGCCCGGAAGCAGCAGGTTGTAATACATGCCCAGCCAATAGAGTTGCAGTTGTTGGCGGTCCTTGAGCCGGATATGATCTGTTTTCAACAGATCGTTGTAGCGAAAAGCGCCCAGTATTTTGGAGAAAACAAACCAGCCTGCGGCCCAGGCCAGCCATACAGGGTTGACCCGCCGGAACACTTCCAGTAAATGCCGGGTGTCGATGGAGCGGATGACCAGATACAGGATCAGAGCCGACAAGCAGGCTTTTAATGCGGTTTTCCAATTCATTTGTTACAATTCAGGCTTCCTGCAACTGCGGCTGGTGGATGTGCCGGATGCGGTACGGTTTTTTGTCCTGTGCTTCATAGTAGGTACGCACCTGCAACTCCGCCAGAATGCCCAGTGCGATCAGCTGAAGTCCCGCCATGAACAGCACGGCGCCCAACATCAGCAAGGGTCTGCCCCAGATATCATGGCCCATCATTTTTTCCAGGAGCAAATACAAGAGAATCATACTTCCGGCGCAGAGCGACAACACGCCCCAGCCGCCAAACAAGTGCATCGGTTTATGCCGGAATCGTTTTAAAAACAAAATGAGCAATAAATCGCTCACAACACGCATCGTGCGGCCGATACCGTATTTTGATTTGCCGTGTTTCCGGGCGTGGTGCCGAACGGGGGTTTCATCCATGCGGGCGCCCTCGAGGTGTGCCAAAACGGGGATAAAACGGTGGAGCTCGCCGTATAGTCCAAGGCTTTTTGCCAGCTCGGCGCGAAATACGCGCAGGGTGCAGCCATAGTCGTGCAAATACACGCCGGAAGTGCGCCGGATAAGCCAGTTGGCTATTTTACTTGGAATTTTGCGCAGGAACATTCCATCCCGGCGTTTTTGCCGGATGCCGGCCACCATGTCCAGGTTGTGTGCACGGGCAATTTCCAACATCCGCGGAATATCGCTGGGGTCATTTTGAAGGTCGCCATCCATCGTTGCGATCCATTCGCCCCGGGCATATTCGATGCCGGCGGCCAAGGCTGCACTTTGCCCGAAATTGCGCCGGAATTCTACAATCCGGAGCCTGGGGTGTTTCAAATTTTTCAGATGGGAAAGCGTCTGGTCGCTGGAGCCGTCGTCCACAAAAACCAATTCATGATCATAATTGCACAAATGCTGGTCCAACTGCCTGACCAGCGGTTCGATATTGTCTTCCTCGTTAAAAACGCAGATAACGACTGACAGCGTAGGTTGCATAGCCGCAAAATTAGCAAAACCTGGGGTGGAATACCGGCTTTACAATTTCTTTACCCGGCGCGTGTCTGAAAATCCACCCGCAAAGGATTGGTGGCAGGGGCGTTAAAACTGTAGTTGAAGCATCCCGCGAACGCCATATTTCGGCGCGCCCGGATGATCCAGATAGGAAAACCGGCGCACCAGGTCGATCCGAAGCACCTTGAATAGGTTACTGATTCCGATACTGGCCTCCACGTACGGTTTGGCTTCCAGCGTGTAGGTGATTGGCGAACCGTCGGGGTAGGCCGGGAACCGGTACAGTCCCGATCCTTCGTAGGGCCGGTTGGTCGGCGTAATAGCGCCGTACAAAATTTTGAGGGTGATCATTTCGCGGAGCTTCAGCTTTCGGATCAGCGGGATCTTGTTCAAAAAAAATCCGTAAAAGTTGTGGTCCATGTTCAACGCGATATACCGGTCGCTGATAAATTCCATAAAGTTCATCAGGTTGTAGGAATACAACTGATAAACGTAGGTTTGATTGGCCCTGTGGATGGTCAGTAAGGGGTAGGGGACTTTGCCAAAAACGCCGCCGGCTTCCAGGTAGAGGTAGTTGTAGCCGATGGGCGGCAAATTGGAGAATTTGTAGAAGCTGGCCCGGATTTCCTGAAAATTATATTCACCGCCATAAAACCCGTCAATCCCGCGGGCATAGTGCAGTGTCGCGATATAGTTGACGTCGATCGTTTGCCGGTAGGTTGCCGTTTGGAAAAACTTCTCGCCCGGGGCATAGCGCAGCCGGACATAAGCTTTTGTGGTGGTCAGCGGGTCGTTTACGGCCTGCCCGACGTCCACCGGATCGAAGCGCAGCGCTCCTGCCGGCTGTTGTGTTTGCTGCTCCAACCCGACGGCATAGGAAAAATGGTTTTGGAACTCGCGCTCATGTTCGAAACCGAACCGGTTGTAATACACAAATTTATCATTGACGCCCCGGACAAAGGACGTGAACAGGTTATTGGTCTGTCCTTGCGCCAGCTCCTGACCGGGAATACGGACATCCTTTTGGTATTTTATCCGCAATAAGTTGATGGGGAATTGATTGCAAGCGGTGCCCCGCAGGGCCAGGGTGACGGCGGCGCCAAACTTCCAGCGTTGGTCCGACAAGCCGTATGCGGTGTATGCATCCACATTAAACCGTTTGCTGAGGCTGGAAGATGTGCGGCCGCCCATTCGAAAACGGTTTCCTTCGACGGGGTTAAATGCATAAAACGTATTGATCGGGCCGATTTCGAAATGTGGCCCGGCGTTTACATAACCGATGGAAGCTAGGAGCAGGGCCCGGGCGGTGTTTTTGAACAGCCGGGTATTTTGCAGGCTGTCCATGTTGCCATATGTAGCCGCTTCGGCGCCATTGAGTGAAAAATGCCGCGCGCCAGCCCAGTACGCGGTATCCGTTCGCGTCGCTCCCGGCAGGTAAACGACGTCGGCATATTGTTTTTGAAAAAGCGAATCGGGCAAGGGAGTATTGATGAGCGGCTCCCGGTGCGATACCAGGCGTTGGCCGAACAATCCGGCGCCTTTTTGCCCAAGCCCAAAATCCATACGGTAGTCTTCGTAAGCTAAAAACCATTTTCCGGAGGGCAGGCGTTGAAAATTTTGCTGCAATTCAAGGCTTTTTACCCAATTGAGGTTGATTTCGGGGTTGACGCCAAACGTAGCGCGTACCACAGGGTAGGTGCTGTCGAGGGCGATGTACAGGTCCCCCTGCAGTAGCATATCGGTTTTGTTGCGCGGGAAAAAGGCCAAACGCACCACTTTAATGCCGCTGACTTCGAGGGTATCCATCGGATAATAGCGGTAAAACATCGGGGCGAGATTGGAAACAGGGCTCAGGAAATGATCCGTGAGCAGAACTACGTAATTATCGTATAAATTGACTTCCTGGTTCAAATACCGCAGGGCCTTGTTGATGCCTTCCTGTTCGAGATAACCTGGAAACTTCACCGACTGGCTGGCGCGGACCAGTAGTTTGCGGCTGTGGGGTTCGGCGCGCAAGACGAGGTCCTGTATATTTTCCTGTAAAAATACCGGCACAACGCTGAGCCCGTCCAGTTTGGTAGTATCCACGTTGTCCAGCAGGAACCGGATGCTGCGCAGTGTTTTTTTGCCTTTTAGCCTTTCCGAAAGGTTGCTGAACCCTATGATAACTTTTTCGTACTGCTCTTCCCGGAAGGTTTGCAGGTTTTCCACCCGGTTTTCATCGCGGTGGGCAACCACGAGTTTGATCAGTTCGACCGCGGGGTTGTTTTTGTTGCGGTACTTGCCGGGCTTGATGATGACTTCCTCCAGGCGCGTGTTTTCCGGGGCCAGGGCTATATCAATCGTTTGAGCCGTGCCGGGCTTGACGGGTACGGTTTGAGGTTGATAACCGAGGGCGGTGATGCGCAATTCGTGGAACTGTTGTTGGGTGTGCAATTCATACCGGCCTTCGGCGTCGGCGCGGGCGCCGGCGCCCGTTTCCGGAACGCCAATACCGGCAAATGGTACCGGTTGCCGGGTTTCTGCATCCGTAACCTGGCCCCTGATCATGGTAAATCCAGGCTGGGCGAGTAAAAAGCTGGGAAAAAAAACAGGAATCAACCACCGGAAAATCCGTCCTGCAATCGGAAAGGGAGTGTGTCTGTTCATTTGTATTAAAACCGCTAGTCGGCGTGTCGGGGTTACTAATGCTAATTCTATGCCTGATTTGAAACGCAACTTTTTGACAAAAATCAAATGTACGCAATATCAACGCAGCTGAATGTTAAAAGGACAAAAGCCGGCTCCCGCGACCTTTCCGGCCGGCTGTTTATTTCTTTTCTGCGATTTTGCGCAACTCATTCAGTTTCCATAGGGCGTCCATAGGGGTCATGGTGTTCAGGTCCAAGGCCAGGAGTTCTTCCCGGATCTTGCGGGTATAGGCATCGGCGTCGAAAATTTGAAGTTGCATTTGCGGCTGTATGTTTTTAACGCGTTGTTTCAATTCAGTTGGTGCGAGTCGCTTTTCTGCCGTAGTAGTTTCTGTCCCTTCCGTTTTTGTTTCCATTTTTCGCCCGCCATCTACGGATTGCGCTTCGAGGGTATGGAGGATATCCGTAGCGCGTTCGACCACCGTTTGGGGCATGCCGGCCATCCGGGCTACATGGATGCCGAAAGAGTGGTTGCTGCCGCCGGGGCTGAGTTTGCGGAGGAAGATCACCCGGTGGCCGACCTCCCGGGTACTGACGTGGTAATTGTGGATACGCTCGTGTTGGTCGGCCAGCTCATTCATTTCGTGGTAGTGCGTGGCGAAGAGCGTTTTGGGCCTTGCCCGGCCGTTATCATGCAGGTATTCGGCGATGCTCCAGGCGATGGAGATCCCGTCGTAGGTGCTGGTGCCGCGGCCGATTTCATCGAGTAAAAGGAGCGAGCGATCGCTGATGTTGTTCATAATCAGGGCCGTTTCGTTCATTTCGACCATAAGGTGCTTTCTCCGCCGCTGATATTGTCGCTGGCGCCAACGCGGGTAAATACCTTATCGATCAATCCGATCCGCGCGGCCGATGCCGGAACGAAGCTGCCCATCTGGGCCAGGAGTACGATCAGCGCGGTTTGGCGCAACAAGGCAGATTTGCCCGACATATTCGGCCCGGTGATCAGGATAATTTGTACAGTTTCATTGTCGAGGTAAACATCGTTGGGAATATACGTTTCACCGACGGGCAGCTGTGTTTCGATGACCGGATGACGGCCATCTTTTATTTCCAGGGATAATGACTCGTCCATTTCCGGCCGGACGTAGTGTTGCCGGACGGCTACCCGGGCAAGGGAAAGCAGGCAATCGAGCCGGGCAATAATCTGGGCGTTGTGCTGAACGGGTGCGATATACGCGCCCACTTCTTCCACCAGTTCGCGGAATAAACGTTCTTCGAGTTCCAGGATTTTTTCCTCGGCGCCCAGGATTTTGCTTTCCAGGTCCTTCAGCTCCGGCGTAATAAACCGTTCGCCGTTGGCAATGGTCTGTTTACGGGTCCAGTCGGCCGGGACGCGGTCCTTCCATTTGGCGGTTACTTCGAGGTAGTAACCAAAAACATTATTGAACCCGATCTTGAGGCTTTGAATTCCGGTGCGTTCGGTTTCGCGTTGTTGTAATTCGAGCAGGAGGTCGCGGCTGTGCCGGATGATATGGCGCAGGTCATCCAGTTCGGGGTAAGCGCCATCGGCGATGGCGCCGCCTTTGCGCACATCGGTTGGCGGGTCGGGGGCGATGGCGGTCTCGATCCGTTCGAGCAGGGTATGGCATGGATTGAGCCCTTCGCCCAGGCGTAGCAGCGCGCCAGCGGAAGTGCCCAGCGCCGCCGGGCTGAGCATTTTTTTGACCTGGTCGATCGCCATCAGGGCCCGGCGCAGTTGCATCACTTCTCGCGGATTGATTTTGCCAACGGCCGTTTTGCTCATCAAGCGCTCCAGATCGCCGATATGGCGGATATGGGGCTCCAGCTGGGCCACAAAATCCTGGTTTCCAGCAAAGAAATCGACGGCGTCATGGCGTTCCTGGATTTGTTGCAGGCTGGTAAGGGGCAACAACACCCATTTTTTCAACATCCGGGCGCCCATTGGGCTGATGGTATGGTCCAGAACCTGGAGCAGGGACGTACCGGTTTCGTGGTTGGACGCGACGAGTTCCAGGTTGCGAATGGTGAACCGGTCCAGCCAGACAAATTTATCCGTCTGGAGCCTGCTGATGCTGCCGATGTGCGCCAGCTGGGTATTTTCGGTGGCAGCCAGGTAGTGCAGCGCCGCGCCGGCTGCTGCCTGACCGAGCTCGAGCTCTTCGATACCAAATCCTTTGAGCCCGGAGGTTTGGAAATGTCGGAGCAGTTTTTCACGCCCGAAATCGTAGGTGAATATCCAGTCTTCCAGGGTAAAGGTGTAAAATTTGTCGCCGAAGAACGCGGTAAATTCCTTGATCCGGCTTTTCGGCAATACCACTTCAGCCGGTTTGAAACTCTGGAACAATTTGTCCATCGTCACAGTGTCGCCTTCCGTAATAAAAAATTCACCGGTGCTGACGTCGAGAAAGGCTACGCCGAAGCGGTCGTTTTTGCCGAAAGCCAGGGTGGCGAGGAAATTGTTTTGGTTGTGCACCAACAGGGCGTCGTCAGTGGTGACCCCCGGCGTTACCACTTCTGTTACCGAGCGTTTCACCACCTTGCCGGGCACTGGTTTTTCCATTTGTTCGCAAATGGCGACCCGGAACCCCGCGCGAACCAGGCGCGGGAGGTACAGGTCGAGGGCATGATGGGGGAAGCCGGCCAGTTCGATATCCGAACCGCCGTTGTTTCGGCTGGTCAGGGTTATGCCAAGTGCCGTGGATGTTTTTATGGCATCCGCCCCAAATGTTTCGTAAAAATCGCCTACCCTGAACAACAACAAGGCATCGGGGTATTTCCCCTTTACCTGGTTGTATTGCGCCATCAACGGCGTGACGACGGGGGTTTGATCTGTATTTTTTTTATTGCCGGTTCGGGCCATGGTGATGCGGTGCTCGTTTAGTGGGCAAAAATATGATTTACAGCCAGGACCTGGAAGGTATCCGGTAAAATCCTCCGGGTAATGGATTTCACCGGGTGTTGCGTTGTGGTATGAAAAAATTTTGAAGTACAGCCAGAAGATGACACTTTTATTTTGCGAATGTGCGGCAGTGGTGCAGCTTTGCAAAACATTGATAAATTCGCCTTATGAAACATAGCAAAACGCTGCTCCTGCTTGCTCCTGTTTTTTTCCTTTTCCCCACGCTGTTTGCTCAAACGCCAGTTTCCTTAGAGCTTCAGCGTCAACGGGAGCGGGTTCCCTTCGAAATAGCGCCGGGAGAAAACAGAATACAGCTGTGCGGGTTAATACCGGGCACTACCTATTCCATGGTGGCTGTGCCGGCCATTCCCGGGCTAAAAATACCCTTACGGCTTTCACTGGCCGACCCGGCTCTCGATGCGCCTGCCCGGCGCATGTCGCGCGCGGACCGGCCCCAGCACCGCCTGTTTGTAGCTACCGCTGCATGTATGGATTTTGTGTTACAGGCTGAATTTCCCTCCTGGAGCGGAACCGAACCCGGTTTCTTATCGGTCGGGTGTACGGATTGCCCGGAGGCCAGTGTGTTTTTGGAAAAATTTATGCAGCAATTGGAGCAGTTGGGCATGGCCAATCTGACGATAAGCCCCGGCGGAACAGCCACCACTCTGGTGACCAATACGCTCATCGGTGGAAATTGTTTTGATGTAAGCAACCCGACGTCGACGGGCCCGACCAACTCCCGCGGGACATTTGCCAATGGCACGACAAATATTGGGTTGGCCGGCGGGGTGGTTTTAGCCACCGGCAACGTCGCCAGCCTGCCGGGGCCGAATAACTCCGCGAATACCTCCGCGAATACCGCCGGATTTAACCAAAATAGCGCCAACGACGGCGATTTGGCTACCCTGACCGGCGGCGACCAGTGGGACGTTGTGCGCCTGGAATTTGATTTTAAACCGACAGCGGAAACCGTTCAGTTCGACTACGTTTTTGGCTCGGAAGAATATTGCGAATACGTTGGAACAAACTACAACGACGTCTTCGGTTTTTTTATCAGTGGTCCGGGCATAAGCGGTAACCAAAACATTGCCCTTATCCCTGCCACCACTACGCCGGTGGCCATCAATAATGTCAACCACCAGACGAATACGGCCTATTATGTGAACAACAATACCAACAATCCCTGCCAGGCGGTTGGCGCCTGTTGCAGCGCAGAATGTGCGCTGGACGGCTGGACTACCGTGCTGACCGCTACCGCTACAGGCCTGATCCCCTGCTCTACCTATCATATCAAACTGGCGATTGCCGATATTGCCGACGGTTTGCTGTTTTCGGCGGTCTTTCTGAAAGCCAATTCTTTCGAAGCTGGTGGTCAGGTAAAGGCCGAACCCGTGTATCCGGCCGGCCAAAACTTTGTTATTGAAGGTTGTGACAACGGTTTTATCAAGTTTATTCGCGGAAGTGGCGATGTAAACGTGGAATTGACGTTTAACATAACCATAACCGGTACCGCTACTCCGGGACTCGATTACGAACAGCTGGCTACGACTTTCACCATCCCGGCCGGCCAAACAGAAATTCAAATACCGGTAAGCGTGTACGCCGATTTGCTGGCAGAGGGCCAGGAAACTATCATTATTTCCCTGGATAATCCATGCTCTTGTACACAATCGCAGTTTACCTTTTTAATTAACGACAAGCCTCCTCTGGAAATCGAAATGGAGGACCTGGAATTGTGCGGATCGTCCAGCACCTCCCTGGCGCCAACGCTGATTAGTTCGGGTCAGCCGCCGCTTACCTACAACTGGAACACCGGAGCCACTTCGCCGTCCATCAACATCACCACACCGGGTACAAACACCTACACGGTTACCGTCACGGATCACTGCGGTACCACAGCCACGGCATCGGCCACCGTCACACTCGAACCGGCGCCTACGGCTGTACTGTCCGGAACGGGCACTTTTTGCGCTGGCGTCCCCGGTTCCGTTGACCTGACCATCGCCCTGACCGGGGTCGGCCCCTGGGAGGTGGTCATAAATAATAACGGTTCCAATGAAACCCAAACTTTTACTTCCAGCCCGGTTACGTATACGGTTAACAATCCGGGCAACTATTCCCTGGTCAGTGTGAGCACCCTGAATGGCTGTACCGGCTCGGCCACCGGTTCCGCAACACTCAATGAAATCACCGTAAATCTGAGCGCCGCCGCAAACGATCCAACCTGTTTTAATGCCAATAACGGCTCCATTCAGGCGACGGCTACCGGAGGCTCCGGTTTCACGTATAGCTGGAATACCGGCGCTTCGGCGGCAAACCTGACCGGACTAGGGCCGGGAACCTACACCGTGACAGCCACCAACAGCCAGGGTTGCACCTCCGAAGAAACCGTAACCCTGACGGAGCCGCCACTGCTCACGGCCACCATCGCCGGCTCCACCAATATCGATTGCAATAACCCGGCAGGCGATGCCGACCTGGAAGTCGGCG
Source organism: Saprospirales bacterium (assembly GCA_016719895.1). Taxonomy (GTDB): domain Bacteria; phylum Bacteroidota; class Bacteroidia; order Chitinophagales; family Saprospiraceae; genus M3007. Next base: position 152,827 of record JADJYG010000012.1, on the reverse strand, counting down.
GCGGTTCTCCGGATTATTCCTACAATTGGAACAACGGCTCGACGGTCCAGGATCCGACGTTCAATACCGGCGGCACCTACTCGGTGACGGTTACGGACGATAACAATTGCACGGTTACGGCCACGGTGACCATCACAGTCAACACTACTTTGCCGACTGCCGTTGCTGCCCCACCAGGTCAAATCACCTGCACCAATACAGAAATTACGATCAACGGCACGGGATCTTCCACCGGATCGCAATTTTATTATGCGTGGAGCGGCCCGGGGATCGTTTGTTGTGAAACCACCTTGCAGCCCCAGGTCAATGCCGGGGGAACGTACACCCTGACGGTCACCAATAGCGAGAACGGGTGCACCAATACCGTTTCCGTAACGGTGGTGGAAAATAATACGCCTCCCGATGTAAATATTAATACTCCGGGTAGTATTGGGTGTACTACTCCGACGCTTACGCTCAACGGCGCTGGGACGTCCACCGGCGCCGGCTTTACATTCACCTGGAGTACAGTGGGTGGAAATTTCGTTTGTTGTACCAACACCCTTACCCCACAAATCAATCAGGCCGGCGTATACGCCCTTGCCGCGGTGAATAATAATAATGGTTGTACGGCCGAAGCAAGCGTCACCGTGAGCGGAAACGTCGATCCGCCGACGGCAACCATCGCCCCGCCAGGAGTCGTGGATTGCAACACGCCCGAAATAGACCTGGATGCCAGCGGCTCTTCCCAAGGTGGCAATTTTACCTATCAGTGGGCAGCCGGAGGTGGTGGCAGCATTGTCGGCGGTGGAAATACCCCCAATCCGACCATAAACCAGGGCGGAACTTATACTATCACGGTAACGAACACGGACAACAACTGTACGGCAACGGCAAGTGTGAGCGTAACCGCCAGTCTTACTCCTCCGGTAGCCATTGCCACCGCGAATGGCGCCCTGACCTGCCAGAATCCAACCTTGGTCCTGAATGGCAATGGCTCCAGCACGGGCGGCAATTTTACGTATGAATGGACCACCCCGAACGGCAATATTGTGAGCGGCGCCAATACCCTGAATCCGCAGGTCAATGCAGGCGGCACCTATACCCTGGTCGTGACAAACACTACCAACGGATGCACGAGCTCGGCCACGGTGAATGTAAACAGCAACGTCAATCAGCCGCAGGCAAACGCGGGCCCTCCCCTGGAACTGAACTGCCTGCACCCGACCCTTCAATTGCAGGGCTCCGGCAGTACCGGCGCCGGATTTACGGTACAATGGGCGGCCAATCCGGGTTTTATCCTAGCGGCGCCAATACCTATTCGCCAACGATCAATGAGGCCGGCACCTATTACCTGGTCGTGACCAATACCGCCAACGGATGTACCAATGAAGATGTGGTCAGCGTTGCGTCGAATTTCGATCAGCCGGTGGCCAGTATATTGCCGGCAGGCGTGATCGATTGTTACAGTCCGCAAATTGATCTGGACGCCGGCGCCTCTACGCAAGGCGGCAATATTCAATTCAGCTGGACAACGCCAAACGGTAATATTGTCAGTGGGTCGACGTCGCCCTATCCGACGGTGAATCAGGCCGGCACTTACAACCTGGTCGTTTCCAATACCGAAAGCGGTTGTACCGCTACGGCCAGCGTAACAGTGGTTCAAAACCTGACGCCGCCAACCGCCAATGCGGGCCCGCCGGCCACCTTGAATTGTAATATTGCCCAACTAACCCTGAACGGATCCGCTTCCAACGGCTCGAACTTGCTTATCGAGTGGTCCACCGTCAATGGCAATATCGTCAGCGGGGAAAACACGCTCAACCCGGTCATTGACGCTCCGGGAGCGTATACCTTATTGGTAACCAACTGGGCCAATGGCTGCACGGCCCAAAGCACCGTGAACATCAATGCGGATCAAAATGCGCCGAACGCTTTTGCCGGGGATGATAATCAGCTCACCTGTGTTCAAACCAGCGTTCAGCTGAGTGGCAGCGGTTCTTCCACAGGAGCAGGCATAACCTATCAATGGGTGGGTAATCCGGGTAATATCGTCAGCGGAGCAAGCAGTATGAACCCGGTGGTCAATGCTTACGGTTTTTATACCCTGATCGTGACCAACACGTCGAATGGTTGTACCGATGCGGACGAAGTTTTTGTAGATGACAATATTATTTATCCCAATGCAACGATTTTGCCGGCACAACAACTGAATTGTACCTTCAGCAGCGTGCAATTGGATGCGGGTGCGTCCACGCAAGGCAATGCTATCGATTTCGTTTGGACTACCGCAAACGGTCATATCGTAAGTGGAAACGGCACGCCCTACCCGGAGGTAGATGAAACCGGAACCTACACCCTGGTGGTCATCAATACCGCCAATTCCTGTACGGCAAGCGCTTCCGTAACGGTCACCGAAGATTTTTCCCTGCCCGTGGCCACTGCAGTGCCGGCGGCTTCCATTACCTGCCAATTGCCTCAAACTACCCTGAACGGGGAGGGCTCTTCATCCGGCTACCCGTTCTTTTATGAATGGACGACTGTGAACGGGAATATTCTTAGTGGCAACTTAACCCTGAACCCGACGGTCAACCAGGTGGGTACTTATCTATTGACGGTTTACAACGTGGAAAATGGTTGCACCAGCCAGGCCTCGGTTCAGGTTATTACTTCTCAAACCTTCCCGACCGCCAGCGCTGGAGCGGCGCAAACCATTACCTGTGCAGCGCCACAAAGCACGCTCGACGGCGCCGGTTCATCCCAGGGAACTCCATACGCGTATGTGTGGTCCACACAAAACGGCAATATCGTTTCCGGCGCTAATACGTTGAGCCCGGTTGTTGATGCGCCGGGCAGTTACCAGCTAGCGGTAATCAATACGCAAACCGGTTGTACCGCCGTTGCATCTGTTGAGGTGGGTCAGAATACCGCGCTCCCGCAAGCCCTGGCAGCCCCCGGCGGGGTGTTGAGCTGCACGGCTACCTCGGTGGCGCTGGACGGTACAGGGTCGAGCGAAGGGGCCGGATTTGTTTACAACTGGGCGACAAGCGCTGGAAATATTGTTTCCGGCCAAGGCACGCTGCATCCGGTGGTGAGCGCTGTTGGCGTCTACATACTGGTCGTTTCCAATGCAGCGAACGGATGTACAGCCTCCGCCAGTACCACGGTGACGGCAGATGCCGGATTGCCGGTAGCCAATGCCGGCACGGCCGATACGCTCAATTGTGTGGTGAAGCAAATGGTTTTGAACGCTACCGCTTCAAGTCAGGGAGCGGTTTATACCTACGCCTGGACCGGACCTGGTATCGTTTCCGGTATTCATACCCTCACGCCTGTGGTGGATGTGCCAGGCGTATATGAGTTGCTGATTACCAATACTTCGAACGGTTGTACAGCCATCTCGAATGTGCTGGTACCGGCAGACTTGGTCCTTCCGGTCGCTTATGCCGGACCGGCAGCCGTTTTAAATTGCTTGCAATCTGTGTTGAATTTGAATGGAAACGGATCCAGCTCCGGGCCGTTGTTTACGTACGCCTGGACGGCCTCGGCAGGCGGTAATATACAGGCCGGGGCCAATATGCTGACGCCGGCCGTTAACCAACCCGGCACCTACACGCTCCAGGTATCCAATATTCAAAATGGTTGCACCGCACTGGCTGCCGTGGCGATTACCCAAGATACCGTGCATCCGCTGGCCGGCGCTGGCCCTCCCGGCCTGATCACCTGTTCTAACTCCATAGTGACCCTGTCTGGCGGTGGCAGCGCCGGACCTGCGTACGGCTACCTGTGGACGACTGCCAATGGCAGTATTGCCTCTGGGGCCAATACGTTATCACCGGTGGTGGACGCGCCGGGAACCTACAGTTTACTGGTGACGGATACGCTGAACGGTTGCACGGCCACTTCCACTGTTTTGGTGAACAAGGATGCGAATGTTCCGACGGCCATAGTACAGGCGCCGGAAGAATTGACCTGCGTGGTGCAGCAAATTCAGCTGACTGGTACCGGTTCTACGGCCGGGCCATTCATCCAATATGACTGGACAACAGCGAATGGAAACATCCTGTCCGGCGCAACGTCCCTGACGCCGGTGGTAAACGCGCCCGGACAATATACCCTCCGCGTATTTAACGCAGCCAATAATTGTGAAGCGCTTTTTAGCGTCAATGTTCTTCAAAATCTGACTGCGCCGGTAGCGTATGCCGGGGCGCCTGCCGTGCTTTCCTGTGCGAACCCGGTACTCAGCCTCGATGGGACCGGGTCGAGTCAGGGCGGCCAATATGTATACCTGTGGACCACCGTAAATGGCAACATACAATCGGGGGCTGTCACGCTGACACCCCAGATCGACCGTTCGGGCAATTACAACCTGCTGGTGACGAATACCCTGAACGGATGCACGGCGGAGTCGTCTGTCCAGATATTGCTGGATCAGAATTCGCCGCAGGCGGAGGCCGGGCCCAGCCAAGCCCTGACCTGCGTAGCAAGCTCGGTCACGCTCAACGGCGCCGGCTCGAGCAGCGGACCCGGTTTTACTTTTACATGGACAGCTCTGAACGGTGGAAACCTGGTAAGCGGCGCCAATACACTGTCGCCTGTGGTCAATGCCCCGGGACAGTACCTGCTAACCGTCACTAATACCAACAACCAGTGTACGGCTACTGCAGCGGTGACAGTGACCCAAAATACCGTCGAGCCGGTCGCAGTTGCCGGAAATCCGGTTACGCTCACCTGTACGGACCCCAGTATACAACTGAATGGTGCAGGAAGCAGTACCGGCAGTCCGTACAGCTATGTGTGGACGACCCTTGGCGGCGTCATATTATCCGGTTCCAACACCCTGCAACCGGTGATCGGCGCAGTGGGCATATATACGTTGGTCGTAACGGACAACACGAATGGTTGCACCAGAGAAGCGTCCGTCCAGGTGCTTGAAGATGCCGATGCTCCCATTGCGGTGGCTTCAACTCCAGGCGAATTAACGTGCAATTCAACCACGTTAACCCTGAGTGGGGCCGGAAGCAGTGCCGGCTCGAATTTTGATTATTTGTGGACTACTTCAAACGGTCAAATCCTGAGTGGTCCCTCCTCGTTGTCGCCAGTAATTAACGCCCCCGGTACGTACCAACTGTTGGTCACCAACAGTTTGAACGGCTGTACCGAAACGGAAGCGGTTAACGTCACGCAAAACATCACGGCGCCGCAGGTGGATGCAGGCGTAGCGTCGGCGATCACTTGTTCCGTAACGCAACTTTCGCTCAACGGCAACGCGAGCGGCGGCGGCCAGGGAGTGGGATATTCCTGGTTTACGTCCAATGGAAATATTCTTTCGGGTTCCAATATGCCGACCCCTGTTATTACCTCCGGAGGGATTTATACCCTTACCGTATACGACCTTTACAACGGTTGCTCCAGCACAGATCAGGTAACCGTTCCATCCGACACCCAAGCACCGCCAATCGCCATTGCCAGCCCGGGCTTGTTGACTTGTTCGGTGCTCCAGGTACCGATCGATGCGACGGCCAGTGCGCAGGGAAGCGCATTTTCCTATGCCTGGAGCGGCTTGGGTATCGTTTCCGGTGCGGCTTCGCTCCTGCCTGTTGTCAACCAGCCGGGGGATTATGTATTGCAGGTTTCGAATAGTGTGAATGGCTGTACCGATACCGCGACGGTACGTGTTGAACAAAATACACAAGCGCCGCAAGCGGAAGCCGGTACGGGATTTGAGTTGACCTGCTCCGTGCGGGAAGGCGCATTGAGTGCAGCCGGCTCCGCGTCCGGCTTGAACATCAGCTACCTATGGTCGACTTCCGATGGCAACATCGTGTCGCCCGCAACCCTATCCACCCCGACGGTAAATGCCCCCGGTTCCTACCGTCTGCTGGTTACCAACCTGCTTACCGGGTGTACGGCAACGGACCAGGCTTTGGTCACTGAAAACACCAATTACCCCGACGGGCTCGAACTGACGACCGACCCGCCTGGCTGTGGCGGTAAACCCGGCGTGGTGCGTATCGATACCGTGCAGGGTGGGGTGGGGCCGTACCTGTATTCGATAGACGGCGGCAATACGTTCCTGACAGCCAATCAGTTCGGCAACCTGAGCCCTGGCCAATACCAACTGGTCGTTCAGGATATTAACGGCTGCGAATATGAAGAGACCTTCAGTTTTCCGGAGCCGCTGGAGCCCGCAGTTGTTATGACGCCTGAAATTGTGCTGGCTTACGGCGAATCGGCCACCCTGACGGCGCTGATCAATATTCCGTTGTATGAAGTGGATACGATCATCTGGTCGCCTATGGAGAGATTGACGCTGACCAACAAACGCAATGTGGTCATTGCGCGGCCCTTTTCCACTACGGAGTACACGGTGACGATTGTCAATGATGCAGGTTGTACGGACCGGGCTACCGTCCTGGTGCGGGTGGACGACCCCAACCTGTGGGCGCCCAACGCCATCAGTCCGAACAACGAGGATGGAGAGAACGATGTGTTTTTAATTTTTTCAGGTCCCAATACATTGAATAAAATCAATTCGTTGCAGATATACGACCGCTGGGGAAACCAGGTGTTCCGGAAGGAGAATATCCAGCCCAATGATTACAAACAAGGCTGGAACGGGCGTTTCAGGGGCCAGACCATGACCCCGGCCGTGTTTGTGTGGTGGGCCGAGGTGGAGCTCGTCAGCGGTCAGACGATCCTCCTGAAGGGCGACGTGACCATTGTGGATTGAGGACCGCGGCCCTTTGTTTCCGGGGATGGCCCGGCTCCGGTAACTGGCGCCCGGTCATCCCCGGAAAAATCTGCTTTGGTTAAATTCTTCTTGCCTTGCGCGTAATAATCAAAAACTCCATACATTCGCACATGGGTTTGAGCCACCCACCCCCAATCCTTCATCGGGTACAATATAAAAGTGCCGTTTAATACTTCCTTTTTCCCGCCGTCCCGTCGTAATTTCTTGTTTAGGTTTAGGTTTCCTGGAGCCAAAGGACTAGAGCCAGTCCAACGTTCCTAATCCCCCTTCCGTCGCTCGGTTGGCTGACGACTTATATTCCTTTACCCAAACTTGTGTGTATTATGTGTCAACGGGAAACCCAATTTCTGATTCTTTTCTTTTCGCTGGTCGCTTGCGCCGGATTTGCCCAGAATGCGCCGGTATTGGTACAGCTGACCGGAACCCCTTACCGGGAGCCGCTGAATATTTTTGAGGGGAAAACCGCAGTGCAAATTTGTGGTCTGACTCCCGGCAATACCTACCAGGTGATTGCCAACGCGGCCTACCCGGGGCAAGAAGTTAATTTCCGGCTCCGCCTGGCAACGCCGGAACAAGAGTCGGCTGCCCAGGCCATTTCACCGGCCAACCGGCCGCAACTGCGGCAGTTCGAAGCCTCCGGGCCGTGCGCTGCGTTTTTGTTGGAAACCACAACGCCGGGTCCAAGTGCCGAAGTGCCGATGTATTTATCCATCGGTTGCGTGGACGGCGTGGAGGCCGGGCCCTGGACGGGCAAGTTTGCGCAGGATGTTGCCGATTTGCCCAAATTGAGCGTGACACAGGGCAATGCAGCCGGCGATTTGGTGACCAATGTTCTGATCGGCGGGAATTGCTTTGATGTGACCAATATTTCGTCCAAAGGCGCTGCCAATTCCCGCGGCACCTTTGCCCAAGGCCAAAGCAGTATCAATATCTCCCAGGGTATTGTTTTATGCACAGGGCCGGTAGCAGTACTGCCCGGACCAAACAGCCTGCCCAATACGAACGGCGGTTTTGGCAACAATTCAGCCAACGACCCCCACCTCGGCTCTTTGACCAGCGGGCAAGACCAGTACGATGTGTCCGTCATCGAGTTTGATTTTAAGCCTACGGCAAATAGCGTTCGATTCGAATTTGTATTCGGATCGGAAGAATATTGCGAGTACGTCAACTCCATCTACAACGACGTATTTGGCTTTTTTATCAGTGGGCCGGGGATTACAGGCGTGCGCAACCTCGCCGTGTTGCCGGATGGCATTACGCCGGTGGCGGTGAATGACGTGAACCACTTGAAGAACTCCATTTACTACCGGAACAACAACTCTTCCGGGACCTGCCTTGGTCAGCCCCTGACCAATATGACCGACATCCAACTCGATGGCTTTACAACGGTACTGACCGCTATTGCCAATGTCGTCCCCTGCCAAACCTATCATATTAAACTGGCTATTGCGGATATCGGCGATGCCAACTACACGTCTGCGGTTTTTCTTCGCGCCAATTCGTTTGATGCGGGCGGTAAGGTGTTAGCTAACGCCGTTTACCCGGCCTCGGCGAATTTTACACAGGAAGGATGCACCAACGGCTATATCCGGTTTTACCGCGGTACGGGGGACAACAATCAGGCTTTGCCGGTGAATTATACCCTTGCGCCCGGCAGCTCTGCCACAGTTGGCGTCGATTTCGCGCCCTTGCCGGCGTCGATTACGATTCCGGCCGGCCAAACGGAATTGTTGGTGCCGGTGGATGTCATAAAAGACCAAATTCCGGAAGGGGTGGAGTCCTTTACCTTATTGTTGGAAAACTCCTGTAGTTGCGACCAGCAAGACGTGACTTTTGTCATTCAGGATCAGACGCCTTTGGACGTCGGTCTAGCCGATCAAACGGTGTGTTCCGGCAGTGTCACCCTTTCACCGGCGATCCTTTCCGGCGGATTTCCACCCCTTACTTACCTGTGGAGTAATGGCCAAACCGGTACGGATTTACTGGTTTCTGACCTGGGCAGCAATATTTTTACCGTCACGGTGACCGATGTTTGCGGATTGAGCGCAACGGCGTCGGCCACCGCAACGGTTGATGTGTTGCCGACGGCAACGATCAGCGGCAATGTGCAGTTTTGTGCGGGGGGGACCAGCCAGCTTCCGCTCAACTTTACCGGAGCAGGACCCTGGACGGTCGGCCTGAATGCAGCCGGTACGGCGCAAACACAAACGTTTTATACCAATCCGGCTGCGCTCACCATCAGTCAGCCCGGCGCCTATACGTTGACATCGGTGATCACGCAAGCCGGCTGTCCGGGCGTGGCTTCCGGCTCGGGTACGGCCCAGGAAATAGCGGTCAATCTCGCCTTAAATGCCACCCATCCGCTCTGTTTTGGCGACCCGGGCGCTTTACAGGCTTCCATAACCAGTAATGCTTCATCGTATCAGTTGGCCTGGAACAACGGCGCCACAACGCCCAATCTGGCCAACCTTCCGGCAGGAAACTACTCCCTGACCGTTACGACGCCGCAAGGATGTACGGCAGTTGCCAGCACTACCCTGACGCAGCCTGCGCCGCTTGTCGCCACTATTGGCGCCGTGCCGGTAATCACCTGTTACCAACCGCAGGTCAGCGCCAATGTCAGTGCGCAAGGAGGGACGAGTGCCTACCAATATCAATGGAGCAATGGCCTGCTGCAAGCAGTATCCGCTATAAGTGTGGGCGGTACCTATACGGTTACGGTAACCGATGCCCATCAATGTTCGGCATCAGCTACCGTGGCAGTGGAACAAAACACCACTCCCCCGGTCGCCGTGGCTGTTTCGGCAGATGAAATTACCTGCAACACCCCCGAGGTCATTCTGAATAGTGCCGGTTCTTCTGTCGGGCCGAACTTTATCTATACCTGGAATACGTTGGGCGGTCATATCATAACCAGCATGGAAGAACCCTCCGCTACCGTCGATGCGGCCGGCGCCTACACCCTGATGATTACCAATACTGCCAACGGCTGTACGGCCAGCTCTACGGCTCTCGTTATTGAAAACACCAACCGGCCGGAAGGGTTCGACCTCCTGATTGCCCAACCGGGCTGTGAAGGAAAGCCGGGAACTATTCGCGTACAAGCCGTGCAGGGCGGGGAAGGACCTTTTGTTTTTTCCATGGATGGCGGCAACACCTTCTTAAACCAGAGCGCATTCAGCAATTTGCAGGCGGGCGCCTACAGTATCGTGGTGCAGGATGCCAACGGCTGCGAATATGCGCAGAGTTTTGAACTGGTTGCGCCGATAGAACCGGAAATCGAAATTGAACCGGAAGTGCAACTGGCCTTTGGCGAAACGGCAGAATTGACTGCCCTGCTCAATATTCCACTTTTCCAGATCGACACGATCGTCTGGGCGCCTTTGACCGGCCTGACGCCAAGCGGCCGCCCCGATGTGGTGTTGGCACGTCCGTTCAAGACCAATTGGTACACGGTTCAGGTTGTTTCCATAGACGGTTGTGTTGACGAGGCGCAGATAACCATCCGCGTTGGTCATCCGGATATTTACGCGCCAAACGCCATTCGCCCGGGCAGCACCGACGGAAAGAATCATATGTTTATGCTCTTCGCCCGGGAAAATGCGGTCAATCAAATTAACCAGCTCCAAATTTTTGACCGTTGGGGCAACATGGTTTTCGGGCGCGACCATATCCAACCCAATGATGACCGTGCCGGCGGTTGGGACGGCCACTTTAACGGTAAACTGCTGGAACCCGGCGTATTTACCTGGTGGGCTGAAATTGAACTGGCAAGTGGAGAAAATATACAGTTGAAGGGGGATGTGACTATAGTGGACTGAAGAATAATTGCGCTACCTTTGCGGCAAATCATATACTTCATTCACTTTTATACCCTATGTGGACGATGCTGGAAGGATTCGAACACCTCTCTTCAGAAGAAATGGACACGCTCATTGCAGGACCGGTTTGGATTACCATCCTCATTGGCGCTGCCGATGGCAAAATGGATCACGAAGAGCGCACCTGGACCGAACGCCTGATGCGTGCCCGAACGTATTCCCAGCCAAATTTGGTCAGCGAATACTACCGCGTGGTTGCCGAAGGCTTTTTGAACAAGGTTGATCAGGAAATGGCCGGTATGCCGGCGGATACGGCTTTGCGGAATGCCTTATTAGCGGAAAAAATCGACGCCCTGAACCCTGTTCTGGGCAAATTGGATACGAGCCTGGCTGCGACCTTGTATAAAAGCTACGTCGTACTGGCCAGGGAAACCGCAAAAGCGTCCGGCGGCTTCCTGCGCATCGGCTCTGTAAGTGCCGCCGAACACAAGTGGCTCCACTTGCCGATGCTCACGCCGGTGTTGCTGGAAGGAGAAAATGCTGAAACGGTTTGGGAAGACGAGCGGGAAGACAACTGACAATTGTACTGGTAAACTTCCTGGCGGACTTAAGGGGCTGTGTTTTGAACGCCCTTAAGTCCGCTCTTTTATTGCTGGGGAGCAATGCTTTTTCCATCGTCCAACGCTTCCCACAGCCGGATGACTTCAACTGCTTCCCGGACGTCATGGACCCGCAATATGCGTGCCCCTTGTTGCAGGGCAACCATGTGTAAAGCGGTCGTTCCGTTCAGTGCATGCTCCGGTTTTACCTGCAGGACCTTGCAAATCATGGACTTTCGGGACAGCCCGGCCAACACGGGTAAGCCCAGGATTTGAGCAAATACCTGCAGGTTGCGCAGCAAAGCGAAATTGTGTTCCACTGTTTTTCCAAAACCAAAGCCCGGGTCCAACAAGATATCTTTTACACCCGCGGCGCGGAGTTTAGCCGTTTCTGCGATAAAAAAGTCCAAAACTTCCTGTACCACATCGGTATAAGCGGGCGCTTCCTGCATCGTTTGTGGCGTACCCTGCATGTGCATAAGCACATACGGGCACCCAAGGCGGGCGATAGATGGATATAAATTTTCATCGAAACGGCCGGCTGAAATATCATTGACCAGGGATGCTCCCGCCTCGATGGACGCTTGCGCCACGCTGGACCGCCAGGTATCGATGGACAACACGGCGTCCGGAAATTGCCGGTGAATCGCCTCGATGACCGGTATTACGCGGCCGAGTTCAACCGCTTCCGGCACGTCTGCTGCGCCCGGACGGGAGGATACTCCTCCAACATCTAAAATAGCAGCGCCGGCGGCCAGCATCCGGTCGGCCTGCCGGAGGGCCGGTTCCACGGCGTCCAGCCGCCCGCCCGCGTAAAAGGAGTCGGGCGTAATATTCAGAATGCCCATAGCGATGGGGTGGGAGATCTCCAGCAATTTACCCCGGCAATTAATGGAATAGGCCATAATCAATACCGCTTGACCGATTCAATGATGTACAACGGCCGGTTCTTGATTTCGTTGTAAATATTGGACAGGTAGATGGACATGATATACAAGTTCAGGCAAGTGATGGCGAAGAAAATAGAGATCATGACCACCAGATAGGCCCAGCCCGATACCGCCTGGTGATAGGAGCCGAAAATATCTACGTTGGTTACCCGGACTTTTACCGCGTTGAAAATGGCCGTGCCGGCTACCAGGCAGGACAAAAGAAATATCCACCACAGGACGCTGCGCAGAAACGTCGTGAAGGAGGTAATAGCTACCAGGGATGTGCGGAATTGTTCACCAAACGTCGCATCCGGACCGGCCTGCAGGGGCTGGGCGACTGGTATAGCGGTGGTATTATAGCCAACGAGGGCATAAATCGCCTTCAAATAGCCGCTGTTTTCACGCAGGCGCAGTAGCGAATTGAGCGCCCGCCGGCTGATAATACGCGTGTGATGTGCCTGTGGGTCTATCCGCAAATTGGAGTACCGGGTGAGTATGCCGTAAAAAACCCGGTACAACTGCCGGTTGGCCCAGGATTGGCGCCGTTCAGGTGCGCGCAGGTAAACAAGGTCGTAGCCGGTCTGACTTTTTTCCCACATACGCGTCACGAGTTCGGGCAATCCGGTAAAATCGAATTCAAAAACTACGGCATAATCCCCGTTGGCACGGTCGAGGCCCGCGAGTAAAGCATTGTCGCGGCTTACCGGCGCGCTGAGTTGAAGCAAAAAAATGTTTTTTCGCAACGCTTCCGGCAGCGGGTTGATCCCTTCGTCGATTCGATCGATATCGGCGTGGTTGTTTACCAGAATGAATTCAAAATCGCTGAAATGCACTTGCAGTTCTGCATACAAATTGGTCAGCCAGGCGCCCAGGTCCCGTACCTGGTGGCTCGATTGTATTACGCCGATAATGGAGAGAAAAGAATGGTGCACGGTACGGTAGATTAAGCTGAGGTGCTGCCGGTTTTTCAGGGACAAAATTGAAAAATCCCGCGCAACTTATTGTTGTTGAGCGGGATTCTTCCGGAATTTCATCCAATGATTTTAGGGCTGCGCTTTGGCCAGGTCGATCATGGCGGAAAGTTCATCTACCAGGGTCTCACTGGAGCCGGAATACCCGATGCTTTTAAACCGGATTCTTCCGTTTTTATCCAAAATAAATTTAGTTGGAATACCGGAGACGCCAAAGGAAGCGACTACCTGGTCCTCCGTATCCATCAATACATTAAACGTATATCCTTTGCTCTGAATAAAGTCGGCAGCATTTTTAACCTTGTCTTCCACCCGTTCCCAGGTGTCTACAAAGACGAAAGCAACGTTTGAATCGTCTTTATAAGCATTCAACGCAAGTTGCATGCCCGGGAAAGATGCTTTGCAGGGTCCGCACCAGGTGGCCCAAAAGTCTACCACCACGACTTTGCCCTTCAGGCTTTCCAGGCTGACTTCCTGTCCGGCCAGGTTCAGGAGTTTAAAACCTGGTGCCGGCTGATCCATCATTTTAGCGGCGATTTCTTTTTTCTTCTGTGCTTTGGCCAATTTTTCCAGGCCGGCGAGGTAGGCATCGGTGCCTTCCGTCGATTTATCTTCAGCGATAAACAAGCGCCTGAATTGTTCTTTCATGGCGGGGGAAGCCTGGCCATGCAGGATGAAGCCCTCGAGGCGGTAGCGAAGGTCGGGCGCTTTGTTTCGTTCGAGGTAAGCCGTGTAGCGCTCGTTCATTTCCACTTCTTCTCCTTTCATAATCTCCACGACTTGTGCCTGATAGGCGGCAGCAGCACTGAAGTCGTTCAGTTTGTCCAGCACATAGGCATAGGTATCGGCGTATTGAGCAAAGGTGAACTGGCGGTTGCGTTCCCAGCTTTTGAACGGCAAGTACGGAGCCTTGGGTTGTTGGGGGCGATACATTTCAAGTTTGGCCCATTCCGTGGCCTCGGCCGCCATTTGGCGCGCCATCTCCAGCTCCACCCCTTTTTCCGCGAGGTCCCAGGCAATGTTATTGTAGAGGCTGGCCTTGCTGCCGGCGTTCATTTTTGCTACGGCTTTTTTTACCAACTCCCAATTTTTTAACTCGGCCGCCTTGTTTCCCAACAGGGCATATAATTCGCTTTCTTCCTCCTTTGCCTCCGGGGCGGTTGTGGGGAACATTTTGCGGTACTCCTCGATAGCGGCTTCCAGCTGCGCCAGATCACTGATATTGCGCAATTCCTGCCGCCGTTTTTGACGGGCAAACGTCCCTTGTGGAAACGTTTTAAGGATCGACTCCCGAACCTGGGTTGCTTTATCCGCTGCGGGAATACGGTCGAGCAAGCGGGCAATGGCAATCCGGTCGCTTTCCGGCAGGTTGGGCGTTTCAGACACGGCGCTCAATACGGCCAGCGCTTCCGCTTTGCCCTCGTCGCCCCTTTTGACCGATAGCAGGCAGCTGACGAACGAACTGCAAAACGTTGTCCGCAAAGCCGGATCTGCCGAAAAAGCCTTGTTGTACAGTTCGTAGGCAACGGTAGATTTTCGGTTGAGGTCAAACAAACTGCCCCAGTCGCGGTATACCAGGGCCTGGGCCCCCAAACTTTGCGGCAATACCTTACCGGAGGTATCGTGAAGGGTGATGAAATAGCCTTCGCCGTTGTTGTTGTCCCACCGTTCCCCCGCCTGAAATGCGAGTAAAATTACCTGTGCAGCGCTGTTTAACGTAAATTGGCCCTTGATAACGCCGTTCGAGTGTTGTACCATGATCTCCCGGGTTTCCGGTTGATCTTTAGCCAATTCCAGGGCCGAAACGTCGATGGTTTCCACGGACTGTGCGAGCGGGCTTTTGGCGATATCGTATTCAAATACCACCATGTCACCCGGCTTTGGGCGTTCTGGCCGGATGGTTAAGTGGGGGGCCTGCGCGCTGAGTATCTGGCTGAAAAAAAGGAAAAGGGATGCGGTAAGAAGATTTTTCATATCCGAACGGTAATTTATAAAATTACTAAATGTGAAACGGTGTCAAAACCGGGGACAAGTCACCCGGGCTTTTCTTTCTTCGGGATGGAAATACGTAAGTGAGATTTCAAATGCACCGCGGGAGTTGTTGGCGCGCGTCAGGGAAGATACGGTAATATCATAGCTGATGCCCAACATCCAGCGTTCCAATTCGAGCATGGCGACAACGGCCACGGCATCCATTTGAATGCCTTTGCCAAGGCGGTTGCCCAGGCGGCCCCAGGCGCCCAGGCGCAGGGCTAGCTCGTTTCGGTCATTGTTGGAATACCGGATATTCAAACCGCAATTTGCCTCCAAGGCCGGGCCTTGCCGCAGGAATTGTACGCCGGGCAGCACACTGAAATTTTCATTCAGGGGCAGTTGCCCGCCGGTATGGCCTGACCAGCGGGAATACAAACGTTCGCCGCCGTTTTCAGCCAGCGCGATCAGGGGTTGGTTGATATGGTGAAACGCTGCGCCGGCATACCAAACGCCGTTGCCGCCCCAAAGGGCATACCACAATAGTCCGGCGTTGAAGTCGGGATAAATATTGGTGCTGGCGTTTGCGTTGGGTTCGCCGTTGCCGGCGTTGGGGTCGGGCGATTCCGCTACAGGATCGAATTGCCGGGAGAACCAAAGCCGGCTCCAGTCGATGCTGTTTTGCCCGAATCCCAGTTGCGCCCCGGCACACAGAAAGTGGTCTGCCTGGCGCGGACCGCCGCTGAGCTGTTTCAGGAAAGCGCCGCTGAGCAGGGCTTTGTTTTGCAGGTATCGCGCAGTCCCGGCTTCGTCATGCAGGATGCCGAGCCCAACCGCTATGTAATCGTTTCGGCTGACACCGATCCGAATATCCGTATTTGCAGCATAGGTACGAAACGGCACGGGGGATAAAAAGCTGCTCCACTGGTCGCGGTAATTGGCCGTGACCCGCCATCGCCCGGAAAACACGCCCGTCATGGCCGGATTCAAATTCCAGGGCGAAGCGAAATATTGGGAAAAATGCGGGTCCTGCCCGTGGCTGTACGGCAGCAAATTGCAGCAAAAAAGCGCGATCAGTACCAGTGCCGGGTAGTTGTTATGTTTCATGATTCAAGTCAAATGTACGGATTAACGGATCAGGGTGGTATCTCCACGGAGTACTCGTGTAAAGCCGTCCAAATATTCCACTTCTACATACCATACGTACACGCCCCCCTGACAATCCTGTCCACGAAACGTTCCATTCCAACCGCGTTGTTGATCGTTTACTTCAAAGTTCGTGTCCTCATAGACCAATTCTCCCCAACGGTCGAACACCTTGAACATTTTTACCTGGCGAATTTGGCTGCCCTTTCCATGAACGACGAGCAGCTCGTTGTTGCCGTCGCTGTTCGGACTAAACCCGGATGGCACGAATACCCCCCTTGGTTTATCCACTTCTACGCGTACGGAGGCTGCCGCCTGGCACCCGTTTTCGTCTGTGGCCGTCACAAAATAGACGTTGCTGTAATAGGGTATTACGAAAATGGTCGGGCAACCGGGCGATGCGCCGGAGCAAATCAGCGTATCCGTCAGGGCGCTTTGCCAGGTATACAAGGGAATGCCAACGGCATTGGCAGCATTGGCGCTCAGTAATACGCTGTCGCCCAGCGTGATGGTGATATCCGGAGAAACAAGCAGAGCCAGGGGCGGCGGATCGATCAGCGTTACCGGTTGGCTTGTGACACACCCGGCTCCATCGCGAACGAAGACCGTATATGCGCCCGCGGCAAGGCCCAGGAATACGCTTGAACCGCTGTAATTTTCTCCGTCCAGGCTGAACCGGTAGGGTATGATTCCGCCGGTGACGGTCAATCGGACCAGCCCGTCGGAACCGGAATGGCAGCTTGGCGCAAGCACTTCCGCCAGGATATCGGGTGAATTTGGCTGGCTCAGTTCTGTACTGCGTTCCGTTGTGCAGCCGTTTTTATCCGTGACGGTTATGGTAAATATACCAGGCCCCAGGTTTACAATTTTACTGACCGCCTCGCCGGTATTCCAGGCATAGGTATAGCCTGGCGTACCACCCTGGGCAATGGCCCGTATCGCACCAATACTATCATTATTACAAACAAGCGATTGGATATCGAAATCGAGCTGCATCGGAGCCGGTTCATACACTACGGCCGAAGCGCTCGCTGAGCAACCTTGTGCATCCGTACCGACTACAGTATATACACCGGCACTAAGATTCGTAATCGTTTGCCCGGTATTGCCGTTGTTCCACTGGAATTGGGTGACCGGCCTTGGGCTTTGGATAATGCTGATACGCGCGGCGCCGTCGGCCAGGCCGGCACACCTGACACTATCCGTGCGCAGGGTGAGAACAATAGGGGATGGATCATTCAGGAAATAGGAAAAGGTTTCGGAGCACCCTGTTTGGTCTGTTACGGTAAGGGAGTAGTTTTGGTTGCCGGCCAGGCCATTGATATAAATGGTATCCGCTGCGCCGGGAACGCTCCAGTGGAATATATAGTTGTCTATAATGCCGTTGCCGGCGCCGCCATTGACGAGGTTCACGGCGGCCTGGCCGTTTTGGAAGCCGGTACAGGTGGGCAAAACAAAGGCAACATTTACCCGGATACTGTCCCATTGTGTGATCGTAAGGGTTTGGGTTCTGGTGCATCCTTTCGCGTCGGTGGCGGTAACGGTAAAATTTCCGCTGTTGAATACGCTGGGCGACGGGCCGTTCTGGCCATTACTCCACGCGTAGGTAAACGGCGGGCCGTTGCTGCCGCTGGCTACTGCTGTGGCTGCACCGTTATCGTTGCCAAAACAGGCAAGTTGCGTTTGTGTAGCCACCACCTGTACGCCGGATACTGGCTGTATTATCGTTACGGGCTGTACAACAAATGGACAATTATACGCATCCGTAATCGTGAGACTGTACGTTCCGGCTACTAGTCCGGTGATCTGTGGTGACGTTTGTGGTATGTTCCAGGCATAAACGTATGGCGGCACTCCGCCGGAAACGCTCGTGCTGACGGCGCCATCGTTTCCCCCGAAGCAGGTGATATGACCGGGTATGGTCATTGCATTCATCGGAAGCGGTTCGGTGACGGTGGCGGAAGCGCTTGCACTGCAGTTGTTGGCATCCGAAATCGTAACGGTGTAAGCGGCAGGCGCCAGGTTTACAGCGGCTGGGTCGAATTGTTGGTTGGGATCATTCCAGCTGTACGCCAGCATGCCGGTGCCGCCCAGCGCATAGACGGTGACCGAACCATTGATTTCACCAAAACAACGGACCGGTTTCGAAATTATGCTATCCACCACGATCGGGTTGGGGCAAGGTAAGGTGTCGCTGGCGGTGAGGGTGCAATTGGAGGCGTCAGTAACCGAAATGGTGAAAACGCCGCAGGGTAAATTCTGTGCCGTATTCCCGGTGTCACCGGAGCTCCATTGGTATTGGTAGGGCGTTTTCCCGCCCATCACAGCCGCCGAAAGGCTGCCATTCATGTCCCCAGCGCATTGTGGGGGAATGCCGGAAAGCTGAATAGCGAGGGTGGTTGCGGCTGGAATAACAGCAACGGTGGAGCGGGTGCAGCCGTTTTTGTCCGTAACCGTCACCCGGTATGTGCCCGGGCACAGGTTTTGAGGATTGGCCGTTCCCGGCGGAATGGAGGGGTTGTCCCATACCAAATTATACGACCCCGCCCCACCGGATACGGCCAGGGTTATAGCCCCATCACAAGCCCCCTTGCAGGATTCTTCCTTCAAGGCAGCTATCTGCACCACCAGATCGGGCGGAGCGACAACCTGTGTGCCAGTCGAGACACTGCAGCCGTTCGCATCGGTTACCGTCACGGTATAGGAGCCGGGGCCCAGATTTGATATGATTTGGCCCGTTTGCATAGCATTCCAGCGGTAGTCGAGCAACCCCGACCCGCCGTGGGCAAAAGCTTGTATCGAACCGGTATTGGCGCCAAAACAGAGCAGCGGAAAACTCACCAGGCTGTCGAGAAACAACCGGGGCGGTTGTAAAATTTGGACCAGCGTGACGGCCATACAGCCTACCTTGTCGGTAATGGTTACCGAATGAAAGCCCGCTTTCAGGCTATCGGCGGATGGCGCCGTATCGCCATTATCCCAGATAAAAGTATAGGGCGGTATTGCCCCGGAAACAAATACCGTCGCCCCGCCGTCCAAACCTCCAAAACAGCTGACCGAGTCCTGCGCAGTCAAAAATTGAAACATTTCCGGTTCCGCTACCGTGGTCTGGCTGACTGTCGTACAGCCTTTGCTATCGGTAACGGTGACCTGGTAGCAACCGGCAAACAAATCTATCGCCAATGGGCTTGGGATAACGGGGCCGCCCAGGCAGCCCTGCCAGGCGTATGTCATTGGAGGGCTGCCTCCGGTTGCCGAAGATTCCAAACGCCCGCTGTTATCGCCAAAACACTCGGCATCGGTTACCGTGATTGAAACGGTAATGGCGGGGGGAGCGGCAATAGTAAAGCTTACGGTATCCCGGCAGCCGGCAGTGTCGGCTACAATTACCTGGTGATTGCCGGCAGCGAACATATTGGGCAGGTTGCCGGATGCAAAAGGCACGGGGTTGTTGTCGACAAAAAACTGTGGAGCGCCCATGGCTCCGGAAACGCCGATCGTTGCGGAGCCGGTATTATTGTCGGGGCAAGTGGCGGGACTGCTGGAAACGAGGTTAGCCACAAGGGTGCAAGGTGGCGTATAAGAAACTGCTGCGGCCCAGCCAGCGCCGCCGTCCGGACAAATGGCAGTGGTGGAATTCTGCTTGTTCAGGTATGGCTCCAACCAGCCGCCGCCGTCAAAAAACAGCCCTCCACGAGAAGCAATGGGTGTGCTATTCATCAGATACGTTTGGCCCAATGCCGGAGTAGCCAATAGTAGAATAAGCCAAAGAAGCGGATTGTCCTTCATGTCAGGGGGAGATTAACCAGAAATAGGCCCACAACCATTTGCAAAATAACTCAAAATGCCGGACTCCAGCGAAGTTGATTTCGCTGCCTCCGGCATTTTGACGTATTCGTTGCGCGTTTCTTTAATAAAGGGAAACTCAGTTATTCCCTTTGGGAAGCGTGGCGGTTTCTAATGCCGCCTCGCTCGGCTGGTTGGCGACAGCCGCCGCCCTTTCGGACTCCGGCAGCGCTTGCCAGGTGGCCATCATTTTAGCATATTCGGCAGAAATCTGGTCAAACATCGGCGATATCCGGTCCACCGATTGTTGAATGCCATCCAGTTCGGTTACCACGGCTTCATATTCTTTGACCATTTCTTCTTTTTTGATCTTCCCGTCGGTGTAATCGCCCATTAAGGTTTCCAGCTTGCCGCTCAGATCGGTTTGAAGGGCGGTCATGGCGCTAAATTTTTGCTCGAATGCCTTGACTTTTTTATTCAAATCCGGATAGCCATAAGCCGCGGTCATTTTAAGTCCGTCCGGTGCCTTTCCCATTTGTTCGGCCAGGTTGGCTATATTCGTGTTGATCCCCTCCAGTTTGGTTTTACCTTCCTGTGTTTTGTTGACCGTTGCCTGCACGCGTCCAACCAATTCGGTATCGATGCGGTTGCAAGCGGTAGTTAAAGTCAGCGCTGCCGTGACGGCGATAAAAATCGTGTTCTTCATTTTAGCGAAATTTCAAAATCCTTTTAAATAACGGGTTAAAGGTAGGCCATTCCGGAATTAATTTCCAAAACCGGCCTCCGGAATGCTCCCTGCGCCAAATACTGGAATGCTCCGTTATTTTATAAAAAGGCATACCGGGCCTTGCGCTCACAAAACCCGCGTTGATAATTTATACCTTTGCTGCGCTTGAACGCACCGCGATAATTAAACATACCAGCAACCATGCAGCCGATTTCCAAAAAGTATATCAACGTTTTCCTGAGTTTGGGCAGTAATCTGGGCAACCGGGAGGAAAACCTTCGCACGGCTTTTGCACTGATCAAACGCCTTGTCGGAAAAGCGGCGAAGATGAGCCATGTGTATGAAACCGAACCCTGGGGGAACAAGGAACAGGAACCGTTTCTGAACCAGGTACTTATGGTAAATACCACCCTTGATCCGCGTGAATTGCTGGAGGCGGTAACCAAAATCGAACGCGAAATGGGCCGGCAAAGAAAGGAAAAGTGGGGCCCCCGGATCATTGATGTAGACATTTTGTTTTACGGCAAGCGTATCATTCGCGACAAGGGACTGGAAATACCGCACCCCGAGCTGCATAAACGCGCTTTTATCCTGGCGCCCCTGCTTGAAATTGCACCCGATTTTGAACATCCCCTGCTCAAACAACCGATTGACCAACTCTATATGGATTGCGACGACCTTTCGGAGGTTGTTATGTTGGAATCGTGAACCCAGCAGAAGCTGTTTCCCTTCACTCAACCGTCTTGTTTGTGCTTCCCTATCGTTTTATTGCCATTGAAGGTAATATCGGCGCCGGTAAAACGACGCTTTGCCACCGCATGGCCGAGCGTTTCGGATGTTCGTTAATCCTCGAACAATTTACAGACAACCCGTTTTTACCCTTTTTTTACGAGCAACCGGATCGGTACGCCTTCCCGGTAGAGCTTTTTTTTATGACGGAACGGCACAAGCAACTGCTCGAACATTTTGCCGAACCGGATATGTTCCGGTCGTTTACCGTAGCCGACTATTTTTTTGTAAAAACCCTGCTGTTTGCCAAAAACAACTTGAACGAGGAGGAATTTCGCCTGTTCAAGCGCCTTTTTTCCGTCCTGAATGCCACTTTTCCCAAGCCGGACCTGCTGCTTTACCTGCACCGGCCGGTGGACGTCCTGATGCAACAAATCAAAAAGCGCGGACGGGATATGGAGCGATTGATCACGGCAGGGTACCTGGAAGAATTACAGCGGGCGTACCTGGAGTATTTTAAAACCGAAGACTCCGTGCCGGTGCTGGTCCTTGAATTGGATGATGCCGATTTTGTCGGCAAGGAAAACGTCTTCCAATCCATACTGGAATTGTTTAACCACCGCTACCCCCCAGGAGTACATTTTTTATCCATCGGTTAAAATATTTTGTTTTCAAAACAAAATATTTCAACTTTGGGCCGGATATCTGACGAAAATTGAGCAAAGAAATTATCAACGAACCGGCTTCCGGCGAAGACCGCCTGATTGAAAAGGCATTGCGCCCCAAGCTGCTGGATGAGTTTAGCGGACAAAAAAAGATTGTAGCAAACCTGCAAATATTTATCCAAGCCGCCAAACAGCGTGGGGAAGCGCTTGACCATGTATTGTTGCATGGCCCGCCCGGTTTGGGCAAAACGACGCTGTCGCATATCATCGCCAACGAATTGGGTGCAGCGCTGAAAATGACCTCCGGGCCGGTTATGGAAAAACCGGGCGACCTGGCGGGCGTTCTGACCAACCTGGAACCCGGCGACGTGCTTTTTATCGACGAAATCCACCGGCTGAATACGGTCGTGGAAGAATACCTCTATTCGGCAATGGAAGATTACCGGATCGATATCATGATCGATTCCGGACCCAATGCCCGAAGTATACAGATCAATCTCAACCCCTTTACGCTGGTCGGCGCCACCACGCGCATGGGATTGCTCACCTCGCCCTTGCGCGCTCGTTTTGGCATAAATTGCCTGCTCGATTATTACGATGTGCCCACACTGGAAAAAATACTGCACCGCTCCGCCGCCATTCTGAATGTTGCCATTACGGCCGATGGCGCCCTTGAAATTGCCCGCCGGAGCCGCGGTACGCCCCGCATCGCCAACGCCTTGCTCCGTCGGATCCGCGATTTTGCACAAATCAAAGGTACCGGCGCCGTGGACCGGGAGATTGCCCATTTTGGCCTGGCTGCGCTTGACGTGGACGAACATGGCCTGGATGAAATGGATAACCGTATCCTGACGGCCATCATTCACAAATTCAAGGGCGGCCCGGTCGGCCTCACCACTATCGCAACGGCCGTCGGGGAAGAACCCGGGACTATTGAAGAGGTGCATGAGCCATTTTTGATCATGGAAGGGTACCTGCAACGCACGCCGCGTGGCCGCCAGGCTACAGAAAAGGCATACCGGCATATCGGAATGGTACCGCCCCAACAGATCGGCACCTTGTTTGAATAGGGTGCGTTTTATTTTGCCAACCGGTATTTCAACGAATACCACTCGTTGGAAAGCGCCAGAACAACGTGCACCAACAGGGCAACCCAAACGGTTTCGGTTTGCAGGGTAATATAGCACAGCAACAATCCGAGCGGAATGGCCCCTATGCCCTCGTTCGGTCCCTTCGGTAGGTGGACCAAGGCATACATGGAGGTATTGATCAATACCGCAGGCCACGCGCCAAATGCGCGCGCACACGCGAACAACAAAAAGCCCCGGAAAAGCAGTTCATACGCGATCAGGTAACCAACCCAACTCAAAGCGCTCCATACCAACAGGCTGTTTCTCCAGGGCAGCATACGGATTTCCGGAAACTGCTCTAAATGCGCCGGCTGACGGGCTGTACGGGCCGTGATAAATACGATGACAAGGCTTAATCCGCCCGCCCAGTAAAACACTTCCGGCAGAAACTTGGCGGCAATGCCATAGTCTGCCCAGCTATAGGTACTGCTATTTAACATTACAAGGGCCGGAATAACACCCAAACAACACATTCCGATTACCCGTTTCAGGAATATCTGATACGCCTGGCCCCTGTCGTAACCGTACCGGTTGGTCAGGTGTTGGAGCATCAGCGGCGATTGGCCGGCAAACCAAAAAACAATAAACCCCAGCGTCGCTAAGATGATGCTCCGGTTGGCCTCCGCCACGTCGGCTGACCAGACAAAAGGGAAGTCCATAAGGGTGTTGGTGCGTTTTTTATGTTGATTAGCAATATTGATGCTGGTTGAACCAATCGAAGGCCGACCGGATAGCCGTTTCGATGGGCGTTTGCGGCAAATCCAATTCGGCTACTGCCTTTTGCGGCGAATAGTATTGCCCCATGCACGAAACCTTCGCAGTAGCATGATTCAAGGTTGGCGGCTGGCGGAACACAGTGCCTATAAGCGTTCCTATATAACCGTATGACAGCATAAGCGCATCCGGAAATTTAATCCGGGGCGGTTTGGCGCCGGTCACGCAGGCGATGGCATCAAACAACTCCCGGTAGCTTAAATTGGAGTTGCCGGCAATATAACATTCGCCCAACCGGCCTTTTGTGATCGCATTGATGCTGGCCCTGGCTACATCTTTGGCATACACAAAATTTTTTCCACCGGAGGAGTAGCCTGGCAACTTGCCCTGATGGATCGCCAGGATCATTTTTCCGGAACTCGGCAAAGAATCATATTCGCCAAACATAAAAGTGGGATTAATGATCACTGCGGGAAGCCCTTGCTCTTCGACTGCCTTCAGTACGAATTGTTGCGCATGGTATTTGGATTCGATATAATCCAACGGAAGGCTTCCTTCCACGTACGGCCGGCTTTCATCGCCGGGATTGCTCTTAGGGCCGGGCTGAAAGGCGCTTGCAGAACTGATATAGATAAACCGGCGGACCCCCTGCCGCAAAGCAGCTTCAGCCACCCGCTGGGTTCCTTCCAGGTTCACCCGCCGGGTCAGCTCCGACCGTGTTGGCCATACGCTGGTATTGGCGGCGGCGTGAATTACCACCTCGCAGTTTTGAATAGCCGTTTCCAGATCCCTGGCGTTTAAGATATCCCCTTTGAAGCGCCGGACGGGCAGCCCGGAAAGGGTAGGCGATGTGCTTTGATGATGAACAAAAGCATTGACTTCGTGACCGTCCGCCAACAACTCCCGAACAAGATGACTTCCCAACAAACCGTCAGCCCCCGTTATTAAAACCCTCATGCAGTGTTGAATTCGTTTTGGAGGGCTGCAAGATAGTGGTCTTCGGGCGACAGTTGTAACGGAAATTCAGTTGGACAAAAAAGGGGCAATGGCATCCAGTAAAAATTTTGCGCCCCAGTTTGGGTAGCGCAGCCGGAGGTAGGGGCCCCAAAAGGGCGCCGACCCGGCCAGTGCGCCATGGATATTCGCCTGTCTTCCAATTTTTTGATAGCCGCTGACGTCTACCGCCAGATCAAATGCCGCCCGCCGGAATTGCTCGTCCGCCGTAGTTTCCCAAAGCCGGTAAAAAAGGATACTGATTTGGGCGTCGCCCGGCAGGCACCGGAAACGGTAGTCCCCTTTCCAGCCGGCGCCGTACCCCCCGGCTATACGTCCCGTACGCCGGTATTCACCCAGCAATACCGTCCCGGCATGGACAATACGGTCCAAAATCTCCTTTTCGGCCAGTATTCTGGACGATTCCAGGAATCCCTCCAACGTATAGGCCACCGTGTGCGAAAAGGCCCGGGGGCCCGGCCGGAGCCCCCATTCAGCAACTGTCCCGTCCGGCCGGAAACGGCCGGCATAATACTGCAGTGCCCGGTGCATAATTTCCAGCGCTTCCTGCTGTTGCAGCACTGCGCCGGCCTCCAGCATACCCCAAACAGCCCGGGTATAATAACTCGGAACAAAACCCGGCACATACCCCGCTTGCCGCCATACTCCATCAGGATCAACTAGCCTCAGCAGCCAGTCAAACGCGCGTCGAAGGGAAATTCTGAACTGTAATTTATTTTCCTCAGACAAAAATTCCTCATTAAGTTTTGCCAAACCAAATAAAATCATAGCGGTGTTAAACGCGCTGGGTCGCCTGCTTCCGGCCAACCCGCCGGGAAAGCCGCCTTCCGGCAACTGGATGGCGCACAACCACTTGCCGCACTGCATGGCCAGGTCCCGGAGTTCCGGCGCCGGTTTATGCTTCGCATACCAGAGCAGGGTAGGGATGAGATAACCGGTCGTTTCCGGATAAGCGAGCGCCCACCCCCACACCGGCGAAAAACTATGAGACGATCCCCGCCCGCCGGTGGCCCCAATACTCCGGCAAATCCACCCCAGGGCGGCATCCGAATGAGCCGAAAGGGCCAATATTTCCTTTCGGGGTGGAAAATAACCGGGCGGATACCCCAGCAAGTCCGTCATATGATCTGTTTGCTTTATTCCGACAAGATAAAAGACAACCGGGCACTTAAACGCTTCAAACCTGTAGTTTTGCAGGAAACAACCCGATTTGGCTATTTACGCGATGAAAACCTGTCTTTGCGCTTTTTTCCTGCTTTTTTTCCTGTCCGTTTCTGCCCAAATGTGGAATGGTACGGATACCTTGTACGGCAATGAATGGATCGATTATTCCAAAACGTATTACAAAATACGAACAGCCCAGGATGGTATTTACCGGATCAGCCGGCAGGCGCTTTCGGATGCCGGTATCCCGGTCGCCGATGTTCCGGCAGCCCAGTTCCGGTTGTACCGGTTCGGAAAACAGGAGCCGGTCTTTACCACCACGGATGGGTTGCTGTCTGACCAGGATTATATCGAGTTTTTGGGCGAACAAAACCGCGATGTACTCGACCGGCATTTGTTCGAAGATCCGGACCGGGAGAACCTGAACCCCTGGTTTAGTTTATTCAACGACACAACGGCGTATTACCTGACCTGGGATGATTCCGGAAGCCAGTCGCTGCGCTATCAATCCGTGCCCAATGATTTGACGAATGTACCGCCCAAGGAAACATACTGTTGGTTCGAAACGGGCTATACCTACAGCAATGCCCTGTTCAAGCGCCTCGTGAGCAGTGAAGTTACGTACTCCTGGTTCCATGGCGAAGGCTTCGGGACCTATGCTTTGGACGACCTCAGTATCAACCTGGCGCCAGCCGAGCGCATGCCGGCCGGCCCGGATGCCCGGCTCACTATCCGATATGCCTGTGGCTTGGGCGCACACCGCCAACGGCTTACTTTTAACGGTACTACGCTGGCCGAGGATACGTTCGGCGAATGGAAAATCGTCCAACATGCGTTGAGTATTCCATCGAATACCTTGCTGAACCAGAATGCTGCACGGCTGCAATCGCTCAATGGACCCAGCGACCGTTTTTCGATCGCCGGCGTTTTTTTGCGCTATGCCCGGGTTTTTGACTTCAGCAATGCAGCCTTTACCAGTTTCTTTTTGGATGGCGGAAACACGCCCCGGTATCTGGAAATCCAGGGTATAAATACCTCCGGTGGCGCTCCGGTTTTGTACGACCTCACAAATAAGCTTCGCCTGCAAACAAGCCAGCAAGGCAGTCTGGTTCAGGTCCTGCTCCCTGCTTCGCCGCTGGAGCGGCGCATCTGGCTGGCGAACCCCGTAGCAGGCATCCGGATCATCGGCAAGATTGAGCCGGTACAATTTCGCAACTACCTGCCAGAGGACGCCGGCTATATTATCCTGACGAACGCAGCCCTGCTTAAAGACCCCGCCGACAACAATGCCAATCATGTTGCGGCATACGCCGATTACCGGCGAAGCCCGCAGGGGGGCAATTTTAAGGTGGCGGTTGTAGACATCAATGAATTGTACGAACAGTTTGGCTATGGCATTCGTTTCCATCCGATCGCTGTGCGCAATTTTGTCCAATTTGTCCATAAACACTGGTCGAATCCGCGTTATTTGCTCGTGATTGGAAAAGGCTTGGATTATGACCGTTTCAGAAACCCGGCCGTACAAACGCAGCTGGCAGACTCCTTGTTTTTTGTTCCAACTTACGGCAGCCCGGGGGCCGATTTGCTGCTGGTGATGCGGGAGAAAAAACTGTCCGAACCACTGCTTTCGGTGGGCCGGCTGGCCGTAACCAAGCCCTCTGACATCCGGATTTACCTGGATAAAATAACAGAACACGAACAGCTTTTTCAAAATGCCGCCCAAACGCTGGAAGCAAAAGCCTGGATGAAACGGGTTATTCACAACAGTGGCGGCTTGGCTGGGGAAACGGCGCTTATCCGGTCCTATACCCAGAATATGGCCGACGAATTGGCCAGTAATCGCGTTGGCGCCGATATGTATACCTATTACAAAACGTCGAACGATCCCATACAACTGTCCAGTTATGAGCAAATGCTCGAGCTGCTCAATGGCGGGGTATCGATTTGGATGATCTTTGGGCACTCTTCCCCAAATGCCGTTGATTTTGATATCGGTACGCCTTCGGTGTATGCAAACAAAGGCCGGTATCCATTTATGATGGTCATGGGCTGTTTTTCCGGTTTGTGTTCGGCGCCACAGCAAAGTATTGGAGAGCAGTTTGTGCTGGCGCCCGGCCGCGGGGCAATTGCCTACATGGCTTCCGTTTATTTTAGTTTTACGGATGTTTTGCACGCGTTCGGCCGCCGGTATTACGAACGCCTGGGTGGGGAGGACTATGGCGCTTCTGTTGGAGATATTATGCGCCATACGGTCCGGGATATGAGTCAGGTTACCTACCCGGCGCAAGTTGCGTTGTTGCATCAGAACCTCCTGCAGGGCGACCCGGCCGTTAAATTGCATTTCTACCCCGGACCAGACTATGTCGTGGACCCCGGCTCCGTAAAATTTGATCCTAACCCGGCAGGAATTGAGCAACAGCGCCTGAAAGTCGATTTCGATGTAGTCAATATTGGCGAGCATGCCGGTGGTGAGCTCGCGCTGCAAATCGACCAGCGGCGTCCCGACCAGGTAGTCCTGGAGCGCTTGTCCGATACTGTCCAGGCGCCTGCATTCCGCCGTAAATTGTCCTATCAACTTCCGGCAACCGGGAGTCAGGTCGGCTTCAACCGCTTTTTGATCGGGCTTGATCCGAAAAATACACTGCCGGAACAGCCGGCAGCCGCAGAATTCAACAATTCCCTTTTGGATCCGGCAGGAATACCCGGCGTCGACGTATACTTTTTTGCCGACGATATTTCGCCGGTAGCTCCGGAAAACTATGGCATTGTTCGCCAGCCGCCGGTGGTCCTGCGCGCATCCACCCTGAATACCAACGCTTCAGCAATGCGCTATTTATTCGAATTGGACACCCTGGAAACTTTTGACAGTCCATTCCGAAAAAGCGCGGAATTGTTCCGAGCCGGCGGATTACTGGAATGGACGCCTCCGATAGCCTGGGAAGACAGTACGGTGTACTACTGGCGCGTTGCCCGCGACAGCCTGGTAAACGGCCAGGTTCCCTGGCGGCGGCATTCGTTTTTGTATCTGCCGGGCAGTCCTGCCGGATGGAACCAGTCGCATTTCGGCCAATTTGCCGATGGCGCCTTTATCAACCTGGAGGCCCTTGACAGTACGCGGAGGCTGGAGTTTGTCAGCAGCGCCGGTTTTATTTCGATCAATGTTGCATACCGCGACCGCGACCGGTATCCCGGGCTTCAGAATGTCTACTATGAAGGATTCTACGGCGATGCCGGTTTTAACGGCCAGGGTTTATCGCGCGGTGTGGCGCTAATGGTCCAAAATCCCAATACCGGCCATATTCTTCCCAACCTGCCCGGTACCGCATACAACCCGGACCCTAAAAAGGCAAAAGCCTTGTTTACGTTTAATACCCAGGACTCCCTGCAACGCCTGGCCCTGATGCATTTTATCGAACAAGTGATCCCCCCGGGTTATATCGTAGGGCTGCTGGCCTTGCACCCCTACCACGATACCCTCGGATACGCTCCCCGCCGTTGGGCGCGAGACTCGGTCGCGTTTGGCAAAAACCTCTTTCAGGTACTGGAACAGCAAGGCGCTAAAAAAGTGCGTTCTTTGATCCATTACACCCAGGGACCACACCCATACGGTCTGATTTTTAAAAAAGGCGGTCTGGATTTTGACGTCCGGGATACGATCGTGTTTCATATCGATTCGATGATCAATATCCGGAGCAGCTTCCAGGCCAAGTGGTCGGTCGGACAATTCGAAACCCCCGCCATCGGCCCGGTCAAAACGTGGAGGGCGTTACAGTGGAAACGCCAGGCTTTTGACGATCCTTCCGATTTTGTCCGGCTTTCGGTTTTAGGCCTGCGGGAAGGGTTGACCGACTCATTGTTGATTTCCGTGCAGCCGACAGCGGACACGTCCCTGGAATTCATTTCGGCGGCTGTATTTCCCCGGCTTCGCTTGCGCTACGAATCCGGCGATACCGCTACCCGAACCGCTACACAACCCGGCTGGCTCCGGGTGTTGTACGACCCCCTAGCGGAAGGGGCGCTTGATCCGGCTTCCTTCCTTGAATTTTACGCCGACACCTTGCAACAAGGCGAGCCGGGGCGGCTTTCCCTGGCCTTTAAAAACATTTCCGAAGCTGCGTTTGACAGCGTACTGGTGCGTTATCGCGTTGAAAACGAATCCAACTCCGGACAGGATTATTTTACAAAATTCCGGCCGTTGCCATCTGGCGATACCCTCCATACCGCATTTCAGGTGAACACCCACCAGCTCAATGGCCGGCAGCTTCTTGTAGTGGACGTGAACCCCGGGAACGCCCAACCCGAATTATCCCATTTTAATAATACTGCCGTGTACGATTTTTTTGTGTCCCGCGACCAACGCAACCCTTTGCTGGAGGTGACCTTCGACGGCCAACATATACTGGACGGCGATATCGTTTCGCCCAAGCCCGTTATCATATTGACCATGAAAGACGAAAACAAGTTTCTGGCTATGTCAGACACCAGCACCTTTGCGTTGCGCCTGGAATCGCCGGATGGATCGATGAAGCCGTTATCGGCAAACAGCCCCGGTGTTTTATTCATCCCGGCCGGCTCCACTGGCCTTCCGGATAAAAACCGGGCCCGGCTGGAATGGCGCCCGGAGTTTACGGCGGATGGGGACTACCGTCTTTTTGTAAATGGCCGCGACGCCTCGGGCAATACCTCCGGAAATCTGGACTATTCCGTTCGTTTTAAGGTGATTACGCGGTCATCCATTTCGCATTTACTCAATTATCCCAATCCATTTTCAACCTCCACCTGTTTTGTTTACACCCTGACCGGCGCCGAAACACCGGCACAGTTCCGGATTCAGATCATGACGGTCAATGGCCGGGTAGTCCGGGAGATCAACGCCGCTGAATTTGGCCCCTTGCATGCCGGCACACATACCAGCGATTTTTGCTGGGACGGCCGGGATCAATTCGGCGACCAATTGGCCAACGGGGTTTATCTCTACCGCGTGTCGGCAAAAAAGCCGGACGGCACTGATTTTGAACTATTTGGGAATAGGGCAACGGATGGCTACTTTTCGGGCGGCTTTGGCAAAATGGTGTTGTTGCGGTAAGCAATATTTCCGTCAGATGCAGCAAATGACCCCGTGGCTGCACCTTGATTTAGAAGAAGTTCCTCTTTGCGGATGCGCCAAAGCAACTATTCGGGTCCGGGATCGTTCTTTGGCGCAATGAATTTCCGCGGCTACGCGTTTCTTTCCGGTATACCATTAAAACGACGATTTAACCCTCATGAAAAAATGCTTCCTCCCGCTGTTGGGCCTGCTCCTTTTTACCTGCACCGCGCTGCTGGCTCAAAAACCCTCCCGGGTGACCATCAAAGGTACAATCAGAGACACGGCCAATGCAGAGATCAGTTTTGCTACGGTTATGTTGCTCAACCCCGTAGATACGACACTGGTTAATTTTTCCCGGACAGACGATCAGGGCAATTTTTCCTTCCGGAATGTGCGAAATGTGCCCTACCTCTTCAAAGTTTCGTACATCGGATATATCCCGCATCAATTGCGTATCGAACCCTCCGACAAGGAAGTGTCGGACCTGGGCAAGGTCTATATCAAGCCGATTACGCAGGAGCTGATGGAAGTCGTAATCAGAACGGCCAAGGCCCCCTTGCGAATTCGGGGCGATACGATCGAGTACGACGCCACCACGTTCAAGGTGCCGCCGGGGTCTACAGTAGAGGACTTATTGCGGCGTTTGCCGGGCATTGAAGTCGATGCCGACGGTAATATCAAAGCCCAGGGGCAGGATGTCCGGCGCGTATACGTAGACGGCAAGTCTTTTTTTGGGGATGATCCGAAAAGCGCCACTAAAAATCTGGGCGCCGAAACCATTTCAAAAGTTCAGGTGTACGATGACCAATCGGAGCAAGCTAAACTTACGGGTGTGGAAGACGGCAGGAAAGAAAAGACCATGAACCTCGAACTCAAGGAAGAATTTAAGAGAGGATCGTTTGGAAAAATCACCGGCGCAATCGGTACGGAAGAGCGCTGGGCGGCACGCGGTAACTATAACCGCTTCAATGAAAGCCAACAACTATCGTTCATCGGTTTTGGCAACAACATCAACCAAACCGGCGTAAACTGGGAGGATTATGGAGAATTCAAAGGCCAAAACGCCTTTAATGAGTATGATAATGGCGACTTCGGATTTGGCGGCGGCGCCGGGCGTTTTTATTACATGGGTGGCGAGGATTCGCCGGTCAACAATTTTGACGGTCGCGGCTTTACCCGAAACTTTGGCGGCGGCGTCAATTATAATTTCGACAATAAAAAAACCAAATTCAACGGCAGCTATTTTTATAATGAAAGCCAGCTTCAGTTGGATCAGTTCTCCTTTCGGGAAACCATTTTAAACGATGGAACATTCACGAACACCGATACCCTCAACCGGGAAGAATTCCGGGGTAATCACAGCTTTGCCACACGCCTGGAACAACAAATCGATTCGCTGGACCTGATTATCGTAAAAGCGAATTTGCGGTTTAGCCAATCGGATAACTCGAACCGCCAGGCGCAGTTGTTTTCCCAACAGGGTAACGTGCCGACCAACAGCCTTTTGCTGGACAATGGCGGCGATTTGTACTCCTGGCGCCTTACCAGTGCCGCCATTTACCGCCACCGGTTTAAGAAAAAAGCCCGTTCCTTCGCCCTCAGCGCCGGGTTCAATGCCAACGACTCGGACGGAACCGACAACCTGTTCTCGCTCAACCAATTCTTTGAAGCCGCCACCTTTACGGAGCAAATCCGCCAACTGAACCAAAAAACCAATTCCAGCCGGCAAATCAAGTCCAGTGCCCTGTTCACCGAACCCCTCGCCAAACGCTGGTTCTGGGAAACGTTTTTTAACTTTAACCAGACGGATAACACCGTAAACCGGCAGGTTCAGGACCCCGAACGCAACAACGCGCGTATCGATGATCTGAGTGTTTTTTATGATTTCAAAGTCTGGTACAACCGGCTTGGAACGGACCTGCGCTATTCGCACGAAGGGCTCAATTTTTCGCTTGGACTGGCCGGCCAGCGCCTGAACCTGGATGGCCGGTATTCGATCGATGAAGGAATGCCGCTGTTGACCGAACCCATTCTGCGAACCTTCGACAACCTCTTCCCCTATGTTGATTTCAGTTATGAATTTCCGGGAAATGTCTGGGTGAACGCCGATTATTCATACAGCGTCAACGAGCCCCGGTTGAATGACCTGCAGCCCGTGCCGAATGTGAACAACCCGGCATTCCGGACGGAGGGCAACCCTAATCTGACGCCGGAACGGTCCCATGACTTATCCTTAAACATCAACCACTGGAACCCCGCCTCCTTCGCCAATGTCGGAATCGGATCTAATTTCAGCATTTTCGACAACCGGATCGTCTACAATCAGACGATTGAACTGGTGGACAGCCTCGGCATTCGAACCACCTCCAGACCCGACAACCTTCCCGGAGGCCACCGGTTCAACGCGTACCTGTGGTCGAATTTCCCTTTGGTGAAAACCAAACTCACCATGAGCCTGAGTGGAAATGTGAATACCGGAAAATCGCCGTCGTTTGTGAATGGGGTGGAAAACGAAACTGGCAACAATGGCTACGGCTTTCGGATGGGCCTGACGCTCACGCCCGGGCAAAAGCTCATTTTAAGCGTCAGCGGCAATATGCAATTCAATTATATCCGGTATTCCATCCAGGAAGATCAAAACCAGGATATCCAGAATTACGGTTCCAGCGCTTCAGTAAAATGGCAGTTTGCCCCGCGGTTTTTTCTGGAAAGCAATTTTGATTATTCCGTTTTTCGAAACGATCGCTTTGGATTTAACCAGGATATCCCGATCTGGAATGCATCGCTGCGCCGCCTGCTCGGCCCATCCAACCGCCTCGAACTCCGGCTCGCGGCTTTCGATATCCTCAACCGGCGGGTAAATATCACGCAAAATGGAAACCAAAACTATGTGGTACGCAACACCGCCGCGACACTGGCCCGGTATTTTATGCTCAGCCTGAGTTATAATGTCCGCGGATATGAAGATAAACTGAAGAAAAACGATTGGTGGTAAATCCCCGCCGTGATCCTTAAGCACACCAACCAACACATTCGTATGCAGCATTGCCGATCTGTTTTACCCCTTGCCATCCTGATGGCTGCTACCTTTTTGCCCAGTGCCCTTTCTGCACAGGACGCCGAAGGTGAAATTCGCTACCTGGTTGTGCACAACTGGACGAAAAAAATGGCTGCCCTGGATTACCTTACCAAACAACAACGCGAGCGTATCGCCTACATGTGGGGAAGCCGCTCCGAGTGGAAGGTGTACACCACGCTCTTTTTTTCGCCCACGATGACGAAATATGAGGATTCGGAGGAAAAGGCCGAACCGGAAGACGAAGGGTATTCCTGGCGCAAGGACGCCTACGCGATTCGGCGTAATTTTGAAAATAATACGATCACCGACATCATGACCGTGCTCGGGAAAACCTACGTTATCGAGGATTCCCTGCGTGCGCCCGACTGGAAAATCCTGAACGATATGAAGGAGGTGGCTGGACATGTTTGTATGAACGCCTTTTGGGAAGACACCCTTAAACAGCAACGCATAACCGTGTGGTTTGCACTGGACATGCCGGTGCCGGCCGGCCCCGAACGTTTGTGCGGTTTGCCGGGCATCATTCTGGAGGCAGACATCAACGATGGGGCTTTAACGATTACAGCGGATCGCATTCAACTGAAAAAACTGGCCGGGGAATTGGATTTGCCAAAGAAAATAAAAGGTAAACGGATGAAGGAAGCCGATTATCTGGCGCTGTTGAAAAAACACATCCAGGAAAAGCGGAAATCCGAAGAACCCTGGTTTTGGGCCGTGCGGTATTGATGGGTTACAGCATTGCGCTTATTTGTTCCGTATGCGCCAAACCGCCTGGCGTTGCCGGATACGCCCCTCGTTGGCAATCAACCAATAGTTTTCATCCCACCAGGTAACTGATTCGAATTGCCGTGCGATCAGGCACTTTGGTAAACGGCGCGCTTTCCGGCGGCCGCGGAGGAACTGGCTCCCGGAATACCCCCTGAAAAAATAGGCCGTGGCCCGCGTGTAGGGGATAAAGCCGAGTTTTTTGCCGGCAATGTAGCTGGTCACCGCAAAGGTCTTCCCATCGGGGCTCAATGCAGCGCCAGTGATCACCCTGTTTTTCAGCGTCATACTGTCGCGCAGGATGGCTACGTACCGGCCCGGCCGGGCCGGCAATACATAGTGCTTGGTCAAAAAATTGCCCCGGAATACATTCTTGGAAAAAAGGTGCAGGCTATCCTCAAAAAAGACCATCGCTTCACAATTAAAATTCCAGGCCCGTGGATCGGTAGGCGGATAAGCGTTTTGATCGGGGTAAGCAAACCGGATGGAATCGAGGGCGCCGCTGGCGATGTGATAGCGGAATATACAAAGGTCGCGGCGGGCGTTTCGGTTGTTACCAAAGTCGCCGATATACAAATTACCACGGTTGTCCTGGGCCAGGTCTTCCCAATCCCGGTTCGGCACGGGCAAGCGGCGCGTCTCCAGCAAAGCGCCGCTTGAAGGATCAAACAGAAATAATTCAGGTGGATTCCGGCTGTCGTTCAGCAGCCAAACTTTTCCGTCTTGCGTGCGGATCATTCCGGATACTTCCCGGACGGCGTCAGGGAGTTTGCTGCGCCGGCCCGGCAGGGTTTGGGCGGAAAGCAGAAAGGGGAAAACGGCAAACACCAGGATGGCGGATACGCTCAGGCGGAAAGACATGGATTACAGTAATTTTTGTGCATTGCCCTTTCTTCAAAAGTCGTACCAAGGAATAAGCAAGGGCAACCACCCGGCGCCGTGGCGGCCCGCAGTCGGGTCGCCACGGCGCCGGGTGGTCCTGCGCGATGTGGCTATTGCCAGCCGTGCCAGGCATCTGAACCGGCAAACTCCTTGGTTACAGTTTCACAAACGGCGCCGTCCAGGCTGCACCGTCTTTTTCCAGTCGAACAAAATACGTCCCGGCGGCCAATTCTTGCAGCCCGATGCGCTCTTGTAAAGCGGGGCGTTGGATACTGCGCACTGCCTGGCCCTGGGCGTTAAAAATTCGCATGGCATCAAACGGCAGATCGGTTTGGATCACCAGCCAGGCCGTTGCCGGGTTTGGGCTGAGGCGAACATGGGCGCTGAGGTCGACTTCCACGGCCCCGACCAGGGTACTTACGTCGGGAATATACCGTGGTGCAATTTGATAGCCGGTAGTGTACGGATTGCTCGAGTCAAACTGGCCTCCAATGCCAGTCAGGTTGAACGGCGCCGGCGGCGGCGGCTGGTTAAACAGATCAACATCATTGTCGATGCGCACCTGGATGGTGTCCAGGGGATGGTCGTCAGAAACCATAAACACGCTGAATCCGCTGCCGGAGCCCGTGGCCCACTGGGGGGGATTGACGTAGCGCAGGTTGTTGATCCGGATGAGTTTGGATTCGGTGTCCTCGCTGTGATTTTGGACCACCAGCGCCGTGACAAGCGGGTTGTTGGCCGACACTTTAAACAAGGTGTCTGGCAGTATCTGCAGCAAACCGTTGAAGGAATTGATACTGCCGCGTATGGTTATTTTGTCCTTTTCTGCGACGGAATAACCGAAATCCTTCGCTGCGCTGAAAACGGTGATCCCGGTGTTCGTGTCATCGATGATGGTAAACTGCAAACCGCCGGGGCGCAAGTCTACGCCATATGCGGTGGCTGTAAGCTCGCAATAAACGTTTATGGAATCTGCGACCCCGCTGGCGTTAATATTATTGATCTGGTCGATCGTGTATGCCGGGTAGCAGCGCACGGTTATTTGAACCAGGCCATCGTCGCAGTCGGTATTTTCGCACACCTGGTAGGACAGCATGTCGGCGCCGCAATATCCGGCTGCTGGGGTATACTGCACCGTATTATTGGCGCCCACGGTAGCGCTGCCATGCAGGGGCGCAACGGTAATGGCAACGGTTGGGCTGGCTGTGCCGGGCAAATTATCGTTTGCTAATACAGGAATAGCCGTCGTTGCGCCAGAAACCGCAATAACCTGGTCGTCCAAAGCCGTTACACCGCTCGGACAAGCGGCTGCGGCGCCGGGGTTGGCCAGGATTTGAATGCCGGCAATGGAGACGCCGGTAGGCGTACTGGCGGGTTGCCAGTTGCTGAGGATGGAATTGTCGCTGTTCGGATCGCACAGTACCAGGGAAGAGCCCCCGCCATTCAACAGGGGATTCGTAGCCACGCCCGTATAATCTACCAGGTCAATCACCTGGCTGCTATCGGTAGTGGTCAGTTCGATATCTTCACCCGAATTGGTCAGGGCGCCGTCCGTCCATTGAAATGCCGTTAATCCGGCAAACCGGGCGCTGAGGTAAGGCAAATTTTCGGTGACCACCACATAACTGTTGGCCGCCACGGTAGTAGCCGGTGGAAACGTAAAGGTCACACCTTCCGTAAAATGCCAACTGGAAATATCTACATCAACGTTGGAGTTGTTGTACAATTCGATATATTCCAGGGTGTCTGGACCACTGGGTGGGGGATTAAACATAATTTCGGTAATGACAATTTGCGCCTGGCCGGCAAGCGAAAGAGCAAGAAAGCATAGCAGCGAAAAGGTAATTTTTTTCATGTCTTGAACGTGGGTTAGTCGGTTTACAATCGGATGAACGCTCAAAAGTAGGGAAAAGCCCAGCGAAGGCCACACCCTTTGTTCAGCGGGCAATCGAACAAACGAAAGCGCCGCCCTTGTTGATGTGTTTTATGGATGACAGGGTTGGTGAAATTTAATTTCAGGAAATAGGCATTGGCGCCCATTTATTGAAATATTGTACTGAAATCTATATGTCGATTAAGTTCAAAACTTAATTGGAACTTAACATGCAGCGCGTAATTTCGCCCTCGAATTTCCTTCTTTTTTCACTAAATCCGTTTTTTGTATGAACGCTTTTTCCTTTCGTGCCATGGGAAATAGAATCCTATTGCTCATGCTTTTCCTCTTGCTTGGAGTGGGTGCTTTTGCACAGGTAACCACCTCCACCATTTCAGGCCTGGTCACCGACGCCAATGGAGACGGCCTGATCGGCGCTACTGTCGTGGCTACACACGTACCTTCCGGTACGCGGTATGGCACGGCTACCAACACTGCCGGGCGGTACACGTTGCCGGCAGTACGGGTAGGCGGCCCTTTCTCGGTAACGGTTTCGTATACCGGTTTTGAGGCCCAGACCCTGGAGAATATTTATACCAATCTCGGGGTGTCCACGAATTTGAATTTTCAACTGAAAGAATCCGGGGTTGCCCTGGAAGAAGTGGCGATTACGGCCAATCGCGCAGACTTGTTTTCGTCGCAACGGACGGGCGCCTCCTCCAGCTTTGATCAAAAAGTAGTGTCGTCGGTGCCGACAATCGGCAGCCGCTCGATCAATGCCATTACCAAGTACAACCCCAATGGTAACGGCCGTTCGTTTGGCGCCCAGGATTCCCGCCTTAACAACTTTACCATCGATGGCTCGGTGTTCAACAATGGTTTTGGTTTGGGCTCGGAAGCGCAAGCAGGCGGCCGTACCGGTTCAACGGCCATTTCCCTCGATGCTATCGAAGAAGTTCAGGTGAACGTAGCGCCGTATGATGTCCGGCAAACCGGCTTTGTCGGCGCAGGCATCAATGCCGTCACGCGTTCAGGCACAAACGAATTTCAGGGATCCGTGTACTACAACTTCCGCAGCGCAAACCTGTACGGCAACAAAGCGCGCGATGTCAGTGTGACCGCCACCCAATTTCAGGAAAAGGTAACCGGCGCCCGCATCGGCGGCCCGATCTGGAAAGACAAGATTTTCTTCTTCCTGAGCGGCGAAATGGTTCGCAAATCCGAACCCGCTACCGCTTGGGTGGCTGCCGGCAGCACCAACCCAGGTCAGGTAACCCGCGTGTTGAAAAGCGACCTGGACTCTGTCAGCAGTGTACTGTTCAATACCTTCGGTTATACTACAGGCCCATACGAAGCGTATAACAACGAAACCAATTCCGACAAATTCCTCGTTCGGCTTGATTTCAACCTGAGCGATCGCAACAAGCTGATGGTGCGGTACACGCACCACGATTCCCAGGCCGACATCAACATCAGCAACAGTAGCTCGCTCGGATTCGGCAACCGTACCACGCGTTTTGAGTCGATGTCATACCAAAATGCCGGGTATATCATTGGCGACAATACCCGCTCGGTGGTGATGGAATTGAACTCGACCTTTAGCGACCGGTTCTCGAATACCTTTAGCGTCGGCTATGATTACCAGGACGAAGACCGCCAGTACAAAGGCGACCTGTTCCCGA
Source organism: Saprospirales bacterium (assembly GCA_016719895.1). Lineage (GTDB taxonomy): Bacteria > Bacteroidota > Bacteroidia > Chitinophagales > Saprospiraceae > M3007. The sequence goes on along the minus strand of JADJYG010000012.1, from coordinate 113,355 downwards.
CGATCGATATCCTGAACGGCAGCTCGACCTATATTTCCGTTGGTTTCGACCCCTTCACGCCAAACAACCAACTTTCGTACGGTACATTTCACATCACAAACAGCCTGACGTATTACACGGGCAAACATACCATTACCGGCGGGGTGAACTATGAGCGCTTCAAATCGGACAACCTGTTCTTCCCAGGTTCCAATGGCGTTTATATTTTCAATTCTCTGAGCGACTTCTTTGGGGCTGTACGCGGCGATTCCGTAGGCCTGGCTCGTTTCCAGTACCGCTATTCCGCCCTCGATGGCGCAGCAGACCCGCTTCAGATTCTTAAAGTCAGCAAATACGATCTGTATTTGCAAGATCAGTACCAGGTCACCGACCGGTTTACGCTGACGGCTGGCGTGCGGGCCAGTTATATCGACCTTGCCGGCACGGAGTCTCTGGAAAATACGGTGCTCAGCGATTCCACTTTCCTTGATCGAAGCGGCCAGCCCCTCAAGATCAATACCAGCAAGATCCCGGATGCGCAGATCTTACTTGAACCCCGTTTGGGCTTCAACTTCGACGTAACGGGCCGAAAAACAACCCAAATACGCGGTGGTGCCGGCATTTTCACCGGCCGCCCGCCGTACGTTTGGTTGTCCAATCAAATCGGCAACAACGGCGTGCTTACCGGGTTTATCGATAAGAGCAATACCAACACGTTGCTATACCCCCTGGTAGCCGACGCGACGGTATTTACGCCGGATCAACCGACTTTACCCAGTTCTTTTGAAATTGCCGTCACTGATAATGACTACCGGTACCCGCAAGTGCTGAAGGCCAACCTGGCGGTTGACCAAAAATTACCGCTGGGCTTGGTTGGTACCGCGGAATTGATCTATACCAAAAACCTGAACGCCGTGTTGTATTACAACGCCAACTCGGAACTCTCCACAACGAATTTTACGGGCCCGGACACTCGTCCGCGCTTCCCGGGCACTGTCGGCGCAACCTCCCAATTCGGCGCCCCGACCCGTGTGGCAAGCAATGTTTCCAGTGCCGTGGTCATGAGCACCACCAACAAAGGCGATTATCTGGGCGCTACCCTGAAGCTGGAATATCCGGAGAAAAAGGGCCTGTACGGCCTGTTTGCGTATACCTACAGCCAGTCTAAGGACCTGATGAGCGCAGGCTCGATCGCTGCTGGCTCCTGGACAGGCGCCCGCTCTGTGAACGGCAATAACCGGCTGGACCTGGCCTATACCAATGACGACGTACCGCACCGCCTGATCGGTTTATTGAGCTACCGTGCCACCTTCGGCGAAGACCGCGGCGGCGCTGTGCAATTTACCCTGGGTTATGAAGGAATTCAAAACGGCCGCTACTCCTACACCTACAATGGCGATATGAACGGCGATGGCGTCGTCAACAACGACCTGCTCTTCGTGCCGAACAATGCCAGCGACCTGGTGTTTGAAAATTACACGGTAAACAACGTGACCTACACGCCGCAACAACAACAGGCGTTTTTTGAGCAATACATCAACCAGGATGAATACCTGAGCAGTGTGCGCGGCCAATACACCGAGCGCAATGGCGGCATTTTGCCGATGTTGCACCGTTTCGACCTCTCTGCCTCCCGCGATTTCTTCATCAACATCGGCGGCAAGCGCAATGCTATCCAGTTCCGGGTGGATGTGTTTAACATTGGGAACATGCTCAACTCAGATTGGGGTGTGGGCCGCCGGTTCATTAGCACGGCTCCGCTGACCAGCCGCGGCGTGGATGCCGACGGCACTACGCCTAAGTATCGCGTAGCCAGCCAGTTGCTGGCAGAGTTGACGCGCAAAACGATCGATTGGGGCGCCTCCATCAATGATGTTTGGAACCTTCAGTTTGGTATCCGCTATTTGTTCAACTAATTCAGGCGTTTAAAAAATGACGTTGCGCCACTCCGGTTCGCTGGGGTGGCGTTTTTTTTATTTTTACTTTCGCCGGTGCAAAGGCATATTTATGAAAAGACTTCTATTATTCCTGATTTGGTTGCCTGTCTTGCTTCAGGCACAAGGCGGCATGTGGCTGCCTATGTATCTTGAAAAACAAAATGAAAAGGAAATGCAGGCGCTGGGTTGCCGGCTGGATGCTGACGACTTGTATGCGCCCAACCGGCCCAGTGTCAAAGACGCCATCTGCCAGTTCAGCGGTGGCTGCACCGGTGAAATGATTTCGGCGGAGGGACTACTGCTCACGAACTACCACTGCGGGTTTGGCGCTATTCAAAAGCATTCCACGCTGGAGCAGAATTATATAGAAGCGGGCTTCTGGGCCAAAACCCGGGCGGAAGAATTGCCCTGCCCCGGCGAATCGGCTATGTTTATCGTGCGTATGGAGGATATTACTGCGCTGGCACTCCAAAATGTCACGGAAACGATGAGCGACCGCGACCGGCAGTCGCAAATTGATAAAAATCTGGCGCAAATCCGCGTCGGCACAAAAAAAGAAAAATGGGAGGAAATCCTCATCCGCCCGTTTTACAATGGCAATCAATATTTTCTGTTCATCGCAGTTACCTATACCGATATTCGCCTGGTTGGGGCGCCACCCATCAGTATTGGCAAGTTTGGCGCCGATACCGACAACTGGGTATGGCCCCGCCACACCGGCGATTTTTCCCTGTTCCGCGTCTATGCCGGAAAAGATAACCGGCCTGCCTCGTATTCAACCGAAAATCAACCGCTCCAACCTGCCCACTTTCTTCCTGTTTCGCTCGACGGCGTCGAAGAAGGCGATTTTACCATGGTTTATGGCTTTCCGGGCCGCACAGATGAATACTTGCCTGCCGCCGCTATCGCCCAAACGGCTGAAGTGCTCGATCCGGCCAAGGTGTCCATCCGCGATCGCGCGTTGAAAATCATGGATGGTTTTATGCGCAACGATCCGTCCGTCAAAATTGCCTATAGCGCCCGGTACGCCACTATCGCCAATTCCTGGAAAAAATGGTTGGGGGAAATGCAAGGCCTGAAAACCTATAACGCCATGGGGGCAAGACAAACGTATGAATCGGAGTTTGCCCGCAGGGTCAGCCAAAATCCGGACTTAAAGGTTCGTTATAGCAATTTATTGCCCCGGCTAAACCAGACCTGCCAGGAGATCGGACCTTTTGCCCGGGCACGCGATTATTACCTTGAAACATTTCTGCGCAATATTGAATTGATGGGTCAGGTTTCGGGCCTGAATAATTGGATAAAATCTTACCAGGACAATAACCTGAATACCTTCGCCGGGCAAACAGCGGACGTGAATAAGCGCCTGGCCGCCTTTTATAAAGATTACCGGCCAGCGGTGGACAAGGCTGTTTTTGCTGCTTTGGTCGAGTTGTATGCGCAAAATATGCGGGACGACTGGGGCGCGGCGTATGTTCGTAACGCAGCTGCCGAACGGGGAGGTTATGACCTGCTGGCCGATTATATTTTCAGTAACAGCACGCTGGCCAGTCCGGAACGGTGGGGCGCCCTGGTCAAAGGCGAGGCGAAAGCCCTGGGCGAGGCCCTTAGCCAGGACCCGGCGGTCGCCTTTTGGCGCGGGGTCACGGCGCCCTACCAGGAACAGGTGGCGCCCCGGCTTCAGGAACTACAGGCCACCCTCAACCTGTTGCAACGGCAGTATATGGCAGCACAAATAGACGTGTTCAGAGAAAAACGCTTCTTTCCGGATGCCAACGGTACCCTGCGCCTCACCTACGGCAAGGTGCGCGGGTATAGCCCCAAAGATGCCGTTCGGTATGACTTTCGAAGCTATCTCGATGGCGTAATGGAGAAATATGTGCCCGGCGATTATGAATTTGATGTTCCACGGAGGCTGATCGATCTTTGGAAATCGAAAGATTTTGGCCCGTATGCCACTTCCGAAGGCCGGATGCCTGTCGGTTTTATTGCTACAAACCATACCACCGGCGGCAATTCCGGCAGCCCTGCGCTCGATGCCAACGGCAACCTGATCGGGCTTAATTTCGACCGGGTGTGGGAGGGTACAATGAGCGATTTAAACTATGACCCCGCCATTTGCCGGAACGTCATGGTGGATATTCGCTACATCCTTTTCATCGTGGATAAATATGCCGGCGCCAGACACCTGATCGATGAAATGAAATTGGTCCGGGGAAAACGAAAAAAACGCAAATAAACACCGACCGGCTTCGCGCGACGATCAAGGCGTCAAACCTGGCCGCAGCTCCTTAACGCTATGTCTATCAGCGAAATCCTTATCCATCTCGGCGAAGACCGCGACCAGTATTTTAATGCTGTCGCGCCGCCGGTTATCCAATCCAGCAACTTCGTTTTCCCGGATTTGACGGCCTTTCGGCAGGTTTTCTCCAACGAACTGGAACACCATGTGTACTCGCGCGGCAATAACCCGACCGTAGAAATTCTCCGGCGCAAACTGGCAGCCCTCGAGGGTACGGAAGATTGCCTGGTCTTTTCAAGCGGCGCTGGCGCTGTGGCCGCAGCCGTCATCGGCAATGTACAGGCCGGCGACCATATCGTTTGCCAGCAAGCCCCATATTCGTGGACTTCATCCTTGCTCCGCAAGTTTTTACCCCGTTTTGGCGTGGAACATACTTTCGTAGACGCCACTGATGTAGTGAATATCCGGACCGCCCTGCGCCCGAACACCCGCGTGCTCTACCTGGAAAGCCCGAATACGATGACGTTCGAATGCCAGGACCTGAGCGCCTGCGCTGCCCTGGCCCGGGAACACGGCATCGTGACGATCATTGACAACTCGTACAGCTCGCCGGTTTTTCAAAATCCGGCGGCGTTTGGAATCGATATTGTAGTGCATTCCGGAACCAAATACCTGAACGGCCATTCGGATGTCGTCGTTGGCGTTTTGTGTGCAGAAAAAGAAATGGTCAAAAAAATATTCGAATCAGAATTGATGACCTTGGGTGGTATTCTTGGGCCGCATGATGCTGCACTCGTAATCAGGGGCCTGCGTACCTTGTCCTTGCGCCTGCAGCGCAGCGACGCCAGCGCGCAATTTTTAATCGGCAAACTGGAAAAACACCCCAAGGTGGAGCGTATCTGGTACCCGTTTCACCACAGCTTCCCCCAAGTGGAGCTGGCGAAAAAACAAATGCGCGGTTGCGGCGGACTTTTTTCCGTTCAGTTCCGAACCGCTTCGCCGGAGCAAATGGAGCAATTCGTGCACCGCTTAAAGCGTTTTCTGATGGCCGTCTCCTGGGGCGGGCACGAATCGCTGATGATGCCGGCTATCGGTTTTTATGGTATCCCCGGCAAACCGGCGCCCGCTTTACCCTGGACGTTTTGCCGCTTCTACATCGGCCTCGAAGAACCGGATTGGTTATGGGGAGACCTCGAACAAGCGCTGGAAGTGTTATAAGCCTGATGCAATCTAATATGAAGAACCTGTTATTGCTGCCCTCTTTTGCCGCCTCCGGGTATCTCCATGCTGTCGTTGAAATACCAGCGGGCACGAACCGAAAGTATGAAATTGACAAAATAAACGGCCTGATTCGCCCGGATATGCGCGATGGAAAGCCCAGAATGATCGATTTCCTGCCATATCCGGTGAATTACGGCTTTGTGCCGTCTACCAGGATGGATAAGGGGCGCGGTGGCGACGGCGATCCGCTCGACGTGCTGGTGCTGGCCGAAACGATGCCGTCGGGGACGGTACTGGAAGTCATACCGCTCGGGCTGTTTCGTTTACAGGATGGAGGGGAGTGGGACAATAAGGTGCTGGCAACGCCGGCAGATCCGGCGCTCCGGATCATCAGAGCCGGAAATTGGCGTGATTTTCAAATGCAATACAGCGCCATCCGGCATATGCTGGAATACTATTTTTTATATTATGACGGCTTGGGCGTCATGACAGTAATGGGTTGGGAAGATGAACATGCCGCAACAGCCGAGGTTAAAAAATGGCAAATTCAACCATGACGCAACCATTTCTGCCTGATCCTGTTTTTCTTTGCCGTATCCTGATTTTTTCCTTCTTGCGCCAAGCATATGTTGCCACCTTATACCTCTCCCTGTTCAAATTCCACTGCGTTTGCCGATGTTTCGTACCGGTACGCTTATTTTCAAACCATTGAAGCCGCCGGAACCGATTGGGACCTGGCGGCGCCGGCAAACGATATTTTTTTACAGCGCCGCTACCTGGGCCTGTTGGAAAACTATCCGCCGCTTGGCATGCGGTTTGGCTACCTGGTTTTTTATGCTGGCCAAGCGCCTGTAGGGGTGGCCCTTTGCCAGATCAAATATTTTAAAGCGGATGAAAACATCAATACCGCGGAACACCAAACTAAAGATCCCTGCTTTTTTACCGGGCTTGCGAAATGGTTAAAGCGCCGGGTTGCCGGTAAAATGGCTGCCGATATCCTGATTTGCGGAAGCATGTTATTGACCGGGGAACATGGCCACTGGTTTGACTACACCCGTATCTCCTGGGAAAAAGCGGCTGTTTTACTGGAAGAAGCTCTAGATACGGTTGTGCGGCAGGCTGAACAAGCTGGCGAGCGTATGCCGGTTATCCTGTTGAAAGATTTGTCGCCGGAACAGCGCCGGCAGAGCCGGTATTTTATCCAGAATGGGTTTGTTGAATTTGAAATTCAGCCCAATATGATATTGCCGTTGCCCTTCCGGGATTTTGAGGAATACCTGGCCGCAATGACAACCAAATACCGGACCCGCGTAAAGCGCGCCTTCAAAAAGGCAGAGGGGATTCAAAAAAAAGCGCTTACCCTTGCCGAAATCCACCAGGAACTACCTCGTATCTACGCGTTGTACAAGGATATTGCCAACAATGCCGGATTTAATATGGTGGATTTAAATGAACACTATTTGCCCGCACTTAAACGGGACATGCCCGATGTTTTTCAACTGTTCGCTTATTATCTTGATGGCCAATTGGTTGCATTTTATTCTACCATCCGGAACAACAACGAATTGGAGGCACACTTTTTTGGGATATGACAAGCAGCACAACCACGACCTGCAATTGTACCTCAATATTTTACTCGACATCGTACGCATTGGAATCGCTTCCGGGTGCCGCCGCATCATTTTTGCGCGCACGGCACTGGAGATCAAGAGCTCGGTCGGCGCTGTTCCGGAGAACCTCTATTGTTACCTCCGGCACCAGAACCCGCTCGTAAATAAATTTACTGGCACCTTGCTCGACTACCTGAAGCCGGTGGAAGAATGGCTGCCGCGCCATCCCTTCAAAAGCCAGGTTGAACTGGAAGAAGAACAGGTCGTTTGAGCATCGGCCGGCGAACTTACCGCACGATGGCAAACTGCTTGACCTGCAATTGCTTGTCGTCTTTTACCCACAACAGGTATAAACCCGGCGCCGGTTTTTCCAGCCAAACCTGAACGCTGGCCGAAGCAACATCTTCTGCATGCCCGTCCCAAACGATTTTCCCGCTGATATCCGTTATCCACCATTCCGCCGCCGGCTGCTCGGGATCTGCTGGCGTTACTGTGGCGTTGGTGGATCGCACTTCAAAATTACCGTGGTTGGGATTGGGTACGATTTGAAGGCTGCTTAATTTCTCCGGCTCATCGATGCCGGCATTGGCATCGATCCAGATGATCGCCTCGTTCGTACAAGTCACCATAGTTTGGTTAAACGTTGCGCAAGAGCGGTTGAGAATGGTTTGGCCGGGCGAAAGAAATGATTTGGGTTTAATAGCAAACAGGACGAACCCTATAGAGGCGGGGCCGCCGCTGGCACTGTCCGGAAGCGAAATATTGTCGAAGTACCATCTGACAATGGTACTGCCGTCGCGGATGAGTTGCGCATTGTGGCTTTGTCCGAGCATCTCAAAAGAAGCCATATCCAAACGGGGATCAAGCGTGTCGCGCAGGATCACCTGGTAGGCTGTATCGGTACCGATATTTTGAAAACGAATAAGGTAGGTGGCGAAAGCGCCTTCCGCTAATTCAGCAGGAGTGAAGACAGCATCGCCAAGCACTTGAATGTCATTCTGCGCGGACAGCGATGGTACGGAGTATAACACCGCCACGGGCAGGATTAAATGACGGAGGCAGTTCATAAACATTGCATTAATCTGGTCAACTGGAAGGACAACCAATTTTACACAACCCGAAGGTAATGAAATTATCTTTGCCCGCACCAACATTAACACCTTACCCATGCAGCTACGGTGGCGGTTTGCCCAATTTTTAGAAATAGCCTGGCGGAAGTTTTACCGCTTTTATGCCCTGCGCTTGTGTCAGACACAGCGCATGCTAATACCTGGCGCCGTCTGCCAGGCTTCTGAAGTCCCGTGTTTCAGGTTGCTGGTGATATTTTCCAGCGTCCATTCCAGGCGTTGTTCCATGGGCGCCTGGCGTGCCGGGCAATCCTGTACCGGGCATACGCGGCAAGACGCCGGCGGCACACAGCCATCGGTATGCACAAACATCTCCAGCGATTGCGGGAAATCTTGCCGGATGCGCTGCTCCAGCGCGTCCACCTGGGCATGCGCTTCATTTACGTTAAAGTACCACGGCACGGTGAGATGGCAATCGAGGTGCAGGATAGCGCCGTATTTTATTACCCGGAGATTGTGCAAGTCAATCCAATAATCAGATTTACTTGAATTCAAGACCTGGATCAGCCTCCGGAGCAATTCCAAATCAGCTTCATCCATGATCCCTGCCACGGTTTGCCGGATGATTTTGGAGCCTTCCACGATGATCAGGATGCCAAACAGAATAGCCACGCCGCTATCGATCCAGCTCAGCCCCGTGAAGCGGATCAGCAGCAGGCCGATTATGATCCCAAGCGTGCTCCAGGTGTCGGTTTGTAAATGTTTTCCACTGGCCAGCAAGGCGATGGAATGGTTCCGCTTGCCGGTCCGGATACAATACCAGCCTAACATGTAATTCGCCGCTGCAGTGCCCAGAATGAGACTAATGCCCGCGTCCAGCGCGTGCAGCGCTTGAGGATGGAACGGATTGGTGATGGACTCGTAGATAATGACCATTCCGGCGATCAGGATCAAAATGCCTTCGAAGGAGGCGGAGAGCAACTCCGCTTTCCCATGGCCGTACGGATGGTTTTCGTCGCGTGGCAGCGCCGCTATGCGCAAACTGTACAGCCCGGTGAAACCAGTAACGACGTTCACGGTACTTTCCAGCGCGTCAGTGAGTATGGCTACGGAGTTCGTTAAGTAAAAAGCCAGTAACTTCAAGACGAAAAGCATGCAAGACACGGCCACAACCAGGGTCTGCACGCGGATATTAATTTGGTCGGTGTTTGTTCGCATAATTTATAAGCCTGGTCAAATACTTTTTTCCGCGCAGCAGCCAAAATTCGAATCGTTCTGGTACCTTGGCGTTTCCTCTGCAGCAAAAATAGGAATTGAACACAACATGAATTCGAGAAGAAAATTTCTCCACACATCACTTTTGGGCGCTCTGGCGGCTGGTACGTCAGATTTTTGGGGCGACGTGTTGAATGGGGCTGCCGCCCCGCCGAAAGGCAACTTGCCGGTAGTTATAGCTACCTGGGACAACCGGCGCGCCACCGCGGCCGCCTGGGATATCCTTTCAAAAGGCGGACGGGCCCTGGATGCCGTCGAAGCCGGCGCCAGGATTCCTGAAGCGGATCCGAAAGATACTAGTGTCGGTTATGGCGGATTTCCCGACCGCGATGGCCACGTGACGCTCGACGCCTGCATTATGGATGAATTTGGCAACGCCGGTTCTGTTAATTTTTTGCAACATATTATGCATCCCATCAGTGTGGCCCGGCGGGTGATGGAAAAAACGCCGCACGTCATGCTGTCCGGGGAAGGGGCTTTGCAATTTGCACTGAGTGAAGGGTTTAAAAAAGAAAACCTGCTCACGGAAGAAGCCCGGAAAGCCTGGGAAAACTGGAAGATCAAGTCGGAGTACAAACCGGTAATCAACATCGAACGCCACGATACGATTGGCATCGTGGCGATCGATGCCCAACGCCGGGTGGCAGGCGCCTGTTCCACCAGCGGCATGGCCTTTAAGATGCATGGCAGGGTAGGCGATAGCCCTATTATTGGCGCCGGCATGTATGCGGATAATGAAGTCGGCGCAGCCGCCGCTACCGGCTTGGGTGAAATGGTACTGAAAACACTCGGCAGTTTTTTAATTGTAGAAGAAATGCGCAGGGGGAAGCATCCTCAAAAAGCAGCCGAAGAAGCCATCCGCAGGCTGGCGCGGAAATATCCCCAACAATCGGAGAAAAACCAGGTCGGTTACATCGCCCTGGATAACCGGGGGCGGCACGGCGCCTTTAGTTTACATCCCGGCTTCAATTACGCCCTTTTTCAACAGGCGGCCAACCAGGTATTGGAGGCCGGGAGTTATTTCAATAAATAAGGAACTTATTCTTTCATCGTTCCTAAGTAAAACAAGACGTGCCCGCGCAACAAATTATGCCGGTTAACCTGAATTCGGCCCTGCTCGACCAGTACCCGGAGGCACTTGAAGCGGCTCAGCGGGCATTGTTTTACGGAGACGCCCTTTTTGAGACGATACGGGTGTTCGATGGCCGGATGCCGTATTTGGAACGCCACTGGGCACGCCTCCATGCCGGCATGTCGGCACTGGGCTTTACGCCTCCAAAGACCTGGGAAGCCGCCTTTTTTCGCGCAGAAATAGCAAAACTGCAGCTGGTCAACGCCCGCGTACGGCTGACGGTCTGGCGGTCGCCAGGGGGGCTGTTTCGCCCCGAAAATGACTATCCACAGTTTTTAATTGCAGCAACGCCACTGCCTTCGGACCACTTTGAATGGCCTGGCGCCGGGATGGATATAGGCCTTTGCACGGCAGTGCGTTTGCCGGTCGATGCTTTTTCCAATTTCAAAACCCTGAATGCCCCGCGTTATGTGGCAGCTGCCCGGGAAGCAAAAGCCATGGGCTGGGACGATGCGTTATTGCTCAACGCCAACGAGCGGGTATGCGAGGCTACCTCCAGTAATGTGTTTTGGTGGGAAAAACAGGCGGTATACACCGTGCCGTTGTCGGAAGGTTGCGTCGCAGGCGTCATGCGTGAAATACTGCTGGAAATTAGCAACCGGAATGGCTATTTACTCCGCGAACGCCCCGTTACCTTCGCGGCCTTGCAACAGGCCGATGAAATTTTCCTGTCCAACGCTATTCGTGGCATCATACCGGTGCGTAATTTTACCGGAAAACCACTGACCACCGGGATGACCAGACAACTTTATGAATCCTTATTGAAGTACGCCGCATTAATTAGCCAATAATACATTTCGATACGCAAACCCGCATGAAAAAGATACTCGTTGCCAACCGGGGCGAAATTGCCCTTCGCGTGATGCGCACCGCCCGCAGAATGGGCATACGCACAGTAGCTGTTTATTCGGAAGCCGACCGCCGGTCGCCCCACGTGCGCTTTGCCGATGAGGCCGTTTGTATTGGCCCGGCGCCTTCGTCCAAAAGTTATTTGTTGGGCGACGTTATCCTCGATGTGGCGCGCCAAACCGGCGCCGACGGCATCCACCCCGGCTACGGGTTTTTGAGTGAGAATGCCGGTTTTGCCCAAAAAGTAAGCGACGCCGGCATTGTTTTTATCGGCCCACGGCCAAAAAGTATCGAAATGATGGGCAGCAAGCTGGCTGCCAAGGAAGCCGCCAAGCAATTTAACGTGCCCATGGTGCCGGGAATCGAGCAGGCAATTACCGATGTTGAGATGGCCAAGGAAATCGGCCGCCGCGTAGGGTATCCTGTTCTGATCAAAGCCAGTGCCGGCGGCGGCGGTAAGGGGATGCGGGTGGTAGAACGCGAAGAAGACCTGAAAGAACAAATGGAACGCGCCATTTCAGAGGCCGTATCGGCTTTTGGCGACGGTTCTGTTTTTATTGAAAAATTTGTGGAATCGCCCCGGCACGTTGAAGTACAGATTTTGGGCGACACCCACGGCAATGTCGTTTATTTGTTCGAACGGGAATGTTCCGTCCAGCGGCGGCATCAAAAGGTGGTGGAAGAGGCGCCTTGCGCGATCGTTTCGCCCGAAATGCGCAAAGCGATGGGGGAAGCCGCCGTCCGGGTCGCCAAAGCCTGCGATTATGTGGGTGCAGGCACAGTGGAGTTTCTGGTTGACGCCAACCGCGACTTTTTTTTCCTCGAAATGAATACCAGGCTGCAGGTCGAGCACCCGGTCACCGAGTTTATTACCGGCCTCGATCTGGTGGAGTGGCAAATCCGGGTGGCCCGGGGCGAGCAACTGGCGTTTACCCAGGAAAATCTCTCTATCCAGGGCCACGCTATGGAGTTGCGCGTGTGCGCCGAAGACCCGCTGAACAACTTCCTGCCCTCCGTCGGTACTTTGCAGCGCTACCGGATACCGGTGGGCCCGGGCATCCGCGTAGACGATGGCTATACGGAAGGTATGGAAGTACCCATTTTTTACGACCCGCTGCTGGCCAAGCTGGTGGTACACGGTAAAAACCGCGCCGAAGCCATCCAAAAGATGAAAGAAGCCATTGCCGCTTATGAAGTGGAAGGGGTGGCCACCACGCTTCCATTTGGCCGTTTTGTAATGGACCATCCGGCCTTCGTTTCCGCCGGTTTCGATACGAATTTTATAAAATTATACTTCACACCGGAATTGCTTCTGGCAGAAAACGAGGCGCAGGCGCTGGTTGCCGCCAAACTCGCGCTGCGGCTCCATTATTTGGAAAAACGGAAATTAAAAGTCGTGGAAACGGTTTCCAGCGCATGGATGAACCGGAGCAAATAATTTTCGACTATCTTCGCAGAAACCTGCAGCCCCCGGAATATGCTGGAGCAACCGCCGTTGGTGTTGAACAATGATTTCCGTTTTGTGCTCGACGCGCTCGAAAAGCGCCGTAAAAGCCTTTTCGTCACCGGCAGGGCCGGTACGGGGAAAAGCACACTGCTGCAATTGTTCCGGCAAACTACCCATAAAAAAACGGCCGTGCTGGCGCCCACCGGCGTTGCCGCGCTTAATGTACAGGGGCAAACCATTCACTCCTTTTTCGGATTTCCACCGCGTATCGTCACCCCGCAGGAAGCCGGCCGGCGCGTCGCCCGCAAAGACCTGCTTCGCCTGTACCGGCAATTGGAAGTGCTGGTGATCGACGAGATTTCAATGGTGCGAGCCGATATACTCGACGGGATCAACCGCTTCCTGCAGGTCAATCGCGAAAATATCCAGCCTTTCGGCGGCGTGCAGCTGGCCTTGTTCGGCGACCCCTTCCAGCTGCCGCCGGTAGTCACCCGCGACCCGGTGGAGCGCGCTTATTTCGGCGGTTATTATGAATCGCCGTACTTTTTTTCTGCAAAAGCGTTTCAGGACCCCGGCTTCGACCTGGAAATGGTGCAGTTGAGTAAGGTATACCGCCAGGAGTCGCGCCATTTTCTGCGCTTGCTCGAAGCCATCCGCCTGAACGAACTCGATTACGACGACCTGCAGGACCTCAACGAGCGCTGCCAACCTGATTTCCCACCCACTGAAGGATTCATTACCCTCAGCGCTCGCAATGCCACGGCCGACGGGATCAACCGCAACGCGCTGCAGCGCCTGCCCGGCAATGAACACGTATACCTGGCCAGCGTGACGGGCAGTTTCGACCCCACGCTTTATCCCACCGAAGCGGCGCTTAAACTGCGGGAAGGCGCGCAGGTGATGTTTGTAAAAAACGACCTGGAAAAACAATTTGTCAATGGAACCATCGGCCGCATTTCGCGCCTTTCTGCTGCGCAGGTGATCGTCGAGGTCGAGGAGCAGACCGGTAAAAAGCGCAAGATTGACGTTTCCCCGCTCGAATGGGAAATTCTGCGCTACAAAGCTGGCATACATGGCGATATTGAAACGGAGTCCGTTGGCTCTTTCCGCCAATATCCCTTAAAATTGGCCTGGGCCATTACCATCCACAAAAGTCAGGGCCAAACCTTCGACCGGGTGCTGATCGACCTGGGCGGCGGCGCCTTCGAACACGGCCAGCTTTATGTCGCAATGAGCCGCTGCCGTACGCTGGAAGGCATCGTCTTGCGCCAGCCCATCCGGCCGGCCGATATCATCACGGATGAACGGGTTGCGGCGTTTTTTTCTCAACATTTCCGGTGACCAACCATAGTATATTCCGTATTAATGCTGAAAAATTCAGGGAGCCAGATTTAATGCGGATTAATCTCCGGTTTCTTTAAAACTCCCTAATCTTGCACATCATATTATTTTTCAAACGCTAAACACCATTATTATCATGACTGCAAAAGAAAAATACCAAAACGTTTTAAACCTGGGCGAAAAAATGAACGTAAAAGAGGGCCGCGTCGAAGAACAGGGCGGCGTCCTGCGCGTTTGGGGAACCGTTGAAACCAACTATGAAAAAGACCAGATGTGGGACGCCATTAAAGCCATCGGCGGCGCCAACCCTTCCGATATCGTTGCTGATATCAAAGTGGCTAACCCCGGCTACTACACCAAGCACACCGTGGTAAAAGGCGAAAGCCTCAGCCTGATCGCCAAGCACTACTATAAGGATATGATGAAATACAAGGCCATCTTCGAAGCCAACCGCGATATCCTCGACAACCCGGATGTGATTCACCCGGGCCAGGTACTCACGATCCCGAACCTGTAAGAGCCTGTTTTATGGCTTTTTACCGCCGCTGGAAATCCATACCGGGCTTCCAGCGGTTTTTTTTGTGTCATTTCGGCTGGTTGAAGCCGTCCGGATCGAGAAGGCCGACCTCTATGAGGGCCTGGGCCACGTATTGCAAAACGCCCGGCGCCCCGGTTGCCTGGGCCATTTGGACGGCGAATCCGGCCATTTTTTCCATCTCCTCCACCGGGCTGCCCAGGGCGTGCAGGCAACGCAGGATTGCGGCGGTGGTATAGGCCAGTCCGGTGGGATCCTGTTCTTTTTTGTATAATCCGATTGTTCTTTGGTGAAAAGTTGGATGGCTTGGTCGTACAACTGTCGGGCGCGCTCGACGTTGCCCAGCCTCCTTTCCAAAAAGCAATTTCCGGTTCAAGTAATCCCCTCGCTCAACGAATTGACTTTCTCCGGGCGCCAGCGCCTGCCTTACGTCTCTTGAACAATAAACCGGCAGCAGCAGCGCACACGCCCAGCCCTGCTGCTCCCCACACCCACCACGGCCATGCGCTACTGGCCAGCTCTACCGTTCCGTCGGCGCCCGACAGCGTAAAGGCAGCCCAGTGGTAGGGCGCCTTGCGCGCGTCGGCGCCGTCTGCTGCCAGCAGGTCCAGCTTGGCCTGCTGCAGGGCTTCGGATTTAGACAAACCTGACTTTAAATGGCGGTACATTGCTGCGAACATCGCCGCCGTCGAACGGTCGCTGACCGACCAGTGGCTGGCTATCAAGCTCTGCGCGCCGGCATAGGCAAAAGCCCGCGCCAGGCTCAGCACGCCCTCACCATCTGCAAACGCGCCCGCACTGGTCTCGCAAGCGCTCAGGTTCACCAGCGAGGCCTGGAGCCGTTGTGCATAAATTTCCGGCAACCACACCGTACGGTCGTAAAACTCGATACCCGGTTGGGTGCGCAAACCCGCGTGGGCGTGCGTCGACAGGTGCAGGACGTTGTAGTGGGCGGCCCCCTGCAGAAAAGCGGCGCCGTTCGCCCGGTCGCCCTGCAACAAGTCCGCCTCCAGGTATTCCGGCTTTTCGCGCAGGCTGTTGGGCAGGGTCGCCAGGCCGGTGCGGGCGCCGGCGGCAAAAGGGGCTATTTGCAACAGGCCTTTACCCCGTAGTTTCCGCAGGGGCGCCTCGGCCAATCCGGCTGCCGACCACGCATATTGCACCGGATGACTGTGCAACAGGTAGGGCGCCGTCCCGTAGGCGCCGCGGTGGGGCGCCGTGAGCAAAGCCTCGAACGGCAAGTACGCCAGTTGGCCGTCGGGTACAACTACCAGGGCGTGCACCCCGGCGAGCACGGCGTCCGGCAACAGGCGCTGCTTCAGAAAATATGCATCGCTGAAACAGGCATCCGGATGGGCCTCCTGGCGTTGTTTGTCGGGCAAAAGGCTCAAAAAGCGGTTCAGCGCCTGATCGAGCGCCGTATCGCGAGGTACATCGTACGCAGATAGCCCGCTTCGGCGCAAGGCCAGGCACAGGTAGCGGTCGCCGGCATCAAACCACACGAGCAGCGCAGCTGTTGCGGGAAGCGCCCGGCGAATGGCTGGCAGCGCAGCCGTGGCGCCGGCGTTGACGTAGCCGTTGAATTGTGGATAGTTTTTTTTCAGGTAGTTGAACAGGGCATCGTACCGCCGGCTGCTTTGAAACAGGGCCGCCTGGCGCCGGGCCATCGCGATGGAGTCGTTCGCGCTCCCGGCGGCATATATTTCGGCTATGCCGAGGCGGAGCGATGCCTCCAGCTGAAGCAAGGAGTCCGGTACGTCGCTCAAGGCCAGGGCGCGTTGCTGGTGGAGGGCGTCGCGCAGGGTATTGGCGCGGCCGTCTTCCAGGAGATGGAACAAGCGGTTCAGGTGTCCGGCATTGGGCGCTGCCTGGTGCATGGCCCACAGGTTGCGGACGGCTTCGCGGCGCAGGTCGACGTTCCGTTGGTTCAGGTAGAGTTTGGCTTCGTCCGTTCCGTAGGCGCGGCGCAAGCGGTCGGCAGCAGCAAAGGCCAGGTCGAAACAATCGGCGGCGGTAGCGCGGCCAGCCGGCGCCGGTTGGCGGAGCAACAGGGTAGCTTTGCGGGCCGGGGCGTATAAGGCCCACAATTCCAGGGGCGCGTCGCCGGGTTTTGGGTTGTGGGCCGGGTCGGGGTCGTCGAACGCGGGATAGGCCTGTATGATGGCTTTTTGGTATAGATGCAACGCCTTTGGCGCCCGGCCGGCATCGAACATAAAGTCGCCCCATTCCGTATAGAGCTTGGCCATTTCACGGCTTTTTCTGCCCTGAAAATGGGCCTGCCCTTCTTTTTCAGCCTGCACGTACAGGTTTTCCGCTTCGCGGGCGCGCCCGGTGCGGGCTGCAATTTCTGCCAGGGATGTATAACAACGGATGCGGTTTTCGCCCTCGTCCGGATTATCGCGGTAGTACCCCAGTGCCTGACGCATAAGGCTTTCGGCAAGAACCCATTGGCCTTTTTTAGCTAAAATGCTGGATCCAACAGATGCCAACGTCGCCAGATCGCCGCGTTCTTTCGCGAGCGGTTTCCCTTTTTTAAAATAGCCGAATGCCTGCTCCAGGCTATCCTGCCAATAAGCGTTATTCGCCAGCTGCCCATAAACAGCCGCCAAATCCCAACCGGTCGAATCACTCCGAATGGCTGCCTTCAGGTATTTGTCGGCTTGCAAATAGTCCTGCCGGCGGATATAAATTTGCGCAGCATTTTTGTAACAAAAGGCGAAAGCCGGGCCGTTATACCCGGCTTGTTCATAGATGCGGATCGCTTCCTGGTACGCGTCGAGGGCGTCGACATAACGCTCCAATCCGCGGCAGGTGAGTGCCTTCCAGGTCCAGAATTCAGCGGTCGGAAAGGAATCGGCCCGTCCCGCCTGTGCCAGGAGGCGAAGCGTGGTATCCAATACGCCGATAGCTTTTTCGAATGCGTCCGCATTGTAATGCGCTTCCGCCAACGCCAGGGTGTGCGCTTCGAAATGTTCCCATTGTGAAGCCCGCAGCGCCGGATTGCCGGTGGCGGAAATATGCGCGGCGGCGGCCTCAAATTTTCTGCCGGCTAGC
Source organism: Saprospirales bacterium (assembly GCA_016719895.1). GTDB lineage: Bacteria > Bacteroidota > Bacteroidia > Chitinophagales > Saprospiraceae > M3007. Next base: position 95,666 of record JADJYG010000012.1, on the reverse strand, counting down.
AAAGCGCCCAACCCGGCGCCCGCAGTTGTGTCGGCAACGGGTGGTTGCGTCCATACGGCAACGGTAAAGAAAAGGGCAAGCAGCGCGGGCAGGGCAATCAGACGGAACATACGGCCAGGTTTGTTCCTGCAAGTTTAGACTAAAGATAATGCCCGTCAAAATTTCCACTCCACCGAAACTTGTACAAACGGGTGAAAATCTTCCTGAAAATAGCCGCCCGCGCGCAGCCCGATGTTTGGCCCCACGCGCACAGAGCCCAATGTCAGGTCGGCAAAGACCGAAAACAGGGTTTCGGTCTTCCGGTAATTTACTGTTTCCGTCAGTCCGGGCAGGATTTCCGTACCCACAACGACGGGCGGGTCGATGCGCCTGCGCCGCAGACTGCGGTTGACCTGGAGTACGTCTTCGCCGTTGTGCAGGATAATCCGGGCGCCTGCCCCGATCCCGGCGCCGAAAAACCGGGTGAAGTTCTTCCGAAGCAACAACGGAATTTCAAAGGAAACAAAGCCCCGGGAGCCGGTTTGCAATACCTGCACGATGGAATCCACCACCAGGTTCTGTCCGGGTACCGGCATGTACGTGAATGTGTCCGCATGCGACGTTTCCGGGATATCCGCCGCGCCTTTTACCCCGGTCAGCAACTCCAGCTGGGGGTACAAGCGCCACGACTTGTAGGGCGACAGGCTGGCGCCTAAAAACATGTATCCATTTCCGGCGCTGTCGGGCGGAAAAGCGTAGCCCGCCTTCAGTCCCGGCGAAATACCCGGCTTGAACCGGGTTTTGGAAAAATTGGTCCGTACCGGCTTGTTTTTATCAAACACAATAGACGCCTGGCTGCTAAAGGCGCGCTTGGGCATGTCTTTGCGCGTTTCGATGCGGTAGCGCACGAATCCTTTGGTAGAGTCGTAATCGGCCACGCCCTCCTGGTGGCTGCCCGGCAGGTAAATATTTCGGAAGGTGAATACCAGGCTGTCTTTGGTCGTGGCGGTATCCAGGCAGCTGCCGGGTTGGGGCGGATCGGCGCAGATGGGGCATTCGGGGTACCATTCGAGGGGGCGCATCTTGCCGATACTCAGCCCTTTTGGCAAGCTTATAGTCAGTTCTACGGTGGTGGCCGGTCCCTCGCCGTTGTTCTGGAAGCGCACCTGGTAATCCAGCTTTTGCTTGCCCAGGTGGCGGTAGTTGACGCGGCTGTCCGATACGGCGATGAGGTTGGGGTCATGCGAGCTGACAATTTCAATTTCAAGGGTATATTCTTCCGGTGGCACTGCCGGGTCGAAAGGCGTGAAGAGGCCCTGTAGATGGATAAAGGCGCTGGTGTCTTTCAGCATGTTGGCCGTGCCCTGCAGCGTGACAAAGAGGTTGCGCTTTTCGCCGGGCCGGAGTTGCGTAAAACGCCAGACCTGCTCAGCGCGGTAACTTTGACGCGCTGTTTTCAGCAGTTCTTCGGCCGTTGGAGGCGCCGGTATGAAAAACTGGTTGGCGGCATCGCCGGCGCCGGCGTAGCCCTCCGCCAATGCGCTCCAATCGAAGATCAGGGGTGGGCCGGCCTGGGAATAAATCGCATCGTCCTTTTCGCCGAAAGGAGTGCGCGCTTCGAGGAACTGGAAATGTGTCGTGGGGAATTTCCGTTCATTAAAAAATAAATACAAGCGCCCGTCCGTGGTGAAGGCGCCGTTGTTGCGATAGCTGATGATACAAACCAAATCTTCCCCGGCAGCGGGTTCGGTATGGGTTTTCAGGGCGATGCCCTGTTCCGGTTTGCGAAAAACATCGCTCAGCGGCAAGCGGTTCTCGCCGCCGCCCGCATCTGCCAAAACCCCTTTTTTGGTTGGTTTTGGCGGTTTTTTGTTGTCGTCGTAGTGCGCGACCGCGGCGAACAGCGCATCGTACTGGCCGCCGTTTGCATAATTATGGACGGGATTTTCTTCAAAACTGAAATCGCCGTCGCCAAACTCCCAATAGTACGCGTAAAATGCCTTGGGAGCGCCGGCAATTTGAACCAGCGGCGGGCATTGAGCAGTGAATCGGGTGCCGCCGTTCTCTGCGCGGGTGAAAAAGGTGATCGCCAGCGAATCCGGAGTTGTTTGTGCCGCAACGTGTGCCGCGGCAAGCAGAGCGCAAAAAGCAGGGATGGTGAAAGGCGTTTTCATGGCGTGGATGTTTTTGTTGAGGAGCGAAGCAAATTTGCTGTATTTTATCTGAAACCAAGGTGGAAATCTGACTGCAGGCTATCAAAAGGCAGTTCCCTCAACCTTTGCAGCAACCCGGATAGTTTGTGACCGAAAAATCAGTCCAACTATCCGGGTTGCTGCAAAGGCTGGGGGAAGAGACGAGCCTCGAATATAATGGCGAATTTAACACTTGGCATTAACGCTGATCGTAGTAAACCAGTGCAGAAGCAACGGCGGAGCCTACCGGGCCGCCCAGTTCCATCCCAATGATATCGGCCCAAACCCAGTCGGGAATGCTGGCCGGTTCAGCGCTGCCGCCCGGATGGGGGGAGCTGATGGATTTCCAGTACCAGAAATAGCGGCTGTATTTCAGCACTGAAATCATGGAAAGTACCACTTTCGGGTTGTCCAGTTTTGTATAGCCTGCCAGATGATTTTCGCGTTCCGTCAGAATATTTACAAAATGGCCGAGTTCTTCCGGCGAGCTGACAGGTATGCCCGCTGCTTCCTTAAAAACATCCAGTAATGCTTTTTTATCGTTGGCGCTCAGGCGGGTTTCGTTCAGGCGTGCAGCATAATTGCTGTAGTCGCGGTCGAGGTTGAGGGCCTGTGCGCGCTGCAATCCGGCAGCATCCACAGGCAGTCCGGCTTCGGCAAGAAACGCGGTCACTTTCTCCGTCAGGAATTTTTGCAGACCTTTTTTGTCCTGCTGCAGCGCTTCGAGGGCGTCGCGGTTTTCGTTCAGAACGACCTGCACGGCCAGGTTGTGCAGCTGTCCGATATTGTCCTGGGGATTGGCGGGATTGACGAGGTTGCCAACGCGCAGCGCGGATTCGGAATCAAACGACACCAGGCGTTTGCCGGTGGCTTGTCCGCTCGCCGCATCGCGCAGCGAATAAAAACCGGCCGGGATGACCTGTTCCGGGATGCCCAGGGTTTTAGCGGTGGCTGCATCCACCACGTAATCCTGGGTCAGTGGGAAGTAGTAGCCGAAATACCGGGCTGCTTCATCCCCTTCGTCGAACTGCAGGGCCAGGCGATCGTGAAAATTGGTGGCTTCCGCGCCCCAGCCAATCCAGATGCAATTGCTGAAGCTGTACATGCAACCGAACTGGGTGGAAGTGCCGAAGTGAATGAAAATCCGGCTTCCGTCGGGGATATCCGGGTTGGTCTCTTCGACCGGCGGCGCAATTGGTTCGACTTCTTTTGCGCAGGAAAACAGGGTAAGGGAAAGGGTAGTCAGGGCAAGGGCGAAAACGAGCAGTGTGTACTTTTTCATGACAGTATGCTTTTGATCGTGAAGGAAAAGTTTTTGAAAACTGATTTTCCCTCATATCCACCTGTTTGCCGGACTGTTACCCCTGCAGTGGTGAAAAATTGCAAAAAAATTTTTCATCCCGTTACCTTCGTTGCAAGAGCCTGATCAAACATATGCATGCAGACACCCACTACATCCAGTCTTTGCTGGAAAACGACCACCGCGGCATTGCCGGCATTTACAGCCGCTTTGCCGCCCGTATCGAGCGTTTCGTATGCGCCAACAGCGGTACGGCCGACGACGCCTGCGATATATTCCAGGAAGCCCTGATCGCCATCACCCGGCAGGCCCGCCGGCCGGGTTTTGTGCTCACCTGTCCGTTCGAGGCGTATTTGTATATGGTGTGCAGGGGCAAATGGTTTAATGAATTGAAGCGCCGCCGGCGCGCGGCGGTAACAATTTCAGAAACGGAAGGATTTAAGGAGGAAGTCGACGCCGGCCTTCTGGCCGATTCGACGCTGATCGAAAGCGAACGCGACCGCTTGTTCCGCCGCTTTTTTGATCAACTGACTGAAAACTGCCGCAATCTGTTGAAACTGTCGTGGACGGGTATTTCGATGGAGGAGGTGAGCATAAACCTCGGTATTTCCTATGCATACGCTCGCAAACGAAAGTCGGAGTGTATTGCCCAACTGACCGAATGGATACAGGCTTCACCCGAATTTTCAACACTGAAATGAACTCCGCGTATGGCAGTTGAACTTTATACTCGCATTGAAGATTACCTGGACGGCGTGATGAACGCGCAGGCACGGCAAGCCTTTGAAGCCGAATTGCATGCCGATCCGGCATTGGCAGAAGCCCTGGCTACCGTTCAGGAGGCCCGCGAACGCCTGCGCCGCCAGTGGATGGATGAGCAGGCAGATACCGCTTTACTCAGTACGCTGTACCAATTGGGAAAATCACATTTTACCGGCAGCAGCCCGGCAGATAAAAAAAGCGGCGGCGGCGCCCGGATTTTTCGCCTTCCGCAGGCTTGGTGGGCCGCCGCGGCCGCTATGGCTATACTGGTCGTGGCGTGGTTTTTTTGGCGCCCGCCCGCACAGGAACGCCTGTATGTGCAATACCGCGCTTTTCCGGAAGCGGATTTTGCGGTACGGGGCGGCGGGTCTGCCGAACAGCCACTTCAACTTGCGGCCGAAGCTTTCAACCGCGAAGACTACGCTGCCGCCTTACCGGCCTTGCGCAATTACCTGCAGCGCTGGCCTGACGACACCGAGGCTCGCATGTTCGCCGGTTTTTGCTACATGGAGTTGAAACAATTTGATGCGGCCACCACTATTTTCGAACAAATAGGCGGCTCGGCCAACGCCTGGTCCGACGAAGCGAACTGGTCTCTTGCTCTGGCGTACCTGCGCCAAAATAAACGCAGCGAATGCATCGTAGCCCTGGAAACAATTGCTCCGGCAAATGGGCGCTATGGCGATGCACAAGATTTACTGAAGCGACTTCAATAGGCTTGAGCGGGTTAGAGGTGCTGTATTAAAATCCAGGCTATAGCCCAACATACTTATTCGCTTCCTTTTGCCTGCCGGTACAGCGCCTCCATTTCAGTGGAAGGATGCATGTTTAATTTCTCCTGCAAAATGCGCGCACATTCGTGGTACTGCCTGACCGCCTTTTCTTTTTTGCCAAGGCTCAGGTAGCATTGCATGATCTTAGCGTGAACGGACTCCAGGCAATCGTCTTTGTACAGCATGCGCCGCAACGTCTCCAGTGCGGCGTCGTATTGCCGGTTTTTTTGCTGGTAGGTGCTCAGGAAATCCAGCGCAGAAAAGAGTTTTTCGGTAAAATCTTCCCGAAGCCGGACGGTCCATTCTTCTCCAAAAAATTCTTCCAGGAATTCTGTTCCCATAGAAGCGGCCGACCGGTACCACGCCGCCGCTTCGGCATCCTGACCGTGGCGTTCGGCATCTTTTCCCTGGTGGTAGGCGTGCGTAAACACGTCGATATCCCGCCCAATCCGGAGTTCTTTATTAAAAAAGAAATACCCGTTCTGGAAGCAAATTACTTCCTGGGTGAAGTACGGTTCGAGAAAGCGGCGTAAATTGCAAATTCCGACATTGAGGTTGTTCTTTGCGCAGTCCGGATCATGGTCCGGCCAAAAACGGCGGATAATCCGGTCCCGGTGTACTTGCTGTTGCGCATGATAAACTAAATAAGCCAACAAGGAACGCTGGCGGTTGCCCCCCGGCAGGTCGATGCGTTCGCCGCGGTGAAACAGTCGGAAGGTACCCAGAAAGCTGGCCGAGAGGTCCGCTTGCGCGTCCAGCGCCGGCATAGCCAGCGGCGCCTGGAATGCAGTGGGCACCAGGCCCATCGATGCATGCCCGATGGAGCCGCCGGGATCTTTCAGGTACACTGAAACCAAGGCGGCCAGTTGGTCAGAGTTGAAGGGCGCCAGCAAACAATCGGTAATCCCGTAGCGGTAGGCTTGCACGAGGTATGATGCGGTAGGGTTGTCGGATGCTAATATCACCGGAACCGAGCTATAATGGCGGCGCAGGGCGCGAATGCGTTCCAGGTCATCCTCCGACTCGCTAGCAGAATTCAGCAAAACCAAATCAAACGGCGCGAGGTAGTCCAGCCGGTCGGTAGGATAGGTTGCTGGAACAGGGGTAATTTCAATTTGCCGGGTATACAGCGAATGGAGCTGCTCCTGCGAAATACCGGCATTTCCATAGACGACAATCTTGGGGGACGTCATGGCGAAATGTTTTGGTTATTCGGAAACCGGCGGATGTCCTGCTGCTTCCGCCGGGGGTGGGCCTGGATTATGAAGTAACCACCGGGGCAGGTCATGATTACAAAAATAATAGTCGTAATTTACAGACGCTTGTCAACAGTTCCTAATATATTTTTTAAAAATATTTTTTCGGCAGAATATTTGTAATGGTTTCAGATAACAGACATTTGAGACCTGCAATTTGCTGCTTCATTAAAACGCTTCCTTTTATCCATGCTGTTTAATTTTGATACCTCCGGCGATACTCCCAAACACACCTGCACTGCCCGCCGCGATGGCGTATGGGTAGTCTTTTCCTGTCCGCTTTGCCCTGGGTTCGAGCGCCGGATGAACATACAGACCGGGGTCATGCGGGTTAAACCAGGCGCGCATCCCCAGGTTTTGCATCAGGGTTCCTTTACGCCCGTCGGCCTTGAAAATTCGTATTCCCTACTCAACTGAGGCGCCTGAAATTATTCTACACCAATTGGAGCCATCCGGTGCCTTGTACGCGCTGCGGGGTGTTTTTCGCTTTTTGTTGGACCCATACGGATGCGTGCAGGTAATAGGTTCCTTTCGGGATCTGGCTGGTGACCAGCCGGATATTGAATTTATCCGTAGCGATGCGTTCTGCCGGCACATTGTTCAGGACTGTAGTTTGCCGGGTATCCATATTTCGCATGGAAAGGGTGCAATTTTCTACGGCACTTTCTCCGGGCGCTTCCGGGGTAGCGAATACCAATTCAACGGATTTGTCGCCTTTGACGGGCCGGCCTTTTACGGTAAGTGTCGACAAGGGGGGCATCTTAGGTGACTGGGCCGACAGCGCGCGGGGTTCTTTCTTCGGAGCTTCCTGCGCCACGACAACTTCCTCTTTTACGTGTTGGTGCAGGAATTCCACCATAGCAGCCCCATCCAACCCTTTAAATGTTGTTTTTACCGCAGGGTTGCCCATTTGTTCGAGGCGGCCGGTGAGGGGTTCGCCTTTACTGCCGGAGTAAAAATAAAGCCGGAATGCATAGCGGATCGGCTCTTCTTCCGCTTCGGGAGCAGCGGGTTGGCTATCCGGCACTTCCGGAGCGGGCTTGGCTTCGGCAAGGGGATTTTGCGATGCCGCCACGCGTTGGAAAAAACTCAGGTTTTTTCTACAAAGGCCTTCTTCGCCAAACGGCAAGCTGCGGGCGAGTTCCTGGTGGTTCCCTGCCAAAAGGATGACTTGCCAGCCTTCCGGCGTTTCTTTAACCTGGACGCTTTTCTTTTTCAGGAGGTTCAGGGCAGTTTTCAAACCGCGCTGGGCGGAGTCTTCCGTGCGGTACGTTTGGCTGAACAATACCGGGCTGCCATTCACATCATTGCCTTGAAAACACCACAATTGTTGCCCCGGAATGGCTACTATTTCGAAGCCTGGCTGACCAGAGGGCGACGGCCGGCTAAAATCATATTGTTCCTGGTTCTTCATACTAATTGTGTTTTAGAGGGTGAACAAACGGGAAAAGAAGCCCCGCATTTACGCAGGGCTTCCTTCCAGATACATTTGCGCGGGGCTTGCTTAGTTGCCGAAAACCTGGAGGAAGCCCAGGTCTTCAAAACCGGCTACCGGGAACGGGTTGTTGTTGGGGTCCAGCATGTTGAAGCTGAATACCACGCGATACACGCCTTCGCTCAGACCTTGCGGAATGCTGATTTGGGCGGTGTAGTTCGTCGGACCGTTTACCGGAATGTGGTTTACTTGCGTCTGATAGAAGCCCGGGGCGGCTTCGCCGGGGCCCATTTGCTCCAGGAACAAGCGGCAGATGTACTTGCAGTTGCCCATCAAGGAGGCCATGGGGCCCTCTACGGTCCACTCGACGTCCACAACCAACGACTGGTCGGTGGAGACCATGCGGTTGGTTGGGTTGTCGCCCGTAAATTGCCAGATGGCATTGACATCATCAGATTCTGCGCCCAGGCGCACGCCAGTGTTGGAAACGATGAAACCTGCGTTGAGGTTCACTTCGCAATTAAAGGTTGCCATAATGAGACTGGTTTTTACAAGTTCCGCCGTCCAGGATTCAGCGACCGGACTAGCGTAAGCTTGTGGGTCGTGGATGGTTGAAAACAGCCCCAAACATCAGAAGGTTTAGTGGCTGTGCTGAATCACACCACAAGTATGAGCAGGCATCCTTAAGTTCGGCTAAATAGCGGATAAGGCCTTGATAAAAAAACAATTAATTATCAATTAATGACCTATACGATGGCTTTTTGCAGCACATCCGCGTTTCTTTTTTCGATTTCCCGCAAGATTCTGTGTGCCAGACGCAGCGCCTCGAGGCCGTCGCGCAGCGGAACCGGCGTTTGTTTGTCCGATAAAATACTCTCGGCAAAGGTCTCCAGCTCCATCTGAATGGCATTGACCGGAGTTGCGTCTGGCATCTGCAGGTGCAGCCATTTTTTACCTGCTGCCGGGGTTTCAAATTCCATGAGCTGGTCCAAGGGCGGCAAGTCTTGCGCATTTTGATCAAACAGGCGGACAATTTGGGCGGTCTTGTCCAAAAAATCGAGGCTGATATAGGCATCCCGTTGAAAGAGCCGCATTTTACGCATCTGTTTCATGGAAATCCGGCTGGCCGTCAAATTGGCTACGCAGCCGTTGGCAAATTCTACCCGGGCATTGGCGATATCCGGCGTTTGGCTCAGCACAGCCACCCCGCTGGCACTGACGCTTTTGACGGGCGACCCCACCAGGTGCAGCACCAGGTCAAGGTCGTGGATCATCAGGTCCAGTATGACCGACACCTCGGTTCCGCGGGGCTGAAAAACGGCCAGGCGGTGACTTTCAATAAACATCGGTTGGAGCAGCATGTCGCGCAAAGCCAGGTATGCGGGGTTGAACCGCTCGACGTGTCCGATTTGCACTTTTACGCCCGCTTGCTCGGCCAACTGCAGCAAACGAAGCCCTTGCGAAAGGGTTTGGGTCACCGGTTTTTCGATAAAAACGTGTTTTCCGGCCCGGATGGCCTGTGCAGCAAGCCGGTAATGGCTTGGGGTGGGCGTGACAATATCGACAGCATCCACTTCGCGGAGCAGGGCTGCCACGGAGGTGAATCGACGCGCCTGGTATTGTGCAATCGCAGTAGTGGCATTTTGATGATCCGGATCATAAAACCCGGCCAGGCGCCACTTTGCAGTCGCTAAAATGCATTTAAGGTGGATTTTGCCGAGATGCCCGGCGCCTAATAAACCGATCCGGAGTGCTGCCATAAGTGCTTATCTGAAGTACATCAGGACTGCGCCAAAGGCCGTAATCAGCACGATCAGCACGGTTGCCATTTGAATAGAATACCGCATGTGGTGGATAAACAACTCGATTTCCTTGCGAAATTGCGGATAACGCGGCAATACTTCTTCTTCTAATTTCTGCCGGTTAAATATGTGCGCTGCGCCGAATTGAACTTTGTTGCGCACTAAGACTCCATATACTTTCAAAACCTTTGCCCGAAAATAAATATTTACGAACAACATAGCCACAAAAAGGCCTATGATTACGGAAAGGAGCAGCGCATACATGCGGCGAAGATACGCCCGAATTATTTTCGCTTGCGCTTTTTGTAATTTTCCAATACGAAAGAGCCGAGCCCCTGAAGAGAAGAATAAAATGCTTTGCCATCGTTTGCCTGGGTAAACGCCTCAACAAACCGCACCAGGTGGGGATCGCGCGCAATCATAAAGGTGGTGATCGGAACGCCCATCTTTTTGCAACGCAGCGCCAGGTTTAAACACCGGTTGACAATTTTCCGGTCGAGCCCAAACGAATTTTTATAGTAGTTTTTCCCAATGCGGATGCAGGTGGGTTTGCCATCAGTGATCATAAAAATTTGTTTGTTCGGATTTCTGCGCCGTTTAAGGATATCCATGGCGAGCTCCAGCCCGGCAACCGTGTTCGTATGATAAGGGCCCACTTGTAAATAAGGAATATCCTGCAGATCAATCGTCCAGGCATCGTCGCCAAAGACCAGGATGTCCAGGGTATCTTTAGGAAACCGGGTTTGAATAAATTCTGCCAGGGCAAGCGCCACCTTTTTCGCCGGAGTGATCCGGTCTTCACCGTACAGGATCATGGAGTGAGAAATATCGATCATCAGGACGGACGACATCTGGCTTTGGTAATAGGTTTCATGCACCTCCAGATCGTCCTGGGTCAGGTGGAATTCTTCGATGCCGTGGTTGATGTAGGCATTGCGCAGCGAGTTGGTTACAGCCAGGTGTTCGAGCGTGTCGCCGAATTCGTAGGGTTTGACATCGGACGTAAATTCGTCTCCCCGGCCGATGAACCCCGTCTGGTGTTTTCCGCTTTTGGCTTTTTTCAGATCGCCGAAAACGTCGTCCAGACTTTTTTGCCGCAGGCTGATCTCCAGTTTTGCCGTTGGCCCCATACCGCCCTCGCCCTCGCCGTTGCGTCGGATAAAGCCCTGTTCTTCCAAATCCCGGATGAAATCGCCCATGCCATATTCCGGCGTCGTCAGCTGGTACGTTTTATCGAGCTCGGTGAGCCAGGCCAGCGCTTCCGCAACATCGCCGGAGGCGTAGAGCATAAGTTCCTGAAAAATTTTAAAAAGCCGGTCGAAGGTGGACTGGTTTGGGTCTGGCGTGTAGTCGGAAAATCGAAAACCAAGCATTCGAATGAGCGTTTTTAACAGATCATCGAACAATGATCTCTGGCGTATGGTTCATGCCAGGCATGAAATAGGGCATCGCCTCGCGGTGTCATTCCGTGATGATTTTTATGCTCTGTTGTTTTTTCCGTTCGGCCACCAGGTCAATCGCTTGCTCGCGGACCCCGTCAAAAATCAGTACACGCGCTGTATTGGGTTCTGATTTGCCGAAGTCGTCGGCGTACACGGTGAGATAATGCTCATTACCCGGCGGCAATTCGATTTCAAATTCCTGGGGCTTGGTGCGCAAAAAAAGATGGTCAATCACCTTTTTGTCGCCAAGATAAACGGAAATGACGTCGCCGTCTTCCACCTGGCTATCCCAGATGCGCAGTTTGATGGTTCGGGCTTTTACTTTTACGGTTTCGCCAACTTCAACGGCGCGGCCGCCAATAGACTCCGGTTTGACTTGTTTTTGGACAACCGGGACGGGCGGAGGGGGTGTTTCCCGGGCCGGCCGGGGCTTTGGGCGTTCAGCAACGGGTTTGGGCGGGTCTTCGTCGCAGGGAAGCTTGGCTGAACCGCTAAAGCGAATGCTAAATCCGGGGCCGCTGGAGGAAACGTTACTCACCAGCAGGGTGTACTTTTCGCCTTTCAGAACGCGCAAGGGCGCCAGCCAGGTGTTATCGCCGGGGTCGGAACAGCCGGCATCTTCACTGGTGTCGCGCTCGCCGTCGCGCAAGCCGGTTTCACCCATGCAGGGGCTGTTCAGGGCATTCCCCTTGCTATCGCCGGCAGCCATGCAGCGCACAATTTGTTTTTGGGCACAGTCGCCATTGGCTGGTAATTTGAATACTACGAAATCAATGTCGTCATCCAGGCGGTGCGGCGTGATAGCAAACGTCAACGAACCGCTTTTTTCAATTTCGAAGGTTATCCAGGTGGAGTTTTCTTCAGCCTGACCGAAGTTTTCGCCGTTCATAAAGCACGCGATAAAATCGGCTTCGTGGTTGTCTGCGCCTTCGCCCCCGGTTTTGTCAAAATGATAAACCTGCTTTTTGCAAATACTGGACGCCGTTGAACAATCGGCATTGCCCTGTGCAAACGGCGTGGAAGGAATAGCGAGCAAAAGGAGAAAAAAAAGGAATAAACGTTGCATTTCTGGAAGTTTGCGGTGCGCTAAGGCCTATGAAACGACCGAAACGGGTAAAAGTGTTCACAGATGCCCGCAAATTTCAATGAAATACTTGAAACCTGTTACAGTTAACGGCAGTTCGGCCTTTAATTTACCACGGACCCGGAGATTTCCGGCTTTGCGAAGTCCAAAACCGGGAACCTCCTGGCCGCAGAAAACGGATTTTACCAAGACAACCGGGTTTGCCGCTAGTGGATCACGCTAAGCTTGGCAACATTGGCCCGGCCGCTTAGCAAGTTTTCCAGGCGCACGACATACGCGCCGGTCGGCATGTTTAGCACATCGACATAAAAGCGGTTGTCGCCGGCAAACACCTGTATAGAATTACTGGACATCAGCGAACCGCCCATGCTGTGTACCGTCAGCCGGCCGCGGTAGGTTTCAGACGCCTGAATCATGACCTCCGCCGTGTGTTGGGCCGGGTTTGGGAAAATGCTCATGAGTTTCTGCACATCCGGCGGTGTGTCGACAATAGTTACCGCGCCGCCGTAATAGCATTGCGGGTCAACCAAATAGGCGCTTCCAACCAATGCGAGTTTGGCGTAATCTTCAAACATCGTTTCCGACATGACCCAGTTATTGGCGCCCAGCCAATCCTGCAACAGGGTAGCAAAAACCTGGCGGTAGTCGTTCTGAATCCCTTGCAATTGATTGTCACCGGTCAGGTTGCTCAGGTCGACATTGGTGCCGCTGACGCCTGGATTGGTTGTTTTTCCGAATATATACATCGGCGCCAGGGTGCCATGGTCCGTGCCAAACGAGCCATTTTCCCTGGCACAGCGGCCAAATTCGGAAAATGTGCAGGCAATAGCCTTATCCCCGATATTCATGGCTTCCATATCGTCAAAAAATGCTTTGACAGCCTCGGAGAGGGTCTTCAGCAGATTCGCGTGGTCACCCATGGACGTATCGCCGGAATCGACCTGTGCGCTGTGCGTATCGAAACCGCCAAGGGCGCACAGGTAAATTTTGGTTTTGCAACCGCCCCGGATCAACCGGGCCACGGTTTTAAGTTGGTTGGCCAGGTTGGTAGCGGGGTAGGCGCCCGCGTTGGTGCCGGCGTTGAACACATCGGTGATCCGCTGCGCATATTTATTTACACTTTGCTCCACCGACATGATATATTCCAATTCCGCGCCGTGTTCGCTATCCGGCACGTTCAGGATAGGAGCGCCGCCGATCGTTTGTACCAGGGAGAAAAATCCGGCGGGATCCTGCCCGGTCAGGTTGATGGCATTTTGATGTTCCGTTTCGGTGTGGAACCCCAGCGATGGGTTGGAATCGCCCACCTGAATGCCGAGCGGGTCGGGCATGTCGGGCGTTGGGGCGCCTTCGACATCGGGGAACAGGGCTTGAAGCGACCTTCCCATCCAGCCGGATGGAATATTGTAGTTGGCCTGGGTGCCGTCGCCGCCGGAAAGCCACAAATCAGTGCTTTTAAAGTGCGATTGGTTGGGAGTCTGGTAGCCAACGGCCTGCACGATATTTACCCAGCCCTTGTCATACATTTCTTTCACGGCTGCCATAGCCGGGTGCAGACCCACCCGGCGACTGTCTTTAAGCGTGGTATCCAGGTCGATGTAAGCGCCGGCCCCGGTGTCGAGTATCCGGGTGGTTGGCCGCAGACTGGCGTATGTGTCGTATTGGGCAATGGGGATGATGTTGTTCAGCCCGTCGTTGCCGCCTTTTAGCTGGATAAGGATGAGGGCGCGTTCCTGGATGCCATCACAGTCGCCGACAATGCGGGCGATCCTGCTATTCGCAAAAGGACGGAGGGCAAAACCATTGAGTACAAAGGAGGAGACGCCGGCGGCCGGCAGTATTTTAAGAAAGTTGCGACGTTTCATTTCATTGAGCGATTGAATGATGAAAGAATGGAGCGACTGCGCCTGGCATCAAAATGTTTGGAATTCCGGGGCATACATGATCGCGTTAATCAGTCGTTCCAACGGAATTTTAACCTCTGTTTGGTTTCCGCTGGATACATAATTCTGCCATTCGTATGTCCAATCGGCAGGGGGCAGGTTATCCAGGAAAACGTCTTGGTAAAAGTAATTAAAACGATCATTATCAATTACTTCCGGCAGCATATAATTTAAAAGTTCCTGAACCAGGGCATAGGGGTCGGAGGGGGCGCTGAAAAAACCGCTGGATTTAACCCAGTTGACGATATTCAATTGGGTATAAATGGAAGCGTTGGGGTTTGAGCCATAGCTTACCTTGCCTGTCAGCAATTGTTGGGGAAATTTATACCGCGCAATAATCGTACTGGAGTTAAACCACTGGCGGCTGAACTCGGGCTCCTGGTAGTACCCCGGATACCCAGCCACGTCGCTGGGCAAAAACAGCGGGAACCCGGCGGGCCCAAGAATGCAGGTCAGGACAGCATTGGAGTAAAAATTCTCGTAGTGCAACTTCGGATTGGCGGTCGGACTGGGTATCGGTACATTAAAAAAAGTATAGGCGTGCAGGAGCATTTGCAGGGGGGAGCTGATCATTCCGCCGATGATCTCATCGGCATTGTCGGAATCGTCCGCGTCGAAGAAATGCTGGCTTTGCAAGAGTTGTTTTACGACGGGCTTAATTTCGTAATTCCCCACCCGGAAGGTAGTTGCCAGGGGCTCGATGATATCCGTCTCGATTTCCGGCGTGATATTTTTACTGACCAGCCAACGGTAAAGTCTCCGGCAGAAGTTCCGGGCGACCTCCTCCTGGGCAAAAACCATATTGACAAAGGCGTTCAGTTCCAGCCACATATCGTTGGCTGTTTTGGCGCCAATAATCTTTGTTTTCTGGAATCTTTCGCTGAAGGTCTTGTCGCCGGTATCGTGTTGATTGAGCGCGACAGTACCTTGTGGAATGCCGGTTTCGGGGTCCAGCAGGTCGCGTTGTTGCCGCGTACGGAAGCCCGTAAATACGCGTGCGACTTGTACAATATCCTCTTCGGTGTAGTTCGTATAGTCGCCCTGGCCGGCCTGCGGGCCCTTCCCGATGGTGAAAAGTTCGAAAAACTCCCGTGCAAAATTCTCATTCGGGCTGTTTTTGGTGTTCTGCTGGTTGTTGAGGTAGCGCAGCATACAATTGTCTGCGACCAATTTTGTCGCCAGCTTTTTAAAGTTTCCCAGGGCGCCCCACCGGAGCAGCGACAGGTAATCGAAGAAATGAGTATTGCCAAACGCCGTGGCCGACACAATCATATACTGGTGAAAAAAGAGCGTCATTTTTTGGGTGATGCCCGGGTCGTACAAGGCTTCATTGATCCACCATCCCATGATATAACGGCGCAAAACGAAATCTTCGGCGGGTAAGGCGAGCCCAGAGGGCACCAGCCAGGTGATATTATCCACCGTGGTCGTCGCAGGATTATCATACACTGGCTGGGCGATTTGAAGAGGTGGGGCTATAAGGATGTTGGCTGCTGCCTGACTGGCTGTCATGCCTGCCAGTTCATCAACTTTGGCCTTGGTAAAACGGAAGCTGGCCCGGCGAAGCAGGTGTGCCGCCCGGCGGTGGCCCAGGGCGCCTGATAATGGAGTGAGGGAAGCCATGTTGTACAGAAGAAGTAGGTGAGAAAATGGTGGTGACGAACGCAGCTGTTTGAAGCAGCGGCAGTTTGGACTCCCGGCGTCCTCAAAGGTTTAAATAATTTGTTAACTGGTAAAAATTTTACCTAATTCATTTAATTAG
Source organism: Saprospirales bacterium (assembly GCA_016719895.1). Lineage (GTDB taxonomy): Bacteria > Bacteroidota > Bacteroidia > Chitinophagales > Saprospiraceae > M3007. Next base: position 79,936 of record JADJYG010000012.1, on the reverse strand, counting down.
CCCTTGCTTTTTAGTGAAGCGCCTATATTTGCCGTCGAACATTTTCATGATAATTATAAATCCTCTCGTGTTATGACAAAAAAATTCTACTTCTCTGCCCAGGCAGTGCTGCTCTTTGTTTGCTTCCTTGCAGGTGGATCGTCCCTGTGGGCGCAAAGTGATCCCGGAACCAGTGATGACGGTTTTTTGGTAAAAATCACTTCTCCCGCAAGTATCGTTCAGACGTTGGCGAACGATGTACAGAACTGCGGTTGGGTTGGCTCCAGCTTCGGCCCAAGCGTTACTTCCAATTTTTGCGGCGACGTGGTGTGGGCGCTTCCGGACTCTGTGGGCTGCAATCCCTTTCCGGCAGGCAGCCTGACCGGCAAAATCGCCATGACTCGCCGTGGCGGCTGCAATTTCAGCCTTAAGGTTTATCACGCCCAACAAGCCGGCGCCATCGCCGTTATTGTTACCAACCACTACACTGGCCTCTACGACGGTCCCTGCTTAGCCAAAAATGCCGACGGCTCGCTGTTTTTCGGCGGCATGGCCGCTGGCGACAGCGCGGCAGCCGTCACGATTCCGTCCATTTTTATTCAGCGGTTTACATCGGAACAAATTGACGGCGCGCTCAAAAACGGCGAAACGGTAAATGTCTGTTTCTCGTTGCCCAAAGCAACCGATGCCGCCGCTGCCTATCACTATGCCACCCCGGTCAGCCAGGTGGATACCCTGGATCACCTCGGCATGCGGATGACCAACCGCGAATCGAGCACACTTTTTAATATTGGCCTGAAGGCCGTCGTCGAAACGCCGGGCGGCTCTACGACAACGCTCACTGCTACGGTCGACTCCGTCGCCCCGAACGCCAACGTATACACGTATTTCCCGGCGTATTTGCCGCCTGCCGTGCTTGGCAAGTTTAAAGTGACGTATACCAACGACTTTTACACGGCGCCGGAAGACACCCTGGTGCGTTATTTCGAGCATACCCCTACACATTTGCTACCGACAACCTGGTTATTGACCCGGGTGGCGTGGCCAATGACGCTTCGTTTGCCGATGCGGACTTCTTTGTACAAAGCGGCGCCCTGTGCCTCACCAATGAAGCCGGCGGTATCGCCACCCACGCTACCTTTGGCCTGGCCAACGCTGACGCAATTTACATTGACAACCCTCTTGGCGCTGAAAACGACATCAACGTTTACCTTTACGATATGGACGCCGACGACGACGGCACCTGGGACGTCTCCAACGACGGCACCGGCACCTTTGACGACCTGGCCTCCGGGTTTGTGGGTTACGCGGTGTACCAGGTGAATGGACAGGAAGGTGTGGATAGCCTGATTTCGGTAGCCCTGGATGATTTCAATAACCCGGGCACGTTTGAAATAGCTTTGAAGCCCAATCATCCGTATTTTATTTCCCTGTCTTATGATGGCGTGGAAGCCGGCACCGGCATCATGCCACGGTTCAGCAACACCCTCGATGAGTTTTACCTGAACTTCCCGAGCACCATGTTGCACCTGGGCGATTACTTCTCCGGCTGGGGCGGCGCCATTGTTATACAGCGCCTCCAATTGAAAGGATTTGATCCGTCGGTGAAAACCAAGACGGTGCCCAACCTGAACGTGGATGTACAGCTAACCCCGAATCCGGCTTCCGATATTTTGCGCGTCAACCTGGATTTCGGTCAAATGACCAGCAAAGCCACCGTTTCGCTGATGAACGGCCTGGGCCGGGTAATGAATTCCCAGCTGCTGAATAATTTCCAGAGCGGGCAACTTACGTTCCAGGTGAACGACCTGCCTTCCGGCACCTACCTGCTTTCCATCCGTACGGCAGATGGTGTGGCGATCCGGAAAGTATCGGTAGTACGCTAATTTGCGCTTTGCCGCCTGCAAAAGGCGTTGTGTTAACCAAGCAGGGCTTGCGGGCAATCGCCGCAAGCCCTGCTTTTTTTAGTGGGGCTAAAAACTATATTGTCTCACCTTTTACCAGGAAAAGCGGAAAGCAACTCGCGGAGGTACGGGTTCTGCGGCTTTTCAAATAGGTCGTCCGGTGTGCCGGCCGCTTCAACACTGCCCTTGTTCAGGACCAAAACCCGGTCGCACATTTGCTTTATTACGCTGAGATCATGTGAAATAAAAATGTACGTCAACCCAAACTTGTCCTGCAGGTCCTGAAGCAGGTTAAGAATCGTTGCCTGTACGGATACATCGAGCGCTGAAACGATTTCATCGCAAATCAGCAATTTTGGTTGAAGGGCCAGGGCGCGGGCAAGGCAGATACGCTGTCGCTGGCCGCCCGAAAAGGCAGCCGGGAAACGTTTTGCATGGTCGGCCTCCAGCCCTACAGTTTCCAGCAATTCCACGACCTTTTCCCGGCGCTGCCGGTCCGAACCGAATAGTTGGTAGTGTTGCAAGGGTTCCAGGAGCGCAAGGCCAACCGGCATGCGCGGATTCAGGGAACTGTAAGGGTCCTGAAAAACCATTTGGATTTCGCGGCGGATGCTCCGGAATTCAGCCTGTGAAAGGGTGTTCAGGTGGAGCTGCCGGTACCGGATTGCACCCTTCTGCGCTGTCAGCATTTGGTTAATGACGCGCCCTAGCGTTGTCTTCCCGCATCCCGATTCACCGGCCAGCCCGAATGTTTCGCCCGGATAAACCTCAAAACCAACCCCGTTTATTGCATTCATCCACTCCGCCCCGGCGTCCCAAAAACGCTTTTTTACCGGGTACCGGACGCTCAGGTCTTCGACTTCCAATAGCGGCGAATGACTGTACAACGCTGTTCGTCGCGATGCCGTTTCTTCGATGGAAACTACGCGCGCTTTTAATTCGTTCTGCTGCAAATAATCCGCCACCGTCGGTAAACGGTGTAACTTGCGCTGCATCGATGGCTTGCAGGCGATAAGCCCCCTGGTGTACGGGTGTTTGGCCTGGCGGAGCACCTGCCCCGTCAGCCCGGTCTCCACTACCGCACCCTGATGCATAACGGCGACCCTGTCGGCAATTTCTGAAATTACACCCAGATCGTGGCTGATGAACAGCATCGACATGCCTGACTCCTGCCGGATATCGCTGAGCAGATCGAGTATACCTTTTTGCACGGTAAGATCGAGGGCTGTGGTCGGCTCGTCGGCGATAAGCAGTTTCGGATTGCCGGCGAGCGCCATGGCGATCATGATCCGTTGTTTTTGCCCCCCGCTCAATTCATGCGGGTAGGATCGAAAAATGCGCCGGATATCCGGTAGTTTTACTCTTTCCAGGAGCGCCAGGGCCTGTTTTTGTGCGGCCGACCCGTAAAGGCCCTGGTGAAGATGAATTGCTTCCACCACCTGGGCCCCGCATCGAAACACGGGGTTTAGCGAACTCATGGGTTCCTGGAAAATCATGGCAAGGGCTGCCCCCCGGATGCGGCGTAACTTTTCAGGCGGCAGGGTATGGAGCGAAAGGGGGGCTTCTGAAGGATTGGGGCGAAAAAAGATGTTGCCGGACACCTGCGCGCTCCCTGGCAACAAGCGCATAATAGACAAAGCCGTTACAGACTTTCCCGAGCCGGATTCCCCCACCAGCCCCAGTACTTCCCTGTGGTCCAGCTGCAGGGCGAGATTTTTTACCGCCGATACAGTATCATTCCCGGAGGAAAAATATACGTTTAAATTATTGATATCCAACAGCATGGTATCCAATACTTGCATTTTCCGGCAACGCGCGGCGGCGGGCGGTTAGTCCATGGTCAAAATACAGGCATCGCCTTGCCATCGGGCGGAAATCGCGCCTTGCTTGTTGAGCCAATGCACCAAATCTGCGCCCAGCAGACTGGCCCGCCAGCCGCTCAGCAGCGATTCGTCAAAGCCGGTCCCTGATTTTAGTTTATTAAATTCGCCTTTGGGCAGCAGCAGAGCCGCACTGATCTCATTGAGCAAGCATTGGCGTTTGACAAAGTGGTACAACAATTCCATGGACCATTCCTGTTCGGGATCGTCCGGCGCCGGCGCCGGCAGCGCAGCGAGCCAATCCCGTTCGGCTGGTACGGCCTTGGCCTTCCAGAGTTCCTGCCATTCGGGTAAATACTTGCGCCAAACGCCTTCCGGCATGGTCCGGTTGGCGCGAAAAGCATTAGGGCCATCCTTGGTGGCACGCAATACCGTACTGATATGGCGATTTTGGAGCACCGACTCTTTAGGAATATTCAAAGCGGCAGCCCGTTCGCGGCGCCATTGGTAGATCCGGAGAAAAAATATTTTTTCCTTGAAATCCAACTGGTGAAGGTAGTCATTCGCCAGGGCTTCCTTGTAGGGGTCCACCAGGTAAAACCGGGCTGATTCCCATGTGCGGTTTTCTTCGCGCGCCCATTCCTCCCGGTGCAGGAGCCGGAGCTTGTGCGTAAGTTTATGGTGCAGGGCCGGCAGGTATTTCACGTCTTCCACGGCATATTCGAGGGCTTTGGGGTCGATCGGCCTGGACTCCCAGTCGGCTACGGTATGGCTTTTAGCCAGGTTAACCCGGAGTTCGCGCTCGACAATTTTCCCGAAGCCGGCCGGATAATTATACCCAACGAATCCGGCTGCTATTTGTGTGTCGAAGGTGTTTGCCGGCACCGTTCCGTACAAGGTGTTCAACAACCGGTAATCATTATCGCCGGCATGGGTGATAATCAGGGTGTCCGGATTTTCCAAAATGGAGAGAAAGCGGCCTAAATCGTTGATCCGGAGCGTGTCGATCAGGTAAATGTGGTGTTCCGTAACAATCTGAATGAGGCACAACACCGGGATATACGTTTTCTCGCCAACAAATTCGGTATCGAACCCAATCCAGGCATCCGACGCGATAGAAGTCATCGTTTCGTCGAAATCGCGCTGATTATCTAAAAAATGTACACGGTAGTTCATGCGCCAAAAGTAGGAATCATCCGTTTATGTAATAGAAAACTACGTTGCATCTTTGTGCCCGCTAATTTTTTGTTTTACAGGAAATCAACCTCCATATCATGAAAAAAGTATTTATGGGCATCGCCTTAGTGCTGGCGCTTTTTGCAGCTGCGCTCCTGGCCATCCCTTATTTTTTTAAAGATGAAATTGTTGCCCAGGTCAAACAAACCGTCAACGAAAACCTGACAGCCACCGTGGATTTCCAGGATGTCAGTATTTCCCTGTTTCGCCACTTCCCGGAGTTGTCCATCGGCTTGCAAGGTCTGGAAATAACCGGGACCGGGCAGTTTGACGGCGTGAAATTGTTGAAATCCAAACAATTGGATGTAGCTATCGACCTGTGGTCGGCCATATTTGGTGAAAAAATTGCCATCAACGGGTTTTATCTGATCGAGCCTGTTATTCAGGTGTATGTCCTGGAGGATGGGAGCGCTAATTACGACATTTCCAAGCCGGCGCCGGAAGGCGCCGCAGCCGCTGAATCCTCCGGCGGAACGTTTCGCTTGGAACAATACGCCATTCAAAACGGCTCCATTTTATACGATGACCGTTCGCTCAACATGCGGGCGGAGCTCCAGGGTGTCAACCACGAAGGGTCCGGAGAATTTACCGCCGACATTTACGACCTGGTTACCAAGACAGATGTTCAGCAATTGTCGGTCAACTATGAAGGCATGCAATACCTGCGCAATGCGCATGCGGTATGGCTGGCTACCCTGAACGCGAATATGCCGGAAATGAAATTTACGTTCAAGGAAAACGACCTGCAAATCAACGCGTTGAGCGTGATGGTAGATGGCTGGTTTCAAATGCCGAATGCGGTGGATTACCTGATGGACCTGAAGTTTGGAACACCCCAAAATTCATTTAAAAGTTTTCTTTCCATTATACCAGGCGCTTACACGCAGGACTTCGACGGTGTAAAGGCCGACGGTACCGTTCAATTTGGTGGCATGGTGCGCGGGAAATACAATGAAACCACCTATCCCGCTTTTAAAATCGACTTGAAAATTGCGAACGGCAGCGTGAAATATCCAAGCCTTCCGCTTGGCATCGGCGGCATACACGTGGACGCCTCCATCAACAGCCCTTCCAGTACGCTCAATGCCATGACCATCCATATCCCGCGTTTTGCTTTCCGCATCGGCTCGAATCCGCTGGAGGGGTATTTCCACTTGAAAACTCCGGAAACCGATCCGGCAGTCGATACTAAAATTACCGGCACACTTCACCTGGGCGAATTATCCAAAGCCTTTCCGCTGGAGGGGGTACAAGAGCTCAGCGGTATCATCCAGGCCGATGTGTTGGCGAAGGCATCCATGAGCCAGATCGATGCCGGCCAGTACGAACAGGTCCAAATGGCCGGCCACTTCAATATTCAAAATCTGAGCTACCGCGCTGCCGGCACACCGCCGGTCAAGATCATCAGCTTGATCGCCAACCTTTCTCCCCAAAAAGTGGACGTACAAACATTTGATGGGCGTTTAGGCAAAAGCGATATCCGGGCGTCGGGAAAGATCGATAATATTCTGGCGTATTTTTCCACCAACAAGACCATGACCGGGAGCCTGAATTTCCGCTCTGCTTATTTCGATGCCAATGAATGGCTTGCGGAAGAGCCGGGCGCCACCACTGAAAAAGTGCCGACGGCAAGTCCGGCCGCTGCGGAGAAAGTGTTTGACCGCTGGGATTTTACCATCGACGGAGCTATTGGAAAAATGGTTTATGCGGGGTATAATATTTCCGATATGCGGCTGCGCGGCAACTTTACGCCGAACAAAATGACTATCGATGATTTCGGATTGAAGATTGGAGCGAGCGACCTCCAGGGGACCGGCCGGATATTGAATGCATGGGACTATCTTTTTGACAACCAGACGGTTTCCGGTGTGCTTGACCTGCATTCCAGCTTCTTCGATCTGAATCCGTTTATGACGGAAGCGCCCGCGGCTTCTTCAACTGCCGGCAGTGGCGCTCCGCCGCCAGCGGAATCGGTTATGCTGGTGCCGGAAAATGTGGATATGACGGTAAATGCCCGTTTCGGCAAGGTCCGGTATACGGATATGGACCTGCGCGACCTGGATGGCCAGGTGGTCGTAAAAAACGGGTCGGCTATGTTGAAAGACTTTACGGCTGGTGTCCTGGGCGGTGAAATTGCCATTGCCGGCGAATACAACACGCAGGATCCGGCACGGCCGGTATTCAATGTGGACATGGCCATGCAAAACATGGGCTTTCGGGAAGCTTTCCAGAATTTTGTGACCGTGAAAACCATGGCACCGATCGCCCAGTATATCGACGGGAAGTTTAATACCACATTTTCCATGAGCGGTTTGTTGGGGAAAGACATGGTACCGGATTTCACCACGATCTCGGCTGCCGGATTTTTGGAAACTGTTAATGCCATTGTCAACAATTTCAAACCCCTTAACGAAATTGGCAGCAAATTGAATATCAGCTATTTAAGCGCACTGGAGTTGAAAAATACACGCAACTGGTTCGAAATCAAAAACGGCGCGGTGACCTTGAAGCCGTTCAACGTGCAAATGCGCGACGTCGCCATGCAAATCAGCGGCACCCATAGCCTTACCTCCGAAATGCGGTACCAAATATTGACCAAAACGCCGCGCCAAGCGCTTGAAAAAAGCGCCGTCGGCAGCGCGGCCAACAGCGGTTTGAAATGGCTTTCCGGCGAAGCATCGCGCTTTGGCGTAAATGTGGCGCAGGGCGAGTTCATCAATGTCCGTTTCGACCTGACAGGTACGCTTACCAACCCCAGGGTAGCGGTGAAAATACTGCCAAGCGACGGCGAGCGCACGTTGAAAGAGGAAGCGTCGGCTACCGCCCAGGCTACCCTGCAGCAGGCGCAGGATTCGCTGCGCAATGTGGCCGGCCGCGAATTGGAAAAGGCAAAGGGGAAGGCCACCGCAGCGGCTGAAAAAGCGATTGATTCTGCGCGCAATGTGGCTACTCAGAAAGTGGAAGAGGCGAAGGAAAAGGCCGTGCAGGAGGCTGGAAAAGTGCTTGGAGACGAAGTCGGTAAAAAGGTAGGGGAGGAAGCCGGTAAAAAAGTGGAAGAAGTGCTGGAACAGACCAAAACTACGGAGGACGTGAAGAAAAAACTGGAGGGCTGGAATCCGCTAAAGAAGAAAAAGAATTGAAGGGATTAGTGCCTCAACCACCAGGGGCCGGCGTACATGCCGGAAGGCATTTTTACCCTGCAATCTGAAGGGGGCGATGTATTTTCGCCCCGATATGTACATACCCTTTTGGAAAAAATGGCTTTCATATGCCGTTCCGTTGACGCTGGAGTCGACCACATCGGAGCAAAATCCTGAATTGGCAGTAGTATTGGACCGAGGCCGGCTCCAGTTGCTCAGCGGCAATGCCATCTATTCCTGGGACGACCTTTACCACAATTTTACCCGTGCTTTTGGGGCTATCGACCTGGAAAAATACCCGATCGAACATGTTTTGCTGTTAGGCCTGGGGCTCGGCAGCGTGCCTTATATTTTGGAAAAGGTTTACCAACGCAATTATTGCTATACGGCTGTCGAGTGGGACGAGACGGTCTCCGTACTTGCCGGCAAATACACGTTTTCCCGCCTGAAGAGTAGCGTAGAAATAGTAACAGCCGATGCCGGAATTTTTATCCGGGTTGCAGAAGACCGGTACGATTTGATCGTTATTGACCTTTTCGAAGATGACCACACGCCCGGCTATTTTGAAACCCGGCCTTTTTTAGAAGACTGTGAAAGCCGCCTGAAGCCCGGCGGGCTTCTGTTGTACAACCGTTTGTACAACACTCCCCAGAACAAGGCATCTACGGACAAGTTTTTTGAACAGGCTTTCCGGCACGTTTTCCCGGGGTCCTACAAAATCGATACCGGCGGCAATTGGATACTGGTAAATACCCGGTGATCAGCGGTGTTTACCGCCCGTCCAGCCATGGTTGCCCAGGTATTGCAGGCCGCTTTCATACGCCGGGTCTTCCAGGGCCGTTCCCATGCTGTCGTTCCAGCGGTTGAGGTAACCGAACAAGGCGATTACCCCCAATATTTCCACGATTTCGCCTTCATCCCAGTAGTGTCGCAAGCTGCTGGCGATCGATTCGTCCACGCTATTGGGCGCCGTGGACGCTGCCACGGCGAAGTCCAATGCGGCGCGTTCTGCAGCTGAAAAAGCAGGATGTGTCCGGTACTCCCAAACGTGTTCCAGTTGTTGAGTCGCGGCGCCATACCGCTCGGCGGCTCGTATCGTATGCGCCTGGCAATACAGACAGCCGGCGGTGAGGCTGGCCATGTAGCCAATCAGCCGTTTTAGATCGCTGGTAACGCGGCCTTCATTTGCCATTACGGCCTTGTTGAGTTGAATAAAGGCTTTTGCAATGGCAGGCCGCCGTTGCATGGTAAGTACGCTGTTCGGGCAAAAGCCCAGCGTTTCATTGAAAAACGTAGCTAATTCGGCTACTTCGGCGTTGTGGTCGGGTGGCAGTGGCGGGATAAGCGGCATATAAAAGGTGTGTTTTGCTTTTTCAATCCGGATAAATGCTCTATTCCTCGTCGTCGAAAAACACTTTATAGTATTTTTTCCCTTTATCTTCGTCAAACCCGCGTTCGATCAGGTCGCGCCGGCCGTGCACGTATATGTGGAAGTTTTTATCCAGTTTGATGACGCTCTTCAAGACCTTGAATTCCTTTTTTACGGCCGATAAACTGATATCAAATTTATCTTCAAGGGTTACGGCGTACATGCGGGCATACTCATCCCGGTACTCCTTGAATGCCGTACGTTGTTCCGCGTCCGGAAAGAGCGTTTCTGCAAAATCATCTACTTCAAATTGTTCGTTTTCCTTGAAATAGAGTCCCGAACGGTATAATGCATCCAGTTGGTCGGCGCGGTCCAGGCCGAATTTGTGCGGCAGGCGTTCGTGGATGAATTCGCCGGACAAGCTGATATAATGCCGGGTATTGAAGTAGTTGTCTTCAATGGGGCGCAGACGCAGGAATTCATCCTTCCAAAACGACCGCTCTTCTTTTTTTGAAACGGTGTCTGTCGCGCAAATGCGATACCCTTCGGATTCGTCCAGGTTGAAAATCAGCGCTGCCGTTTCCAATTTACCGGTGGGGATGCCCTCCAGCACGTTCAGGGCAAAGTTCTCGGCTGTGCGTTCCACTTTCAGGTATGGGTCTTTGGTTTGTATTTTCCAGATACCGATCGCGCTTGCCGGTTCTCCGGCCATCAAAAGGTCGTCGAAATACATCACCAAAAATTCGCCCCCCTGCACCCGTGGGTTTTCGCAATGCTCATACAACAATCCGGCCAACCGTCCGGCTTCTTCCGCCAGCATTTCGGGGTCCTGAAAGATATTGAGGCAGCTTTGGAATACCAGGTGATTACTTATATCCTCTTCATGGAAAAAGTAAAAAAACTCGGCTGATTTTTCAAAAGTCTTTAAAAACGAACCGATCAGCAGCTCGTGCGCCACGTCATGTACGGGTACGAGGGTTTGTTTGGGGATATTTACCCCTTCATACCGGTTTTTGTTGCCTACCCAGGCGATAGACAAACGGCGGAGGTTTGCGGAGGAGAAATCTAACATAGATGCCGGATCGTTTTGAGGGTGCTGAAAGAATCGTCAATTTTGCCGGCCAAAAGTACAAATCCAGGTTCGCGCGATGGAACCGGCGTTCGAGAAGTTATCCACAATTTTAAAAATACTGCACCGGTATTGAACCGGCTATTTTAAAGATGCGTATTGCGGTGAATACCCGGTTTTTGCTGCCAGGCAAACTGGAAGGTTTGGGCTGGTACACGCATGAGTTGATGCGGCGGATGGTAGCGCAACACCCGGAAGATGACTTTTTATTTCTTTTTGACCGGCCGTACGACCCCTGTTTTGTCTATGGCAGTAATGTAATCCCGCTGGTATTGTTTCCTCCGGCCCGGCATCCGTTTTTGTGGTATGCGTGGTTTGAATGGGCCGTTCCGAAGGCCTTAAAGCAATATGCTGCCGATGTGTTTTTTTCTCCGGACAGTTTTTTGAGCCTGCGCGCCCGTATTCCGACGGTGATGACCGTGCATGACCTGATCCCTTTGCAACACCCGGAGCAAGTACCCTGGTGGTCACGCGATTATTACCGTTATTTTTTCCCGGGGTTTATGCGCCGGGCGGAGCATTTGGTAGCGGTATCAACCTATACGCGGCAGCAGATAGTCGATCTTTCGGGTATTCCTGCGGAAAAGATCAGTGTAGTTTACAATGGTTGCCGCGAAGGCTTCCATCCGTTGCCGGAGCAGGAAAAACGGGCGGTGCGGGCGCAGTATGCCGGCGGCAGTGATTATTTTTTTTATACGGGCGCCATCCATCCGCGTAAAAATATCCCGCGTTTGATCCGGGCATTCGACGCCTTCCGGGAGGAGACCGGCGCGTCCTTCCGGCTACTTCTTGCCGGGCGAATGGCCTGGCAAACCGGCGCCGTTCGGGAGGCCTATGAAAATGCCCGCCACCGGTCGGATATTCACTTTTTAGGCTATGTGCCCGAAGACCAACTGCAACGGCTGATGGCTGCCGCCTGGGCCCTGGTGTATGTGTCGCTCGGCGAGGGATTTGGGTTGCCCGTTCTGGAGGCCATGCATAGCGAAACGGCGGTCATCTGTGCAGCAACAACAGCGCTTCCGGAAGTGGCGGATGAGGCGGCGTTGCTGGTTGATCCCTGTTTAGAAGTTGAAATTTGCGCTGCCATGGTCCGGATATTTCAGGATGACGCCTTGCGTCAGCGCCTGATCGCACGGGGCAGGCTGCAACGCGCTAAATTTGATTGGGATGTTGCGGCGCAGCAGGTCTATCAACTGATCACACGACAATGTTTATAACTCCGGGCCAATCCATGCGTGTTTTGCACCTCTTCGACCATTATCTGCCGTCTACGCTGAGCTGGGTTAGCCGGTTATTGGTGCATTTGCAGGCGGTAGAGGTGTGGGTAGGCGCCCCTTGGATCATACGAAATCATTTTCACCACGGGACCTTCCGGTATTTCGATTTCCCTTTGCAGGTGCAGCCGCTTTTTCCTGCCGGCCGGGAAGGGCAGTACCCCTATTGGCAGCGCCTGCTCACCCGCTCGCAGCGTTTTTTACCAACCTATTCCTGGTGGTTGTATGCGAAGACCGGTAAGCATCCGCCGGATATCATTCATGCGCACTTTGGCCCGACGGGTTGTTTGTACTTGCCGTTGGCAAATCGCCTGGGCTGCCCGTTGGTCGTAACTTTTTATGGGTTCGATTATGCAAAACTCTTGCACAACCGTCCGGTGTTCCGCCGGAAATATGAGGCACTTTTTAACGGCGCGGCGCGCGTAATAGCCGCCAGCCCCACCGCCAGCAACGCCCTGGAACAGTTGGGCTGCCCGCCGGAAAAGATCCGGATCGTGCGTCCGGGTATTGATTTGAGCCTGTTTCCATTGGCCGGCCGGGCAAAGCAACCGGGTACCCTTCACCTGGTACAGGCCGCAACCATCACGGCGAAAAAAGGCCACAGCACCACACTGGAGGCTTTCCGAATTGCTTTGAAAGCGTGCCCAAACCTGCGCCTGACCCTGGCCGGCGAGCCGTATGACCAGCCGTTGTTTTATTCATTGAAAGATTACCTGGCCCGGCATGCCCTGGAGGGGCGCGTCTCCTGGACAGGGCCGGTGGATCACCGGAACATGCCGGGTTTTCTCGCGGCGTTCGATGCATTTATCCACCCCAGTTGCCGAACGGCCGACGGCGACCACGAAGCCACACCTGTCGTGCTGCTGGAGGCTCAATCCACAGGCTTGCCCGTACTGGCAACACGGCATTTCGACCTGCCCGATCAAGTGCAGGAAGGCCGCACCGGATTTTTGGTGGAGGAAGATGATGCGCCGGCACTGGCACAGGCGATCAGTCGTTTGTACCAAATGGACGCCAACAGGTATTTATCCATGCGGAAACAAGCGCATCAGTGGATGGCAGAGCAATTTTCCGTTGGAAACAGCGCCGGGCAACTGCAAAAAATCTACCAGGAACTCTCTTGATTTTCCACCTTTGTGCGGTTATTTCAATTGCACCAACCTTGTCGCGCATTCTAATTATTTCAGCCTGGTATTATCCGTTTATTCATCCGAGGGCACACCGTTGGACCCATATCGCCGAATATTGGGCCTCAGCGGGGCACGAGGTGCATGTCGTGTGCGCCCGCCGGCGCGATTGCCGGCCGGAGGCGGAATTAAATGGCGTTTGCGTTCACCGCGTTGGTTTCGATTCTTTAAAAGAATTTATCTACTACCTTTTTGGCATCCGGGCTGGGCGGGGTAGAGTAGGGGTAGGCGCCCGGCGCCCGGGCTGGGGATTGCGTTTTTTTACCTGGCTTTACCGGGTGGTGTGGCAACGCATATATTTTCCGGATGATGCTTCGATCTGGTATTTTCCGGCCCGGCGCAAGGTGCGCCAGTTGCTTTCCGTTGAGCCATTCGATTGGATGGTTTCGGTCTCCTTGCCGTTTACGGGGCATTTGATCGGGCTGGATGCCAAGCGCAGGTTTCCGGACTTGTGCTGGCTGGCCGATATCGGAGATCCGTTCACGATCCAGGCAAAACCGCTGAACAACACAAAATTGTACGGACCAATCAGCCGGCGTCTGGAAAACACCGTGTTGGAGCAGGCAGATGCTATTGCAGTGACCAACTGCGCTGCAACACGCGCCTACCGGCATTATTTTGGACCGGTGGCGAAAAAGATCAAGGTGGTGTCTCCACTGCTACATCCATTTATGCCGAACAATCCCGGTGTTGGTGCTGAAAAACCACCATGGCCCGCTTTTTTATTTCACCGGGAAGCGGCCATCCATCTCGGCTATTTTGGCGCGCTGTATGCGCCCATCCGCACGCCTGATGCATTTTTGTATCTCCTGGCCAATACGTTTTCGGAATGCCCAGCGCTGGAGCAAAAGATACAGGTACATTTTTTCGGGGATGTTTTTCCGGATTTTTTTGACCAGCTCGACCAAAACCCGAACGTTCATTTATACGGGTTGCGCTCCAGGCAGGAAGTGCGACTAGCCATGCAGCGCATGGATTATTTGGTCAATATTGGCAACACCACTGATTTTCAATTGCCAAGCAAGGCGGCGGAATACCTGGCATCGGGCAAACCGGTTGTCCATTTGTCATACGCCGACCCGGATCCATTTGTGGCGTTTTGGAAAGGGGCGCCGGGCATTTTGTCCCTTCGGATTCTGCAAAACAGGATTTCAGGGGCCGATATCCGGCGGTTTATTGCGTTTTTGGAGCACCCGCCCTGCACCTTGTCTGGTCAGGCATTGGTAAGGCAGCTGCAACCATGTTCCTTGGGGGCCGTGGCAAAAGCATATGAAGCCCTCTTCACGGCTGATCAATTGTTTCGAGCAGTTCCAGGTAAAGTGGAAGCACCATCTTGTCGCTGAATTGCGCGACAACCTTCCGGCGGCTTTTCCGGCCCATTTCCAGGCGTTTTTCCGGGGGCAATTCCAGTACACGCTGCATGCAGGCTGCAAGCGCTTCCGTGTTTTGTGTAGGCATTAAATACCCGTTTTCGCCCTCATCCACCGTATCGCGGCAGCCGGGAGTATCTGTAGTTAGGATGATCTTTTCCATGGACATGGCTTCCAGGACAGACCGCGGGACGCCTTCCCGGTAATAGCTTGGCAAGACCAGGACATCCGCTGCGGCCAGGTGCGGCCGCACGTCGTCGACCCGGTCTGTAATGTGCAGGTTCGTATTCCGTTTCCAGTTTTTGATTTCGCCCGCGGGAACAGATGTCGGGTTTCCGGAATCTGGGCTGCCCAATATTTGAAACACGGCGTTCGGGTGGTTTTTGCCGACCATTTGTGCCGCTTTGACGTATTCGTTGATACCTTTTTCACGCAACAGTCGCCCGCAAAAGAGAAAAACAACTTCCGGACCGGCTGGTTTCGGGACGGGTTTAAAGTATTCAGTATCTACGCCAGGGCCGGGGATTATGCTGACTTGATTGGAACGGATAAGTCTGCGCTGTAAAAACGATCTTGCGTCATCCTTATTCAGAAAAACAACCCGGTGCGTCCGGTGCAAGGCCAGCCGGAATGCCGGCGCTACCAGCCTGCGCCACAGGGTGGCCGCCGAGCCGGAAGAACCGAGGCCTTCGACTACGGAGATGGCCAGTGTGTGGGTCATCTGCGCGGCAATATTGCCCAGGAGATTTGGTTTAATGGTGTACAAGAATACCATGTCGGGCTGCTCTTTTTGAAACAACCGATACAATTCACAGAATGAACGAAAATTTTGAAACGGCGAAAGGCTTCGGCGAGACATCCGCCGGAGCGGTATAAACCGTATGGTCGGGCGTCCTGTCAGCCGGGCGCTATAGTTGTCTTCTGGCGCGGAAAGAATGACTTGTGCACCGGTTTGTTCCAACGCCCGGATAAACGCCTGGCGATAATTCCAGAAGTTCCAGGCCGTGTTGGCGATCAACAGGATTTTTCTGTTTGGCAAGCGGGCGGTGTGGTTTTTTTGATTGCGAGACGAAAGATCGGCTTTGCATATGCTTGAAACGTAACTGGGCCATTCGCAACAGTAGCGAATGGCCCAGTTAAACATAAATAGATGGTTATTACCGGCTGTTGGCATACATACGGGCGGAAGAGGATTGACTTCCGGGCCCGGCGGCCAACGATTTGATTTGATCCAGCGTGTATTGTTGCTCTACCAAATCAAACACTTCCAGTGCCTGATCGCGGGTAATGGACGGAAATTCATCCAAAAACTCATTTACGCTGACGCCGATGCGTATAAAATCGCAAAAGGTTTCAATTCGGATACGGGTTCCGCTGAATACCGGTGCTCCATCTTGGATCTCAGGGTGGACGGTGATCGATTGGTACTGTCTCACGGTGCTGCTGTTTATGTTTTGATTATCGAATTACAGACCGGGACCGCAAAATTCAGGTGTGTGAAACGGCGATTAAATGGATTACAAATTAACCGGGGCTAATGTAGTTAATATAGCGAACTGTGCCAATTTATTTTTAAAAAAAATCATAGATTTAAAGAAAGTTATCGCCAAACCGCGCTTTAACGAGGTTCCGGACCTGTTTGATCTCCTGTTCTTTGGATTTTGGCCATATCAACAGTACATCCGGCTCATCCACGATAAAGTAATCGTCGAGGTCTTTTAATACGACCAGTTTGCCGGCAGAAGTGCGCACCAGACAATTGGACACGTTCTGCGCCAGTACGCAATCGCCTTGAAACACATTTCCCTGTTCATCCTTCGGGCACTCGGCATGCAGGCTTGCCCAGGTGCCCAAATCGGACCAGCCAAATTCGGAAGGGATCGTATACACATTCGGCGCTTTTTCCATGATGGCAAAATCGACGGAAATATCCGGCGTGGCCGGGTAGTGCCGTGCAATAAAGGCCTTTTCATCCGGCGTATTGTACAAGCCTATGCCTTTTGCCAGAATTGCATAGATTTTCGGGGAAAGGTTCCGGAAGGCCTGCAGGATCGTTTGGACATTCCAGATAAAAATGCCGGCATTCCATAGGTACTGGCCCGAGGCTACAAATTGGGCGGCTGTTGGTGGATCGGGTTTTTCGGTGAACCGTTTTACCTTAAAAATGCCCGGTTCGGCGGGTTCGTCGAACTGGATATACCCATAGCCGGAATCTGCCCTGGAAGGTTTTATTCCAAGGGTTACCAGGGCTTCCTGTGTTCCGGCAAATTGAAGTGCCTGCAGGATTTTTTCCTGAAAGGCGTCTTCTTTCAATACAATATGGTCGGAGGGCGCCACCACCATGTTGGCAGCCGGATCCAGGGCGGCCAGTTTGAGGGCGGAATAAGCGATGCAGGGCGCCGTATTGTTCCGGCTGGGTTCGCTGATAACCTGGTTTTCCGACAATTCCGGCAACTGTTCCCGCACCAGGCCAGCGTAGGCGGCGTTCGTCACAATGAAAATATTTGACGCCGGGCAAATGGATAAAAAGCGCTCAAAAGTGAGGCGCAACAGGCTTTTGCCCACGCCCAGCATATCCAGAAACTGTTTGGGACGGGCCTCCCGGCTTCCCGGCCAGAAACGGCTCCCCACGCCGCCGGCCATGATTGCTACGTATGTTTTTTGCTGCATGGTTCAATATGGTTGACAGACATTACTGCAATTGGTCTTTTACGGCGGCATACACCATCCGGATGCCTTGCTCCAGTTCGATTTTGGGTTTCCAGCCTTGTTTGTTCAATTTACCGACATCCAACAGTTTGCGCGGCGTTCCATCGGGCTTGGAGTGGTCGTGCCGGATTTCGCCGGTGTAGCCGACAATTTGCCGGATGAGCCGGGCAAGTTCCAGGATTGTGATATCCGTACCGGTACCGACATTGATCGGTCCCGGCTCGTCGCAGTGGAGCATCAGGTGCAGGCAGGCTTCTGCAAGGTCATCCACATGCAGGAATTCCCGGCGGGGCTTGCCGCTTCCCCAAAGGGTTACAAACGGCGCCTGGTCGCGTTTGGCTTCGTGAAATTTTCGGATCAATGCCGGCAACACATGGCTGTTTTCCGGGTGATAGTTGTCGTTCGGGCCGTAAAGGTTGGTGGGCATGGCGGAAACAAACCGGCAACCATATTGCGCGCGGTAGGCATCGCAAAGTTTTATGCCGGCAATTTTTGCAATGGCGTAGGGTTCGTTGGTGGGTTCCAGGGGGCCGGCAAGCAGGTATTCTTCTTTCAGGGGCTGCGGGGCCATTTTCGGATAAATACAAGACGAGCCCAGAAAGAGCAGCTTTTTGACGCCTGTTTGCCAGGCCGCATGAATGACATTTGCTTCGATCAGGAGGTTGTCGTACAAAAATTCCGCCCGGTAGGTATTGTTGGCCAAAATTCCGCCCACTTTGGCAGCGGCCAGGAAGACAAAAGCCGGTTTTTCCCGGTAAAAAAAATGTTGCACCTCGCTTTGCTGCCGCAAATCCAGCTGCTTCGAATGGCGCAGGGCAAAGTTATGGTAGCCCGCCGCTTGCAGATTCCGGAGGATTGCCGACCCAACCATCCCCTGGTGGCCGGCGATGAAAATTTTATCGCTTTTATTCATGGTTGCCGCGTAGTTGAAGGCGCCAAATCCGGAGACGGGTTCCATCCCCAATCAGTTGGTTATGCACCGGGACGATATTCCACGCCTTGAATCGATTGAAGAGTACTTGCTCCCCCCAATTGGCTTTTTTTCTGCGCTCGGTAGTTTCTGATCTGCTGAGCAAATGTACGTACCACTGGGTTTGGCATTTCATCCCATCTGGGAATACCTCCAGTCCGTTGACAATTTTTTTCGAGTCGTACAACGCGTTGAGGTATTTCACACTTTCTTCCGGGCTGAAGGAAATATGCGTTTGTACTGGTAGCTGGTTCAGGGCAGCCGTCAGTTTTTTTTGCTCTGTATTAAACCACCATCCAGCCGCCTGGACGGCAGGGAACAGGATACCCGCTGCGAGCGCCAACCCTGTTTTCATCCAGCGTTGCGCTCCAAGGGTTGCCGTGGCGGCAGCCAGGGTCAGAAAGGGCACCAAAGGAACTAAAAAACGCCCTTGCAATACGAGGGCTTTGTAGCCACTTTTGGCGAACGCCGGATAGTCATAGCAGCCATACGCCAACAATAACAGGCCGGCGCACCATCCAATTTCGCTCCGGGAGGGATGGCGGCTGTTCCACCACAACCACAGGCTGCCGGGCAATAATACCATCAGGAGAACACTATAGAAGAACAGATTCGCCGGAAGCGCCCGGAGCGCAAACGAAATGCCCGGGTCTTTCACAAAAAACGGGTGGTCATACAACCAGGCGCTGCTGAGCAGTCGCAGTACCAGTCCGGCCAGGAATCCTGCCCAAAGGAAGGTGGCAAACGGCAGTTTGCGCACTAAAGCGCCGGACAGGAAGGGTAAGACCCAGAGGATATTGGTTTCGCGGAACAAAAGCGCCAGGCCACCGATAAAACCCGCGGCAAAACGGCCCGCACGGTTGTTTTGCCAACCCAAAAAGACCCGGAGAAACAACGCCGCCAACAAAAAAGAAGGCATATCGCTCATCAGGGTGCGGGTGAGCGCCAGGGCGGGTAAAAAAAGGGCTGCATAAGCGATCCAATACGCCGGCGCGTCATACTGCCGCAGGGTGTGGGCAATTGCCCACAAGCCCAACAGCCAGCAAAGCAAGCTTTGCCAGAAAACGGCAGTCGGCCCGCCCGCCCAAATAAACAGGATGGCGAGCAGGGCGGTGCCTGGGGGATACTCGCCAGGCCGTGCGGCGTTGCAGGGGCCAGGGCAGGGCGGACACAGGTAAGTGTTTGTGGAACCGGTTGACCAATTGCGGGCCTGTTCGAAATACTGCCACTCGTCGGCAATTAAAAAATGTGTGGGGTAAAAAAGCGCAAAAATAAATACGCAGGCCACGCCCCCAAGCGCCCAATAATTGATCCGTACTTCAGGGAGAAACCGCACCTATTCGTATTGCTTTTTGATATCGAAACCGGAAGCATGCAGAACCTTATCGCGGCGGAACAGTTCCAGGTCGGCGGCCACCATTTCCTGTACCAGTTCCCGAAGCGAATACCGGGGCGCCCAACCCAATTTTTCACGCGCTTTGCCCGCATCGCCGATGAGCAGGTCAACTTCTGTGGGGCGGTAGTAATTCGGGTCGACGGCGACAACTTCCGTGCCGGGCTTCAGATTGAACGCCGGATGTACTGACGCCGCCACTATCCCGATCTCCTGTGCGCCATGCCCCCTGAACTCCAGGGTGACGCCGATTTCGGCGAATGCCATGCGCACAAAATCGCGGACAGCTGTGGTTTGGCCGGTAGCGATGACAAAGTCTTCGGCCACCGGGTGTTGAAGCATGCGCCACATGGCGTCTACATAATCCCGGGCATGCCCCCAATCGCGCTTGGCATCCAGGTTGCCCAACCAAAGTTTATCCTGAAGCTCCAGTGCGACCCGGGCAACGGCCCGGGTGATCTTGCGGGTAACGAACGTCTCGCCGCGCAGCGGCGATTCATGGTTGAACAGAATACCATTGCAGGCAAACAGCTGATAGGCTTCCCGGTAGTTGACGGTGATCCAATAGGCATAGAGCTTGGCCACACCATAGGGCGAACGGGGATAAAAAGGGGTGCTTTCGCGTTGGGGCACTTCCTGCGCCAAACCATACAGTTCGGAAGTTGACGCCTGGTAATATTTCGTTTTTTTCTCCAGGCCTAAAAGGCGGATCGCCTCCAGTAGCCGAAGCGCGCCGATAGCGTCGGCATTGGCGGTATATTCCGGCGTTTCAAAGCTCACTTTTACGTGGCTTTGTGCGCCGAGGTTATATATTTCATCGGGTTGCACTTCCTGCACGATACGGATCAGGTTGGTGCTGTCGGTCAGGTCGCCGTAATGCAGGATAAAATTTCGGTTCGACACGTGCGGATCCTGATACAAATGGTCGATCCGGTCGGTATTAAACAACGAACTCCTGCGTTTGATCCCATGCACGATGTACCCTTTTTTCAGGAGAAACTCGGCCAAATAAGCGCCGTCTTGTCCCGTCACGCCTGTGATTAGTACTGTTTTCATGGTCCAAATATCGAATTTTTCTGTTGCTTACCGGCTTACGAGCCGGCGAAGTCCAAGACCCCAGCCATCCGCTCGGCCGCGTGGCCGTCCCATAACGGCGGAATGGCGCCGGTCTTGTACCGGCCCGCCAATACTTGCATCAGGAGATGCTCCAGGGTGGCCGGATTCAGATCGGCTACGAGCGTATTGGTGCCGTATTCCACCGTTGCCGGGCGTTCGGTTTCTTGTCGAAAGGTCAGGCAGGGCTTCCCGAGCCAGGTACTTTCTTCCTGTATACCGCCCGAATCCGTGACGACCAGTTTTGCCTTGGTCAGCAACGCAATTATTTCGGCGTAAGCGAGCGGGCGTAAAAGATACAAATTTGGCCATGCCCCCAGCGCTTCTCCTGCACTATACCGCCGGAGGTGGTTCAAGGTGCGCGGGTGCACCGGGAAAAGTACGGGGATATGTTTTAACGCGCGTTCAAGGCATTCTATCAGCCGGAGAAGGCCTTCGGCGCTATCGACATTTGTAGGCCGGTGGAAGGTGAACAGCGCAAATTCGGAAGGCAAGGCAAGGACTTCGGGCCGTATGGAGGCATTCCGGATGATTTCTTCGATGTTCAGCCTGTTTGCCACAGGAAGCGTCAGGCAAAGCGCATCGATTAACACATTTCCGACAAAATGGACCCGGCTGGCCGGGATACCTTCGGCGTCGAGGTTCCGTATTCCGGAGGGTTCGCTGGGGAAGAGCAGGTCGGCCAGGTGGTCAACGGCGATCCGATTCAGTTCTTCCGGCATTTGACGGTTGCCACTCCGGAGCCCCGCTTCTACGTGTGCCACCCGGAAACCGGACTGTTTGGCCGCCAATGCCGCCGCCAGGGTGGAGGTAACGTCGCCGATTACCAGCACCCAATCCGGCTGCTGTGCTTCGAGGATGGGCTCCAGTCCGAGGGCGATACGCGCCGTTTCCTGCACGGGAGTCGGTGTATTTCCGGCGATAGTGTGGTCCGGCGCCGGCAATCCCAATTGCGCGAACAGCCCCGCGCTCATTTCCGGATCGCGGTGCTGTCCCGTATTGATCCATTGCAGGCTCGTTCCGGGCAAACGCTGCAAGGCATGCCATAGCGGGGCGGCTTTAATAAAATTCGGTCGGACGCCGGCAATCAGGGTGATTTTCATGGGATGCAGGCTGCATTCACTAGTGCCAGAAATACTGTGGAATTTTTCGTATCGGCTTGATCCACAGCGTAAAAAACGCAGGGCGCAATCCGTTTTTCAGCCATGCTTTGCGGTCTTCCCGGTTGGCGTGGATCCGGTGGCGTAGCGAGGCGCCACTTCGCCCGCCACTGCGCATATGTACCAGCACTTCCGGCAGGTAGCAAGCCGGGAGCCGGTGCTTGTATAGAAAGCGCAGCATGAGCTCATAATCGGCCGCACTGCGAAAACTAATATCATAATTCCCTAACCGCTCGTAACACTCCCGCCGGACAAAAAATGCAGGGTGAGGCGGCATCCATCCATACCGGAAGCGATTGGAAGTATAGTAGCCCGAACGCCAGTACCGGAGCACGCGGTGTGGCCGCAGCGGATGTACATATTTCAAATCGCCGTACAATGCTGGTGTTTGGTGGATATCCAACGTTTTGCCTACGGCTGCCAATACCCCATGGTGTGGATAATAGTCGTCCGAATTGAGGATACCGATCACGTCGCCGGTAGCCAGGCGAATACCTTTGTTCATCGCGTCGTAGAGGCCGCGGTCGGGCTCGCAGACCAAGCGGTCTACGTGCTGGTATTCGCGTACGATATCGGGCGTGCCGTCGGTAGAAGCGCCATCGATCACGATGTGTTGGACGGGCTGGCCGGTTTGTGCCCGGACGCTTTCGAGGGTATCCCGGATCGTGGCGGCGCTGTTGTAACAGACGGTGATGATGGAGATGGTCATAGTCCTTAAAGTGACAGTTAAACACATCTTAACGTCGGATCACGATGTCTTCCAGCACGAGCATATCCATTTCTGTTCGTAAGAAGCACTCCAGTGCCTCTTCCGGCGTGTTTACAATGGGTTCATTTTCGTTGAAGGACGTATTCAGCAATACCGGGATGCCTGTTTTTTCACCGAAGGTTTGAATGAGCCGGTAATAGCGCGGATTGTCCTGTTTGCTGACGGTTTGCAACCGTCCTGTGCCATCCACATGCGTGACAGCCGGTATCAGAGATTGTTTTTCTGGCCGGACGCGGTAAACTTTTTCCATGAACGGCACTTCGTCTGGATCCTCGAAGTATTGCGTTGCGGCTTCCAGCAAAATGGATGGGGCAAACGGGCGAAAACTTTCCCGCCGTTTTATTTTTGCATTCAGCAGGTCTTTTGCGTCGGTGCGGCGCGGATCGGCCAGAATCGACCGGTTTCCTAATGCGCGCGGGCCAAATTCAGCCCGCCCCTGAAACCAACCTACGACGCCGGCGTGCAGCAGGCATTCGGTCACTTCGTTGAACAGTGCGGTATCCTCCAGCCGGTCAAAGGCGATACCGCGCTGATGGAGCAAGGCTTCAATAATTCCGGATGCCGCCTTTGTGCCGGTGTATGCTTCATGGCGAAAAGCAGGTCGCGGATATTGCTCCTTTTGGTGCAGAACATATAGGGCAGCGCCTATGCTCGTGCCTGCGTCATGGCCGGCCGGGGGCACAAATACCCGTTCAAAAGGCGTTTGCTGCCGAATTTTCCCGTTTGCCACGGAGTTTTGCGCCACCCCTCCGGCTATGCAAACGTTTTTTAACCCCGTGCGCCGGTGCAGATCATTCAGGAGGTGAAAGATCACCGTTTCACACATAGTCTGAACAGATGACGCCAGATCGAAATGGTAATCGGCCAGGGGCATGTTTTTGGCTCGTGGCGGGCCAAATTGCGCCACGAGGTAGTCTGTGTACAGCGGCGGGATAACCGGAGCGCCGCCATCCCAACTCATGGCCACTCCCTGGCGAAAATGGCTGAAATACCGGCTGTCGAGTTGAAACAGTCCGTTTGGCAATAACCGGATTGCGTCGTTCAGTTTTTCCAGCAGGCGGGGTTTGCCATATGGCGCCATCCCCATCACCTTGTATTCATCGCCATAGTGTGGAAAACCAAGCAATTGAGTAAAGGTGGTGTAAAAAATGCCCAAAGAATCCGGATACGACACACTGTCCAGTATTTCCAGTTGGTTGTCACGCCCTACCGCCCGCATGGTAGACGAAAAATCACCCATCCCGTCGATGGAGAGCACGGCGGCTTCTTCAAACGGCGATACAAAAAAGGCGGAAGCCAGATGGCTGCGGTGGTGTTCCACGTAGGTTACATGGGCTTTCCAGGCGCTGGCATTGATCCCAAACGCACCGGCAATATCTTTTTTTAAAGTTTTGATGCTGAAGGAATTGAGGGCCCGGTTTGCCAAGGCATTCCAGGATATGCCTTGCCGAAAAACATACCAGATCTTGTTCCCGATTTTGGCATATGGGTCGCGCGATACGGCGATCACATCCACGTCTGCAAGGGAGATGCCCGCCTCCTCCAGGCACAATCGTATGGCTTCTACCGGCAGACCTGCCCAATGTTTGATTCGCCGTATGCGCTCCTCTTCGGTGGCGGCAATCAGGTCCGTATTACGGTATAATGCGGCGGAGGCATCACCATGGAAAGCGTTTAAACCAAGGATGTACATTAAATCGGCTGTTTTGCGTTTTTTTGACCGTAAATAGCGCATAGTGTTTGATTAAGGCTCTGCCCCGTCCGGACCTGGGAACGCCGGATATCCAGGACCAGGGCATCCACCAAAAAACGGAACCAGCAGCCTTGCAAAAAATGAAATATTAAGCCAGGAAATCCATCCAAAAACCCAAACCGGATAACATAGCGGTAAATAAAATACAGGAAGGCGCGGGCAAACAACGGGCTTCTGTCAAACAATCCCGTTTTCCACCAACGCCTGCGCTCGATGGGCGTACCCCAGAAACGCGGCGTCACCTCGCCGGTGTCATGCGGTTGACTAATCCGTTCAACGGCTTCCAGGAGCGCCCATCGGGTATGGCTGTTTGTAAAATCAACCAGGTTGCTGGAAACGATATCGATTAGATCGGCCTTCCAGGGCGCTTTCAGCACCAGCCCGCCGCATAAAAAATGCTGGTCATAGGCTTTGGCCTCGCAATGCCCCCGGTCGCGCCGAAACAGGCGGAGATGGTAGTTGGGGTAGTGCCCGCCATGCCGTATCCACCGGTCCATAAAAATCGTGCGCCGACTGAACAGGTATCCGCTTGCCGGCGTGTTGGGGTCGAAGTGATGGCGCAGCCAGTCTGTCAGTTCAGGGCTGAGGCGTTCGCCGGCGTCCAGGTGCAGCACCCATGCTGCCGGAAAAGGACAGTTTTCCTGGGCCCAGTTCCGCTGCCGGGCATAGTTTTCAAAGGGATGCTGCACATAAGCGATGCCGCGTTTTTCGAGCAGGTCAACCGTGTTGTCAGTTGAAAAGGAATCAACGGCAAAAATGCCGGCGTCCAGTCCGGCCAGGCTGTCCAGACAAGCATTGATGTTGGCTGATTCATTGTAGGTGAGCAGGATGACGCACAGGTTCATAGCGCAGTCTGGTGGTCTTTATACATGTTAAAATACCGCGCGGCAAGGCGCCGGGGCTCGAAATCGATCAGAATTTGTTGCGGGGCCAGGTGGCGTATCCAGGTTCGTTTGTTTTCATTTTTTATCGACTCTTCGTTCGCTCGGTGGAGGTCGCTTATTTGCCGGGAACACACCCAACCAAAATCCTGCAGCAGGATATAATCGCACAAGCCACCCTGGTCGCTCACCAGTACCGGCACGCCCAGTGCCAGGGCTTCGATCACCACAATGGCAAAATTTTCATTTCGCGAGGGCAATATCAGGAGATCTGAATCGGCAATAACCTGCCATTTTTTTGGTCCTGATACCCATCCAATCCAGTGTATCTGCTGGCCAATACCCGCTTGGTTGGCCCGGGCTTTTAATTCTTTGACATACTGGTCCGCCCCGTCACCCGCCACAGTCAGTTGCCAGGGCGTTTCAATACCGCGTAAGGCCTCCAGGAGGACATCCAGGCCTTTTTTTGGGTGCACCCTGGAAATAAACAACAACCGGAAAGGCTCGTCTTTTTTCCGTTGCTCCCGATCCGGCATGCAGGGCAATTCCACGATATTATGCACCATGTCAGACGAAATTTGAGGCGCAATCGCTTTCAATTCGCGCTGCTCCAGCTGGGAGGTGGCGTGCAAAAGCGCCCCTTTCAGAAGCCGGTTTCCGATGTGGCGCTGGAAAAAACGGCGCCCATGAGCCTTCAGCGTATATGGACTTAGCATACCGTGCGGGGTGATCACAGTTTGCACCTTTCGGAGACGGCACACCAAGGCGGCTCCTAAGGCCACCCAGTTCCACCAGGAGTGGATATGGATGACATCGAAATGGGGCGCCGTTTGCCACAATTTAACTAAGAGGTGTGGGCTGAGGTGCCCGTGGTCGCCTGTCCAGCGGCGAAAATACCAGACAGACACGTCATCGACATCCAGGGGTTTGCCTGTCGAAACAGGCAGTTCATCGGCGCCGTTAGCGGTAGTGGTGTATACGCTCACCTCAGCCCCGGCCTCGGTTTGGGCTTCCGCCAGGCGACTGACGGATATCGTGGGCCCGCCGTATTGAAACGCCGGTTTGTAAGACGGTGTGACGTGCAGGATGCGCATGTTTTACAATTCGGAGGCCAGATGCTCCCGCCGTGTAATTTCACGCAGGGCGTCGGCAATTTGCCGGTAGTAGTGTTCCCAGGTGTATAGCCGGGCAATGGCGTGAGCTTGTCTTCCTTTTGTTTCTATTTCGTCCCTGTTTGCCGCACAATGTAGCAGGCAGCTGCGCAGCGCGGATGCATCATTCGCCGGTATCACCCAGCCGCCACCCTGGTACACAGCATCCTTGGCGCCGGTATTTTCGGTCACAATGACCGGCGTGCCGCAGGCCATGCTTTCCATCACCGTTTGGGCCCAGGAGTCGAGCAAGGACGGGAATACAAAAACATCCGCCTCCTGGTAATGCGCGGCCAACTGGTCGTGGTGCAAGAATGGCAAATATCGAAACCGGCCGGCATTTTCCCGGACCAGGTCGCTGCCATCGGACATCGGACCAATCAAGGTGAGTTCCACTGGCAGATGCTTCAGATTGTTGCACGCTTCCAGCAAGATAGCCAGGCCTTTCCGCCGGGTGATAGTCCCGACAAATAAAAGGCGCAGGGGGCCTTCCGCCGGGTAATGTTCTTTTGGCGTAAACTGTTGGGGATCAATTCCCAGGTTTATAGTGAACAAACGGTTGGATGGCCATCCGTGCCGGATCATGGATGCTGCAGCGAAAGTTGAAAGTACAAGTACATAATCCGTGTATTGCAGCGCTTCGGCTTTGCGCGGATTAACGACCTCCGTTTCTTCTTTTAATTCTTCTGGCGACATGAACCAGCGGCCATACGCTGTAATATCGTCGTGGTGGATTTGCGCCAGGTCGAGCACCGTAGGGATGCCCAGGCGTTTAGCGGTTCGCATGGTTTCCCGGTTGGTATTTTCGTAAGTTAACACCAGATCGGGTCGTACCTTTTCCAGGCGGCTCGCCACGTGCCGGTCAAACCAATCGCCTGTTGTTCTGCTTATGCCGGGCAACAGGCTGCGGAGTGCGCGTTCGAGGAGAAAAAGCACCGGAAAATGTTCGATCTTTTGTATTGGGATGCCGGAGAACGCGCGTTTGCGCAAGGCCTTCTGCCAGATTTGGGGCAACACCTGCTGCGGTAATTTTTCAGTAGCCAGCGCAGTGTAGAAGGCTGTAAGCCAGCCCTTCTGCTCCAACGCCAGCAACAGCCTGCTGGCGTGCTGCCGCCCAAAATTGCTGACCAGGATATTCATGTGGAAGATTTACCAGAATTCCTGAAAGCCCAATCCAGTAAACTCAATGCCAGCGGTACAAATACAATATTATACACGTTGAAAATGCTATGGGTAAAGAACAGGATAATAATACCAAATAAAAACTTGTACACTTTTGGAATGCGCAGCGCTGCCAGCATATAAATGAGGAGAATGGTGCGCAGAAAAAACAATACCAGCCCGCCTTCCAGTACAATCCGCTCGGGTTCTTCTTCATATCCGCCATATCGTTTGAGGATATAGGACTCGCCCCACAAAGACCGCGCCCCCTGGTAGGTGCCGCCAAGCCCGGAACCCAGGATAGGGTAGTCGCCGCGGTAATTGATTACTTCTTCCAGCACGCCAAATGTTCGGCGCCCGAATTCCTGGTCCCGGATGCCATCTTCTATCCGGGAATAGAAATTGTCCCAGGCTTCCCGCACGAAGGGGCTATTCTGGAAAGCGGAAATGCCAATTAAGGCTCCTGTCAGGATTACCAGGATTATCCGGGGAGGCGAAATACGGCCCAGTACCGTGTAATACAGAAATACGGCGAAAAGAAAAGTAAAACCCAGTGCTGCCCGGGCGCCAGAAATCAGGCTGGCCAGGATAGCCAGCGCTGTCAGGATAGTAATTACCTGAATGGATTTCCGGCGCAGCGCCAGTGACCAAATCCAGATGTTGGTAAAAAACAGCCAGGAGGTGAATCCGGCCACATAGCTAAAGGTGCCTGTTACGCGGGCGCGCTCGCCTACGTAGGCGATACTGGTGGCCCCTTCGGCGGCATAGCGATTGATAAAATGGTTGCGGGGCAGATTGTATTGCACCATACCCAAAATAACCTCGACCGCGAAAACGAGCATCAGCAACCCCATCAGTCGATCCCAACAGTAGAGCTGCCGGTTTTCGAGGTAGTGAAATCCGAACAGCAAAAATCCCAGGTGCAGCAAAATCCCGAATATACCGTGATAAATCGTTTGGTTCAATGGGTTAGCAGCCATCAGTAACAGCAAGCCGGAAAATATGAGCAACACCGGACCGTATTTTTTCCGGCTCCCTGCTGCCAGGAAATAGTATGCCCATGGCAATATGATATGTCCTAAAAGCAGCATGTTGCTTTCCGGCCTGCCTAATAAAACCCACTTGCGCACTCCTCCTGCCAAAGTGGTATACAATAAGACGAAGATAAGCAGCCAGGTATTCCAGCGTTGTTGCCTTTCTATGGACGAAAAATGCATTTATTTTTTTCTGAAATTACTCGTATCAGTGCGTCCAGATACCGCTTTGCTACCGCTGTACGCCGGTGCCGGTGCAGGTGCGTGTCCAGGGAAATAGGATCCGGCCGGTACTGCTCGGGATATTCCAACACCCTGCTCAAGCAGGAGATCAGCGCTGCCGTATCGCCGTTTGGAAACAACATCCCCAATTCCCCAATCGCTTCCGGTAACCCTCCACCCTTCGATCCGATTACCAGGCATCCACACGCGAGACCTTCGAGGGCCACGATTCCGAAGGGTTCTTCCCAAACCGACGGAATGACCATGATCCGGTGCGCATTTATTGTGCCCGCCAGTTCGGCGCCCTTTTTTAGACCCGCAAATACAACCTGGTCTTGCAGCCCGAGCCGTATGGCCTTCGCTTGCAAGTCCCGTTCTTCCGGGCCGGTACCCACAATTGTCAGAGTAGGTGTACGGAGGTCTTTTTTCAATTCTACTAAGGCGTTAAGGAGCAGGTCGGCGCCTTTATCGGTAACCAGGCGGCCTACAAAAACCAGGTCGCGGCGGCGCTTTTCCCAGGGCAGGGTAACCTGGAATACCGTATGATCGTATGGGTTGGGTATGGTCACTGCCTGTGCAAACTGGTTACTCATGTACTGGCTGCAACCAATGTTCAAGGTGGCGATGTGATTGGCGATCCAGGTCTTTAACCGGCCGCGCATATCCGCTGTGTTGGCGGTTTGATGTGAAACTACCAGCGGCCGGCTGGAAAACAACCAGGGCAGGATGCCTTTCAAACTTACGTTGAACTGTACGACCAGATCGGCCCGGCGCATTTGGCATATCTGCTCCAACAGGCCGGGCCGGCGCAAAATTCTGAAAGGAAAATCGGCCTTTTGTACGGGCGAAACTGTCAGGGTTATGACCGTGACGGCATGCCCGGCCTCGGAAAATTCCAGTGCGAGGTCCAATACAACATTTTCCAGCCCGCCGGTCAGCGGATAAAAATTAGGCGAGTACAGGACGATATTCATAGGGCTTGCACCGCCAGGACTGTTCCATGTAACCAAAACTGCGGGCCCCGGAACTCATCCATCAGGTAAGCTGCTTTTGCCTGTAAAAAACGCGGCAGGCAGACGGCGCCCGGCAGTGTTTTCCGGGCTTGTTGGGAAATGCGTTCGAGCCGGTGCGTAGGCTCAAACCGGCGGCTTATGATCTGTTCCAACCGCTCGTTGCGCTCCGGATGAACTTCTACGATAAAATCAGTAGCAACAAGCGTCGGCGCCACTTCTGGGTCCAGCAGGATTTCTTCTGCCCCTTCCACATCCATGATCAATAATGGCCGCCTGCCCGCCTGCAAGGCGACCTGCAAGGCAGCCGGCGTGCAATGCCCGCGCAGTGAAATCCGCTCCAGCACGCTGTTTTTATGCGCCAGCGCCCGGAGCCGCTTCCTTCCACGGGCCGTCGACTCAAAGGCGATCATATGCAGGTGCGGATGCCGGTAGCATAACCCAACGGCATAATATCCTTCCCCTGCGCCAACATCCACGCACAGGTCATATGCAGCCATATTCAGTGCGGCCAGCACCGGATGCAACTCCCGTTCATACGTTCCGATTAATTTGGGCAGCACCACCGAGCCGGTCGCTGTCCGGCTATACCGCATGCCACTGAACGGGCCGGATTGAACCCGCCCGGGCAGGAACAACGCATACCAAAACTGCGGCCAGTATATGCGTTGGATCATTCGGCGCCGCCACCGCAAATGGTTAATCAACCTGTTAAGCATCGCCTCGTTTTTGTAAAAAAGACAAATAGGCTTCCGTTAGGCGGGGCCAGGACAAGTGTTCGCTGAATAGCCGTTTTCCGCCTGTCGCCAGGTTTTGCCGTTGCCCGGCATCCCGCAACAGATCTGAAATGATCCGCGCTACCGTTTCAGGCTGATCGTTGGCGCACAACGCGATATTTTGGCCAGGTCGAAGCAAATGGTTATTCATATCCCCGCGCATGCCCACTACCGGCAAGCCGGCTGCGTAGGCCGCGGCAAGCGATCCGCTTTTGGTACAGGTTCCGCCTTCGCCATTGAGCCCGACAAAGTCCGGCAATACAAACAGATCGCTACACTGAAGATGCATACACACCGCTTCCGCTGGCAAATAGCCCGTATAATGCACCCAGGGCAGGTCATGTCGTATGTCCTTTTCAGCCACATGACCGCACACCAACAACCCGGCTCTCAGCCCTGCGGCGCGTGCGCGTTGCAGGGCCGCCAGCAGGTTTTTATGCCGGCGGATTCCAAATGTGCTCACTACATACGGCAAACCGGGAAACAAGCGCTGGCGGAGGGCTTCCCGTTGGGGGGCTGCTACAGCGCCGGGTTCAATATTTGATCCAATGGGAATCAGGTGAATGTTGGCATGGTAAGGGGCTAATAACTGCTGATAAAACCCGATACTCGTGACGCAGACTTTTGCCAGGTGGCATAATGCCCGGGCAACACGGCGTTGCAGGCCGCCAACCAGGCGCCCGCTCCAACCATGTAGACGGACGTGTACTTCGTGAAATGTAACCCAAACCGGAACGCCCGTTTGGCTTATTTGGCGCAGCAGCCCGGGCAAAGCCAGCGGTAGACCGCCTTTTTGAAAAGCGTTGGGCACGTATTGCAGCCCGACCCAATCCGGCTGAATAGCCATTATTAGCCGGATTAGCGGTCTGGCAGCACTCCTGTCCCAAATCTGCACGATCGGATGTACCGTTATACCCTCCGGCGCACTTGCAACTTCCTGCACCTTACAAATGATATGCACGGCATGACCGGCGGAAGCGAAGGCGCGGGCCAGCCGCAAGGTGTAATCCCCAACGCCGTCAACAGCCGGGGGGACGCGGTTGGAAATTAAAACGATCGTCACCAGTATGCGTGTCGCTCGTGCACGTCCGTTTGTTCAACTTTGTATCCATACGATTCCAGCAACTCTTGCGCCTGGAACTCATCCAGACCCAAGAGGTGCATTCTTGGGCGGTTTATTTCGAAAAAAATATGCCGGATCTGTTGCTGCGCCAGCAAATGCCTGGCGCCTTGCAGAACCAGGGTGTCGGCCCCTTCCACATCAATTTTCAACACAGCAATGTGCTGGCCGGGGTAGTGTTTTATCCAATACTGGCCCAGTGTGGTTGCCGGCACCCGGATGGAGCCCGCCAATGCTTGTCGCGTAATGCCTCCCCAGCCGGTTTGGC
Organism: Saprospirales bacterium; assembly: GCA_016719895.1. Taxonomy (GTDB): domain Bacteria; phylum Bacteroidota; class Bacteroidia; order Chitinophagales; family Saprospiraceae; genus M3007. Next base: position 48,038 of record JADJYG010000012.1, on the reverse strand, counting down.
CGCCCGTGTCTTCAGGGATAAAATCGACCCATCCGGTTTGGTCGCTCAGGGCCATTGTTTCCACCTGTATTCGCTCCGATAACCCGTTGCGTTGAATGTTATCCTGCAGTGCCGGCGTGTTACCTGGGGCGGCCTCGAATGCCACGCACCGGTTAGCTGGGTTGTTGGCCAGCCATAAAATGCTGAAATAGCCATAGTTAGCCCCGGCATCCACCAGCATTCCCCCGGATCGGGCGAGTGTTGTGATTTGCCGTGTCAGTGCAAGTTCATAAAAGCCGTTTATCTGGATAGACCGGTGACCGATATCGCTCGGTTTCAGACGCATGGTCATCCCGTGTGCATAACTCAAACGGGCTTCTGCTACCGGCTCGGCAGGATATAAAAGACGGCTGAGCCGGCAGCTGACCTTTTCGCGCAACCAATGCGGGTATATGTACCGGGTAATCAATCTGGCAAATAAATCAGGTTTGGCGATGACGCGGGCACGCCCATCCAGGCGGCCAGGGTGGTTTTCCGGTACCCCATTTTCTCCAGTAGTGCCTGGATTGCCGCGCTTTGATCGGGGTTATTCTCGATGATCAGCACCGGCCTGTCGCGCCGGATTGTTTCCAACCCTCCGCAGAGCACCTCCAATTCGTGGCCTTCCACGTCAATTTTTATCAAATCGACGGCTGTTTCCCAAACGAATACCTGGTCGTCGAGGCGCTGCAATTCCACTTGCACGGTTTCGTATGCATCGGCAAATGGCAGCTCCCTGTTGGCCAGGTTGGCCCATCCTATATAGGGGATACCCCGGTGCACCGGGACATAGAGGTTGGTCCGGCGGGGCTGATCAGACAGGCCATAGGCGTAAAAGTGGAGATTGGATTTTTTGTAATGCCGGATATCGTAGTCGATCTGCGGATTGGCTTCAAAGGCGCAAACCCGCTGGAAGCGCCGGGCCATTTTGAAACTATAGTAGCCGTGGTTGGCGCCCACATCCACCGCACACCGAAATTGGCGGCACAGCGCAAACAGGTGCACCAGTTCCGGTTCGGTGTCCGAGCTGTTGACCCAACCGTAGTACCGGACCGGCAACCGCCACCGGGCAGGCAGGAGCGGGCCGGCACAGTCTAATACCCTGGTTATGAACTGATGAAGCGTCAAGTCGAAAGCAACGAGGATTGATACCGGTAAAAGGCGAACAGTAACATGGCGCTGTTGAATAGCAGAAAAAACAGGTTGTTAAAGCCGATAAACAAGATCACGTTTCCGATATCTGCCAGGTTCAGCCAGTAAATAAGTCCAATCTGAAGCGGCAGGGCTAGCGGTACGTAAAAGCGGTTGGTTTGAATCCAGGCTTTGGCTGCACAAATCTGATAAACCACCGCGGCCAACTGGCCAATGGCAATTGCCATCAGGTATAGGCATAATTGGTTTTTAAGCGATTGGTAGTTTGGCCCCAGTACCCACAGCAGCGAGTCCGGATGCAACAGGGCCCAGGCGAGAATGGGTATTATCATAAGTATGGTGTGAAAGAGTATGCGCTGTGCGCGATCCAGAATTGCGCGCTTATCCTGGGTTTTTGCCAGCCCTGGTAGGGAATAGTTAATGATAAAGGCTTGAAAAATAGCGAAATAAACACTTAAGCGCCCCAAAGCGCCGATCTCGGCGATATTTTCGGTAGTGGCAAAAAGGGTGCACAACAGAATACTGATTTGGCCTTCCAGCGACCAGTATAGCGTCCGTAAAAAATTGGAGCGAATAATGCCGTTTATCGCTTTTTGAAATCGGACCTCTGTTTCCGCGTGCGGCTCCAGATAATGGCCTGCCAGGATTTGATTTACCCGCAGGTTGAGAAACATGGTCAGGCAAATCCAGCCAAAAACGACTGTGACCGGCAGGCGCAGCCATAACAGCGTTGCAACCCCTGCAAATTTCAGCAACACATAGCGGAGTTCATTTTCCTGGAGTTGCCGCACGGCTTTGTTGAGTTGTAAAATGATGGAAAAGAGCGCGAACTGCAGTTGAATCCATGCGGCGAAAAGCAACAGCAGGACTAATGCCAGCAATGGCGCCGGGTTCAGGCCCGTCTCGCCAAATTGCCATGCGCTATAAACAATAAATGGTATGGCAAACCACCATCCCAATTGGCTGCGCAACCGGAGCGCCGTGTTCAACAGGGCTTGCATTTCCCGCCGGTTTTCCCATATCGAACCGCCAATACCGCTCATAGCCGGTGTGATCCCGACGTTGGTGATGTTGGTGAAAATGGCCAGCATAGAAAAAATGATGGTAAAAACAGCGTATTCTGTTTTTACTAGTCCCCGCAGGATCATAAAACCGGTCAGCGCGTTGATCCCGGTGATCCCGGCCTGTATCAGCAGAAATATTACCTTCTCCTGCCTGGCATCCGCTGTCAGGGCGGGATAATATTTCTTTATCCGGTTTCGCATGCGCGCGGTGCCTGCTGCATGACCTGTATCATCGCAGCGATTACGGTTTCGGGGTGTATATTTTTAAGGCAAATATTGTTGTCGCAGGTTTCGCTAAGGCATACGGAGCAGGGGAGTTGAAAGCTGCGCAGCACGACGTTTTGCTCCCGTTCGGGCGGATACCAGCGGCCGGGCAGATCCCGGGCGCTGAACAGCGCCAAAACCGGGGTGCCCATGGCATAGGCCAGGTGCATAGGACCTGTGTCGTTGGAGAGCACGAGCCGGCATTTGTGCATGACCCAGGCGGATTGAAGTGGAGTAAGGGCGCCACACAGGGAAAATACGCCTTCAAGTCTTGCCAATTCGCCGGCCAATGGTTGGTCATCAGGGCCGCCTAGCAGGGCAATGTCGAATTGGTTTGAAAAATGCCGGCACACCTGGCAGAAATTTTCCAGCGGCCAGCGGTTTTGCGGCCTTTTAGCGCCCACCACCAGTCCAAGGAGTGGCTTGCCGGGCGTTTTGAATTGATGCAATACCCTCCCGGCGATCGTTTGATCTTCGGGGGTAATGGATAGCCCGAAGGCTGTCTGCCGAAGCGGCGGAATGCCGTTTCCGGCCACAATCTTAAGCAAACGGCGGCGTTCGTTTTCCGCTGCCTGTCCGATTTCCTGGGCTTTCAGGAAAATGGGCACATGGTCCCACCGCCAGCCAAAGCCAGCGGAAATACGGCATAGAACCCGGAATACGACCATATCACGCAACAAACAGTACCACGGGGCATTGTACTGAGGCAATTGAATGACGGCATCGTACTGCAGCCTTCGGAGGATCTTTGCCAGCGCCAGGCGCGAAGCGCCTTCGTAATTGATAGTATGATCCACTACGCCCGGCGGCAGAATTTTGTCCAGCGAAACCAGGCTTTTTCCGGCATGTCCAGTATTGGTGAGCAGATCAATGCGCGCGCCGGGGAATTGCCGGCGAATAGAGCGGATGGCAGGAATCGCGCAGATGCCGTCTCCGAGGGAACCCGTTCGGAAGATCAGGATACTACCCGGCTGTTTTACCGGGCGGAAAAGCAACCTTTCGATAAAGTGCAGCAAGGCATTGCCGCCGCCATGAATGATACTGACCAAGCTGATTTTCCAGCGCTCCCTTTGCCTGGATATATTCAGGCCCTCACCCTTTTTCTTCCTCATAATACCCATATCCATACCCGTATCCATATCCATACCCGTACCCCTTGCCTTTTTTAACCCCATTCAGCACGATGGCGGGATGACGGAGCTTGCCCTCGTTGTTCAGCTGATCGATGAAGCGGACCAATTGTTTGTCCGTTTTGCCGAAGCGGGTGACGATCAGGGTGGCATGCGCAAAGCGGGTAAGCAGCATGGCATCGGCAACCAGTCCCACCGGGGCCGTATCCACCACGATGTAATCGTACCGCTTTCGAATTTCCTCAAAGAGATAGTCCAGTTTGCCGTTGAGGATGAGCTCAGCCGGGTTGGGCGGGAGCGGACCGGTTGGTATAAAATGCAAATGGGTGGAATGTTGGCTTTGGCATATAATGTCGTCGATAGAAGCTTGTCCGATGAGGTAATGCGTAATGCCTTTCGTCTCTTGTTCCTGGCCCATGTACTGGCTGAGTTTGGGCTTGCGCAGGTCCAGCCCGACCACCATGGTTTGTTTGCCTGACAAGGCAAAGGTCATACCTAGGTTGGCCGAAATGAAGGTTTTGCCTTCGCCGCTGACCCCGGAAGTGACCAATATGACCGGGGTAGTTTCGCGGCCCAGGATGAACTGCAGGTTGGTGCGCAGCAACCGGAACATTTCTGCGATAGCGGAGCGGCTCCCCGGCTGCACCACGGCCTGGTCCTTTTTAGAGCGCAGGGCAATAGTGCCCAAAAACGGAATGCCGGTGAGCTGCCTGAGGTCGGTTTCAGAATCGACGGTATTTTTGAACAAGGCCAGCACGTAAAATAACAATGCCGGAAGAATGAATCCGGCCAACACGGCGAACAGATACGTCTGCATGCGCTTTGGCGCAATCAGCCCGGCATTCGCCGCCCGGTCGATCACGCGGGAGTTGCCCACCTGGGCAGCTACCGACAAGGCGGTTTCTTCGCGCTTTTGCAACAGGAACAGGAATAAATTCTCCTTGATTTGCTGCTGCCGCATGATCTGGATCAACTCGCGCTCGTATTTGGGCATCAGCCCCATTTGCGCCTCCAACGGTTCCAGCATGGCCTGCAACTGCCGTTGGCGCGCAGCGGCCTCCCGGCGCAATGTCGCTACACTGAGCAGGATGGTAGCGCGTAATTCTTCCATCTCCCGGATACTTTGGCGTGCCAATGGATTCGCCGCTGTAGCGCTTTCCAGCAAAACCTGCCACCGGAGGACGGTCTCGTTGTAGTTTTTTGCCAGTTGCGCCAGCTCCCCGTCTACAATTTCAGAGGCCACGGGCAGGGGTTTCAGAAAATTAGAGTCGGCTTCAAAAAAGCGCCCGATGCTGGCGAGCAGATTTTGCCGCATATCCAGCTCGGCCAGATTCCGGTCTTTTTCACTGATGTCGTCCAAAAATTTCTGCGCCCGCACCGACAACTCGACCGGCAGCCCGCGTCCGCGTTTGAACAATTCCACTTCTTTTTCCACGCCATACAATTCTTCGGTAATGAAACGCAGGCGTTCGTCGATGAACCGGAGTGTCTGCCGCCCTACCTTATTTTTGTCTTCTACGATCGACTGGCTGTATAAATCGGCAAGCGTATTCAGGATGTTGACGGCCTTGTCCGGAAGCGGATCCACCAGGCTGAGCGCCAGTACATTGGAGTGCCCCACCTGTTGGACGACCAGCCGGCCGGAATACCCTTTGGCAACCTCCTCCGGGTCGATGATCCGGATGATATGCGGGATATTCTTATAGTAAAACGAGGAGTCGTCCAGGAATACCTGAAACCGGGCGCCGCCAAGGCTGAAAGGCCGCCCGAAGCGGCACTGCAGGGTATCTTCCGGCGTTGAATAGGCGATGAATCCCCCGCGTTGATCGCCTGCCATCGGCTCGATGTGCATTGCCTTGCCCAAGGCTTTTTGAACGGGCGGCAACACTTTCAGGTGGATGGCCAGCGGCAGGCTTTCGGTCGGATAAACTTCGGAGGTTTTGACCCGTCCTTCGGTCCAGTACTGTACATGAAGTTCCAGGCTATCCACCACCCGCCGCATCAGGCTCCGGGATTTGAGCAACTGAATCTCGTCTTCAATTTCAAAATTGCTTTCAAATCCCAATTGCTCCGTAATAAAGGCCTCTGTGAGCGCCCGTTGGTTTTGTTCGTTCTGAATCAGGATGGTGGCGGTGCTGTTATAAATCGGAACGGCGTAGCGCAAGTAAATCCATGCCAAGGCTGTCCCGAGTGCCAGTGAAAACAAAAACCAGTACCAATTGCGCAGCAGCCGGTACAAAAAAGCGCGCCAATCGAACGGAAGTTCGCCAATCGGTCGGGGTGGGGGAGTGTCCGGTTCGGTCATGCAGGCAGGGTTCGGGCGGTAACCGCCGCGGTTATTTTGCCGTAAACAGCGTTACGATAAGGCCCACTACGGATACGATGGGTAGTGCCCATTGGAGCGATTTGGTGGTGGCATCGGCGGTATCGCCAACTTTTGCGCGGAGCGGTTCCACGTAAATAATATCGCCCTGTTCGACGTAAAAATAAGGCGATAGAAAAACATCGCGCTGGTGCAGGTTGATTCGGCCGTACCGGCGCTCGCCATCCGTTTGACGAATGACCAGAATATTTTCCCGGTTGCCATATTTGGTCAGGTCGCCGGCCAGCCCGAGGGCTTCCAGGATGGAAACGCGCTCGTACCCCACCGGGTAAGTGCCGGCTTTGTTTACTTCGCCGAGCACCGAAAACCGGAAGTTTGCGATCCGGACGTTCACAATCGGATTTTTCAGGAATTTGCTCAGGAGGATCACCAGGGTGTCGCGCGCTTCCTCGGTGGTGCTGCCCGCTACCCGCACCTGGCCGACTAACGGCAAATTGATCGCACCATTTATGTCAACCAGGTATTGCGGAGGCTCGTTGCTACCTGCGGGGTTGATGCCCAGGAAAGGAGCGGTCACCTTTGGGTCGGCCGTTTGGCTTAAAACCGAAATAGCCAAAAGGTCATCGTGCTGAATCCGGAGCGCATGGGTCTGGTATGGCATTACCAGGCTGTCGAAAACCGGGCCAGTGTCAAAATTTACCATTTGACGGTGTTGAATACAGGCGCTTTGCCCGATCAGACACAGGAAGAGCCCAAGGACGCCCAAGGGGGCACATACGATTTTTGTAAAGGTCGCTGTCAAACGCATGGTCGTGTTTTGAAACGTGAATAATCAGGTATTGGGTGTCAGAAGCGGATTGGAATAAGCAAATTTTTTCAACGGCTTTTCCAGGTGCCCGGAGCGCAGGGCGGCCTTCAGGGTAACGGCATGGCGCATGCGGTGTGCATCCGTGCCCAGGTAATCCACCATTTTGTTTTTCAGCAGCAGTTGGGCCGCCTGTTGCACGTCCGGGCCATAATGCCCGGTAATGGAAAGAATATTTACCTGAAACCGGCATCCAGCATTTTTCAGGGCTTGAAATTCTTCGAGTTTGGTATGGTAATACACATACCGTTCAGGATGCGCCAGCACGGGTTTGAGTCCACGGGCTTGCATATCGAACAGGTACTGCTGGAGCGCCAGTGGCGGGTGCAGAAACGAGAGTTCAACTAAGACGTGTCCCTGGGTATCCAAAGGCAGCAGGTCGTTGCGTTGCAGTAATTCTCCAAAATAATCGTCCATAAAATATTCGGCAGCGCCAAACACCGCTACCGGTATCCCGGACTTTTTTACGGCCTCCTGCACGGCACGCGTCTGCTCCCGGATGGTTCCGGTGGTGTTGGGATACCGTTCGGCCATTACATGTGGCGTCGTGATAAGGCGCTGGTAGCCTAAACGCCCCAAGGCCTCCACCATTTCCAGCGCTTCGTCCATGGTGGGTACCCCGTCATCCAGGCCGGGAAGCAGATGACTGTGCATATCCGTTTTCAGTATGGAGAAATCGGACAGGGTTGGATTGGAAAATAATTTTGAAAAAAACTGCCGCATAGTTTAAAGTCGCCAGTAAGTTAGGGCTGGCGCCATATCTTTCCGTTTATATATTGCCTTGATATCCAACAGAATGGGGTCGTCTTTCATGATTTTTTTGAAAAACGCCGCGTCCAGGTTTATAAATTCCTGATGTGCAACTGCCACCACTACCGCATCATACCCGCTGGAAATTTCGTCCTGAAGCGTTAGGCGGTAGGCATGTGCCACTTCATTTGGCGAAGCGTATGGATCGTGAATGTGTACGTTTATGGAAAAATCCATCAGCTCCCGCGCCACCTCCGCTACTTTGGAGTTCCGGATGTCAGCTACATTTTCCTTAAAAGTTATGCCCATTATCAACACTTTGCATGTGGAAAGGTTTTTTCCTTTTTGGGTAAGCAGCTGCACGAGGCGTTTGGCCACAAAGGCAGGCATACCATCGTTGACACGCCGGCCACTCAGGATAACCTGCGGATCGTAGCCGAGTTGTTTGGATTTGTGCAGCAGGTAATAGGGGTCCACACCGATACAATGCCCACCGACGAGCCCTGGGGAATAGGGCAAAAAGTTCCATTTTGTGCCGGCGGCGGCCAGTACTTCCTGCGTATCGATGTCCATCCGGTCAAAAATGATGGAGAGCTCGTTGACCAGGGAAATATTGAGATCGCGTTGGGTGTTTTCAATTACCTTGGCCGCTTCCGCAACTTTAATGGTGGTTGCTTTGTACACACCGGCTTTAATGATGGACCCATACGTTTGCGCAATATTCTCCAGGGCATCTTCGTCGCATCCGGCCACGATTTTCAAAATATCCACTACCGTCCGCGATTTATCCCCCGGTGAAATGCGTTCGGGCGAATACCCGATTTTAAAGTCTTTCATACCGCGCAAACCGCTTTCCTCCTCCAAAATAGGCAAACAATCCTCCTCCGTACATCCGGGATATACGGTGCTTTCATACACAACATAGTCCCCCGGCTTCAGGGCGCGGCCTACCGTGGCGGAGGCCTTTTTCAAGGGGCTCAGGTCCGGTACCTTATGGGCATCTACGTCGGTCGGAACGGCGATTACAAAAAAGTGCGCCGCTTTTAACCCTTCGGCGTCGGCTGTAAATTCGATATCGGCTCCTTCGAAAGCCTCCGGGTCCAGCTCTTGCGACGGATCCTGGCGCGCTTTCATTGCCGCAATCCGGTCTTTATTGATATCGAACCCGATGACCTTGAATTTGCGGGCAAACGCCAGCGCTACGGGCAAGCCGACATAGCCCAGGCCGACAACTGCAATGGTTTTCTTTTTGTTTTTAAGTTGTTGATACATAATGGAATAAACTTGGATATTTAAGCGCTACAAGCGCCTTGGGATGAAGTGGAATGAATACGGGGAGTAGATTAAAAAAACGGGATGCTTACTATTTTTGAAAATACGCTTGCACGGCGTCGATAATTTGATCCTGCATACCGGGATTCAGTTCGGAGTGCATAGGGAGCGATATAACCGTCCGGCACAGCTCTTCCGTTACCGGTAATTCTGCCCCCGCCCCATACCGGCTGAAGGCCTCCTGCCGGTAGAGCGGAACCGGATAATAGATCATCGCCGGGATGCCCTGGTCCGCCAAATGTTGGCGCAGTGCATCGCGGTTGCCTTCGCGTACCTGCAAGGTATACTGGTGAAAAACATGCGTGGCGTTTGCCTGACGGGCCGGCGTTTTTACCTGGGGCATGCCGGAAAAAGCGGCGTCGTAATAATCGGCTGCTGCCCGGCGCGCGGCATTATAGGTATCCAGACGCCGGAGCTTTACGCTTAAAATTGCCGCTTGAATGGAATCCAGTCTTGAATTAACGCCTACCACCGCATGATAGTACAGTTTGTTTTGGCCGTGGTTGGCGATCATGCGCAGCTGCTGGGCCAAATCAGCGTCGGAAGTGGTTATAGCGCCGCCATCGCCATAGCAGCCGAGGTTTTTCGAAGGGAAAAAGGACGTGCAGCCGATATGCCCCATGCTTCCGGTCTTTTTCCGGGCGCCATTGCTAAAGGTATAATCGGCGCCGGTCGCCTGTGCGTTGTCTTCAATAACGTACAATTGGCGCCGCCGGGCCAGATCAAGCAAGGCCTCCATATCGGCACTTTGCCCGAATAAGTGCACCGGAACGATGGCTTTGGTGCGCGGGGTAATGGCTTCGGCTACTTTTTCCAGGGCGATATTGAAAGTACCGGGGTCTACATCCACCATTACCGGCGTAAGACCCAACAAAGCGATGACTTCTGCGGTAGCCACGTAAGTGAATGCCGGCACAATCACCTCATCGCCGGGCTGCAGGCGCAAGGCCATAAATGCTATTTGCAGCGCATCAGTGCCGTTGGCGCAGGGAATGACGTGCTCGATACCCTGGTATTTTTCCAGTTCGGCCTGGAATTGTTTAACAGCCGAACCGTTGATATACTCCGTGGAGGCAATAACATCGAGTACGGCCCGGTCAATTTCTTCCCGGATGTGTTCATATTGGGTTTTCAGGTCAACCATGCGGATCATAGGCGGTCGGTGCGTTTAAGGTGAGTATTCGTTTTCTTATTCAAACAATGTTCCAAGATTACTTTATTAGGGTATAAAATTTAAAATCTTATTTTGTTTGCCCCATTTTTTAAATGGCTTCGCCGTCGATATGTTGCGGGGAACACATCGAATTTTACAAACAGCGAACATCACGCCGTTTATACGTCATAATTCAACACGGGCGCCAGCCACCTTTCGGCTTCAGCAATCGACATTCCTTTGCGCCGTGCATAATTTTCTACCTGGTCCCGTCCGATCTGGCCTAAACCAAAATAACGGGCGTCCGGATGGGCGAAGTACCAGCCGCTCACCGCAGCGGCCGGATACATGGCGCAGCTCTCCGTCAGGGTAATACCCAGGCGCTCGGGTTCGAGCAATTGCCACAGTGTGCGTTTTTCGGTATGTTCCGGGCAAGCCGGATAGCCCGGCGCCGGGCGGATACCGCGGTACGCTTCCGTTATCAGTTGGTTAGGATTTAATTGTTCTGCGGAAGCGTAGCCCCAAAACTCGCGGCGTACCCGCTCGTGCATCCGTTCGGCGAGCGCTTCAGCAAGCCGGTCGGCCAGGGCTTTGAGCAGGATAGCGCGGTAATCGTCGTGTTCGCCTTCGAATTTTTTCAGCTGTTTTTCGATGCCTATGCCGGCCGTGACGGCAAAAGCGCCGATATAATCGGGCACACCGGTTTCTTTGGGGGCAATAAAATCGCTCAGGCAAAAATTCGGCAGGCCGGGGGCTTTTTGGTTTTGCTGCCGTAAATGGTGCAACAGGGTAAGCACCCCCGTCCGGTTTTCGTCGGTATAAATTTCCAGGTCGTCGTCTGCTACGGCGTTCGCCGGAAATATCCCGACGACGGCGCGGGCCTCCAGCCAGTCCTGGGCTATTGTTTCTTGCAACATTTCCCGGGCATCGGCCAACAACCTGGCGGCCTCAGCGCCTACCACGCTATCTTCCAGGATGTCCGGATATTTGCCGGCCAGTTGCCAGCTTTGGAAAAATGGCGTCCAGTCGATGTAGGGTATCAGTTCGTTTAAGGGATAGTGCCCGAAAACCTGCACGCCGGTCAGCTGCGGCTTTTGCGGGGTATAATGCGCCCAGTCGGCTGTCCATTTATTCCGCCGTGCCGCTTCCAGCGAAAGGTATGCTTTGGCGGATTGCCGGCCGGCCCGGGCCGTGCGGATTTGGTCGTATTCCAACTTGATCTGCCGGACAAAGGCCGTTTGCTCCGCTTCATTTTGGGTGAGCAATGCGCTCACTACCGCCACGCTGCGGCTGGCATCCAGCACATGAACTACCGGGGCATGTTCGTATTGGGGCTCCACTTTAATGGCGGTATGCGTTTTGGATGTCGTGGCGCCGCCGATCAGCAGCGGTATCCGCATGTTTTGGCGCTGCATCTCCCGGGCCACATGCGCCATTTCATCCAGCGAGGGCGTGATCAAGCCCGAAAGCCCTATGATATCAGCCTGGTATTCGATAGCGGCCTCTAAAATCCGGTCTGCCGGAACCATCACACCCAGGTCGATGACTTCATAATTATTGCAACCGAGCACGACGCCGACGATGTTTTTTCCGATGTCGTGTACATCGCCTTTAACGGTGGCCAGCAGGATTTTCCCCCGGTTGCCCACTCCTTTGCCGCTTTTTTCCGCTTCAATATACGGGGTGAGGTAAGCTACTGCCCGCTTCATAACCCGCGCGCTTTTGACCACTTGCGGTAAAAACATTTTACCGGCGCCGAACAGGTCGCCGACCACGTTCATACCGGCCATTAGGGGCCCTTCAATCACGGAAAGCGGTGAGGAAAACTGCTGGCGGGCCGCTTCGGTATCCTCCTCGATAAAATCGGTGATGCCTTTACCAGTGCATGGGTAATGCGCGCTTCCACGGAGGTTTCGCGCCAGGCCAGGTCTTTTTCCACTGCACGGCCGCCAGTGTCGGTCAGGCTTTCAGCGTAGCGTACCAGCGCCTCCGTGGCGCTGGGGTACCGGTTAAACAAGACATCCTCAATGCGTTGCAGCAAATCTTTCGGGATTTCCGCATACACCTCGATCATCCCGGCATTGACGATTCCCATATCCATGCCGGCCTGAATAGCATGAAAAAGGAATGCTGCATGCATGGCTTCCCGAACCTTATTGTTGCCGCGAAAAGCGAAAGAGAGGTTGCTCACGCCACCGCTCACGCGGGCGCCGGGGCAGCGTTGCTTGATAATCCGGGTGGCTTCGATATAATTGATCGCGTACTCGTTATGCTCCTCGATACCCGTGGCAACGGCAAAAATATTGGGGTCGAATATGATATCTGTCGGGTCGAAACCAACTTTTTCAGTAAGGATACGATAGGCGCGCTCGCAAATATCCACTTTGCGGTCGATGGTATCGGCCTGGCCGTTTTCATCAAAGGCCATCACCACTACTGCCGCGCCATGGCGGCGGCAAATGACGGCTTGCCGTACAAACTCCGCTTCCCCTTCCTTTAATGAAATGGAATTGACGATGCTCTTGCCCTGCAGGCACTTCAATCCGGCTTCGATGACCTGAAACCGGGATGAATCCACCATGACAGGCACCTTGGCAATATCCGGCTCGGCGGCCACCAGGAGCAAAAATTCGACCATTGCGCGTTCGGAATCCAGCAGACCTTCATCCATATTGACGTCGATGATCTGGGCGCCGTTTTCCACTTGTTGCCGGGCAACCTGCAACGCGTCGGCAAGTTTGCCGGCCTTGATCAGGTTGGCAAATTGTTTGGAACCGGTGACGTTGGTGCGCTCGCCGATATTTACAAAATTGGTTTCCGGCCGGATAATTAGCGGCTCCAGCCCTGCCAGCATCGTATACTTGTTTTTCGTCCGACTTTCGCCCTGCCCGCCGGGCAGGGGCCGCGGCGCAATACCTGTCACTTGCTGCGCAATATGCCGGATATGCGCGGGGGTGGTGCCGCAACAGCCGCCCACGATATTGACCAGGCCAGAGCGGGCAAAGTCCCCGATGAATTCGCACATTTCGTGGGGTGTCTGATCGTATTCGCCGAATGCATTGGGCAGTCCGGCATTCGGATAGGCGCTGATAAAACAACCGGCAATAGCAGAAAGGGCTTCGAGATGCGGCCGCATTTCCTTTGCGCCCAACGCGCAGTTCAGGCCCACGGAAAAAGGGCGGGCGTGTTGGATGGATATCCAAAACGCTTCCACGGTTTGTCCGCTCAAGGTCCGGCCGGAGGCGTCGGTGATCGTACCGGATATCATCACCGGCAGCCGCCGCCCCTTTTCCGCCATCACCTCCTCGATGGCAAACAACGCCGCCTTGCAGTTCAGCGTATCGAAAATAGTCTCTACCAGCAACAGGTGTGCGCCGCCATCCATCAGCCCGCGCACTTGTTCCGCATAAGCATTCCGGGCATCATCGAAACGCAGTGCCCGGTAACCCGGGTCATTTACATCGGGCGACAGGGAAAGTGTTTTATTCAGTGGCCCCAAGGCGCCGGCGACGAAGCGGGGTTTAGCCGGGTTTTGCGCAGTCCAGTCATCGGCCGCTATCCGGGCGATGCAGGCGGCGGCCAGGTTGATCGCATAAGCGTGCTGCGCCGTATCGTAGTCGGCTTGTGAAATAGACGTTGCGTTGAAGGTATTGGTCTCGATGATATCGGCCCCGGCCTCCAGGTATGCCTGGTGAATGGCTTCAATCACGTCGGGGCGCGTCAGGCTGAGCAGGTCGTTGTTCCCTTTCAGGTCGCGATGATGGTCCCGGAACTTGTCGCCCCTGAAATCCTGCTCTTCAAGCCGGTATTGCTGAATCATGGTACCCATAGCGCCGTCGATGATCAGTATGCGGTTTTGGGCGGCCTGGGTAAGTGTGCTAAGAACATCTGCTGTCACGGGTGCCTGTTTTTCGACGGGCAAAGGTAAGGAGGCTAATCTTCCTGCACGCGTATGGGAATGTTTATCTTCTGTAAAAATGTGGCGTCGATCGTGATCAGCAGGCTACACCCCAGGTATTCGAGATCGACCTGGAACCGGTGTTTCCCTTCGATTTTCACAACCCGGCCGTGCAAGCCGGTGAGGTTGCCGGCAGTGATCTCCACCGGGTCGCCGCTTTCAATTGTTCCGGGCACAGCGCGGAGGTCGAGGTCTTCTTCCAGGGTGATTCTCCGGAGTAAAACAATCTCCGGCCCGGGAATTGCGATCAGGTTTTTCGAAAACCGCACGAAGCCGGCCACATGTTCCGTTTCTAAGACCGGAATATAATCTGGCCGGTTAATGTGTACGAAAACATAGCCTGGAATAAGCGGTTTCTCGGTCAGACGCGTACTGCGGGTGTACCGCCGGTACAGGCGTTGGAGCGGCACATAGGCGTATATGCCTTTTTTGGTGAGCGCGCGCTGCACCCATTTTTCGCTCCTGGCCCGGGTATACACCGCAAACCACCGGCGTTCGGTTGGGTGCAAGTCATTGTGAACGGCAAGGTCGGACATGGTACTAAAAATCGAGGTTTCGGTTCCACACATTCCAGCGGATACCCAGGTTGAAAAGGCGCGTTTCGAGGTCGCGGTTATCGTCGGCGCTATTTTTATGGCGTAGTAATACCCGGCATTCGAAATAAAGGTTGTGGTACAGCTGCCAGGCGGCATCCAATCCGGCCAGAAAAATTTCAGATTGTACGCCCTGCCCGGTAAAATTACCATAATCCCTGACGCGGCTGCCGTTTTGCAGCAATGGACTATTTCCCCAGTTTTCCGACGCGCTGTCCTCCCCGGTTTTGGCATACATCAGCCGGCCGCTCAGCCACACCCTGGGGTGTGGCTGATACCGGACAAGGCCAATCCATTCGTTGAAATTCGCCAGCAGCGGGTGCGCCAGGGCCTGATGGTAGTGGGTATAACTGTTCAGCGAGTCGAAACTGGAATACGTATACGGGCGTACGGTATTGTATTCCAACTGGATATCCAGGTGCGGCACCTGGAAAGCATCGATATATTTTATACCGGCTTGCCAACCAAATTTGTTTCCCCACCAACCTTTTTGTTCCGGCTTATACAAAGCGGAAAACAAAAACTCATCGATCAGCAGCTGACCATACACTTGAAACCGGCGCAAAAAATTCCAACGCCCGTCAAACCCGATGAGGACATTATCCGGACTGCCGATCATGCCTTCCACCGTGCGGTACAGAATAACCGGATTCAGGTATTGCAATTCGAATTGGCGGCTGCGATTCAATACCGTCGCTTCAAAAAAACCAATACTGATGGCCGGCGCCGGCCGGAAACTGAGGTAATGTGCCGCCACGTATTTTTTAGGCAACAAGCTGTTAGGCGGCCTGGGCACGGCGGTCGAAATGGGATGCAGTTCCAAAAACAAATTTTGGTAATGCAGCCGCCAAACCCTGGTGCTGAATTTCAGGTAATACGCATAATTGCCGGCGTCGGATAACCATAACGAGCGATAACCATTCCCGATAAAATGCTGGCCATGACCAAACTGGAGGCTGATATGCCGTGTTATGCGCGCGCCGATATAGGCGTTGGCCAGGTTGAAGTCGTAGCCGTTTTTTACGTTAAAAAGCCCACTGTTGTACGGCTTGTAAAATCCGGCGCCGGGCACCGACTGGTAACCGGCAACCCATTGATTTACATAATTGGGAAAGCGCACCTGGGATTCCAGGACGTGGCTGTAGAAATAAACCCTGCCGTCCACATCGCCGCGGACCTCTACGCCCCGCTGGTTGACAAACAGAAAGGCGGATTCGTTTTGCTCCTGTCCGGCTGCCAGCTGCGCCATGGGGTTGACGCGCAAACGGAAAGCGGGCGTATTGACTTCGAACAAATTGGCTGGGGTGCGAAAGAAAATACCGAGTACTGGTTTCCGGCGCAGGCGGCGCCGAAGGCTATCACCGGGGCTCAACCATTCGTTGTTTTCATCATACAAATAACGCAAACCGGCGCTATACTTCCCGGCGGTATTTGCGACCGAGTCGACGAGCAGGGCATATGCCACGGCATCTTGCCGGCTCACCGGCCGAACCTGCAGGTGCATGGGGGCGGCTGTGCCGCTGCTGATATCCAGCCGGTCGAGCAAATGGTGCGCCGGCGATTGCAGGGGCAGGGTAGCGGGTTGTGCGATGCTGCCCGAAGCGGTTAAGAGTCCCAAGGCCAGCAAAAACCAAAAAGATGGCGCGATTTTTTTCATGATCGAGGACTTCCGCATCGTTAAAACGACGAAACAAATTCGCGATAAACCCTTTGCCAGGGCGCCCAAAAGTACGTGTTCCAGGAGGAGTTGTGCCACAGCAGGGCGAATTCGCCGCCGTGTATTTCCACGTTCCGGCGCAGCGCCTGCAAGCGGTCGTATGCCTGTTCGGGTGTGTACCGGCGGTAATTGGCCAGCGTTACGTCCATGGCGATCAACGGTTTTTCGCGTAAGGGCAATACTTGCCTGGTTAAAAAATTAAACACCGGGAATTCCTGGCAGATTCCGCAGCGAAATCCTTCGGCTTCCGGGTATCCGAGCGTGCTGTCCCAGGCCAAGCCGGCGTCGGCCCATAATTGCCAGGTATGGGGCGGCGAAAAACAGAGGTAATGCTGCCGGCCGCTGGTTACCGGGCCGGGTGCTGCCCTGCGAAGCGACTCTAGCTCGCGCCGAAACGTTTCCGCTTGCGCAAAGGCCTCCAGCGAAGGGTGGAACCCAATGCCATGCCCGCGCGCTGCAATCCGCTGCAGCAGGCGTTTTACAAAGGGATGCTGCAACGGGTAGTACGCGTCGGCGCCCGGCTGGCGTTCGCCCAAAAAATTGAAATGCGACACGAGTCCGTTTTTTTCAGAAAAGTCCATCCACGCCTCAAAAATGTCGTACGGGTCTTGCTGCAAAGGTATCCGCTCCGATAGCCACCAGGCGGCTTCCCGCAGGTTTTTTCGCTGAAAAATGCTGCCTGCCAGGGTGCGCAACCGGTCGGCTACCGACCACCAGAGCAGCGGATGGTCCACATCGTGCGACAGGTGCAATCGCAACCGGGCGGGTTTTTTTTGCGGATACCAGCCAAGGCGATGGAATAGTTGAAGCAGCAAGGCGGCGTATTCATTGACCACCGGGCGATCGATGAAGCCGTCGCGGACGGCCAGCGCGGATGCTGCCGGAAAACGCCCGTAATCGTCGCGCTCTGGCCGCACGTATTCCTCCCAGCGGCTGAGCATGAAAAAGGCTGACGCTACCAGGTCGATTCCGCAAACCGTTAACTGGTTTTCCAGGGAAAAATGCGACCGGCCAAAAATACCGAAGATCACCTCATTGGCATCGAAAGGATGCGGCAGGGTCAAGGCTGCTGCGGGGACAGCGGCTAAAGCAAGGTAATTACCGTCGGTGTGTTTTTCAAAAAAATGATCTTCCAGGATCAGCATAGTGCCATTGGGCAAGTGCAGCCGGTAGTGCGGCTTTTCAGCATCTACCGTCCATTCAAACGGAATACCCAAAAGATCATCCAATAACACCGACAGGGCGTATACTTTTTCTGCTTCAAAACCCGGAGGTATCCCGATGTGCAACATATTCGCTTTGTTAAGCCTGCTGTGCCGCGAAGGTATGGCGTTCCTTCCGGCTTATGCTACCACTGTTGCCACTTCCCCCGAAAGCCAAGTCGTGCCCGCCACAGGGATTCACTGCGGTTGGCGTCCAGGTATTGCCGAAATCCGGAGAGCCCTTCATATTCCCCGCAACGGGTTTGGCCGGTATCAAACCCTGTAAGGGCCGGCCATTGTTGTTTGAGCGAATCGGGGATGTGCGGGACCGGGCAGATTTTCAGGTCATCGGGATCGCCTTCAATTTGCCAGGAAACTTTGCCGGCGTTTCCGAAAACCAGGATATGCAACACGTCGAAATCGCCCTCGGAATCGAGCAGGATATTGCCATTGCTATTTAAACTGAATTGCTTTAACCGGAAACCGGTTGTCGCCAGCGTCAGCGGAGCGCCAATTGGAAACAGCCGCTCCAATTCTGTTTGCTCTCCGGGCCCTTGATCCATAGCGAATACCCAAAACGACGAACAGTTTACGTTATCGGGTTTTTCGAATTCGATTTGTTCTATTTTAGGCGCTTTGTCGTCATACAAGCGGTTGGCCAGGCAGGCATAATTGGCAGTGCCGACGGGGTTTATTACTCCCCGGACGTTTGCCCACCAATCGGCTGCATAAGGCAGCTGTAGCGAAAGTTTGGGCATATCCGCTGAAAAATCAGTGGCCGGTAAGGTGATTTTAACCGGTTCTACAGGCGTCGTGGCGTTTATTGGATGCCAATATGCCCGAAAATTGGGATCGCTTTTGGCTTTCCAGCGCACCAAGGTTCCTGTTCCGCCGGTTTTAAGTTGAAATACACTCGCCTTGAAGTCCGGCGCCGGACTGTCAAAAAATACACTTTCAGGCGATGTGCCGGTGCATTCAAACCAATCAAATTCCGGCATGCCGGAAATGTCGATCTGTGCGTAAACCGTCCGGTCATCGGTTGCCGTGGTAAAAATATCCGGCAGCAGTTTTTTCCCTGAAGGAATATTCTTGTAGGTAACCAGGGATAAATGGCCGGAATTGACGTCTAAAAAAGCGATTGTGACGTCGCAGGTTTCGCTGGAGGAAACTTGCTTGGTGGAGTACGCCTGTTCCGGTGCATTGGGCTGGAGTGCGACCCGTTCGACGTGCAATAGGTCGCCGTCAGCCGCTTGCAAGATCACCCACATGTTGTAATCCGCGGCATGGAATGATTTTGAACCGGTGTAAAACGTGGTGGTAAACGGGTCGGCAGTTTCTTTGCCGCAGGAAACCAGCAGGCAGAGCGCCAAAATACTGGCGCGAAAGGGCAGATTTTTCATAGTGGTATATTTCTCTAAGAACTCGAACAGGTACAAATATAAATCCAGACCTTCCAAAGTCCGTTGACGCAGATAAATTTTATTCCCGGCGATTCTGCAGTATCCGCTCTGCCACGGCCTCCCCGATAGCCAGAGAAGCCGTCGCCGCCGGGCTGGGTGCGTTGCACACGTTAAGGATACGGCCTTTTTCCAGGATCAAAAAATCGTCGTGCAATTGGCCTTCCGGTGTGCAGGCCATTGCCCGCACGCCGCTGCGTGCCGGCACAAGGTCGCCGGCAGTTATTTCCGGCACCAGGTGTTGCAGCGCGCGGACAAACTGTGATTTGAAAAACGAACGGCGCATCTCGGCCCAGCCGTCGCGCCAGTAGCGGGCTGCCAGGCGCTGAAATCCGCGAAACCGGAGGGTTTCGAAAAGTTCGGCAGGTTGAATATCCCACCGGGAATAGCCTTCCCGGCGGAATGCCAGAACGGCATTCGGGCCCGCTTCGATACCCCCGTGGATCATGCGGGTAAAATGAACGCCTAAAAACGGAAAATTTGGGTTGGGCACGGGATAGATCAGGTTGCGGACCAAATGTGCGCGTTCGGGTTTGAGTTCGTAATATTCCCCCCGAAACGGTAGAATTTGAACCCCGGGTCGCTCGCCGGTCAGGCGGGTAATCCGGTCCGAATACAAACCGCAACAAGTCACTACCTGCCTCGCGCTGCCCTCCCAGCCGGCGCCGCTGAGCACGACCTCTGTACTTCCCGGCCGGATTTGATCGACTTTAACGCCTGTAAGCACCTCGCCGCCGGCGGCAAGCACCCGTTCGGCATACCGGCGCGCAATAAGACCGTAATCCGTAATGCCCGCTTGCGGAACCCAAAGTGCGGCTTCGGCACGCACATGCGGCTCTATGGCGCGCGCTTCTTCCGGAGCGAGCAAGCGCAGGCCTTGCAGGCCATTGGCGAGGCCCCGTTGGTGGATGGCGTCGAGTTGCCCCCGTTCGGCGGCAGTTGCGGCTACGATAATCTTACCGCAGACCTCGAAGGGGAGTCCCTCCTTGGCGCAAAACTGCAACAGGAGCGTATACCCCCTACGGCAATTGAGCGCCCTCAGGCTGCCGGGGCGGTAGTATATCCCACTGTGTATCACGCCGCTGTTTCGACTGCTTTGGTGCGCCGCCACTTCTTTTTCTTTTTCCAATACTGCCAGCCGGAGCCCCGGCCTGCGTTGCAACAACTGGTAAGCGGCGGCCAGGCCTACTATGCCGCCACCGACAATCAGGATATCATAGGTTTTCAAATCCGGATATTAGTGCTTAAAAACAGGGCCAAAGTAGTGGAAAAAGAGCGTCTGAGCCAACAAGCTTTCGGGGAAAAACCGCACAGACCATCTGATTTTCCAGAAAAGCCTGTTCTTTGTCCGGAACAATCTTTTCCAGGGCGTGCGAAATAATTTCCTGCTGCTATCTTTGCCGCCTTCAAATAAGATTTTGATGAAAAACAGCTCTATTGTTCTTGCTTTGGCATGCCTTCCGGCATTTTTATTGGCCCAACGAACGGATAAAGGTACCATTCGGGGTAACGTTTACGAAAAGGAATCCGCTCAACCGGTTGCCTTTGCCACCGTTCAGATCGAGGGGGCTTCAATGGGGACGTCGACCGATATCAATGGTTTTTTCTCTCTTTCCAACGTGCCGGTCGGCCAATACCAGTTGAAGGTCACCTACCTGGGATACGAGGATTTTACCACCGCCATCCGGGTCAGCAAAGGCGAAATTCTGTATCAGTCGGTGTATATGATCGAAAGCGGTACCAACCTGGAAGAAGTGATCATCAGCGGCAAAAAGGAACAGGCAAAAACAGAAGTACAGGTTTCCAAACTGACCGTAACGCCCAAGCAAATCCGTTCTCTGCCGTCCACCGGAGGGCAGTCCGATATCGCCCAGTACCTTACGGTGCTGCCCGGCGTAATTTTTACGGGCGACCAGGGCGGTCAGCTGTATATCCGCGGCGGATCGCCGGTACAAAACCGCATTCTGCTGGACGGCATGACGATCTACAACCCTTTTCACAGTATCGGTTTTTTCTCCGTTTTCGAGACGGAACTTATCCGCAACGTGGATGTACTTACGGGCGGCTTCAATGCCGACTATGGCGGCCGCATTTCGGCTATCGTGGATGTTAAAACCGGGAAGGTAACCGGCGCCGTTTATCGGGCCTGGTGTCGGCCAGCCCTTTTCAAGCTAAGCCCTGCTGGAGGGACCGATCATTCCGGTGAAAGAGGAGGGCGGCGCCAGCGTGTCGTTTGTGCTCACCGCCAAACAGGCACTGATCGACCAGGCAGCGCCAAAATTGTACAACTATGTCAACGATTCGGTGGGTATCCCCTTTAATTACCGCGACTTTTACGGGAAACTGTCGCTTCTGACAGGCAACGGCAGCAAGATGAATTTCTTTGGGTTCAGCTACGACGACGGCGTCGATTACCCGATTACGGATTTTGACTGGAAGAGCAGCGGTGGCGGTTTTGACTTTACGCTCGTACCGACCAATTCCAATACGATCGTCGGGGGCACGCTGACCTATTCCAAATACAATTCGCGCATCGAGGAATCCGACCGCCGGCCGCGCGAAAGTGGGATCAGCGGTTTTTATGCCGGCCTCAATTTTACCAATTTCGACCGCAACAACGAACTCAAATACGGCCTTGAACTGACCGGCTTTCGCACCGAATTTACCTTTGAAAACTTCCGGGGCCTGACCATCGAACAGTTTGAAAACACGACGGAAATCAGCATCTACCTGCGCTGGAAGCGAAAAATCGGACCCCTGGTGATCGAGCCGGGCTTCCGCCTGCAATACTATCAATCGCTCAACGACGTATCGCCGGAGCCGCGGCTGGGCCTGAAATACAACATAACCGGCAACCTCCGCTTTAAAGCTGCTGCCGGCCTGTATTCCCAGAACCTGCTCTCCACCGTCAACGAACGCGACATCGTCAATCTCTTCGTCGGTTTTTTATCCGGGCCGGAAGAAACGGTGTATAAAGCCGGGTCCGCCACGGAGCGGGTGGACCACCGCCTGCAAAAAGCGCTGCACGGCGTTGCCGGTTTTGAGGTCGATATTACCAGTAATTTTGAACTGAATATCGAAGGATACTACAAGGACTTTACCCAGTTGCTGGCGCTCAACCGGAATAAACTCCTGCCGCAGGACCCGAACTATGTGGTGGAAACCGGAGAAGCTTACGGCGTGGACCTGTCCCTCAAACTGGAAGCCAGGAAATTCTACATCTGGGGCGCTTATTCGCTGGGTTTTGTCAACCGTTTTGACGGCGAGCAAACCTACCCGCCCGTGTTCGACCGCCGGCATAACCTGAACCTGGTGACGACCTACCAAGCCGGGAAAAAGAAACAATGGGAATTTGGCGCCCGCTGGAATTTTGGCTCGGGCTTCCCCTTCACGCTGACACAAGGTTTTTTCACCAACGTTACTTTCGACGAGGGTATCGGCACCGATGTGCTGGGCGGCAACGGCGATCTGGGCATCCTCTACTCGGACGATCGCAACAGCGGGCGCTTGCCGTATTACCACCGCCTCGATCTGTCGGTAAAACGCACTTTTGAGTTTTCCAGGCATGGTAAAGTGGAGATCACGGCATCTGCAACCAATGTGTATGACCGGGATAATATTTTCTACTTTGACCGGGTGCAGTTTGCTCGGGTAAATCAACTTCCGATTTTACCCAGTTTGAGCATGACTGTGCAGTTTTGATTTTTCATGATACCATTTAAACTTACCCAATTCTCCCACGGCGCCGGATGCGGATGTAAAATAGCGCCGAGAATTTTAGATCATATCCTCCAGACTGCCGCCGCAGCGCCGCTGTTCCCACAATTGCTCGTCGGCAATGAAGACCGGGACGACGCTGCCGTATTTGACCTCGGCGACGGGACCGCCGTGGTGAGCACCACCGATTTTTTTATGCCGGTTGTGGATGATCCCGAAGATTTCGGCCGGATCGCTGCCGTCAATGCCATCAGCGACGTTTATGCTATGGGGGGGACGCCATTGTTGGCGATCGCTATCCTGGGATGGCCAATCAATACACTGCCGCCCGAAGTAGCCGGACTGGTGGTGGAGGGCGGGCGGAAGGCTTGCGCAGAAGCCGGTATTCCGCTTGCCGGCGGCCACAGCATTGACAGTCCGGAACCCATTTTCGGACTGGCGGTAACCGGACGCGTTCGGCTGGAACATTTGAAAAAAAACGGGGGCGCTACTCCAGGCGCCCAACTTTTTCTGACCAAGCCCCTAGGCGTTGGTATTCTCACCACGGCGCAGAAAAAAGGCGTGTTACAACCCGAACACGCCGCCATTGCGCCGGCCAGTATGAAAATACTAAACAAAGCAGGCGCCCGGTTCGGCCAAATGTCCTGCGTACAAGCGATGACGGATGTGACCGGGTTCGGGTTGTTGGGCCATTTGGCTGAAATGTGCGCAGCCAGTACCTGCAGCGCCGTGGTGCATTTTGACCGGGTGCCGGTCATCGACCGGAGTATACTGGATATCTACCTGGGTCAGCGGTGTGTTCCCGGAGGGACGGGCCGCAACTGGGACAGCTACGGACACAAAATAGCCGGAGCCGGCGCCCTGCACCGGCAAATCCTGGCTGACCCACAAACCAGCGGCGGCTTGCTGGTGGCCGTGGCGCCCGGCTGCGAAGCGGCATTTCAGCAGGAGGCAAAAAAAGAAGGCTTCCTGCTGGAAGCCTTTGGGTTTCTTACAGAACAACAGCCGATGGCAATTACCATCGTCTGATCATTATTAGACTTGTTGCGGTGGAGGTCTTTGGCGGGGAAAAAGCCCTTTTCCCGCTTGGCTGCGTTAAATTTTTCGTCGAATATACCCGATTTCGACTGCAAAATTTGCCTTGCCAGCCGAAAAAATGGCTTTTTACCCACTCAAAGCCCTCCACCGCAACAAGTCTATTATTCCCCCTCTATTCACCGTGCCGCCGGCGCTCTTCCTGGAAACGCATAATATCCTCCATTACTTTTTCGAGTTGTTCGGCGCCGATACGTTTCATCAGGATTTCATGCTTCCGGTCGAGGATATAAACCTGGGGGGTCGATTGAACGTCGTACAGCGTTTTGTAGCGGCTTTGGATATACGGGTCGTAGGCGTTCAGAAACAGAAAATCGCTGAACCCTTTTTCTTCCACGCCTTTCCAGCATTCCGGCCCTTTATCCGCAACTGCCGTACAAACGGCAAAAACCTTCACGCCGCGGTCTTTGAATTTTTTTGCAAATTCAACCAGGTAAGGGGCGGCCTTTTGGCAATGGCTGCAATCGGGCGCCCAGAAAAACAACACGGTATAATCGGCATCCACATCCCACAAGCTGAGCGCTTGGTCATTGCGGTCCTTCACCGTAATATTGGGCGCTATTTTGCCGATCAGAATCGGCTCCAGGCGCCGGGCATTGTCGCATATTTTTTCCAGATCCTCCTTTTTGACCCAGTAGGCGCCGCCGTTGCAATAGTACTTTTGCGCAATGTGGACATAGCAGGCATCCATACCGACGATACCCGATTTGGCGTAGGTATTTAAAAAGTGGATCAGGTAAAATTTATAGGTCTCCGGTGCATCCTTAATCCTTCCGATGATGTAATCCAGGGCAATATTGATGCTATCGGGGTGCTGGGGCGCCACTTTATTGACATAAGTGTCTATTTTGGGGTGCAGTACCGGGCTGCGCAGCAGGCAGGGGTCGCTGATGTCAATGTTGTCAAAATAATGCGCCCGGTACCAGTAGTATTTTTTCAGTTGAATTTCCCGGTCATCGCCACCTTTAAACTCTGGCAATTCGGGCTCGAGCGAGCTGCGAATAATTTTTGCCACCAGCAAGCCTCCATGTTTAGTGATCAGCTCCTGCTGGTATTTGCGCACTTGTTTATCCAGCTCGCCGCTTTCCTGCACCAGCCTGACGGAATCGGCAGGGTTGCCGGCTAGCTGCGTCAGTTGTGCCCGCACGGTATCGGCCTTTACCCGCATTTTATTTAAGTAGGCGAGGTATTCGTAAAAGATCGAATTTTCATCGGAGCCTTTAAGCCGCATTTTGTCCACGGCATCTTTGGCATCGGTGATCAGGGTAAACTGCTGGTCGGCTTCAGAGAGCAGGATTTGAATAAAATAATTGTCGGGTTTGAGCACCAGCAAGTACACCCCGCAAGGGAGCAGCGTATCTGCCTTGAAGGTGAAATAGCCGTCTGCATCCGCGCTCACGGTATCTTTAACGTATTGTTTGTCGCCGAAGTGAAACCCGAGTACGAGTTCTTTTTCGGGATAATTCTCCAGCTTCACCCGGATGTTATAGCCTTTTTGGGCATTGGCTACGAGCGCCGTGAGCATTATGCCGAGGAAAAAAGCAAGGAAACGCATCATGTACAGTGCAGTTATTTTGTTGGCCAGGATGGATGGGGCAAATATCCGGATCGCTGCCTGAGGCAAAGCCCCGTTTTGGAATCGTTAACAATTGAAGACTGCGCGTGGTGCTACAGGTTGTATTGTTTGATTTTGCGGTACAGGGTGCGTTCGGATATTTTCAGTTCTTCAGCGGCTTCCTTTCGCCGGCCGTTGTACTTTTTTAAGGCCCGCCTGATGGCTTCTTTTTCGATTTCATCCATGGCCAGCGGGGCGTCGTCTTCCACTTCGGAGCGGTCATAGACATTGCCGGATTTGCCCGGCTCGATGATAATTGGCGTGACTTTTCCGCTTTCGGTCATTGACTGGGAGGGTTCCGCTTGTGTGTAGACTCCCGTTTCGCCGGTGTGCTCCGAATGCGAAAGCGAAAAAGCCGGCTGGAGGCGGCGCAGCACGCTCAGGTCAGGCATGCGCAGGTTATTGCTGCTGACGAGTTCGAAGATGAGCGCCTTAAGGTCGTTCAGGTCGTTCTTCATATCGATCAGCAATTTGTAAAAGATCTCGCGTTCCTGGTATTCCCCGGTTTTGAATGCATTGTTTCCGTTACGGTCGGAGACGATGGGCAGGTTGCGCGCAAACAATTGAGGCATCTGAAGGCGCAATGCCTCCGCGCCGACCTCCCGTTCTTCAGACAGGATGGAAAGTTGCTCGGCAATGTTCTTTAACTCGCGGATATTACCTGGCCAGCGGTACGTTTCCAGGGCAAATACCGCTTGTTCGTCGAGCCGGATGGGTTGCATGCGGTATTTTTCGGCGATATCCTGGGAGAATTTGCGAAAAAGCAGCGGGATATCTTCGCGGCGGTCTTTGAGTGCCGGCACCCGGATGGGTACGGTGCTCAGGCGGTAGTAGAGGTCTTCCCGAAACTTGCCTTTGCGCACGCGCTCCTCCAGGTCGACGTTTGTGGCGGCGATTACCCGTACGTCGGTTTTTTGCACTTTAGACGAACCGACGCGCAGAAACTCGCCTGACTCCAGTACCCGCAGCAGGTACGATTGGGTATCGAGTGGCATTTCAGCTATTTCGTCAAGAAAAATTGTGCCGCCGTTCACCGCTTCGAAATAACCTTTGCGGTCGCCGATAGCGCCGGTGAAGGAGCCTTTTTCGTGCCCGAAAAGTTCGGAATTTATGGTGCCTTCCGGAATGGCGCCGCAGTTTACGGCGATAAAATCGTTGTGTTTGCGGGCGCTGAGGGCGTGTATGATTTTGGAAAACACTTCCTTGCCGACACCGCTTTCGCCCATGATGAGCACGGTCAGGTCGGTTGGCGCTACGCGCAGCGCCGTTTCCAGGGCGGCATCGAGCAGGGAAGAGGCGCCGACGATCCCAAAACGCGCCTTTATACTTTGCAGTTGAGCGGACATTGCTAAGTTAATGAGTCATAATAATTCACAAAATTTCCCCCAGCAAGGTCGCGCTCGTGGCAGCGCAGACCTGCACTTGCACGTAGTCGCCTGGCTTCAGACCGTCTTTTTTGGGGAAAACAACCATTTTGTTTTGGGTGTTCCGGCCACAAAAATCCTGGTCTGATTTCCGGGAGTTTCCTTCGATCAGCACTTCGAAGGTTTTACCGATATCGGCCTGGTTGTGCTGCAGGCTGACTGCCGTTTGCAGGCGGATGACCTCATTCAACCGCCGTTTTTTTACGGATTCGGGTACGTCGTCGGGATATTTGCGGGCGGCCAGGGTGCCCGGGCGTTCGGAGTAAAAAAACATATACGACATCGAAAAATTAGCCCATTCGACCATGCTAAGGGTATCCTGGTGCTCTTCCTCCGTTTCGGCGCAAAAGCCGGTGATGATATCGCTCGACACGGCCGCACCGGGCAATATCCGGCGGATGGCTTCGATGCGTTGTTTGTACCAGTCGCGGTCGTAGGTGCGGTTCATGCGTTCGAGCACGTTGCTGTTGCCCGATTGCACCGGCAAATGGATGTATTTGCAAATATTCGCATGCCGGGCCATCGTGTGGAGGACCTTGTCTGTCATATCCTTCGGGTGGCTGGTGCTAAAACGCACCCGCAGGGCTGGATGGATGGCTGCTACCATTTCGAGCAGGCCGGCGAAATCGACCCGTTCGCCCGTTTCCGGATGCTCCCAGTTGTACGAGTCCACATTTTGGCCGAGCAGGGTCACCTCGCGGTAGCCGCGTTCGAAAAGGCCGCAGGCTTCCGACACGATGCTGAACGGGTTGCGGGAGCGCTCGCGGCCGCGGGTGAACGGCACCACACAAAACGAGCACATGTTGTCGCAGCCCCGCATGATGCTGATAAACGCTGTAATCCCATTGGATTCGAGGCGTACCGGGCTGATATCGGCGTAGGTTTCTTCCCGGCTGAGCAGCACGTTTACCAAGCGCTGACCGTCTTCGGCGGCGCCGATGAGTTTGGGCAGGTCGCGGTAGGCATCGGGCCCGACCACCAGGTCGACCAGTTTTTCTTCTTCCAACCACTTTTTCTTCAGGCGCTCGGCCATGCAGCCCAATACGCCGACTATGGCGCCGGGGCGCTGCCGTTTGATCGCTTCAAACACCCGTAGCCGCTTCCGCACGGTTTCTTCGGCCTTTTCCCGGATAGAACAGGTATTGATCAGGATCAGGTCGCTTTCTTCCGGATTCCGGGAAGGCGTAAAACCCGCTTCGCCGAGAATGGAAGCGACAATCTCGCTGTCGGAAAAGTTCATCTGACAGCCGTAGCTCTCGATATAAAAATGCCGGAGCCCCGGTGTGGGGCTTTCCTTGAAAAATACGCTGCCCTGCAGGGCTTCATCGATTGTTTTGACCCCCTCTATTGTCAGGTTATTATCGTACATACGCAAGCATACAATTAGTGGGCGCAAAGGTACGATTATTTCAGGTAAAATGACAAAATGTCAGTTAGTTATAAAAATATGCCCAAACAGAGATGTCCGTTTGGGCACAGGCGTCGTCGCAGACCAGATGGCGGCCTCAAATGGCTGCCAGGACCGAAATGGCGGAGCGCAGGATCAGTCGAAGCACGTCTTCCGAAACCAGGTCGAATTTCGATTTGGAAACCGATACGTGTTCCAGCAGTTCGATTTTCAACAAGGCGCTCCGGCCGCGCACGAGCAGCTCAAAATCTTCCTTGGAAATCTTCCGCGCTTCCAGCAACTCGGAATACCGCACGACATCGTCGCGCAGGTTGTTCTTCAATTCGATCGCCGCTTTTTCATAGTCTTTTCTGCGCCGGCGGATAAACGTTCCGACGACGTCGACGATCTGGTCATCCAAACCGTTCAAAATTTCTTCTACTTTTTTCTTTGGCATGATGCAAGACAGATTTGGGTATTTTCAATGAGCAGGTTGGTGTGTACTGGTTATTTGGGTTTCACTTTTTCGGCGCGTTCGATCGACGCCAGGGCATCTTTAACCTGGGTGGCAGCGGGTTTGATGAAATCTTTATCCAATTTGTTTTTCTCTTTCCAACGGGCGAAAAATGGTTTTACCATATCGTCGCGCAGGATACGCCATTGTTCGGCGACATCGCCGTTCTTTTTGGTGGCGGCTGCGCGGCTGTGCGCGTCGTCGAGGGTTTTCAGGATGGCAGTCACCTCCGTTTCGCTTTGGCTGTATGCGCCAGTGGCCTTTTGCATCAGCGCAGGCAAGGTATCGCCCAACGCAGTAGCGGTATCGAGGGCGACCTGATCGAAGCGTGCGGCAACACAGGAACTCAAACCGGTCAGGAGGCCGGAAAGCACGATAGCCCATACGAAAAGCGACGTCCATTTGACGGTTTTTGCAGGAATAAGGACTGATTTCATAAAAAGTGCGTTTTTGGTAAAAATGTTGGTGATGGCTATTAGAAACCGTCCGTCAGGGGTTTTCAGGCGGTTTCTTAAAGTGGGCTAAAAGTAGCGGCTTTACGAAAAAACTCCTACACCCGCGCTGATTTTTTCCAGCGCTGTGACAATCAGATTGCGCACGGCATGCCCCGACTGTTTGCTGAATTGCCCAAGGGCGCGGTTGGCGACAACAGCGCTCAGGGAGATCGCGCGGTGTCCCAAGAGTTGGGAAAGGCCGAACAAGGCGGCGGTTTCCATTTCCAGGTTCAGGATGCGCGTACCCTTGTATTGAAAACTTTGGAGCAAATCCAGGTACTCCGGGACTTGAAGCGGCGCGCGCAGCTGGCGGCCTTGCGGCCCGTAGAAGCCCGGGTTTGTAGCCGTAAAGCCCGGGTAAAAGCCGCCGGTAAACAACTGGACAAGGCCGGCATCCGCTTCCGCAAAATACGGCGCCACCGGAAAGTCCCAATGGCCCTTGAAATGCCTGCGCAGCGCTGCCGTTACCGGGTGTTGCTGCTGCCCGGGCGCGCGGTAAAACTGGAGAAGCCCGTCCAGGCCGATGCCGCCAGTGGAAGCCACCAGGCCATCGACAGGCGTCCCGGCCTGCAACCCGCCGGCTGTGCCGAGCCGGATATAAGTCAGTTGGACCGGGTCCGGCCTGGGCTGCCGGGTTTGAAAATCGATATTGAAGAGCGCATCGGTTTCGTTCACCACGATATCGATATTGTCGGGCCCGATACCGGAGGAAATCACACTGAGGCGCAGATTGCCCAACCAGCCGGTGTGGGTGATAAATTCGCGTTTGCGAACCCGGTGCTCTACCCGGTCGAAATACCGGCTCACTTTGGCAACCCGGTCCTGGTCGCCAACGGTAATGATTACAGGCGCTATGTGTTCGGGCCGCAGCCGGAGGTGGTACACGCTGCCGTCGCTGTTCAGGATCAATTCGGATGCTTTAATGTTCATTTTACTCAGTTAAAAATTCCTTAACAAATATTTGTTTACTGCAAAAGAGATATCCATTTCCGCCGTGAAAATACAGTTCCATAACCACTATTTAGCGTACATTAGCCTCTGCCCGGACCGCTTAAAAACACCCAAGGCATGAAAAAGAAAAACGATCTTTCCCTGCAGGAAGCGCTGCAGGATATGTTGCGGGAATACCGCCTGGCGCCGCGGCTCAACGAAACGCGGGTAAAAATGCTGTGGGAAAAACTCATGGGCAAAACGATATCGACCTATACGTCCAACATCCAGGTGCGCAAAAACGTGCTTTACCTGACCATTTTGTCCGCACCGCTCAAACACGAACTCTCCTACGCCAAAGACAAGATCAAGGCGCTGCTCAACGACGAGATCGGTGAGGAATACATCAAAGAAGTGGTGATCCGCTAACGTAACTATGTCTTGTCGGGCCGCTTGCCGGCATTCAGAAATTCCTGGTAGGCTTTCAGGTTTTCCCATTCGCCGTTGGCGGCGAGCAGAGCCTGTGCCGACCAGGTCCCGGGGTCGTGCATGGCGAAGCGGGAACCCGCGTCGACCAGGATGTCCTTCAGTTGTTGGACGGAGGTGGCTGCCAATTGGCCGTAGGTCGTAATGCCGGCCTGGAAAAGCAGTTCTTCGATTTTGGGCCCGACGCCTTCCACAATTTTCAGGTCGTCGCGCGGGCCGGTGACAACGGCAGCAACTACGGGTTCGGCTATTGCCACGGTTTCCGGCGCGGGCACGATAGTCGCCGGCGCTGGAGCGGTGGTCGTTGGCGCAGCGGCAGCATCGATCCGGACATCTTCCAGTGCCGGTTCGGCCGGGCTGGTGGCCGGCAAATCTTCGATGGCAATAAAGCTGTCCGCCGGTTCGGCCGGAACAGGGGCTTCTATTTCCAGGGGAACCTCGTCGGCGGGTTCTGCGGGTTTGGCGGTCAGGCCGAGTTCGGATTCCAGTTGGCGGTTGCGCGCCAGGGTCTTCTCCAGGTCGCTTTGCAATACCAGCAATTGATTGCGCAGGTTTTCGGTTTCCCAGTCGTGGCTTTGCACCTGGTTGTCGAGGGTGCTGCGTTCGGATTCCAGCTCGGAAAGCTTGTTTTTCAGGCGTTCCGTTTCATTGCGCAGGGTAGTGGCCGTGCTATTCAGGCTTTCATTGTCAAAGCGCAGTTTTTCGGCCGCCTGGCGGTATTTGCTCCACAGCACCCAACCCAGCCACAGGCCCAGGAGGAAAGTTACCAGGAGCATAAAGATAATTTCGAAGGTATGCGACGTGTATGTGCCGGTACCGGGGCCTTGGAAGATATTTTGTTGAAACATGGCCGTTTCAGGTTTTCGTTTTGAAAAATACGTTGTGTTTATGGGTTAACCCGGATTTCAACCCTCCGGTTTTTATACCGTCCGCGGGGGGTGTCATTCGTAGACAGGGGTTTGGTTTCGCCGGAGGATTTGCACGTAATCTGATTCTTTTTCACGCCTTTGGTCACTAAGATATCGCGGATATTCTTGGCGCGGCGCAGGGCAAAGTTGTAATTCGTTTTGCTGTCGCCCACGTTATCCGTATGCCCGGTCAGCGCAACCGTACCCCCTTGCGCGGTCAATTGCCTGGCCAATTTGCTCAGATACGCATCGATGGCGTCATTGTCTTCCTTGCGGGTCGAATTGTAGGGGAAATGGATCAAAACATGGTCGTCCAGCTCTTCAACCTTTACTTTATTCAGGTCCGGTTCGGTATTTCCGGCCGGCGGCGTTGTGCCGGCGTCCCCGTCTTCAATGGGCGTGAATGCCGGGCTGTGGGCGCCGCCGGCGCTATCCGGTGTATCGCGCAGCAAGCGGTCCGGCTCGAAGGATATGGCCTGCCGGGCCAGGGGCGGGCGTTCGGCGCATTGCTGTTTGATGCCGCAAACATACCAATACCAGCAAAGGATACTCCACAGGGCGAATACACTCAATACCAGGGCTTTCGAATTCATGCGGGTGTTTTTATTGCAGATAGGAGACGGAAATGGCGCAAGCCAGAACCGGCAGCCAAAATTACGGCTATTTTACCGGACGAAAAAAAATCCAGCCAGGACTTTCTGCAGGACAGGAAGCCTTCCTGTCTCCGGCTGCGCGCGATTCCGGACATTTAGAAATATCGGATACAACTTTTGCGGGAGTTATTGGTTCCTATCCGGAACTTTGTTGTCATGGAAAAAGATAATACGAAACCCAAATTATCCCGCGAGAGCCTCCGGGAAGCATTGAAGATACTGGAGTTTGTCCGGCCATACCGCTGGCAATTTGTATTCGGCTTGCTTTTGCTGTTCCTGTCGAGTGGAATATTTATGGTATTCCCGTATATCATTGGGAAAATGCTGGATGTCGCTCAGGGTGTGGCGGTCAGCTTCGACCTCGGGAGCATGGGGCTTTGGCTGATCGGTATTCTGATCGTGCAGGGCATCTTTTCGTACCTGCGCGTCATGATGTTTGCCATCGTGAGTGAAAAGGGCACGGCTGATGTGCGTAAAGCCTTGTACCAGCGCCTGATCAGCCTGCCGATCGTTTTTTTTGAAAAGAGCAGGGTAGGGGAATTGGTCAGCCGGCTGACCAACGACGTGGAAAAACTGTACAACACGTTTTATTTTATCCTGGCTGAATTTATCCGCCAGGTTATTATCCTTATTGTCGGCATCGCCATGCTGGTCTGGATGTCGGCCAAACTTGCCGGCGTGATGTTGCTGAGTTTTCCGCTCATCGTGATCGGCGCTATGATCTTCGGCCGCTGGGTGCGCAAACTTTCGCGACGCCGGCAGGAGATTCTGGGCGAAACCAATACGATCCTCGACGAAACCCTCCAGTCCATACACGCCGTAAAAGCTTTTACCAATGAAACCTTCGAACGCCTGCGCTATGGGCGTTCGAACGACGAGGTGGTCAAGGTGTCTATGCAATATGCCCGCGGACGGGCCGTATTTGCGGTTTTTATCATAACTATGTTGTTTGGCGCCCTGTTTTTTGTGATTGGCTACGGCATGTATATGGTGCAGGCGCACACCGGCCTGCCGCCCGGACCCGACAAGTTTACCGCCGGCAAACTGATCACGTTTGTGACCTACACGGCCATTATGGGGGCTGCCATTGCCGGTCTGGGCAATTTTTACGCCGAACTGGTCGGCGCCGTTGGCGCCACCGAACGCGTCCGCGAGATACTGCGCTCCCCCACGGAGTTCGAGTCGCGCCCGCAAACCAACCACCCGGCCGGCCGCCTGACGGGCGACGTCGA
Organism: Saprospirales bacterium; assembly: GCA_016719895.1. Lineage (GTDB taxonomy): Bacteria > Bacteroidota > Bacteroidia > Chitinophagales > Saprospiraceae > M3007. The sequence continues at coordinate 14,605 of JADJYG010000012.1, read as the reverse complement.
GTTCCGGAACGTACATTTTTCGTACCCGACCCGCTCCGATGTGGAGGTCCTCAAAGGCGTAACCCTGGTCATTCCTTCCGGCAAAAAAGTGGCTCTGGTAGGTCAGAGCGGCGCCGGCAAGTCAACGTTCATGCAACTGCTGTTGCAGTTTCACCGGCTCGACGCCGGGGAAATTCGCATCGACGGGACAAGTATTTATGCATACGACCTGCCATCATACCGGCAAAACTTTGCGATCGTGCCCCAGGAAGTGATCCTCTTCGGCGGCACGATCCGGGAAAATATCCTGTACGGCCTGCCGGGCGCCTCCGAACAGCAGGTTATAGAGGCTGCCCGCAAGGCCAATGCCCTCGAGTTTATTCAAAAATTTCCGGATGGTTTCGAAACGGTTGTCGGCGAGCGCGGCATCAAATTATCCGGCGGCCAGCGCCAGCGCATCGCCATCGCCCGTGCTATCCTGCGCAACCCCTCCATCCTGCTGCTGGACGAGGCCACTTCTTCGCTCGATGCGGAAAGTGAAAAAGTTGTACAGGAGGCACTCAACAACCTCATGGAAGGCCGCACGAGTATTATTATCGCGCACCGGCTCGCCACGGTGCGGGAAGTGGATTGTATTTACGTGCTCGAAGGTGGCCAGATCGTGGAGGAAGGCACTCACGAAAACCTCTCTGCCATGGAAAATGGCGTATACAGCAGCCTGGCAAAACTCCAGTTCGACCTGGTATAAAATTGGTGTGCATACGATAAGGATAAGCCCCAACTTGCTCGTAACACGCCCGTGAAAACAATTGCGGCATTTTTGCCGTTTCAGAAAAATCTTTTTTATATCTGGGAAATATCGATTTTGCTCACCGATCAAAATATCTTGTTCAAGCCAATGAAACTGCTCCAATTCATCCTTTACTGCTTGTTTTTTGCCCAGATGGCGTTTTCCGCAGCCGCTCAGTCAAAAGACGGCTGGGTGCTGAAAAGCCAGCGAAACGCCATCAAAGTCTTTTACCGAAAGACCAGCGATATACATGAATTGAAACTGACCACTTCCATCAAAACTCCCCTGTCTGGTATCGTTCATTTGCTGGACGACGTGGATAAATATACCGTTTGGGGTTACAAAATATCGGAAGCACGCCTGATCAAGCGCATTTCCCCCACAGAAATCATCTATTACTCCCGTATCGACTTTCCCTGGCCGATGAGCGACCGCGACGTTGTGCTGCGCACTACGGTGGAACAGGACCTGCAAAACAACGCCGTCACATCGTCCAGCGTTGCGGTAGCGGGATGGGCGCCGGAAGTGAAGGACGTCATCCGGCTAAAAAAGGCCAATACGCGCTGGACGGTCATCCCGGGCGCCAATGGCTGGATGTATGTGGAATACTACCTATTCCGACCCCGGTGGCAACCTGCCGGATTGGGCTATTAACCTGGCCATCGATGTGGGGCCCCGCGAAACGATCAAGCGGATGCGGGAAATTTTGAAAGACCCCCTGTACCAAAACGCCAAATTGGCGCATATCCGGGAATAGTTTTACACCGACACCATCGGAAGGACACAACTTAGACGTATGGCTTATACCTGTCTGCGCGACGCCGTGCGCGATCTGGAAAAAAACGGCATGTTGCTCCGTATCCGCGAAGAAGTGGATCCTAACCTGGAAATGGCGGAAATCCACCGCCAGGTGTACGACCGCCAGGGGCCGGCAGTTTTGTACGAACGCGTGAAAAGCAGCCCATTTCAGGCGGTCAGCAACCTGTACGGTACCTTCCGCCAGACGGAATTTCTGTTTCGACACACACTCGAAAGCGTCAAGCGCGTCATCGAACTTAAAAAAGACCCGGCCAACCTGCTCCAGCGGCCCGGGCGCTACCTGTCGGCGCCCTTCACTGCCCTTTCCGCCCTGCCCCTGCGCAGCCTCCTTCCGGCGCCGGTGACCTACGGAACCACAACGATCGACCGTTTGCCACAGGTCAAAAGCTGGCCTATGGACGGCGGCGCGTTTATCACCCTGCCACAGGTATACACCGAAGACCCTGATGCGCCCGGCCCCATGCATGCCAACCTGGGCATGTACCGCATCCAACTGTCCGGCAACGATTATGTGCCCAACGAGGAGATTGGGCTGCACTACCAGTTGCACCGCGGCATCGGCGTGCACCACACCAAATACAACCAGCGCCCCGAACCATTCCGCTGCAGCATCTTCGTGGGCGGCTTGCCGAGCCATGCGTTTGCGGCCATCATGCCCTTGCCCGAAGGCCTGAGCGAGCTGACCTTTGCCGGCATGCTGGCGGGCCGCCGGTTTCGCTACACCCATCGCGACGGCTACACGCTGAGCAGCGACGCCGACTTTGTCATTACCGGGGAAATCCTGAAAGACGTCAAAAAAATGGAGGGCCCCTTCGGCGACCACCTGGGCTACTACTCGCTGGCGCACGATTTCCCGGTTCTGCGCGTACACCGGGTATATCACCGCAAGGACCCGCTCTGGCACTTCACCGCAGTGGGCCGGCCGCCGCAGGAAGACAGCAGTTTTGGCTGGCTGATTCACGAGTTGGTGGCGCCGCTGACGCCGCAGGAATTTCCGGGCCTGAAAGAATTGCACGCCGTGGATGCCGCCGGCGTACATCCTTTGCTGCTGGCCATCGGCCACGAGCGTTATATGCCGTTTCGCGAGCGGCGGCCCGAGGAAATCCTCACTATTGCCAACCGTATCCTCGGCTCCGGACAGACCTCCCTGGCTAAATTCCTGATCATCGCCGCCTCCGACGACGACCCCCGATTGGACACCCACGACATAGCGCATTTCCTGCAGCACGTGCTGGAGCGCGTAGACTGGACCCGAGACCTGCATTTCCAGACCCGTACCACTATCGACACCCTCGACTACTCGGGTACCGGCTGGAACGAGGGATCAAAGGTCGTGGTTGCCTGCCGCGGCGAGCGGCGGCGCAGCCTGGCTGCCAGCCTGCCCGCCAACTTTTCTCTCCCGGCGGGTTTTTCGGCGCCGCAGTTTTGCCTGCCTGGCGTGCTGGCCATCCAGGCGCCCGCTTTCCAGGCTGGGCAGGAAGGCCGCGCCGCCGCAGAACGGCTGTGCAGCCATCTCGAGGCCTCCGACCTGGAACAGATACCCCTGATTGTACTGACCGACGACAGCCCCTTTGCCGCCGCGACGCTGAACAATTTTCTGTGGGTGGCCTTCACCCGCGCCAACCCCAGCCACGACCTGTTCGGCGTGCGAGCCTTTGCGGAGTACAAACATTGGGGTTGCCGGGGACCGCTGGTGCTGGATGCGCGCAAAAAACCGCACCATGCGCCCGAGCTGGTAGCGGACCCGCAGGTGCAAAAACGCGCAGAGCAATTGCTCTCCAACTATAAATTTTAAAAAGCGGGAATTTTTTCTGAAAAATTTTGTTGGTGGTTTGGAAATGCGCTTTCGCAGCGCGTATCTTTGCCCCGCTCTTGACGAAGCGGTTTTTTCGGCGGCGTGGTTTTATCTTTCGCACCCGAATTTTCGCGCTTGACAAGGCCCGTTCGTCTAGGGGTTAGGACGCATCCCTTTCACGGATGAAACACGGGTTCGATTCCCGTACGGGCTACTGCCAGTAGAACAAAAATCCTTGTAAGTGTGCAACTTGCAAGGGTTTTTTTGTTGCCCGAATTTGCAGTGAGGGAAAAAACGAGGGAAAAAATTTGGAGGTGAAACATTTTTTTTAAAGCCCAAAAAATCTTGGAGATCGTAAGGGAAGCATAAAGCCGGGTGTCAGAAAATGCGTTGCGTTTTTCCCCAGGCAAGGGATTGAAAATGCTCATTAACCTAAATACTTAGGGAAAACAGGAAGACTGGGTGGGGAGCGTCAGAGTGAACGAGATATGCGCTTGGCCGGACGCTTACGGTGTGTGGCATACTAGGGAGCGGTCTGCGTGGGCTTCTTTTTCTGTGCCTTGTTATTTTTTATCCTGGCTATGGTGTCCTGCGTTTGCTTGTGAATAAAACGAATCTGGTCTAGTATCGACAAGTGTTTTATTTCCTCGTAAGCCTTCTCTTTCCAGGGTGTGTGTGTTATGGGGGTGAAAAGTGGGGTCCGTGGGAAAACCTCGTGTTCCCAAACTGAGATTTGCGCTTTCGATATTTTAGTTTCCATATCCTGCTAATTCTGTTGGTGTTGAGATGCGTAACGGATGAATTTTTGTGACAACGCAAAAGGCGACATGCAATGCATCGAACAATTTTTTTGGGGGCATGATTCCCGTATCAAGGTAAACTTGGGCCAAAGAACCAATCCCTTCCATTTTTTCTACCGGCAGTACCTCAATAGGATACTCTTCGATTACATTGAGTAACTTACTGCGTTCTTCCAGGTTATTTTGAGGGGGCTCAATTTCGCCGCACACTTTTCTGTAAAGAGATAAGGTTCGGTTGGTTTGATTCCGGGGCTCAAAGTTCATTGATCAGGCTGGCATAGGATTTTGCGCCGCATGCCATTTTTGTTCAAACAGTTCAGGTATTTCGAAGCCGAATGTCGGCGTTTTCGGTTGTAAGTATAGCAAAGAGTTCCAAAAGAAATAGTGTATTATTGCGTTTGGTCCTGTCAATGTACAACTATGAAAAAACTGGTACTTTTTTGCCTCTTCGTATGGGGGGGTATCCATTCAGTAACGGCTCAGATTACCATTACCAATTCTACCTTTCCCGTGGTGGGAGATACGTTTCATTATGTTTTCGGCAACCAGCCAGGGGCTATTAATCAGATATTCACCCCGCCCGGCGGCGGCCAGGCATGGAACCTGAGCAACCTGCAGCCAACCCAATTTTGGAATCAGATCATGCAAAACCCGGCCACAGGCTCAGCCCAAGCATTGTTCCCAGGTGCAAGTATCCTGTACAACCCGTTAAACTCCGCTTCGCAAGTTTATTTGCAGGTCACCGGAACCCAGGTACTTGACATGGGCTATTTTGGCCTGGACCCGCTGGGCTTGGGCTTGAATTTATTGTTTGACAAGGTGCCCAACCTGGAAGAATCCTGGGCCCCGGTCAACTTCTTTGATCTCCACCAAAGTACCTCCAATGTTTTAACGGCTTTCGACGCACCGATTGCGCCGCCCATCTTACTAAATCTGGTTCCTACTGCCGATTCCTTCCGTATCCGGGTTACGTATCAGCGGGTTAGTACGGTCGATGCATTTGGCACGCTGGCCATCCCCGGCGGCACCTTTGATGTGCTGCGGAAAAAGCAAACCGAATACAAGTCAACCGCAGTGGATGTAAAGGTGGCGCCGCTCGGGTGGATAGATATTTCAACCATCGGCGGTCAACAGATTCTCCCACTGGGCACGGATACGATAACTTCCTTTCATTTCCTGAACAATGTGTCCAAGGAAGCCATTGCTATATGCACCCTCAATACTGCACAAAACGCGGTAACCGGTGTTCAGTACAAAGCATTGAGCACCCCCACCGCCACCTTTACGCCGGCATTTAAAGAGGCGATATTTACCTATCCCAATCCGGTCCGAAATACATGTTATGTGCATTTCACAAACGATGGTGCAGGGGCAACCTTTCAATTAAAACTGATAAACGTACAAGGGAATCCCGTCCTTGAGCAGGCCGTGGAGGCAAGCGCAGGCGAAAATGATATTGCTATTCCAGTCGCTAATCTGGCGCCCGGCATCTATGCGCTGATTCTACAGCGCAATGGGGTATCTGTTGGCCGGGCCAGGGTAGTTAAGATGTGAGGCTATGTTCGAACAATTGCAGGTGAACATCTTGCCGAAATTTTCCGCCAGGCGGGCACCGCGTCTAATGAACAGTTTTTCGATGCTTTGTGTGACTCGAGTCACGCCGGCAATACACCAGCAATTTCTTTTTCGCAAACAACTTTTCGCCGGGTATACTACTTAACTTTGTTGGTTACCAGTGCTCCTTCGCGCCGGTATTTCGCCTGACAAGCCGCCGTTTACGCGCTCCACAAACAAACAAAATGATGCGTCCCCTTTGTTTTATTCTTATGCCCTTCGGCCAAAAACAGGCCGGCGAACTGCTGATCGACTTCGATCAGATTTACGCCACTATGATCAAGCCCGCTATCCTGGATGCCGGCATGGAACCGATCCGCGCCGATGAAGAAAAGACTGACGGGATCATTCATAAAGCCATGTTCGAACGGCTCATCCTGTGCGAATATGCCGTTGCCGATCTCACTTCGGCCAACGCCAACGTATTTTATGAGTTGGGCGTACGCCATGCCGTCAAACCGTACACGACGGTGCTCATCTTTGCCAATACCACGCGCCTGCCTTTCGACGTCAATTTCCTGCGCGCCCTGCCGTATTCCATCGATAGCGAGGGCAAACTCACAGAACCAGGAAAAGCCGCGGAAGCGCTGACGGCCAAATTGAAAGCTGCCAAAGAAAATGCGACGACTGACAGCCCCCTGTTTCAGTTGCTGGAAAGCTATCCGGAGGTGTCGCACGAAAAAACCGATATCTTCCGGCAGGTGGTGGAATATTCCAAACAATTGAAAGAAACCCTCGCCGGCATCCGCAACAGCCCACAGTCCAAGGAGGAAAAAAAGGCTGCCTTGCAGGCCTTTGAAACCGGACTGGGCGCCTTGCACGAAGTGGAGTCCGGCGTACTCATCGACCTGTTTTTATCCTACCGGGCTATAGACGCCCATGACGCCATGGTGACCCTGGCCGGCAGGATGCCCAAACCCCTGGCGGCATCCGTCCTGGTGCGCGAACAACTCGGCTTTGCCCTCAACCGCTTGAAAAAACGCAAGGAAGCGGAAACGGTATTGCTCGAACTGATCAGGGAACGCGGCCCCAGCAGCGAAACCCACGGTATTCTCGGCCGGGTGTACAAAGACCAATGGAGCGAGGCCGAACAAACCAACAATTCGCTAGCCGCCAAAGGCTTTTTGCGCAAAGCCATCGACAGTTACAAGCGCGGGTTTGAAGCCGACTGGCGCGATGCCTATCCCGGCGTCAATGCCTGCACGCTGATGTTTATTGAAAATCCGGAACAGGATGAACTGAAAAAACTGCTGCCGATCGTCCGGTATGCCGTGGTTAAAAAAATTGAAAACCGGGAGGGCGACTACTGGGATTACGCCACCTTGTTCGAGCTGGATATGCTGGAAAGAAATACGGCGGCAGCCCAACAGGACCTGGAATCGGCCGCCGCCCTGCTGAAGGAAGAATGGCATGTCAATTCCACGCTGACCAATTTGCGGCTGCTGCGCACCATGCGGGAAAAAAGCGGCGACGCCGTACAATGGCTGCTGGACTTCGAACAGCAACTGGAAACCCTGAAAAACACCCAGTTTCCGCCGAAAGCGCCATAGATTGAGCAGCATCACTCAATTAAAATATAGCCTCATACTTTCAGACAACAGCCTGCTTACCAGCCTCGACGGAATAAACAATTTGACCTCTATCGGTCAAAGCCTGATGATTTATTCCAACAACGCCCTGCCTGATTTGGGCGGGCTGGAAAACCTTCGAACAGTTGGCAATATCGATATCAGTTATAATCAGGCTTTAACGGAATTAACAGCAACCAAGCGCCTTGCGATAACCTGACCCATGTGCTCGATTTCTGCGGCGATACCGACCAGGATGGGATTCCGAATGATCTGGATAACTGCCCGCTCCACCCTAACCCGGGTCAGGAAGACCTGGATACCGACGGGATCGGCGACGTTTGCGATCCGCTTACGAACATGAGCGGCGCCATAGCCGCACTGATCGAAACGATCCAGGGGCTCAACCTGAATGAAGGTGTGCAAAATGCACTGATCGTTAAACTCCTAAACGCCGTAGCCAGCTGCGCCAGTGGGAATAAAGAAACCACAGTCAACCAACTGGGGGCATTCATCAATCAAGTGGAAGCCAAACGCGGCAATCCCTTAACCGACGAAGAAGCAGATGACCTCATCGGCCGCGCCAATGCGCTGATCACAGCTCTACTGAACGTTACCATCGACTGCGGGGGGAGCGAAAATGGAATGGCAACCAACAGGGTTAATTTTGGCGGCAGCGCTACCAGTCAGGCGCCGGAGATCCGGTTATACCCTAATCCGGCAAGCCAGGAAGTCCGCATCCGGCTGCACAGATTGCAGCACCATGCCGCCCTGACGATTTCCAATCAACTGGGGGTTGTCGTGCGACAAATACCGGTAGCGGCAGGGCAAGCGGAGCTGCGGGTCGATCTTTCGGATCAGGCGTTTACCGCAGGGGTGTATGTCGTTAGCCTGCGTTCGGAAATATTAACCATTACCCAACGGTTATACCCAGCGGAAAGTGGTTTGCGAAAAAGTGGAAGCAATTGGTCTATTGTCGGCGTGACTCGCAGTCACGCCGACAATGTGCGCGGGATCAGCACTTTCGCAAAGCACTTTCCGCCGGGTATAGTGGTGTCACATTAGTGCGGGCTTTGGTTGTCTTGGCAAAAAGCATCTGGCATGCATAGATTAGGAGGAGCCGGTTTACATGTTTTTTTGATCATGTAAACCGGCTCCTTCTAAATCTATGGATGCTACTATCTTGTTTAATTCGGCAGTATAAACCACGGTTTATACGTGTGATAATCCGCATTGTTTCCGCCGAAAAGGTCCAGCGACTGGCGGTTCCAGACGTATTCCGAGTTGTAGCGCGGGCGAAGGCGGTAGACTGGCTTGCCGCCATTGTCGATATACAGGGTTGCCGGCAGCGTAAACCCGGTGTACACCAGGTTGCTGTAATCATACCGGCGCATATCCGCCCAGGTTTCCAAAGCGCCGTGAACCCACAGCGCGATATACTTCTGCAGCATGATGTCGCTCAGTTTCAGGTCGCCTTCTGCCTGTGGCACTGCGGCACTGGCCATGTAAGTATCCTGGTCGGCAACGGGCACGCCGGCAAAATCCATGTGTGCGCGAATGCCTTTTTTGAAAGCATCGTAGGCCATCCCCTTGTCGCCTTTTATAAAAGCGGCCTCGGCTTTGATAAACTGCATTTCAAAATAGGTAATCAAGGGATGCGCCGCTTTGTCGGTAAAGATGTATTTTCCCGGAATCAGTTTGGCATCTGTCACGCTCGGAGACACCCCCCACACGAGGGGAATCCGGGTTGGGTCGTTGTTCACGTTGGTCGGGTCGCCGGCGGTCGGGGTGACGCCCCGGTACACGCCGTCCGGCGAAGCCGACAACATCAGCGGCAGGCGCGGGTCGGTCACGCCGTTTAAAACGGTGCCGTTCAGCAGGCTGAGGATATAAGCCGTTTGCCGGTAGCTGCGCAGGTTGTTGCGGGTGGGCCCGAAGAAGTTGCCGTCCGCTGACCCCGTTCCTGCGTGCGGTACGTTAAAGTTATCGGCATTGGACGTCAGAGCCTTGTCTACATATTCGATTACTTTATCCGGATCGTAGCTGGATTTGTTCGACAAGTGGTGGGCATTCCGGGCCAGGTTAGCGTATACAAACCGGATCCACTTGTCGCGGTTGCCGTTGTAAACCAGGTCGCCCCGGCCGAGGCCGGCTTCGCTCACGCCGCCGTCGGTGCGGGCCAGATCGGCCAGCGCCTCCTGGGAGAGCCGTTCCACCTCCTGATAAATCAGGTCCTGGCTGTCGAAGTCGAACACGTACCGGTTGGGCTCCCAGGCTTGTTTGAGGATCATTTCGCCGTACACATCTGTTGAACTTTGCCAGCTCCAGGCCCGGATGGCCTTGGCCACGCCGACATAATCCCATTGTTCCTTCAACTCCGCCTGGTCGATTATCAGGTCGATATTTTTACCGATTGCCCAATAGTGTTGGCGCCATTTTTCGCCGGCGGCATCGCTGCCGGGCGTATAACCATGCTGGTCAAAGGCATTGTTTTTGGCTGTAGACGCCCAGTTTTGGACGTATTGTCCGATATAACGATCGTCGAAGCTTTCGCCCCGGACCATTTGGGCCAGGATAGGAGGCAACAGGGCGAAGCCTTCCGCCACCTGTGGGTTGCTGGGGTCAAAATTGACGTCGAGGTATTTGTCGCAGCCGGTAGGTACAAGTAATGCGGCCGCCAACAAACCGGTTATAATGAATTTGGATTTCATAATCATGGATGTTAAAGGTTAAAACGTTGCGGATAGGCCGGCCGAGAACGTGCGCGGCAGGGAGATTTTACCGAAGTCCATCCCGAAGCCGCCGGCGCCGCCGGTTGCCGGGGTGGTCGAACTCACGTAGGGATCCGCACCGGTATAATTTGTGATCAGGAACAGGTCGGTGCCATTAACGAATACGCTCAGGTTTTTGATCGCTTTTTGCGCGCCGAACCAGCGCATCGGCAGAGTGTAAGACAAGGTGACGTCGCGCAGCCGCAGCCAGTTGATATCGCGCTCTACAAAGTCCTCCGGCTGTATGGCCACGCTATAATATTGGTCATTTGCGCTCCGGATGATTTCTTTGGTATTCACCGTTGGGTTATCCGATTCTTCCTGGCCGTCTTTCACGACACCCTGGAATACGAACGGTTCATCGCGGTCGAGCGTGCTCGTGCTCAGGCCGGTGCGGGCGAGGTAAAATTCGTTGCCGTTGAAGATATCGCCGCCTTTGCGGATATCGAGCAGGAAGGAAAGGGTCAGGTTTTTATACACGCGGAATTCGTTGACCAGTCCGATCACAAAATCGGGATTGCGGTCGCCAATCGGCAGGAAGTTGGCATTGCGCAGGGGAAAACCGGTGGTAGGATCGACCAGGATATCGCCTTTGCTGTTGCGCAAATAGCTCCAACCGCCGATGGCAGTAGCGGATCCGGCGCCGCGGCTGTTGAGCTCGGGGTAAAACCTGTTTGTCGCCGAATTAAACCGGGCGGCCAGAATATCGGCCGGTGCAAAAGCGCTTGAACGGACGTTGTCATACACCCAGGTATCGGAATCGTAATATTCGCTCACTTCGGCCGGCAAGCTCAACACTTCAGTTTCATACTTGGTGAAGTTGGCGATCATGTTCCAGGTGAAATTCGGCGCTTTTACGGGCATGAGGCCCAGTTGAATCTCGATGCCTTGGGTATTGAGTTCGCCGCCGTTCAGCAGGCCGAAAATAAATCCGGTGCCGTAGCTCAGGCGCTGAGTGACAATTTGGTCGCTGATCGTCTTGGAGAACCAGGCAAAATCAACGGAAATACGCCCTTTGAACAAACTAAAATCAGTTCCGACTTCATAGCTGGTAACCTCTTCAGGCTTCAGGGCCGGGTTGTCGCCAAAGAAATCGTAGAGGAAGCCGCCGCCGGTGGAGGTTTGCGGCACCAGGCGGGCCCGGATTTTATACGGTGGGGCGGGGTTGCCCACTTTGGCAAAGGAAGCGCGGATTTTACCGAAATCCAGAATACCGGTTCGCCCTTTCAGCCCGGGCATATCCGAGAACACAAAGGTCAGGCCTGCTGAAGGGTAAAAATACGAGCGGTTTTCCACCGGCAGGGTAGACGACCAGTCGTTGCGCCCAGTAAGGTTGAGGATCAACCAGTTGTCCAGGTTCACTTCTGCCTTGGCAAAGAGTCCGACCAGTCGGGTGCGCGTCAGGAATGTCCGGGTGCGCTGTGTGGCAGGGTCAGTATTGTTGATGCTGTTGAAGTCCGGCAAATACACCTTTTCGCCATACACCGAGGTCACGGTGTTGCGGCGGTCGTCAAACGCCGTACCCACAAGGATAGACCCCATCACCCGGCCCGTATTTTTTTTCAGTGTGGTGAAAATATTCGAGTTCAGCAGCCGTCCGATGTCGGTGTAGTTTTCCGTCCAACCGAGCCTGGGATAACCGATTCTCGACTCCGGGTGGAAGAAGCGGTTGGCGTCGGTGGTGAAAATATCGGCGCCGAAACGCCCGGTAACAGTCCACCAGGGAAGGATTTGTGCATCGAGGGTGATATTGCCGATCGTGCGGTCGGTGAGTTCCGTACGGGCATTTTTATACACATTGAAAAACGGGTTATCGTTGTCTGCCCCCGGAGTGGTATTCTCTAAGGTCAATTGCCTTCTGCCTTCGCGGGTCAGGTACATGCGCATATCCTGGTCGGCTGGGTAACGCAGGGTTGCTGCGAGATAGCCCTGTGCGCCGCCGGGCGGCAGCACGTTGTTGGTGCGGGCGTAGCTGAACCGTGCGGAAGCCTTCAGCCAGGAGAGCAGGTGGGCGTCGCTGCTTAACGAGGTGATAACCTGCTCGTACTTGTTGGTGGGAATCACACCGTCATTTTTCAGGTAAGCGCCAGACAGCCGGTAGGTCAGCCGGTCGGTGCCGCCTTCAAACGACAGGTCGTGGCGCATGCTGTTGCCGTTTTGGAAAAAATTATCCACATTGTCGTAAAAAACAGCATTGGCTTCGTATTTCGGCCCAAAGTAGTCGGGGTCATTGGTTGCGGCAGCGCCGTTGACGCCGCGGCCATATACTTGTTGTATCTCCGGAAACAGGTATATGTTCGACATGGAGAAGCGGTTTTTGTAGGTCAACTGACCGGTGCCGGCTTTTCCCTTGCTTGTCGTGATCACGATGACGCCATTTGCGCCCTCGTTGCCATAGAGAGCGGCGGCTTCGGGGCCCTTCAACACCGTGACGCTTTCGATGTCGTTTGGGTTGATCTCTGCCAGCCGGCTTCCGGTTTCATCGCGGTTGTTGTTGATGTCGCCGTTGATGCCGGCCCCGTCGGAATACAGGTTGTGCTGGTTCAGGGCGCCGCTGTTGATCGGCAGGCCGTCGAGAACGATAAGCGGCTGGTTGCTGCTGCCGATCGAGTTTACCCCCCGGAGGTTGATATTGACCGAAGCGCCGGCTACACCGCTGGTAGGCACCAGCGAGAGCCCGGCGATCCGCCCCTGGAGCGAAACGAAGGCATTGTCGCGCTGGGTACTTTGCAGCTCCTCGCCTTTGACGGATTGTGTGGAGTAACTCAGCTTTCGCCGGTCTTCCTTTATGCCCAAGGCGGTGATCACGGTTTCGCCCAGTTGCGACGTGGCGTCTTGCAACACCAAATTGATTTCCGCCGTCGCTCCGACCGTCACGGTTTGCGATTCCATGCCGGTCATGGCAAACTGGATCACTTCACCCGCTTGGGCCTCGATGGCGTAGCGCCCGGAGGCATCCGTCATGGTTCCCCTGGTGGTGCCTTTGACGGAAACCGTCACGCCGGGGAGTTGAGCGCCATCGCGATCGGTAACTGTACCGGTTACGCGCTGCGCATCGATCGTTGTCAGGCTGGCCGCCAGTAGCAACACGACGCCTAGCCAGCGCCGTCGTAGCAGGTTAGATAGAAATAGATTCATACAATAGTTTGATTAGTGGTTAGAAAATAGGTGATAAATACGAAACAAAGGGTGGGGCAGAGGCTGGTCAATGTGGGGAACCGTGTAAATATCCCACCAAAGATATAAAATGTTTTGCAAGACCGATATCGATACCGGAGCTGAAAATTGGTTGTACGGGATGCCGTATTTCCAGCCGGTTTCTAATACCGCGGCTGGCCCCACCTGCGCAACCGGTGCCTGATAGCCCGAACTGCAATCCAGCCGTGCGCCAGCAAAGTTGGTAATAAGCCGTAGTGTACACGCATGACCCGGAACCGGTCTTTCAAGCTCTGGCGGTGCTTTTGTTTGGACATACCCCCCATCAGGTAATCGCTCAGGATCAGCCCGGAACACGCCGTTTTCCGGCTGTTTTTCAATACCCGGATGCACCAATCATAATCGGCGCATAAGTTGCCGGCGATATACGCTGGCGCCAGGGTCCGGCGTGCTATAAACGATTGATGCACAACCGGCATGCCACACCGGTAGGACTTCCAACTCAGGCGTTTGGGCAACTGGCGGGTGCTTAGCGCACTCATGGTGCCCGCGGGCGTGCGGGCTGCACTGACCAACAGCGTCTCGCCGTATAATACGTCCGTTTGATCGGTCGCCAAAGCGGCCAGTTTTTCAACGGTATCCGGCGCGTGCAGGTGATCGCCACAGTTAAGAAACCAGACGAAATCGCCGGTAGCCATGCGCTGTCCTTTATTCATGGCATCATACAGCCCGTTATCTTTTTCGGAGATCCAGCGCAGATTGGGCATGCGGGCCGCATAGGCCCGGATCAGGTCAACCGTACCATCGGTGGAACCGCCATCGACCAGGATGTATTCGATATGCGGATATGTTTGTGCGCGGACGCTTTCGGCGGTTCCCGGCAACAATCCGGCGCCGTTAAAAACTACGGTAATGATAGAGAAGGATGGCGAAGACATGCGGTGAGCGCCTTTTTTTGCGGGGCAAAGATGTAAAAAAATGCTTTGGCGCGAAAAGTACAACACAAGCCGTGAGTTGAACTGCGGCTTTTAGGATTCAATTGCGGTATTTTGCCTAAAAATGTTATGCTCCTTTTACTGGCCGGCCTTTTTCTCAGTTTGACAGGATCCCTCCCGCCGGGGTTGATCAGCTTGTCTGTCGCACAGACATCTATCCTGCGGGGCTTTTGGTCTGCTATTGTTCTGGCGCTGGGGGCGTCGGTTGCCGAGTTTTTTCAGGCCTGGGGGGCCTTAGTTTTTGCCGGCTGGTTTTTGGATCATCCGGCGGCGGCAAAGGGATTTCAAATAGCCGCCGTACCGGTATTCCTTGGCCTG
>JADJYG010000011.1:15000-181523 GCA_016719895.1 Saprospirales bacterium | reverse complement strand
CGGCGAAAAAGTTACCGAAAAGAACTGCTGATCGGCCAGCACATTGCCGGGCTGATCGACGACCCCGCAGCACCCTGCAAATGGGCATTGGCGCTATTCCTGACGCCGTGCTGAGCACCCTGACCAACCACAAAGACCTGGGTGTACACACCGAAATGCGGCCTGACGGCCTCACCCCCTGTTTGGTCCGATGTGATCAACAAAGAGTACAAACGATCTGCACCCGGCACAAAACGGTTTCCGGCTTTGCCCTCGGTTCGAGTGAAAATTATACGATTACGTCGACGATAACCCGGCATTTGCTTTCTTGATATCGACTATGTGAGCCCGGCGTCATTCGCCGCAACCCCAAGGTGGTCGCCATCAACGCCGCCGTCGAGGTGGACCTCACGGGGCAGGTATGCGCCGACCTCCATCGGCACCTACCAGTATTCCGGCGTTGGCGGCCAGATGGACTTCCGGCGCGGGGCAGCCCTGAGCGAAGGCGGCAAGCCGATCATCGCGCTGACGTCCTGGACGGCAAAAGGCGTACCGCGCCTGGTACCGTTTCTCAAACAAGGCGCCGCGTGGTCACCACCCGGGCACACGTCCATTATGTCGGGACCGAGTACGGCGTGGCCTACCTTTTTGGCAAACCTTCCGCAACGCGCCCACGCGCTGATTGAAATTGCCCATCCCGACGACTGGGAAACGTTGGAACGCGCCTGTTACGAGCGGTTCCACCTGTTCGACGCGTTTCACTAAACAGGGCCCGGTATTTTATGAACCCGGCATTTTATGCCGTGCTATTTATATTCGACTCGCTGGGGCCGGGTACATTCCATTCTATTAAAAAATCGTAAAAATGTGGGGAATCGGGAGCCCAATCAAACCAATCAACAACCCTTAACCATTTGTGAAAACGAAAAAATTATCGCCTGGTCCCCAACCATCTGAAAGCAACCGGTTGTCTTGCCCAATCGTACCCCCATTGCCAACGGCTAAGAAATTCAAAAACAAACCAGGAAAACAATTTCCATGCTTGCTGCCTTTTAGCGTCCTCACACCCTTGAACCAACCGGCAATCAACGGCCCCAACTGCCGGTTGCCTTATCGCCGCAAACCGCTAACGGCCGGGCCATTTCAGCCAGGAAGCTCAGTTTCGCACTCCGATTCAACAAGCGATCAGCGGCGCCCCGTCGGCCTGCGCAGCGCTGGTACGCCGCTGACCGATGGTCTTCGCCCGGCATTTCAAACATCGGTAACCGCGAAGACGCCCCTGGAAGCGACCCAGGATGCGTTTCTGAAAGCCTTCCGCTTGTCCGGCTACCGGGGCGATAGCCGCTTCAGCACCTGGCTGTACCGGATCGCCCGCACTCGGCCATCAATTACCTGCAAAGCCCGCCGCTGGCAATGGCGCTCGATGCCCGGATCGCCGGTCCGGGGGGGTGCGCAACCGTTGCGTTCCAATGGTCTGGAGGTTACCGCGAGCGGCGAACGCGCTGGCATGTTGCGGCCCGCCCTTCGTATGCCCTGCCCGACGATAGCGCGGGTGCTGATGCTGTTTTACCTCCAGGAACAAAGCCTGGAAGAAATTTGCGAAATCATGGGCTGATCTATGAGCAACGCGAAAAGCCGCTTTGCTGCGCTCCGCCAGCGCTTGCGGCGTTGTCCTGCTCGAGCATTTCGCCGATGAATTTGCCGAGTGGGTATGAGGGACAGGATTTTTATAAAGGACAGGATTAACAGGATTTTTACAAAGGCGCACTGAAATCCCCGTCCATCCTGAAAACCTGTCCCATCGCCCTACAAAACAAATCCCGTCTCATCATCCTGCAGAGGAAATCCGCCGCTTGCTGAACGATTTAATCAGGTGAACGTACTGCCTGGTTTCGCGGGTTTCTTATTTCCGGCGTCCAAAGTTCAATTCCGGCCATCAGCCGGGTTGCTGCGGGCGCCGCTGCCAGGGTATGCCCAATCCGTAATCTCCATACGGATGCGGCGGGCCAGTACATCCCGCAGGGTACAGGCCATTTCCAACCGTATGGCATATACGACTTCGGCCCGTAAATACGGATAAGCGGGCAATAATCGTCCGGCCGTGTCCGGGTTGTCGCGAGCCAGTTGAGCCACTTGCGTAGCCCGGTTGCCGTAGTTTGCAGCCCGGTGGCGGCGACGTCCTCCGGCAGCGCCCATCGCGTCCGGAAGGTCTTGTTCTATCCCGGAAAGAGTTGTTTGCCGCACTGGCCAGCCGGTGCGTTGCGGTGCCGCAGGGGCGGTCTGCGCCTGTGCGCCGGCACACGGTATCCACGGCGTCGCGGGCCATCAGGCGATAGGTCGTCCACTTCTGGCTGCCGAGCAGCTTGAACAGCCCGCTGTGGGGTTCATATTCCACCTGTGGATCGCGCACTGTGCCTTTGGTCGGTTTTGCCGGACTGGCCAACAGGGGGCGCAGGCCGCCAAATCCTGCCGTCAAATGCACCCGCTGTGACCGGCTGGCGTACATAAGGCTGGAGGGTTTGAGCAAAAACCAACCCGGGGTTTCCAATACCGGTTCAAGGTCCGGCGGGATACCCTGATCGGTAGTTCCCAAAAGCAGCCGGCCTTGAAACGGAATGGCGAACACCACGCGCGGCCATCGGGCGTTTAAAAAACAGCAAGGCCGTGGTCCGGGGCTGCCCAGCACCGCGAGGGGCAACATGACGTGTACGCCTTTGAAGGCCGGATGCGCGGGGAAAGGCCAGGGTTTGCCAGCCGGCGAATACGATCAGCCTGGGGGCCCGTGCAGTTCAGAAAGCAGCGGGCGCGAACCGGAAACGCTGGCCGGGCGCCGTCGCCCAACACATCTTGCACGCGCGCGCCGGTAATCCGGCCCCCATTGTTTTTCTCAAAATCCAGCATTCCAAATGGTTGGCCACCACAGCGCCGGCTTCGGCGGCGCTTTGCACGAGTGCCAGGCAATAGCGGGCATCGTCGAGTTGGCCGTCGTAGTAGAGCACTGCGCTGTGCAGGCGGTCTGTGAGGCCGGGCAGCAGGTGCAAGGGTTTCCGCTCGACTGGGCCTGAGCGGCTGCCGGGCAGCACGTCGGCGCTGACGGCAAACCGGTCGTAAAGCCATAAGCCGATCCGGAAGTATAGCCCTTCCCACCAACTGAATACCGGCGTCACGAGCGCGAGCGGGCGGGCGAGGTGGGGGGCGTTGGTGAGCACGGTGTGCCGTTCTTCGAGGCCGTGGCGTACCTGCCGAAGTTGGGCGAAATCGAATTTTTTAAAAGCCTGTTCCAGGTAGCGCACGCCGCCGTGGATCAGTTTGGTGCTTTTGGAAGACGTTTCGGCGGCGAAGTCGGTTTTTTCCACCAAAACCACTTTTAACCCGCGCAGGGCGGCATCGAGCGCAGCCGGCGCCGGAAGCGCCGCCGCCGATGATGCAGAGGTCGAAGGTTTCCTGGCGGTGCGTTTTTGCGATCCAGCTTGGTTATTATCCATCCTTCCGGGCTGCAATTGTTCAGATGGGGGGGGGGCGGTTTTTTTTGGGGGCCGACCGTTAAACTTTGTTCCCACCTTTGCCCCCCGTCTTCCACGAATCCTCCAGCGCCTCGCGCAGACTGCGTTTAGCCGTCCAACCCAATTGTTCCCGCGCTTTAGTAGCATCGGCATAAACGGCGGTGACATCCCCCGCGCGGCGCGGGCCGATGCGGTAATTCAGGGCTTGGCCACTCACGCTTTCGAAAGTCCGGATGAGTTCCAGGACGCTGTTGCCTTGTCCGGCGCCGATGTTGAATACATCGTAATGGCTGCCGGCGCCGGTCATTTGCCCAAGCGCCCGCAAGGCGGAAACGTGCGCCTCGGCCAGGTCCATGACATGGATATAATCGCGGATGCAAGTCCCGTCGGGGGTAGGGTAATCGTCGCCGAAAACCGTGAGTTGTTGCCGGAGACCCGAGGCTGTTTGCAGGAGGTAAGGTACGAGGTTGCTGGGTATGCCCAGCGGTAACTCGCCGATCTGCGCGCTCGGATGCGCGCCGATGGGATTGAAATACCGCAAAGCAATCATTTTCAGCGCTTTGTTTGCCGGCCGCGGCTACATCGCGCAGGATTTCTTCTCCGATTTGTTTGGTATTGCCATACACCGAAGCGGCGGGTTGTATCGGGGTCAATTCGGTTACCGGAAGCACCTCCGGTTCGCCATAAACGGTGCAGGAAGAGGAGAAAATAAGGTTGGAAACGCCCGTTTCCAACATCACGTCCATTAACGTGATGAGCGAACCCAGGTTGTTGCGGTAGTACCGAAGCGGCTCTTCCATGGATTCCCCCACGGCTTTAAACGCCGCAAAATGAATCACGCCGCGCACGTTTTCCTGTTGAAACAAATCGAGTAACGTTTCACGGTCGTTGCAGTCGTGTACCACACAGGGTACTTCGTATCCCAAAATCTGTTTTAACCCTTCCAGCACGTTTTGTTGTGAATTGGAAAAATCATCGATAATAACCGGCCGGAAACCGGCCTCCGCCAGGGCAACTACGGTGTGGCTGCCGATAAATCCCGCGCCGCCGGTAACCAAGATCGTGTTGTTCGTCATTTTAAATTTTTAAAGTCGTAGGTAAGGTAGGGACAATTAAAATACGCAACTTTAAAGCGATTTTTAAAACATCATTAAATGAAAAGATAAACTATAAAATCTGTGCCATAGCTCCTTCTGATTTGGCAATCCTCGCCCCTGTTCTGGGCCTACCCTCCGCGGCCCAACTGGCCTGGCACGACACGGAGTTTTACCTCTTTTCCATTTCGGCCCCAACACGTTCACCAACCTCGGAATGGGGCCACGGCACCGAAACCGAGGAGTTGTTCAACCCCACTGCGCTCGACTGCGACCAATGGTGCCGGATCGCGAAACAAGCCGGCGCCCGGGGCGTAGTCATCACCGCCAAACACCACGACGGTTTCTGCCTCTGGCCTTCCAAATACTCGACGCACACCGTGCGCGAAAGTCCCTGGAAAAATGGAAAAGGCGATGTGCTGCGCGAACTTTCCGACGCTTGCCGGCGTCACGGCCTCAAATTCGGCGTTTATCTGTCTCCCCTGGGATAGAAACCACCCCCAATACGGCACACCCGAATACAACGACGTATACGCTAATACCCTTACCGAACTGCTTACCGGCTACGGCGAGCTCTTCGAAGTGTGGTGGGATGGCGCCAACGGCGAGGGCCCCAACGGGAAAAAGCAGGTGTACGACTTCCACCGTTTTGAAAAACTCGTAGCCCAATACCAGCCCAACGCCGTGGTGTTCAGCGACATCGGTCCTGGTTGCCGCTGGGCGGGCAATGAACAGGGCACCGTGAATGAAACCAACTGGTGTACGCTCGATACCGCCGGCTACGGCAGGGGCGCTACCGGGCCGCCGGCCGATACCCTGCAACGCGGCAATGAAAACGGCGCACATT
Source organism: Saprospirales bacterium (assembly GCA_016719895.1). Taxonomy (GTDB): domain Bacteria; phylum Bacteroidota; class Bacteroidia; order Chitinophagales; family Saprospiraceae; genus M3007. Next base: position 176,100 of record JADJYG010000011.1, on the reverse strand, counting down.
GGATTCCCGCCGAATGCGACGTAAGTATTCGCCCGGGCTGGTTTTACCACCCGGAGGAAGACACGCGGGTGAAAACGCCGGAGCAACTTTTTGACATTTACCTGAAATCCGTGGGGCGCGGCGCCAACCTGATCCTGAATGTGCCGCCGGACCGGCGTGGGCTGATCCATGAACAGGATTCGGCGGCTCTGGTCGCCTTTGGCGAAAAGGTGCGAACCGCGTTCGGGAAGAACCTGGCAAAGGGTAAAAAAGGAAACCCGAGTTTCGCGGCGGTTGGTATGTCCCGATACGCCAATTCCGCCGTTTGGTGGACAACGACGCGTATTCCTGGTCGGAAACCGGTTCATTTGTGCTGAATTTGCGCTGCAAACATCGGTTCAATACCCTCGTTTTGCAGGAATACATCACCACAGGGCAACGCGTTCGGGCTTTCCGGGTGGATATCTGGCAGGACGGCGCGTGGAAAGAGATCGCCCGATCCACAACTATCGGGCATAAAAAAATCCTCCGCTTCCCGGAAGTGAAAGCCAAAAAAATCCGGATTACCATTTCGGATACGAAACTGACCCCCCGGTTAAGCGAGGTGCAGGTGTTTCAGGTGAAACCTGAGCCGGTGAAGCAGGATTAAAAGCGCAACTTTTGTTATTGCCCCTTGCTTTTTGTCTGCCGGACAAATTCCGGCTCATCCTCTGCGCCGATTTCAGCATGACTGTTTGATAAGCCGCAAGCGGCGCTGGCCAGCAGGGTCAGGAAAATGATTAGGTACGTCTCCATGTCCAGGGAGGATTAAAAAACGGTGATTGGATATGCGTTGTGGGGTAAACGAATAATTTCCGGCTGCCGTATTTGCCGGAAGGCTGCTATTTGTCAAATCGTATTTTGTCTTGTAACAAAAATCAGGCCCGAAGTACCTGGAATTTTTTTAAAATTATTTCAAAAAAGGAAAGAAAATTCAGGGTCCCCGTAGTAGTAGGTGAAGTTTAACAACAACATTTACTCACTATAAAAAATGCAGTCATGAAAAAGCAAATCGTGAATCTGATCGGGAGTCTCGCCCTTTTGACGGGTATTATTGTGCTATACCCCCGCTGCGAGTCCGGCGCCAGTGAAATGGCCGAGATGGATGCCGTGGCCGGTATGGTTACTGATCGTGGTGGCGCACCCAACCAGGCCAAAGATATTTGCCTGTGCCTGACCAACGAATACCCGGTAGAAAACCTGTCGAAAGCGGAGCAGGATGCGCTGCTCTACATGCGCGAGGAAGAAAAACTGGCGCACGATGTTTACACCGTGCTGTCTGACCAATGGGGCGCTCAGGTATTTTCCAACATTGCCGGCGCCGAACAACGCCACACCGAGGCCATACTTTGTTTGTTGAACAAATACAAACTGACGGACCCCGCCGGGAACAATGCAGTCGGTGTTTTTCAAAATACCACCTTACAAAAGTTGTATAACGACCTGATTGCCGAAGGCAAACAAAACAAAGCCGCGGCATTTGCCGTAGGCGCAAAAATCGAAGACGTAGATATTGCCGACCTGTTAAAAGCGATGCCCGACATGGATAACGCCGACGTACGCGCTATTTTCGGCGAACTGACACGCGGATCGCGCAATCACCTGCGGGCTTTTGTCAACAACCTCGAAGCGGTAAATATGACCTATATCCCGGCGTTTATCAGCCAGCAGTTGTTTGATGAAATTACCAGTTCTCCGCAGGAAAAAGGCGGATCTATCTGCGGAACCTGCCTGAATGCCAATAACCCGAACTGCAAAGCCAATCCAAATTGCACCGGCCCTAATGGCCAAAAAGGCTGCCTGGGTAATGGCCCGAACGGAAATAACAACTGTATCGGCACCGGCCCTAATGGGAATAAAGGTTGCCCCGGCAACGGCCCGAAAGGAAATAACGGCAATGGAAATGGTCCGAAAGGAAATAACGGCCCCGGTAATGGAAACAACGGTGGCAATGGTAACGGCCCGAAAGGGAATAATGGCGGCGGGAATTAATTCCTGGCGAATCTATTGACTACTTTAGTGTTTTTGAACCACAGAGTTCAAGAGAAATATTAGTTTTTTTTTTTAGTGCTAATGTGTACTTTGTACTCAGTGGTTAAAGCACACTAAAGCAGATTTCAGTACTTCCGAAAATCCAGATCTCATGCTCACCCCAAAATTTATATGCGACGGATTAAGTGATCTGGAAATCATCCGGAAGTCGCTGGAAGTGGTGGATTATTTTCTCCTGTCTGTATGAGCGGTATGAAGAAAAGCTGATGCGTTATATCAAGCGGGTGGCGTTTGCTACCGACGAAGAAGCCGCCGGATATCCTGCAGGATGCTTTTATCAAAATCTGGAAAAACCTGAACGCCGTGGACCAAAGCCTGAAATTGTCGAGTTGGATCTACCGGATCGTACACAACGAGGCGATTTCTTTTTTACGGCAAAAAAAATCCTTCGGTAAAAACCAAAATATACCCTGGGACGATACCCGCTATGCCGAGATGCCGGATGATACCTTGCCGGAGGCAGCCGAAGAACTGGAGTACCGGGACAAACTGACACACCGTATTTTGGCCCAATTGCCGGAACAATACAAAGAAGTGCTGATCCTGAAATTCCTGGAAAACATGAGTTACGAAGAGATTTCAGATATTTTGAAAATACCGGAAGGCACGGTGGCCATTCGAATCAACCGGGCCAAAAAAATCTTCCGGAAACACGCGGAACACCCTTTCTGAATTTAACCTGAATATTATGAAACCATCGGAAAAATTGCTGCAAACGATCCGGGAGCGCGACATCAAGCCGGTTCCGAAAGGTTATTTTATCCTGAAAAACGCCCTGCTTTGGACCGGATTCGCCGTAGCCATGCTGTTGGGCGCCGTTGCTTTTTCGGTGATCCTTTTTTGTATTCAACAAACGGAATTCGACCTCGTCAGCCACCTGTCGCATTCCCGCCTGGAGTTTTTTCTCGGCCTGCTGCCCTTTTCTGGATCGTTTCCTGATTCTTTTTCTGGTTGTGGCGATGACCAGTTTCAAACACTCCCGGAAAGGGTACAAAGTGGAAACCGGACGTTTGGCGGCCTACTGCGCGGCGCTGAGCATTTTGCTGGGTACCCTGTTCTTTCTGGCCGGGGGCGGGCGGGAACTCGAACAGGCTTTTGGCGTCCGGGTCGGTTTATATGAAAGTATGCAGGAAAAAAGGTTAAAATCTGGTCGATGCCCGCGGCAGGGGTACCTGTCCGCGTCATCACTGCTGGGGGCGATTCGACGTTGGCCTTGCGGGATTTCAAGGAAAACCTGGGCCATCGACGTTTCAGGCGCGTTCATTGCGCCGGCATTGCGGTTGGAGGCCGGCGAAAAATAAACTGGTTGGTGAAACAGCAGGCGAAAATCAATTTAAAGCCGGCGAAGTGCGCCCCTGGGGCGGGCCGGGCGCCCGCATGCGGGGGCCGCACCGCTGAGGGGAAGGGCAATTGATGGGCGCCCGATGGTCAGATGACTTGGACCGTCGGGCGTGTTTAACGCGACTATGACAGTTCCACAGAGGCTCACAGAGGGTATGGAGGCTCATGGAGGGCTGAATCTCGCTTCCTCAAAGGGCTCCTGAGGTAGCCCTCCGACCGCTTGGGCTATTTCCGATGGCGGCGGCCAATACATGGATTACAGCCCGGTGTAGCGTTTTTGCTGTAGACAACGCTATATTTACGTGGGTTGAAACAGGCAGTTGCGACGTCTTTTAGTACTGCAGGGGGTGCTGAACGGCGTTGTCAGGGAGCAAAAAGGTGTCGGAGGGCCGGGTAACTTTCGCCATAGATCTGCGGAGTTGCGGCAAAGGCGGGGTAAAATATTTTTCCACAGGGGATGAAGGCTGCCTTACCCTAAGTGCCTCAACCCCTACTCCCGTTTCAGCGCCAGAATCTTGATTTCCACCCGCTGGTTCATCCGCCGGCCGTCTGCCGTCGTATTGGAAGCCACGGGATTGCGCTTGCCATAGCCTTTGTACACCACGCGCTTGGGGTCTACGCCCTTGGCGATCAGGTAATCGGCGGCCGATTTGGCGCGGGCGGTGGAGAGGCGGTCGCAGAACTCGTCGGGCGGCGTGCTGTTGGTGTGGCCGCCGATCTCGATCACGATGCTGCCGTTCTCTCCATAAAATCGCAGGGGCCGTCGAGGGTAGGCAGGGCATCCGGGGTCAGCCGTGAAACGTCGGCCTCGAAGCGCAGCTGTTCCATGCGGATGGTCTGGCCGTTGCGCAACACGGCGGCATTGGCTCCGGGCAGGATGCGTTGTTTGATCTGCACAGGTCGGGCCACGCTGCAGCCTTTGGCGTCGGTGACGGTCACCGTATGGGTTCCGAGGTTGAGTTTGGCGGCGGTGGAGGTGGTTTCGCCGTTGTTCCAGGCGATCGAATGGGGGGCCGTGCCGCCCCGGATGATCAGGGTAGCCTTGCTGTCTTCGCTCCGCTCGGTGGTGGCGCCGACGATGCGGGTGACGTCCACTTCCAGTACTTCGGGCTGTTTGACGATGGCCACGGCCGTCTGGGTGGTTCCCCGGGCGTCGGTCACCAGCACGGCGTAGGTAGCGGCCGGCGCCCGGGCGGCCTCGGCGCCGCTCCAGGCGGGGTTGTCCCATTTGTACTGGTATGGTGGCTTGCCGCCGCGCACGGTCACCTGGAGGCCGGAGGTTTCGCCGTGGCATTTGATCGCGCCGGTTTCTTCCACGCTGACTTCGAGGGGCAGGATATTTTCGAGGATGGTAGCCACGCCGGTCACCGCGCAGCCGTTGGCGTCGGTGATGGTAAACACATGTTTGCCAGGGCTGAGCCGGGTGGCCAGATCGGTGGTTTCGCCGTTGTCCCAGGCGTATTTGAAGGGCGCGGCGCCGCCCCGCACCTGTACACGCACTTTGCCGTCGGCATTGCCGGCGCTGGCCTGCGCCTGCACGGTGACGGCCGGCGCGATGGGGTCGGGTTGTTTGACCACAATGGAAGCGATGGCCTGGGTAGCCGGCGGCGTCGGTCACGGTGAGGGTGGTAATTGCCGGCGCCGGCGCCCAGCGGTTTGTCGCCTGGAGCGCCGGATCGCTCCATTTATACTGAAACGGCCCTTTGCCGCCGTTCACGGTCGCTTCCAGCCCGGTTTGGCCGCCGTTGCAGTTGATTGGCCGGTTTCTTTAATGGTGGCCGACAGGGGCAGGATATTTTCGGTAACCCTGACGCTGCCGGTGGCGGTGCAGCCGTTGGCGTCGGTGACGGTGAAGGTGTGGGCGCCCGCGGCAAGCCGGACGGCGTCGGGGCTCGTTTCGTCGTTGTCCCAGCGGTACTGGTACGGCGCCGGCGCCGCCTACGCCCAGGGCTTGCGCTTTGCCGTTGGAACTGCCGGCGGTGGCCGGCATTTGCCGTGGCGGTATTGTTGAGCGGATCGGGTTGTTTGAGTTGAAAAGCGGTGGTCGTGCTGCCGCCGGCCGCGTCGGTGACGGCCAGGGTATACGCCGGCGGCTACGGCAGCGGGCGTTGCGCCCGCCAGGGCCGGGTTGCTCCACTGGTATTGAAGGGCGCTTTGCCGCCGCTTACGCTGACGTTCAGGCTGGTTTGCCGCCGTTGCAGGCGATTTTCCCTGTTTCCTGGATGCGCACGGCAAGCGGCAGGATGTTTTCCGTCATTTCCAACGCAGTGGACGTGGAACAGCCGAACACGTCCGTGACGGTTATTTCATGTTTGCCGGCCGCCAGTTTGACCGCCCGCCCTTCCGTTTCGCCGTTATCCCAGCGGTACTGGTAGGGTGGGGTGCCGCCTTTGGCCTGTGCGGCGGCTTTGCCGTCGGCACTTGCCGGTGCTGGCGGCGGCTTTTAGGGAGATGGTGGCAGCGGCAGCGGATCGGGTTGTTTGATCTGGAAACGCGGTGGCGGTTGTTTTCCGCCCGCGGCGTCGGTTATGGTGACGGTGTATTCGCCGGCCTGGATGCCGGCAGGCTGGTAGCCGCTCAGGGCGCTGTTGCTCCATTGGAATTCGAACGGGCTTTTCCGCCGTTCACCTTTACTTTCAGGCCGCTTTGCTCGCCGTTGCAATTGATCTGCCCGGTTTCTTCAATGGCCGCGCTGAGCGGCAGGATATTTTCCGAAATTTCCGTCCGCGCCGTGATCGTACAGCCGTTGGCATCGGTGATGGTTACGGTGTGCGGGCCGGGAGGCAGCTGGGCGGCGACTTCGGTCGTTTCACCGTTATCCCAGCGGTAGGCGTAGGGGGCGGCGCCGCCGCGGGGCGAAGCGGCGGCTTTTCCGTCGTCGTTGCCGGTGCTGGCCGGCGCCCGGGCGGTGGCGACGGCGCTGAGGGCGGCGGGCTGCACGACGGTGATACCGGCGGTCGTTTTGCCGCCGGCAGCGTCCACCACGGTCAGGGTGTAGGCGCCGGCGCTGACGCCGGCCGGCTGATCGCCTTCCATCCTGGGGTTGCTCCACTCGTATTGGTACGGGGCTTTGCCGCCCGAAACGGTCACTTTCAGGATGGTGTTGCCGCCGGCGCAGGGGATGGGCGTGGTTTCGGCGATGGCGACGCTGAGGGCGGCGAGTTTTTGGCTGATCACAACGGCCGCGGTGACCGTGCAGCCGTTTTGATCCGTCACCGTGACGCGGTGCGTACCGCCCGTCAGTTTCTGCGCGGGGTTGGCGGTTTCGCCGTTATCCCAGCTGTATTTAAAGCCGGGCGCGCCGCCTTTGGCGGTCACCAAGGCTTCGCCGTCTTGTTTGCCCGGGCCGCTTTCGGCTTTTTTCTGCTCGGCGGTTATGCTCAGGCGAAGGTCTTCGACCTTGGTTTTAGCCGATTTGCTTTTACCGCTGCTGTCGGTCACCGTGACGGTATAACTGCCGGCGCCCAGGTTTTTGGGCGCGTCGCCCTGCAAGCGGGCATCCGACCAGGCATAGGTAAACGGCGGTTTGCCGCCCGATACTTTTACCAGCAGGGCGGCATCCTGCCCGTTGCCGGTACAGCTGATCTCCTGGTCCACCATACAATTGACGACAAGCGAGGTGGATTTGTCAATCAGGTAAAGGCCCTTGTCGTCGGTGCCGACCCAAACGGCGCCGTCCAAATCGGCGGCCAGGCAGCGGCCGTACTCGCTGGTGTAGAATTCGGCGCCGCTGAACACGTCGAACGCGTCGGTTTCCAGGTTGTAATAGCTGACCATACGCGAGAGGATCCAGAGGTTGCCCTCCGGGTCGAGGTCGAAGTCTTCGGCTTCGCCCTCGAGGGCTTTCTCCCTGATATTGATGGCATCCCAGCGCTCGCCGCCGCTCACCAGCCAGAATTCGCCGTCGGCCAGCACGTACAAATCGGGCCCAAAGGCCCGGATGCGTTGCACGCCGTAGCCTTCCAGTTCGCCTTTCCATTTGCCGGGCGTGCCGGTCATCAGGCCATTGTCGGTGCCGATCCAGTAGCGGCCGGTCATGTCCTGAAAGATAGTGGTGATCGTATTGGATTTCAGGCGGGAGTTTCCGGGAGTGAATTTCGCCAGCAGTTGGAGGCTGGGGGTTGTTTTCAGTTGATAAAGGCCGGATTCGCGGGTGCCCAGCCAGAGCCAATCTTTCCGGCTGTCGTAATACGCCGCCGTGACTTCCGGGGCCGCGCCGAGCGTCATTTGCAAAATTTCAGGCGTCCAGCGCACATCGGCGTTGCCGCCTTCCAGTTGGAAAGCGGAGCGTTCGCCGGGGGGGAGCTCCAGGGGGTTGGCCAAATCGCAGGCACGCACCTGGTACACCCCCGTTCCGCTGGCCACCCATTTGGAGTTGTCGCTGTCCACGAAAATGTGGCGTACGGCTTCCGAGCGGCTGACGGCGCCGCAGCGCGTGACCTGGCGGTCCGGATTTTGGGCAAACAGCGCCGGGGCAACGGATAAAAAAACGAATACGGACAGTGGTTTTCGGAAAAACGAAATCATCATATCGGGAAAATTGATGCGCAAGTATGTTTGAACCCGCAAAGTTCGGACATGGTTTATTAGGAACCGAACATAAACGGAAATTAAGCGGTTGAATTATACGGATATTTAATGCCCATTGTCGCCAAGTTTTTATCTTCGCATATTTGCTGCCGGCAACCCGCAACAAACGCTTTCCCGGACCATGAAAAAATACGTCGCCGCCATCGACCAGGGCACCACCAGCACCCGCTGTATTATTTTTGACAAACAGGGCAACATCGTCTCCTCCGGCCAGAAGGAGCACGAACAAATCTACCCCAAGCCTGGCTGGGTGGAACACAACCCCGACGAAATCTGGAGCAATACCCTGGAAGTGATCACGCGGGCCCGTGCGGCCCGGAGCATTGCGCTCGACGATATTGCCGCCGCGGGCATCACCAACCAACGCGAAACCACCGTCGTGTGGAACCGCAAAACCGGACGGCCCTACTACAACGCTATCGTGTGGCAAGACACCCGCACCAGCGAAATGGTGCGCTTTCACCAGGAAAGGGAGATCGACGACTGGTGGCGGGTCACCACGGGCCTCCCAATAGCCACCTACTTCAGCGCGCTCAAACTGCGCTGGCTGCTCGACAACGTGCCCAACCTGCGCCGCGACGCCGAAAAAGGCCTGGCCTTGTTCGGCAATATGGACACCTACCTCATCTGGCGCCTCACCGGCGGCCCCAACGGCGGCTTGCACATCACCGATGTGACCAATGCCTCCCGCACCCAGATGATGAACATTTATATGGTCAAATGGGACGCTGAAGTGCTGTACCGGCTGGATATCCCGGCCCAAATGTTGCCCAGGATCGTGCCCAGCAGCCAGAACTACGCCACCATCTCCGCCGAACCGCTGCAGAGTATTCCGCTGGCCGGCGCCCTGGGCGACCAGCAGGCCGCCCTGCTCGGCCAGGCTTGCCTGGAGGCCGGCGAAGCCAAAAATACCTACGGCACCGGCTGTTTCATGCTGATGAACACCGGTACCAGCCCCATACCGTCGCATTTCGGACTGCTGACCACCGTGGCCTACCAGTTCGATAAAGACAACGTGCACTACGCCCTCGAAGGCTCGGTGGCCATCGCCGGCGCACTGGTGCAATGGTTGCGCGACAACCTCGGCATCCTCCAAAACAGCGCCGATATCGAAACCCTGGCCCGCACGGTCGACGACAACGGCGGCGTATACTTCGTACCGGCGTTTTCCGGCCTGTACGCCCCCTACTGGAAATCGCACGCCCGCGGCATCATCGCCGGCCTCACGCGCTACGTCAACAAAGGCCATATCGCCCGGGCTGCGCTGGAAGCCACCGCCTTCCAAACCTACGAAGTGCTGCGGGCCATGGAAAATGACTCGGGTATCCGCCTCTCCTCGCTCCGCGTGGACGGCGGCATGGTCGTCAACGAACTGCTCCTGCAATTTCAGGCCGATATCCTCGGCGTGCCGGTGATCCGGCCCAAAATGATCGAAACCACCGCCCTCGGCGCCGCTTACGCCGCCGGCCTGGCCGTCGGCTTCTGGACGGGCTTCGACGACGTGCGCCGCAACTGGGGTGTGGACAAAACCTGGGAACCCGCCATGCAGGAGTTTAAACGCAACGACCTGTATATGTACTGGCAAAAGGCCGTGGAGCGGTCGTTTGACTGGGAAGAGTGAATGTAGTACGAAATACGAAGTACGAAATATAAAATACGAAGTAAGAAGGGGGGTGGTAGTCTTTTGGGGATTTTTTAACGTCGTTGCTGGCGTCGTCGCCAGCATTTTCTAATGGAAATGGAACCAGAAGCAGTTTCAACGCTGGGCCATACGCCCTTGCCGCAGGAGTTTTACCTGCGCGCCGACGTGCTGCAGGTGGCGCGCGAGCTGCTGGGCAAGGTGCTGATCACGGATTTGGAAGGCGGGCGAACGGCCGGCCTGATCACGGAAGTGGAGGCCTACCGTGCGCCCGACGACCGCGCCTGCCATGCCTACGGCAACCGGCGTACCCGGCGCACGGAGGTGATGTTTCAGGCGGGCGGGCGGGCATATATCTACCTCTGCTACGGCATACACCATTTGTTCAACGTCGTCACCGGCCCCGAAGGCATGGCGCATGCCGTGCTGATTCGGGCGGTGGAGCCGATGGAAGGGCTCGGCATCATGCTGGAACGCAGAGGCATGCGCGACCTTTCGCCGGCCCTGACCACCGGACCCGGCGCCCTCGCACAAGCGCTGGGGCTTCACACCAGCCAAACGGGATACAGCCTGTTGGGGCCCGGTGCGCAGATCCGGGTGGAAGATACCGGCCGCCGGCCGGCCGGTGCGGATATCGCCGCCGGCGCCCGCATCGGCATGACGTCTGCCGGGGAATGCGCCGCCTGGGAATGGCGCTTTTGGCTCCGCGGTTCGCCATATGTCAAATCCGGTGGCAGGCGATAGAAAAATGCCTGCCGCCGCTGGCCGCATTATAAAAGTATATACATTCGCTATAAACAAAGCCAGCATTCAACGTTGTTCGCCATGGTCCTTTTTCAAGCCAGTTTTATCAATTGGGGCGCCGAGCACCGATGGTGGCTGCTTGCAGGCGCAGCCAGTATGACGGCCTGGATCTGGCTGGGCCGTCAATCGGTGTCGGAGCGCCTGAAACGCCGGACCGGCCTGGTCATGAGCCTGATCCCCGTGGCCTTGTGGACTTCCGCCAGCCTGTACCTGCTCCGGCAACCGCCGCCCCTGCGCATCGACCTTATCCTGCCGTTCCATGTGTGCTATTTCCTGAACCTGCTGCTGCCGGTTATGCTGTGGCGGCGCTCGTATTTCCTGTTTGAAATTTCCTACTTTATGGTCATGGCCGGCTGTTTGCAGGCACTGCTGACGCCAGACATTCCACAGGCGTTTCCGCATTTCCTGAACATCCGGTATTTTTTTGTCCATATCGGACTGGTGCAGAGCATCTTGTATGCCGTATTTGTGTATGGCTTCCGGCCTTCCTGGAGCAGCCTGGGCAGGTCTTTTTTGTGGATAAACCTGTATTTTGTATTCGTCGCCGGCGTGAACTACAGCCTGGGCACCAATTTTATGTATATCTGCCAAAAACCGCCCACCCCCACGCTGCTCGACCTGTTCGGCGAATGGCCCTGGTATCTTCTGGGCGGGGAACTTTTAGCCCTGGTGTTGTTTACGCTGGTGATGCTGCCTTTTGCGTTGAAAATACCGCGGGTCAGACCGCAGTAGACGGGTGACAGGATGGTATCGGATTTTCTTTCGCAGGGGATGGGACTGAGATGGTCTAATTTTTCCGTACTCTTTTATGTAAAGCGATAAGGTTCGGTTGGTTTGGCTTTCGCATATTTGCTGCCGTTCCTGAAAAATCCTGCACATCCTGTCTCATCTCTCTACGAACGAAACCCCCTGTCCCTTTCAAAAGTTCCTGTTAATTCTGTCCTATGAGGCGGCGGTATCTGTTGCGGATAGTTTTCCCGGTTAAAGCCGGTCTGATCTTATTTTTAAATACAGCGGCAACCCAGACGGCGCCACCAGTTTGGGCCGATACGCTTGTGGCGGCGCGGTTGACCGCTGAAACCCGCGCGTTTTTCAGCGATGGCCGGCACGGGGAGGCTCTTGTCGCATCGAAAAAGGCGTTGGATATTTACGCCGGTTTGTATGGCGGGCAGCACGTCATAACCGCCGACGCCGGCATGTTTGTCGCCCGCGAGCTGCGCTACCTAAACCGGTCCCAGGAGTCTTTACCGCTATACCGGCAGTATTTGCAGGTATTCGAAGCGGCTGGCGATACACTCCGGCTGGCCCGCTGCCTCCACCACCTGGCCCTGGGCCTGCGCGACCTGAGCCATTTTGCTGAAGCGCACCAAACGCTCCAAAACGGTATCCGGCTGTTGCAACCCGATAGCGCTGCACAGGCCGCCGGATTGGCGGATATGTATGTCACGCTTGGTTCTGTTTACCATGCGGAAAAAAACTACCGTGCGGCGATACGGGTAATCGAACCGGCCCGGGCCGTGTTTGCCAGCCGGGAAATACCGCGCTCGCTTGGGATGGCCTGTTATCACCTGGGCGGGGCCTGGTTTGGTTTGCACGACTATGTCCGCGCTAAGGAGCAGTACCTGGCAGCTTTGGCCAACCTGAAACCCCTGCTCCATCCCACGCATCCGTATTTTGCCGATTTGTACGTAAAAGTTGGCAGCTGCTGCCAGAAAACCGGCGAGCCCGGCCTGGGGCTGGCGCATCTGCTGGATGCCCGGGACCAGTACCTGAAGCATGGCACCGAGAACCCCGACTATATCCAGTTTCTGCAATACCTGGGACAGTTTTACCTGGAGGAAAGACAGTACCCGGAGGCCATCGGTCAGTTTGAGGCCTGCATTGCCGCTAAAACAAAACGCTACGGCGCGCAAAGCCCGCAGCTCATGGCTACCTGGCTGTACCTCGGCGAAGCGCGCGGGCAGGCCGGGCAGTTTGAACCAGCGGAGGCCTGCTTCCGCCGCGGCCTGCAAATCATCGCCGATTCGCTGGGCGGCAACCCGCAGCTCCGCTACCGCTTCTATGGCAAACTGGCTGCGCTGCCCTTTGCCCGGGGCGACTATGCGGGCAGCGCACGCCTTTGCGACACGGCTTTCGCCCTTGCCGGCTTTGAGCCGGCGCAGCCCGAAAAGATGCTTCCCCGCGATTGGTTCCGGGAAATTTGCCAGCTTTATGCCCGCTCGCTTGCCGGGCGATACCGGCTTACCGGCGACCTTTCGCTTTTGATCCGCGCAGAACAATTTTTTACCCTGGCCGGCCAAACCCTCTACCGCGAGGTGGAAGAAATTTCGGTCAACAGCTCCCGCGAAATCTTTTATGACCGCGACTATCCGGCGCTGGCGCAATGGCTCGATGCCCGCATGCAATTGTACGCCGCTACCCACGACCCCGCGCATGCCGAAACGGCGTTTCAGATTGCCAGCCAAAGCAAGGCCTTTCTGCTCGCGGAAACGATGCGTCAAAGCGGCGCTTTGCAATACGCTGGTGTGCCCGACAGTATTTTGCAGGCGGAAGCGGCCCTGCGGGAGCGCATTGCCGGGGCGGAAAAAGCGCTTGATAAATATCCAGGTGCGGCCGGCGTCACGATCGACAGTTTACGGCTGCGGCTCAACGGCGATCTGTTGAACTGGCGCCTCGCTTACGATGCCCTGTTGCGCCGGATTGAAGCTGGCTATCCGGATTATTTCCGGCTGCGGGTCCTGCGCCACGAGACGCCCACCACCGGCTTGCGCCATCGCCTGGCGCCGGACCAGGCTATTCTGTTGTACAACCTGACCGCGCCCGGCAGCGGATATGCCTTCGTGCTCACCCGCGACACCTTTTGCGCCCTGGCGCTGCGGCCGGACGAAGCGCTGGACGAGGCGATTCAATCGTTCCGGACATCCCTCACCGCGTACTATGCGGCCGCCGACCCCGGCGACGCGTTATACGACCGGAGCCTGGAGCAGTTGGTCGCGTTGGCTCAATCGCTGTACCGCCAGCTGGTGCTGCCCGTAGCGCCCTTGCTGCCCGGTCGCGTGATCCTTATCCCCGACGGCAAACTTTGGTACCTGCCGTTCGAAGCCCTGCTCACCGGGCCTCCGGCAGATGTGGGGAATTTTCGTACGTTTCCGTTTTGGTCCGGTCAAAAAGCCCTTTGCTATGCCTTGTCGACGGATTTCCTGTTCGAACCGGCACAGCCAACTGGCCGAAAATCCGAAAAAACCTGGCTGGGCATAGCGCCCTTTGCAGGCAATCCTCACGTGGCAAACCCGGTCCCCCCGCGCGCGTCCAATGACCAATACATCTCCTTGCCGTACTCCGGCGCGGAGGTCCGAGCGATCGCTTCGCTGCTGCGCGGCGACGCCTGGCTGGATACTGACGCCCGCGCGGACCGTTTCCGGCGCGAAGCCGGCCGGTACCGCATCCTGCACCTGGCCACCCACAGCTGCGCCGACGACCGCCAGGGCGACTATTCCTATTTGCTGCCCGAACGCGCCGGCGAATCATTGCCGGCCAAAGACTTGTACCAGTTTGCGCTGGCCGCCGATATGGCGGTGCTGTCGGCCTGCGAAGCGGGCAGCGGCCGGTTGTTGCAAGGGGAGGGGATCATCGGCCTCGTGCGGGCGTTCACCTATGCCGGCGCGCGCAGCGTCGTAGCCTCCCAATGGGTAGCCCACGACCAAAGCACGGCCGACCTCATGGTCGGTTTTTACCGCCACCTGCGCCGGGGTATGCCCAAAGACCTGGCCTTGCAACAGGCGCGCCTGGAGTTGTTCCAGAAGACCCCCGCCCAGGCGCACCCCTTCTTTTGGGCGGGGTTCCGGGTGTATGGGGATGTGGGGGCGTTGTGGTAAGGGGGGCAAATGCCAATCACCCAATTTATTCATTTCTAAACAATTTCATTTTTCTACCGATATGGCGCCTCGGTACTGCCGAGCCTCGGCTACGCATAACCCGCCACCCCAAGCTGCGCTCCTTTTTTCTCCCCGCGCTTGTCATTCCGCAGGAACCTGCCCACTCTACGTGTGCATCTCGTGGTTATCCCTCGTAGAGTGGACAGGTTCTTTCAGAATAACAACCGGGGGGAGAAAAAGGGGGGTAGGAAAGATTCCGGATTTATGCACAGCACACGCTCGGCGGTAGCGAGGCGCTTTCGCCCGGCAGGGCATGCGGCATTGCTACCCATGCAATTCACCGCCAGGTATAGGGTTCGACTTTAGCCATTTGAGCCCAAAAGAGAGAACTCCCCGCAGTGAAATTTCGACCGCAGCGAGAAATCCGTTGGAAAATGAACTCCTTTCCGCTCCAGTTCCTCTCTTTTAAGCAGGTAATCCGGGAATTTCGGGTTGAGGCCTTGATCTAAAATTTGATCAGGTTCCACAGGCGGAATTTTTGATCGGTTCATATGACTGAATTAGGGTGGCCCAAACGCCGCTCATTGCTCCTGCAGCCATTTCCGCGCTTTTGAAATGCCCTTGTGCACTACGCCGCCGGCCTCGAGGTCGTCCAGGTCTTTGAGGAGCATGGATTTGGCTTTCGGGCCGTCTTTATCCATGTATTCCCGATATACCTTCTTCGCTTTTTCAGGTCGCCGCGCAGCAGGTAGGCGTGCCCGAGGTTGGTCATGACCCAATGCTGGCTGTCATCCAGCTCGAGGGCTTTTTGCGCCGCATGTTGGGCTTCGGCGTATTGGCGGTTGAAGAGGTATTGCCAGGAAAGGTTGCCGTAGTCTTCAGCGGCCTTGCGCAGCAGCGTTATATCGATTTCCCAAAGGGTATCCGTGCAGGCGGCCCGCACCTGCTGAAGGGTTATGGCGGCGGGGTAGTTGCGGTGTGCGGTGAGGGAATCGCGCAGGGCGGCGGTATAGGCATAGGTGTGGTTGAAGTCATCGCGGGTATTGGGCTGCCAGTCCAGCAGGGCTTGCGTTCGAAGGGTAAGGGCTCTGGCGCCCAGCCGTGCGGCTTCCTCCAATCGTCCATCGTCATAGCGAAACGCGCTCAGGTTCATTATGGTTCTGGCCATTTCTGGATGGGTGGATGCCGGGCCTGGTTGTGCCAGGCGTTCCCAGGTATCCATCGCGTGCAACAGCATTTTTTCCGCTTCCGGCCGGTTGTCTAACCGGACGTACAGGAGACCTAATTCGGTCTCCACCCGCGCTGCGCCGGCGCCGAATTGCATGGGGTCGCGTGGCGTCAGGCGTTCGTAGATTTCCAGGGCCTGCAGCAGCGCCTTTTCTGCCTCCGGAAGTTTTTGCAGGTGTTGATTAAAGAGCCCCATGTTGTACAAATGGTCCGCCAGTGCCGGCTCAAACTGCGCGGGGTCGCGCCTGGCCAGGCGTCCCCAAACTTTCAGGGCACGCAGCGCCATCGTTTCCGCTTCCGGCCATTTTTTCGCATTGTCGTAGAGTCTGGACAAGCTGTACATCACCCCGGCCAGGTTGGGCTCGAAGCGCAGGGAGTCGACTTGCGCCAGGCGTTCGTAGATTTCCAGTGCCTGCGAGTACCGTTTTTCCGCTTCCGTTGTTTTTTCGAACGTATCGTAAAAAGCGCCTACATGGAAGGCTGTTTCCGCCAGTTCCGGCTCGAACCGCGCGGGGTCGTCTTGTGCCAGCTGTTTGCGTGTTTCCAGGGCGAGCCGGTACATTTTTTCCGCTTTCGGCATTTTCCGCGCGACAAAATAGCAATGTCCAAAGTTCACCGCCGTTCGGGCCAGTTCCGGCCCAAACTGCGCCGGGTCCACTTCCGTGAAGCGTTTCCAGATTTCCAGGGCCCGTTGGAACATCTTCTCCGATTCCGGGTATTGTTGGGTTTGATAATACATCTCGCCCAAATATCCTGCCGTTTGCGCCAGATACGGTTCGAACTGTGGCGGGTTGTTTTGCGCCAGCCGTTCGAAAAGTTTCAGGGCTTTGAAATACATGTCTTCGGCAGCGGCTGTTTTTTGTTGTGTGGCGTACACCCAACCCAACCCCGACGCATTCATGGCCAGCAGCCGTTCGAACCGGATGGGGTCGGTTTGGGCCAGGCGCCCGAGAATCTCCAGGCTGCGCAAAAAATACAGTTCGCTTTCGGTTGCCCGGTTGTTTTCTGCACACAATATGCCCAGGAGGGAGCACTCTCCGACCAGAGCAGATTCGAACAGTTCGGGGATTTATTGGCCAGCCCCTCGCATATGCCTAAGCTGCGCAGGTACATTGCTTCGGCTTCCGGCGCCCGCCGGGCTGCCCTGTAAAATTCGCCCAGAAAATGGCAGGCCGATGCCAGGTAGGAGGCATATTGAGCCGTATCGAATGCAGCCAGGCGTTTGCTGAGGGCTAACCCCAGGCACAACATTTGCTCCTCCTCCGCGAACTGTCCCAATGTATGGTAAACATCTGCCAGTCGGGAGCATTGGGTTGCCGAATCCGTTTTCGCGACGGCGAGCGACAGGCATTTTTCATAATGCCCACGGGCTTCCGCCGGCTTGTTTTGATCCAGCAGGCATTCGGCCAGACACCAGCGGATGGCCGGGTTGTCCTCGTTGAGGCGGAGCGCCTGCCGGTAGCATTGTTCTGCACTGTCCGGCTCGATGCGGATGCGGTGCAGGTCGGCTTTAAAACCCAGCATTCGCGCAAGTTCTTTCCGGCTCATGCCCGCTACCGGGTTGGTTGGGAGCAGGTGCAGCGCGCTGTCAGGGTCGCCCGACAGGAACAGGCGCAAGGCATCCTGAAACAACGGCGAAGTGTTGTCTACGTTCAGGAATGCATATTTCCCGGCCACGTAGGCGGCCAGCGGGGCGATCTTTTCAAATTGTTGCTGAATGCCGGAAAGGTCGTGCCGCAGGGATTTGATTTGCGCCGGATCGGCATCCAGTTGGCTTTCCAGTTCGGCAAGGGTATCTTTTTTCCTGTCGTACAGCTGCAGGAGGTTTTTTTCGGCCGTGGCATAGGCGATATCGTAGTAGCGCTGGGTCGACGCGGCGAGGTAGCGACTGGTGGCCAGGAACAGGTGCAGCGTGTCGTTATTGCCGGGCAGGATTTGCAGGCTTCCGTCGTTCACGACCTGGTAGCCGGCTTTGGTAACCCGTATGAAAACCGGTTCTTTTTCCGGCTGGCCCGCGATATCAAGGCGGAACCGGCCGTCGGCGCCGGAGCGTACGCCGGCGCCGGCCGGGGCGGCGATTTCCTGAATTTCAGCAGCCGGCACGTATTCCGTTTGGCCCTTGTCGAAGCGGCTGTTTAAAATAGTGATTACGCCATGCAGCGCAGTTTGCTGGGCATGGAGCAGGGTGGGGAGGAGCAGTAGGCAGATAATCTGGTTTTTCATAGCACGAGGTTTGTGTAAATAACGGATCCAGATATCCATTAATTTGATATGCGGATTATAAGTTACATGTCCCCGTGGATTTTTTTGAAAAAAATGTGGACGAAGGATATTACAACGCCCGCCCAAAACCCAGGTGTCCCCGTGGGCACGTATCAACCATTCGTGAATTGTACAAGCAAATCGCCAACTATATTCACATCGCCAGATTCGGCCTTCAAGGCTCAAACAGTGCCTCCATTGTAATTTCACTGTCTATTTCTTCGAAGTAGTATCTGTTTTGCAAGGCAGGGTAGGTCGTAAGCAGGGTCGTAAAAATAGCCTTTTTGGTTTGAGAGGCTTGTTTGAAAATACTTTTTCTGAGTCTGAGATGAGCAGCGGTATCCTTGGCAAGGGCATAATTTTCCTTGGTGAATTTTGCCTCGCACAAATGAATGATCTGGTCGGCCCGGTCAATAATCATATCTACCTGTGCCCCGGGGAGGGTATCGTCGCCCTTGAATTTCCAGGAACCATGTTTTGTATAAACGCCGCTGATGCCCAGCGCCGACTTTATCTGGTTGATATGCATCATACAGATATTCTCGAAGGCATAACCGCTCCATGCTGCGTAAGCACTTTGTTTGGACAATTGCTCCCATATTCTGCTTCCGGCTCCTTTGTTGGATTGTATGAATTTGAGATAAAACAACGAGTACAAGTCAGTCAGTTTATATATGGCGTCCTTCTTCTTATTGAACAGCGGCTGGTAGATGCTGATAAAATCGCACTCGGTCAATTCTTCCAATGTTTTCGTCAGGGGGCCCTCACTTATTTTGGTGTCGGCAGCTATGGCTGTCCTGGTCATCCCCTGTGGGCGGGTAGCCAGGGTTTCTATGATGGTGATATGATGTTCCGCATTTCTGAAAAGAGAATGATATAATTGGTTGTATTCTTCTCGAAGCAACCCCTGCGGCGAAAAACAAATATCGTCTATCAACTGTGTTGCACTTTTCCCCTTTTCGATTTCTTTGAGGTAGAATGGAATTCCGCCCATCACCATGTACAGCTCGAGAATCTGGTAGTGCGGCAGGTTTACGCCCAGGCTTTGGAAAAACACCGCTGTTTCATATAAAGTGAAGGGCATCAGTTTGATCCGTTGCGTGATGCGGTTGTATAGTCCGCCCCTGGCATTGATTAAATTTTTTCTGATCCATGACGAAGCCGAACCGCAGGCGATCAGGAGCACATGATCCATTTTGGATACGTGTTGATTCCAAAAAAATTCGAGGGCTGAAGTAAAACCTGACTTGGGTGTGTCCAACCAGGGCATCTCGTCCAAAAAAACGACATGTTTTGTTGCCGGCCGGGGCAGGTCGGCTAAATACCCGGCCAGGTACTCAAATGCCTGATGCCAGGACACGGGCGTTTGCGTTTCGCTCAGT
Source organism: Saprospirales bacterium (assembly GCA_016719895.1). GTDB lineage: Bacteria > Bacteroidota > Bacteroidia > Chitinophagales > Saprospiraceae > M3007. Next base: position 156,910 of record JADJYG010000011.1, on the reverse strand, counting down.
CGGCGGGTATGCCGGAGGTATTCACCGAAAAAGTTGAGCAGTTGCTGCTCTTTCGCGCCGTCTTTAGTCCCTGAAATTTCGAAAACGATATTTTCCTTCAGATGTTGGCGGATCAGGAACGTTTTACCCACTCTTCTCCTGCCGTAGATAGCTAAAAACTCAGATTGATTCGATTGCAGGATTTTATCTAATTTTTCTTTTTCTTTTTCCCGTCCGATAATGCTTAAGGGCATAGATGCAAATTTTGTCAAAGAAATAAAGATAAATATACTACATTTCTCTTAGTATAAATACTCTTCTGAGATAAATGTTACATTTAACATCACCAACGCACCTGAAACCGCACCGTCGTTTCGCCTTCCCCCGACTCCACGCGAAATACCCCGCCGATATCCTCCATCCAGAATCTATCCACCGCATGGTGGACGAAACCGAGGATCCCCTTATTTTAAAGCAGGTAGCGGCTCTTTTTGAATCCCTGCTCAGGGATGAAGATTGGTGGAACCTGATCTCCGAGGAGGAAAAACGAAAAATTGAAATCGGCATGACCCAAGCAGCTGCCGGTCGGACCGTACCTCATGAAACGGTCCGGGAGGAAGCTAAACGAATATTAAAGGGTGAAACGCCGTCATAATAAAGCATGATTACAGTAGAATGGACCAGAGCTGCAAAAGATGATCACCTGTTTTTACTGGAGCAGACCTACGATCGCTCTACCGATGCTGCCTTTGAATTGGATGACAAAGCCGTGCATGCGTATTTCAACAAGAAAAAGTGATTGGCTAGCCCGCCACTTCAAACACCCGCACCAAATTCGCCTTGTTCTTCAGCGCCACTTCCCCGATTTCCCGGCACATGAATCCGGCGCCGGCCTTTTCATGCGTCCGTTGCGTAATCAGGATTTGGCCGGGTTGCGCCACCGACTGGAGCCGCTGGGCGGTATTGACCACGTCGCCGATAACGGTAAAGTCGAAGCGCCGCAGGGTAGCCGAGCCGACGTTGCCGCAGATCACTTCGCCGGTATTGACGCCGACCGATACTTTGGGCAGGGCGGTTTGAACGCCCGAAATGTAGTCGACTGCCGCCTGGGTATGCCGGTTGATGGTCAGGGCGGCCCGGAGCGCCCGGGCAAGGTGGTCGTCGTTCCGGAAAACGGCCAGCACGGCGTCGCCCATGAATTTATCCACGTATCCGCCTTCGGCGATAATCGCCTGGACCATGATGTCGAAATACCGGTTGAGCAGGTTGATTACTGCGTCGGGCGGTTCGCGCTCCGAAATAGCCGTAAACCCGCAGATGTCGGCAAACAGAATAGAGGCCTCGATGGTTTCGGTGGACGAGAGCGAGGCCTCGTATTCTTTACAACACATGAAGCGCAGCACGCTGTCGTCGACGTACATTTTCAGAATATCGTTCTCCTGAATGGCCTGGAGCGTGCCTTTAATCTGTTCGACCGTACGCAGCGCTTTGGCCAGCGTCTGCTCAAAGTCTTCAAAATCAAAAGGTTTGCAGATGAAGTCAAAGGCGCCCCGGTTCATAGCCGTGCGGATATTTTGCATGTCGCCATAGGCGGAAATGATCACCGTTTTGAGCAGAGGGCTGTTCTCAGTGATCTTTGTCAGCAGCGTCAGGCCGTCCATTTCGGGCATGTTGATATCGCTGAACACCAGATCGATATCGGGGTATCCGGCAAGTTTGGCCAGGGCCTCCACACCGTTTTGCGCGAAGACAAACTCGTATTGCCCGTCCCGGATTTGCCGGCGGAACTTCTGGCGGATGAGTTGCGCGACGTCGTCTTCGTCGTCCACGACCAATATTTTGTGTCTGGCGCTCATGGCAGATGGGTTAGTTTATGTTTCAGCGCGTGGAAATCCAGGGGCTTGTGCAAAAAGTCGTCGGCGCCCAGGCGCATGGCTTCCTCCTGTTTTTCGGGGTCGCCATAGGCGGTGATCATCATGATGCGGGGCGGGGGCTGGGGCGATTTTTCCCGGATGCGGCGCAGCAGCTCCAGGCCGCTCATGCCCGGCATGTTGATATCCGACAGGATCAGGATGGCCTCCGACGGGTGTTCCTGGAGGAATGCCAGCGCTTCTTCGCCGGAATAACAGAACATGAACGCAAAAGCGCCTTCGCGGATTTCGCGGCGGAAGCGCTGCTCGAACAGGATTTTGATGTCCTGCTCGTCGTCTACGACAAGGATTTTCATCGTTTTACGGTTGTGCCCGCCAGAGGAAAGGGCGTTGGGTAAAAATATCAGATAATATTCAATTTGTCTTGTCTTGAAATGGACAATAAACCGCTAAAATACAATTGCCGGCTGAACTACTTAATAGAATCAATTTCCTGCATAGGCAGCGCCGTCACCTGTTCCGAAAGCAGATATCGTTTTTCTCCGGGATAAATGACCCACAGGTGGTCGAGCGACAAATCGGACGAAGCTTGCTGCATGGACCTGATGAGCCTTGGGGCATCCATGTATTTAAAATCGGCGCCCTGCCTGCTGGGTTTGGTGGTGAAAAAAGGTTTACAATTTCACCTGCTCCCAAAACTCCCGGAAGTATCGTACGCGGCGGTCGTCGTCGGGGTTGAAAAGAAAGGGGCGGACGTCGGCTGCCAAAGCATTCAGGTCCACCTGGTCGAGCAACTTAAAAATCGCGGTTCGCAACCGTTCCGGCGTTCCGACGGACATTTTGGCTTCGAGGTAGCCGTAGTCCGGCAGGTGATTTTGCGAAAAAAGGAACACCACATCGAAGTAGTCCCGCCCCTTGGCGCGGGGGCGATTGCTGAGGATATGCAGTTTTTGCGCCAGCAAAAGCTCCGGCGGCGTCACGATTAAGCGGGTGAACAAGCCAAACCTGGCAAGCACGAAGGTTTGCGGCTGAAAAGCGTATCCCTGGCTTTCCGAGTCGAGCTGGATGAGGATTTTTTCTTCCCGGTGCCCGCTCAACCCCTGGTCGAACAGCAAGCCGGGGAAACGGATTTTGCATCGATAGGCGCCCCGGTGCACGTTGGATACCTCCACCCGGTAGCCCTGTTTCTCAAGCCCTTTTTGTACATGGGCGGCAACGGCGTCGAAGTCGGAATCTGTCAAGCCGAAATTGTCAAAATCGAGGTCTTCCGAAAATCGGGTGTTACCATGCACCAGGCGCAGGCAGGTGTCGCCCAGGAAGCTGAATTTTGTAGCAAAAGGACTTTCAAAAAGGATTTCTACAATCACGCACTGCAAGTATTCCCGCAGCATGGCCTGCTTTTGTGGCGACAGGTGCGGGGGGAATTGAGTTGCGATTTGTTCGAGATTCATCATAAGGCAAGAAACTTTTGAAGGCTCCGCCACCGGGCTTCCAGCGCAGACGAGGCGATGAGCGCCAGGTAGTTGTCGAGTCGGGCAATGTCAAGCCGCCCGGCGATTTCCTCCCGGTTGAGTCGAAGTCCTTCAAAGTCAGGCGTTTTGGCAACAAATCTATTGTTTTCCCTTTCATTGGTTTTTACCGGGTAAAATCACCGCAAACGCCGTCCCTTCGCCCTCCGCGCTTTCCACCTCCATCGTGCCCCCATGCCCCTTCACCACAATGTCATAAGCCAGTGAAAGCCCCAGGCCGGTGCCTTCTTCCGCCGGTTTGGTGGTAAAAAAGGGCTGGAAATTACCACCTGAACGCGGCCTCCATTAGTTCTTGTTCGTGCTTTGCAATGCCTATGTTTTTTGCAACTGCCCTCCAGCCTTTCACCACGTTTTTTACTTGCTCCAATATTTCAACCATTTCTATATTGGTCAATTGAAAATATTGTCCGATGCTCATTGCCAATTGAAAATCAAGGGCATTGTCGTCCATGTCTATATTAAGCGCCAGTCCGTCTTTGTCCGTGGAGGGATTTAAATCAAAGGCCGGCGCCAGGCGCCACCCGCCGGGGGATAGCAAAAACCCATGATTGCGCAAGTGATCGTCTGTGTTGGAGACAGCGATATGGAATACAATTCGCCGCCACAATTGCTGCAAATCCATCTTGATATCGGCCCCTGAAAACCGGATGAACTCGGCCAGATCGAGATAGCTCGCCGGATGCTCCTTTATCGTATCCTCAGTGTTGCCGGTCATGGTCATGGCTGAGGCGAAATGAACTCGTTCGCCATGCGTACGATCAAACCGTCGCGTCAGAAAGGTGTGGTAGCTACCGCCCACCTTTAGCAGTTTGGACTCAGCCATGATAATGCCTGCGTTTGATGCCAATCTATATAGCAGGAATTCCCATGCACCGTTGTCAAGCGTATCGTTTTTGGAAGGAAATTTTGCAATCCAAAGGTTGTTGTTTTCATCCAAAACGTTGGCTTTAGGCCGGGCGCCACCTAGGGAGGAGCCGGGCGCCACTAAAATAGCGAGCCACTTTTTAATGGACTTGTTATCCATATCGGACTCGATAGCGGCAGCGGCCTGCTGCAATTCGCGGATAGATGCCATGGGAGGTACCGGAGAGTTGGCATCATTGGCCAAAAATGGACCGTCGGATTCCAATTTAAAACGCAGAGCGCCCATCCGGCTTTCGTCTTGCACACCAAGCAAGAAATCGATGTCGTACAGCGTTGGGATCGGCTGGCCGGCTTCTTTTGCCCACGCTGCAGCCCGTCTTTTCATCAGGGTGCGCCCCCATCGGTCGGGCATGGAGTCTAGAAACAGGCCAAAGTTTTCTTTCCCGGGGGGAAACTGCGGACCTGAAAACCAGCCTATGTCGGGATCGAGCAGCAATTGTTCTTTGGAACGAATCCAATCTGAATGGTACTCGAAACCAAAAGCCTTCCTGCCCTTTGCCTGATGAGCAGAAAGAATACCTATGCATTTGGGAGCGTTCATGCCCGCCCAATGTGCGTAGACCCATATATTCGTTTTGCTCGCAGCCATATTTATTTTCCAGACAATAGACTCAAATCCTGAAGATTCCTGCCTAATTCGTCATCAGAAGCGAGCTTTAAAAAATCATCCTGTAAGCCTAAAACCCGCATTACGTTGAAGTAAGCGCCCATAGAGACTCCCGGGTTTCCTTTTTCCACCTGATAAAGTGTTGTGCGGTTGATATCGGCCCGTTCAGCGACCTGAATGGTTGTAAGTTTTCGCCTTTTCCGCGCCAACTTGATATTCTCGCCTACTTGCTCCATAATCTTTTGATGTTTTGGGAAAAGGAGATGCTTCTTACTTTTCATATAAAAGTTGATTATTTTAAGCAAAAGTAATATTATTGTTTAAAATAAACAACAAAAATTGGTTTATAGATGGCACTTCACGGTTTGCCAAAGGGTAGTTGAATGACAAACGCCGTCCCTTCGCCTTCCGCGCTTTCCACCTCCATCGTGCCCCCATGCCCCTTCACCACAATGTCATAAGCCAGTGAAAGCCCCAGGCCGGTGCCTTCTCCCGCCGGTTTGGTGGTAAAAAAGGGCTGGAAAATTTTGGCCTGCACGCTGTCGGGGATGCCCGTGCCGTTGTCCTGGATTTTTATAACAATTTGACCGTCTGTTTTTTGCGTGGACACGGTAACCGTAGGCTCATAACCTTCCAAACCTTGCTTCGCCTTTTGTGAAACGGCGTAAAACGCATTGTTGATCAGGTTGAGCAACACCCGGCCCATGTCTTGTGGGATGAGCTCCACTTTGCCGACGCTTGGGTCGAAACCGGTGCCGATGGCCGCGTTGAAATTCGGGTCTTTGGCGCGCAGGCCGTGGTAGGCGAGGCGCAGGAACTCGTCGGCCAGGGCGTTGAGGTCGGTGGGTTCTTTTTTGCCGGTGCTGCTGCGGGCATGCTGGAGCATGCCGGTGACGATGCTGGCGGCGCGTTTGCCGTGGTGGTTGATTTTTTGCTGGTTTTGGGTCAGGTCGCCGAGGATTCCGCCGATGTAGTCCCGGTCTTTTTCCGGCATGTCCACTTTCTCCAGTTCTTCGGCCAGTTCTTTGGCCAGATCCACGCTCAGTTCGGAGAAGTTGTTGACGAAGTTGAGCGGGTTCTGGATTTCGTGGGCGATGCCGGCGGTGAGCTCGCCGAGGGAAGCGAGTTTTTCGGACTGGATGAGTTGGGTTTGAGCTGCTTTCAGGTCAGCGTAGGCTTTTTCGATTTCCCGTTTTTGGGCTGCCTCCTTTTCGAGCGCCCGCCGCCGCTCCTGCTGGATGATGCGCCGGCGTTGGAAGCGGTCAAAAAAGTAAATGCCCGTCAGCAAGAGCAGCCCGTAGATGGTGTACGCCCACCAGGTTTTCCACCAGGGTGGCAGAATGGTGACTTTCAATTCCGCCTGCTGCTCGCTTAATTGCCCACTGACCTGGATTGCCCTGACCTGAAACCTGTATTCGCCGTGCGGGATTTTGTAATAATTGGCAACCGGTTCCTGGTCGGTTTTCCGCCAATCCGTTTCATAAGGATACAGTCGGTATTGGTACGTGGTGTTGGCATCCCTGAAATTAAAATCGGTGAAACGGAAGCCGAAGGTCTCCGCATCGTTGGGCAGGGTTATTTCATCCAGCATCCAGAGGGGCTTGGACAAAATGCCGCCTTTTTGCGGCGACTGCTTTTCGCCCATCACGTAGAGATTTACCACACGGGTGCTGGAAGCATTGGCAGGGGAGCGTATATCCAGGTTCTCGGGGTCTATTTCCGCCCAGCCTTCATCGTTCAGGAAATACAGATGGCCATTGCCGGGCCCCACGACAACCTGCCTGCTTCTGCTGCTCAGGTTGGTGCTGTTTTTAAAAAGGTATTTTTCCGAAGCCGAAGTAGCACTTGCGGGCCAAAAAACAAAATCGCTTGTCTGCCTGGCGGCTACCCAGTAATTTCCCTTTTTATCGTACTGGGCGCTTGCGATATTATCAAATGGCAAATTGCCGTTTCCGGTATTTGAAAACGAAAACCTGTTTTCATCTACAACGTAGGTACACAACCCACGTTGAAACAATACAAAATCAACCCACCTGCCTTCCGGGTCCTGGGTGATGTATCGGATGGAAGTGCTGCTAAAAGCCTCCGGCAATGGAAAATCTTTTATGCTGTCGGTAACCGGGTCAATGATGACCGCAAAGGCATCTACTCCATCGGAGAAATCCCCTCCTGCCCATATTTTGCCTTCCTTGTCCTCCAGGAGGGTATATGCAACTGCCTTTGCACCGGATGTCGAAGTTTTGCCCTCGATATCGAACCGGGTATAATGCTTGATTTTTCCGGTTTCGGGGTCCAGGCGGTTGATGCCCGCCCAGTGAGTGGATGCCCATATTTCCCCCCGGCTGTCCATCATCATGCTGACCACAAAATTGGAACTGAGACTGTTTGCATCTTGCGGGTCATGGGTAAAATGCCGGATTGCCCCGGTTTTGGGGTCGAAAGAATAAATGCCGATGTCCTCGTGCCCGTAAGTGCCCCAGATTCTGCCATGTTTGTCAACTGCCATACCTGCGGGGTTATACCAGTTGCCGGGTAGTGAACGGTCTGCGAAATCACGGTTTAAACCAGGCAGGGGATAAAACGCATACCTGTCAATTTTGGGGTCATAATTAGCAAGTACCGGCAAGCCTGTCTGGGTAGGGTTGGTAGCGTAATTGACCAGGAAGTACTGCACCCAGAAGACTCCGGTGGCGGGGTCAATGGTCATTTCATAGGGGCCGTCCAAATTGTAAGAAGGTTCGACCTTCAAATCCTTGAAGAGTTGGGACTTGGGAAATGCTGCTTTGATATCCCCGCCACGCTGGAGGTCAAATTCCAGTGTCTTCGGTTTCAGCTTCCAAGCTTTCCCGCCCACCCCTGCGCCGGCTGCCCATACCGTGCCATCCGAACTTTCAAGCACCTGCCAGCAGGAGGTTGGGATTCGGAAATATTCGGTGGTTTTAGCCTCCATGTCGAACCTCGACAAATGGGAAGCATAGTCGCTGACACCGATGATGCCGACCCACAGACCGCCTGCCCGGTCTTCGTAAATCGCATGGACAGTCACCTTTTCCATATGCATTGACCCCGGCGGGTGGAGGGCATGGGGGTTGAAAGGCATTTTTTCAAAAGTACCTGCCTGCCGGTCCATCTTGAACAGGCCGTCGGTCGTGCCTATCCAGAAGTTGCCCCGGCTGTCTTCCAGCATGGGCCGGACGGCGCCGAGGTAGGGTTCGCTGCCGGAATAACCATAATTGCTGAACGAATTGGTTTCGGGGTGATAGCGGCTCAGCCCGCCCGGTGTGGGGTTCCACAACACCTGCCCCGTCGCTATCCAAAGGACGCCCTGTTTGTCCACGTATAAATTATGCACCTGGTCGTGCCGCAGGCTTTTGGGGTCGGCCGGGTCGGCAAAGAAGGAGGTGAATTTTTCCGTTTTGCGGTCGAAGCGGCAAAGCCCCTTTGCCGTGCCGAACCAGAGTTCGCCGTTCGCATCCTCGGTGGCGCACATGACCTGTTGGTGCGGGATGGCGGTGGGGTCGTCGGGGTTGGCTTTGAAATGTTTGAAGGTCTCGGTTTCGGGGTCGAAGCGAAAGAGTCCGCCGCCGTAAGTGCTCACCCAGAGTTTGTTGAAGCGGTCCCAGTACAGGTTTTCGACGTAGGGAAAAGTCAGGGAACTTGTCTCGCCAAGGGTATCGCCTTCCGCTGGTCCGTAGGTGACGAATTCATACCCATCGTACCGTATCAGCCCGGCGTGTGTGCCGAACCAGAGGAAGCCGTACGGCCCCTCCACGATGCAGTTGACGTTATTGCCGGGAATGCCGCCGGGCAGGCGGAATTCTTCGGAGAGGTAGTCGGTGTCGTAGCTGATAGCGGGCTTGCCGGGCTGTTGGGAGCGGGCAGCTATCTGAACCAGGAAAATGGCGACAATTAGAATAAATTTTGACTTCATTTTCAGGTTTGATTGACAAATAATTGAATAACAAACGCCGTCCGGTCGCTTGCTGGGCGGCGGCAGGAATAAGGAGGGCGAGATGGATGAAAAGAAGCGCGGCTGTTTTCATTTGAAATTGATGTTGAACCGATACCATTTTTAGGCGAACTCCTTTACTTTAACCGAATAATGAACTCCGTTCCTTCACCGCTAAATCACTACAATCCGCTCATTATGGCTAACAAGCGGTGGTTTATGTAAAAGAGGTTCTTTCCCTCCTTTTGTGAACGGAGCAGCCCTGCCTGTGTCATTTGCTGTAAATACCGGGATGCAGTAGTTCGATGCAGGTTGATCTGCTCTGCCACTTTGGTCGCTGTGACAATAGGTTGTGAAAACAACGCATCCACCAAATCGGCATCGTAAAAGGCGGGCAGGTTTTTCCGGAAGGATGTTCGAAATACTTCCCTGAATTCCATTACCGCAAACAGGGTTTGCTTGGTTGCTTTTGCCTGTCGGTGAAATCCTTCCAGCATAAACAGCGCGAATGCTTCCCAGTCCCCGTATTCGGATACGCCCCGCAACAACTTGTAATAATCGGGTTTGTTGCGTATAATGAAACCGCTGACATATAGAATGGGCAATCGCAAAATGCTGTCGTGGATGAGCTGCAACACAATCAACATCCGGCCGGTCCTTCCGTTTCCGTCATTGAAGGGGTGGATGGCTTCAAATTGGTAATGCGTCAGCGCGGCCTTTATCAGCGGGTCGATACCGGATGCGCCGTCGTGAATAAAATTTTCAAGATTTGCAATCAAATCCGGTATCGCCTGAGGCGGGGGCGGGGTATAAATGACTTCGCCGCTTATACTGTTCTGGATGAAATTTTGTGTTCGGCGGAATCCTTGGTCATTTGCCATAAGCTGCCGGTGCATGCCCTGTATCAACCTGCCGGATAGTGGAATCCCGGCCATGTTTTCAAATCCCCAAATCAAAGCGTCCCGATACCGTAAAACCTCCTTGTCAGGCAAGGACCGGCGTTCCTCCGGCAGCAACTGGTTTTGTAGCGCCCGCAGGATGGTTGTATTGATGTTTTCAATTTCCGAGCTCGCCACGGCTTCCCGAATTACCCAAGGCGACATCAGCAACAAAGGATTGGGGATCGCATGGGCATATCCGTTCAATTCCGCCAGCTCGACTCTCGCCGTCAGGACTGCTTTCTGCAGCGCCGGTGTATCGAATTGAAGGAGTGGCGGAAGCCGTGGAAGGTCGAATGGTTGTGTAGCGGAAAACGACATGAAGCCTATTTTGTGTGCAAAAAACGATTTTTTTGCGACGCGTTCTGTTTTTTGAGTGCAAAAATCTCTTTTTTACTTTAGTCGAATGACAAACGCCGTCCCTTCCCCTTCCGTGCTTTCCACCTCCATCGTGCCCCCATGCCCCTTCGTCACGATATCATACGCCAGGCTCAGCCCCAGGCCGGTGCCCTGCCCGGTGGGTTTGGTGGTAAAAAACGGCTGGAAAATTTTGGCCTTCAGGCTGTCGGGGATGCCCGTGCCGTTGTCGCGGATGCGAATTTCGATCCCTTTGGCCGTGCGTTTGGACGACACCGTCACCGTGGGTTCGTAGCCTTCCGGGGCGCTGTTTTTCCGCTGCGTCACGGCGTAAAAAGCGTTGTTGATCAGGTTGAGCAGGACCCGCCCAAAATCCTGCGGAATGACGTCCACTTCTCCAACTGCCGGGTCCAGATCGGCGACCATTTTGGCGTTGAAGTTTTTGTCTTTGGCGCGCAGGCCGTGGTAGGCGAGGCGCAGGTATTCGTCGGCCAGGGCATTGAGGTCGGTGGGTTCTTTTTTGCCCGTGCTGGTGCGGGCGTGCTGGAGCATGGCGCTGACAATACCCGACGCCCGTTTGCCGTGGTGGTTGATCTTTTCCTGGTTTTGGGCCAGATCCTGCACCAGGTCGCGGACCAGGCCCTTGTCCGGCTCGTTTTTTCCCATTTCCTCCAGGAGTTCGTGCGCCAGTTCGACGCTCAGCTCGGAGAAATTATTGACGAAATTCAGCGGGTTCTGGATTTCGTGTGCGATGCCGGCGGTCAGTTCGCCGAGCGAGGCCATTTTTTCGGAATGCACCAGTTGGGTTTGGGCTGATTTGAGGTCGGCGAGGGTCTTTTCCAGGGTTTCTTTCTGGGCGGTCAGTTCGGCGGTGCGTTCGACCACGAGGTGCTCCAGTTCGGCTTTCCGGACCTCGGCCGCCCGGATTTGTTCTTCCTCCCGGCGCCGTTGTTTCTGTTCTTTTTTATTCTGCACGGAAGCATAAATACCGAAACCGATCAGCCACAGCGCCGCAAATACCTGAGCCGGCTCGAAATACTCGTGATACCGGCTAAAGAAATCCGGAACCACCCAGCGCAACAGGGTATTCAACGCCGTGATAGCGGCATAGGGCAGCAGGGCAACGGCATACAAGCGGGCCGGATGGTAGTTGCGCAGCTGATACACCGTGGCCAGCAGGATCAGGTAAATCAGCTCGCCGTACCATGCGCCAAGAAACCGGAAGAGCGGGATTTGCGCCAGCGCAAAAAAGACGGCGGACCCCAACCAGACCCTGGACAGAACGCGGTCCCAAAGCGGCAGCCGTTTGGGCGTTTCCAGCAGATTGCGGGCGAGGTGAACAATGCCAACAGATAATAATATGAGCGGTAGCAATTCCATATATGCGTGCTTAACGGCGTATTTCGATCAGCATTTGCTGCGCCACCAGCGTATTGCCGGCGGCGTTCAGGTGCACCCCGTCGGTGGTCAGGATGCCTTTTTCCCGGTTTTGTGGATTCTGTGCCTGATTGCAGGTTAAAAAGGCTTGCCGCAGATCGCACAAACCGCAGTTCATTTGCGCGGCCAGCCGGCGGATGATCTGGGCATATTGGTTCAGCTCGCCGTCGAGCGGGTTGGTGCAGTCGGTTTTTTCGCCGATGACGGCCGGTGTGCAAAGCGTTACGCGAATGCCCTGCGCCTGCATTTTTTTTATCAGGGCGGTGTAAAACCGCTCAAACTTGTCGGCGTCGGTGCCGGTACCGAGCAGGCGCTTGTGCCACACGTCGTTGACGCCGACGAAGACGAACACCCGGTCGGGTTGTTTGGCGAGCACGTCGTCGTCCAGGCGCAGGTAGAGGTCGTACACTTTGTTGCCGCTGATGCCGGCGCCGGTCAGTTCGTATGCGTCGGGGGGCAGGGAGTCGCGCAGCTGGCTGATATAGCCGCCGGCTTGCACGGCGGCCTCGGTGATGCTGTCGCCAAAAAAGATAATACGTGTCGGTTTTGGCATAAAGGACCAGAGCTGGAGCATGCCGGCTATGGCAATCAAAGATAAGGTAAGGCGCTTCATATTTTTGGTCGGTAAAATAAGGGAAAGTGATTGGACCGGCGCCACGAAGTAGCGCTGAAAGAACATCCGCGAAACTATGCCAGCTTGCTTTACGCAAGCGTGAAAAAAAATAACTGCAAATCTGTAAGCCGGATTCTGTCGCTCCCCAACCCCGTGAAGAGCGGGGAAGCCTCTGCCATTTATCTGGGTCCCGCTTCACAGCGGAACTCTGCGCTGCCTACCCCCCTTGCTGGCGCGTCCCTCCCGGGTACTCGGGATCAGGACAGCGACGCGGCGTGCGAGCAACACGCCCTCCGCCGGGGCGGAGCGCAAGGTGTACATGGCATTTCAACCCGCAAGGTTTATCCGCGCACCGGCTTGCGCCGGCGTGCTGTGCGCTCTTACCGCACATTTTCACCCTTACCCCGAGTGTTCGGGGCGGTTGTTTTCTGTGACCCTGTCTGTTCCTGCACCGCCCGGTTGCCCGGGCAGGCGGCAGGACCCACCGGTTAGGTGGTGCGGTGCTCTGTGTTGTCCGGACTTTCCTCCCCACCCCGACTACTCGGGGCAAAGGCGGCAGAGCGATTTGCAGTTTTTCTTTCACGGGCTGAAGTGCTGTGTTAAAATCCCCAACGTGCACCTCTGAAACCCGCCGCAACTTTTTTTACTTTAGATTTTAGTATTGGCGTAAACTTTGTTCTTATACTTTTGCACGGACTAAAAAGCCGGTTTTTATCCCTTTTTTAACTGATATTGTCCCGGCCCGGTTCCGGGCGAGTGAAAGATTTTCCGCAGATTATGATGAAACGCCTGCTCCTGTACCTTTTGGCCGGAGCCATTCTGTTGGCGGTGGCAATCACTGCCGACCGCGGATACAAAGATACGGCGCTGTTGCAACAGTATGCTGCGGAAATTTCTGCATACCTGGCCGGGCAGGAATCGGAAGCGCAGGCCTGGGTGCTCCAGCAACAACCGGCGCTGCGCGCCCGCGCCGCCGGCCAGCCGGTTGCCCATCCGGCCGACTGGATCAACACCCTGACCGGGCAGGCTGCCAAGCCGTACACGGTATTGATCCACGCAGGCGATTCCATACTTTTTGCCTCTAATAACAAGGCTTTGCCCCAGCGCGAACAGTTGGCTGAAATAGATAAAGCCGGGGAGCGTGCGGTATTACAGCTGTCGTTGGGGTACTACTATGCCAGGCGCCAAAATTTTGGTCCGGCACAAACGCTGACGCTGCTGGTTCCGATCCGGTTTACCTTGGGTGCTGCGCGCCAGGAGCAATCCGGCGGACTATTTCCGGCAAACCCATCTATATCCAGGCAAGTAGGGCTCCGGCTGAAGCCAACCGGGCATCCCATTCAGATCAACGGCGCCGATTTGTGCTGGCTGCAGGCCAATGGCGCTGTACAGGCCGCCTGGGTGCAATGGTTAAAACTGCTGGCCTATGGCCTGTTGCTGGGCTTGATGCTTGCTGTAGCGTTCAAGTTTGCCCTGCAATGGGCCAAAAAAGGCTGGGCGCTGCCTGGCGCTGCCTTTCTGCTGACCATCGTAGGCAGCTTGTTCTGGCTGAACCGCAGCACCGGGTTCACCGCTCATACCTTTGATCAGCTGCCCTTTTTTGCGCAGCGCTTCGATACCTACAGCCTGATCGGCAACTCGCTTGGCGATTGGCTGCTGCACCTGGTCCTGTTGCTCTGGCTGATGGTGTATTTTCACCGCGCTTTCCGCACGGATAACCTGACCCACCTGCCACCGATGCCTGTCCGGCTCACCCTGAGTGTGGTATGCTACCTGCTGGTGATGCTAAGCGTGTTGGTTGGCATAGGCGTCTGCCGGCAGCTGGTTTTTCATTCGGCCATAACGTTTGATTTTGACAACCTGTTAAATTTCAACAGTTTTAGCGTCCTGGCCTTCGCCGGAATTTTTCTGCTGCTGCTGGCTTTGTTTCTGTTTGCACACCGGTTGATCATGACCACCCGCCAATTGGAATTGCCGGGCGCCTACCGGGCAGCGGGGATTGTGGGGTCGGCCCTGGCGCTGTACTTCATAGGCCTGGGCTACCCTGGCGGTCTGCAATTGAGCGCCTGGTATATAGCAGGCTTCGCCCTGGTCTATGTAGCCGCGTTTGACTTTTTTCTGGAAATGAAAACGCCGGGGCTTGGAGGTTTGGTCCTATGGCTGATGTTGTTCTCCTTGTCGTCTGCTTTGCTCTTATACCGCTACAACTACTTAAAGGATCAGGGAATCCGGGAATCGTACGTACAGGCGCTGGCTACCGAGCGGGATACGTTTGCCGAACCCCAGTTGGCGGCCGTGTTGGCGCAAGTACGGAGCGACACGCAGATCAACCGCTTGCTGAAGCCCTGGCCGTTCAAGCCCCAAACCGCTGAATTGCGCCGGCGCCTGAACGCGCTGGTTTACCCGCACAGTTATTTGTTCCAGCACTACCGGTTGACGGTATTTGCTTTTGATAAAGACGGGTTGATTTTACCGCAGGATCAGGCGCAGGGCCGGCGTTTTGTAGTAGATCAAAACTGGTCCCAGGCGGCGCCATTGCCGGGAGCGCCGGATATCCGGTATTTGACCGGCGCGGATGGTATTTTCCGCTACCTGATGCGTATACCTGCCCTGCGGATGGGCGACCCCACGCAGCCGGCGGAGCTCTATTGTTTTTTCGAGCATCACTATCCGCAACCCACCCGGGTATACTCCGAATTGTTTTATCCTCTGCCGTACAAAAACCTGACCCGGTTGTCGGAATATGATTTTGCTGTTCAGCATGACGGCCGGTTGATTGTGGACCAGGGCCAGGTGAACCAGGTTGTTTTTCAGCAATCGCTGCCCGGCGGGGCGGTGCAGGAGCAATTGTCCGAAGCGCCCCGGCGGGTGGACGCCGTGTATAAAACGGCGAATGGCCAAACGATAGCGGCCGTTGGGCGGTCGCTGGGGGGCTGGTACAAGCAGTTGTACCTGTTTTCCGTGTTGTTTGCCCTGACCACCTTGTTCATTTTTACCTTGGCGCTGCTCAATACGTATGTACATTTTTTACCGGCATATTACCAATTCAATTTTTCTACCAAGGGTTCGCTGGCCAAACGGATTCATTATGGCAATTTTGCCCTGATCGGGTTGGCTTTCATCGGTATCGGCTTGCTCACCTACCAACACTTTGCCCGGGCTGCCCAGGATGCCGAACGCGCCAACCTGGATAACCGGGCCGACGCGCTCCTGACCCATTTGCGGTCGCAGATGGCCGAGCTAAGCCCCGCTTCCGATACCTTGAAACGCGCCTTGCCTGCCACGGTAGCCCCCCTGGCGGCGAGCCTCTCCACCGATGTCAATTTGTTCTCGCCGGAGGGCGATCTGTTGTTTTCCTCCCAAAATGACCTTGCCCAGCTGGGTATACTGCCCAGCCGGATGAGCCCGCAAGCCTGGGCCATGCTCACAGAAGGAGAAAACCGGGAGGCTGTGGTGGCAGAGCAGGTGGCTGATGCGGAGTTTTCCAACCGTTACCTGCCGCTGCTCAACGGTCAGAACCAACTGCTCGGCTACCTGGGGGTGCCCTATTACCTGTCCGACCGGAAAATCGGCCCCGAAGTTTCAGATTTTATCGGCATGCTGGCCAGCGCCTATGTATTCCTGCTCCTGATCGCCTATTCGGTGTCGTTCCTCTTGTCGCAATCTATTATCCGTCCGGTTCAGTTGATCTCGTCCAAAATCAGGCAGCTGCAACTGGAAGATAATAATCAACCCCTGGTATATCAGGGGGACGCGCAGGACGAGTTGAGCGCCCTCATCGAAGAGTACAACCGCATGGTGGAAAAACTGGAAGAGTCCAAATCCCAACTCATCCGCCTCGAACGCGAGAGCGCCTGGCGCGAAATGGCGCGGCAAGTGGCGCATGATATCAAAAACCCGCTGACTACCATGAAACTCTCCATGCAACAGCTGGAGCGCGTGTCGTCTGAGCCGGCGCAAGCTGCCGCGTATTTGAAAAAAGCCATAACCCGCCTGATCGAACAGATCGACTCCCTGGCGCAGATCGCTTCGGAGTTCTCTATGTTTGCCAACCTCGATATCCAGCAAAAACACGACCTCGTGTTGAACGATGTGGTCGAAAGTGTGTACGACCTGTTCAGCGAGCAAAAAGACGTACACCTGAACCTGCAAATCCCGGCGGACAGGTTCCATATCAGCGGCGATAAAAACCACTTGATCCGCGTGTTCAATAACCTGATCATTAATGCCATACAGGCTATTCCATCCGATCGAAGGGGGGAGATCCGCGTATCCCTCTACCGCCGCGACCAACACGCGATAGTGCAAATCACCGACAATGGCGGCGGCATCCCGCCGGAAATCCAAAAACGCGTGTTCGAGCCCAACTTTACCACTAAAACCTCGGGCAGCGGCCTCGGCCTCGCCATTTGCCGAAAAATAGTGGAAGCGCTGGACGGCGCCATCCGCTTTGAAACCCGCGAGAATGAAGGCACCGACTTCTTTGTCGAACTGCCGATCACGGCCATGGAGACCGCCAACCAACCGGATAAAGCGCGGGCGCATTGACCCCCGCAATCACTCGCCGGCGCCCTGAACCACCACCTTTACTTGTTGACGGCGCCGTTCGGCCTGAACGCAGATCAGATAAATTCCCGGCGCGTTGGCGCTCAGATCAAGCGTATGGGTAAAGACGCCGGCCGGCGTGCGCCGGGCGGGTTGGTAGCTTTGCACCCGGCGCCCGAGGCAGTCAAAAACCTGTATCTCCAGCATTTGCTCTTCCGGCAGAACTACCCGGACCGTAACCAGCCCGGTGCTGGGATTGGGCATTGCCTGAACCGCCGGTTGCCAGTCCATCGGCGGTGCGACGGCGTTCACCACAATTTGATGCGGTGGCAGGGTGATTTCATCCACCCAGGCGCGGTCGGTGCCGTTGGACACCAGGTCGTCTTTTTCATAGCTCCAGGTGAATTGGTGCTGGCCGGCGCTGACCGGGTAATAAGCCTCGCCCCACGGCAGGTTGCCGCTCCAGGCGCCCAATTCCACGCCATCGATGTAAAAACGCAGAAAATCATAGTCGGCTTCACTGCTTACCCGGCGGGCAAAGGATACCAGGCCGTCCTGCATCGTCAGCAAGCTGAGTTGCATACTGCTCGATTGGTTGTGTGTGATAGTGCCAGACCGGGCGCAATACTGGCCGACATAGGGATTTGCAGTGGTGATTTGCCAGGATTTATCGCCGGCAGCCTCCCAGTTGAAGGCGCTGAAGTTGTTGGTTTCAAACGTCTCTACAATCGCGTTGAGCATAAGGGGGCCAAGCGTTTCAACGGCGGTATATTGCCCTGCGGAAAGGTTGTAACTCAGGTTGACCGTGAGGCTGGAGGGGGCATTTGGCGACACACTCAGATAGAAGAAAGCGGCTTTTTCGCCGGTGGCAGCGTCCAGGTTGCCCAATGAAACGGGATCGCTGACGGTAAGGTATGGCGTCAGGGCGGTCAGTGTGCCCAGGGCATCCGGGCTGTTCGAGCCGCCTGTATTGCGGTTGATGATGCGCAGGGTCGCCGTTTCTCCGCTTTCCAGCCGTTTGTTTCCGTTGCCATTGATGGAATCGTCGATGGTCCACGACCCGATTTCGAGCGCCGGTGCAAACAAGGTCAGGGGCAAGGTGGTGGCGTAAGTGATGGTGTCGTTGTATTGCAAGGTCAGCGTGAACTCGACGGATACGCCATTGGGGATATCATCCCGGACAACAAAAGCGAAAGCGGCC
Source organism: Saprospirales bacterium (assembly GCA_016719895.1). Taxonomy (GTDB): domain Bacteria; phylum Bacteroidota; class Bacteroidia; order Chitinophagales; family Saprospiraceae; genus M3007. Next base: position 138,960 of record JADJYG010000011.1, on the reverse strand, counting down.
AGTACGGCGCCGTTGCTGTTCAAATTGCCGGGCGTCGCCTGGCCATTGGTGATCGTCACCGCCGGGTTGCTAGTGCTCAGGGTGGCGGAAACGGCGTTGGCCGTACCCTGGCCGATGTTGCGCAGCAAAACGTTCCAGGTAACGGACTCCCCGAAGTCGGCCTTCTGGTTATTGTTGCCGCCACTGTCGTCTATCTGGGCCTGCTGACTGACTACGAAGGGCTTGGTGGCGGGTTTGACTACGATCGACCCCTGGTATGGCGTGTGGTTGAATTGCGTGACGGTGACGATCAGTTCGCCGATATTGTTGAAAGGAGCGAACTCGAGCACGGCTATCCCGTTTTCAACGGTGGCAACAGCCCAGGTTTGTTTTTCCCAGTATAAACTCACCTGCGCGCCTTCGACCGGGCAAGCTACGGCAAGGCTGAGCGATTCGAAGTTGATCGAATCGGGGTGGCTGGCGCTGAGCGCTTGCGGCCGGCGGGTGCGCGGCATGGTGGACGGTTCGGCGAAGGGGTTCCAAAAATCGGCCATTATTTCACCGCCCGGGCCATAAGCGGCGATCATCCGGGCATTCCCATAGGCCAGCATGCCGGCCATGGATGGCCTCAGGTTCACGCCGTCGGCATCAGCCAGGTATTGGTTCATGCCGTCCTGTCCTTCCATGGGCGGGCTCCAGCTTTGGTAGTCGCTGGAAAAAAAGCCGGCAATACCGCCCCAGGGTTCGCCGGTGCTGGCGTCGCCGGCGCGTTGCCAGGTTTCCCCCAGGCACTCGCCATTGGTGAAATTACCGGCGCAACAGGCCACGGCGATCAGAATTGGGTAGCGCCCCGTGTTGCGCAGGTTCCCGACGGCATCGGTGTTGAAGTTGCCGCTGACGAGGCCTTGTTCCCATCCGTGGCCGGTGTAATTATAGATCGAAACGCCGCGGGTATTCATCAGGTCAACCAGGGGGGCGTTGGTCGGGTTGCCGTCGGCGTCGGCGGTAGCATCGCCGGGAGTGGGGGAGTCGGGGCCGTGCGAGCCGTCGTAAAACTCCCAGTACTGTTCATAACCGTCGGCCAGGTGGGTCGTTTTCCACTCGTTGCCTTGCTGCCAGTCGGCCTGTCCGTCGTCGCCGATGCCTGCGCCTTCATCCGATGTGGATGCCATACCGGTGGCCAGCCAGTTTTGGGTACTGTCGATCAGGGGGTTGATTTCATATTCGAGGTTGCGGTTGACCATGATGTTCAGTTGCTCGGGGGTGTTGGCATGGAGTCGTCCGACGAGAATTTCCGGCAGGTGGTCGTCGCCGCTTATATAGCCAAAACAGTTGTCGCAGGAATAAAAGTCGCCGTCCTGGCGCATTTCTGGTTCGACGGCGGTCTCATCCCCCACGAGCAGGAGGTAGGTGATGGCGTGTTGGGCGAAGTAGGTTTTTACAAAATTAGATATATCCGCAGCGCTGGAAGATCCAATTTGGGATACCGGAACCACGGTGGTATGGATGCCCATTTGGCGTTTCCAGGTGACCAGGGGTTCGAGCGCTGCCGTCAGGTTATCCGGCGCGATTACCAGCATTTTATCCGGTTCCTGTATACCGCCGCGGCCGGCCGCCGGGGTTTGGGCATTGACAAAGAACTGGCGGTACAACTCCTGAAAAGCGCGGCTTTCCGGCTGTACCGGTCCCCCGGCCAATTCATTTTTACCGGCGCCGCCGGTGTAAAACACCCGGAGTGTGACGGACCGGTACACCCGCATCATTTTTTTCACGGGGTTGTATTGCACCGGATAAATCCACAAAGCTTGCCCGCGGGCATCGCGCAGGATAAAGGGCGATTGCAATTCGGCAAGGGCGCCGGGAAAAAACCGGTCTTCCTGGTACTCCGGGCCGTATTCAAACGGTACGCTGGCCGGGTTTTGGGTCCGCTTGAGGTTGCCTTTTGATGGAGCGATCTCGATGTCCGGATAGTCATCGAACACTGAAGCGAGCACTTCTACCTGCATATTGCCCTTGTTGGGGATCATCAGGGCAGTGCTGAATTTTGGCACATCCGGGGCGCCTTTTTCCAGAAGCGGCGTACCAGCACCGATACTGATCACCACGGCTTCGCCTTGCGGCGCAGACACGGCCGTCCGGTCGATACTGGTCAGGGTTAATTGCAGGGTGGTTTCCGTGAGGCCGGCGCTGAGGACTTGCAGGCGGCTTTCGCTTTTTGCCTGTGCGAGCAAGGCGGTGACGGACAGCGAGTAGAGCAGAAAGGTGATCAGATTTTTCATAACAGAGCGAAATGCGAGGTTGAATGGCGCGAATATGGGCGGTGATCCCTTGCCGGTTTAGTCTGATTCAGCGGTTTAGGGTATACGAATGACCGGGTATGTTTTGCCGGCGGCGAGCATATAATACGTGCCGGCGGGCCAGGCGGAAAGGTCCAGGGCATTTTCTTGTTGGGGAAGCAGGGTTCCGGACCAAAAATATTGGCCGCCGGCACTAAAAAGCCGGACCTGTACGGTAAGGTCTTGCAGGTTTTTCAGCCAGACGGGGCCGGATGCCGGATTAGGGAACAGGCGGACAAGCGGCAGTGGCGCTTCGCCGGCAGCCGTAACGCCCGGGGTGTGCAGGCTAAAAAACACATCGGCAAAATGGTTGGGCTCGGCGGCTTCAGCTACCCGGAACCAAAGCCAGGCAACACCCGGCGTATTGCCCGGTTGAACGATCAGTTTAAGATAGGGTTGTTCGGCGCCCACAGCCGGATTCATCAGTCCGGTGGCCGGTATACCGACGTAGCAGGCGCCGAAGTCGCACAAATCGATATCCCATTGTTCTGGAAAATTGGTCTCGATGGCCTTCCATCGCAGCTGCAAGGTGTCTCCACTGGCGTTTTCAAAAAAAATATAACACTCGTTGGCTTGTTCCGGCTGGACCTCCTGTTCCAGTATGGGATCAGGGCTTGGAAAGAATGTTTGGGTAAACACGCTTCTCGCCAAAAAAAACAGTAAAGTGGAAAGCCAAAGGGCGCGCATGAATGCTTTTAATTTTGTTCGGGCAAGGATTGGTTCCTAAACGCCAAGATATGCGCTTCCGTTTGTTTGATCCGGACTGTATTTGAAAAGTTTGGACAAAACCCCGATCTTATTCCGGCCGGGCTACTTTCCAGCGCAGAATAGAATCCCGCCGGGCGCAGTACCGTTCCCAAAAGGCAGGGATGCAAGTGTTCGCCAGCGGGCTGGCGGAGTTGAACAGGATGCAGATACCGATGCCGTCTGCCCGGTGAAGGGCGATTTCGCTGCGAAAGTCATTTACAGAGCCGCCGTGATACACCAGGGTATCCGTTTCCTGAACGAGGATACGCCAGCCCATGGCATAGCTGGCTTCTTTGGGCCCGGCCCAGCGGTTGAAATGGCGCCTTTCGTTGTTGGTTTTTATCCTGGGTTGAAACACCTGGTTTAGGGTGCCGGCCGACACTACCCCGGGTTTGTGGCCGAGCAATACGAGCAGCCATTGACCCATGTCGGCTATGCTGGCATTCACGCCTCCGGCCGGAGCGGCATTGTAAAACCGGCGCGTAAGGGTGTCGGGCAGCCAGCCGGCGCCGGTATACACGTGCGGCAGGGCCAGGTCCGCGCAGCGGCGGATACTTTCCCAATCTGCAGACGCATGGATCATACCGGCCGGGCGGAAGATTTTTTTCATCAGCAGTTCCGCGTAGGTTTTGCCGGTAGAAGCCTCCATGGCTTCACCGATCAGGCTAAAGGCGGCGTTCTGGTAACTAAAAACGGCGCCCGGGTTGCCCTGAAGCGGCAGGCGGGCAAATTGCCCGGCGATAAAGCGCAGGTCATAGCCGGCTTCCACCAGGTTGGTATAGGCATGATAGGGCAGGCCGGTGGTGTGCGACAGCAAGTGCGCAAGCTGTACCTGGCGCGTTTGTTCGGGGGAGGAAAGCCGGAATTCAGGTACATAACGCAAGATCGGGTCGTCCCAACGGAGTTGGCCATCCTCCACCAAAATACCGGTGAGCACACCGGCAAAACCTTTGGATAACGACCCGATGCGAAATACCGTGTTGGGGCCGATGGTGTCCGAGGGCCGGTTGCTGGCTTTCAGGCCATAACTGCGTTGAAAAACAACGACGCTGTCTTTTACAATGACCAGGGCGGCGCCGGGCGTTTGGGAGCGGGCCATCGAGTCGGCAAAAAAACGATCGAATTCGGCCAGCAGCGCCCGCAAATGCGGGTTGCGCAAGGCTGGCGGCAACGGCGCCTGTTTGCTTTCGCGGGAGGCCACGTGCGTACACGCGCCGCTTGCGATCAGGAAAAATAACAGGAATAATGCGCCAATGCGGGGGGGGGTGATCATAGTCAGGCGAAGATAGGGCATGTGCCATAGGTATGGGCGTGAATTTTTACGGCCGTCCGCCGTCTATCCATTCCGCGAGCCCATCCACCGTCCAGGCGTCCGATACGGCAAAGCCACCGGTACGGGTCCGGCGCAGGCGGCTGAGGTAGGCGCCCGTGCCGGCGGCTTCCCCCAGGCCGTGGGCCAACGAGCGGATATAGGTGCCTTTGCTGCACACCACCTGGAAATCGGCTTGCATACCCTCCGGATAATCGGGATACAGGTAAATCGGAGCGCCTTTTTTGTTGAGCACAGCGGGTGGCGCGCCGGCTGGCGCCGGCGATACCGGTCGCAGGGGCCCGAGGGTGAGTACATCGATGCGCACTTTTCGCGGGGTGAGCTCCATCTCCTGGCCGGTCCGGGCGTTTTTATACAGCCGCCTACCGCCCACTTTCACGGCGGAAAACATAGGGGGTACCTGGTCGATTTCACCCATGAACCGGCGGATGGTTTGCTGAAGCAGCGCATCGGTAAGGTGGCCGGTCGGAAAAGTGGCATCCACCGGCTTTTCCAGGTCGAACGATGCCGTGGTGGCGCCGAAGGTGATGGTTCCCTGGTATTCTTTTTCCATCGCCTGGAAGGATTCGATCTTTCGGGTGTATTCGCCGGTACACAAAACGAGCAGGCCGCTGGCCAGGGGATCGAGCGTGCCGGCATGGCCGATCTTGAATTTCCGGACGCCCAGGCGGCGGGTTAGCCGGAAGCGGATTTTGTTCACTACATCGAACGAAGTCCAGCCGAGCGGCTTGTCGACCAGCAGTATGGCTCCTTTGGGAAACTCGGATGGGAAAGGTAATCCGTCCTTTAAAAAAGAAAGCATGCTGTTTAAGTCAAAATGTAAAAGTTAATTGACGGATGCGGTCAAAACCGCTCGAGGGTCAGTTCCAGCCAGGTGGTTTCGGCGGCTTTGAGCGCTACGTTGGGTACGGTCAGCGGTTTATAACCGATCTTTCCTACCTGTACCGTATACGTGCCGGACTGCCCCACGCCGGTCTTGAAGGAGCCGTCGGGTAGGCTGGCATCGCTGTTAGCGCTGCCTTGAACCACTACTTTAGCTTTGGCCAGCGGTTGTCCGGTGGCAGCGTCGGTCACGCGGCCTTCCAGGTAAGCGGCCCGGTTGTAGTTGGGCTGGAAAATAAACAGGCCTTCGTTTTTAGCCGTAGCCAGTATGATGCCGGAAGGCAAATACGGGTCGGCATCCCAAACGAGCGAATTGCCCAGGCTTGCCCAGGCGGTTTCGATGAGTATATCAGGGCGGTGGGCGTCTACGATGGTCAGCTGACCGCCATAGGATGGGTTGATCAGAAAGTCGTTGATAACCCGCACGTTGTGTACTTCAAACGTCGGTTTTTGACTGGGGAAATACCGGTCAAGCGAGCGGATGTTTTCCAGATCGCTGATATCGAACGCAGCCACGGGCGTGTTGGGTTTTTCGTCGGTGGTGAACAACGTCCGCCCGTCGCCGGATAACCAGGAATTGTGGTTGAAACGGCCGGGCGTGGGTTGTGTGGCCAGCACCACCGGCTGAGCCTTGTCCGACACGTCGATCACGCTGAACTGGCCGGCATAAATCTCGCTGCTCCAAAGCGTGTCGCCGCGGATATAGCCGTCATGCACGTATTGCTGTCTGTAAATACTTCGAACGGAGGGATTCCAGGGGTCTGCCAGGTCGCAAATAACGACGCCTGTCTGGGTGCCTCCAAAAATATACAGGTACCCGTCGGCGCAGGCAAGGGCATGACTTTTCCGGACGAGGGTGTCCGTGCCTGGTCCGAACCAGGTTTTCCAATTCACTTTTACGGGCAATTGGCTCAAATCGACGATAGTAATACCGCTGTTGTTCGCCTCGGTGCTTACATAAGCAAAATGTCCCCAGGTTTTTACCTCGCGCCAGTTGTTGGTTATTCCAGGCACAGCAAACCGCTCCACCGGTTGGGCCGGTTGGCGCACGTCGACGATGCTGAGCCCCTTGCTGGTACCTACAAGTGCGTACTCGTTGCCCTGGTTGTCCACATAATGCCAGCACCCGGCGAGGGTAGCCGGCGCATAGGGAAGGTGGCCGATCTGCTGGAGTTGGGCGCGCAGGAATTGCGGCAGCAAAAAAAGTAGGATAAGAAGACGCATAGCAGTGGTGTAAGGCGGAGGGGGGCGGAACGGTCTCACGGTTTGTACCGTGGCAACTTCACCGTGAAGGTGGCCCCTTTGTCCGGTTCGGACCGTTTTACAAAAATTTTTCCTTTATGATACTGTTGGATGATGCGTTTGGACAGCGACAATCCCAGGCCCCAGCCCCGCGTTTTGGTGGAGTAGCCGGGCTTGAAGACCGTATTGAATTTGCCGGCAGGGATCCCTTTGCCGGTGTCGCTCACATCGAAACAAACAAATCCGGGCTCTTCATATACCACCACGGTAATGACGCCGATACCGCCTTCCATGGCGTCGATGGCATTGCGCAGCAGGTTTTCGACGACCCAGTCGAACAAGGGCGCATTGATGCCAACTATTTTGACCTCCTGCCCGGCCGGCGTTGGGAAATCGAAGGTGACCTTGCGCGGCGCCCGGCGTTGCATATAATCGCGGCAAATTTCCAGCTGCTCGTAAATATTGACCGGCCGGAGCTCGGGTTGCGAGCCGATTTTTGAAAAACGGTCGGCTACCAATTCCAGCCGGGTTACATCGTTGCGCAATTCATCCAGCATTTCCTGATTTACCGGGTTATCGTCGTTCGCCGCCTTGAGGGCTTCCACCCAGCCAAGTATGGCAGTTATCGGGGTACCGAGCTGGTGCGCAGTCTCTTTGGCCATGCCCAGCCATACCTTGTTTTCCTCCGCACGCCGCGACGCGCTGAACCCCATATAGCCAAAGGCGATAAACACGGCAATCAGGATGAACTGGATGAAGGGGTACCATTGCAGCAGGGCCAACAGGTTGGAATGCCCGTAAATGAGGGTTTTGTGAATATCCGGCGGTACGTTGATGATAATAGTATCGGCTCCGTCTGCAATCATCCGGTCCAGCGCTTTCCGAACCTCCGCGATGGGCATAGTGTCGAAATTGCGGTTGTCGATGTTCCGGTAATACTCTATTTTGAAGGTCTCATTCAACACCACTACCGGCACCGTTGTGTTTTCTTCAATGATCCGGCCGGGAAGGGTGAAATCACAGTTCAGGTCTACATCCGTCCGGGCGACCTGCCGCATCGCTTCGGCAAATTGTTGGGCTTGCTGGTTCTCGCGCTCAACCAGGCGGTCCGCCAAGTACTTGGTGTAAAGCAGGGAAATGATGATAATCGCTATGCCTCCGGCAGCTAAATACCATTTCCACTGCGATTTGCGGGTATAAATGTCCATCTTGCGTTCGAATGGGCAAAAATGCAAAGAAAAGCATTCCGGGGTTCAAAGGTCCGCAATTTGTTGAATACCCGGCGCCCTTTATTTTAAGGAACTTATTCTTTCATCGTTCCTAAGCGGAATTTTGCGCCGGACCGGAAAGGAAAATTCTGTTTAGCTATTTTTTTATATTATTAAACAAAATAGGGGCGCTTCCTGTTTGGCACTATATCGGATGCCAGTATGGGCAGGGGGGGATTTGTTGATTTGTTGATTTGAAGTTTGGCGACACATCGAATGCGGATAGGGCCAGACGTGTAATAAATAAAAAAGATCGGAGCATATGTCCAAACGCGTAATCGTAATCGGGGCCGGCTTTGCCGGTCTGTCGGCGGCTTGTAACCTGGCCAAGGAGGGATTTGACGTGACGATCCTGGAAAAAAACCAGGTTCCGGGCGGCAGGGCCCGCCAATTTATTACCCAGGGATACACCTTCGACATGGGTCCGTCCTGGTATTGGATGCCCGATGTGTTTGAACAATTTTTTGGCCGTTTTGGTAAAAGGCCCTCGGACTATTACGAATTGATCCGGCTTGACCCTTCATATGCCGTGTACTTTGGTCCGGACGAACGGGTGGAAGTGCCCGCCGGTATGGCCGCGTTGGAAGCTTTATTCGAGCGCTATGAGCCGGGAAGTACCGCGAATTTGCGCAAATTCCTGGCCGAGGCGGAATATAAATACCGGGTAGGCATGAACGAGTTTGTGCACAAGCCGAGCCATAGTATTCTGGAGTTTGCCGACTGGCGGATCGCTGCCAGCTTGTTTCGCCTGCAGATGTTCACGTCTTTGTCCAACCATGTACGCTCCTTGTTCCGGAATGAAAATTTGATCAAACTGCTGGAGTTTCCCGTGCTTTTTTTGGGCGCCACACCACAGAAAACCCCTGCACTGTACAGCCTGATGAATTATGCCGATATGGCCTTGGGCACCTGGTACCCGATGGGTGGTATGTACAAGATCATAGAAGGAATGGCGGCATTGGCGCAGGAATTGGGTGTGAAAATGGAGCTGGGCCAGGAGGTGCGCCAGATTGTGGCGCCCAACGGCTGCGCCCAATCGGTCGTCACCGCCGCCGGCCGGGAGTTTCCGGCTGATTTCGTGGTCGGCGCGGCCGATTATCATCATATCGACACCTGCCTGCTGGGGCCCGGAACGCGGCAATACACCGACCGCTATTGGGCATCGCGCACTATGGCGCCCTCGTGTTTGCTTTATTATGTCGGCGTAAACAAACGCCTGGAAGGTTTGCACCACCATAACCTGTTTTTCGACGAAGACTTTGGCCGGCATGCCCGCGAGATTTATGAAACCCCCCAATGGCCTGAAAAACCATTATTTTATGTCAGCGCACCGTCCGTTACCGACCCCTCGGTGGCGCCGGAAGGTTGCGAAAATTTGTTCATCCTCGTTCCGGTAGCGCCCGGATTGGAAGACACGCCCGCTATCCGCGAGCATTACTACAACCTGGTCATGCAACGCCTGGCCCGGCTCACCGGGCAAGGCATCAGTGAATCGGTCGTTTACCGCCGCACCTATGCACATACCGATTTTATACAGGATTATCATGCGTTTAAAGGCAACGCCTATGGCCTGGCCAATACCCTGATGCAAACCGCTTTTTTGAAACCGAAAATCCGGAGCAAAAGGGTCAGTAATTTATACTATGCCGGCCAACTGACCGTGCCGGGGCCCGGCGTACCGCCCTCCCTGATCAGCGGTCAGGTGGTAGCGCAGGAAATAGCCAAACATAAAAACTAAACCCACCGAAAGGCGTAACTTTTTGCGTATGAATCACGTCAACGTTTATCACTCCGCCTGCGCGGAATGCAGCCGCTTGATCACCCTGTGGTATTCCACCTCCTTTTCTATGGGGATCCGCTTGTTTCACAGGCGGTTCCGGGCGCCGGTTTATGCGATTTATGGTTTTGTCCGGTTTGCCGATGAAATTGTCGACACCTTTCATCAGTACCCCAAGCGGGAGTTGCTGGACCGGTTCCGCGAAGATACTTACCGGGCCCTGGAGGAGGGAATCAGCCTCAACCCGGTCTTGCATTCCCTTCAGCGGGTTGTCCGGCAATACGGTATCGGGCGGGAGCTGATCGACGCCTTTTTGCGGAGCATGGAGATGGACCTGGACCAAAATACCTACGATCCGGAGGGCTACAACACCTATATCTACGGCTCGGCCGAAGCCGTGGGCTTGATGTGCCTGCGTGTTTTCTGCGAAGGAGACGATACCCGGTATGAGGACTTGAAAGCGCCGGCATGCCGCCTGGGTGCTGCTTTTCAAAAAATCAACTTCCTGCGCGATATAAAAAGTGACTACGACGACCGGGGCCGGGTGTATTTCCCGGGCGTGGATTTTCGGTATTTCGACAATGCCGACAAAAAGCGCATCGAAGCAGATATCCACGCCGATTTCCAGGCTGCACTCGACGGCATCCGAAGGCTGCCCGACGGCGCCCGCTTCGGCGTTTACCTGGCCTATAAATATTATACCCAACTGTTTGTCAAGATCAGGCGGGCTCCCGCCCAGCGCATATCCCAGGAGCGTTTCCGCGTCTCCGGCAAACGCAAGGTTTATCTGTTGTTCAGTTCGGCGCTCCGGCACCGGCTCAATTTGCTTTGACCGGGCGCGCCAGCCGGGCGTGAAAACATTCCAACGGGCAAAAATCAGCTCTGCATGTAGCTTGCATCAGTAGTCAGCGCAATACAACGCCTTAATCTTGTAGGGCGTTTATCGTCACTAACCAACTGCCAGCCTGATGGACACAGCTACCGGTGATGCTTCCTGGGCGGGGTCTATGGCGCGTTTCATAGCCATACAACAGGAATTGGTCCTACAATTCGAACGCCAGTTCCCCGACCCCCTCGCCCCCAAAACGGTTATTATTGTACCAAGCCTGAGCCTGGATGCCGAAATACTGGCAAAAATCCGGGGCGTCAACCACTATGAAGAGCGGCTGCTTTGCCTGCTGCTGCTGCTGCGGATGCCCCGCACCCATGTCATCTATCTCAGCAGCATGCCCATCGATGAGGTGATCATCGATTATTACCTGCACCTGCTTCCCGGCATCACTTCCCGGCACTCGCGCCAACGCCTGACGCTGCTCCATTGCAGCGATGCTTCCCATTTGCCGCTGACGGAAAAAATCCTGGCACGGCCACGCCTGATTGAAAAAATTAAATGTTGTATCCAGCCCGGCCATGTTGCGCACATCGCTGCGTTTAATGTCACCTACCTCGAACACGAACTCGCCCTCCAATTAGGCGTGCCCTTATACGGCTGCCCGGCCTGGCTGGCCTACTGGGGCACGAAAAGTGGCAGCAGGGAAATTTTAAGGCGGGCGGGCCTGCTGCTTCCGCCTGGACGCGAAAACTTGAAAAATATGGACGACGTGGTGCTGGCTATGCGCGAACTCCGGCAGGAATATCCCGCGCTTCGCCGGGCGGTCGTCAAACTCAACGACGGTTTCTCCGGCGACGGGAATGCCATTTTTTCCTTTGAACACGCCGATGACCCCGTCATAGAGGAAGACCTGAGACAACACCTCAAAATGGTAGCTGCCGACCTGACGTACGACGTTTTTGCCGAAAAAATGGAAAAAATGGGCGGAATCGTGGAAGCCTTCCTGGAAGGCGATTCCAAAACCTCCCCTTCCGTTCAATGCCGGATCAACCCCTTGCATCAAATTGAAGTCGTATCCACCCACGATCAGCTCCTGGGCGGCGAATCGTCTCAGGTATATCTGGGCGCCACCTTTCCGGCCAACCAGGCATACGCCAATGAAATTGGAAAAATGGGCTATCGCGTGGCAGAAGAACTTAGCCAGGAAGGCGTTATCGGCCGCTTTGGGATAGACTTCGTCTCCGTAAAAGAAACTGACGGTTGGTGGAAACATTATGCGATCGAAATCAACCTTCGCAAGGGCGGCACCACGCATCCTTACCTGATGCTCAAATTCCTTACGGATGGTTACTACGACCACCATACCGGCGTATACCACATGCCCAACAACCAGACGCGGTATTATTTTGCCACCGATTGCCTGAGTTCGGATGACTACAAAGGCTTGTCGCCGGAAGACCTGATCGACATCGCCATCTGCTACAAAATCCATTACGATGCCACTACCCAGGAAGGCGTCATGTTTCACCTGCTGGGCGCCCTGTCCGAACACGGTAAACTCGGCATGGTGTGTATAGGCTCCACGCCCGAGCGGGCGGAGGCCCTTTTTGAAAAAACTGTGCAGGTGTTGAATTCCGAAACCCGCAATGCCGGGCCCTGACCGGCCGGCGAGCGGGTTTGCAACCCCGCAGGGAAGGACTTGTCTTTGTGCGTTGCGTTTGTTGGCCAAATCCGCTTCTGCATGAAACACCTCCTGCTTTCCCTGACCGTACTCGTTCTGCTTTCCGGCAACCTATTTGCACAACCTCCTGAATCTGGAATCGCCCGAAAACAATATGTCACCCAGCCCTTCAGCGGCGAAGCCGTTAAATTGGATGGCATCCCGGATGAACCGGTCTGGGAAACCGTTGCCTGGGGCAACGATTTTATTCAATACCAGCCTGCCGAAGGCATCGCACCGTCGCACCCGACACAATTCAAAATCCTGTACAACGACAAGTTTCTTTTTATCGGCTACCGCTGTTTCGATCCCGCACCCGACAGTATCGTGCAGCGCATGAGCCGGCGGGACGAATTTCCGGGCGACTGGGTCGAAATCAACATCGACAGCTACCACGACCTGCGCACCGCCTTTTCCTTTACCCTCTCGGCCAGTGGCGTCAAAGGCGATGAATTCGTCTCGGACAACGGCAACAACTGGGACACCAACTGGAACCCTGTCTGGTATGCCAAAACACAGGTGGATAGCCTGGGCTGGACGGCCGAGGTAAAAATTCCGTTCAGCCAATTGCGCTACGGCAATCAAACCGAACCGGTGTGGGGGATCCAGGTCATGCGGCGGATATTTCGCCGGGAGGAGCGGTCCACCTGGCAATATATACCCCAGAATTCCGGCGGATGGGTGAGCGGTTTTGGGGAATTGCACGGACTCCGGCAACTGCCCTCCAAAAAACAGGTGGAACTGGCGCCCTATGTGGTGGCCCAAGCCGAACGGTTTGAAAAACAGGAGGGTAATCCGTTTGCCGATGGCTCCACCAACCGCATCAGCGGCGGCCTGGATGGGAAACTCGCCGTCACCAGCGATCTGATCCTGGACTTTACCATAAACCCTGATTTTGGCCAGGTAGAAGCCGACCCCGGCGCGGTGCGCCTCGACGGCTACCAGGTGTTTTTTGAAGAACGCCGGCCGTTTTTTATCGAAAGCCGCAACCTCTTCGATTACCGCGTTACCGGTTCGTTTTCGGAAGGCGATTATGATGCCGACCTGCTGTTTTACTCCCGCCGGATTGGTGGCGCCCCGCATGGCTCGCCCGACCTGGCTGCCGGCGAATTTGCAGATGTACCGCAAAAAACATCCATCCTCGGCGCCGCCAAATTCAGCGGCAAGACGCCGAAAGGGTGGTCGGTAGGGATCATGGAAAGCGTAACGCGCCGCGAAATGGCCGATATCGACCGCAACGGCGAACGCCGCGAAGCCCTGGTCGAACCGCTGACCAATTATTTTGTCGGACGCCTGCTGAAAGATTATGACCAGGGCAATACGATCGTCGGAGCCGTTTTTTCGGCAGTAAACCGCGAAAACGGGATCGATTGGCTGCACCGCAGCGCCTATTCCGGCGGCCTCGACTTTCAGCGCTATTGGAAAAACCGCTGGTGGTTTTTAAAGGCGAACGGAATCTTTAGCCGCGTGGAAGGCAGCCCCGTGGCCATACAGGCCACGCAAATGGGATTCATCCACTTGTTTCAGCGCCCCAATGCCCGCCACCTCGGAGTAGAGAACACCCGCACATCGCTCACCGGCACCGGCGGCACGCTGCGCTTTGGCAAAATCGGCGGCAAATCCGATCGACGCGGCGGCGTTCTGAAATTTGAAGCCGGTATCACCTGGCGTTCGCCGGAACTCGAACTGAACGATGCCGGATTCCTCCTGGCTGCCGACGAAATCAACCACTTCTCCTGGGCCGGTTATCAAATCCAAAAGCCGTTTTCCATTTTTCGGAACTGGCGCGTCAACTTCAACTACCGGGCGCGTTGGGATTTTGGCGGCCAATTTCTGCAATCCTCGGTCAATACCAACACCCATGCCTGGTTTAAAAATAATTGGCGGATTGGCGCCGGCCTGACCTGGAATACCCTCGATATTTCCAATAACGCACTGCGCGGCGGATCGTCGCTCCGGCGTCCACCGTCGTTCGGCCATTTTTCATACCTGGAAACCGACGGGCGCAAAAAGATAACTTTTTTTGGCAATACCTATTTTGGCTGGAGCACCGGCCATACGGCCCGCACGAGCGAATACTACGCCGGGCTGACGTTTCAACCGCTCGACGCCCTGAAGATTAGCCTGTATCCGGGATACAGCGCTTCCTGGCGAAAACAAGACCAATATGTGGCTAAGACCGCTTTTGCAGACCAGGAGCGTACCGTAGTCAGCGAGGTGAATCAGCGCAGCTTTTCCCTGACCGGTCGCATGAATTACAATATCACGCCTGACCTGACGGTTCAATATTATGCCCAGCCCTTCATTTTCAGGGCCTTATACCAAAACTACGGCTATGTGACCGATCCGCTCCACCAAGCGTTCGACCAGCGTTTTCAGCGCTACGACCCCGCCGATGTCCGGCTGGCCGGCGGCGTTCTTTCGGTGGATGAAAACAAAGATGGCCTGACCGACTATTCCTTTGAACAACCCGATTTGAATTTTATTCAATTCAGGTCCAACCTGGTCGTGCGCTGGGAATACGTCCCGGGCTCGGAGTTGTACCTGGTGTGGTCGCAAGGCAGCCTGCCCGACGCTTACGGCGACTTCGGCACCCCGCTGGTACGCAGCCTTGTCGAAAACGTATTCGACCAGCGGCCGCAGAATATTTTCCTGGTAAAGCTGACGTACCGGTTTTTAATGTGAGACCGTCCCACCGTTTTAAAACTTTCTCCCGTTGCGTACCCGGTTGACAAACGCATCGGCCAATGACGGGTTAGCCGCTACGATTTCATACAGTTCGCCGTCGGGCATCTTGATTTGGGTCTCCTTGGTTTTCAGGCCAAGCAGGGCGTCGTTGAAGCGGGTGCTGCTGGACACTACATTGAGCGCACCGGCCTGGTAGCCGAAGAAATACCAAAGGTCGGCGGATGCCTTGATATACAGGTAAAAACGGTCGTCCTGGTTGCCGGGCATTTTATATTCCACATAGGTGGTCAGCACTTTTTGAATCGGCTCGCCATTGATCGCAATGATTGGAATGCGGTCTTCCAGGCTTACGAACGACTGGTATTCGGGATTCCAGATGACCGGGTGGCGGCCGAGCAGGAAGGCGTAATTATTGTCTTTTTTCGGCAGGTTAATATAGTTATTGCGCAGGTTGGCCATGACTTCCTCCTGGTCTTTTACATCGCTCAGAAACTCAAACAGGGCTGGCTGGTAGAAGGCTTGCTGGCTGTTGAACGGTGGAACGGTGGCGTCGAAGCTGGAGGCTTTAATATCATTGACCATCATTTCTACCAGCACCTTTGGAATAGTCATTTCAATGCCGGTCATCAATTCTCCCGTCACCACAAATGCAGCGGTATCGGGGATATTATAGTCTGTTTTCAGCCGCCCGGCGCCCTTTACTTTCATGTATTCCAGCCCACTGCCGAGATTGAGCGGCCCTTCGGCTTGCAGGATTCCGGTCTTATTTTCATACACCATTTTGGGTCCCTTGAACAAGGCCGGCGTGTTTACGCGGGCGGAATCGCCGAAGGTGTAGCGGTCCGTTTTCGGGTCGTATTTGAACATGCCTTCACAATTGATCAGCGCACGGTCCACCCGGGCAAAGGGTTGTTGCAGGACGCAGGGATAGGCCTGGCCTGATTCCCGGGAGAGGAAAAATCCGAGGAACAAGGGATCGCCATCGCCGGTTTTAACATTTTTCACCCGGATCGTGGGGTCGTTTTTGTCCACTTCGGTATACACACTAAACCAGGGATTGCTCAGCCGGTCGGCCTGGAGCCGGGCAAAGCCTTCGAAACGCAGGTTTTGCTGGTTGGCTTTCAGGATGACGGTACCGGCAAACAGCGTTTTTACGTCCATATGAAAACTGTCGGCTTCTTTCACTTCGCCGCTGGCGGTGGTCAATACATTTTTAGTGGACGGCGTGCCGGGGCCGCGGCGTTCGCCGATGATATTGTTGAAAAAGATCTCCTGGGTATGGCCGGGGATGTTGTATTCATAGAACCCGGTGGCGCGGTAAAGTTTTTTACCCAAAATTTCGACCGTAGCGCGGTTGATCGTATGGTATTTGCTCACGGTGTCGGCTTGGATACGCGCTTCCGTGAGTGGTTTCATTTTACCGCCGGCTTCGATTTCGATATCGCCGGTAGCGGGATAAATAAAGGCATCGGCCGATTTTATAACGGGCACACCGCCGATCTTCAGCTGGCTGTTTTTCATATCGTACAGGGCGGTTTGGCCCTGAAACTGCAGCGTATCCTGGTCGGGGTCGATGGATACGAAATTGCCCGGCTCCCGTTCGTCGCTTTTGAACGTCACGGTTTGCGCCTTCATATCCCAGGTGAATTCGTTCATAGACGTGCGGTACCGGTTCAGGGGCAGGGTAGTAGTCGACTCGGCGGTGTTCGCCTTAAAATCCCCGGTTTGGCGGTCAAAATCCAGTTCGCCATCTACATTTCTCGAATCGAAGACGATGTCTTCCCCGTTCAGGGCCTTGATCTGGAGGTCGGCGGTATCTGAGCTGGCCTGGAAAGGCCCGTAGGCGATGATCCGGGAGGTCAGTTTGCCGCCGAACCATTCGAATACGCCCCGGCCTTTCAAGCCCGACGGGGTGAGCACCAGCACGCCTTTGTGGGTATAGCCGGGTGCGCGGAACAGTTCGAACGCTTTGGCTTTACTTTCGACGTACATAGAGTCGCGGTATGGCAACCAGTTCACTTTCACGTCCTCTCCCCGGGCTTGCGGCACTTTGACGGCGCTTAGCCGGTCTTCTTCCATGAAAAATTTCCGGGCCGTGCAGGTCATTTGTTTCGGCCGGAATACAATGTCTTCGGATTCGATGTCGGCCGTCAGGTATTCCACGGTGCCTTTTCCGAGAAATCCGCGGTTGCTCAGGTCAAGCTGGCCGGTGTAATTGCCCTTTTTAAAATAGGTGGGGTAGCCGGCGGGCGGTGTTTGGTGAATAAAACCGAATGATTTGTCCTGGTCCCGCACGATGATGGTCTCTCTAAACGGCGCAAAAATGCCCGAGGGAAACAGTTCTCCTTTAAAACGGAGCATTTCAGCGGTGTAGCTATCCAGGCCGTTGAAGGAAAAGGGTTCGAGTTTGAAATAAAACGAGTCCCGTTTGTACACGCCTTCCTGGGTGCCGGGCCGGTCATAAAAAACAAAAGAGTGCTTTTTGGATTGCAGGGAAGGGAAGATCGCAAGGTCTTCCTTGCCGGATTTATTGTTGGGGGCGTCCACCAGCAGGATACCCGACACGTATTCCACCGTGGAATTCATGGCATCGGCCATCGGCTGGCCGTTTTTGTCTTCCAGGCCGGTAGGCAAATAAAAATCAAGGTGTTTAACCGAGTCAAACTCAACGTGGAATTTGTCGTAGTTAAAGTACATATCCTGGCCTTCAAATAACGCATAGCCCGCAAATAAACGGCCGCCGAAACGCATATCACGATTTTTGAGCAACGTAATGGCCCGCCGGTTTGGAATAAAGCCCGTGCGTTGCCGTTCGCTCAGCTCGATGCGTTTGACCTCAAAAATGGTGGTTTCTTTGGATTTCAGATCAAGCCGCGCATTCGAGCCGGTGCTCACCGACTCAATCTTGATGGCGTCATAGTCGCGCTTGCCCTGGCTGGCCAGGGCATAGTGTGCGAGTTTGGGCCGCGGTTCGATTTCGTGCCGGTCAAAATAGTAGTTTATAAAACCGTCGGCCACCATCTCCGCCAGCAGCGTTTGAATGCTGGAGAAATCAAACTTGGGGTTGAGGGCCCTTGCAAAGGCATTGTCCGGTATAATGCGGTTTTGCCGGAGGCTGTCCCAGGCAGTTTCCTGCATCAGTTTGTACAGAATTGAAATCGGGTTGACACTGGTAATATTTTGCATCTGAACATATTCCCTGGCATCGAAGCGGTTGCTGCTCTCGAATTCCACCTTTTGCATGACCCCTTTAGCCACACCGGAGCGGGACCCGATCTCCAGCGAGTCGTGGGCGACGTACCAGGATACTTTTTCAGCCTCCAGGTTCATGTTGTAGAACGAGGAGAAAAACGGATTGCGCTCGGAACCTTTTTCGCCGCGGGTGAGGTGAATGACCTGGGTGGGAATATCCACCCGGAAATCAACGGCCGGGTGGAAAAGGCTGTCGCCATCCATAAACAATTTGGCATTCACCTCCTCGGCCACGATACTCAGCTCGCGTTTGATGATGAACAATTCGGCTGTGCCGAAAAAGATACGCTGCCGCTTTTTATTGAAAATGGTCAATTGGGCCTCGCTGCCGGAAGTACCATAGCCAAACACCGAGGCGCCCCAGAGTTTGAACCCGCCGATGTACTCGATGCCTTCGCCTATTTTGGCAATTTTAAGCGATTTATCAAACGATTCAAACCTCGGATATTGCGTATTGACGCTTTTGTTTGAAACTACCACGTTTTCTTCAAATTTGCCCCAAATACTGCCCTTAGGGAAGTATAAAGGGTAGAAAAATTCGGTCGAATCGCAATGGAACAGCGGTTTTTTAGCTTCCACCATATAACCGGTCAGGCGTGCGAACACGGTAGAGTCCAGGCCGGCATTCTCCCACGTCACTTTTCCCCCGGCGCCTTGCCAGATCCCCTCGACGGGATAATAGACGCCGGAGGTGCCCCGCACCATAGTGGAATCCGTTTTCCGGACGCCAACGAGGTTTACTTCCCGGCATTGGAGGGCTGGACGTTTGTCTGAATAAATAAAATCGAAGCTACCGCCGCGGATTTTCCATATAATCAGGCCGGCCTCCCGGGCTTGAAAGGCGCGCTGCTCCATAAAGTCCGCCGAAAAATCGAGCAATTGAGCAATAGGGCGCGTTTTTCCTTTTTCCACATCAGCCACCGCCAGCTCCGCAAACCGGTGCCAGCGCCGGAACAGGGTAGTATCCGGGTCGGACTTGGCGGCTGTTACGGCGTTGATATAACTTTTGTAGTACGGATAAGGCGACAGGCGTTGCTCGGCCAGCAGGTTCGACATCCGCACCACGCTTTGGATATCCTCGTCGCTGTACAACCGTCCCTTGTATTGGTTTTTAAAAACAGTAAAGGCCTCCACCATGTCCGGGCGTTTGGAAGCCGTCATGAATTCGCCGAGTTTATCGACAAACTCGTTCGGGTTGTCCGGGAACCTGGCTTGCGTTTGGGCCTGGAGCCCAATGGCGGCCAAAAGCAGGTATAGGAGGACGAAAAGACGTGGGCGGGATGTAACCTGTGGTTTCATAATTATTCAGATGTTCTGACGCAACATAGCGCTTTTAACGCGGGAAAGGCCTGCAAAAGTACGGGTTTAACAAGCAAACCGCAGGCACAGCCAGTTTCCCCGGCGCGCGCTGTCTTCCCATACAAACCCCGCCGCCTGGGCGGCCTCCTGCACGGCGGATTCATCCTGCGCCAATATACCCGACACCAGCAGCCAGCCTCCCGGCCGGATCAGTTCGCGCAGGCGCGGCAGCGATTCCAGGATCACATTCCGGTTGATATTGGCCAGTACGCCGTCAAACGCACTGCCCTGCACGGCATCGAGGGCGCCGCAGCGGGCGACAACCCGGTCGGCTACGCCATTGTGCGCGCTGTTTTCAAGGGTGTTTCGGTACGATTCCGCTTCGATGTCAATGGCCTCCACTTCAGCCGCGCCCAGGCGGGCAGCCAGGATGGCCAGCACGCCGGTGCCGCAGCCGTAGTCGAGCAGGCGGGCGCCCTGGCAGGGCAGGTCGCGCAGCGCGCGCAGGCACATCCAGGTCGTTTCGTGGTGGCCGGTGCCAAATGCCATTTTGGGGTTGATGATCAATTCGTGTTGCACACCGGTCGCGGGCGCGTGAAAATCGGCGCGCACGGCGCAAAAGTCTTCCACGACGACGGGCTGGAAGTTGGACTCCCAGATTTCATTCCAGTTTTGGGCGGGCAAAAACGACTTGGCCCAGGTAAAACGGAACCGGGTTTGGAGATCGGAGATCAGGGTTTCGACGCGCTCCAGTCCTGCACCGGTTTCCGGTTCGGGAGCCGGCAGGTAGGCATGCAGGCCCTCCGCGGTTTCTTCATACGTATCAAACGGAGCGTCGGAGAGGTAGGCCAGGAGAATTTCTGCCAGTTCGGGCGTAGCGAAGAAGGTATATTTCCAGTAATTCAATCTGCTATGATTTGGTTGGTCCGCAAAAAACAAAGGTAGCAAGAGTTTGGATTGCAGAGAATGGGCGCCCTTCGTTGATGCATTTCCACCGTTGGTTTAACAGCGGGCATTACAGAAAATTTGGTAGGGACCTTACCGTTTTTAAAAAATCAAAATTAACGATAAAACAGCGCAGTCCTTGCAACCCTTGGGGAGGCATCTAACGTCTATGGGCCAAGCCAGCATGTCGAATAAAATGTTATCCGGAGGCATTTCAGGGCATATTTACCGAACATTATTCGCCTCTGCCCTGTTTAACGGCATTCCTCAACCGCAATTCATGTCCATGAAAAATCTGTTTTCCCTCTTTTTTCTTTTATTCGCGGCCTCGTTTCTTCCCGCCCAAAATTGCACGGTCAGCGGCCGCCTGACGGATGCTGAAAACGGGGAAACGCTCCTGGGTGCAACGGTCGAAGCAGTGGGCCTGCAAAAGGGTAATATCAGCAACGAATACGGGTTCTACTCCATCACCTTGCCGGCGGGCGCCGATTCCGTAACGCTTCGTTTTAGCTACCTGGGCTACGAAACGGCACTGCAGCAGATACTACCCGCCGCCGGCGCGCTTACCCTGGATGTGGCGCTCCGCGCACAGGGATCGGTGCTGACGGAGGTGGTCATCAAATCCAATCCGCTCGAAGACAAGGTGAAAAGCACGGAAATGTCGGTCATGACCCTCAGCACCCGCGATGCAAAAGCCTTGCCGGCCTTGTTTGGCGAGGTGGACCTGCTCAAAATCCTGCAACTCAAACCCGGCATCGCCTCCGGCTCAGAAGGAACCACGGGAATTTTTGTGCGCGGCGGCGCCGCCGACCAGAACCTGATCGTGCTGGACGAGGCCGTGGTATACAACCCCAATCACCTGTTCGGCTTTTTCAGTACCTTCAACTCCGACGCAGTCAAAGACCTGAAAATGTATAAGGGCGGTTTCCCGGCACAATATGGCGGGCGCCTCTCCTCGGTAATCGATGTGCGGATGAAAGAAGGCAACAATCAGGCGTTCGACGCTACCGGCGGCTTGGGGCTCATATCGAGCCGCCTGACGCTGGAAGGCCCCATCCAACGCAACCGCTCTTCCTTTATCCTGAGCGGCCGCCGCACCTACGCCGACCTGATCACCCGCGCCATCAACAAGGGCAACGCGGATAACCCCGATTATACCCCTATACCCGATTATTACTTTTACGACCTGAATACCAAAGTGAATTTTACCCTCTCGCAAAAAGACCGCCTTTACCTCAGCGGTTATTTCGGACGCGATGTGTTCACCTTCGAGGACGCCAATTTCAATTTTCTGTTCGATTGGGGCAATGCCACCGGGACCGCCCGCTGGAATCACACCTTTGGCCCGAAACTGTTTTCCAATACTACGTTCACCTATTCCGACTACCGCTACCGAATCCGGAATATCCTTCAGGGCTTTTCCTTTAGCCTGGGCTCCAATGTGCGCGACGCCAACCTGAAAGTGGACTTTTATTACCAACTCAACAACCAGCATACCATCCGTTTCGGCGGAAATGCCACACACCACGGATTTGAGGTGGCCCGCCTGAAGTTTGCCAGCGACGATGGCCAGATCAACTTTGAGTCCGGCGAGGGATTCGACGGTATGGAATACGGATTGTACTATGCCGATGAGTGGGCTGCCACCGACCGGCTAAAGCTCAATTACGGCGCCCGCGTGTCGGCCTGGCAAAACAGTCCGGCATTTTACTGGAATGTCGAGCCCCGCCTGGCCGCTAATTTTGCCCTTTCGGATAATTGGTCGGTCAAAGGTTCATATTCCCGCATGAACCAGTATGTTCACCTGCTGGCCAGCAGCGGCCTATCGTTACCTACCGATATCTGGTACCCCAGCACAGAAGGCATCAGGCCGGAAATCAGCGACCAAATTGCCGTTGGCACGTCCTACCTCTTCAAAGATAAATGGTTGGTCACCTGGGAAGCCTGGTACAAATGGCTGCAACACCAGGTGGATTTTATCGACGGCGCCGAATTGTTCGGCAACGATGCACTTGAAGGTGAACTGACCATCGGCAGCGGCTACGCCTACAGCCCGCTGGAACTGGAAATCGAAAAGAAAACCGGCCGCCTGACTGGCTGGGTCGGTTATACCCTGGCCTGGGTCAAGCGCGGCCGGTTCGAAGATATCAACGGCGGAGCGTATTTTCCACCCCGCTTCGATACGCGGCACAACCTGACGGTTGTCGCCTTGTATGAACTCGCGCGCAAGTGGCAACTGACCGCCAGCTGGGTATATACTTCCGGATACGTCAGCTGGTTGCCTTTGGGCCGTTTTACTTTTCAGGATGTGCCAGGAGCGCCATTTCAGGCCGTTGTGCCGGTATATGGCGAACGCAACTCCTTCCGCTATCCGCCCTATATGCGGCTTGACCTCGGCATTGTGTACCGGTGGAAAACCCGGCGCAGCGAACAGGACCTGACTATCAGTATTTACAATGCCACCGACCGCCGCAATCCATACTTTATTTTTCTGGACCCCCAACTGGAAGAAGTAGGCCAAAACGGTCAGACTATTGAAATACCAACGGCCATCAAAGCCAAGCAGGTGTCGTTGTTTCCCATCTTGCCGTCGGTCACCTGGAATTTTAAATTTTAACCCACCGGGCCTGAACTTTTAAAATATTGAAAATGAACGCAATAAAATATATTTTATCCAGCCTCGCCCTAATCTTTCTGGCTGCGTGCAACCTGGAAAAGGAAGTTGATATCGAACTGCCCGGATACGAGCGCCAACCCGTTGTGGAGTGTTACCTGGAGCCGGGGAAGCCTTTCCGCCTGCTGCTCACCCAGAGCTACGGCTTTTTCGATCCGTTCGGGCTCGATTCCTCGTTTTTACAAAAAACACTGCTCGACGGCGCTACGGTCACCATTTCATACAACGGCCAGGTGGATACGCTCCGCAATCTGCTGTCCGTCGACCCGTCCCCGCTGAAAATTTTTAATTACAGCGGCCAAAACCTGGTGCCCGCCACCCCGGGTATGGTATATGATCTGAATATTATTTTGCCTGACGGTAAAACGATCGATGGCCAAGCGACCCTGCTGCCGTTTGTGCCGATCGACAGCATAAAAGTGGAATGGAATGCGGAACGGGATACCCTTGCCCGGGTGCTGACGTACATTTCCGACGATCCGGGCCAGGAAAATTTCTACCGGCGGATGCTGAACTACGCCACTTTGGACAGCATTCCCGAACAGGATTTTCTCGCCAACGACCGCATTGCCACCACCAACCTGATCGCTTTTGGCACCGGCTATGAACTCGTGGAAGGCGATACTGTCATCAATACCATTTTCCACATTTCCCGGGAATACTACAATTATATTGAAAGTGTGCAACTGGCAGTTATCGGCAATCTGAACCCCTTTGCACAGCCTTCGCCCATCAAAAGCAATGTGCGCGGTTCGGCTAATCCACTGGGCATTTTTACCTGCCTGGTGTACGACCGGGATACCACGATTATCCATCGCTGACCCGTCAAGTGCCCTGAAAGGTGCGCAGGAGGCCACTCTGATGTCTAATTGGTGCTGCGCGCCATAAACCGGGCCGGTTTTCCTTGCATTTGAGCAGGATATTGGTAAAGATGAAAGCATCCTTTACCGTAAAAAAAAACGGCTGCCCGATTATTTCGGACAGCCATTTCGCAGTTTTCACAGTAGGATGATCATACTCAGGGTATGGCAGGTGTTTCCTGCGGTTGGATTGCTTTCAGTTCAGTACCGTCAACTCCATTTTTCGGTTGGATAACCTGTTGGTAGATCACATAACCTAAACCCAGGTGAACCAATAAAATCAGGATTGCGGTAAACGGATAATTTGAGCGTTTTGCAGGGGAAATGGTACGTTGCATAGGACATCAGTTTTGGTAATGAGGGAGAATTTCCAAAAAGCGCGCCAAAACTGCAAAATACCAAAAAAAGGTTAAAAAATTTTTTGGGGCAGGGCGTTTCGCGCGCTTCCAGCGCTGCGAATACCCGGTTTTAAGGCAGGTTTACGGCCTTCGCCTGGGGGGTAGGGTGGCTTTTTTCCAATTTACCGGGAGAAGTTAACTGGTTGTTAATGGTCTTTGGGACGCTGGTAAAGTATAGGGCAGCGGCCAGGGCAATATGCAGCCCGATGGCCAGAATCAGGGCGGAACGGCGCCGGGTGGCGGCTTTTTGTTCGGCGGAATGGTACATGGCGGATACGTTTAGTGGTGTTTCGTAATGGCTTGTTCTAAACGGCCCGCTGGCCGTTTTTAGTTTCCGGGCAGACGTAAAAAACATTTAAAATTTTCTTAAAATGACTTCCGGTTACAAATGGAGTAGTCCTTCGGGTAAATGGACCAATACTTTTTTGGCCTGATCATCGATCGACACAATAAACTGTGCATTCAGCGGGATCAGCACTTCCCGGCCCTGATACCGTACCAGCGCCATTTCCTGCTGTGGCATATTCAGAACTTCCGCCACCACGCCGACTTCGCCTGCCGCCTGATCCGTCACCATATAGCCGGTAATACGGCCATACGCCAGAAAGGGCCCGGAAGGGGCTACGGTTTCCGGGACTTCGCCGGTGGGGAGAAATATGCCTTTCGACTGCAGCAACAGGGCGTCTTCGCGGGTGGAAATATCTTCAAACTGAACGATCAGGTCGCCGCCGCCGCGGATATGATCGATAAAAAACGGCTGTTTTATTCCCCGGATAT
Source organism: Saprospirales bacterium (assembly GCA_016719895.1). Classification (GTDB taxonomy): domain Bacteria; phylum Bacteroidota; class Bacteroidia; order Chitinophagales; family Saprospiraceae; genus M3007. Next base: position 113,954 of record JADJYG010000011.1, on the reverse strand, counting down.
TCAGGAATACCCGGTCTTTCTTCAGGAACGTATCTTCATAGGGTTCCTCGATAAATACCTTTAGCTCGCCGCCGATGCCATGCGTTTTTCTGGTGAATCCGATTTGGATGTATTCCATCAAATGATGAAGGATGAGTGAGTGTTCAGTTATATCCGGTGATGGTTTGCCGCACCATATAGCCGGTTTGGGCTTTTTCTTCCCAGGGTTTGCTGAGGCAATCGGCCGGGGTGGGGACCTGGTTGCAATATTGGGAGTCAAGAATCCATTGTTCGCGCCACACCAGCCCGATATGTTTGGCGTATTTGGCCCGGGAGAGGCGGCGTTCGATCGCATTGGTTTCATCCACTTCGGTCACAACCAGCACGGAATCCAGCTGAAACGCGCCGATAGTAGCGGGAATATCGAGCGAATCCACTTCGTAATGCCAGTAGATAAAAGGGCGGATGCGTTCGCCGGCAATTTCGATTTCCTGGTACTGGTCGATCCATTGGTTTCCGTTCCATTGGCTGCGGAACCCGAGTGGAAACACCAGTTTCAGGAAACGCAGGTTGTTTTCGGTCCGGATGGCCTGCGTGGCGGAGCGGCTGGCAGACACGACTTGCCTGACCTGCCAGGGCAGGTCGTCGGCGGCGCGCTCAAAGCGTTCGATGCGGTACAGCAGCTGGCCGGTATGGTCTCGAAAGGTGTCTGTTACCACTTCGCGGACCAGCGTCCGCGAAGAATCGCGTAGCATACCGCCGCCCGGGCCAAAGTCGTACACCACGGAGTCAGTCGAATAATCGACGTATTTTCCGATCTGCAAGGGGAAATAAGCGTATTGCCCGGCGATATCCGGCACTTCGTACGGCGGCGAAACGGGTTCCGTACACCTGCAGAGCAAAGCGCTGGCGCTCAGAAGGAAACAAATAGCAACCGGGCGTTTCCGCATCGGGATGCCAAAGGTAATGTGATGTTGCATGGACGGCGTGGCGCTTCCCTGGCTTGGCCGGTGAAAAAAATACCACACGGCCGGCGTGTGGCATACGGTGGTACCTGGAGCGGGATACGAGACTCGAACTCGCGACTTCCAGCTTGGGAAGCTAGCGCTCTACCAACTGAGCTAATCCCGCTGATGGTCTGGCAAAAATACGCGTTTTGGCTGGCGTTATCCAAAATAATTTTTTCCGGGAAAACCCGGTATTTTGAAATGGTTAACATAGAACATCAACAACTGGCACATGTTTTGAAACGAATGTGCAAATCTTAATCGCATTTATCTTAATCTCATGAGTAGTCGTCCACAGCATTCGTACCAAGGCCAGCCAATCGCTGATATCGGTCTGGAATTGATGCAAAATGCGCCGAATCCCTTTATTGAAATGACCCTGTTGTGGTTTAACCTGCCGGACTGCACCGACGTTACCCTCCGGGTTTTCGACAGCCAGGGCCAGGAAGTCTGCACCAAAGCCGGTGCGTTTGAAAAAGGCGAAAATCACATTATCCTGCGCCGGTCCGACCTGCAGGAGCCGGGTATGTACTCCTATCAGTTGGAAAGCGCCTTTGGCATTGCCAGCCGGAAATTGATGATGTATTGAGCGCATGATGGGTGGTGGCGCTACGAGCATGTGGATATTTCGTATCCTTACAGACACCCAAACCGGTAAAATCATGCGCTAAAAGCCTCTGCGTTTACCAATTGTTTTGTGGGTATACGCAGCACTGCTGTACCTGGGCCAACACTTATCCAAAACACCTTTAACCTGGGAATTGTGCCGTCGGATGTTATCATGAAAATCACGGAGAACCCCCTGGCCAATACCGCCACACAACCCCAGGTGGGCGTTATTTTGGAGTCAAGCACCCCGGTGTTCACCTGCCAGGAGAACCAGTTCACCAAGATCGGGAATGATCCGGACATTACCACGATCGGCATCATGGCCCTGCACATCGGCGAAGGAAATACGGTGATCCGGAAAAATACCTTTAGTGGAATCAGCATCGGGAACCTGTCGAATGGAATAAACGGGTTTTGGCCGTCCACTGGATTACTGTACGAATGCAATGAAAATTACGACGTCACCTGGCGGGACTTTTCTGTATTAGCGGGATATATCAAAAGTTTGCAAGGGCATTCAATTAATCCTAATGAGTTTATTTCTGCCGGCAACCGCTTTTCCCAAATCGCAACGGATTATTCATGTTTTATCCAGCAACCAGATACGAATGTAACACGAAAGGTTAGGTATCATTTTTATATATATGACCAGAACCAAGACCCACAAGTACTTGAAGGCAATATTGTCAAATTCGCTAGTGAGCATGATAACCCATGCGAAAGCACGATCTGCGATCCTCGTTGCCTGGATGAGACAGAATTAGAGCAAGCCAAAATTGAATACTACCTGAATAAAACCGTTTACGAAAGCCTCTACGTGGAGTATGCCGCCTCTCCGACCGAACAGGAAGAGCTGGCGCTGGATTACTACCGGCTCCGCATGGATGAAAGCGCCCAAATGGTGATCCTGCACGAGTTGTACGATACTTTGAGTTTCGACCTGGATACGCTGCACGCGTGGATCAAAAACCTCAATACGCTGGAAAGTTATACCCAGCGGAAAGTGGTTTGCGAAAAAGTGGAAGCAATTGGTCTATTGTCGGCGTGACTGCGAGTCACGCCGACAATGTGCGCGGGACATACTACTGGACATTTTCAATTTTACCGCCAAGGCGCAAAGACGCGAAGAAATTAATCTCATCTGAGTCAATCATTTACAAGTTGCTCCGCGTCTTGGCGTCTTGGCGGTGAAAAAATGTCCAGTAGTTTGGCGCGGGATCAGCACTTTCGCAAAGCACTTTCCGCCGGGTATATCTTTGGCTGGCCAAATCCCAACTGGCTGCCGGCAATGCGCAAGCAACTCAGCAAACCCTCTCGGATGCTGCAACACACTTTACTTTAAGTCCGGAACAAGAAAATGACCTGGAGAGCTTCAGCGCCATCGCCGAACTGATGGCCGGGAAAAATGTGTATAACCTGAACCAGGCGACTCTCGATTCGCTTTATGACTTTGTTGAAACTGACGGCCACGCGGCGAGGTGGGCTAAAAATATATTATCGGTAAACGGCGAATATTTCCCGCCGGATTATATCCTGGATGAGGTGCAGGAAAGAAGTGGCCCGGCAGCCCAATCCGGGGAAAATACAGCCCCTTACGATCGGATGCACCAAGTACAGGTCTATCCTAACCCTGCTTCGAATTTCGTACTTATTAATGTTGATTCACCAAGTGCAGAGGCGCAGAGATACCTGCGGATAGTTGGCATTTTGGGGAATACGGTAGCCCAATTTCCTGTTATCCCGGCTGACGTCAGTATTCACTGGGATTCGAGCGGCCATTCCGGCGGGATATATTTTTATGCGCTGATCAACAATGGCGCCCTGCTGGAAAGGGGTAAGATCGTTTTGCATAAATATACCCAGCGGAAAGTGGTTTGCGAAAAAGTGGAAGCAATTGGTCTATTGTCGGCGTGACTCGCAGTCACGCCGACAATGTGCGCGGGATCAGCACTTTCGCAAAGCACTTTCCGCCGGGTATAACCGGTATACGTGTGAAGAAAGGGAAAAATGAGCACTTTTCAAAACCGGTTGTTATGCGCCACAGATTAATGTTTTACGCCATTGTTTTTTTTACCACCCAGATTTTTTGCCAGGAGGGTTTCAATAAAAAATACGATTTGGATGAATCATTGGCAATATTCCTTAATTGTACCTGGGCCGGCGGGGACACGCTTGCTTTGTACGGCCTTGCCTACAGCGATGAAGTGAATTTGCACAAACAGGGTTTATTGTTTGCGCGAGTAGACACAAATGGCAATGTGATAGACTACCATATTTATAATGATAGCGTTCTTGAGTATAGCACCTATATAACCGCTAGCATTATTAAATTAAATAACAATCTTGGTTTTGCATTGCTAGCCGTTCGGTCTGGAAACGATGTGTTAATTATTATTGACAATAATGAAGTGATAAATAAGATATATGAATATCCCAATATGGCTTATTTTGGATGGTCATTGAAATATATTATAGAGGTTAATGAATATTTTTATATATCGGGCAGACAATACAATCAAAGCAATCAGGGAGATATTTTTATAATGAAAATCAATAAAGAGGGCGATATTATTTGGGTTAAACCTTATGGCACATCAAATCGAGATGATTCTGTCGATAGCTTTTTTTAAAATTAATGAGAATGAATTAATTGTAGGATATCATTCGAGGTCTCCATTAAACACTAATCCCATTTTGGTTAAAAATTCTCCAAAAATCTTTGCCATCGACAGCCTGGGCAATGTGAAATGGAGCTGGGAAGGGCCGTTTTCCATGGAAGAAAATCTTGTTACAGGCCTACATCGTTCCGCTAATAACTTTTGGTATTACAATACCTATAATTTCGAATACCGTGTAGCCGAACAAGCCTACTACTGGCAACCCAAATTCGTCAAACGGGACAGCAACTTCAACCTCGTGTGGTCCAGGCCCGTGGGTGAGTTTCAGTCTTTTTTCAATGGGTTCAACTACTCCTTCCCCACCCAAAACGGCGAGTGGATGGCCGTGGGCAATACCCTCTCGGGGCCAAAGACCCTGTCGGGCTGGATGTACCGGATGAGTACCGGGGGCGACAGCCTCTGGAGTCGCCTGGATACCGCCCAGGCTTCGGGCGCCATCGCCTGTGAAACTACCTGTACGGCGCCGTCGAACTGCCGAGCGGCAGCATCATCGCCTGCGGCTACTCCGATCGCCTGGACGACATCAAGCCCTGGGGCTGGCTCATAAAAGTGGATCAAAACGGCTGTCTGGACACCCTGGATTGCAAACTGAGCGGCAAGGCCGTGGTGCACAACCTGGGAAAGCCAGGCCCGCAGGTGTACCCCAACCCCGTATCTTCCGCATTGTATTTCAGCGATGCGGGCGGTGTGGGCTGGGACCGGATTGACCTCTGCAATACCCTTGGGCAGACCGTTTTGACCGTCCGGCAACCCGCCGGGCATCAATTGGACGTGTCGGCTTTGCCGGCGGGGCTGTATTGGGTCCGGTTTTATCAGGCCGGGCAGAGTTGGGTGCGGCCGGTGGTGAAAAACTAAAACCTCGTCAAGTTAAAAAGACGCTGCCCAAATTAAATTCCGAAGAACGATTGTAAATAGCCCGCTTTCCTCATTTTTTTCGGAAAAATAATTTTCCCGGTTTTATAAAACGGAATCCATGTCGTACTTTTGCCGCCGATTTCAACAGCGCCTTTCCCGAAGTGGATATGATAGCCTTACGCAAGTTTTGGATTTTATTGATTTTCAGTGGCTTGAACCTGGTCGCTTTTGCCCAGAACGGTCATGGAGAACACCCGGTAAACCCGTCTGGCCAACCCGCTCATCCGGCCGGACCGGCGGAGGAACACCCCGAAGCGACGGGTCAGGAAAGCCACCCGGCCGGGCACGCCGATCCTTGCGGCCATTCGGTGCGCATCGAGCCGGAATTCAACGCCGGTGAAAACGCCGTCCACCACATCGCCGATGCCAATGCTATCCACCTGGCGGGCGATACGTACCTGCACCTTCCTTGTATTCTGTATGCCCCGGGGCATGGCTGGACGCTGACCAGCACCGCCGCTTTCCACCCGCACCACCATGGCAATGGCACCCGCAGTAAAGATGGCTATGTGTTGTTGCATGGTAATATCATGCGCCTGGAAAACCCGGCATTTGCCCAGGGTGCGTTTGAGATTAGCGACTACACACACGAGGACACGACGCTCGACGGCAAGTCGAAAACCCTGTACCATGCCGTTATCGAAGGCCAATGCGAACCGCTCCAGGCCAAATCCACCTTCGACGGTGGCATAATGGGCGGTGGAATTACCAATTTTTACGATTTCTCCATCACGCGCAACGTGTTTACCATGTTGCTGACGGCCCTGCTGCTCTTTCTGGTGTTCCGGTCGGCCGCCAGCGCAGCCGTTCGCCGGCAGGGCCAGGCGCCCAAAGGTTTGCAAAACTTTATCGAGCCTTTCGTGACGTTTATCCGCGACGAAGTGGCCAAACCGAGTATCGGTCCGAAATACGAAAAATACCTGCCGTACCTGCTGGCGGTGTTTTTCTTTATTCTGGGGCTCAACCTGATCGGTCAGATCCCGTTTTTCCCGGGCAGCGCCAACGTTACGGGCAATATCTCGGTGACCATGGTGTTGGCGGTAATCACTTTTCTGATCACCAACCTGAGCGCCAACAAGCACTATTGGTCGCATACCCTTTGGATGCCCGGTGTGCCCGCTTTGTTGAAGATACTGATCATCACTCCGATCGAAGTGCTCGGGCTCTTCCTGAAACCCTTCACCCTGCTGTTGCGTCTTTTTGCCAACATCACCGCAGGCCACATCGTGATCCTGAGTTTCGTGAGCCTGATCTTTATTTTCGGCGATGCCGGCAGAAGTACCAATGGCTCTGTTGCGGGGATCGTCGCCTCCATTCCGCTTTCGTTGTTTATGATGACGCTGGAATTGCTGGTCGCATTCCTGCAGGCATATATCTTCACCATGCTGTCGGCCGTGTATTTTGGCTCGGCAGTCGAAGAAGCGCATCATTAAAAGCAAAAATATTTTGGACTCCCTGAAGCGGGAGTCGCGCTGAAACCCTGAACCTTGTAACCTGTAACTGATCACTTAATTCATATACAATGTCTTACGCAGCTCTTGGTGCCGGTCTTGCCGTAATTGGCGCAGGAATCGGTATCGGTCAAATCGGTGGTAAGGCGATGGAGGCCATCGCCCGTCAGCCTGAAGCAGTGGGTGATATCCGGGCAAACATGATCCTGACGGCCGCTCTCGTGGAGGGCGCCGCCTTGGTTGCCATGGTATTGGCCTTCTTCGTGAAAGCCGCCGGCTAAGAAATGATCACCCGGGTCGGCGCGAAGCGGTTGGCGACGCAATGACCCGGCATTTCTTGATGTACGGTTTATGCGGCACGATTTGCGCGTTCATCCGCATCGGAAGCCGGCAATCATAAATCGCAAATCCCTTAAATCCCAAAGGCAGATTCCTTGCAAATCGTAAATTGTAAATCGAAAATCGCAATATGTTGTTCCTCGGAGATTTTTCAGTTATCAAGCCCGAACCGGGGTTGTTGTTCTGGACAACCGTCATCTTTTTGATCTTCTGGTTTTTAATGAGCCGCTTTGCGTTCAAACCCATTGCGGAATCGCTGAAAAAGCGCGAACACGATATTCAGGATGCCCTCGATCAGGCTAAAAAAGCCCGCGAGGAGATGGCCAATCTCCAGGCGGAAAACGAAAAACTGCTGGCACAAGCCCGCGAAGAACGCGCCCATATCCTGAAAGAAGCCAAAGAAGCCAAAGACGAAATTATCGCTGAAGCCAAGGAGCGCGCCAATACCGAATACAAGCGCAAGGTGGAGAGCGCCCTGCAGGATATCGAAAACCAAAAAATGGCAGCCCTGGTCGAGTTGAAAAACAGCGCGGGCCGGTTGGCAATCGAAATTGCAGAAAAGGTGCTGCTCAAGGAACTGGCCAACAAGCCAGAGCAGGAAGCCTACGCCAAAACCCTGGTTGACCAGATCAACATGAGCTAATTCCAGTACGGCACCGTCCACCCCCGAGGTCTCGGGGTCCACCGTCCACCGTCCACCGTCCACCGTTAAAATATGTCCGTTACCCGAATTGCAACGCGCTACGCCAAATCGCTGCTGGAACTGGCCATCAGCCAAAACAAGCTCGAGGCCGTATATGCCGACATCAATGCTTTAAAGTCGGCAACGACACACCGGGATTTGTACATGCTGCTGAAAAGTCCAATCGTTCATGCCGATAAAAAAATGGCCGTTCTCAACGCCATCTTTCAAGGCCGGATCGACGGGCTGACGCTGGCATACCTGGACCTTCTGGTGAACAAAGGCCGCGAAATGTACTTGCCGGAGATCGCCGTCGAATTCGTACACCAGTACAAAACCCTCAAACGCATCACCACGGTGCGGGTAACCAGTGCAACACCCCTGAGCGAAGCTGTTTTGAACGACCTCCGCAAAAAATTGCTGCTCAGCGGGGTTACTACCGAAAACCTCGATGTGGACGTACAGGTAAATCCCAAACTGATCGGCGGCTTTGTCCTGGAGTTTGACAACAAGCGCTATGACGCCAGCGCGGCCAACAAACTGGCAGAATTGAAGGCCGACTTTTTGAAAAATCAATATATCAAGGAATTTTAAGCCCCCAGCCCCGGATATACCGCATTCACAACACACTAACGCACACATTCACAACTCAATAAGGGAGTATGGCAGACGTCAGACCGGAAGAAATCTCGGCAATATTGAAGCAACAATTGTCCGGCTTTGGCGCCGAAACGAATCTTGAAGAAGTCGGTTCGGTGCTACAGGTTGGCGACGGTATCGCTCGTGTGTATGGCCTCAACCGCGCCCAGTCCGGCGAACTCGTTGAATTTGAAAATGGCACGCGCGCCATCGTATTGAACCTCGAAGAAGATAACGTGGGCGTGGTGCTCATGGGCTCATCTGAGAGCATCCGCGAAGGCTCGATCGTAAAACGCACCGGCCAAATTGCCTCCATCGAAGTGGGAGAGGAATTCGTCGGCCGGGTGGTCAACCCGCTGGGCCAGCCGATCGACGGCAAGGGACCGATCGGTGGTAAAAAATACGAAATGCCGCTCGAACGCAAAGCGCCCGGCGTGATCTACCGCCGGCCGGTAAACGAGCCGCTGCAAACAGGGGTTAAGGCCATCGACGCCATGATCCCGATCGGCCGCGGCCAACGCGAGCTGATCATCGGCGACCGCCAAACCGGCAAGTCGGCTATCGCTATCGATACGATTATCAATCAAAAAGAATTTTACGATCGGGGCGAGCCGGTTTTTTGTATTTACGTCGCCTGCGGCCAAAAAGCCTCTACGGTGGCACAGGTCGCCCGGACGCTCGAAGAATACGGCGCCATGGCATACACCGTGATCGTGGCGGCCTCGGCTTCCGACCCGGCTCCACTGCAGTTCTACGCGCCGTTTGCCGGCGCCGCCATCGGCGAATTCTTCCGCGATACCGGCCGGCCGGCCCTCATTGTGTACGACGACCTGTCCAAACAGGCCGTCGCCTACCGCGAAGTATCGCTGCTGCTGCGCCGCCCACCGGGCCGTGAGGCGTACCCGGGCGACGTGTTTTACCTTCACAGCCGCTTGCTCGAACGCGCCGCGAAAGTCATCGATGACGAAAAGGTAGCGCGCGCTATGAACGACCTTCCGCCGAGCCTCGTAAAGGCAGGCCTGGTAAAAGGCGGCGGCTCCCTTACCGCCCTTCCGATCATCGAAACGCAGGCAGGCGACGTGTCGGCGTATATCCCGACCAACGTGATCTCCATCACCGATGGCCAGATATTCCTGGAATCCACGCTGTTCAACTCCGGCGTGCGTCCCGCCATCAACGTGGGTATCTCCGTGAGCCGGGTAGGCGGTAACGCCCAGATCAAATCGATGAAAAAAGTGGCCGGTACGCTGAAACTCGACCAAGCGCAATACCGCGAACTGGAGGCGTTCTCCAAATTCGGTTCCGACCTCGATGCTGCCACACAGGCGATCCTGGCCAAAGGCGCCCGCAACGTGGAGGTGCTCAAGCAACCGCAGTACAGCCCGGTTCCGGTGGAAAAACAGGTAGCGATCATTTACCTCGGCACCTACAACCTGCTGCGCGACGTTCCCCTCGACAAAGTGCGCGAGTTTGAGGAAATTTTCCTCCTCAAGATGGAACAACAGCTGCCCGACGTGCTCGAAGAATTCCGCAAAGGCAAACTGGAAGACGCCAGCCTGGCCAAAGTAAAAGAACTCGCCGCCGGCCTGACCGGACAGTATAAAAAGTAATGTGATTTTAAATGCGGTCTGATTGACCGCATTAAAAAAATTCAACTATGCCAGGTGGTTTAAAAGAAGTCCGCGAACGCATCAAGTCAGTCATATCGACGCAACAGATCACGAAAGCCATGAAAATGGTGTCGGCGGCAAAACTGCGCAAGGCGCAGAATGCCATTGTGCAGGTGCGCCCATATTCGGACCGGCTCAACCGGATGTTGTCGAATATCCTGTCGAACCTCGGCAGCGATGCTTCCACCTCCTTCGGTAAGGTTCGCGAAGTCAAAAACGTTCTGATCGTGGTCGTGACCTCCAGCCGCGGCCTGTGCGGCGCCTTCAATACCAATATCAACAAGGAAGCCCTGGCGCATATCAACGCCAAATATGCCAAACAACGCCAGGAAGGCAATGTAACGGTGCTGTTTATCGGTAAAAAAGGCTACGATTATTTTCGCCGGCGTTTCCGCGACCTGCAATACAATACCGATTATATCGGCCTGTTCAGCCACCTGGAATACGACCAGTCCAGCCCGGTGGCCCGCCAGTTGATGGATGAGTTTTCCAGCGGCAAATACGACGCGATCGATATTATTTACGGCCGTTTTAAAAACGCCGCCATGCAGTTTCCCACCGTCGAACAATGGCTGCCAGTAGCCAGGCTGGAGGCGAAAAGCGCTTCGAAAAAACGCGCCGACTATATCTTTGAGCCCGATCAGCAACAACTGCTCGAAACCCTGGTGCCGAGTATCCTGCAATTGCAGTTCCATAAAACGTTGCTCGATACCCACGCCAGTGAACACGGCGCCCGGATGACCGCGATGGACAAGGCCACTGAAAATGCGGAAGATCTGTTGAAAAACTTGCGCATCAACTACAACAAAGCCCGCCAGGAGGCCATCACCACCGAACTCGGCGAGATTGTGGGCGGCGCTGCGGCGTTGGAAGGCTAGTTCTTTAACCTGTCAGGTCCGGAAAACTGCAAACGGGCCGTGGCGCCCGGCGCCACGGCCCGTTTGCAGTTTTCCGGACCTGACAGGTTATGAAAGGGTGCGCCACAAAACGCTGGTTCACGGCGCGCTCTTTTCACGGCGACCTGATTTGACTTAAGAATACTGCCCTAACTTTGGGGAGTACCTACCACGGCTTTTTTGCCGGGGGAAATTCTTCGTTCCCCAACCAATTAAAAAATTGGTCCAATTCGAAGCAAAGCGTACTTTTATACCCAGCGGAAAGTGGTTTGCGAAAAAGTGGAAGCAATTGGTCTATTGTCGGCGTGACTCGCAGTCACGCCGACAATGTGCGCGGGATCAGCACTTTCGCAAAGCACTTTCCGCCGGGTATACATGAAGGAGGGGGACTTAATGGTAAGGAACAATGAAGTGAGGCAGGTTGCTTCCAACCAGATTTTCAGGAAATTTTAAAAAACAGACAGCAATTCTCGGTTTGTAAAAAGTTGTCATCTAAAAGACCGCAAAGCGGTCGAATTTGAATAGCCTATTTAAACAAAAAATTCAACCGCTACGCGGTTATTAAACATTTGCCCTTTTGTCCCCGGGTTTCACCCGGGGCTATTCAAATTCGACCGCTTTGCGGTCTTTAGATTAGTAATTTCTACAAAGCGCGAATCGCTGAAAAACAGACATGCGCACCGTGTTAAAACTTTGTACAAATGAATGATAAACTGGTTAACATTATTTCAGCAGGCTTAATACTTTATTTTGCTTCCTGGTTTCATAAATCGACACAGATATCGCCGGAATATAAGAGGAATATTATCATAACAATTTTTGTAATTGGGGTACTTGTGCGCTTCGTTGCGGCTAAAAAAGCAAAAAACGTTGTGCAAAACCGATATACCGTGTATAAAGCAATAAGAAGTCGCTTGAACAGCGGTATGGGTATTACTAAAAATGAAGAAGACTTGATTGCTTTGCAAGGCAGAATTATTGGATCCTGGATTGCGGCTTTCATATTTATTGTGGGAGGCGGTATTGCAATTTATTACCACCGTGATTTGCTTGTTTTAGTTCTTGGATTGGGCAACCTATTTTTGTCTTCAAGGTTATATGTGATTTCAAAAAAACTGGGAGACAACTTTCCGCAAGATTACTATTGATTTATTATGGTTCCGGATCGTTATACAAAATTATACTACATCATTCTTGTATTCGCTCTTATCTACCTCTGGCTTGTCTCGGGGGATTTATTTGAATTAGGACAACGATTAGTGTATACTGGGATATTAATTGGGTTTTGGACAATCTTTGCCTGGCTTGATACTATCCGCGTTTGTGGCCTTGGGTGCCTTATAAGTATTCCATTAATGTATCGAATTTTTTGGACATCGAAACGAGGGAGCCTCTTGATTGGAATTTTGATCTTTTGCCTTTTAATTTGGTTTAATCCTTTGGCTGCAAATCTAAGTCCATATCGTTTTATTATGGCAGGCACGTTTGTTTTCTCAATAACATTATTTTGGTTTCAGCCCCCTTTTGCGTTAATGCTTGGCGAATCTTCTCCCGAGATACGCGTGCCCTTAAAAACCATATCCGGCTTCTTAAATCCGTTAAGAATTGTTGGTTTTTTTGATGGAATGAGAGAAATTAATGGTGCGTTCTCTCCATTTACAGATAACTTACGAACAGAATCTTTCAGGGATTGGGAGAAAGTGATCGATACCTTGATAAATTTAGTGCCGCTAATAGTTTTGGACGCCAGAGGGACAAGCAAGATCGTTGCCTTTGAGGTATTTTTGATTAACAGGAGCCCGCGGGGCTTAAAAAAGTCGATCTTTATTGTGAATCCGGATGGTACGGCCCCGGCGCTTTACGTCAATGGGCTAAGTATTCATACACCAGGCTTGCAGGGCATATTCGAAAAGGATCTTTCTAACCAGTTAAAACGGCATTGCGATCTTTTCCGTACGAATTTTTAATTGCAACCATGATTTTCCGGACATTATCCGGAATACAAGCAAAGGTCACTGGGAGTAGTATTTAATCACCTAATCAAGCACTCACCATGGGTTCCGGAAAATTTGCCTACATCGACAACAAACCCTTCGACGTCCGCGACGGCGAAACCATCCTGGCTTTCCTGCGCCGGCACCTGGGCAAAAACGCCGTGCCGACGCTCTGCGACGCGCCCAACCTCGACCCCTACGGCGCCTGCCGTGTGTGCAGCGTGGACGTGGCCCTGACGGCCGGCAGCCCGGCAAAAGCCATGGCCTCCTGTCATACGCCCATGATGCCGGACTACCATATCTCCCCCGACTCGCCGCGCATCCAAAAACTGCGCCGCAACATCGTCGAACTGGTGCTCACCGACCATCCGCTCGATTGCCTGACCTGCGAGGTCAACGGCAACTGCGAACTGCAGGACGTGGCCGCGCAGGTCGGTATCCGCAAGGTGCGCTACCCGGAAGGTAAAACGCACCTCGACCGGCAAAAAGACCTGAGCCACCCGTACATGACCTCCGACCTGTCGAAGTGCATCAATTGCTCGCGCTGCGTGCGCGCCTGCGACGAAGTACAGGGGCAGTTTGTGCTCAGCATGGCCGGCCGCGGATTCGACAGCCACATCGTCAAAGGCCTGAATACCAGCTTCTTCGAATCCGACTGCGTGAGCTGCGGCGCCTGTGCGCAAGCCTGCCCGACCTCGGCGATTTCCGACGTGTTCGAGTCGAAATCCGTGGCCGTCGACCAAAAAGTCCGCACGGTGTGCACCTATTGCGGCGTCGGCTGCAACCTGGACGTGGCCATCGACGCCGGATCGGTAAAATCCATCCAGGCGCCCTACGACGCGGAGGTCAACCAGGGCCATACCTGCCTCAAAGGCCGTTTCGCCTTTTCCTTCTACAACCACCCCGACCGCATCCGCACGCCGCTCATCCGCCGCAACGGCGAACTGACACCCGCCAGCTGGGACGAGGCCTACGACTTCATCGCCGAAAAACTCACGGCGATCAAAAACCAAAACGGCTCCGACTTCATCGCCGGCATCTCCTCGGCCCGCTGCACCAACGAGGAGAATTACCTCATGCAAAAATTCCTGCGCGCCGTGATCGGCACCAACAACATCGACAGCTGCGCCCGCGTGTGCCACTCGCCCACCGCCCTGGGCATGCAGCGCACTTTCGGCACCGGCGCCGCTACCAACTCGATCGAAGACCTGAAATACACCAAATGCATTATGGTCATCGGCGCCAACCCGACGGATGCGCACCCCGTCACCGGCGCCAAGCTCAAGCAGGTAGCCATGAAGGGCATCCCTTCTATCGTGATCGACCCGCGCCGTACCGAGATGGCGAAATACGCTACCTATCACCTGCAGTTGCGCCCGGGCGCCAATGTGCCGGTACTGCAAATGATGTTGTACTATATTTTGAAAGAAGGCCTGGAAGACGCAGATTTTGTCGCCAGTCGCACGGAAGGGTTCGACGGTTTCCGCCAGCAAATTCTGGGCCTGAATATCGACGAACTGGAGCGCGTAAGCGGGGTGGACCGCCACCTGGTGCGCGCGGCGGCAATGGCTTATGCCAATGCCGAAGCGGCCATGTCGTTTCACGGCCTGGGCGTCACGGAGCATTCCCAGGGCACGCTCACGGTGATGCTGATCGCCGATCTGGCTATGGTGACCGGCAATATCGGCCGGCGCGGCGTGGGGGTCAACCCGTTGCGCGGCCAGAATAACGTGCAGGGCGCCGCCGACATGGGCTGCCAGCCCCACCAGGGCGCCGGCTACCTCGATGTGACCAATGAAACGTTTCACCGCCAGTATGAAACCTTTTACAACGCTAAACTCCCACTCCACGTCGGGTATAAAATCCCGCAGATGTATGACGCTGCACTCGACGATCGCCTCAAAGCCCTCTGGGTGATAGGCGAAGACCTGGTCCAAACCGACCCGAACACCAACAAGGTCGTGGCCGCCCTGGAAAAACTCGAGCTGCTGGTGGTGCAGGAACTTTTCCTGACCGAAACCTGCAAATACGCCACGGTGGTTCTGCCCGGCGCATCGTTCCTGGAAAAAAGCGGCACCTTCACCAACGGCGAACGCCGCATTCAACGGGTCAACAAAGTAGTTGAACCCCTGGAAGGTACAAAAACCGACGGCCAGATCATCGCCGACATCATGAACCGCATGGGTTACCAACAAGCAGATTACCACCCCGATACTTTGTTGCAGGAGATATCCCAAATCGTGCCCTTCTTCGCCGGGGTGAAATGGGACGAGCTGGGCGACAACGGCAAACAATGGCCCGTCAAACCGGACGGCAGCGATACCGATATTTTACATACGGAGACCTTCAAACGCGGCTTGGGCAAGTTTCAGTTCGACGATTACCGCGAAACGGGCGAAACCCGGCTGAACGGCAAAGACTTTCCGTATATCCTGACCACCAACCGCGAACTGGAACACTACAACGCCGGCACGATGACCCGCCGCACCCGGAATGCCCGGATCCTGACGGAAGATGTGCTGCTCATCCATCCGCAGGACGCCACCCGGCATTTTATCCAGGATGGCGACATGGTCTGCATCGAATCGCCACGCGGGAAAGTGGACGTCAGGGCGCGGCTCACCGACGAAGTGAAACCGGGCATCCTGAGCACGACCTTCCATTTCCCGGAAATCATGCTGAATACCGTAACGTCCGACGAGCGCGATTCCGAAGCCTTGTGCCCGGAATATAAGGTAGTAGCTGTTCGTATCCGTAAAAGCAAAGGCATTCGAAATCCGGCGTAGATTGGATTTTGTTCCGTTGTTTCGCCCGTTGGGCTTTGATCCGGCCCCATCCGTGCCCGGTTTGCAGGCCGGGATAATTTTAGAGAGAATACATTAAGGCACTTTTGTTTTTAGCATAAAAACCTTCATGTTTAAAATATCTATCCAGGTAATTTTCCTGCGTATCCTGCCGCTGACGGCGCTTTTCCCACTGTTTGCCCCTGTGCAGCAAACCGGCTGGCAGTATATCGAAGCGAACGATTTTATCCGGGCGCGGCCAGCATTCGAGTCGGCCCTGGAGCAGTCGCCCACGGACGAACCGGCCTTGCTGGGGCTGATTTTTCTGGCCGAGACCGTGCGCGACCAGGAAGCGTATGAGCGTTTTGCCAACCGGCTGCTCCATGTGGCCTGGAAACCAGAGTATATCTGGTTGTTCGAACGCGTGTATTCCGGGCGTCGCGACGAGGCCTTGCGCCGCCTGCCGCCCACCGACATAACCTTTCCCGCCTGGACCCTTCAGCAAGCCGATACCTTGTTCAAGTACCGGAATTTTGACGCAAGCCGTCAGTTGCGGAGCAGTATTTTGCCCGATTGGGATTGGAGTGTGTGCGGGCCGTTCACCAACGTGTCGGGCAGCGGATATGCGGAAACCACGCCCCTGGAAACCAGCCCGTTCGACCTCCTGGATACGTTTCAAAACGAAAAAGGCCTGCGCTTTCACTGGGTCAAACGCTTTGTCCGCAACCCCGGGACGCCGGTGGATTTTAGTCTCCTGCCGGCTACCGGCGAGTTGGGTGCATACTATGCCAATACCTTTATCGAGGTGCCCTCCAGCCGGCCGGTAGCCTGGCACATTACCTGTAGCGCGCCGATTAAAATTTGGCTCGACGATCAGCTCCTGTTCGAACGGTTGCAGCCGGCCAGCCCCGGAGAATGGGATCACGACGCCGTTTATGGCAACCTGCCGGCGGGGGTACACCGCTTGCTGGTAAAGGTGGCGGATTTTCCGGAAGAACCATCCGGCGCGGGCATCCGGCTTGAATTCAACGACCTGGGCGATTCTGCCGACCAGGAGGAGGAACCGCAGGCTGATCCGGATTACGACACGCAAGCCGGCGCTTCGCCAGCCTGGTTTGTCTTGCGCTGCACGGAATTGGAAAACCATCAGTTGTACACAGATATACACTCCTCCTTCGAGTCCGGGTATACGCCGGTGGACGCCCCCTGGAATTTTGCGACCAAATCGCGCCGTCATCTGGCCGCCTTGCAGGCCGAATGGCAGCAACGCCCCGACCAGCCCTGGCGGCTCTACCTGATCGCCAAAGCTTTTGCCAAATACGGCGCCTGGGAAGATGGAGAGGCATTTTTGACCAGCCAACAGACGGCACAGCCCGGTTCGGTATTTGTAAAATTTTTGTTGGCCAAATTTTACAGCGCCAATGACAAAGCCGAACGGGCAGAAGCCTTGCTGAGCGAAATGGATACCGCCGCCACTCCAACCTACGCCGAACATTATATTCGTCTGCTAAAAATAAACCAGGACCAGGACGAAACGCAATACTTGGCCGCCCTGGAACACCTGCTGCAGCTGTCGCCTTCCAATTGGGGGACCTTGAAGCGGTATCTGACCTTTTTAAAGGAAAAAGGCCGCCGGGAACAACTAAAAACCATCGTTCAGCAATTTTTGGAAAAGCACGGCAGCCCAAAGTGGAAAAACCGTTTGAACCAATACCTCGTGGAGGAAAGTTACAAGCCGGAAACCTTCAAACCGGAGACGGATCAACAGCGGGAGAAAAAATTTCGGCAGGCGCAAAAACGCCTCAAAACGGTATTCGACCTGGCAGATTACGCCGTGGTGATCCGGTATTTAAAACAGGAAGAGAAAACGGATGCTGTATTGGCCATGTATGACCAGATACTGGCCGCAGCCCCGTACCTGTCCGATATCCAAGCCCAAAAAGCGGCGTATTTATTTGAGCGGAAACGCTCGGATATTGCCCTTGCCTTTGTTTTGAAACAATTGGAACTCCGGCCTTTCGACGCTGTTTTGCTCGAGCTGGCCGGCGATATTTATTTCGAGCATAAGATACCGGGGGAGGCCTTGAACTGGTACCGGCGCGCGCAAAAGGCCGCCGGCCAACCGGGGTATGAACTGGCCGGGAAAATGGAACGGCTGCAGAACAGCCCGGCTTACAGCGCCTATTTTGCGCCGCTCCCCCTGGAGACCCTCGCCCGCGACCGCAGCTGGGCGGCCGGGTATGCCGGCGAAGAGGCCGTGATTGCCCTGTTTTCCCAACAGGTGGTGTATTTGCGGGCAGAAAACAAGTTTCGCGCCGTCAATAAGTGTATTATCCATATTCAAACGGACGCCGGCGCCAAGCGCTGGACGGAAGCCGACCTGAGTCTTTTAGGAAATATCAACAATGCCCGGGTGGTCCGCAAAGACGGAACCGTCACCTCGCCCGATCTCGGCTGGGGCAGTATGGCCGTGTTTAAAAACCTGCAGGCCGGCGATATCATCCTGCTGGAAGGGGGCGCCGAGCGCGGCCTGCCGGATGAATTCGAGCACGAAATGCTCGATCTCTCCTTCGTCTCCTGGCCGGCCCCGGTGGTGCGGGCTACCTACGAACTGCTCCTGCCCAGGGATCAGGAAGTGCATTTTGCCTTCAACCGCCTTTCCCCCGAACATGCGGCACGCGATACCGGCGATTTTATCCTCCGTAGCTGGGAATGGCGGCAAATTAAAAAAATGGAAGATGAAGATGCCATGCCCGACAATATGGACGGCGCTGCCTGGATCATGTACGGCGACGCGCCCGACTGGAAAGGTGTGGTGCAATGGTACCTGCGTAAAACCTATTGCCGCGCCGAACCTAATTATGACGTAAAAAACAAACTCCGCACCCTTTTGCGGCCGGGTATGGGGGAAGAAGAAATTGTTGAAACCCTACACACCTTCATCACCCGGGAAATCAATTATTCCTATGTTCCTTTTTTAAACAGCAATTATATACCGAAAAAGCCAGGCTCAACCTTATCTGCCAAAGTTGGCGATTGCAAGGATGTGGCCACGCTCATGATTGCTATGCTGCGCGAGCAGGGTATACCGGCCTGGTACACGCTGGTGAGCACGCACAATTTCAGCCGGGTGGAGCCGCGGCCCACGCCATTTGTGTTTAACCACGCCATTGTGGCATACCAAACCAGCGACGGTCAGCTGCGTTTTGATGACCTGACCACCGATCATTTCCCCACCGGCGTATTGCCCGACAGCGATGCCGACGGGTGGGCGCTGGTTATCCGCGAGGGAGAGTCCCAACTCCGCCGTTTGCCCAACCATGCCCTCGACCCGGCCATCACCCGCATCGAACTCCACGCCGATGCCACGGTGGATACCCTTGGCACCCTGTTGATCGATGCCCAGGTGGCGTGCCACGGCGGCGCTGCCGGCCAATGGCGCGAGACCCTCCTACGCGCTACCGAGGAAGAGCGCAACAAAAGGCTCCTGGATTATTATGGCGACGGTGTGCTGAGTCACCTGAACATCGAATCGGCGGAGTTTTTTAACCTCGACAGTATCAATGCTCCCTTGCGCTCCCGCGTGCGCCTGGCCGCGCTCCACCAAATGGACCCGGTGGCCGGATTGAACATCCTGCCCTTGCCCATACCCCTGAGCACGCCCACGTACAAAACCCTCTTTGCCGCCGAACGCTACAACGACCTCGACGCCGAAATCCTGCTCGAAATGTCGCCGGTGCGCGAAGTAGTGGACCTGCACTTCCCGGCCGGCCACCGCCTGGCCGAAACGCCCCGACCCCGCGAGATCAATTCCGCCTTTGGGCAATACAAGCTGGAATTTGAACCCCTGCCAGACGGTTTGCGCATCCGCCGGGAGGTGACGCTCCAGCAACGGTTTATTGCGCACACTGAATTCCAGCCGTTTAAACAGTTCTACCTGGATATGCTGGAAGCCGATGACAAATTGCTCGCCCTGATAAAAACCTGATCGAATTCCATTGCCCACATTGCCCCCATTAGTCACATTACCATCTTATGCGTATTTTACTTGTCGAGGACGAAGTTAAAACCCTGCAATCGCTGTGCCAGGGGCTTGAGGAGCAGCAATGGACCGTCGATGTCGCTTCCGATGGCTGGAGCGCCCGTCGTTTGGCCAGCGAGCGGGAGTACGATGTTATCGCCTCCGATGTAATATTACCGGGTATCAATGGGCTGGAATTATGCCAGAGCTTGCGTGCATCGGGTATAACGACGCCGATTCTGATGTTTTCTGCGCTTGGCGACACGGAGGATAAAGTGACGGGTTTGGATGCCGGAGCGGATGACTATCTCGGAAAACCCTTTGATTTTCGCGAGTTTGTAGCCCGGATCAAGGCACTGGCCCGGCGACCCGGGCCGGCGCTTCCTGCAGCCCTGGTGCTTCAATATGCCGATCTGGAGATCAATCTCGACGCCAAAACGGTGCACCGCGGCGGCCAGCCTATTCACCTGACGCCCCGGGAACTGGCCCTGCTGGAGTATTTTATGCGGCATCCCGGTAAAGTGCTTTCCAAAACGGAGATTGCCGGAAAAGTATGGGATGTCGATTTTGATACCGGTACAAACGTGATCGAAGTATATGTCAATTACCTGCGCAATAAAGTGGATAAGGGGTTTGACCGGAAGCTGATTCACACCATTTTCGGGCAAGGGTACGTGCTGCGGTCCTGACGGCTCTGCCGAATACCGGCGGACACTTTTGTTTTTTCATTTGGAATCAAATTTTATTTCTTTTTTTGCAAAGCAAACAGGGTTCTAGAAAAGCCGGCGTTTGACATAGTATTATTGGAAAATTTAGCACTCTCTGTGTATGAAGCAAATTGACAAATTTTTGATGCTCAGCCTGTTGTATGTTTTGTTGGGCGGTATGGTTGCCAATGCTCAAGCCACCCTGCGCGGTAAAGTCCAGGATGCCGATACCGGCGAAGATCTGATTGGGGCCGCCATTTCGCTGCTGACGGAAGGCGGCGGCACGATCACCAACTACGAAGGCGAATTTCTGCTGAAGGTGCAAAATCTTCCGGCTAATTTGCGGGTGTCTTATACTGGCTATACAACCCAGGAAATACAGGTAACCGAAGCGGAAAGCCGCATCCTTGTCCGGTTGCAACCCAACTCCATTATCATTGAAGAAACGGTCGTTCGGGGTCAGCGCATCGATGAAAGGCAAAAAGCCGCCCCGCTGACGGTTGAAAACCTGGACGCCATCGCCATCAAAGAAACCCCGGCCGTGAGCTTTTACAACAGCCTGGGCAACCTTAAAGGGGTGGACCTGACGACGGCCTCGCTCGGTTTTACAATCGTCAATACCCGCGGGTTCAACTCGACCAGCCCGGTGCGCTCCCTGCAGATCATCGACGGCGTGGACAACCAGGCGCCGGGACTCAATTTTTCGCTCGGTAATTTCCTGGGCTGCTCCGAACTTGACGTGCAGAGCGTCGAACTGGTGGCCGGCGCCAGCGGCCCGTTTTACGGCCCCAACGCCTTCAACGGCGTGATCAGTATGAAAACCAAAGACCCGTTTATCCAGAAAGGCCTGTCGGTGTCGCTCAAAGGCGGCGAACGCGATTTGTTTGAAGGCGCCATCCGCTGGGCCGACGCTTTTAAAAATAAGGCGGGTAGCGATGTGGTAGCCTACAAACTCAACTTTTGTTACCTGCGCGCCTATGACTGGGTGGCCGACAACTACGACCCCGTATACGAAAGCACCAGCGATGCGCGCAACCCGGGCGGTTATGACGCCGTGAATATTTACGGCGACGAATACCGCGCGGGCTTCGATTATTCCAGGGAGTCGCCGTGGTCGGACCGCGTCGCGCTGGGCGTTTTGCACCGCACGGGGTATCGCGAAGTGGATTTGGTCGATTACAATACGCGGAATACAAAAGCAAGCGCTTCCGTGTATTTCCGCCTGAAGCCAGCGCTGGAATTCGAATCGCCCGAATTGATCCTTTCGTCCAGCTTCGGCAGCGGTACCACGGTGTACCAGGGCGACAACCGGTTCAGCCTGCGCAATATCCGGTTTTTTCAAAACCGGATTGAACTCCGGAAAAAAGACAAATACTTCCTGCGCGCTTACGCCACCAACGAAGATGCCGGCAAGTCCTATGACCCCTATTACACGGCCTTACGCCTGCAATCGGCATCGAAATCGAACGGCCAATGGTTGGGCGATTACAGCCAATATTGGATAAATATCGGCAATTACGACGCCAAAATGCGCCAGACGGGCTATCCCAGCCTGCAGGTCATCTACGACCCCGTTACGATGATGTTTGTCGCCAGTTTTGATACCGTGGAGGCGCAAAGATGGTTCGATAACAATTACAACACCCTGTTGGACTGGCACCAAAATGCCCGTACGTACGCCGATACCCTGTCCGGTACCTTTTTCAAAGGACACTTCTTCCCGGGTACACCCGAGTTTGAGGATGCGTTCGACCGGATCACCTCCGCCAAATCGGGCGACGCCGGCGGCACCCGCTTCTTCGACAAATCGGCGCTCTACCACGTACACGGCGAATACCGTTTTACGCCAAAATGGCTGAGCCATTGGGTCGCAGGCGGTAACTTCCGTTTTTACCGCCCCTACTCGGAAGGGACCATCTTTTCCGATACCCTTGCCCGGCAGTACGACGGTGGCGTAGCCGTCGACTCCTCTTATAAACGTATCACAAACTGGGAATTCGGGTTGTACACCGGTATCGAGAAAAAGATACTGAACGACCGGATTATTTTGTCCGGCACCGTTCGTATGGATAAAAACCAAAACTTCGATTACCTGTTCACGCCGGCGCTCAGCGCCGTGTACGCCCCGGACCAGAAAAACTACCTCCGCTTGTCCTTCAGCTCGGCCATCCGCAACCCGACGCTGACCGATCAATACCTGTTTCTGAACGTCGGTCCGGCTACGCTGGTGGGCAACCTGAACGGGTTTAATAACCTGGTTTCCGTGGATTCTTTTATCGCCGGGGTCAATTCTGGCAATTTTAATTTGTTCGACGATGTGGATGTGGCGCCGATCCGGCCGGAAAAAGTCCGCACGTTTGAAGTGGGCTACCGGACGACGATCTGGAACCGTATCTACCTTGACGCGGGCTATTATTTCAACTTTTACAACGACTTTATCGGCTACAACATTGGCTTGGTGGCGCCGGTGTCGGTGGGCGTGCTGGATGTGTCCAGAATCCGGGCGTACCGCGTGGCGGCCAATTCGACCAACCAGGTGACCACCCAGGGCTTTGCGCTCGGGATGAACTTCTACTTCGGCAACTATTACCAACTAAGCGGCAACTACAGCTGGAATAAACTGAACAAACTGGATGTGGAAGACCCGATTATTCCTGCCTTTAACACGCCCGAGCATAAATTTAACATCGGTATTTCGGGCCGGGACGTGCCGTTTCTGGGGTTGAAAAGGACCGGGTTCAGCCTCAATTACAAGTGGATACAGGGTTTCCTGTTCGAAGGCTCGCCGCAATTCACCGGGTTCATCCCCACCTATGACATGGTGGACGCCCAATGGAACGTTACCTTTGACCGCGTGCATACCACCTTTAAGATCGGCGTATCCAACTTGTTTGGCATAAAGCCGCTGTTCGAAGATTCGCCTACCGGGGAATCACGCCTGAAAGCGGCGTTTAATAATCGCAATTTTCAAACCTACGGCGGCCCGCGTATCGGGCGCATGGCCTACATTAGCGCTGTTTATAACTTCGAACGCCGTTGATTTTTGTAACCAATCCTTATTATTATCATAACTAACAGGCAACAACCATGAAGAAACTTACGCTTTTGTTGTTATTGATGTCGGGGTACTTCGCCTTGAATCAAATATCCGCCCAAACCCGCTACCTGAACCAGGTGTTTGCCCGGAATCAGATTCAGGTCCAAAAAAATGTTATCTACGGCGTTAATGCCACCATTCTCTACCAGTCCGTTTTTGGCGAAGCCGTACCGCAGCCCCTCCTGATGGACGTGTACACACCGGCGAGCGACACAGAAACCAACCGCCCGCTGGTATTGTATTTCCACACGGGCAACTTTTTGCCTTTTTTCAACCCGGCCAACCCGGCCCAACCCGGCTTCAACGGCTCCTGCGGCGGCGAGCGCAACGACTCGGCCGCAGTGGAAATTTGCACCCGCCTTGCCCAAATGGGTTATACGGTCGCTTCCTGCACCTATCGCCAGGGCTGGCTGCCTACCTCTACCATCCCCGAAGTACGCCGCTACACCCTGATCAATGCCGCCTATCGCGGCGTCCAGGATGCCAGCTCGGCGATCCGTTTTTTCCGCCGTTCGGCTGATATTGGCGGCGATCCTTTCGGCATCGACCCAAGCAAGATCGTGCTGTTCGGCCAGGGTACCGGCGGGTATATTTCCCTGAATACCGCACTGCTCGACGATTACAACAAAATCCCGACTGCAACGAATGGCAAGTTTATCTGGAACCCCAGGACGGCAACCGGCAATCCCTGCGCACCGAATGCCCTGATTCCCATGGTTATTCAGGCAGTGAACGGCGACCTGACCGCTACGGCAGTTGGCATATCGCCGATTTACGACCCTGCCAACGGCTGTGCCATTATTAAACTGGATACGCTTTGTTATGAGAACTGGCCCGGTTATTCCTCCGATTTTAACCTGGCGGTGAACCTTGGCGGCGCTTTGGGCGATTCCTCCTGGATCGACAATGCCCTGCAGAATCCGCAACCGGCGTTGATCTCCTTCCAGGTGCCAAATGATCCGTTTGCGCCGTATACCTCCGGCGTACTGAGCGTGCCCGGGCAAGACCCGCCTCTCCAGGTGGTGGAAGTGCAGGGCGCCTATGTGGTGCAGGCGCTGATGGAATCGGCCGGCCAGCAACAAGTACTTGTCGATGCGAATGACGAATATCTCGACCTCCAGGCTAACCAGCTGCAGGCGTTTGCCAACAGCCCGGATACCTTGCAGGCGCCCCGCACCGCCTTGTATCCGTTTGTGATGCCGCCCGACCCCAACAATCCACAGCTGCCCACCACCAGCGCTCCCTGGGAATGGACCTCCTTCCCCGGCTTGCCGCCGATTCCGGGTGTGACCAACGGTTTTACCTGTAACACCAACAAAGCCGCTGCGCTTCCGTATATCGACACGATCATGCGTTTTTATGCGCCGCGCGCCTGCTTCGCCCTCGGCTTGCAAGGCTGCATCGACCAGGTATTGTCTGCAAGAGAGCCGCTGGCTAAAAACATTCAGCTCGTCGCTTCGCCTAACCCGGCTACCGATCAGGTGACCCTGCGCGCTGAAGCGGGCAACACGATCCTGGCCGTACAGGTAATCGACAAAACCGGCCGCCTGATTGCCAACACACAAAACGTGGGCAACGACGTGTACACTTTCCGCCGCGGTAACTTGCCCCCGGGACTCTATATCTTCAAAGTGTCCTTCCAGGAGGGCTTCGCAACGAAGATGGTGGTGTTCGAATAATACCACACCGCCGTTGGCATAGCGCCGGTCTCCCACTGGCGCTACCGTATAAAAAAAACTGTCCGGTTGGCATTGACCAAGCCGGACAGTTTTTTTATTTCCCAAGGCGCATCATCGCAGAAACACTTACCGCAGCACCACCAGTTGCCCGCTCAGGCGTTGGGCGCCGGCCTGCAATTCCAGAAAATACATGCCGGCCTGCAGCGCGCTGATATCCGCCGGAATCTGGTCGGCGCCGGCAGGGGCGGGCAGCTGTTGCAGCAGCCTTCCGGCGACATCCCAAACGAGCAAACGCCCGTTTTCCGGCAGGGGTTCCGCTAATTGTACGGTGACGGTATTCCAGGCAGGGTTTGGAAACAGGTTCAAGGTTTCTGCCACCAGCGGATCATCGGTACCGATGGTGCAGTTGAAGTCCGGGTTGATGGTCACCACTATGGTATATGCGCTGGTGCAGCCGGTATTCAAATCGGTTACCACCAGGCTGTATTCGCCGTTTACCGTGGCGCAATGCGCAAACCCGGTGGCGCCGGCAATAGGCGCTGCGGAGAGGTACCATTGCAGGCTATAGCTGGCCGGCAGCGCCAGCGTATCGGCCAGTTCCAGGTTGTTGCGGTCATTCCCATAGACCGGAGGCGCCGGCAGGGGGTAGAACCCGACATAGACACTGTCGGATATAGCCGAACAGCCGTACAAATTATCCACCTGCACCTGATAAAAGCCGCTGGCCTCCGGCATGAAGAGAAAATCTTCCGCTCCGTCGATAGTTTCGCCATTCAACCACCATTGGTTGCCGGCGCCTCCGAACGAGGACTCCAGCACAATGGTGTCGGAACCGGCACAGGCCGACAGGACGTTGGCCGTGACCACCGGCGTCATCGGTTCGGGGTACACCAGCACGGTGTCTTTGGTAAAGACTTCCTCGACCGGGTGTTCGATTTGTAAAACTACCCTGAACGAACCGGATACCAGGGTGTCGCCATCGTTTTGGGCATTAAAATATATCGTGCCGCAGGGATCGTCGGAGCCTTCCAGGCCGGAATCTTCGTCCCAGACCTCCAAGCGGTAACTGCCGGCGGGGTCGAGGTTTAAATTGGCCATAAACGTGTGCGGCAAGTTGGTGTTGTTGATATACGGCGAAGAATTGAACACCTCGCTGCCCGCAGGATTGAGGATGAACAAGTACAAGTCGGGTTGCCCCAATCCCGCCTGATCCGTGCAACCGCTCACGCCGAGTACTTTGGCGCTCACCAGCCGGTAGCCGGCGGTGTCGATGGTGGCATGGTAATCCACTTCATACAAGCCTGGCTGGGCATAGGTATGCGCGGACGGATTCTCGCCGTTGTAAGTGGTCCCGTCGCCAAAATCCCAGGTATAGTTAAAGCCGGTATTGCCGCCCGAGGGGATATTATTGGTAAACGTGACCGTTGTACTGCCGCAGCCGATTACGTTGGTCATGGAAAACCCGTCGTTTGTGCTGGACTTTGGGGCGATGTACAGGCGCATGGGAAACGAGGCCTCCTGTGAAAAGATAAAAACGGTGGCTTTCAGGTTAACCGTCATGACAAAGGAATCGGAAGTGGTGGGCGTGCCACAAATTTTGAAACAACCGTCCGTTTGCGTGGCGGTTTCAAAAACGAGCTGGTTAGCTTCCCAGGACAAGCCGGGCGGCAGGTCGTCGATACCGACGATCTCGATCTTCGAGATAGGCAAGCCCGCCGGCGTAGTCGTGTCGATAGCGTGTACCGGCGTGGTGGTTTTGGGCACCCGGAAGGAAATGTCCTGGTCATAGGGCACGCCCTTTTCCCCGTCCGGAAGCGCTGGCAGGTAGAGCGTATCGTCGGGTAGCCCGGCAGGCAGGTTCAGGACGCAACCGGGGCATCCGCTTTGGGCTGGCAGCGAAAGCCAGCAAGCGGAAACAAAGCATAGAGAGAGCAGAAGTTGTCGCATAACAACCGGTTTTAGACGTGAAAAAATACGTTGCGCAGCAGGGAAAAGGATGTGTACCGGGATTAAGGGGCCAAAGGCGGCAACTACTTTTCAGAGACCAGTTGTAGGAAGGATGAATATTTCCACCATTTCGGGAAGGTGAAAATATTCATCTTTCATCCGTTGTCAGTTATAATTTTATTAATCGGCGGACCGATTTTCCGCCGGCATTTCCAAGCGTGTAGAAATAGGCGCCATTGGGCAGATTGGAGGCGTCGAAGGTAAATTGGTTGGCGCCTTCAAACAAGAGTACGTTTTCGGAATGCACCCGGGCGCCCAGCAGGTTGAATACTTCAAACTGGAAGCGGCCGGACAGGGTGGAGTGCACCTCAATCGCCGTTTGTTGGCTGACCGGGTTGGGCAACGCGCGCAGGATGCTGAACGGGCTGTCGAGGTCATTGGCGCCGGAGATACATTGGCCCATCGCTTTCAGAATCAGGTAGTAGTGGCTGCTGTCGGAGACATCCTCGGGGAAATTCAGCATTTGCGGCGGGAATCCGGGGATCTGGATGGTGGCGGTAATTTTCAGGTTGAACGTATCGGGTATATTCGCTATAGACGGGGTGCCGTGCAGATGAATGCAGCCAAGCGTCGTGGCCGGGAAAACGCAGTTGGGCGGGTCGCAGGTATAGGTCATGCCGGCGGGGTAATTGCCGATGGCATTTGTCGTGGCGATACTGACGCTGGTGAGCGGCACCGTAAAGGTTCCGACGGTGTAGGTAGCCGGGACGTTTACCGTGACCGACTGGTTGTAGGGTTCGCCGATGCAGGCGGTTTTCAGGTTGTAGGCAGGCGAATCCGGCGTCCAGGGAGCAGGCGACAGCAGTTGGAACGGCATGGCCTGCAGGATACTGGAGTCGCGCACACAGGTGACTTGCGCAAAGGAAAAGGTGGTAAAGCAGAGCGTTGCGAACAGGAGTAGCGCTTTTTTCATACGGTTTACGTGTTGGTAAGCGGATTGGTTAAAATAGCATGGTCGGGTTGGTTCCGGGGCGGAAGTTCCGGCATTTTCCGGATTTATTCGCACCGTAGCCATATTTTATCAGCGCAGGCGGTAGGATGAAGGGTTGGCGGCATAAAAAACGAGGAACGGCAAGCCTGCCGGTTCCTCGTTTTGTCCCTGAATATGCATGGTGTGGAGCGGCTGCTCCGGATCAGCGTTGGACGGCTTCCATAATGGCCTTGAAGGTGGCCGGATGGTTGAGCGCCAGGTCAGCCAGCGCTTTGCGGTTGAGGCTGATGCCTTTTTGGCTGAGCGCGTGGATAAAACGGCTGTAGCTCAGGCCTTCCATACGCGTGGCGGCGTTGATACGGGCGATCCACAACCGGCGGTACGTGCGTTTTTTGAATTTCCGGTCCCGGAAGGCGTATTGCCAGCCTTTTTCGAGGGTATTTTTTGCTACCGTGTACACTTTGGAGCGGGCGCCGAAATAGCCGCGGGCGGCTTTCAGAATTCGTCTCCGGCGGGCGCGGCTGGCCGGATTGTTGGTTGCTCTTGGCATGTGTGTGCTTTTTTAGTACAACCTTGGGATTTGCAATGCCTTGCAAATACTTTAAGCCAAAGTCCTCGTTAAAAAATAAAATTTAGCCGGACCTCAGCGGGCCGGGCTTGGCGCGTTTGATCAGATCGCCAGCATGCGCTCAATGCGGGCGTGTTCGCTGCGATCAACGATCACCGCTCCGCGCAAATGGCGCTTGGCTTTCTTCCCTTTCTTCCGCATCAGGTGGCGCATTCTGGCCCGATTGCGTTTGACTTTCCCAGAGCCGGTCACTTTGAAACGCTTCTTGGCGCCGGAGTGGGTTTTCATTTTCGGCATGGCAAAAATGTATTTTTAAAAATGGAGCGCAAAGGTAGCGCGGTCAATTTACAATATGGGTATTGTTATTAAATTTTTTTAAATGAAGATGCATCACGAGTTGGACCCTCGCCACTCATCTCGACTAGTGGTGAACCCGGACGCATTTACGACAACTGCGTTGTTCTATTTCTTCCCGGGCGTTTTTTTCGGCGCAATGATTACCATCATGCGTTTTCCATCCATGCGGGGGAGTTGTTCGGGTGCGCCGTAGTCTTCCAGTTCTTTCAGGAAACGCAGGAGCAGGAGTTCGCCGCGGTCTTTAAAAACAATGGCCCGGCCGCGAAACTGTACGTAGGCTTTCACTTTATTGCCTTCGCCCAAAAAGTTTTTGGCGTGGCGGAGTTTGAATTCAAAATCGTGGTCGCCGGTTTCTGGGCCGAAACGGATTTCTTTCAGTTGTTGCTTTACGGCGTTTGCCTTGAGTTCCTTTTCCTTTTTCTTTTTTTGATACAGGAACTTATTGTAATCCACAATCCGGGCGACGGGCGGGTCGGCATTGGGTGAAATTTCCACCAGGTCCAAAGTCATTTCTTCGGCCCATCCGCGCAGCAAGGCGGTGTTATACACCGTACCGGGCTCGATTTTTTGACCGGTTACTTCGCTGATTTCTTCCAGATTGTCACCCACCAGGCGTAATTCCGGCACCCGGATGTGTTCATTGATCCGGTGTTCGGCTTGTTGCTGACGAGGGGGGAATGGGCGCCGGCCTCCTGCAGGCGGCCGGTTTTGGCCGCCACCGGCTGGCGGGCGATAGGGGCCGCCGCTTGCCGGGCGGTTAGGACCACCGCCGGCCGGGCGATTGGGCCCGCCGCCGGTTGGTCGGTTTTGATTGCCGCCGGGTCGGTTTTGATTGCCGCCGCCGCCGGGTTTAGGAGAAGAAGGTTTTAAAGCCAATTAAAAAAAATGTTTTTGTGAATAAATCCGATCCGGGTACTGGCTCCTTTGCGCCGGGTAAAAAAATTGGATACCCGGAATCGCGACCGAATACCCAGCGCAATAGTGAAAAATTATAATGCACAAAAGTAAACATTATTTGCGGAAAAGGGGTTTGCAGGAGCGAAAAAAAATTTTTTGTTTTAGGTTTGTACCGTCCACCCCCGAGGTCTCGGGGTCTACCGTCCACCGTGAAAAGATTCGCCGACATAATTCTTCCGCTGGCTCTGCCCAAACGCAGCTATACGTATGCCGTTCCAGACGAGCTGGCGCCTGGTATCCAGGCCGGCGTGCGGGCGGAGGTTCCGTTTGGCAAGAACAGGTTGTACAGTGGGGTAGTGGAGCGGGTGCATTCCGAAGCGCCCGGTTACCGGGTCAAACCTATTCTGGCCGTACTCGACGAGATCCCGGTGGTCACCGGCCGGCAGCTGCAACTCTGGGATTGGCTGGCAGATTATTACTGCTGTACCCTGGGCGAAGTGATGAATGCCGCTTTGCCCGGCCACCTGAAACTCGCCAGCGAAACCAAACTGGTGTTTCATGCCGGGTTCGGCGATGATTTTTCGGGGCTGGACAACGACGAATACCTGCTGGCCGAAGCCCTGTACCTGCAGCAGGAAATCACAATCGACGACGCCCGGAAAATCCTGAACAAAAAGACGGTGGTGCCCGTCGTGCAGCGGCTGTTGGCCAAGGGCGTGCTTTCATTGCGCGAAGACCTCCAGGAAAAATTTCGCCCCAAAACAGCCCTGGCGCTCCGGTTGGCCGAACCCTACCGGTCCGACCCGGAATTGCTGCGCCCGGTATTCGACGAACTCGAAAAAGCCGGACGCCAGGTAGAAGCGCTGCTGGCCTTTCTGCACCTGAGCCGCGAGCGCGCTTTCGTACGCCGGCAGGAAGTGCTCGATAAGGCGGGAGTGGGGGAGTCGGCCATACGGATTCTGGTAAAAAAAGAAATTCTGAAATTGTACGAACGAAAGGTCAGCCGGATGGCCGGCTTCGAGGACGAACTGGTCGAAGCCGGCGCGTTGTCGGATCAGCAACGCCGCGCTCTGACGGCGATACACGCAGCCTTTCGCGAAAAAGATACGGTATTGTTGCATGGCGTGACGGGTAGCGGAAAGACTCGCGTATACCTGGAACTGATGCGGGAAGTCTTGTTACAGGGCGGCCAGGTGTTGTATTTGTTGCCGGAAATAGCCCTGACGACGCAAATCATCCACCGCCTGCAACGGGTATTTGGCGCCGATGTGGTCGTGTACCATTCCAAAATAAACTACAACGAACGGGTGGAAGTGTGGCGCGCCGCTGCAGCCGGCAAGCCGGTGTCGTTGGCAGCCCGTTCGGGGTTGTTTTTGCCTTTCCAAAACCTCCAACTTATTATTGTCGACGAAGAACACGACCCCTCGTTCAAACAATACGACCCGGCGCCCCGCTACAATGCCCGCGATACCGCGGTTTACCTGGCCAGCCTGTACGGAGCGAAGGTGCTGCTGGGTACCGCCACGCCTGCCTTGGAGACGTATTACAATGTCCGGCAAAACAAATACGGCCTGGTGGAAATGCCCGGGCGCTTCGGCGGGCTCCAACTGCCGGACATCCGCTTTGTGGACTTGCGCGAACAGCACAAGACCAAACAAATGCAGAGTATTTTTAGCCCCGCCTTGCTCGATGCCCTGAAGCTGGCCTTGTCCAACGGCGAACAAGCCATCCTGTTTCAAAACCGGCGTGGCTATTCGCCGATCCTCGAGTGCCAGCTGTGCGGCTGGACGGCGCAATGCCGCCACTGCGATGTAAGCCTGACCTACCACAAACACAGCCACCGACTCCGTTGTCATTACTGCGGCTACCAGCAGGAAACGCCGGCCGCCTGCCCGGCCTGCGGTAGCGGCAAAGTGGGCCTGCTCGGTTTTGGAACCGAAAAAATTGAAGACGAGCTCAAACTCTTTCTGCCCGACGCCCGCATCGGCCGCCTCGACCTCGACACGGCCGGCACCAAAAACAGCCTGACCGCCATCCTGAATGCCTTTGAAGAAAAACGCCTGGATGTCCTCGTGGGCACCCAGATGGTGACCAAAGGCCTGGATTTCGACAACGTCGGCGTAGTGGGGGTGCTTGGGGCCGATCAGTTGGTGCGGTTTCCGGACTTCCGCGCCGGCGAACGCGCCTACCAGCTACTCACCCAGGTAGCCGGCCGCGCCGGCCGCAAACATAAACAGGGCAGGGTGCTGGTGCAAGCCTGGAATCCGGCGCATCCGGTGCTCCAGGAAGTATTGCGCGGCGATTTTACGGGGTTTATGGCCCGTGAACTCAACGAGCGGCAACAGTTTCAGTACCCGCCGTTTTTTCGCCTGATCCATATCCGGCTCCAACACAAAGACGAAAAAACAGCGCTTCTGGCCGCCGAATTTTTAGCAACCGGGCTGCGCAAATCCATGGGAAAACGGGTGCTGGGGCCGGTGCAGCCGCATATCCCCCGTATCCGCAACTACTACGGACAGGAAATCCTGCTTAAATTGGAGAAATCGGCGGCTGTTATCCAATCGGCCAAGGCGCTCGTCCGCCAGGCCACCGATGTCGTGACCGCCCAACTGGGCTGGGGGCAAGTCCGGGTGGCCGTAGACGTGGACCCCGCGTAGGACGATGGACCCCGAGACCTCGGGAGTGGACGGTGGATGAGCGGGGAAGCTTACTTTTGTTTCGACGTTCTCCCAAACCTATTTTTTTTATGAAATGGCAACCCGCAATACCGGCCGCATGCTTGTTGGCCACCGTCCAGATGGCGTTGGCGCAATCCCAATTGTGCCCCTCCACCGGCCCCAACCTGATCGCGAACGGAAATTTTGAACTGGGCTACTACGGTTTCACTTCCGACTTCGGCCGCGGCCTCAACAATGCCACCAAAGGCGGCTGCGGCACGCAGGGCTGGTTTGTGGTGGCGCAGGCCGACCCACATGCCGACTGGTCCTGCCAGCTGTACCCGCAGGCGTATTCGGCCCAGTTCGGCGGGCCGAATACGGAAACCGACCCCAATCCCGCCCACCCGGGCAATACCGCCGTGATAACGCTGGCCACCTGCAACCACCCCCTGCCCGATCACACCACCGGCGCCGGATACTTCCTCGCCATCGACCCCGACGCCATCGCCGGCAGGGCCTACTGGAAACAAAAAGTGACGGTATGCCCCAACACCGACTATGTTTTTTCGGTGTGGGTGCGCAATATCTCGCCAGGTTGCGGCCTGCCTGCGCCCTTTTTTCATTTTGAAGTCGGCGGGGTTCCGATCAATACGCCGACCAGCTACCCCGCTTGTTCGTGGGTGCAAACGGATGCGCTGTGGAACTCTGGAAACGTGCAGGGAGAAGTCTGGATTCAACTGGTCAACGACCAACCGGGTTGTATTGCCAACGACGTGGCGATCGACGACCTTTTTTTCGGCATTTGCGGCGGGACCGTCCTGACGGGCAACGACCGCTATGCGTTTTGCGGGGAAAGCGCCGGCATGCCGTTTGTCTTGTCAGGGCAGGCCACGGGTTTTTCACCGCCGCAATACCAGTGGCAAAAATTCGACCCGTCCAAAGCCCGCTGGGTCGATATTGCCGGTGCGACAGATTCTGTGTACCTGATTGCCGCGCCCGGCCCCGACGCCGCCGGCTATTACCGCCTGCTGGCTGCCGCGAACGGCAACAACCACTCTGCGCATTGCGCCACGGCGAGTGCGGCGATCCGGATCGATGCATTTCCGGAATATGCCACGCAGGTGGCTGCCGACATCTGCCCAGGCGAAACGTATGCCGGGTACCCGGCCGCCGGGACCTATGTCGATACTTTTTTGTCGGTCGCCGGCTGCGACAGTATCCGGACGCTTTTTTTGCGCCTTCGCGAAACCTACCGGGTGGAAACCAAAAACACACTTTGCCGCGGATCGACTTTCGATTTTAACGGCAGGCGCCTGTCTGCCCCCGGTTTGTATGTCGATACGTTGGCCAGTTTGTACGGTTGCGACAGCATTGTGGCGCTGGAACTGGAGTTGCTGCCCAGGCGCTTTTTGGACAACGACACGTCTTTTTGTTATGTGCCCAACGCGTTCAGTCCCAACGATGATGGCGTGAATGACCTCTTTGTTCCCTATTTTGCCGATATCGATTTCAAAACCTATGAGTTCCGGATTTTCGACCGCTGGGGCAGCCTGCTGTTTGCCACCCGCGACCCGGCGGCCGGCTGGAACGGCAAACACCGGGGCAGGAATTGCGCCGGGGGCGTTTACACCTATTTTATGCTCATCGAAACCGGCGACTGCGCGAATTTGACGTTTGAAGGAACCATAAGCCTGATCAAATAACACGGTATGAAAGATAATTTTTCCACACAGGCGTCAGATTATGCCCGGTTCCGGCCGACGTACCCACCGGAACTGATAGCGGCATTGGCTGGCCTGGCGCCGGGCCTCCAGGCTGCCTGGGATTGTGGTACGGGCAACGGGCAAGTAGCGGTACAGCTGGCGGAGCATTTCGATGCCGTTTTTGCCACCGATATCAGCGCTAAACAGCTGTCCCACGCGCCGGCGCATCCCCGGATACGGTATGCCGTGGAGCCCGCTGAACACTGCTCGGCGCCAGCGCAGGCATTCGACCTGGCGACAGTGGCTCAGGCCGTGCATTGGTTTCATTTCGAGCGGTTTTATGCCGAAGTGCGCCGGGTGCTGCGTCCGGGCGGCGTGCTGGCGCTGGTGGGCTATGCGATGTTCCGAAGCGGTTCAGACCTTCTGGATGAGGCGATCCTGCATTTTTACACCGACACCGTCGGGCCATTTTGGGACCCCGAACGCTCGTATATCGAGGCTGGATACCGCACGCTGCCCTTTCCGTTTGCGGAGGTTCCGATGCCGGCATTTGAAATGAAAGCCAGCTGGTCGTTCGACGATCTGCTGGGTTACCTGAATTCCTGGTCGGCCGTGCAGCATTACCGCCGTTCAGAAGGCAGCAATCCGGTGGATCAGGTGGCTGCGCGGCTGCGGCAGGCCTGGGGTGGGGCGGCGGAGCGGGAAATTCGTTTTCCGTTGTTGTTGCGGGTCGGAACGGCAGCGTCCATTCCTGACGGGCGGGGTAACGCCCGTTTCTGAGAAAACCGGCGCATGTGTTAATTAAACAGGCCATTGGTTTACAACACGTTGGCGAGTTGTTCTTTGATTTTTTCCAATTCGTCTTTCATCTGCACGACAAGTCGCTGAATGTTGGCATCGTATGCTTTTGCGCCCAGGGTATTGATTTCCCGGCCCATTTCCTGGCTGATAAAGTTCAGGGTACGCCCGGCGGACTGGTCTTTATTTTCGATTTGTTCGATGAAGTACTTACAGTGTTGTTCGAGGCGGACTTTTTCCTCCGTAATGTCCATTTTTTCGAGGTAGTACAGAATTTCCTGTTCGAAGCGGTTGGTATCGAGGTTGTCTTTGCCAAACGCCTCTTCCATATTGGAGCGCAGCCGTTCGCGCATGCGGGCGAAGCGTTCCTGCTCGAAGGGTGTAAGATCGCTCAGATGAAGGAGAATATTGGCCACGCGCAGGCGGAGGTCCGACTCCAGGGCGCGGCCTTCCTGGCGCCGGAAAGTTTTGAGGTGATCCAGGGCGCGTTGGATGACGTCGCACAGGGCATCCCACTCTTCTTCATCCAGCTCGCCGGAAGCTGTAGCCGCGATGTTTGGGATGCGCATGATGGTTTGAAGGATGTCTTGTTGCGAAATGTTCAGTTCGGTGGCCAGGCGTGATAATTCGCGGTGGTAGCCGCGGAAGAGGCTTTCGTTCAGACTGACGAGGGCCGCGCCGTCGGCGTTTTGCACGTCGATCGCCACGTCTATTTTACCGCGTTCGGCGTGGTCGATGACCATCTTGCGCAATTCTACTTCTTTCTCCTTGTAGTCGCCCGGGAAGCGGAGTTTGAGGTCGGTCAGTTTCGAATTCAAGGCCCGGATCTCTACCGAAATCGTTTTACCGCCGTAACTACCGGAAGCGCGGCCATACCCAGTCATGGAAAGAAGCATATTGAAAAGGATGTGGTTGGAAAAAAACGGGGCTGGTGGGCAAAGGTAGAGAAAATCAGTCCGGCGCAACTTCACAGAAACAATTTTTGCAAAAAAACTATTGTAAGGTTCTGATTTAGAGTAAGTTTGCGTGCCGTCCCTTCAGGAAAACCAGGTAAACGCCGCTACCCGCGTTTTTTTGTTCGCGATCGTGAAAACGAGGTAAAAAGTGGCGCAAAAATTTGTGCAGGTCAAAATTTGTGCGATCTTTGCATCTCGTTTTCCGAAGCGCTTTCTTTTTTTCTGTAACTTGTTCAAAATCAACAAAATAAAACATGAGAAAGGCTGACCTTGTGAATGCCATTTCCGAGAAAACCGGCGTTGCAAAAGTTGATGTTTTAGTTTCTCTGGAAGCGCTGTTCAAAGAAATAAAAACAACCTTGCAAAGCGGCGAAAACGTTTACGTTCGTGGTTTTGGTAGTTTTATTATCAAAAAACGCGCGAAAAAAATCGGCCGCCACATCAAAAAAGGGAAAGCCATCGAAATTCCGGAGCACTTTATTCCGTCGTTCAAACCGGCAAAAGTGTTTGTGGAGCAAGTGAAGAAGAACGTTACGGCATTACCGGACGATGAAGGAGAGGATTGATCCCGCCTTTCCAGGAAGACTCGTCGGAAAACGGGCTTCATCAGGTATAATATCCCGACGAATACTGCACCATGAATAAATCTCAATATTTAGCGCTGTTGTCGGCGGCGGCCTTATTTCTGGCCCTTTATTTGGGCTTCGATACCACGCCTTCCCGCCAGAAAATGGTGGAGCGCTCCAGAAGTATTCAAGGTGAAAGCACCGGATTTGAAACCCTTTTGGAAGATGCCAGGGCGCATTTGAATGCAGAACAGTCGGCAAAAGTGCTCGAACTGGAAAACAGGGCCGCGGCGGCGCCCGGCGACAGCGTACGCGCCAGCGCTTTAAAAGATTTATCCGGCTGGTGGTATCAGCAAGGGCAACTTGCGCTGGCAGGCAGTATTGCCGGGCAGGTGGCCGAGTTGGAAAACACCGCGGCAGCCTGGTCGGTTGCCGGCGCCACGTTTTATCACGCGCTCGGCGGCGAACAGGACCCCAAACTGCGCTCATATTGCGGATCGCAAGCGGTAAGAGCTTTTGAAAGCGCCGTTTCGCTGGAACCCTCCCAGGTAGAACACCGGGTGAATCTGGCCCTGGTATATGCCGAAAACCCGCCCCCGGATAATCCGATGAAAGCCGTGCTCCTGTTGCGCGACCTCGAAACCCAATACCCCGAAAGCCCGGCTGTTTTTAATGCCCTGGGGCGCCTGGCCATCAAAACCGGACAATGGGAACGCGCCGTACAACGCCTTGAAAAAGCCTGGGCGCTCGACCCTGAAAACCCCAACACACCCTGCCTGCTGGCCAAAGCGTATGAAGGCGCCGGCCAGGCAAACAAAGCAACCGAATTTGCTGTGCGTTGCGCCGGCAAACAGGAATAATAAAAAGCCTGCCCCGGCAGGCAAAACGAACCATAACTTATCACTCATAACTCAAGTAGCGTATGCCTTGCGGAAGAAAACGCAAACGTCACAAAATCGCCACGCACAAGCGCAAAAAGCGCCTGCGTAAGAATCGACATAAGAAGAAGAACCGTTAGTGCCTGAACTACAGGCACCGGCGACCTTTTTTTAAGGAAGCCCGACCTGCCGGAGTCAGCGCCGAACGCGCCGTCGAACCAGGAAGCTGTATCAAATAGTACTCTTTGATGCAGCTTCTTTTCTTCAACGAGCTGGCGCGCTTTTAAGAAAGAATGTGAGTGGATACCATGATCGATTTGGTTTTTCCGGTTGTTTTCTTTTTCAAAAGGCGATTGCCCGCCCGTTTTTACCGGACTATGGACGTCCAAACTTGTGTGCAGCGCACCAACCATTGGCAAGCATTTCACCCCGTTCGATCAAAGGATTTTCCCCGGCTTTCGCCGTCGTAAATACCCGATACAACTAACCAGCCTGCCTCCTTGCCGATGTTTTGCTGCCGCCGCCGTTCCTGAAACGGCTGCCTGCCCTCGCTCGACGGTTCTTTTTGTCGCCCGCACCGCTTCCGGCAGCCGGTGGGTGGGATTTTTTATTTCCCTCCAGCCGTTCCGTCGGTATTTCCGGCGCCGTGCCTGGCGAAAACCACCTTATCCATCGTGGAAAAAGAACTTATCATCAATGCCACACCTACGGGAGTGGAAATGGCATTGCTCGAGAACGACAAACTCGTCGAACTCCACCACCAAAGAACAAACAACAACTTCACGGTTGGCGACATTCTGATCGGCAAAATTCGCAAACAAATGCCGGGCCTGAATGCGGCCTTTATCGATATTGGCCACCGCAAAGACGCCTTCCTGCACTATACCGACCTCGGACCGAAATTGCGCTCGCTCCAAAAATGGACCAACGGCGTCATGAACGGAAGCATCCATACGCACAAGCTCGATAACTTCAAGTACGAAGAAGAGATTGTAAAAACCGGCAAGATCGACCAGGTGCTGAACAAACGCTATCCGGTGTTGGTGCAAATCCTCAAAGAGCCGATCTCGACCAAAGGCCCCCGGCTTTCCTGTGAACTGAACCTGCCTGGCCGCTACATGGTCCTGACACCGTTTTCGGATATCGTGACCGTGTCCAAAAAAATTGCCAGCAACGAAGAACGCAAGCGCCTGCATACCCTGGCAGAAAGTATCCGTCCGAAAAATTTCGGCCTGATCATGCGCACTGCCGCCGAAGGCAAAAAAGTGCAGGAACTGCACGAAGAACTGGTGCACCTGGTCGGCCGTTGGGAAGAAATCTTCCGCCAGTTGAAAACCGTTGTGCCGCCAGCCAAATTATTGAGCGAACTCGACAAGCCGGCCAGTGTGCTGCGCGACCTGCTGACCGACTCTTTCAGCCGCATCGTCGTGAATGAAAAAGATTTGCACGCCGATATAAAATCTTACCTCCAAACCATCAGTCCCGACCAGGTCGGTATTCTGCAGTTTTACAGCGGAAGCAAGCCCGTTTTCGATGCCTTCAGTATTACCCGCCAGATCAAAGCATCCTTTGGCAAAACCGCCACGATGGCCAGCGGCGCCTATGTCGTGATCGAAAAAACGGAGGCCATGCACGTGATCGACGTCAATAGCGGGCACAAAATGACCTCTGGCGACGTCGACCAAACCATCTTCAAGGTTAACCTGGAAGCCGCGGAAGAAATCGCCCGGCAAATCCGCCTGCGGGACATCGGCGGACTGATTATCGTGGATTTTATAGACATGAAAAATGCGGATCACAAGCGCCAACTGGCTAAGGCTATGGAAGAATATATGCGCAAGGACCGCTCGCAGCATACCATATTGCCCTTATCCAAATTCGGCCTGATGCAAATAACCCGCGAGCGCGCCCGACCCGAAGTGGCGGTCGATACGGCGGAGTTGTGCCCCTCCTGCGGCGGCACCGGCAAGGTGAATTCCACCCTTTTGCTTACCGATGATATCGAACGCGACCTGGAATTTGTGATGCAGTCGCGTCCCAAGGGCGATTTGTCCCTGCGCGTGCATCCATACGTGGAGGCATATTTGCGCAAAGGCATCAACAGTATCCGGATGCAGTGGTTCTGGAAATACAACAAGTGGGTCCGCATTGTACCGCACTCCGACTACCCGCTGCTGGAATACCGCTTCTTTGTCGGAAACGACGATGAAATCCGGTTGAACTGAGCCGCAAGGTTTGACAGGATTTTATTTTTCCGCAGGGTGATGGGACAGGATTTGCAGAAGAAAAAAAATCCTGTTGATCCTGCGAAATCCTGTCAATCCTGTCCCACCACCCTACAGAAGAAAAAAATCCTGTAAGTCCTGTCCTTATTTTAAAACCCGGTCCGGTCAGTTCAGGTGGCTTGGCACTGGTTTGGCCTTTTTCCGGCGCGCAGTTTCTTTTCTCCGGCCGGTGCTGTTCGCGCCCGGGATGCGCTGCAGAAACTGCTCTGCGATACCGAGCGGCCGGAATACGTAGCGTTTTTTCAGGTGGTGTCCGCCGCTCCGGCGCAGGATATCGCGCAGGGTAGCCAATACTTCCAGCAAGTACTTGCCTTTGTTCAGCATCACACATTCGGCGTGCGCCGCCCGGGCGGCATCGGTCACTTCGGAGCGGGTGGCAATGCCGCTTTTATTCAGCGACTCCAGCACCTGGGTAGCCCAGATGACGGGCACGTGGGCGGCTTCGCACAGCCATAAGATTTCTTCCTGTATTTCGCTCAGGCGTTCAAATCCGATCTCAACGGCCAAATCGCCGCGGGCGATCATGACGCCAAATACCGGTTCGGCCATGCCCTGGAGCAAAAGAGCCGGCAGGTTTTGTACGGCATCGAAGGTTTCGATCTTCAGCACGAGTGGCAGGGATTTGCCATCGGGGCGGCGCAACAACTCCTGCAATTCGGCCACTTCAACTGCCTGGCGGACGAAGGAGAAGCCCACGATATCAGCATAGGTATGGGCAAAGGGCAGCACCGAACGATCGAAATCCGTCAGGCAACGCACCGACAGCCCGGTGTCGGGAAAGTTGATGCCTTTCTCCGGCTTCAGGCGGGGTTTGGCCGCCGAAACCCGGCTCATGCGCAACAGGGCCATGGCGCCGTCGGTTTTTTCCACTACAGACTCAAACAAACCGTCGTCGAACAACACCCGGTGGCCGGGGCGGAGGTCTTTGACCACTCCGGCCAGCGTACAACCGATCACCTTGTCTTTCCGGCCGAAAGGCGCGTCTTTTTCCGCCAGCCAGAAATGTTCGTCTTCGCCGAGCTTCAACCGGCCTTTTTTTTGGCCCTTGCCGAGCAGGAGCGTCCGGATTTTCGGTCCGGCCAAATCCATATAAATCTTGCACGGGTTTCCGGTGGCCATCGACGCTTTGCGCACATTTTCCACCATAGCCGCCCAAGCCCCAGGGGCGTCGTGGGCACAATTAATACGGGCGACGTTCATACCGGCCTGCACGAGCGCCTTTACCCCCGTATAGTCGTCTGCCATCCCGGAGTCGAACGTGACCATCAGGTGCGGGATGTTGGGATTGACCTTGGGCCCGAACAAAGCGGAAGTCCGGTGTGTCAGGTTATGAAAAGCTGTGGGATAATCGCAGGGCGACAAGTCCTTTGGCGCAACCCGGGCGCCCATGCGGGCCAGCACCTCCTGTACCTGCCGGAGGGCATGGCTTTCGGAGCTGGCCAGTGAGGAAAGCCCCGCATTGTGCAGCTCGTCCTGGAAATCGCGCAAATCTTCCCGCCGGAGCGCGAGGTAGTGCAGCAGGTTGGTAGCGCTCTGGCGCTGCAGGGGGTGTACGGCAGAAATGACAGACTGCCAGCGGGCTTCCGTCTGGACCATACGGCGCTGGATACTTTCCAGCGATGTACGAAGAATATGGAGTGCATTATTCATGGCCGGGCGAAGGTGCCGCCGCGGGCACGGGTGGGCAATGACATGATTCAGGCAAGGTCAGTGATATAAATCATCCAAAACAACAGTAATATCGGATGCCCGCATTGCCCACCAGGTCTTAAAAATGCGGGCAGTCGCATTTGGGTTTAAACAGCCGGCAGCCTTCCAATACGACCATGCCCACCAGGAGAAAAAGAAATGCGAGGCGCCACCAATTAATTTTTTTCATAGCCGAAATCATGTTTACATTTACAAAGGCGAAAGTAGTCCAAACGCCGGAGTTTACCTAAAATTATTGCGGCAGCGTGTATTGCCCGCCAACCGTCGCCTTGTTTTGAAACGAGTACTTGTTGCGCCGTTGAATTGGGGACTGGGTCATGCCACCCGGTGTATTCCCCTTATCCGGGAGCTCGAATGCCTGGGCGCGCAAGTTTTTTTGGCCTCCGACGGGGTGGCGCTGCATTTGTTGCGGGCCGAATTCCCGCATCTGACGGCATTCGAGTTGCCTTCCTACCGCATCCGGTACCAGACGACCAACATGATCCGGAACATCGGGCCCCAGCTGCCGCGGATCCTTTGGGCCGTGCGCAGGGAACAGTGGGAAACCGCGCGCCTCGTGCTTGCCCACGGCATCCAGGGCGTCTTGTCTGACAACCGCTACGGGTGTTTCAGCAGGCGGGCGCATTGCGTGTTGCTGAGCCATCAGTTGCACCTGCGAATCCCGGGTATCGGGCTTTCCTGGCCCGCCAACGGCGTCTTGCGGCTCGCTTTATCCAAATTTGACGCCTTATGGGTGCCCGATGTGGCCGAGGCGCCCGGGCTGTCGGGCCAACTGTCGCACGGCGCTCCGGTACATCCG
Source organism: Saprospirales bacterium (assembly GCA_016719895.1). Taxonomy (GTDB): domain Bacteria; phylum Bacteroidota; class Bacteroidia; order Chitinophagales; family Saprospiraceae; genus M3007. The sequence continues at coordinate 71,696 of JADJYG010000011.1, read as the reverse complement.
GTCACGCACTATGCCGGAATCCTGACCCGTATGCGCGCGTATGAATGCGAGCCCGGGTACGATGTCGCGGTGGTGTTGTCAGGTCCGGAGCCTCAACGCAGCATCCTGGAGCAACGGCTGCTCGAACAGGCGATTTCGATGCCGCACAAATTCATTTTCGTTCAAGGCCAAACCCAGGCCAAAAAACACTACTACGCCGCCGACAACGTCGAGGTCGTATCGTACCTGACTTCCCGCGATTTGAACGATGTGCTGATGGCCAGCAAAGTAGTGGTCAGCCGCTCGGGGTACAGCAGCGTCATGGATCTCGCCGGCCTGGGCAAAAAGGCCATCCTTATCCCGACACCGGGGCAAACGGAACAGGAATACCTGGCCGACTTTCTGGCCCGGCAGCAGCTGTTCGTCGCTCAGCGGCAGGATGCTATCGATCTGGATGCCGGTATCCGCCAGCTCAGCCGCACCACCGGCCTGCGCGCCGGCGCCTATCCGGCCGATGCATTCAAACCATTGCTCCGGGCGTGGCTGGACGGCTTGGCGCCCGCTCCGGAACAAAAGGCATGATGCGCGCGGCCGGTTTACTTTGATACCGTATTCATGGCGCGTTCGATACCCAGGGTGACGAATGCCTTCACCGTTTCCGCCGCTTTTTCCAAAATATTCGGGAGCTCGGCCGCTTCGTCTTCCGACCATTTGCCCAGTACGAAATTGACCTGACGCCCGCGCGAAAAGGTATTGCCGATACCGATGCGGAGCCGTGGATAAGCGTCGGACCCGAGCGCCTCCTGAATGCTTTTCAGTCCGTTGTGCCCACCGTCGGAGCCCTTGGGCCGCAAGCGTTGTTTGCCAAAAACCAGGTTCAGGTCGTCGCAAATCACGAGGCTGTTTTCCATCGGGATCTTTTCCTTTTGCAGCCAGTACCGGACAGCCTTCCCGCTCAGATTCATATAGGTGTTCGGCTTGAGCAGGATCAGCGTCCGCCCTTTGAATTTGGCCTCAGCCAAATCGCCATGGTGATCGACCCGCCAGACGCCATCCAACTCCCGGCATAAAAAGTCTACCGTGTCAAAACCGATGTTGTGCCGGGTGTTTTCGTATTCATACCCGAGATTGCCCAAGCCTGTAATGAGGTATTTCACGTGTTGAATGCGTGTTTTTGGATCCGTTTGAAAAACAGGGCAAAGGTAAGAAGCCGTCTGTCATTTCCACCGGATGACAATGATGGTTGAATGTTTGAAAGTTCCCTGCGGTTTTGCCGAACTTTGCGTTTCCTTTTTTGAATGGTTTAAATCTTGTCCATATTATGCGTTTAATACTCTTTCTGTTGCTGACCTCGCTCGGTGGCATGTGCTGCATCGAAGTATCCTGTGCCGGTCAATCCGCTTCTTCGCCAGACGGTGCGGCGGCCGATTCGACCGCTGCCAAAGCGGCCGGAAAAATGGCAATGCCGGCGGATGCCGACTCCGCCAAAGTGGCTTTTCGCGATTTGCGGTGGTATACCGAAAAAGACGTGTTCTACGTCGTGGGTATTGTGGACAATCTGGCCCTGGAATGGCATCGGATCTGGCTCCGGCTGGAAGTACAGGACGCTGCCGGCCAACCCTTGACCATCAACGGCGCCCCCAACACGGTTGTGCCGACCTTTTCGGATGCCGTGCCGCCGCGGGGCTCTACTTCGTTTTTCCATACCATTCCGCTGAAACACCTTTCCGGCGCCCCGGCCAATTGCCGCCTGAGCGGCGCCGGCGCCGTCAGCATGCCGCCCGGGCCGATCATGATCGCCTCCGACCTCGGCGGCGTGCGCGCCCTGCGCCCCGACCCGAATGACCCGACCAATATCGTCGAACAGGTGTACCAGGCGCAGGCCGTTGTCGAAAATCCGCTCGATATGACGGCGTATCATCCGAGATATGTCCTTTTGATCTACGGGCAGGACAAACTGCTCCATTTCGCCCAGCTCATCAATCCGGAATTGCCGGACACGCCGGTGCGCCAGGAACGCCAGGGACCGATTGCGCCGCGCGAAAAACGCCAGATACTGTGCCCCATTTATTATGATATGCTGCCGCAAGCGCTGCGCGATACCCTGATCCAATGGGTGGATGTGCAGATTTTCGAAGCGCGGCAGTAGGAGGCGTCCGGCTTTAGGCGCCGTTGATCGTTCACTCCGGAAATTCACCACTAAAAGCACTAAAAGCACTAAAATAACACAAAGAAGCAGTCAACCTTAGTGAAAATTTAGCGGTTTTAGTGCTTTTAGTGGTAGCATCGGATACATAGGAGGCGTCCGTTTTCTACGGCGCCATCAGCGATATGGCGCAACCGCCGCCGGCCGCCAGGCGCAATTCCAGCACATCGCCTTTTTGAACCGTGCGCCGGCTGATCGCTACCGGATAGGGGTTGTCCTTCCAGTGGGCATCCGGCCCGTCGGCATAGATTACGGCATCGTAGGTTTTGCCGGCCGGCAAAAAATCGAGGCGGACGGAAAAATCGCGCGGATTTTCGTCGGTAATACTGCCCAAAAACCAGTTTTGTGCGCCTTTTTGCCGCCGGGCGACGGTGATATAATCGCCGATAGCAGCCCCGAGCACGCGGGTATCGTCCCAATCGACCGGCACGTCGCGGATAAACTGAAACACATCGAGCCGTTTTTCATAGTTTTCCGGCAGGTCGGCAGCCATCTGGAGCGGGCTGTACAGCGTGACGTACAGTGCCAGCTGTTTGGCCACGGTGGTGTGCACCACTTCTTTTTTGTTGGGATCGTATGCGTTCATACGCACCTCGAAGATGCCGGGTGTGTAATCCATCGGGCCGCCCAGGATGCGGGTGAAGGGCAGGATGCACTCGTGTTCGGGCGGGTTGCCGGTGCTCCAGGCGTTGAATTCCTGGCCGCGGGCGGCTTCGCAGGCCAGCCAGTTGGGCCAGGTCCGGTGCAGGCCGCTGGGGCGCACGGGTTCGTGCATGTCCACCATGATGCGGTGTTGGGCGGTGCGTTCGGCCACGCGCCAGTAGTGGTTGGCCATCCATTGGCCGTCGTGCCATTCGCCGCGGGGGATGATCTTGCCGACGTAGCCGGTTTTGACCGAGTTCATGCCGTAGCGGTTCATGTAGGCGTAGGCGGCATCCATCTGGCGTTCGTAGCTGGGCACGGCGGCCGAGGTTTCGTGGTGCATGATGATGCGCACGCCTTTTTCGCGGGCGTAGCGGCTGAGCGCGTCGATGTCGTAGTCGGGATAGGGCCGGGCGAAGTCGAACACCTCGTCTTTCCATTTGCCGAACCAGTCTTTCCAGCCGGTGTTCCAGCCTTCCACCAGCACGCCGTCGAAGCCGTATTTGGCGGCGAAATCGATGTAGCGTTTCACGTTTTCCGTGTTGGCGCCGTGTTTGCCTTTGACTTCGCGGCCGGTGGCGGCCATCATGTCGGCCGTAGCTTCGTAGTCCCAGGTAGCCAGGCCGACGTGCATTTCCCACCAGACGCCGACGTATTTCTGCGGTTTGATCCAGGAGACGTCCTCGATTTTGCAGGGTTCGTTGAGGTTGAGGATCAGTTTGGATTCGAGAATGCCGGCGGCGTCGGGGCTGAGCAATACCGTCCGCCAGGGCGTATGGAAGGGCAGGGTGTTGACGCTTTTGACGGTGGAATCGGCCGAGGCAATGAGGAAGGCCTTGAATTTGAGTTTTTCCACGTCCGTTTCGAGGTGCAGGGCGCCGAAGTCCACAAGGGCTGCCTCGGCAAGGGCGATATGCGTACCGTCGGCCATGCGCATGGCGATGGGCGTTTGCACGTTTTTCATGCGCACGATATGCTGGGTGGCGATGGCGTACTCCTTGTTGTAGTGCGTGCAGTCGATTTTGCTGATGGGGCAGGTAGTGTACACGTGTTCGTTGGAGTCGTAGTCGCCGGGTATCCACCAGGCCGTATGGTCGGCGGTCATCTGGAATTCGGTGAGTTCGTCGGTGACGGTCATGGCGCTCAGGCCGTCCTGTTTGGGGAATTCATAGCGGAAGCCGGCGCCTTCGTCGTAGGCGCGGAAGCGGATGGTCATGCGGCGGCCGGCTTCGTCGGCCAGGCTGTATTCGAGTTCGTTGTAGCGGTTGCGGATTTGGGCGACTTCGCCCCACACGGGTTTCCAGGTTTCGTCGTGGGGCAGTTCCGCGGCGCCGAGCAGTTTGAAGCCCTCGCGCAGATCGAAGGACCGGGTTTCAAAACCCAGGCGCGACCAGTCGACGGCCACGCGGTTGCGGTAGATGATCTGGTAAAAAATTTCGCCGGATTTGTTCAGCCCGACGGCAATCATGGTTTGTTTGCCGGGGGAATAGAGCGTGCGCAGGGTGCGCTGGGCGGAGAGGGAAAAAGTGAAGGCCAGTGTCAGAATGGCCAACCCAAATCGGTTTAATAACATATTTTTTGGGGCAAATTTACGGAAAATTGCGCAGGGAAGCGCTTCGGCAAGTTTTCAGCATGCGCCAGACTTCGGAAATTTGAGTACTTGTTTAGCGCGAATCCCGTAGATAGACAGTTCCACAGAGGTTCACAGAGGGTATGGAGGCTCACAGCGTTTTTTCTGAGTAACCAAAATTCAACCCTCTGTGAGCCTCCATACCCTCTGTGAACCTGTCAAAGTTGCGCTGAATACGCCCAAATTTGAAAAATTTTCCGAAGTCTCAGCCACTTCGTTTCATGCTAACTATTCTTTATTTTGAGGTAAAACTGCGTTTTTTGCGGAAATTACGATAACTATGTTCGGATAATCTGAAATTCGCCGGACCATACACCTGACCCAACCCACACCATGACCAAACCCGACGCTATCCAACGCCTGGAAGCCACCCTGGGGCTTCAATTGACGGATATTACTGAAATACCGGCGCAGCAAAAAATCATCGAATGGCACGCTTACCTCGCCGCATTCGAAGCCGAACGCGACGTCGACGCCGGCCTGCTCGAACAGGCCGCCCTGGAGCGCATGAAAATGTCGGAGTGCCGCAACGCCTACCTGTGCAACGCCGCCGGCCGCGTGATCGCCCTGAACCTGTACGACAACAGCCTTGCGCAGTTTCCCTTTGACCAAGCGGCCGACTGGCAGCACCTGCGCGTGCTGTTCCTGGCCCAAAACCAACTCGCCGAAGTGCGCCTGCCCGTCCTCCCGCAGCTGCAATGGCTCGACCTGGCCGATAACCCCGCCCTGCGCACGCTCGCCTTCGACGCCGCCCTGCCCGCGCTCGAAACCCTCGACGCCAGCGACAGCGGCCTGGAACGTTTCGAACTGCCCGCCGGATTTGCAAGCCTGAAAACCATCGACCTGAGCCGGAACAAACTCGCGGAAGCCGTTTTCCAGGGCGATTGCCCGGCGCTGGAGTGGCTGGATTTGAGCGGAAACCAACTGGCGGAGTTCGAACTGCCGGAAGGGTTTCAGCGGCTGGAATACCTGTATTTGACAGATAATAAACAGCCGCAGCAATTGCATTTCACCAATCCGTTGGGCCGCCTGGAAGTGTTGCATGTATCGGGTTGTGACCTGGAAGAACTGCCCATAGACACCATTCTTTCGGATACGTTGCTGTCATTGTATGCTGCCGGGAATACGCCCAAAAATATTCCGTACATTTTCCTGGGCACGGACAGTTCCAATAACTGCCTTGAAAAAGCACGGCTTTGGTTCACCGAAATCCGGGACGCGCCCGGCGAGCGCAACAAGCAGGTGAAACTAATGCTGCTTGGTAATGGCAATGCCGGGAAATCCACCTTGCTTTGCGCTTTTGAACATGGAAAATGCACTTGCGCGGAACCCCACCGGAGCACGCATGCCGTGCAAATGAAAACCCTGCGCAAAGGCGACGTCGTCTTCAACGTATGGGACTTCGGCGGGCAGGAAGTGTATCACGGGACACATCGCTTGTTTATGCAGTCGCCTGCCGTCCAACTTATTTTGTTCGACCCTGATCTGGAACGAGCCGCCCTGGACGGCAAGCCGAGAAAAGACCGCTTGAGCGAAGATGTAGTAAGTGACCAACCGGTGGAATACTGGTACGAAACAGCCAAAGATATCAGCGAAAAAAGCCGTTTTTTGTTCGTTCAGAATAAAATGGATGATGATCCCCGGGAGGATGTTCGTGTTCGCAATTATGCCCGGGATAACCGGACCGAATTCCGGCATATCAGTGCGCTAATGGGCCAGAAAGTGGAGGATGTGGAGTATTTTATGGGCAAATTGGCAAAAATGCTGCCGGATTATAACATGCTCATGCCGGCCTCCTGGTTGGCTGTGCGGGATTTTTTTGCACATAATTTGAACGAAAAAACGCCACGCCGAACCGTTACAAAAGATTTTTACCGCGAACTGTGCGCCAAAATGAAGGTCAGCGATGCAACTGCCAACCTCCTCTTTGAATATCTCCATCACAGCGGTTTTATTTACTACCATCAAAACCTGGGAGAAACTATCATAGCCGACCAAAACTGGGCCCTGGATGCCATCTACAAATTGTTCGACCGGGAGAAACCGTGGTATCGCGAATTCCGCGACCGGTCAAACGGACAGATATTGGCGTACCGTATCTTCGAAATATTCGGCGAAAACCACACGCCGGAACAGAAGCGCCTTTTCCTGTCCTTCATGGTCAGTTGCGGCATTTGCTTCAAATTGAACACCGAATATTCGGATGATCACATCGCGGCTTCGGATATATATGTCTTTACCGAATTTTTGCCGTCCAAGAAAAACCTGGTTGCGGAAAAGGACTGGAATGAACGCACACGCGATGTTTACACCTTCCGTCACCGACTCCCCTGGATCAACCGGTATATTATTGCTTCATTTATCGCCGAATTAGGCCGCAAAACCGATATTAGGTATATCTGGCGCTACGGCATTCAAGTGCAAACTGAAGAAGGCTGGTTCAAGGTAGAAATAATTGATGATTATCGGGAGAAAGCGATCAGGGTAGCGATCGAGTTGAAAGCCATTTCCAAATGGTTAAAACACCTCCTTGAGAAATTAAATGTTCGCGGCGACGCCGGCTGGGAATTGTCGCCGGGGCTGCACCAGCCCTTCAAGGCCTTCGATCCGGAACGGCTGGGAAAAGAGGACTTCTTTGTGCCGGTCCAGCAGGTTGACGATGATGAAGCGCAAGCGCCATCCGGCGATTTCAAAAACCTGGAGGAAGTAAAACAAGAGTCGAATATCCGGGTCGTTTTATTTCTGGCCGCGAATCCCGCGAGCACGGCAAAATTAACTACAGCGCGGAATTTACCTATATTCACGAAGAACTGGATAAGATTAAAAACGCTGCCGTTCAATTGATTCCTCATATCCGGTCCAATATTTCGATCAAAACGTTTACAGATAGCGTCAAAGAACTTAAACCACATATCATACACTTTATCGGGCATGGCGCCGAAGCGGAGACGGATAGTGGCGAACCCGTTGGCCGGCTCGTTTTTCATTCCGACGATTTCCGGGAAGAAGAAGGGGTAGATTCCGAAGAATTAAGAAAGCGGTTTGCGCGGATACTTACCAATAAATGCCCATTGAAACTGGTTTTTTTGAATGCCTGTCTGACCGGTTTGCAAGCCAGGGCTATCAGTGCGGCCGGACTCACAGTGATCGGCTCCAACAGCAACATTAATTCCGTAAATGCCCGCCGTTTTGCCACCGGTTTCTATAAAAAATACAGCGAAAACGAAGATGTAAATGCCGCCGTACATGACGGGTTCGACTATGTTGTGGATGCCGTTGATTATGTTCAGGTATTTGAAAATGGTCAGGAAATAGACCTTAAACGCTAGCAAAAATGGATCAAATAGCAAAAGCAACTGTCCTTCGTGCCTTTCTTGCCGAAAACCTCTCGACCCGCGGCCACGCGCTCGACGAGGAGACGTTCCGGCTTATTGAAATGCATGTAACCCTATCGGAAACCGACCGGCCGGAATCGGAAGAAATACGTTCCGTAGATATAAAAGCGCATACGGATGGGAAAGTGACGGCCAAAATGTTCAGCCTGTTCAATGTCAGCCAAATTTCTTTACACGACCTCTTCGGCCTGGCGTTGAAAGAAATGGTTATTTTGACTATGACCGACGAGACCCGCCTTAAAATAGCCCTTGCCCTGCTCGCCGTGGTCCACGATTTTTTCAAGTTTCTGAACACCGACCTGAACGAATTGGAAGCGAAGGTGCTGTTGTCTGTTTATGATTTGAACAAACCGGAATACTCGGCAGCCGACGTGAAGGAAGCCTTTAGACAGCGGTTTTCTAAACCTATTTCTAGCGAGCAGTTGAAAATTATTCTCGACGGCTTTGTCCACATGACCATATTAAAATACAATAAACGAAAAGAACTTTTCTCCAACCGGCAGAAAATCAGTTTAAACAGATAAGTTAACGATGCCTGTACCGCCCCTCCTCCGCTTCACCGTCAACCACTGCCGGTTCCTCCTCCTCCTCGTCGACGGCGGCCCCTTCCGCATGGGCAACGATAAGGCCTCCGACCCCGATGCCTGGGACGACGAAGCCCCCCCGCACGACGTGACCGTGCCCGCGTTTTATCTGGCCGAGTACCCGGTTACGCAGACCCTGTGGCAAGCGGTGATGGGGGAGGAAAACGCGCCCTCGTTTTTCAGCGGCGGCAGCCGTCCGGTGGAACAAGTTTCCTGGGAAGACGCGCAGGTATTTTTGGAAAGTTTGAACCGGCAAACCGGCGTAGCATTCCGCCTGCCCACGGAAGCCGAGTGGGAATACGCCGCGCGGGGCGGCGTTTGCCAGGCGGGCGGCAAATTTGCCGGCAGCCAACGCCTGAAGGAAGTGGGCTGGTATGAGATGAACAGCCACGGCGAAACCAAACCGGTGGGCCGGAAATTCCCCAACGAACTCGGCCTGTACGATATGAGCGGCAACGTGTGGGAGTGGTGCGAGGACCAGTGGCACGGCAATTATAACGATGCGCCGGATGACGGCTCGGCTTGGGTGGACCGGGAGCAGGGCTCGTACCGCGTGCACCGCGGCGGCAGCTGGCTCTCTGCGCCGCGGGGCTGCCGCGCCGCCTTCCGCCTCTACTGGCTACCGGACCACCGCCACCACCTTCTCGGCTTCCGCCTTGCCCTTTCCCTGCAGGCAGTTGGCAGCCGGCCGGCCGGCCTGTGAGCCATGGGGAGCGAAGCCCCGCACCGGAGCGGCGTCCGGCGGCGAGTGAGCGAGCGCCGGCGCAGCGGAGGGGCTGGGGGCGGAGCGGACGGGGGGGGGTATCGCCGAACCCAGTTCGGCGCAGAATCTATTGTAATACAAAACAAAAGTGAATATCTTATGAAGATAAAGCTCTTTACGATCCCCATACTCGGTGGAGAACAGCTTACGGAAGAATTGAATTTTTTTCTACGGACGAAAAAAATCCTCGAAGTCGAGCAGCAGCTGACCCGGAATGGCCAGAGCGCTTTTTGGTGTTTAAGTATAAAATACCTCGACGATCTGGCGACGGAAGAGAAGCAGCAGCAAAAAACGGACTACCGTAAAGTGCTCGACGAGCCGGTTTTCCGGCGCTTTGCACAGCTGCGGGAAATTCGCAAACGCTTGTCGGCCGAAGAAAAAACGCCGCCATACGTGATTTTTACCGACGCAGAACTGGCAAGCCTTGCCCTTTCCCTGCAGCTCACAGACCGTCCGGATGGCGGCCACTGAACAGGCGATTGTCCCGATCCCGAGTACTCGGGGCAAAAAGGCGGTTTCGGCCGTCCGGGGCGGCAGTTTGAGTAGCAAGGCCGAAAGACCTGCCGCCCTATTTTTTAACGATATTATTATTTATGCTACCGCCACTCCGCTTCACCATACACGACTACTCCTTCCTGATGATCCCCGTCGAAGGCGGCGCTTTTGACATGGGCGACGAGGTGGGCGACTTGTGGGAGGCCTGCCGCCCCGTGCACCGGGTGGAAGTAGGTCGTTTTTCTCGCCCAGTACCCGGTGACGCAGGCGCTGTGGCAAGCAGTGATGGGCGAAGAGTGGAACACCTGCAATTCGCCGGCGCACAGCGGCCTATGGAGCGGGTTTCCTGGGACGACGCGCAGGTATTTTTGGAAAATTTGAACCGGCAAAGCGGCGAAATATTCCGCTTGCCTACAGAGGCGGAATGGGAGTTCGCTGCGCGGGGGATGGACGCGCTCAAGGGATCGCGGCGGTGCATGATAGCCAAGCCAACACGTTATACGCCGGCAGCCGCCGGCTGAAGGAAGTGGGCTGGTATGAGATGAACAGCCACGGCGAAACCAAACCGGTGGGCCGGAAATTCCCCAACGAGCTCGGCCTGTACGACCTGAGCGGGAATGTGTGGGAATGGTGTGAAGACCAGTGGCATGATAACTATAATGGCGCGCTGGACGACGGCTCGGCTTGGGTGGACCGGGAGCAGCGCTCGAACCGCGTGAACCGCGGCGGCAGCTGGGGCGGTGCGCCGCGGAGCTGCCGCTCCGCCTACCGCGACGGCTGGCCGCCGGGCTCCCGCAACCGCTATCTCGGCTTCCGCCTTGCCCTTTCCCTGCAGTCAGTTGGCAGCCGGCCGGCCGGTCTGTGAGCATGGGAAGCGGAGCCCCGCACCGGAGCGGCGTCCGGCGGCGAGTGAGCGAGCGCCGGCGCAGCGGCGGTGCAGGGGGCGGAGCGGACGGGGGGCGGGGGGGGGCGTATCGCCGAACGCCGTTCGGCGCAGAATGTTGAGTGATTCACCTAACCCCCGCTTTGTTTGAGCAAAAAAACCATTTGCTCTACTTTAATTTGGTTGCAGCCTAAGGGAAGCCGACAACCACGCCCAGCCGCTTCACATACCGCTGAAACATTTCCAGGCTGGTGTGCCGGAAATGCCGCATGGCGCTTTCCACGTCAGCAGGCAAAGGCCCTTTACCACCGCCACCGCCTGTTCCATTCCTCCATCCGCCGCTTTCGTTCCGCTTCCTCCCTGGCGCGCGCTTTCTCCCGTTGTTCTTCCCATCGTTGGTGAAACCGCATCAGGGCTTCCTTCTTGATGGTTTCGTTGCGTTCGCGGGTCATTTTTTCCGTGAACATCATGTCGTACACGTTCATCCACTGATCCTCGGCAATCAATAGTTCCAGGTCCGGGTTAAGCACGTAAACGCCCCGCGCTATGCGGAGAAACAGTTTTTTGTTGTAGGGATCATCCCGGTCAATTTCGTTTTTGGAAAGAATGGAATTGAGGTATTGCCTTCTCTTTCGGAATTCAGGCAGGATAGTGTCCGGGAATTTCCCGCAAATGGCGGTTACGTTATCCATCGTAAGGCCTCTGTCTTCCAGGTCTTTTTTCTTCATCAAAAGTATGGTTTGGGCGGCGATGAAGTTGTGTAGCAGGAAGAACTCCGCACTGCGCGCGCTGATCTTGATTAAGTGGTTGTCAATTTTCGCTTTCACCGAGTCGGGCTGGAGTTTGGGATAAAGCGCTGGCAAGCGGTTTTTTAGGAAACTGTCGTTCACATGGGCCTGTTGCAGGGCCATCATGAAAGGGTTGATGCCGAGGTTGTCGGTCACGTCGAGTTTTGCGCCTTGTTCAAGCAGGAAATCCGCGACCTTGTCGGCCCCGGTTTTCAGGGCGGCCAGCAGCGGGGTCATGTTGAACTCGTCGCGGTAGTCCAACCCGTACTTTTTGATATTTTCGGTCACTTTTTTCACGTCGTCGGCGCTGTAGGGAGCATATACGCGGCGGAAAATGGAACTGCGTTCTGCCTCGGGGCGGTCGGCGCGGCGGTATTTGAGTTCGGAGAGGCGGCGGATGATATCGTGTTCGTTGTAGATGAGCGCGAAATCGAAGAGGCGATCTTTGGCTTTTTTGTTGAATATATCGGGGTTGAGCGCCTCGGCCTTGAGGTTTTTGAGTTCATCCCAGGTAATGGGCGTCCAGGGCGTTTTTTGGTTGCCGAGGATGTTGTGGCGGATGAGCTCGGCTTGTTCGGTTTTGCCCTGCATTTCAAGGCGGCGGGCCTCGCGCTGCCATTCATCGAGGGAGGATTTTTGTTCCGCCATGTCGAGGTGCTGGCGCAGATTGGCAAATCCCAACAGTTCGAGGAGCGGGTGTTTATGGGTGCTCTCCACAACGTACAGGTTGCGCACGGCCCGCGTCATAGCCACGTAGAAGGAGTTGATGTAGAATTTATACGCATCGAGCGATTTGTCGGACTTGTCTTTTGCCCGTGCATACCGGAGGTCCTCCGTTTCTACGTCGGCGCGGCTCACTCCCTGGGTGATTTCCAGGAACTCGCGCGATTTGTTTGCGATGAAATTGAGCAGGATAATATTTTCATACTCCAGGCCTTTGGCTTCCTGCACCGAAAAAAGCAGGGGCGTTTGGAAAATTTTCCGGGCCTCGGCCTTGTCTTCATTGCTCATCACGATCACGGCGAACTGGGCGGAATTACGCGTTTTCTGATTGAGTTCCTGTTTGATTTTGGCATTGTCGGGCAGGCAAACCACTTCGCCCGTTTTTGTTGAAATGGGATTCACTAAGTACGTGCTTTCGCGGTCGATGGAGCCGAAACGGGCATTTTTGATTTTCAGCAGCTTATTGGCGATGTCCGTTACCTGCGGCGAATTGCGGTAATTGGTGCGCAGAATACGCACTTCGTTTTCTAAACTGTCCTGGGTGTAAAACATGGTTTTTACATTGGACCAGGAGAAAAAATTGGGGTGCACGATCTGGTTGGAGTCGCCGCACAGGACAAACTGCCCGGGTGTTTTCAGCGACTTGAGGAGCAGGAAAAGCTGGGCATTGGTCAGGTCCTGCACCTCGTCGACGATGATAAAATCGTATTTCGGTTTGCAAAGTGGTTGCCAGCGGCAGGCCACCATGTTGAGGTCGTAGTAGTTATTTTCCCGAAGGAATTGCAGGTATTTTTCAAACAGACCGTATACCTGTTCGCGCTCGTCGGCTAAGAACACCGATTGGCGCACGCCCAGGGCCAGGTAATCCTCCCGGTTCAGGTACTCCTTTTCGACGTTCATGCCGGTGAGCACACCCTTGAATTCTTCGTAGAGTTTGTAGCTGTCCCGGATTTTGACCGTGTTGCGGTGCCGGGCAAACCACCCGTCGAATGCGCGGAACGTGAGCTCGCGGCCCGGCGGTATTTGTAGCGTCTCTACGTATTCCTTAAAGGAGAGAAAGTCTATTTCCTGGTCTTCGTTGCGGTATTGGAACGAATAATACAGGTTGGCGGAGTTTTCCACTAAGTAAGGCGACAGGGTGACGTACAGGATATTGCCGCGCAGGGTTTTTATTTTTTCCAGGGTCAGCGCCGTTTTGCCGCTGCCCGCCGAGCCGATGACGATGAGGGGCGTCGGCAATTGGAATACCTGCTGCTGGTCGTCGTCGAAGGAAATCACTTTATCCAGCAGGTGGAATTGTGCGGAACGGGGGTTGACGTAGGGTAGCGGCGCAACGTCTGTCTCGGCAACCTGCTCAGGCCGGGCGACAGGCGCAATTTTCGACTCGTCGATCACGGCGCCGTTAAGGAAACGCGAGTCGCGGTAGTTGTGGTGGAGGATGACTTCCAGCAGCAGCAGGTAAGAGTGGCCTTCATAGCGGGCGAATTTGAAAAGTAAGCGGTTTTCCTCGTCTAATTTGGCGCGGTAATAGCCCGTGTTGCTCATTTTTTTGACCTCCGCCCCGGCAAAATTGCCATTTTTGAGGTACTCGACTACTTTGCTAAAGTTCTTTTTGACTTTGGCGTAATCCAGGTCGGTGTAATAAAGGATTTCCATGATAAATGTATCGCAAACACGGCAAAGGTAAGGCATACTACATCTTCCGTATCAGAATTTCATCTGTATATCCAGGCACATTTCGCGGACAATCAAAATTTATCGGTCGCGAAATCTATGCGAAAGAGGGCACTTTTCGCGAGCAATCGGAATTATTTCATATCCTTGGCGACACCGTATTTGGCTTTCATCCTCGAGCGATAAAACAGACATTTGCGCATGACAAAAGTTAGAACAAAATTGTAGGGGCCATCTGATGGCGGGTCGTTTGACTACGACGAATTCGAAAAAGAAGCGATCAGTCGGCTCAAAGAAGGGGCTGGTCTGGTGGGGTCTGAGGGGGGGGTGACAGGCCTGATTCAGCGTTTGGTGAATGCGGCGTAATTCCGGCTGAAATGCGGGCTGTTGGGAAATGCGGCGAAATGTCGACAGCAAATGCGGAGAACAGAGACATGCAAAAATCCTTGGAAATGCGGCTTTTGTGGAACGGTTAAATCATTTTCCGGAGTGTCCAAATAATTTTGTAAAATATCGCTGCACTTATGTATATTTGCAGTGATTTTTTACAAAATGAAACAGCGCGATGCAATCCGGTCCATTTTTGAAGCCGGGGCAGGATATGCCCGGGCGGGTGATGTTCTGTCGAAGGGCATCCATTTTTCCTATTTGACAAAACTGATTCAAGCCGGCACGATCAAACAAGTGAGCCGAGGATTGTATCGTTGGGAGGACATGGCCTCCTGGGAAAGCGACTTGCCCGAAATTGCCCGGATGATTCCGAACGGCGTGTTCTGTCTGCATTCTGCTGCTGAGTTTCATGGACTGACGACCTATCAACCCTGGCAGCACCATGTTGCCGTTGTGCGCACGGCAAAAGTGACTTTGCTGCTCAGGGAGAACGTAAAAATTTACTACTGGTCGGCTCCACTGATGGAGCTTGGCATGCAACGCACCCAAATTGGCGGCGTAGAGGTAAAAGTGTTTGACGTGGAGCGCACCGTTTGTGATTTGGTCAAATTCCGCAACAAAACCGGGAAAGATTCGATGCTTGAAGCCATCAAAAACTACTTGAACCGACCTGATAAAGATATTTCCCTGCTTTTGAGTTATGCCCGGACGCTCCGGGTGGAAAAAATAATCATCCCTTATCTGGAAGCTAACCTATGAAAAACTATGCAGCATCCGTTCGGGCGAAACTGACCGTGGTAGCCAATCGGGAAAATGTTCGTTTTCAGCAAATTGTCATGCGGTTTTTACACGAACGCCTGCTGTACCGCCTGGCTCAATCGCGTTTTTCAGAAAATTTTTGCCTGAAAGGCGGTACGCTATTTTATGCGATAGAAGGTTTGATGGCCCGACCGACCAAAGACCTCGATTTGCTCGGCAGACGGATTTCAAATGCGCCGGAACATTTGGGAACCGTTTTTCAGGAAATTTGCGAAATTGATTGTGCAACTGACGGCGTCGTTTTCGAAAAAGACAAAATCGAAGTTTCTGAAATCGTAAAGGAGGGCGACTATTGCGGTACACGCATCCTGCTATCCGTGCAGCTTGGGCAAATCCGGCTTCGATACTATGCGAACCACCCGCATTTCGACCAATGCTCGTATTTCTCAATTCGCCGCATTTGATACGGCCAGTTCCGGTTGCTGCATTTTCAGTGCAAATCCCAATTCCTCCGGAAAGGACACCTGTATGTTACCTGAACCGATGGTACTTTTTTTTGACAAATATACTGGAATCCGGTCATTTGCGATCATCTGCAATTTTCCGCATTGTTTAGTAAACGATAACCTGCCTTGAACAGTTCACATATCGTATTTTGTTTATTCAGGTCAAACTTGACCACCTATTCCGGTTCAAACTTGACCACCCCCGCGAGCGTGTCAAAGATCGTGTAAAAATAGGTTTATGATTTGGATAATTGGCGCATTGAATTTCCTTTCAATTCGAGTCGATGTGCATTGGCCGGGCGCTTACATTGCTGGCAATCAATTGCATAATCTGTTCCGTGAATGAATGGATGTTTTTCATTTAGTGAGTTGTCGTAAGGCCATTTGAGGAAAACTGGTAACTGACTGAAAAATGAAAATTGGCAGAGCGTAGAAAGGCTTCATTTATCCCGTTCGGTATCGATACTTTCACTTCCCATATAGACGGAAACGCACCATGGAATAATCTCCGCCGTTCTTATTCATAGCCTCGCAAACAAATCATCCATCGTCAGCGAAGCGTCCACCAGACCAAGACTGTATTGGTTTTGTTTCACCCCAAAAGTGGTAATCATGGTCAGAAAAACCTGTTTCCGGGTGTGGGTAGCTTCCTTAAAGGCAGCCATTTTATTCCGGTAGTCCATCGCCATGGTTTTGTCTATCGTGACTTCGGCGCCATAGAATTTGATCTCGCAAATATTGATCACATGATCGTTGCGGTCGATCAGCAGGTCGAACTGGATACCTTCTTCCTCTTCACTCCCTTTTTTAAAAAAGGACGATGCAGTAGAGTAGACACCGGAAATGCCGAGCGCTTTTTTGATTTGAGGGATGTGCTTGAGGCAGATGTTTTCAAAGGCATAACCTGCCCAGGTTATATAGGCTTGCGTTTTACTCAATTGTTGCCAAATGCCGGCGCCTTCCTGCCGGTTGTTTTCCATGAATTGCAGGTAAAAAAGGGAAAACTCATCCGTCAGGCGGTACAAAGTGTCCTTTTTCTTTTTGCCAAAAGGCTGATAGGTTGAAATAAACCCGGAATGCAGCAGTTCTCCTACGACCGTTGATACACCGCCGCCTTCCGTAAGACGACTGTTTTGCACAATCTCCGAACGGGTCAGGCCCTTTTGCTTGCCCGCCAGTGCCCGGATGATTTTGACATGCGTTTCCGAATTTTCAAACAGGGAAGCGTATAGTTTGGGAAATTCATCCCACAACAATCCGTTTTCAGAAAAACAGATAGCGTCTATGTTTTGGGCGGCGCTTTTCCCGGCTTCAATTTCATCCAAATAATGCGGTACGCCGCCCATGGCCATGTAAAGATGGAGGATTTGGTAACGGTCGAAGTTGAGGTTTTTTGCCTTGAAAAAATATTCCGTTTCTGCCAGGTCGAAGGGTTTCAGATAGATGCGTTTCGTAATGCGATTGTGCAGCCCGCCTTTATTGTGTACCACGTTTTTTATCATCCACGATGCTGCCGAACCGCAAATCACTACCACAATTGGTTGACTTGTTGCCCAGCTATTCCAGAACCAGCTCAGGCCTTTCAGAAAGCCGGACTTGTGGGTGGCCAGCCAAGGAAGTTCATCGAGAAACACGATTATTTTCCCCGGCTTTTTTTTCGCTTCCAGAAATTTAGTCAGCAGATAGAATGCCTCCAGCCAGTCTTTCGGTTCTGTCATCGGAAAAGTGCCTCCGGAGTATTTGGATATTTGGAGCATAAAATTCCGCAACTGCTCCCGGCGAGTGGCGTGCTGAATACCTGTGATCTCGAAATCGATCTTTTCCTGGTAAACCGATTTTACCAAAAAAGTCTTTCCAATCCGCCGTCTTCCAATAACGGAAACCATTTCCGCTTTGGAGGACTGCAAGGCGTTTCCCAATATTCTCTTTTCTTCAATTCTGCCAATTAAGGGAGTACGTTTCATATAAAAACAGGATTAGTTGCGAAATCAGCGTAATTTAAGGCACATTTCGCGAGCGATCAATTTTGATCGCTCGCGAAATCTATGTAAATTTAAGCACATTTCGCGAGCAATCGCATTTTTTATGTTTTGTACTCCCCCCTCACGGTAACTCCACCTTCAAATCCCGTATCTTTTCATTCACCACACCCAACCGCTTCACATACCGCTGAAACATCTCCAAATTGGTATGCCGAAAGTGCCGCATGGCGCTTTCCACGTCCACACCGCTCTCGAAGAGGGTCAGTATAGAATAAAAAAAGCCCCGTCAACTTGACGAGGGCCCTTCTTCGTGGCGGAGGCAGGAAATACTCCTGCCATGATAAATCTCGATATCCAACTGTCCGTCAGGCGCTTGCCGTACAATTGAGTGGCCATAGCGTTCGGGGCAATTGAATTATTTGGCTATTTCCCGTTCCACGGTTTATCCCGTTCGGTATCGATACGTTCACTTCCCATATAGCCGCAAACGCCCATTCGCGGGGAATTCACCACGGGAAGTGCTGAATAGTCTTCGAAATCCGGACAGGCTTTCGCATGTTTTTTCCCACAGGTGGCGCAGAAAAACTGGGGTTCGCCGCCATAATGAATGGTGCAAAGTTCTACAGCCGGTTTTTTCCGCAGATGTCGCACTTGATATGCGGCGCTTCGTTGCGCGACATCAGTACGATGTTATCGTTCAAATGGAGCGGATACTCACCGAGCACTTTGATCTCCAGCCGGGTAGTGGAACCGAAATCGTATTCATAGCGCAGCATTTGCCCGGTGTAGAACACTTCGCCCACGGGTTGTTCCATATCTTCTCCAATAGAGGCTTCCTCGTCCATCCAGTCGTAGTTGTATTGGCGGCCCTTGACGTGGAACGAACTCAGGTGGCCGCAACATTCCAGCCAGATGGCACGCAAAAAATCGTCCAGTTCGAATAAGAACACTTCCCCACCTACCAGCAGGTGTAGAAAATACACCTTGCCGGCGCCATACCAGCTTTCTCCTGTCACGAGCAGGTGGAAAGTCCTTTTACCAACCCCGGGCGACTTTGCCGCTTTTTCGGACAAGTGTTTTTTTAAGTGGCGCGCCAGCGCGCGGCTGCTTACCTTTTCTCCGCAGAAACCGCAAATGCCTTCGGAGGAGAGTGTGTCCTCTTCCATAAAATATGCTGATTTAAAGCACAAGATACGGCGTGAAGAGTGAAAACCGTCCCCTGGAGTATTTGGAAATCTGGAGCATGAAATTCCGCAACTATTCCCGGCGGGTGGCTTGCTGAATAGTCATGGTCAGCAATTTAGGTGACAAATA
Source organism: Saprospirales bacterium (assembly GCA_016719895.1). Lineage (GTDB taxonomy): Bacteria > Bacteroidota > Bacteroidia > Chitinophagales > Saprospiraceae > M3007. Next base: position 52,983 of record JADJYG010000011.1, on the reverse strand, counting down.
TAACCGAGGCTGTTCAGAATATTGCCGATCAGGCCATAGCATACCCCGTCAACGGGCGCAGCGTCGGAGGTTGAAGCCCGATAACAATGTCTGATTTGGGAATACCCAGATCAAGCAGTTCATCTCCGACCTCCCGTTCCGTCCGGTTTTCCTGGATCCAGATTTTCCCGTTCTTAATATCGAAATGTAAGGAGGTTTGGTGGATGTAATGGTCTCCCCGCTAGCCTACTTTTTGGATTTGGTAGTGGTGGCGTTCGGTGTCGCATACCAGTTGGTAATCCACGCCGTCATCCTTTGTCTGCTCTGGCATGACGGATTCTAGGTAGTCGATGATGACTTGCTGATATTTTATGGTTTTATCCATAGCATGCACTTGAAATATGTCTTTTGTGAATTACCTCCCGAAGTTCCTTAATTGTCATGGCTAATATTTTGTGACGAATATAGGTGTGGTTTTCCGAGCGAGAAAGTAATACCTCTGCCCTTGACGGACTTCTGCAAGTCGACAATTTTGCTTAATTTTGTTGCGAAATTAAATCAGTTACGAAAAAACTTCATCTGAATGACTCGTATTGTTCTGGAAATACCGCAAGACAAAGACTTGGATTTGCTGCTCGCATTGCTGGAGCGGCTCAATATCCGTGTCATTCAAAAAACCCATGAAAAAGAGCAACCTGGCGCTGCAAAAGAAGATCTGGCTTTCATCCTGAAAGGCCTTCCGGCCCGAAAGGATTTCGATGCCTTTGTCCGTGATTTTGAAGAAAGCCGCAAAGACCGCCCCCTGCCGGGCCGGGAGAACTAACCCTGACAACAGTCTTGCCCATTTCCAAAGACATCATCGATCTGGCTATCCAATACCGGCAGGCCCGAAAAATGTCTGTTGGCGATTCCATTCACGCCGCAACTGCTTTTTTACACAATCTGGAGTTATAGACCAGGAACGTATCGGATTTTTCACATATTTCCGGGTTGAAAGTGAATAATCCAATATAGACCGTTCCTTTACCCACGCTTCACGGCAACTCCACCTTCAACTCCCGTATCTTCTCATTCACCACCCCAAGCCGCTTCACATACCGCTGAAACATTTCCAGGCTGGTATGCCGGAAGTGCCGCATGGCGCTTTCCACGTCTACGCCGTTTTCCAACAGGTAGAGCGCCAGGGTATCTTTGAGGGAATACAGCGAGAGGCCTTTGATGTATTGCAGAGCGCCTTCCCGGTGGAGTCGCAGCAACACCTGATGGAAGCAGTTCGACAACGTATTCACGCCTACCTGTTCAGGTCCTGGGAGGAAATCCCGGTTGTGCCGGCCTTTAGTCCGGCCGAAAATGTAGTAGTTCTCCGGGTACTGGTCCAAGTGGAAAGCGGCGAGGTAGGGTATGATTTGTGCAGGAATGGTGACCACGGAATTGCGCCGGTTTTTGGATTGATCCCCGGAAAAAACCACGACGCCTTTTTTCAGGTCGATATTCCGGATGCGCAGGTCGCGGATTTCGCCGGGGCGAATGGCAAGATAGCCGAGCAAGAGGTAAACCAGCCAGAGCGGCCGGTCGTGCTGCATCAGGTGCCGGGCCAGTACTTGTTGTTCTTTTTGGCTGAAAGGCCGGCGCATGGGATCGGCCACAGGCCGATCCTGGATACGTTTGACGAAGTTTTCTTCCAGGTAGCCGCGCTGCACGAGTTCAGAAAACAGCGAGCGCAGGTTGTTCTTCCGGGTGTTGTGGGTACTGTTCCGGATTTTGAGTTTGACGATGGCGTAATCGAAATAGGCCTGGATGTGCTCAAACTCGAGTTGTCCGCAGCGCAGGTTTTGCCATCCCCTGGTCTGGAAAAACTCGCCCAGCCAGCGGGCGGTCTCCGCAAAGGTTTTATTGGTTTTGGCCTTGTTGCTGTGCTTGAGTTCCACGGCCAGTTCCAGGGCTTCGAGGAACCGGGTTTGCTCCGGACGGATCACCGGCGGGCCAAGGTTCACGTAGATTTCTTTGACCATCTGCCTGGCCAGCATTTCGCGTTCGGCCAGATCGGTGATGGTGTTGAGGTCAGCGCCGTCGCTGGTGCGGCTGCGGCGGACGCGCCGGCGTTTGCCCTTCACATCGATGTAATACTCGATGTACCAGGCCATGCCCTTCTTGATAACCGGCTGAAAGAGATCTTTCTTGGTAGGCATTTTTTTTCTCCCAACGCAAACAGGTCTGCCAAATGATTTGGCAGACCTGCGTGTCGGAAGAAATGTAACTGATTTATTTTCAGTTACTTAGATCAGCATTTTGTGACGGAGGCAGGAAATACTCCTGCCACAAAAACACACATTATCTTCCTGTTTTACAGACGTTTATATGCATTGATTTTGCTTAACGCCGAAGGTGGTTATCATGGTCAGAAAAACCTGTTTCCGGGCGTGGGGCTTATTTGAAGGCAGCCATTTTATTCCGGTAGTCAATGACCATTTAATGTAGTATGTTTCATGGAAAATGGGGATTCCTCGCAAAATCAATATAAATTCAGGCACTTTTCGCGGGCGATAAAAATTTATCGGCCGCGAAATCTACACAAATGAAGGCACTTTTCGCAAACAATCAGAGTTGTTTCATATCCTTCGTTACGCCATATTTGGCTTTCATGGCTGTATGGCTGACGCCATGTCCCTCTTCGATATCCCTGTCGGCTTCCAGTACGGAACGTTTAAGACCATCTGCTGTAACGGGTGTTCCAGAGGCTTCAAAGCCAACGATGTCATCCTCTGTGGGGAGCCATTTTTTCCGCAGCAGGTATATCCCCGAAGCACTTCCGGATCATCCGTCTGGTTCACCAATCCATGGATTGCTGCGTAGTTCCTGAATATTCATGGGTCAACAATTTAGGTGGTAAATATAACCGTGCGATTCAGAATATTGCCGATCACGCCATGGCATACCCCGTCAGCGGGCGCAACGCCGGCGGTTGAAGCCCGATCACGATGTCTGATTTGGGAATACCCAGCTCAAGCAGTTCCTCTCCGACCTCCCGTTCCGTCCGATTTTCCTGAATCCAGACTTTTCCACTTTTGATATCGAAATGCAAATAGGTCTGGTGGATATAATGGTCTCCCCGCCAGCCTACTTTTTGGATTTGATAGTGGTGGTGTTCGGTGTCGCATACCAGTTGATATTCCACCTCGCCGTCCTGTGTCTGCTCCGGCATGACGGATTCGAGATATTGAATGATGATCTTTTGAAACTTTTCGGTTTTATCCATATTTTTGTACAAATTTTGAATCATGGTTTTAATTGAAGATAGCGTGCTGGAAGCGGCCAGAATGAGCGAACAGGAGCTAAAAGTGGAACTGGCCGTCATGTTATATGCCCAGAACCGGCTTTCTTTTGGCCAGGCTCGCAAGTTAGCGGGGATGGGCTATTTCGAGTTTGAAAAATTGCTGTTCGATCGCAATATCCCGGCGCATTACGATGTGGAGGAATTCAAAGAAGATTTAAAAACGATCGAATTACTGCGCCGTGGTAGTCATAAGTGATACCTCCCCCGTTAGTGGGCTCTACCGAATCAACCATTTATTTTTATTGGAGCGGCTTTTCGGCAGAGTCATTCTGCCGGATGCTGTTTTTCAGGAAATCCTTCAACTCAGGTCGTTTGGTTATGACTTGAAAGAAATTTTGACCGCCGACTGGATCGAAGTTAAATCTGCGACTAATGTATCTGAGGTTGGCAATTTACTTCACCACTTGGATCTTGGCGAAGCAGAAGCAATTGTACTGGCCAAGGAACTGCATGCCGACTTACTGGTTATGGACGAATCGAAAGGGAGAGCCATGGCCCAGCAGGAAGGTATAACCATTATCGGTTTGGCAGGCATATTGGTTGAAGCCAAGGCAGCAGGGCACATTACCTCGGTTAAATTACTCTTGGATCGCCTGTTAGACGAAGTAAATTTCCGTATGAGCCGTCAACTTTATGAGTTCGTGCTCAGGCAGGTAGGCGAAATGCCATAAATCCCTCCTTCACGGCAACTCCACTTTCAAATCCCGTATCTTCTCATTCACCACGCCCAGGCGCTTCACATACCGCTGAAACATCTCCAGGCTGGTGTGCCGGAAGTGCCGCATGGCGCTTTCTACGTCGACGCCGTTTTCGAGGAGGTAGAGGGCCAGGGTGTCTTTTAGGGAGTACAGCGAGAGGCCTTTGATGTATTGCAGGGCGCCTTCCCGGTGGAGCCGCAGCAGCACTTGGTGGAAGCGATTCGACAGGGTATTAACGCCCACGCGTTCAGGCCCGGGAAGGAAGTCCCGGTTGTGCCGGCCTTTGGCCCGGCCGAAAATAAAGTAGTTCTCCGGGTATTGATCCAGGTGGAAAGCGGCCAGGTGGGGAATAATTTGCACCGGAATGGTGACACCGAATTGCGCCGGTTTTTGGACTGATCGCCGGAAAAAACCACGACGCCTTTTTTCAGGTCGATATTCCGGATGCGCAGGTCGCGGATTTCTCCGGGCCGGATGGCGAGATAGCCGAGCAGGAGATAGACCAGCCAGAGCGGCCGGTCGTGCTGCATCAGATACATGGAAAAACTCGCCCAGCCAACGGGCGGTCTCCGTAAAGGTTTTATTGGTTTTGGCCTTGTTGCTGTGCTTGAGTTCCACGGCCAGTTCCAGGGCTTCGAGGAACCGGGTTTGTTCCGGACGGATCACCGGCGGACAAAGGTTCACGTAGATTTCTTTGACCATCTGCATACCCAGCATCTCGCGTTCGGCCAGGTCGGTGATGGTGTTGAGGTCGGTGCCGTCGCTGTTGCGGCTGCGGCGGACGCGCCGGCGTTTGCCCTTCACATCGATGTAATACTCGATGTACCAGTTCACGCCCTTCTTAATAACCGGCTGAAAGAGATCTTTCCTGGCAGGTATATTTTTTCTTCCAACGCAAGCAGGTCTGCCAAATGATTTGGCAGACCTGCGTGTCGGGAAAAATGTAACTGCTTGAAATAAAGTTACTAAGATCAGAAATTTGTGGCGGAGGCAGGACTTGAACCTACGACCTTCGGGTTATGAGCCCGACGAGCTACCAACTGCTCCACTCCGCGATTTTGCGGCTGCAAAGGTACGCCAGGTTTAACTTATTTCCTAAACAACCCCGATATATTTTCTAAAAACCGGACCTTCGCCGCATGCAGACCTGGCTCTCCTTCCATTTCTACCCGCTCGAAACCCCGGATGTATTTTTGGCGCGAGGCGTCCGCCCATTTTTAGAACAATATATCTGGCCGACCAAAAACGCCCGGGCTTTTTTTATCCGCTATGCCGACGAACGCGGACCGCACATCCGCCTGCGGCTGCGCGGCGAACCCGATTGGTTGGAACAACTTATCCGCCCCGCCCTGGAAGCCTGGATGGCTGAACGCGGCGAAGTGGAAGAAGTGCCATATGTACCCGAAACCGGGCGTTTCGGCGGGCCGGGAGCGCTGGAATGGGCTGAAGAATATTTTCACCTGTCCACCCGCGTTGTGCTCGAACGCCTCAACAGGCCCTTCACCTACGGCGACGCGCTGTTCGACGCCCTGCGCTTGCATGTGATCACTGCATTTGCTTCCGGCTGGAACCGGGAAAAAAGCGCCTGGTATTTCGATCAGTTGTGCACCCAATGGATGGAATTGTTTTTCCAGCCCGCGCCGGCTGCCGCGGAGTCCGGCGCCAATTGGCAGGCAACGCTCCGGGAAGATTTTGAAAAGAGTTTCGACCCCCAACGCGAAGAATTGCGCCTGGTGGTAACCGAGCTGTGGGCTGCCCTGGAAAAAGAGAAATTCGACGCCGGGCAACCCGAATGGCTGCGCTGGCTCAGGGGCAACCAAATGATCCTGCCCGAATTCGGCGAGGCCCTCGAAAAAAGCCTGCCCAGCTTGTTGCACCTCACCAACAACCGCCTGGGGGTGAACAACCAGGATGAAGTGTATTTGAACTACCTGTTGTCCAGGGTTATTGGCCGGACGCAGCACTAGATTTACTCAAACCGCCGTTTGTAGAACCACGAATTGTCGTTCAGGGTAAAGCCCACCGTCAGCCGGAAATACGTTTCCTGCACGGGCGAGTCGGCGCCGAGCTTGCCAAGCTCCAGCGCGGTATTGATAAACGAGGTTTGCTGCCGGGGCAGCACAATCGGAAAACCCAGGCCCACCGTGAAGCCGATATCGTCCAGGGCCTTGCCTTCTACTATCCGCGGATCCTGGCGGATATAGCCGCCTGCGCGGAGCCGGATGCGCTTCGCATAGTTGTTGTACGACGCATAGTCCGGGATATATTCGATACCGGCTGAAAACGAGGAGGTATTGCGAAATTCGGCATCGTTGGTGCGCGCTTCGTTCCGGAACACCGACCAGCCCTCGTACACGTATTGTACGCCCACGCGCAATTTGTTCGCCACCACGTATTGGATGCCCAGCCCAAAGGTAGCCGGCAGGGTGATCGTTCGGCGCACGCCGTCGTCGAAGAGCAGGGTGTCGGCGCTTTCGTACTGGCCATTGGAAAGGCGGCCGCGGCTGCGCAGGAAGATCCGGTCGGCTGTACTGCGAATAGCATGCTCACCTTCGGCGGTGCCCCCTACGGTTACCCAGCGAACGGGCAGGTCGCGGTCATTTTCCGCATATTTCAACACAAAATCGTGTTGCACACCCAGGTTCCAGAGCAGGCCGTTTATCCGGATATCATCCCGGCTGGTATTGGCAAACGTCGGCAGCGAATCGATAAAAAAGGTGGTGTTCTCGTAGGTATTTTTCCCAAATACCCAGCCCAGATTGAAGCCGATCGCCGTGTTCCTGTATTTGACGGCATTACTCCAGGTGAACCGGTAGGTGCCGCCGTTTCCTTCAAACGTGTTTTGCACGTCGCCAATATCCACCAGCGTATCCCGGGTGCTCACATTGTAGCCGACCAGCGAATTGGGGGTGAGGGCAATGCCCATTCCGAACTGCCAGGGCGATTGCGTTTTGTCCAGCACCTCATTAATCGGGCTCCTTAACGGAAAGCCCAGCGCCAGGTACGCCAGATTGCCACTCCAGTTGTTCCGCGAAGAGGTAGCAGATTCGTAACCGCTGTTTTTAGCGTACAAACCGGCCTCAAACGTAGTGGCGCGCAGAAAGGCGTACGACGCCGGATTGACCAGGTTGAGGTGAAAAGGGTCGTGAAAAGCCAGGGCTTGCCCCCCGAAACCGGTCTGGGCGGCAAAAAACTGGTGGACCGGATCGCCCAAGCCATAACGCGAGTAGGGCGAATTTTGCTTGGGTTGTGCCAAAAGGCTGCCAGCAAGCAGCACCAAAAGGGCGCTCAGAAATATCTTCATTGAATGGATTTTTAACAGAGACTCAGGGTGTATGCCTTTGATTTTCATTATAGCGTAAAATATGGTTCAAGCCAAATAAGGTCAAATGCGGTTCTACATGCAAACCCGGCACCGGCAGAAATGGTGCAAAAAAGGCCGCATCGCCGCCGCTCAGGATGACTTTCAGCGGATTTGCCCGCCCGGCAAACGCCTGCACAAAACCCAGTATCTCCAGCGCAGCGCCTCGCAAGGCGCCGTTTTGCAGCGCCGTTTCGGTACTGTCGCCAATGACCTCGGCAGGCATCTGCATCGGCACTTCGGGCAGGCGTGCCGTGTAGGCGTGCATGGCCCGTATCCGCATAACCGCCCCAGGGGCAATATTGCCGCCGGCATAAACGCCCTCCCCCAGCAGCAAGTCGTACTTGATACAGGTGCCGCAATCGACCACCAGGCAATTGGCGCCCGGAAACAAAGCCTGCGCGCCCGCCACTGCCGCCAGCCGGTCGCGCCCCAGGGTTTCAGGGGTACGGTACCGGTTGTGAAACGGCAGGGGTGTCTCGTGCGTCAGCTCCAGGGCAACGGCAAACGTTTCCGCCAGCCGCCGCTGCGCAGCAGGGTCCGGCGCCGCCACCGATGCGAACAGGACGCGATCGGCGCCGGCCTGATTGCCATACGACAACAGTTCCTCTAACGTCCAGTCCTGCCAAATCGCTTGCTCCACCAGCCGGGTATCGTCAAAAAGACCCGATTTGGTGCGCGTATTGCCGATGTCTAAAACGAGATTCAAGGATAGTTTAACCGGCTGCAGGTTGCCCCAACGGGATGCACGCCGTGAAAAGAATGCGCAAAGGTACGCCGGTCCAGCCGAATTTTGGGCGCTCCCGGAAGAAGTTCCCAATAAACCGGCATACCAACCCAACGAAATTATCGCCATAAGCTGGGAAAACGACGTACACCGTCGAATTGCCTCAGGAGTGATCACTCCACGCAATCAAATTTACCGCAAAGCCCGGTTTCTTACCCGAGGTACGATTTCAGCGCATTCCGGTTGTATGCCTTCCGCAGGCGGCGGATAGCGCGTTCCTTGATCTGCCGCACGCGCTCGCGGGTGAGGCCGTAGAGCTCGCCGATTTCTTCGAGGGTAAGCGGCTTGTAGCCATTGAGGCCGTAATAGGAAGCGATGACCTCCACTTCGCGGGGCGACAGGATAGACAATCCTTGGGCTACCTCTTCCCGCAGCGATTCTGCCATGAGTTCGAGATCAGGCTCTTGCGCATCCTCCTGCATAAACACATCCAGCATCGTAGCTTCTCCCTCTTCCGTATTCGACAGCGGCGCATCGAAGGATACGTGGCGAATGGTGCTGCGCATCATGGTTTGTACTTCCCGGGGCGACATATCGAGCAATTCGGCCAGCTCTTCGTCCGTCGGTTCGCGTTCAAATTCCTGTACAAAGGAGAGATACGCCTCATTGACTTTATTATACGAACCGACCTTGTTCAACGGCATCCGGACAATCCGGCTGTTTTCAACAATCGCTTGCAAAATGCTCTGCCGGATCCACCAGACAGCGTAGGAAATAAATTTAAAGCCCTTCGTTTCATCGAAACGTTTGGCGGCTTTCATCAGGCCGACATTGCCTTCGTTTATCAAATCGGACAGGGAAAGCCCCTGGTTTTGGTATTGCTTTGCCACCGACACCACGAAACGCAGGTTCGAACGGGTCAGTTTGTCCAATGCTTCCTGATCGCCCGTGTGAATACGGCGCGCGAGCTCGGCCTCTTCATCGCCCGCCAACATTGGAATTTTTCCAATGTCCGTCAGGTATTTATCCAGCGCGAGACTCTCCCGGGTGGTAATTTTGTGGGTGATTTTTAGCTGACGCATATGGACAAAGCAGTATTTATGTTTCCTACTAAAACGAAATTTCAGCGAAAGGTTTCTAATTTTTTGCAAAATTTTTGTCAAATAAATTGACTTTTTACAAAAAACCCATTATAAGGGCCCCCGCTGTAGTTATGATACAATTTTACTGCCAAAAAAGTTCGCCCGGTTGCGCGAATAAAAGATTAATTCGCTGCTGGCACTCTATATGCCCTGGCTTTCCGGCGTTTACACACAAAAAATATAGCCCGAAATTAAATTGCTCCTGATACGTTTATGCCCGCGCACACGACTACAATTTCTATCTGGGAAAAATCGCGCAAGCGGCTCACGGCCGGCATACTGGCTGCCTGGGCCAGCCTGAAACGCTGGGGCCGCCGTTATCCCAAGACGTTTTTTTGCCTAGGGGCGTTGGCGGTCTTCTGGATTTTTTCTTTGCCCCGCCCGCTGTTCGACCAACCGCTATCGGTCATCCTGGAAGATAGCGGCGGCCAATTGCTCGGCGCCCGGATTGCTTCCGACGGGCAGTGGCGGTTTCCGCCTGCCACACAAACGCCCGAAAAATACAACGTTTGCGTAGTGGCGTTCGAGGACAAACGCTTTTGGTGGCACCCCGGGGTGGACCCGCTCAGCTTGGGCCGGGCCCTGTGGCTCAACCTCCAGCACGGCCAGGTGGTCAGCGGCGGAAGCACCCTGAGCATGCAGGTGATTCGGCTGGCCCGCCGGAATCCGCCACGTACGGTGTGGCAAAAATTCGTGGAAATTTTTCTGGCAACGCGCCTGGAACTGGGGTATTCGAAGGGGGAAATCCTGGCCCTATATGCCGCCCACGCTCCGTTTGGCGGCAATGTCGTGGGGCTTGAAGCCGCTGCCTGGCGCTACTACGGCAAGCGGCCGGATGCGCTGAGCTGGGCGGAGGCTGCCACGCTTGCCGTACTGCCCAACAGCCCAGCCCTGATCCACCCCGGCCGCAACCGCAAGGCGCTGTTGCAAAAGCGCAACCGGCTGTTGGACCGGCTGGTAGCATCCAGGCATCTCGATGCTTCCGGCTGTGCCCTGGCCAAAGAAGAGCCGTTGCCCGAAGCGCCGCTGCCGCTGCCCCAACTGGCGCCGCATTTGCTGGACCGGCTGGCCCGTCAAACCGGCCCAAACCAGAACACCCGCCTTCACACAACGATCGACCGGCACTTACAGCAGCTGGTACTGGAAACCCTGGCCCGCCGTCAGGAATTGTACCGCGGCAATGACATACACAACTTAGCTGCCGTGATCATCGAAGTGCCAACCGGGCTAGTACGGGCATACGCAGGCAATGTACCGGGCGCTGGCGCCGAGCATGGCGACCAGGTGGACATCATCGCCGCGCCGCGCAGCACGGGCAGTATATTAAAACCCTTTTTGTACGGCCTGGCACTGGAAAACGGCGATATTTTGCCCAACAGCTTGTTGCGCGATGTGCCCACCCAACTCGGCCAGTACAGGCCCGAAAACTATTATGAATCCTATGACGGCGCCGTGCCGGCCCGCCGGGCGCTGGTGCGCTCCCTCAATGTACCGTTTGTGTTATTGCTCCAGCAATACGGACTGGGGAAATTCCACTTCGAGCTGCAACGCCTGGGGCTTTCCACCCTGGGCAAACCACCGGCGCACTACGGGTTGTCGCTCATTCTCGGAGGAGCCGAAGCAAACCTGTTGGATATCACCAATATGTATGCCTGCATGGGCAGGCGGCTTGGCGCTTTTTATGTCCGCAACGGCCAGTACAGCGCCCGCGATTTTCAGCCGCCCGCCTTCACCGTAAATAATGCCACACCCGGAATGGAGCGGCTTACGTCTTTCACGGAAGGGTTGGGCGCGGCAGCTATCTGGTTTACCTTCGATGCCATGCAGCAGGTGGAACGGCCGACCAGCTCCGGCGAATGGGAATTGTTTCAGGCCAGCCGCCATATCGCTTGGAAGACCGGTACCAGTTTCGGGTTCCGCGATGCCTGGGCCGCCGGCGTCACACCAGAATATGCCGTAGGCGTTTGGGTGGGCAACGCCGACGGGGAAGGCCGCCCGGGCCTCATCGGGGTGGATATGGCGGCGCCGGTATTGTTCGAGTTGTTCGAACGGCTGCCCGCTGGCAACGGATGGTTTGACCCGCCATACGACGATATGGCGGAAGCAGCCGTATGCCGGCAAAGCGGTTTCCGGGCCGGCCCGTATTGTGAGACCGATACGACCTGGATACCCAAAGCCGGGTTAAAATCGGCTGCCTGCCCGTATCATGCGTTGCTACACCTCGATGGCGCCGGGCAATGGCAGGTCAGCAGCGCCTGCGAGACGCCCGCCAATATGCAGCACCAACCCTGGTTTGTGCTGTCGCCGCTGGAAGAGTTTTATTTTATCCGGAAAAACCCGTCGTACCGGCCCCCTCCACCTTTCCGTTCCGATTGCCTGAGCGCCTTAAACGCCCCGGAGCACAATCCGATGCAGCTGATTTATCCAAAAGACCCTTCGCGGATATACGTCCCCGTTGACCTGGACGGCAAATTGGGCAGCACGGTGTTCCAGGCTACCCACCGCCGGCCGGAAACCGAAATCTTCTGGCATCTCGACGGCGCCTACATCGGCAGCACCAAAACGTTCCACCAAATGGCGCTGCAACCGCCTGTCGGCAAACACGTGCTTGCCCTGGTGGACGCCAGCGGGTTCCGGGTGGAACAATCTTTTGAAATTATCGGCAAATAAATTTCACCCCGGAGCCCTCGAACCGCGCCGTTTTATGTGCGGCCAATTCCTGCCTCCGGGGTGGTGTGGTATAAGGAGTGGTCTATAATCCGGATGGCGAAAACCGGATACCCAGGTACGCTACCGTACCCATGACCGGCGCCCAGAGCTGCGAGCCGTTGAAGTACGGGCTGCGAGGGTCGTTCACCGCTATGATCGCCTGGTGTTGCTGGAAACCGGTAATGTTCTCGCTTCCGATATATAGCTCCAATTTTTTCCAACTGCGGGTGACCTGGGCGCTCCAAAGCGCATAGGTCGGGCTTTGTGGCGGAAAATCATGCGTGTATTCGTGCGGTATCTGCGAATTATCTGGCAAGCGCTGCGGCCCGACCAGCTGCAGGTTGGTATTGAACATCCACTTTTTTCCAGGTGTCGTATAATCGAGCGTCAGAAGCGCGCGGTGTTTTGCCACCAGCGGCGGCGTCCGCAGTACACCGCCGGCATACGTAGCGCGAACATCATTCCATTTATAGGCAAGTTTGGCGTCGAAGCCGGCGACCGGGGTTACTTGCAGGGTAGCCAGCAGGCTGTTGGAAAACGATTGGCCGTCGAGAGGATAAAAATACACTGCTGTCGGCGATTGATCCACATCGACCAGGATTTGCCGCTGGAAATCGGTACGGTAGAGGTCGAGGCTGAAGCTGCCGTTCCGGCGGGCGATTTTGAAGTTTTGCGTAAAATTCACGCCGTAATTCCAGGCAGTTTCGTAACCCGGGCTGCTGGCAAAATACAAAGGCCGGTTGCTGGCCAGCAGGCTGATATTCTCGGCAATCAGGTTGGCAGACCGGAACCCACGGCCGGCCGAAACCCGGAGAATACTTTCGGTACTGAAATTATATTTGGCGCTCAGCCGCGGCGTAACAAACCAGCCGAAACGGCTGTTCCAGTCCACCCGGCCGCCAAGAACCAATACAAAGTCCGGAACGCCCATATCCAGGTCCGGATGGCTGTAGGTATATTCAACCATGGCGCCCGGTACGAATTCCGTGCGGCTCAGGTCTCCCTGGTTTACGGTTTCGTCGATATCGTCGTATTGCACGGAGGGCGCCAGTACGATGGTGTGGTCGGTCGTGCCGAAAATAGTTTGGTAGAGCGTTTGCCAATAGACCGAGCGCTGGGTAGCATCGTATACGTTTGCGCCGAAAACCGAGTGCGTCCGGTGCCAGGAAGCCGACATCATGTTTCCCCATTGGTTGTAGGGCTTTCCGGAGAGGCCTTCCCGGCCGAATTTTCCCCACAACTCCAGGCGGTCGTTTTGCTGGTCGACGGTAAACAGCCCCGGGATGCTATCGATAGGCCGGATCTGGCCGCCCTGGCGGCGGTCGGTCAGGGCCTGTACATTGAACTGCGCGCACATCGCGGGGCTCTCATAAAACAAGCGGTAGAGCCCGTTCAGCTGTTGGCGGTTGGGAGCGTCGTAGAAATTGTCGCCGTTCATATCCCACTTGTTTTCCACGGCGCTGGCGTGGGCAAGCAGGCCATGCGACAATTTGCCCCGGCCTTTTTTATTCAAATGCAGGTTCAACTCGCCCCGGCCTTCCGTAGACGTGAACACATTGACAAACACCGGCTTATCCAGGTGCGGTTTTACTATTTCGGCATTGATCTGGCCGCTGATACCGGCGTTTCCGTTTTTAACCGTACTGGCGCCTTTAGCCAGCTGGATGCCATCGAGCCAGGTTCCTGGAATATATTCGAAGGCGAAAGGCGTAGCGATACCGCCCAGCGTTGGGCGGTTTTCGACCAGAAACTGGCTGTAAATACCGCGCAGTCCGAGCATCTGGATTTCTTTTACGCCGGTGAGGGCATTAGAATAGGTGACATCGGCGGCGCCGTTCGTTTGAAAACTTTCCGACAGGTTGCAGCAAGGGGCCTTGCGCAACTCGTTGCGCTGTATGCGCTCCACGTTGCGCGTTTCCAGGGTAGATACCCGCGTATCAAAACCTTCTTCGGTGATGGTCACTTCCTGTATGGTGGTGATTCCGGTTACTTCAATCCACAAACTATCCTCGTGTGGCAGCACCTGTACCCGGGCCGGGCCGTAACCGACGTATTTAACGACAAGCGTGTCTGCCGTATCGCGGCGTGGAAGCCAAAAACGGCCAAGTGTATCGGTCACTGCTCCCTGCCGGCTGCCGGCCCAGGAAACGGTGGCGCCGATGAGCAGTTCTTCTTTTTCATTCGTAACGATACCGTACAACCGGGATATCCCGGCGGGTTGCTGGGCCAGAAGCAAAAAGGGGCTTAAACAGAACAGGAGAAAAAAGAATGGTTTCATTTTTCAGTTGCTGTGCGGCGCGCCCGTATGGGCGCTCCACCGGTAAAATAGTAGGGTGAATCAATAAAAAACCGCACTACCGGAACAGCTCCGGTGCGGATGCTTGAAAAACCATACGACTAGCAACGAAAAACTTCGTGCCGCAGGCAAATCATGCGGCCCGAAACGGGGGGAGGCGGGATGGGCGGGGCCTTGTTGGCGGGTTCCGCCGTGCAAAGGGCCGGGCGGTAGAGGTGGAGAATCTCCGGTAGTTCATCCGCCCACATTGGAAAATCAAAAGAAAGGTCCAGGGGGTGGCCAACGATAAATTCGGTCTTTAACTGAAAAACCTTTACCGTCTTTTTGGTGCAATCATGCTCGTTGTTCTTCCGGACGTTTTTTTTCGCACAACAGGACGTGACTTCCGCTTTACAGCATGCATCCGGAGCGGCCATATCCGGGGCAGCGCAGGCGTCGGGCGCCTCCCGGAAGATGGATACCGTTGTTTTCCCTGCGCAGTAGCAGTAAATCTGCTGCACGCTAATGCCGATCGTGGAGGCCAGCAAGGCTGCCATCCAAAGCCAAAGCACCAGTTTGTTTCTGCGGAAAAACATGTTGGAAGTTACCAATTATCAATATCCAAAGATCAAAGCGCTACTGACCGCGTCTGTTTATGGCCGCGCCATTTCCGGCACAAAGGTAAGGACAGTACAGGTTCGGACCAAATATTTTCGAAAAGGCACGCAATGCCCGGGCCTTCACATCTCCTCCGGCCCGTCGCCCACCCAATCCTGGATAAACCAGCCATCCGCGCAGTGTTGCCGGAGTTCGTCTTCGATCCAGCCCCGCACTTCGGCAATAATGTCGCCCGGATACAACAAGTGGATATTGGGGCCTGCATCAAGGCTGAAAAACACGGGGTGTTTGGTTTCGGCGCGATAGGCGCGGATTTTTTCGATCAAGGCCAGCGTATTTGGGTGCAGGAGCAGGAAAGACGGATTGCTGCTCATCATCAACGCGTGCAGGGTAAGGGCTTCGTCTTCGGCTATTTTTCCAAAATCCTGCAAATCGCCGGAGCGAAGGGCGCTGAGCAGGGCCGTCAGCCGCGACCGGGCCTGGGCATAGCGGGATTCGGCATACGGGTTGCCTTCCATGAGTGCATGTCCGGCGCGGCTGCTCACCGGTTTTTCGGCCGTGCTGACGATCAGGATATCGTTGTGGAAATCATGAAACACCGGGTGCAGCAGGTCTTCTGCCGGCACGGCATATTCATCGGAAGCGCCCGGCACGGCCGGCGTGGCGCCCCACACGGCCGCCTTGGGAAATATGGACCGGCAAGCGCTGCCGCTGCCCAGCCGCGCGATATAGGAGGCTTTGCGGTCAAAGGCTTCGGCGTCCTGCAGCGTGCCGAACAACGCATCTTCCAGCGAGCACAACCCGAGCGCCAGTGCCGACATGCCCGACGCCGAAGAAGCGATACCGGCCGAGTGCGGGAAGGAATTTCCGGTGCGCACGGTCAGCTGGAGCTGCCGCAGAAAGGGAAATTGCGGCGTCAGGCTTTCCAGAAAAGTCAGCGTCCTGGCCCGAAACGCTTCATTTTTTTCACCCTGGAAATAAAACTCCAGGTCAATCTGATTATCCGCCGTTTCCTTGAACGCATATTCCAGGGCAGTGTCGGTACAGGAGGCCGCCAGCGTAAAACTCAACGAGGGGTTGCGGGGCAGTTGCACGCCGTGTTTTCCCCAATATTTGATGATGGCCAGATTGCTCGGGCTGCGCCAGAGCATCTGTCCGGGTTCCGGTGGGTTGGACGAATCGAGAATAAGCCTGGGATTTTCGTACATGGCAAAGAGATGCGAAAGAAATAGGTGGTTAAGAAATAGAAAAGGGCGGTTGCGGGCAATTTCCGGGCGTAAAGAAACGGAATGTGGGATAAAATACTGGGCGTGTTTCGCGTTACTGTTCTACTTTTGCCAACTCTTCCACCAGTTCAAACCCGACACCTCGTCCCCTAGTCTGTTCACGATATGATGCAAAAACTTTGGCTAAAGATTCGGCGCGCCGGATTTGAATTATACAGTTTTTTCACTGCCCCATTCGTCGTTAAGAACTGCCTGGGATTGCTCGGTTTTTTTGCCGGCTTGTTTTTGCTGACCTTTTGGTGGCTGAAATGCTATACCAACCACGGCGAAAGCTTGCAAATCCCGAATTACGTCGGGATGGGCATGCAGGAAGCAGGGCAGAAAGCCCGTTCAAGGGGGTTTGAGGTGATCATCAACGATTCCATCTACAAGCCCGGCCGCCCCCCGGGCGAGGTGCTGTCGCAAAATCCGGTGGCGGAAAGCCGCGTAAAAGAAGGCCGCACCATCTATTTCACCGTTACGAAAAACAACCCCGATATCATTCGAATGCCGGATTTGATCGGCAGCGACGACTACGACCTGTACAGCCGGAAATGCAGCCGTCTGGGGCTTAAACCCCGTATTTTAGCCCGGGTGGCCCATCCGAAACTGGCGCCCAATACGATCGTGGCGGTGTTGCACCGTGGCGACACGATCACCCAGGAGATCCGACGCGGTTATAAAGTGGAAATGGGCGCCATTCTCGACTTTATCGTTTCCGAACAAGTAACCCTCACGGTGGAAATCCCCGACTGCATCTGTCAAACGTACGATGCCGCCCGTTTTTTGATCACCAGCAGCAACCTCAGTATCGGCGCCGTCGTGCGCGATGCCTCGGTGGTAGACGAACAAACCGCCTACGTCTGGCGCCAAACGCCCAAATTCGACCCCGAAGGCGTCATGCGCGTGGGGGAGCAAATCGACCTCTACCTCACCCAGGAACTTCCGGCAGGGTGCCGGGAGTAAAAATTCACCTGCTAACCCATGGATATCACAGTTCAAGAATTGCACGAAAAACTCCAATCCGGTGAAAAATTCGTTTTCATCGATGTACGCGAACCCTGGGAATACCAGGAATTCAACCTGGGCGCCCAGCTGATCCCGGTGGGTGATCTGATGAACCGTTCCTGGGAACTCAAAGAGCACCTGGACGATGAAATTGTGCTGCATTGCCGTTCCGGCGCGCGCAGCGGCATGGCACAGGCACTGTTGCAGGCCCAAGGCTTTTCCAATGTCCGCAACCTGATCGGCGGCGTCATTGCCTGGAAAGAAGCCTTTGGCAATACCAAACCCTGAGCAAGCAGGTATGTGGCATTCCTTCTATATTCGGTGGGCCCTTTGCTGGCTGCTGGCAGCCATCGGGGTGGCTGCCTGCACCTCCAAATTGCGCACCGGGCGGTTCGTATTCAAGCCTCCGGCCGGTACAGCCCCGGTCGCCGCGCAGCCACGGGCAGCCCCCGGAAGCTGTATGGACTGGTCCGGCTATCTGCCCCATCCGGCGCACCCCGAATATTTGCCTATGCGATACCTCCGCATCAACGTTCATGTGCTGGACAACAGCACCGGCACAGCGCACCGGCCAAAAGACTCCGTCCGGGTGTTCATCCGGCAAATGCTCGACTATGCCAATGCCGAGTTGGATACCAACGCCTTCAACTGGCGCGCGCCGGAAGGCACCCCGGTATTGCCCAAACGCTACTGCTACCGGCTCAGCCCGCAACCCGGGCTGCCCGGCGACGACGGTATTTATTTTCACTACGACGACAGCCTGGTGTATTTCGTCTCCATGGGAGAAAACCAGAACAACTACGATCGACGCGTGATCCAGCAGTACGGCATCGGCGCCGATTCAATCGTCAATATCTTTTTGCTGGTGCATCACCCCGACAGCATGCGCTCCAAAACCTACCGGGCCAACGGGCAGGGTATTGCCCTGGGCACGGCGCTGAAAATGGCCGGCGTACTCGAAAGCCGGGAAGGTCCGCGCAGTTTCGACGGGCTGCTCAACCACGAAATCGGCCATATCCTTGGACTGTCGCACGCCTGGACGCAAGATGGCTGCCCAGATACCAACGATCATCCCAACAAATGCTGGGACTGGGCCCCCGACCCGCCCTGCCGCGATCAGGCCACCAATAACATGATGGATTACAACGCCTACCAGCTGGCGCTCACCCCCTGCCAGGTCGGCCGGGTGCAGGCTGTATTTGCCAACGAAACAAGCCCAGTCCGGCGCTGCCTGCAGCCCCGCTGGTGCGCCATACAAGACGGGCAGCAGGTGACTATTGCCGACTCGGTATCCTGGACGGGCGCCCGCGACCTGGAAGGCGACCTCACGATCGCCGCCGGCGGCAGCCTGCGCCTTTCCTGTCGCGTATCGATGCCCGCGGGCAGCCGCATCACCGTGCAGCCGGGCGGACGCTTGTGGCTCGACGGATGCCGGCTGCACAATGCTTGCGGCCTTTCGTGGAAAGGTATTTTTATGGAAGAAAAAAACGGCGTGCGCGGGCAACTGACGGTTGTCCGCCCACCACAAATCGAAAATACGGAAGACTGACCGCACATGCCCGTAAGCATCGAAAAATACACCGGCACGGCCGCCGCCGGCACAGCCGCCGGCATAAAGCCCTGGATTTTCCCGGTGGCCTTTATCCTGGCTTCCCTGGCGGTGTACTGGCCCACCCGCGATGCCGGCTTCGTCATGGATTGGCTGGGCTGGCAATACGCCTACAACCGGGATGGCTGGGCCGGCGTGCCGGGCAGCTTTGGTTACCCCGGGTTGCATCCGGTGCTTCATTTTGGCAATTATTTGCTCTATTGGCTTTTTGGGGCCAATTCACCGGTTTGGTACGGAGTGTTCGCCGTTTTGCATGGCGCCAATGCCTGGCTGCTCACTCGCCTGGCGCTGCGCCTGCCCCTGCAAATCGCGGCGATACAGCAGTTGTTCATTGCCGTTGCGGCGGGTTTGCTGTTTTTATTTTCGCCTTATGCGGCAGAAGTCGTGGTGTGGCGGGTATGCCTGCATTACTTGCTGGCCCTGTTGTTTACTTTACTCGCCCATCATTTTACGCTGGATTACCTGCATACACCTCGCCGGAGCGCGTGGTGGAAAATACAAGGCTGCGCAGCCATCGCCCTGTTCAGTTTCGAGTGGTCGCTTGTGGCGCCGGTACTGTTGCTGCTGCTGGCGCTCGTATACCGCGTTGCGCAAAAACAAACAGGCGGCCTGCGGTCTTTACTGGGCCGGCTTTTTTGGCCTCAGGCCGGGCTTTGGGCGCTCTATTTCGGCATAAACAAACTCCGGATAGGCGATTGGGTGGGGCACTACGGGGCCGAAACGCACTTGCGCGTACAACCCCAAACCATGCTGGCCACCATGCTGAAATACGCGGTCAAGCAATTCGGTTTTGCCCGGCATTGGGAGCACCCCTACAAGACAGCAGTATTTGACAGTCTGGATGCCGGTTGGCCGTTTTGGCTGGGCGCCGGGGTTGTAATGGCAGCTGCCGGCGTGTGGGCGCTGCTTTTCCGCCGGATCAACGCGCGACTGCAATGGGCTGGGGCATCGTTTGCCTGGTTTCTCGTAGCCCTGCTCCCGGTTTCCAATTTGTATTTCTGTTTTCTGCTGTTTTCTGAAAACGATCGCTACGGCTATTTCGCCACCGGCTTCGGCTGGCTGGGCATACTGCTCCTCCTGTCCTGCCTGCCAAAAACCTGGTTCAGAATAGCCGCTATCGGACTAGTCGCCCTTTCTTTGCAACTTTTGCTGGGCATGAACCAATTGTGGTCAGAATCTGAAAAAATGTACGCCGGTTTGGTGGAGCGTTTCCGCTGGTACGACCGCGACGAGGTGATCATACTGGCTTTGCCCGACAACTACCACGGCGTTTTTATGTTTCGCATTATCGGACAGGACAGCGGTTTTCACGAGGCGCTTGAATTGCGGCGCGGCAGGCCCTTTGGCGGTAAAATGTGGGAAGCCGTTCAATTCAACGCAGAAACCCCCGCGGATGGCATTCAGGTGGAAACCGACAGCTCGGGCCGGCGCTACCAGCTTAATTTCCGGCAACCCGGCAACTGGTGGTGGCGAAATGGCATTGGGGCGACAGACTATGAAAACGACCGCTACGTTTTTAGGAAAAAAGAATGGCATACCGAGGTGGAACTGAAGGAAAAACGCCCCAATACCGCCCTTATTTACCCTTCCGGTGGCCAATGGATCGAAGTACAGTGAATGTTCAAAACCGAAATTCAATTTCATGAAAAAATATCGCGTGTTGTTCCTCCTGGGTGCATTCCTCTTGCCCCTGCTCCTGCTGGCGCCGGCGTGCAGCCAAAAAAGCGGCTGTCAGGCCACGGAGAGCCTGCGGGCGCCGGTAAATAAAAAAGGAGAAATCAAATCGTCCAGGCGCAGCCAATCCGGCCTGTTTCCGAAAAGTATGACTAAAAAAATGAAACATTAAGCGGGCTTTCCTTCGCCGCAACCTGGACATTAAAAATTGGTGTAGTTTTCGCTGGATCATAGGTATAAAACAACCCGCTTACCTATGAGCCGATTTTTTACGCTCTTGTTCATCCTGGGGGCGCTCGCCCATATCTATGCCGCCCTGCCGCTGGCAGGCCACGTGGCGCTGCCGGCCGTTTCGGATAAAATCAACGCTGCACAGCGCCCGCCGGTGGCTGGCGAAGTCTTCAACGATACGATCCCGCCCACCATAACCTGCCCGCCCAACGACACCCTGATGTTGACGCCGGCCGCCTGCGATACGGTGTATACCTACACCGTTATAGCTTTCGACAGCCTGACACCGATCACGCCTATTTTGCTCAACGGGCTGCCTTCCGGCGATACCTTCCCGACCGGAACTACGGTCAATACCTTCCTGGCGCTGGATTCGGCCGAAAATTCAGCTACCTGCGCCTTCTCGGTAACGGTACTGCCCGCCACTACGGTATTCAACTGTAAAGCCACCTTCGAAGTTTACCTTGGCCCCGGCTGTTTGGCCGAACCCCAGGCCACCGAAGCGCTGACGCCGCCATACGGATGTGCGGAGGGGCTGCTGGTGGAGGTGGACCTGCAGGCGCCTTTCGGAAACGGACCCTGGACGCCTGCGGTATTGGATGGAACCAACCTGAACCAGACTTACGCGTACCGCCTGGCAGAACCCGGCGCCGGAACCAAGTGCTCCGGACAAATCCATATCCAGGACACCCTGCGGCCGCTACTGGTATGCCCTGAGGTGGCGGCGCCTTGCGCCATCCCCGTCGATGACCTGAGCCCGGCATTTCTCGCCGACAGCCTGGGCATAGCCGGGGGCATGCCGGTGCTGACAGAAGACTGCCCCGGCGCTATTTCCCTGAATCATGTGGACGTCGTCACGGATCTGCCCTGTGATCCGCAAAGTTCCGTTTCCGGAAAAATCATGCGCTTCTGGACGGCGCTCGACGCGTCGAATAACGTAGCCACCTGCGTTCAAACCATCAGCCGTCAACGCTTGCTGAACGACGTGCAGTTCCCGTCCGACACCCTGCTTTCCTGTTCCCTGGGGCTGCAACCCGAAGTGAGCGGCGGACCATACGTGGAGGTAGGATCGCGGCGCTATCCTTTGCTCACAGCGCCGCTCTGCGCGATCGAGATTACCTATGCCGACTCCGTCGAAACGATTTGCGGGGGTAGCCGGCGCGTATTCCGCAGCTGGATGGTCCGGGATACCTGCCTGGCCGACAGCAGCCTCAACAACGTGTCCGGAATGCAGACGATCGAAGTGGTGGACGACCAGCTGCCAGTCGTGCTTTGCCCAACAGACACGGCGGTGCAGGTACCGGCGTTGAATTGCCGGGCAGTGGTCAACCTGCCGGACCTCCGGGTTGTGGATGGCTGTTCTTCCGTGACCGGCGTAACGGCCTACTGGACCATAGACGGCGCAGCCGACACCCTGAGCGCTACCCTGAGCGATTTTTCCGGCAACGATCCCGCCGCCTCCGACACCCTGGCGGTATTTGGAGAAATCCATGACTTTCCGGTGGGCGCTACGGTTATCCGGTTGGTCGCTACGGACGCTTGCGGCAATACCGCTTCGTATGAAATGGCGCTGACCGTGTGGGACAGCCTTCCGCCGGTGGCGATATGCGACACTTCCCTGACCGTTTTTCTGGATGACCTGGGGTACGCCAGCCTTCCGGCCGGTTTGCCCGACAATGGCTCGGCCGATTCCTGCGGCAGTGTTTATTTTAAAGTCCGCCGGGCGTTTCCGGGCAGTTGCGATCCCCCGGGTCTGGTGTTGGATGATTATGTGTCCTTTTGTTGCGCGGACTTTGGCGATACCATTCCGGTAGTGCTCCGGGTATACGACGTGCCGCTTCCAAACGGGCCAGTAGCCGACACCCTGGCCGCCGGGCAGTACAGCGAATGCACCACACCGGTCCGGGTGATCGACACCAACCCGCCGAAATGCAAAGCTCCGGATCATGTGACCGTCAGTTGCGACCTGTTCGACCCAAGCCTTGCCACCTATGGCGACATCGAGGTGTCGTGCCGGGTGGATTCCTCCCTGGTAGCGGTCGATTACCAGTTATTCGATACCGCCTGTTCCCAGGGTACCATTTCCCGGGTTTTCCAGGTATTCGACGGCGCAGGCGACAGTGGACAGTGCACGCAAAACATCCTCGTTGATAACGAACAGCACTATTTCGTTCGCTTTCCAGACGATTTGATCCTGACGATGTGCGACACCACGGGCAACTACGGCGTGCCGGAATTCTTTGGCGTACAATGCGAAGACATGGTGGTCCAATTCGCCGAAAACATCGTTTTTGGCGTACCAGACGCTTGTTTTAAGATCGAGCGCACCTGGAAAGTTTTTAACCTGTGCAGGTATGACCCTGGCATGCCCCTGGTGACTATTCCGAACCCGGAACCGCACGCTATCCCGGTACACCCCGACAACTTGCCCGGTCCGGTCGTTTCGGAAGCCGGCGTCACCGGGGTATGGGCGCCTTCATTGGTCAAGGTCAATGCGGTGGACCCCGCAGCTACCAATTTCAGTACGTATTGGACAGCCAATGCAAATGGATTTCAATACAAACAGGTCATCAAGGTGATCGACATCGAGCAACCGTATTTTGTGGACTGTCCAGCCGCCGGGCCAACCGTTTCGGATACCAGCGAAAACAATTATTTCCTTTGGAATGGCAATTATTCCACCTCGCCGGACAACCCGGAACAGGATTTGTGCGAAGGCGCTGCCGAGGTAAGCGTCACGATCAGCGACGCCTGTTTCGGCCCTGACCTGGGCGTTGACTATTTGTTGTTTTTGGACCTCGATGACGACGGTGCGGTCGAAACAGTGGTCAACAGCACCGATCTCCCTGCTGCCGGTACGATACCATACAACAATATCAATACGCCCAATTTTGCCGGCGGGGAAATCAAACAATTCGATTTGCGGCTAGTGGCCTCCAATGAAAAATACCAATTCGCCGTTGAAACAACCATCAGCGGACGCAACCGGACGGTGCGCCTGGCCTGGAACCACCCCAGTGCGCCTGGCAATTTCAGCCCGCTCCAGCTGCCCCTGGGCAATCACCGCATCCGCTGGACCATTTACGACGGCTGTGGCAATGAAAATACCTGCGAGTATACCTTCCGGGTGGAAGACCCGGACGGTACCTGTGCGCCGACCGTGCTTGCCGTGGGCGGCACGGTCAGAACGGAAGCCAGTACCGGCGTGAACAACGTGGCTATCCAAATTGACGGCACCCACCCCAACCTGCCGGCTTTCAACTTGTTTGCCCTCACAAATGACCAGGGTTTTTTCGCATTCGAGGCGCCAACGGGGTCTTCCTACACCGTTACGCCTTTTCGCAATGACGATCACCTGAACGGCGTGTCTACGTTTGATTTATTGCTCATCAACAAACACGTGCTGGGGCTCACCCCCCTCAATTCGCCATATAAATTCATCGCGGCTGACGCTAACGGCTCCAAAACCGTCACCACATTCGATATCGTCGAACTGCGCAAACTGATCCTTGGCTTGTACCAGCAACTGCCCAGCAGCACCTCCTGGGTATTCGTACCGGCCGACCACGTCTTTACCGATCCCACCAATCCCTTCCTGAACGGCCTTCCGGAAACGCATACGGCAACAAACGTTCAACCGGGCAACTTGCCGGTGCACGACTTCATCGGTATCAAAGTGGGCGATATCAACGGCAACGCCAACCCAGGCCTGGTCGCATTGATTTCGGACGACCGCAGCGCACCGACCCTGTTCATCGATCTGCCCGACCTGCACGTGGAGGCCGGCGACGAGTTTACGGTGCCGGTGCGGGCCGCCGGGCCGGTTGCCGGCTTTCAGCTGACCCTGGACTTTCCAGGATTGGAGGTACTGGACCTGACGCCGGGGCCGAACATGTCAGCCGAACATTTTGCCGTATTCAACGATATGCAGGCGCTTGGCATCAGTTGGGAAACCGGCGGCCAGGCCAATTTTACCCTGCGCCTGCGCGCCAGGGAGACCGGCCGCCTGCGCGAGCTGCTGCGGCTGTCGAACCGGGTGGCCCGCCCGGAGGCCTATTCCGCGGACCTGGAGGTACTGCCCATCGCACTCCGGTTTGGCGGCGAAACGGCGGCGGCAGGCCGGTTTGAATTGTACCAAAACCAGCCGAACCCCTTCACCGGCGATACGGAAATCCGGTTTTATCTGCCGGAAGCCGAAACAGCCACCCTGCGCATCTGGGACACGACCGGGCGTTTGCTGGCCGCACAAACCCAGGTATATCCGGCCGGCCTGCAATCGGTAATGCTCGATGAGGAAGCACTTGGAAATGCAACAGGGGTGCTCTACTACCAACTGGAAACGCCCGCCGGAAATGCGGTGCGCAAAATGTTGCGACAGTAAAAGCGCTACCCTGCCGGCGGTATTGTTCCCTGGCAGCCAGGAGCTTAACTTGCAGTCGCCTTTGGAGTTTTGGGTTTTTTGGAAAAACCCCGTCCCATACCCCACCATATACCCGCTTTCTTATGAAAAAAACCTTTACTATCCTGTCCTTCTGTCTGCTCGCCGCTGTGCAACTGCGGGCGCAGTGCAACCCGGATACCGAGCCGCCGGTACTTCATACGATACCGGAACTGTGTTATAACTTTTTACCCATTTCAAAAACAGTTCCCGTATACGTATTCGACCTGATCATCGATGTACAGGACAATTGCTCTGGTACGAACAAATTGGGTTATAGTATTCGAAGCGTTGGCGAAGGTACCGGTTTCCCCACCGATACAGCGGGCAATCCTGTAACCACGATAACCTTTACCTGCTCATCGTATGGTATCCAGCAGGTAGAAGTATGGGTGCGGGATGAGGCCGGAAATACCGCGTGCGACACCGTCCAAACGGTTTTGGCGGATAATCTTTCCGTTTGCAATTTCGACCCGATTATGGGCAATGGTTGTGCGCAAACCGAAACCGAGAAATATCTCCATGAAACGACCTGGTATTTCGACTTGTTTCCGCCGGTTAATTTTCATCCCTGCCTGCCACACCCACCTTATACCAGCGCTTGTTTGCAGAACATTTTTTTTGGAAAAGACTCCGCCGCTTTTCGGCCCTCCTTGGATCAAGACCCCCTGGATGGCGTATCGACATTCGACCTGATCCTGATCAACAAACATATATTGGACATCCAACCGCTGACGGCTCCATTTAAAATGCTGGCAGCGGATGCGAACAACTCCCACTCCCTATCGACATTTGATATCGTGGAATTGCGTAAACTCATTCTGGGCATTTATCCAAAACTTCCACACCGCGAATCCTGGGGGTTTGTCCGAAAGGACTTTGTTTTTCCAAACCCCGGCAATCCGTTTGCAACGCCGGTTCCGGCATCGTATACCTACACCCCCTCAAACTGGGACTTTGAGCTGGAAACCGATTTTATCGGGTACAAAATCGGCGACATCAATGGCGATGCCGCTATGAATAATATGACGACAGGTGATGACCGTTCGACCCTTCGCCTTCTGCTGCCCAACGAATTGTTGCAACCTAGTGAAACCAAACGGATTCCACTGACTTTAGCCGAAAATATTGAACTCGCCGGTATGCAATTTGCATTTGAGTTCGACCCGCAAGTATTGGAGGTCTCTACGGTTTTGCTTGGGCAACAGCTGATGAGCGACGGAACAGAATTTCCCGGGGCATTCTTCGCCGTGCCGCAATCTGGCCGGCTCACCCTAAGTTGGGACAAATTGAACCCGGTGAAATTGACGGCCGGCGAACCCTTACTTTTTCTGGAGATAACTGCCAGGCAACCCACGGCCCTGGAACAGGTCCTGCGGCTGCAAACCGGGCCCCTCCGCCCGGAGATGTACACTGCCGACAATGAAATATCCCATTTAATCCTTGAATTTTCAACGTTACCGGCGCCCGGACAAACGCATATTTTTCCCCCGGCGCCAAATCCATCCAACGGACCGGTAACCATCCCCCTTTTGTTATTTGTCACTAGCAGCGCACGCCTTGAATTATTCGATTTAAATGGCCGGCAACTGTATTTTTGGGAAGCGATACTCCTGCCCGGTTTTCACCATCTGGAAGTCCCCACGAGAGCATTATCAAG
This sequence comes from Saprospirales bacterium, assembly GCA_016719895.1. Classification (GTDB taxonomy): domain Bacteria; phylum Bacteroidota; class Bacteroidia; order Chitinophagales; family Saprospiraceae; genus M3007. The sequence goes on along the minus strand of JADJYG010000011.1, from coordinate 26,255 downwards.
GCAAAGCGCCGTGTTGTGCTACCGCGTAACAGTCGGGGAAATGGCACATACCGGAAGGTTGTGCTTGTTTTAGCGCTGCCCATTACGGAAAAAATTCCGTCCCATCCTGAAAAATCCAGTGAATCCCGTCCCATCACCCACTTTATACCCGCTTTCTTATGAAAAAAACCTTTACTATCCTGTCCTTCTGTCTGCTCGCCGCTGTGCAACTGCGGGCGCAGTGCAACCCGGATACCGAGCCGCCGGTGGTATCCCCCGTTGGTATTTTGTCGGTCAACATCATGCCGACCGGGATGATCGCCTTGTGGGCGCCCGATTTTATGCAATCGCCGGCCGCCGACAATTGTACGCCGGCCAACCAGCTCGCGACCGGCGTCCGCATAGCCGGCGCCGGAACTGGTTTCCCCCTCGACGCCGACGGCAACCCGCAACAACTCGTGATATTCATCTGCTGCGACCTGGGCACACAATTGGTGGAACTTTGGGTGCGCGACCTGGCCGGCAACAGCAGCGTCGATACGGTTTATGTCATCGTTCAGGACAATGCGAGCATTTGCGGCCCCTGCGGGTTCGAAGTCCGGTCCTGTGCCTATTCGGTGTGGAACGAACCGATCGACGACATCAAGTGGAGTTTTGCCGGGCAACACCCGGCCCTGCCCAATGTCGAGATCGTCCAGCAGGGCGCCTGCTTCGACATACAGGACGCGCCATATGGCCTGGATTTCGAACTGGCACCCGTGCGCGACAATGATCCGCTCAACGGCATTTCCACGTTCGACCTGGTGCTGATCAGCAAACATATCCTGGCCGTCGAACCGCTCGGCAACCCCTATAAAATGATCGCGGCCGACGTGAATAAAAGCCGCGCGATTTCCACCTTCGACGTGGTGGAACTGCGCAAACTGATCTTGGGTATTTACACTCAATTGCCCCACAACACCTCCTGGCGGTTTATTCCCAAAACTTACGCATTCCCCGACTCGCTCGACCCGTTTACTTCGGTTATTCCCGAAACTCTTGCCGTCTTTTCCAATAACGATCCCTATATCACGACTGATTTCACCGGCATCAAAGTAGGTGATGTCAATTTTAATGCACTGACCAATGCGGCGACCGCAGCAGCAGATCGCTCCACCCTGCCATTTGATATTTCCGACGCCCTGCTCCGCCCGGACGAAACGATCCGCCTGGCCTTGTGCCTGCCGGAAGCACAGGAGCTGCTCGGTTTTCAGTTTGCCCTCCAGTTCGATCCCGCGCTACTGGAGATCATGGGCGTAACGCCCGGCGCCGCACTGGAGGGCACGAGCCTGGAAGGCCATTTCGGCTTCCCCGGGCCTGGCTTGCTGACATTCAGTTGGGACAATGCCGGCCTGCCCGTGGCAACCCTAGCCGGTGCACCTGTTTTATACCTGGAAATACGGGCAATACAGGCGGTACATATTAGCCGGGCCTTAGCGCTGGCAGCTGCGCAGCTGCGCCCAGAGTTGTACGATAAGGGCGGCGCCGCCTTTGATTTGAAACTCCGGTTTGTCGCGCCGCCGCCTGCCGGAAGCACGGAAATATATCCGGCGACGCCGAATCCTTCCGGAGGGCCGGTGCATATCCCGGTGTCGCTCGAAACAACTGCAACCGTCTTGCTGGAGGTATATGATTGGCGCGGCCGGCAAATATGGAGGCAGGAACAGGCGTTTCCGGCCGGGCTGCAACGGGTGGAACTTCCGGAGGCAGTTTTGAGCGGGCACAGCGGTCTGTTGTATTACCGGCTGCGGGCAGGGACGGTGTCGGGGAGTGGAAAGGTGTTGCGATGGAGCAAGCCTTAAAAAACCGTTCGCTCACAAGCGTTCTAGATATGCCTGTAATACTTGTCCCAGCAGCTGGTGGCCGGCCGGATTCAAATGGGGGTCGTTCGCATAGTACAGCCGGTGGCCGGTCGAATCGTTTTGTTGAAAAACCGGCAGGGGGGAAAATACGCTGACGCGCGGCTGCCCGGCGTAATGCGCCTGAATGCGCTGTAAAAAGGGATACGGCGCCTGCAGGATTTCTGGTCCGAAGGGTTCGGCGCCCAGCGCTTCCAGGTTATTTCCGTAATAATCATTTACCTGAACGCAGTGCGGCAGCACGAGTAGCACAATCCGTTGCGTACGCGCAGGAAGTGCGGCAATGATCCGGTCCATTTCTCCCAACCAGCGCTCCAGGTCCCGGCCGCGTGCCCCTTCTGCCAGAATACTGTGGCGCAGGAGGCCCGGTTCTGCCTGCAACAGCAGGCGTTCGCGCTTCGAATACAGTGCGGCAGAAAAAGGGATATCCCGTTTAAGTTCCTGTTTTTCAACGGATTTTCCGATACGCGATTTGAACTGTCCCAGGCTGTAATTCAGGTAACGGAGCGCCAGGGAATAGTCAGACAAGAGCCAATAGAGTTTTCGGGCAAGGGAGATTTTCGGGCTGGCGCAGGACTTCCGGATATCCCAGAGATCGTTTCCGGCATATACCTGATATAGCAGCACATCGGGCGGGAAGCGATTGGTCTTATCCGCGCCAATAATGGCTGCTTCGAGGATGCCCGTGCCCGGTACGGCGGCATTGATGATGTCCAGGCCGGGCAGGCTATCGCGGAGGGTATCGACATAACTATGCGGTTGTGCGGAAAAGGAATCGCCCAAGAGCAGTATCCGGGATTTTCCCGAATTAGCGCGAAGGGCGGCCTCCGGGTTCAAATACCGGAGTTCGGTGGCATAAAAATCGATCCACTGATAGCGGTAGGCTATCTCCAGCAGGCCCCAAGCGGCCAGGGTAAGATAACCTGAGTAGAGCAGGCGTTTAAGGCTTTTTTTTATTAAAGGTTGCATAACCTGTTGGGTCTGGAAAACTGCAAACGGGCCTGACAAGTTACGGGTTTACCCCTTGAAATCCCGTCAATAAACGCTCAGCTCGACTTTAGCCATTTGAAACGCTAAAAAAAGTGCTCATTGCGCATCAGGAAGGTGATTGTTGAAATTATGAACATCACGCTAAAAACGGGATGTTCATAATTAATTCCAAAACTTGTCTGCCTTGCTGGTAAACTGCATAGGGACTATCCGTATGTTGTACCCCAAAAGTTAAATCCCGATACGCGGCGGTATCGGGATTTAACTTTTGGGGTACAACATGCGGATAGTCATTAACTGCATTTTCACCTTTTCATTTGGCTAAAGTCGAGATAAGAAATAACAAAATAGTTGCCGGAAGGTCAATTTTCCAAAGTCCTTTAACAACGGATTGATCTGAATAAGCGTTCCGCCGGTTGATTTTTCCCGCACATTTCCGAAATTTCCGACCTTAGCCCATCTCTTTTCCAGAAAAAACAAGATGAACGCCCGTTTCTGCTTTTCCCTCTTTTTTTTCCTGCTCTTTTCGGCCGGCCAGGGGGCGTTTGCCCAGTGCGCCCCGTATTTTCCGCAGCCGCTGAGCCGCCGCCCGGCCAATTATACCATAAATGCCACGCTCGACGACCGGGCTAAAACCATCGATGCGGCGCAGACAGTCTGGTTTACGAACCAATCGCCGGCGCCCATTCGCGCACTGCGGTTTTACCTCTACCTCAACGCGTTCAAAAACACGGAATCCTCGTTTTTAAAGGGAACAACCCGCATTTTCGGCCAGGGTTTTACCGGCCGGGGGCCCGGCGAATGGGGCTGGATCGATGTCGAAAAAATCGAACGCGAACGCCATGGCGCGATCTCCGATCTGACCTCGAACAAGCGCTACATCCAGCCCGACGACGGCAATGCTGCCGACCAAACCGTACTGGAGGTCCCGCTCGACACCCTGCTTTTACCCGGCGAAACGGCTGTTCTGCACCTCAAATGGCGCGCTAAAATGCCCAAAACCATTGCACGCGCCGGGTACAGTCAGGATTTTTACCTGTTCTGCCATTGGTTTCCACAGATGGGCGTTTTTGAGCAAAACAACATGGGCATTTGGGATTGGAACTGCCACCAGTTTTTGCGCCAGACGGAATTTTACGCCGATTTTGGCGTGTACGACGTGCAGCTCACCACCGACAAGAAATTCGTCGCGGGCGCGACAGGCTGCCTCGTCAGTGAAAAAAACAATCCCGACGGCACCGTCACCCGCCGCTACCACGCGGAAGACGTGATCGATTTTGCCTGGTCCGTTTATCCGCGCTTCCGGGTACTGGAAGACCGGTGGCAAGGCGTACAGATTCGCCTTCTGCTGCCGCCGGAACACCTCGCCATGGGGCCGCGTTACCTGCACGCCCTGAAATTCGCCCTGGCATACCTGGACGAGCACGTCGGCCGCTATCCGTATCCCGTCATCACGGTGGTGGACCCGCCTTTTCACGGTTTGCGCTCGGGGCTGATGGAATACCCGACGTTTATTACTGCCGGCACGTTTTACGGCATGCCGGAAAATATCCGGACGTCAGAATCGCTGGTGGTGCACGAGTTTGTGCACCAGTATTTTATGGGCATGGTCGCTAACAACGAGAAAGAAGAGCCCTGGCTCGACGAGGGCTTCGTAACGTACTTCGAAGACCGGATCATCGATGCGGCGTACGGTGGCAACCGGTCGGTGGCGGACGTGGCGGGCTACCGTTTCGGCAACCGCGCGCTCACCCGCCTGGAGTATACCACCCTGCGCAACCCGCGCTCCGGCGCCGTAGCCCGGCCGGGCTGGCAGTTTACGGAAGCGAATTACAAACCCCTGATCTACAGCAAAACCGCCACGGCCCTGCGCACCGTGCAGGCGCTGGTAGGCGAGGCGGATATGGACCGGATTCTGCGGGCCTATTTCGACCAGTGGAAGTTCCGGCGTCCGCGCGGCCGCGATTTTATGGCTGCGTTTCACGCCGGGCTGATGGGCCGGCCCGACAGCGTGTTTGCCCAGCAGGTGTACGGATTGTTTGAAACAAGTATTTACGATGCCCTGGTGTTGGATTATGCCGTCACGCGTATTACGAACGAGGCGTTGCCGGCGCCACAGGGCGTATTTGGGGGTTACGCCACCGGTTTTACGTACCGCGACGGCAGCGGCCCGCAGCAGGTACTTTCGAAGGTGGAAGTGCAGCGCAAAGGCGATTGGGTATTTCCGGTGGACGTGCGGGTGACGTTCGAGGACGGCAGCGCGCAGACGGTGCACTGGCCGGGCGTGGAAGGGCTGCACGTTTTTACGTTTCATGGTCCTTCCCGGGTGGTTTCGGCGCAGATTGACCCGCAACAAAAACTTGCCCTCGATACAGACCTCAATAACAACAGCCTGACCCTGAAACCAGACACGGCGCCACTCTGGAAATACGCGGCCAAGGCGGTTTTTTGGATACAAAACTTTCTGCAGACAGTAAGTTTCCTGGTTTGAATGATGTATCATGAATGATATTATTTTTCGCGGAATAGCCACCGGTTTCCGGCAGTGGCGCATTGTGGCCATAGTGTACGCGTTGCAGTTGTGCCTGGCGCTTACCTTGGGCATGCAGGCATACGAAGTGCTGGAGGCTTCCATCGGCCATTCGCTGGAGTTACATAAGTTATTGCAGGGGTACGACCATACGGTGCTGACCGATTTTCTGAATGTGCATGGCGCGTCCATCACCCCGCTGCTGGGGCAGTTGCGTTGGCTGGCGTTGGTCTGGCTGTTTTTTTCGGTGTTTATCCAAGGGGGGATGCTCTACTGTGCTGCTTCGGCGGAGCGCATTTCAGGTCGCGCATTTTGGCAGGGTGGGGCGGCGTATTTTTTAGCATTTCTGCCGCTCGCGTTGTTTTTTCTGGCGCTGGCCCTGGTATGGACGGCGGTTTTGTGGTTGCCGGCGGCGGCCGGCCTGGGTTGGGCCCTGGAGGAGTTGCCTTCTGAAAAATACGCGGTCTGGGGCGCTGTGTTTTTGTTTTTCGTTTGGTTGTCGGGTTTGGCGGTATTGTTTGCCTGGGCGGCGCTTAGCCGCTTGCACCACATACGCCGGGGCGGGCGCTTCGGCGGCATGATCAAAAACGGCTTCCGGGCGTTTTGGCGCGACAAAACGCGCTGCCTGGGTTTGCTGGCGGCGTTCGGCGGCATATTTCTACTGCTGACGCTGGTTTACTGGACGGCCGGGTCGTACGGCGGCATGACCTCGCCCGGCATGATCCTGGTATTTTTCGGCGCACAACAGGCGTTTGTTTTTGCGCGCATCGCCTTGCGGCAAATGGCTTACGCGGCTTTGGCGCGCATCATGGCGGCATAGCAACAGCACCGCTCTAGTCAACCGTCTTTTCAGTCGCAACAAGCGTATTATCTTTGCCGGCAAATGAATATACCTTCCGGCTTCTTTGTTTTGAGTTGGCTTTTTGCCTGTTTATTAACCGGGGGATTGCCAGGGCGCTGCGCCGGCCAAACGGGCGGAAATAGCGTCTCGTTTACCCACCTTACACCCGACGACGGGCTTTCCGGCGCTCGCGTCCGCTCCTTTTGCCATGACAGCAAGGGATTTATATGGATTGGCGCCGAGGGCGGGCTGAACCGCTTCGACGGGTATAAATGCGCGGTATACGAGCCCGTTCCGGGTGGCAAGGGCAGCCTTGGCGGAAATATGGTTCCGGCTTTGCTGGAAGACAGCCGTGGTAATTTCTGGGTTGGGACGAATGAGGGGCTTCAGTTGATGGATCGGGTCGCGGGGTTGTTTTTTCCGCCGGCCGGTGCGGATCAAAACCCGTTGAACGCGATCGGGCACGTTTTGACGCTGAAAGAAGACCGCGATGGAACGGTCTGGGCCGGCACCACGGCGGGGCTTTTCCGCCTGCTCTGCGGCGCCACAACCGCTTTTTCCCGGGAAAATTTCCATCGCCAGGTCGCCAAGGGGGAGCTGCGTCTTGTTCGCTTCAGCCACAACGACCAGGACGCCCGGAGTTTAAGCCACAACCATGTGTGGAGTATCGAAACGGACCGGGCCGGCTGTCTGTGGCTGGGCACCGGACGCGGGCTGAACCGACTGGACCCGAAAACCAATACGATCGAGCGTTTTCCCTTTCCGGACATACCTGGCGCCGGCGCGTTGGCCACGGCCACCGTCAATACCCTGCTGTTCGACCGTGCCGGGTATTTTTGGATCGGTACGGCCAACGGCTTGTACCGGATCGCCCCCGGCGAAAAAACTATGCGGGTCTTTCGCGCTGCGCCCAACCGGCCCGACGGGTTGAGCAATGATTTTGTCACCCACATCGTCGAAGACGGCCAGGGGCGCCTGTGGGTCGGCTCCGACGGAGGCGGCCTGGACCTTTGGAACCCCGGCACCGGTGCGTTCATCCGGCACCAACACGACCCCGACGATCCTAAAAGCTTGAACGACAATAATATCGAGGCCTTGTACGCCGACCGCGACGGCGGGTTGTGGGTGGGCCATCACAAAGGCCTGAGCTACCGGAGCCGGTACCAGAAACCGTTTCAGGTTTATCGCAATACGGGCGGCAAGGCCACGCTCTCCCCGGGCGGCATCTTGTGCCTGTTTGTCGGCGCCGACGGAACAGTTTGGACCGGTATAGACGACGGCGGTATGGACGCGCTCGACCAGGAAACCGGCGCGGTGGCGCATTTCCAGCGCCTGCCGGGCAATGCCCAAAGTATCGGCGACGACGATGTGGTGGCTATTTTTGAAGACAGCCGGGGTACGGTATGGATCGGGACCTGGGGGGGCGGGCTTAGCCGTTTTATTCCCCGGTTGCCCAAAGGGCGCACCAGCGGCGTTTTTTTACACAACTTGCCCGACGGCAAACCCGGAAGTATCGGCGACAACGACATCGTGCATTTTTACGAAGATAAAAAGGGGGCGCTGTGGCTGGGTACAGTTGACGATGGCCTGAATGCTTTCGACCCGGCTGCCAATACCTTCCGTTCGTTTCGCTGGCCCGTGCGCGACCCAGGCAATCTGTTCAAAAACTGGGTGTTCGACATTGCGGAAGACCGTAAAGGCGACTTGTGGGTGGCCAATATCGAAGGGCTGGGCCGGCTGAACCGCAGCGCCGGAGCGATCGAAAATTTTCCGCTGAGCCGGAAATCTCAGAGAAGCCGCATTTATTGCCTGCACCCCCATCCGGACGGCGGTTTCTGGTTGGGCGCCGATGACGGTTTGTTCTTGTTCGATCCCGAAAAAAAGAGCCTGCGCCACTGGCGGCGCCAGGATGGACTGGCGGATAACGCCGTGACCTGTATCCTGGAAGATGCCCGCGGCAACCTCTGGCTGGGCGCCCCGAAAGGTATTTCCAGGTTGAATGTCCGAACCGGCGATATCCGGGTTTACGACGCCCGCGACGGCCTGCTCGGCGGCGCGTACACCGCCGGCGCTATCGACCGCCGCTCCGGAGAATTGTTGTTTGCAGGCGCCAACGGGATCAATGTGTTCCATCCGGATAGTATACGCGAAAACCCGCAACCCCCGCCGGTGGTGATCACCGGGTTCAGATTGTTCAACCGGCCGGTTCCGGTCAGCGGTTCTCCGGGCGATACACTGGACTTTGCCTCTCCCCTGCAACGGGAGATTTTTTACAGCGAAGCGATCCGCTTGCCCCATTGGCAAAACGACTTTTCATTCGAGTTTGCCGCGTTGAACTACCTCAATCCGGAAAAAAACCGCTATAAATACCGGCTGGAAGGGTACCGGGACAACTGGATCGAAACGGAAGCCGGTGAAAACTCGGCCCACTACACCAATTTGTCGCCGGGCACCTACACCTTCACGGTGATCGGTTCGAACAACGACGGCGTTTGGAACCAGACGGGGGCTACCGTCCGGATCGTGATCGCCCGGCCCTGGTGGGGCGCGTGGTGGGCTTATCTGTTGTACCTGCTGGCGCTGGGCGGAGTGCTGTATTGGTTGATCCGGAAAGAATTGAAAGAGCAGCAACTGCGCCTTAGCCTGGAGCTGGAACGGGTAGAAACGGAGCAGCTCAAGGAAATAGACAAAACCAAATCCCGCCTGTACGCCAACATCACGCATGAGTTCCGCACCCCGCTGACCGTCATTCTCGGCATGGTCGAACAGGTGGAGAAAAACCCCCAGACCCGGCTTGGCGAGGGTTTGGCGCTTATCCGCCGCAACAGCCAGAATTTGCTGGGGTTGATCAACCAGATGCTCGACCTGGCCAAACTGGAATCCCGGCAAATGCAGGTTCAACTGGAGCAGGGGGATATCGTCGCGTATGTAAAGTACGTCGCCGAGTCTTTTCAATCCGCCGCCGATGCCAAAGATATTATCCTGCGCATCGGCAGCGAACCGGAGTCCATCGTAATGGATTACGACCCCGGCAAAATGCTACAAATCCTATCCAACCTGCTGTCCAACGCCGTCAAATTCACGCCTGCCGGAGGAGAAATTGCCTTGCGGTTGGCGGCGCTTCCGGCTTCCGGACGCACGGGAGACCGTTTGCGGCTTACCGTCGCCGACACTGGTATCGGTATTCCCGCCGGGCAGCTGCCGTTTATTTTCGACCGTTTTTACCAGGCGGACAATTCCAGTACGCGGCGGGGCGAAGGGACCGGTATCGGTCTGGCCCTGACCCTGGAGCTGGTCCGCCTGTTAAAAGGCGAAATAACCGCAGAAAGCGCTCCGGGGAAAGGCGCCACCTTCAACGTGCAACTGCCCATTACCCGGGGAGCCCTTGCAGGCGCCGGGCCGGCCCCCTTGCCCGGTGTGATGCCCGGGCGCCCTGCCGGCGCTTCTGATGGGCCCGCGAGTGGCGAAGCGGATTGGCCGCTGTTGCTCCTGGTGGAAGACCATGCCGACGTGCGCACCCTCCTGATCCGTTGCCTGGAGCATCAATACCGGATTGAAACCGCATCCGACGGTCAAAGCGGTATCGAAAAAGCCCTGGAGCTCGTCCCCGACCTCATCATCAGCGACGTGATGATGCCGGGCAAAGACGGTTTTGAACTGAGCGCCACGCTTAAAAACGACCCGCGCACCAGCCACATTCCCTTGCTTATGCTGACTGCCCGCACCGCCGTGACCGATCGTATTGCGGGGCTGGAGCGCGGCGCCGATGCCTACCTCGCCAAACCCTTCCACCAAGCCGAGCTGCTGGCCCAGTTGAAAAACCTGCTCGAATCCCGGCTGCGTTGGCAGGAGTATTACCGCAACCTGGAAGCGCCGGCTTTACAAAATACGACAGATGGCAAAGCAGAGGACGCCTTTTTATTGAAATTTCGCGGCCTTATCGAAGGCGAACTGGCCAACGCCGAGCTGTCCATCGACGACTTGTGCCGCCGTATGGCCATGAGCCGGATGCAGTTGCACCGCAAGACCAAAGCCCTTACCGGCCGCTCTACGGCGCTTTATATCCGCAGCGTGCGCCTGCAACACGCCCGTCGCCTGCTGCTCGGTACGGCGATGAACGTGTCGGAAGTAGCGTATAAGGTGGGCTTCGACGATCCCAAGTATTTCAGCCGGGTGTTCGCCGAGGAGTTCGGCATGGCGCCCAGCGATCTGCGCGATTGATTTTTTGTGAAAATAATATTGTAAATCCTTGTTTATGAGTTACTTGTAATCGATGTTACAATAATCCACCTTTTAGTTACAATAGTGCGAACGGTATTGCTGCCCTCCGGATAATTTTGAGGCTGTTATCAGGCAACAAAACTCCAATTCATCCTGCCGCAATATCGCACCGCTTTACACTTTTATGTGGTGTTGGGTGGCGCCAGGTTAAATAAAATCAGTGCAACGAACTTTGTAAAACTACATGAAAACGAACAGGCGCCTTTCCGGCATAAGGGAAGGCGCTTTTTATTTGGCCGGAGGGGTATTAGGGGGTCTCGAATTGCAAATTGTCGGGGTTGAGATACAAAAGCTATAGCAGCGAGCATTCCTATTTGTGCCGGGTAACCCCTATTTTGCTACGTATTGATCGAAATATTCCATGAAAACTGCCTTCTTCCGTTGCATTTGTATCAGCAGTTTAGCGCTTTTTCGCCCGATGGTGCCCGTTTTGGCTGGCAACAGCTGACATTACCTGCAATATGGCCCCGATGGCCGTATTTATGCCGGTGGTATGCAGCGGAACCGCTTTTTAGGCGTTCTGGCGCCCTATACCGGGTGGCGTACCGGGCGGACGGCGATATAGCGGTGCGCCAGATTCGTATCTTCGATGCTCTGGGAAGGACAAATCTGATGTGTGCGTTTGCAGATGGCCCTTCGGCGGTCCAGATCGACGTCGCCTCCCTGCCGCCCGGTTGTTACCTGGTGGTGTTGGATGATTGCAACGGGCGTATCCGGACGCAGCGTCTCGTCATTT
>JADJYG010000011.1:0-10000 GCA_016719895.1 Saprospirales bacterium | reverse complement strand
CAAGGGTGCTTGACTGAGAGACCGACGGGTCGATCAGGGTCGAAAGACGGCTAAAGTGATCCGGTGGTTCCGCATGGAAGGGCCATCGCTCAAAGGATAAAAGGTACTCCGGGGATAACAGGCTGATCTCCCCCAAGAGCTCATATCGACGGGGAGGTTTGGCACCTCGATGTCGGCTCGTCGCATCCTGGGGCTGGAGAAGGTCCCAAGGGTTGGGCTGTTCGCCCATTAAAGCGGCACGTGAGCTGGGTTCAGAACGTCGCAAGACAGTTCGGTCCCTATCTGTTGTGGGCGCAGGAAGATTGAAGAGACCTGACACTAGTACGAGAGGACCGTGTTGGACGAACCGCTTGTGTATCGGTTGTGCCGCCAGGTGCAGCGCCGAGTAGCAATGTTCGGCCGGGATAAGCGCTGAAAGCATCTAAGCGCGAAGCCTACTCTGAGATGAATCTTCCGATTAAGGGTCGTAGGAGACGACTACGTTGATAGGCGGCAGGTGGAAGCGTGGTGACATGTTTAGCCGAGCCGTACTAATAACCCGTAAGCTTCCTTTTTTAAATCGGGCTCAAAGCCGACACTCCCGCCATCCCAAACTCCGACGAACTACTTCTTTCCCAGATTGTCATTACAAAAAAACGCCTCCTTCCGCCCGCGCGATCAGGGTGGATCAACAGGGCAAAGAAATGTTGGTGTCTTTAGCGGTGGGGTTCACCTCTTCCCATTCCGAACAGAGCAGTTAAGCCCACCAGCGCTGATGGTACTGCGGTAGTTGCCGCGGGAGAGTAAGTCGATGCCAACTCAAACTACTATAAGGCCCGGTTCACTTCACGGTGAATCGGGCCTTTTTTTGGTGCGCCCGGCACGGGCGCTAACTCGGCAGTGCAAGAGTCAGCATGAAGTCCTACACAAGACTGAAAGAGAAAATAAAAGTCTACTTTTACAAGGCGGACGCAAGTAAACACCTGGCTCAATTGGACGAATGGATGCAAGCACGATTACGGATGTGCATCTGGAAACAATGGAAACGGGTGAGAACGCGGATAGCCAGCCTTCAAAAGTTAGGGATAAACAAGCAGAAAGCCTATGAACGGGGCAACACCCGAAAAGGCTACTGGCGGATAGCCCCCCACAGCCCGATACTTGGTACCACCATCACCATTGAACGCTTAATACAATAGGGGTATGTACCGCTCATGGATACATACACCCTTCGTCGTAAAACCTTAATGAACCGCCGAGATACGAGAACCGTACGTCCGGTGGTGTGAGAGGACGGAGGGCTAACGCCCTCCTCCTGCTCGATTGAATATCCAATATTCAAAACGTCACCTTCCGGTATATCTCCTCCATCTTCACCGCCTGACCGCCCACTAAAAAACTATCCTCCGGCCTGGAATAATCCGTATTGACCCAGTGCGGCCCTTCGTCGGTGCGCTCGTACACGGAGACGAACATCTTGGCGCTTTCAATGTAAATGATCTGCCGCAGGGAAGGAATTTGTTTGTAATGCGGCAATTTTTCGCTGTAATCGTAGTCGCGGGTGGTCTTAGACAACACTTCCACCAAAACCAACGGTGTGGTTTCGGCATTCATGCCGGGCTGATATTCAAATAATTGGGCTGGCTCTAACACCACTGAACAATCCGGATTATGCACGGCCTGAAAATCGGCGATGTACACCGGGCGGTTGGAGTCATGTATCGCATACAATTGGGAGTCAAAAATCCGATCGAAGATGACGGCGAGTTGCATGACGATTTTACTATGAACATTGGTTTCGTAACTCATGGCTACAATTTCTCCATTGGAATAATCGGCTTTGTATCGAGCTTCCTGTAACAATCCCCAATATTCGGCAAAGCTGGCCGGGAAACGAAGCAGTTCGCCCTGGCCGATGGCCAGCAATTCTTCGTGCGTGAGGGGAAATTTCATTTGTATAGCGCTCATATCGAACCCAATTTTTGACAAAGTTAACCGGAAAAGCGGAATATCTGCTACTTCCGTCGGCAACTCCGGCCGGGCGAAGCCTTCAACTTTATAGGAGGAAATACCCCGGACTTTACCCGCTTTTATACCCGGTACTAAAAATCGTCGAAAAGATCGTCGCTCCCAGCCTTGTATCCTTCCTTCGAAGCGGGTTCATGCCTTGTGAAGGTATCAGGGCTCGCGGACGTTTGGCTGCCGCTCATAAAAATGTTTGGGATTTTTGCATGGTTTGGTCTGCCAACAGTAATACGAATTCCTCAACGACTACTCTTTCTCCGTTGATTTCTTCGGTTCTTTTTCTGACCGCGTCGAGAATGTCGTCGATTATTGCATGTAACGATGGTTCCATTAAAGTCTAGTTGGATATCGTATTGAGAAAGTATTATCTTTGGAAGCAGTTACAATCCGATCTTTTCCTTATAATGCTAGACTATGAGACTCTTTACAGGTACATACGGCATACTCCTTCTGGCTTCTGCGCTCCCACTGGTTTTTTCCGGCGCCTGTGGCAAAGACTGTAAAGTGAACAAGACCCGTTATGAATGGACGGATATGGTGCAAGGCGAAGCCCGGCGCGCCTTGATCTGGACGCCCTCGAACTCGTGTATAAAAGCCCCGGTATTAATTTACCTCCATGGCCGGGGCGGAACCGCTGAGGATTCAGAGATGAGGCGCAAATTTCACGATCTTATGCCAGAAGCTTATGTTATTTACGCGGAGGGCACCAATTTTGACAACCGGCCGGATGGCACATTTGGATGGGAGCCCCGATTCCCCCATATATCAACGGTCTGTCAAAAAAATAAGGACATAGACTACATTCTGAAACTGCTCGCGCATTTGAACCGGTATGATGACATAAATTTCGAGCGCGTTGGCGTTTGCGGACACTCTTCGGGCGGTTTTTTTACCCTGACCCTGGCAGCATTACTCCCGGAAAAATTCCGGGGATTCGCCTGTTTGGGCGCCTACGCCAGTTATAATGCGGCGCCCAGCCTGATTGATTGTACCGATACTTATGTTGACGGAATCGACCAAGGCAATGCCAGTACTCAAAATCAGGGGATAAACCCCAACCCGGCGCCGACGTTTTTTATACTTGGCAAACAGGAAAATACCATCCAGCCCAATGCCATTGTCTATAACACCGATTGTACCAAATTCTCTTACTTTCAAAACAGCATCCTCCAGATTTGCTTGAAAAATGAATCGGTTCTACCTGATTGCGCCCAGGCTAACTTCATGAATACCTTGCAACGGCAAGTGTTTCCCGCAAAACACAATAACGCTGCGGAAACCCAGGTACAGATTTACGACGCCGATCATAGCTGGCCGGATGTCGCTAATCAATGGGTTACCGACTATTTCAAAGAGCTGTTGTATCATTGAGCCGGACTGGTTTGGGTATCCGTACTTCTTCCACCCTGCTCGCCCCGCTCCGCTGCCATCCAGCTCATTACCATCTTGATTTCCCCGTACGAATACGCCTCGCCGAAATGAGCCCTGGCTTCGGCGCTCAGCGCGCCGGGGTGACCGAGGAAAAACTGCTCGATTTTAGCGACGGTCTCCGCGGACATCAGGTCGAAAATGGAGAGTTCGCCCAAGCCGACAAAATGGGCCAGGTGGCCCTCGATGGTACTGCGCACGAAGCCGCGCTCGGCGGCGATTTCGTCGATCGTTTTGCCGGATTTGTACAGATCGTAACTCAGGACCTTGGTGTCCGGCTTGGGTGGCTTTTCTTCTGCGCCGGGCAGATCGGGCGCCGCTATTGCAAGGTTGTTCGACGTACAGTAGCCCTGCACCAAAGCGATCAGTTCGGCGCCGAACTGGCGGCTTTTGCCCTTTCCAATGCCTTTGATCGCTTTTAGCGCCGCCATGGTGGCGGGCAAAAACCGGGCAATGTCGAGCAGCGTTTGGGTGGGTAACACGGCGTACAACTCTACGTCGTGCAGTTCGGCCGTATCCGCCCGCCATTTTTTGAGCGCAGCGAAGAGGGCAGGGTGTTGAATGTCCTGCGGGCCCTCGGCGGCAGCGGCCACGGCTTTGGAACGTTCGGCCTGGAAATCCAGCGCCGCGTCGGCTTTCATACGCAGGTAGGCCTGGGCTGAAAAGCCGTTGAGCGCAGCGGCCAGGCAGGCGTGCCGGACATAAATTTCCTTTTGTACATTTTCCAGGGCTTCAGCGGCTGTTTTGCGCACCTCCTTGTTGTCGCTGACAATGCGGATGTCGCGGGCGGGCGGCAACAGGTCGGCGCCCAGCTTTTCGGCGAACCAGGCCGCGGCTTTCCGGAGGCGCAATTGCAGCTCCGCATTGGCCTCGGGCAGGCCGCCCTGCCGGAAATACGCCTGGAGCTGGGGCTGGAACCTGGCTGCCGTGCTGAAGATTTCGGTGGTCTGACTGCTGAGTGCGCTGAATTGTTGCCAGGCAGCCGGATGCAGGCTTTTTTCATGCTCGAGAAGCGCCCGCTGGAGCAGCTTCATGCGTTTGTCCAACTCGTCGAAGCGGAACAACTCCAGGATCAGGCTTTCCTGGAAGGCCGCTTTTGATTGTTGCAAATGGGCTTCATCCGGCGCATTTTTTTGCGCCGCAGCGCTGAAATCCTGCACCGTCAGGTCCGTCCGTACGGCTGACTGGCCGATTCTGGACCAAAGCACGATGCCTTCGAAGCTTTTACAGCGGCTCAGGGCCACGTACACCTGCCCGTGTGCAAAAGCCGCCTGGGCATCCAGGATGACGCGCTCGAACGTGAGGCCCTGGCTTTTATGAATGGTGATAGCCCAGGCCAGCCGGAGGGGAAACTGGGTGAACGTGCCGATCACCTCTTCCGTCACTTCCTTGGTGCGCTCGTTCAGGGTAAATTTGATGTTTTCCCAATCGGTTCGAGCCACCGCAATGGATTCTTCATCGCCAGGGCACCGCACGGTAATGGTATCGCTCTGGATATGCGTAATGCGGCCGATTTTACCGTTGAAAAAGCGCTTGCCGGCCGATGTGTCGTTTTTGACAAACATGACCTGCGCCCCGGGTTTTAACTCGAGCACCTCGTCGGTAGGGTAGGCGTGGATGGGGAAATCGCCGGTAATGGCTGCACGGAACCGCTGGACCGTTCCCGTGGTGTCCGCCAGTTTGCGGGCATTGATTGCGTGTGCCGTGGCGTTGTGCGTGCTGAGGGTGATATAGCCTTCCCCGTCGTCCGGCTGGAAATCCGGGATATACCGGCTGTTCAGGGTGTCCAGGACATCGGCGTCGAGCCGGTTGTTGCGCACTTTGTTCAGCAGTTCGATAAAGGCGCTGTCGGATTGCCGGAAGATGTGTGTGAGTTCGATAACCACCGGTTGGGTTTGTTGCAAGGCCCGGCTGCTGAAAAAATAGGGCGTTGAATAGTACGGCCGCAGCAGGTCCCACTCCTCGTCTTTGACCACCGGCGGCAGCTGGTGCAGATCGCCGATCATCAGCAGTTGCGCCCCGCCGAAGGGTTGGTAGGGGTCTTTGTACCGGCGCAGCACGTCGTCCACACCGTCGAGCAGGTCGGCGCGCACCATGCTGATCTCATCGATGACGAGCAGGTCGATACTGCGGATCAGCCGGATTTTATCGCTGGAAAACTTGCGCTGGCGGGCTCCTTCCCCGCTGCTGCCCGGCACATAGGGGCCGAAAGGTAGCTAGAAAAACGAGTGGATCGTCATGCCGCCCGCATTGATGGCCGCTACGCCGGTGGGCGCCACCACAGCCATCCGCTTGACCGATCCGGTCTTAATGTGGTGCAAAAAGGTGGTTTTGCCGGTGCCCGCCTTCCCGGTCAGGAAGATGTTCTTGTTCGTTTGGAACACGTATTCGTAGGCAAGCTCGAGTTGTGGGTTGGACTGGAAGTCCATCGTTTTTTTGACAAAAATCGCTTAAAATTTATAGCCCGGTCTGCCATTTTGCAAAATGGACATATTTTTTTTAATTTAATGACGCTGAAGGGACAACTTCCCAATTTTGGGGAGGGCAATTTGACATCCGGGAAAGGGGCTAACCAATTGCCGGCATATGAAATAAGACGGCCCCGGTCAATTACTCAGCCATTGAATTCCCGTCACCGGATGTATTTCCCAAACCGTTGCCGGGCGCAAATTCCCGCTGCCGGTGCCGGTGCCGGCGTGGTGGGTGTCGAAAAAGAGCGAGCCTTTGATTTCCACGGGCACGCCTTTTTCCGGAAAACGGAAGGTCCGCCGGCACTGCGTGTCGCCGAAAATTTTTATGAATTCCGTGCGGGCTTCCAGCAAGGTCTGGTGGGCCCTGCGGTTGGATGCTGTTTTTTCCGGCAAGCCGGATACCTCCACGTTCATCAGGGCCGTCGCCTGGCTGGGCTGCTCGTGGTTGCCGATGATCAGGTGAAAATCGTTGTCTTCTTCCCGGAAGGCAGCAAACAACCAGGCGCGTTTGATCCGGACATTGTGCCGCTCTTCTTCCACGCGCTCGCTGAACGGCGAAGTATCGATGCGCGGCGTCCGGAACCGCATGGAGGAGTCCGACGGGAGCTCGTCCAGCAGATCGTCCAGGGTTTCGTATGATTTCGCCCGCCCGGGCAGGGGCGAGGTTTTCGCCTTGCGGCGCACCACGCCGGTAAACGTAGCCGTCACGCAGGACTGCAGCGCGCTGCGGCGGGCGATTGTTTCGAACGACAGCGAATCCTCGTCCGCTTCGTCCGACATCTCCACTGCATAGAGGGCGCCGTTGGGCAATTTCAAAAACGCGCGGTCGCTTGTTTGTTCGTCCAGCCGGACGATGGTGTCGGCCACCTGCGCGGTGGCCAGTGCCGGCAAGAGGGTGGCCAAAAGGAAAATACGGAACATCTGTTTCTCAGTTGTAAAAAGGTTTGGCAGACACGGCAGGGCGCACCCGAACCGCCCAGCAGGTATGCTGCCGGCTATCTTGGCCGACAAAGGTAACGGGAAAAACGTTTTAAATTCTGCGCGTTCTGTGCGCCCTGCGGAAAATAAAATGATCTTCAGCGGCCAAAGTTGGGTCTGCCCTTTGGGCGCTACCGGAAAATTTCCCCCAGCGCTACTTCGATCTCCAGTTTTTTATCCGTCAGGAGATCCTGCCGGGTAAAAACGTCGTAGTCTTCGGCGGTATAGAAGACGTAAATGGACAACAAATCGGGCAACACCAGCCAATACGACTGCACGCCGGCGGCAAAATATTCTCCCCGCTTCACCATCAGGTCGGTCATGCTTTGCTGGGACGACAGGATTTCGATAATGCCCAGCGGCACTTCCGTCATCCGCACTTCGTCGGCTCCTGGCGTGAATTCCACCGAGCGGTAAATCGCCAGGTCCGGCACGCGGTCCTGAATGGGCAGGTCGATATTGATTTCGGGTAAAACACTGTAGCGATCGCCGTATTTCAAGTGTAAATGAAATACAAGATTTCGCTGAACGATTGCATGATTTTTGCTCGGCATAGGTTTTCCGCGTTCTATTTCATAAGCAGATGGCGCGATGGTCGGTTCCATTTCTCTTCTATTTTCCTCAAAGATACATTTCTTGGCGATATTTGCCCAAAATCCACGCCTATGCCCATCGCCTGGAAAGACCTTCTGAAATCGCTCGGCAACCAGCAATGTGCCCTGCTGATTGGCCCCGACCTGTTGCCCGGCCAAAATCTCTTTCTCGACCTGCTCGAACACCTCGGCATCGACCCCGCTGACATCCCCGGTACGCTCCCGCGCGACGTCAGCATGGCCTCCCCCGCCGAAAACCTCTTCCTCTTCCCCAACGACGCCGCCCGCACCCGCAGCTGGCGCCGCTTCGAAGAGTTCTACGACCGCCACTTCGACAAACTCCGCGGCATGTACGCCCAGATTGGCCGCCTGCCCTTCCCCGTGGTCATCAGCACCATGCCCGACCTGGGCCTGCGCCGCTCGTTCGAGCAGGACGGCATCCTGCACCAGTTCAGCTACTACGACTACCGCGGCACCCCCGAACCCTACGACCGCATCCAGGCCAACCCCCGCGACACCCGCCTGCTGTTCAACCTCTTCGGCGTGCTCAGCGATCACAACTCGCTGGTGCTCACCCACGACGACCTGTTCGGCTATTTTTCCCAAATCCTGGGCGACAAAAAACTCAGCAGCGAACTCTACATCGAACTTTCCCACGCCCTGAAATACGCCAACTGGCTCAGCGACCGCTTCGGAAAACCGCCGGTGTACCACCTCGACTCCCTGGACAAGGAAGACCGTAGCCTGTGGATCGTTACCATCATCCCCGGCGCTGCCGAAAAAGGCGGCTTTTGCCTGCCCACCGAGGCCGAATGGGAGTACGCCGCCCGCGGCGGGCCCAACCAGTACGCCTACCGGTATGCCGGCAGCGACGATTTGGACGCTGTAGCCTGGTATTTTGGAAATTCGGACACGCTCGGCGTACAGCGCACACGCCCGGTGGCTACCCGCGCGCCCCTGGTACTTTCGCCGGAATACCGGCTGTTCGACATGACCGGTAACGTGTGGGAATGGTGTTGGGGCTGGTATCATGTTAACTATTACGCCCAATTTGCCGACTCGATAGCCGACAACCCGAACGGTCCGAAATTCGGTAAATATCGGGTTTTGCGCGGCGGCTCGTGGCTCGACGGCGATATCAATTGCCGCTTGGCTATTCGCTACTGGTACCAACCGAACTACAGGAGCAACCATTTCGGATTCCGGTTGGCGCGGCACTAAATAACCCTCTTGGACTTTTACGCTCTTACCCTTTTTAAAGATTTCGGCGAAGCCGCCGAGCCTCGGCTTCGCATAAGCAGCTCGCGAGTCAACCCCACCCCCGCCCCTCCCCAACTGGGCAGGGCCGATCAGTTCTAAAAAAATAGCCTAAAAAGCACGTTCTTTGAGATAAATTGGCGAATCATGCAATACAATTTGTTAGAATTTCTGACAGACTTCTCCGACCCACGGAGAAGTCAAGGTCAGTGGCATCGACTGTCGGTATTTTTGGCCATGGTGATTATGGCTATCCTTAGTGGCCATCAGGGGCCTGAAGGGGGCTTTACCCGGTTTATGAAAAACAACGAAGAGGAGTTGGTAAGTATCTTCCAACTCAAACATGGAGTTCCTTCGTTCGGTACCGTACGCACACTTTTTGCAAAGTGTCAGTCCGGAAAGACTGGCCACAAAATTTGCTCGTTGGATGGAACAGTGCTTCCCTGTGGAGCAGAACAGTGGTTGGCCTTGGATGGGAAGCCCTTGGTTCTACGGTTCAAAACCCACATGGATCGCTACAAAGTTTTGTCTATGTGGTCAGTGTGTTTGCTCAGCGTAGCAACCTGGTTCATCAGATGGTCCACTTTGAAAGTGGCAAGGCTTATGAAGCCGAGGCGGTGAGACAACTAGTGGAGAAACTTGGGTTGAAGGGTGCCATTTTCACCCTTGACGCCCTGCATTGCCAAAAAAACGCTAACGCTCATTCTTGAACTGGGTTGTCATTTTCTGATTCAGGTCAAAGGCAATTGCAATAAACTCTTTGCACAAATCCAACTGTTCACCGCCCTATGTCACCCATTTTCGGTGTGTGAAACGATTGAAAAAGGACATGGCAGGCTGGAGCACCGAAAGGTCGAATTGTTTTTCAACCAAGTGGATTTGCCCCAAGGCTGGGCGGGCATCCAACGAATCGTTCGAGTAAAGCGTTGGGGGAAACGAAAGGTAAACCCTTTGAGCATACCGCTTATTACATCCTGAGCAAGCCTATCGACTCAGCCCATGTTGTGGCCAAGGTATCCGAGGACACTGGGGTATCGAAAATCGCTTACACTGGACTAAAGATGTGCTCATCGGAGAAGATGATATGACGATCACTAACACCAATTCTGCCACTGTAGTGGCTTTTAAAATACCACAGCCTTGAATCTCTTGCAATTAGCCGGCTACAAACCGATCAAAGACACCTTTGCAAAATTCGCCAACAAAGTCAATGAACTATACAATTTGTTTGCCTTTTAAAGGCAAGATTTTTAGAACTGATCGGCCCTG
>JADJYG010000010.1 GCA_016719895.1 Saprospirales bacterium | reverse complement strand
CGCCAAAACGAATTGACCGGTTATGGCGTAAAATTGGCAGGCTGGAAAACGTCGAGTTCAAAGTCGCGCCTTTCAACAGTATCTGGATTCGCGACTATGGCGCTAAATCCGGTTTACCTCGGCGGCGTGGACAGCCTGGCGTTGGTGGATTGACGAACCGCCCGCGCCCGAAAGACGATACGATCCCAAGTGTCGTGGGCAATTATTTCGGCTTGCCGGTTTATTCCACCACCGTCGTCCCTACGATTCCTGCATCCCGGCGGCAATAATTTCTCCGGACGGGGTGGGCACCGATTTCTCGACTAAACTCGTGTTGGAAGAGAACGGTACGGGCAATACGTAGCACGAGCAACCATACCGAAGAAGGCGTGGACAGCATTATGCACCGCTTCTACGGCATAGACCGCTATGTGGGGTTCGATGTGCTACCATTCGACGGGATCCACCACATCGACATGCACATGAAATTGCTCAACGAGGAAACGCTGCTCGTGGGCGAATACCCGGAAGGCGTGAGGCTGATCGCGACCAAATCGAGGCGAACATCCAGTACCTCCTGGCCAATTTCACCACGCCTTCGGCTCCCCCACAAAGTGGTACGTGTACCGATGCCGCCCGAAGGAGGGAAATACCTGAGTCAGGGAGCCGTCGTTGCGTACGTATGTCAATTCGTTCATCGTTAATAAAACCGTGTTGTTGCCTATCTACGAGAAACAAATGCGACACCACGGCACCGCGTATTTGGAGCGAGAATATGCCCGGTTATAATATCGTCGGCATCCCCCGCAACGACATCAGTTCCCGCTGGGGCGGCGCAATTCACTGTATTGTGAAAGGAGTAGGTGTAGCGGACCCACTCCTGATTCAGCATAAACAGGTAGAGGATTTTTATTGACAACAACCCGCCCGCCTGCTATGAGGTCAAGGCCTGGTATACGGCACCGCGGCGGCATAGCCGGCGCCGAAGTGTTTTATAATGACCGATACTTCGGCAGGCTACAGTCCGTTCCGATGACTCGACCGACGCGGCCACAAACCTTGACGGGCTGGATTCCACAAACAACCATAAGTTCTACCGTGCGCTACTACCTCCACGCCACAGCCAATCCGGGCAAACAACAAGTGCGCCCGTTACCCGCCCCGGAAGGTTATTTCGATTTCGAGATTCGGCAGAGCGTCGGAACAGATGAATTGGCTTCACCGAGGTTAGAACGTATTTTCCCTAATCCCGCCTGGGATTACCTGTGTTCCGGTTTTCGCGCCGACCGGCGGCGCGGCAGTGCTCGAACTGGTCGATTGCCCGGGCAGCGGGTAGAGACTGTTTTTTGGGAAATGCTCCCGTCGGGCGAATCCAACTATTTTTTCCGGGCAGACGGGCTGCCTGCGGGCGTTTATTTTGTCGCCCTTTATACTGAACGCGGCGTATTTGCCCAAAAAATTCTGGTTAAAAACTATTGAAAATAAACCGCTTATGTTCAAACCTATCCCTGATCTCGTACATTTTCAATCTTTACCGAATGGCTGACCCAACTGTCCCCCACGTTCACACTTACGACGCGCAAGGCCGCCAACTTTGCTGCACTCTGGAGAAAAAACAGACCTGAAACCGCCCCGCCGCCGCCCTGACCACACGAAGAAGGCGACGGGCACAATCATGACCACGTGGGCGGCGAAACGCACTCCCCTGGCGTGAATACCCGCCCGCTATCACCAGTTTCGTGCTGTTGCTGGGCGGCATCGCACTGGACGAGTATGTACAGCCTGCGTTTTGAAGGGCTGATTCGACTGCTTTGGTACGGGATAGCATACCTGCCCGTCGGCTGGCCCGTGCTGAAAGAAGCGGCGCAGACCATCAGGAAAGGCGAGTTTTTCACGGAATTTTTCCTAATGAGTCTGGCCACCATTGGCGCATTTGCCATAGGTCAATATCCCGAGGGTGTGGCCGTAATGTTGCTCTTTACGCCGTGGGCGAACTGTTCCAGACGGCGGCAGTGCGCCGTGCCAAAGGCAACATCAAAGCCTTGCTCGACGTGCGTCCCGATCAAGCCACCGTATTGCGCGACGGCCGGGCCGCTGTCGTTAAACCCGAAACCGTGCAGGTGGGCGAAACCATCCGGGTGCGTCCGGGCGAGCGGGCGTCGCTCGACGGCGTATTGCTGAGCGTGCAAGGTAGTTTCGACACAGCCGCGCTCACGGGCGAAAGCAAGCCCCGCACGCTCGCGATTGACGAAACCGTGCTGGCCGGAATGATCAGCCTCGACAGCGTGGTGGAAATCCGCGTAACCAAACCTTTCGGCGAGAGCAGCATCGCGCGCATCCTCGATTTGGTGCAAAACGCCGCGGCCCACAAAGCGCCGACGGAGTTGTTTATCCGCAAGTTTGCGAAAGTATATACTCCGATTGTCGTGTTGTTGGCTGTGTTGCTGGTGCTCGTGCCGTCCTTTATCGTGCAGGATTATTCTTTCCAAACCTGGCTATACCGCGCGCTGATATTTTTAGTCATTTCCTGCCCTTGTGCCCTGGTGATTTCGATACCACTGGGTTATTTCGGCGGCATCGGGGCGGCGTCGCGCAACGGCATCTTGTTCAAAGGCTCGAATTTTTTGGATTTGATGGCCAAAGTGAATACGGTGGTCATGGACAAAACCGGAACGCTGACACAGGGTGTTTTCAAGGTGCAAAAAGTTGAAAACACCGGCATCGAAAAAACCGAATTGCTGCGCCTCGCCGCTGCGCTTGAACAGCATTCCACTCACCCGGTCGGAAAAGCGTTGATTACCTATGCCGGCGAACTTCAAATCGATTGGCAACATGCCGTCGTAACTGACGTGCAGGAAATCGCCGGGTATGGGTTGAGCGGCAAGGTGGATGGCCGGGCTGTGCTGGTAGGCAATACCAAACTGTTGCAACAATCGGGTATCGCCTACCCGTCCGAACTCGATGCGGAGGTGGACACCATCGCGGCGGTAGCGGTCGGCGGGCAATATGCGGGATATGTAACCATTGCCGACGAAATTAAACCCGACGCCGAACAAACAGTGGCTGGCCTGCATCGCGCCGGGTGCGCGAATTGGTGATGCTCTCGGGCGATAAGGACGCCGTGGTGCAAAAAGTAGTCGCCGTGCTCGGCATCGAACGCGGCTTCGGCGACCTGCTCCCGGAAGGCAAGGTGAAACAAGTGGAAGCGCTACGGCGCGAAGACCCTACTCGAACGGTGGCCTTTATGGGCGACGGCATCAACGACGCTCCCGTATTGGCTGCCGCCGACATCGGCATCGCTATGGGCGCTCTTGGCTCCGACGTAGCCATCGAAACCGCCGATGTGGTCATACAAACCGACGAACCATCTAAAGTAGCCACGGCGATTGCCGTCAGTCGCGCCACGCGGCGCGTGGTGTGGCAAAACATCGGTCTAGCCTTCGGTGTGAAATTAGCAGTGCTGACCCTCGGTGCAGGAGGGCTGGCCACGATGTGGGAAGCGGTGTTTGCAGATGTGGGCGTGGCGTTGCTGGCGATTTTGAACGCGGTAAGGGTGCAAAGGATGCGGTTTAATTAGAACAGAATTATCCCCCTTCCATCCCCTCGACCGCCTTATAAAACTTCTTCAACACCTCCTTAATATCCTTCTGCGCATAAATCTCCGCGATCCGGTCGCTTTTTACGCCGATGATGGCTTTCACGTCGTCCAGGCCCATGCCGGTGCTGTTCAGGATAAAATCGCCGGTGAAGTGGCGCCCGAAGTGGGTGGTGATTTCCCGGCCGATTAGTTCGAGGCTCAGTTTCTTGAGCCGTTTGACGTAGGCCACGTAAGATGATTTTTCAAAAAGGAAACCGTCGGGTTCCCATTGCAACAACACTTCATCCGAAGCCGAAATAGGAACGATGCCTTTAGTACCGGTCTTTTGCGCGTTGACGGCCAAGTACTGGAATTTGGTACCGCCATCTTCAAAGGCAAAGTAGTGCTGGGTTTTCTGGATTTGGTTCGTGTCGGAGAAGCGCAGGCCCCGGCACATGATGAGAAAGCGGCGGATCGTCTCGTATTCCGTGCTTCCGGGTGCGTAGTCGGCGAGCGCCTTCCGGAACGTCAGGTACTCCCCCATCGTCATACTTTTCTTCTCCGAAATTTTCACGATCCGGATGCTGACGTCCTCGAAGGGTTTGTGCACATCCGCCAACTTGTAGTGCTTCAGCACCCGGCTGTAGATGATCTTCAGGTATTTGACGTACTGATTCGCCATGTTGTCTTTCCCGCTCTGGACGATGCTGCGTTTGAAGGCCACGACCTGATCCCGGGTAAGTTCCTGCATCCGCAGATCGCCGTTGAGTTCTTTGAATTTGTTGAGCGATGCCTTGTAAACTTTCAACGTGGATGCGCTGATTTGCTTCCCGGCGTATTCTTCGTCCAGCAGTTTTACCGCTGCGTCGAAAAAGAGAAAGGCTGATTTTTTTTCAGCCCCCATTTTTGGTTTAAATGCGTCAAATGTGGGAGGCAGCTCATTCGCAATCAGGTCTGCAATAATGGAGTAGGCTTTGTTGAGCGTTTTGGACAAATCGCCGTTGACGATGGCCGCCGTTTCGCCGCCGAGAGTGGCGCGCGGTTTAACAGTTTGTGTCTTTTGGTCCCAGTCCTTGGGAAGTAATTTCCAGGACAAAGCAATGTAGTTGGTCTTGTACAACCAGGAGTACCGAAGGAATAACCGTTGAAACCCGTACCGGTCCTGGTACCCGCGTTGGACGATAGAGATGACTGGAGGCTTCATTGGTACTAAAATTGGTACAGACAAAGGTGAACAAGTAGGAGGCGCTACGAGCAGCGGTGGGCAAAATACGGCAGAATATGGCGGAAAAGAAACAGTAGGAAGCACTAAGGCGGGCTAAGAGGCTTTCCCTCGTTAACGAGACGTTAAAATCCTATAATTCAAAAGCAAAAAAAAAGCTGAGTCGTTTTCTACTGCGCTTTGTAAAAACAAAGGTTGTTAAACGTTTAACCATCCAACGAAATTAGCTATGCAAAAATTCTGGTCAACCCTGCTTGCCGGCGCAATGGGTGGCTTGGTCACCTTTGGCGCCATTCAATTGTTGGAAAAGCCCCGGACCCAGGCGGATAATTTAGCCCTTACGACGGCTGCGAAACAGGTGAAATACGATTTCGGCCAGGGGCCGGCAACCTTCGATTTCACCCGGGCGGCCGAACGCGCCATGCCCGCCGTGGTCCACATCAAGGCCTCGGAAAGCCGCGAAACAGCCATTCAGCGCCAACGCCAGACCAACCCCTTCCGGTTCTTCTTTGGCGATGACTTTTTCAACATGGACGACATGGCCCGCCCGCGTGCCGGTACAGGCTCCGGTGTGCTTTATTCCGCCGACGGCTATATCCTGACGAATAATCACGTGGTCGAGTTTGCCGACGAATTTGAAGTGACACTGCACGACAACCGCGAATTCCGCGCCCGCCTCATCGGCGCCGACCCCAGTACGGATATGGCCGTTTTGAAGATCGACGCCGAAAACCTGCCCGTCATCGAACTGGGCAACTCCGACGATATCAAGGTCGGCGAATGGGCGCTCGCCGTAGGAAATCCCTTCGATCTGACATCCACCGTCACCGCGGGCATCATCAGCGCCAAGAGCCGCGATATCAATATCATCCGGAAAGGCGCCCCAATCGAATCCTTTATTCAAACCGACGCCGCCGTCAACCCCGGAAATTCGGGCGGCGCCCTCGTCGATATCTCCGGCCGGCTGATCGGCATCAACTCGGCCATCGCCACGCCAACCGGCGTGTTTGCCGGCTACTCTTTCGCTATTCCGGTCAACCTGGTCAAACGCATTGCCGACGACCTGATCAAATACGGCCGCTACAAACGCGCTTACCTGGGCGTCGACATCGCCACCCTGGACAGCAACCTGGCCGCCGAACTCAATATCCCCTATGCACAAGGGGTGTGGATCAAAGAACTGGACCCTCAAGGCTCGGCTGCCCGGGCCGGCGTACAACCGAATGACATTATCACCCGAATTAATGGCAAAAATGTGACAACGGTCCCGGAACTTCAGGAACTCATCGGGCGTTCTAAAGCAGGTGAAACGGTGGCGATCACGCTCGTTCGCAACGGACGCGAAAAAGAAATCGCCGTAAAATTGAAGAGCCGCGGCGAAGAATAAAATAAAACCGGCGCTGTGCCGTCTTAAGATAAAGTTGGTTTTTCGTTTTGTTTTGATGTGTCTGCTCCGCGCAATGCGGGGCAGACTTTTTTTTGCGCCGGCAAGCGCCGGGCGGATACTTGATTTATACCGGGAAATATCGTTTTTTTGCCCCGCATAATCCATTTTTGCCGGCCAAACCTACCGCCCTTCCTGTTTGTCACGGCCGCCGGTATGCCAAACCGGCTTTTCCTTCACCACCCAGGCGCCAACCCACCGGCGCCACACCTTTAAACACCACCTTTTCAGGCCATGAAACGTACCTGGCTTTTAGTTGCCGTCTTTCTCCTGCTGGGCGCCGGCGCATGGTACTCCTTGCGCAAAAAAAACACCCAAGCGGGCACGCATGTGTCGTGGGACATGAATTTCGCCGTAAAAAATCCGGAGGCGATCACCAAGATATTTCTGGCCGACCGGACCGGCCGGACCGTCACGCTCGAACGCCAGGCAGGTAACTGGCAGTATAATGGCCGGTTCAAAGCCCGCGCCACGGCGGTGCAGACCCTGCTGGAAACCATTAAAAATGTTTCGGTTCTGTACATCCCGCCCAAGGCCGCCGAACCCGCCATGATCAAAAGCCTGGCGGCTGAAGGGATCAAGGTGGAGATTTACGGAGAAAATGGCCGGCTGCTGCGGAGCTACTACGTAGGGGGCGTCACGAATGACGAACGCGGCACGTTTATGATCATGGAGGGCGCCGAGCAACCCTACGCGGTGCATGTGCCGTCGTTTATCGGGCAATTGCGCGTACGGTATATGATGGGCGACGACAACTGGCGCGACCGGACGGTGTTTGCCGAAAAACCCGAAGAAATCCAGTCCATATCGGTCGAATATCCCCAACAAAAAAGCGCCTCCTTCCGCTTGGAGAAAGTTGACAAAGCTGCGTATACGATCAAGCCTTTTTTCAGCACCACGCCGGTGAGCCGCTTGCCGCAGCGCAAGGGCATTGCCGAAGCCTATCTGCTGCGGTTTGAAAATCTCGGCGCCGAAGGCTTCGAAACCTCGAATCCCGCGCGCGATTCGGTAACGGCCCTGGTGCCTTTTGCCATTGTCACCCTGGTAAAAACCGACAGTACGACCAAACAGGTGCGCTTCTGGCCCGTTTCGGTCGAACAACGCGCGGCCAACGGCGAAACCTTCGTTATCCGGTATTTTACCGATGTGAACAACGGCGAGTCCTTTTTACTCACGCAAGACCACGTTTTTGGCCCCATATTCCGCGGATACCCCTATTTCTTCAGCCATACAGCAAAACCGCCGCTGCGCAATTAGCGCACCTGGTTTGCCAACGGCGGACAGGCAAAAGCCACCGTTGGCAAACCCCGGCCCGCCGTTGGCAAAAGCCGGGTTGCTTCCGATCCGGACCCGACGCACTTTTGGAGCATAAATCCAGGGAAAAACTCCCGCCCCTCTTGTTAACCATTAAAATGCTCAATTATGAAAACGCGTCTCGTCCTGCTGATCGCCCTGTTGCCTGCCTGCTTCCTCTCCGCACAAGTCGAATGGAAAGGGGGAACGCCCGGCCAGGAAACCAATTGGTTTTGCCCGCAAAACTGGAGTGATAACCGTATTCCGGACGATTTTGATAACGTGATTGTACCGGACTGCTCCTCGAAAGGCAACTTTTACCCGGTAATCGGCCACAAAACCGCCCGGGTCCAATCGCTCACGCTGCACAGCAGCGCCCGGCTTTCGATCGGGAAAAACGGAAAACTCTCCGTGTTGGGATTCGGCCTGCCACAGGGCGCGCTGGTCAACCTGGGTACTTTGGATAACAACGGCACGCTGGAAGTAATCGAGCCCGTCCTGCATGCCCTGGATATTTCCGGAACCGGTGTTTTGATACACACCCGCAGCGCAACAGCCCCAGAACAAGCTGGCATGGGCAAGTTGTAAAAAACACCTTCCCGGATGGACCGGTGAACTATCCTGAGTTTTGCTAAAGCGCCAAGTCTCGAATTTTGTTTCGGGGCTTGGCGTTTGACGTTACCGGACCGACAAACGGGCCAGCAATTCTTCTTTTTTCCGCCGGGAAACATCCACTTCGGTACCGTCGGTCAGCACCAGAATTCCGCCTTCGCCCCGGATGTATTTGGTCACGTAGCGCAAATTGACCAAATGGGACTTATGAACCTTAAAAAAATCGCTGCTGCCGAGCATTTCTTCCAGCTCTGTCAGGTTTTTGGAGGCTACTAATTTTTGACGGTTTTGAAGGAATATCGTGGCGTAACTTCCGGCAGCCTCTGCCCGGATAATGTCTGCCAGTGGCAAAAACAACACTCCTTCGGAAGTAGGCACCGCCAGTTTTTTATCTTTTTCCTGCAAGGACTGCAGCGATTTCAGCAGGGCCGCCATGCCTTGCGGCGCTGAAGGCCCGCCGGCGTCCGCCCGTGCAGCCCCGGTCCGTTTTTGATGCAGGCGGTCCAGGGCCCGGGCCAATTCGTCTTCCTGAACCGGCTTGAGCAAATAGTCGAACGCCCCGCCTCGCAGCGCTTCGATAGCGTACTCGGAATGTGCCGTGGTAAAAATGACCTGAAAGGGGGCATCGGCGCCGAGCTGCTGCAAAAGTTCGAAGCCGGTAGCCCCCGGCATTTCGATGTCCAGAAACAGCACGTCGGGCGGGCGCCTGTCGAGCGCCGACAGCGCTTCTTCTACCGATTCGCACTCTGCCAGTATGTCGATCTCCGGGTCGCAACGCCGGAGTTTATGGCGCAGGAGGGCGCGTGCGGAAGGTTCGTCGTCGACAAGGATTGCTTTCATAGGTATGATTCCGGACTCGTTGATTGTTTTTACCGGTCGATATCGAATGGGAGCAGTACGGTTACTATCGTACCGCACCGGTTTTCCGTGGCAATGTCGGTTATTTCTACGGAATAGTGGTGTTGGCCGGGCGCATTCAGCAGTGCCACCCGCTCGGTGGTCAGTTGGGTGCCTAACGATTGTTTTTTACCGCTGATCCGACTGCGGGCATTGATTTCGGCCGAGTGGGCGCGCCCGATGCCGTTGTCTTCGATCTGGCAGCGAAGAAGCCGGCCGGCAGCGGGGCCCCGGGAAGCCACCTGTTCAAGCCGAACCAGCAGCCGGCCCTCCCGGTCGCGCAGGTGGCGCAGCCCGTGCAGGATGGCATTTTCTACAAATGGTTGCAGGATCATCGGTGGAACCAGGCTGCCATGCAGCTCGATACCGGGATACACTTCAATTTGATACTGGAAGCGGTTGTTCAGGCGTATCTGTTCCAGTTGAATATACAAGTCGAGCGCTTCCAACTCCTGCGCCAGCGATACGGTTGGCAATTGTGAATTTTCCAAAACCAGGCGGACGAGTTTTGAAAATTTTTGCAGCAGTGCCGACGCTGCATCCGGTTTTTCCTCGACGATCAGCGCTTCGATGGTATTCAACGCATTAAAAATAAAATGCGGGTTCATCTGCGAACGGAGGGCCTTGTTTTCGAGTTCGGCCTTTACAGCGCGCAGCCGGTTCAGTTCGTTTTTGGCGGTTTCCTGGCGGATAATACGGTCCAACCGGGCCCGGAAATACGCCAGGAAGCCGGCCGCCAGCACCGCCAGTATAGCTATCCGGAACCACCAGGTCTGGTAAAAAGCGGGGGCTATGACGACCGTCATGGCCAGCTCTTGTACCGATTCGATACCGCTGCTGTTTTGCGCCCGCACCCGAAACCGGTATTTTCCGGGGGGCACCTGGGTGTACGATACTTCCGCCCGGTTGCCCAGGGCAAGCCACCCGGGGTCGACCTGTTCGAGTTGATAAAAATAGCGATTCCGTTTCGCCTGGCTCAGGCTGAGCGCTGCGAAGTGAATGGTAAAAAAATTCTGATCGTGTTTCAGGCGCACTTCAGGCCTGAAATTCAGGTCTTTACCCGTCGGATATGGCCGGCCAAAGAGGTCGAAACCGGTAAAAGCCAGGACCGGCGGCCTTGTATTCCGGAATATCGAATCCGGCCGGAAGGAATAAAAACCTTTTGCCTGGCCGACAAAAATTTCGCCATTGGTACACCAGCGAAATCCTTTCCGGCTCAGATACGTGTCCGCCAACCCATCATCCTCATCGTACCCCTCAAACCGTTTGGTTTCCGGATAAAAGACCGATATACCCTTTTCGGTGGCTGCCCACAACCGGCCATCAGGGGCCAAAGCCAGCCGGTGTACGGTATTGAACGCCAATCCGTCCCGCACGGTAAAATGTGGAAAACGGGCCTGCGCCGGCGCTCCCAGGGGAATTACCTGAAGGCCCTGGCTGGCCGTAGCCACCCACACACTGTTGTGCCGGTCGTGTTCAATGGCCGTCACATAGTCGTCTGCCAAACCCGTATCGGCGCCCGGTTGATGGCCGTACCGGACAAACTTGTTCATCACCGGGTAAAAACAAAATACGCCGGCCTCTTTGGTCGAAAACCAAACCTGTTCTTCGTGGTGAAGCGAACCGGGCGCCAGCGGCTGGGGCACTTCTGCCGGAGCGGCCAAACAAACGATATCTGCAATCTGCATGCGCGACCCGTCGAAATCGCCGCCTTGCCGGAACCAGTCCACGGCGTTTCGTTTGAAATCGATGCGGAACAAGCCGCCCCGCGTGGTCGCCACCCAAAGGTTGCCCAGGTAGTCCTCCGCCAGGTCATTGACCGGGTAGCGTAGTAATGCGGCAGCCGCCGGCCCGGCCATGCGGAAAGGTTGAAGCCGCCGTTGTGCCGGCAGGTATTCGTACAAGCCGACACCCGAAGCTTCCGGTTGGGCGCCCACCCAAACCCGTCTCCACCGGTCGATCAGCACCCGTTGAAAATATGCCGGGCCGCCCTTGGGAGGCGGCACGGCGTATTTTAACCGGTACGGCGATCGCCCCACCGGCGCTTGCCGGAATTCCCGTTGAAAAACATAAAAACCCTGGCAACCGGCCGTCACGACATACAACTCCTGGCGCGGTTCATTCCAGGCAAAATCCTGTGGTTCATTGACCATCGGGTTCTGACACCCCACCCCGGGCAATGGCGTATAATCAAACACATTGCTGGCCGGATCCAGCAGGCTCACGCCGTTTTTATAATTAAAAACCCAGAGCAGGCCGGCTGGATCGCGGTACAGCCCGTTCACCGATTGATTGATTTGGCCGGCCAGCAATTTGGATTGTGTACTGAAAAAACGGTATTCCCGGGTTTGCACATCAAAAATTCCGAAGCCCAGATCGAGCGAAGCCACCCAAAATTCACGGTCGGATTTCCGCGAGATGTCGGCGATTAAATTGGCAGACAGGTTGCTCGTCGCCCAGGCGTCCGGAAGCGGTGGGAAAAACTGCCAGCGGCCGCTTTTTTTCTCCACCCGGGCAATACCGCCGCCGTCGGTAGCCACCCAAACGACGCCGGGCTGGTCGGCCAGCACGTCATGACAAGGCGTTTGGGCAGGGAAATGCCGCAGGTGGCCCGTGCGTTTGTCCAGGCGAAATATGCCGTTGTTTGCCGCCAGCCAAAGGGCATGGGGCGCCTCCAGGTCGGCGGCGATATCCAGCACAG
Source organism: Saprospirales bacterium (assembly GCA_016719895.1). Classification (GTDB taxonomy): domain Bacteria; phylum Bacteroidota; class Bacteroidia; order Chitinophagales; family Saprospiraceae; genus M3007. The sequence continues at coordinate 127,533 of JADJYG010000010.1, read as the reverse complement.
AATTGCGCCGGAAGCGGTCTTCGGCCGTGGTCAGGTTCTGGGCCAGCGCAAAATTCTGAAACCTCCCGGTGACCGGATCGAGACGCCCCAGGCCGCAACTGAGCCCGCCGACCCAAATGCTCCCGTCAGCGTCGATCAGCAAATTCGTCAGATCATTGCCTGGGGCAGTGGCGGCGTCGCGCGGGTCTTTTCGATAACAGGCAAACGTTTCCGTTTCCGGGTCAAAACGGTTGAGGCCGCCGCCCCTGGTGGCGATCCAAAGCAAGCCGCCGGCATCTTCATCCAGGTCCAGCACCGTCGGTGCGCTCAGGCCGGTCGAATCCGCACGCGCCGGAAATACTTTCATACGGACGCCATCGTACCGGGCCAGCCCGTCTTGTGTGCCAAACCACAAAAACCCGCGCCGGTCGCGGAGTGCGGTATGGCAATAGTTGTGCGGCAGCCCCTGGTCCTTGGTGATCTGGGTAAAATTGAAGGGATAGGGTTCCGGCTGGGCTTGTATCAAGGTAAGACAAAACAAACCGGACGCTACCGCCATGCAGCAACGCCTGAATGCCTGCCGGAAAACGCCGCTTGTTTTCATTCGATGGACCACGCGGTAAAAGTACAATCCTTTTGGCAACCCGTACCCGATTACAAAAGTCCAAAACGACCGTTGGCAAACTGTACCCGGCCGTTGGCAAAAGCCGTGTTGCGCGCCCATGGCGCCGGGCGCACCTTTGCCTCATACTTCCGGAAAACAAAAATATACATAAGCATCTCCCGCAAAAACCAGGGCCGTCCAAACGGCAACCAAATGAAAAGTAGGAGGATACATAACTTGCACCAAGCGCGACGAGGCAACCTTGTCGCGCTTTTTTCATTGTGCCTGGCTGTTTTTCACGCGGTTTCAGCCTCCGCCGATGGCAAACCGTTACCCGCCGTTCACAAAACCGCGCTTGTTGCCGGGCATTACAGCCCACACCTTTGTGACAGATCATTACCTAAAAACTCGTTGCCATGAAAACGCACCTGATTTTTTCCGCCTTCGGCCTCGCTCTGTTGATGACGGCCTGCCAAAAGGAAGCAACAACCGGCTTTGAAGACGCGCTGGTAGCTACGGCTGCCGCCGATCGCTGCGGTTGCTTGCCGCCGTTCGAACTGAACGCACATAATGCCACCGATCAATCCGTTGAAATTCAATGGACTTCCATGCCGGAGGCCCTTGCATACCGGATCGAGGTTGCCAGCAGTTTTTACACCGGCGATGCGTTCGACGATTTTCTTTTCCTGGAAACCACGGAAAGCAGCAGCATCGCCATTACCCGCCTCACCCCGAATACCCGGTATGAATACCGCGTAACGACGGTCTGCGGCAATGGGGGCACGGCCCAATCGGACATCCGGGTGTTTTATACCGCTGATATCCTGCACGGCGACCCTCCGGTTAAAAGCACAAAAACCCGCCACGATAAATACGGGCTGGAAATACAATAGACTTGGCTACCCTTCATTTCGAACCGGCCCCATTAAACCTAAAACAAGCATAACTGAGCAGCTTATTAACCAATAAACAAAGTGCGTCGAGCTTGCCTCGACGCGCTTTTTTTGTGTGCTGCATTTCCTTTAAAACCCCGACTTTTGCGCCGTTTTGATGGCGCCGCCTGCCAGCAGCGGGCGTCCATAACGCCACCAGGACACCATACGACATGCCTACCACTACGGAAGCCATCAGATTCAACAAAAAAGGCTTTAAAAAAGAAACCCTGCTCCATTTGTACGAGCAGCTGTTGAAGCCGCGCCTGATCGAGGAGAAAATGCTGAACCTGCTCCGGCAAGGCCGGATCAGCAAGTGGTTCAGCGGCATCGGCCAGGAGGCTATTGCCGTAGGGGCAGCTTGCGCATTGCTGCCCGAGGAGTTCATTTTTACCATGCACCGCAACCTGGGGGTATTCACCGCCCGCGATATTCCGCTGGACCGCTTGTTTTGCCAATGGCAAGGCAAACGCCTGGGCTATACCAAAGGACGCGACCGCTCTTTTCACTTTGGGGCCATGGAACACCATATCGTAGGCATGATTTCGCACCTGGGGCCGCAGTTATCGCTGGCGGCCGGCGTTGCGCTGGCGCATAAGATGCAGCGCGAAAACCGGGTATCGCTGGCGTTTACCGGTGAAGGCGCCACAAGTCAGGGCGAATTCCATGAAGCGCTCAACGTGGCGGCGGTATGGAAACTACCGGTTATTTTTATTATCGAAAACAACGGGTACGGCCTCAGCACCACTGCCAACGAACAATACGCCTGCGAAAATCTGACCGACCGCGCGGCCGGCTATGGGATGCGCAGCGCCCAAATAGATGGCAACAACATCCTGGAAGTATACGCAGCCATCCGGCAAATCGCCGCAGAATTGCGCGAAAATCCCGAACCGTTCCTGCTCGAATGCCGCACCTTCCGCATGCGCGGCCATGAAGAGGCCAGCGGCACCAAATACGTACCGAAAGCCCTGATGGATGCCTGGGCGAAAAAAGACCCCCTGGACAACTACGAACAATGGTTGCTGGAACAAGGCCTGCTCACCAGGCCGGCAGCGGCGGAACTGCGCGAGCGCTTTAAAAAAGAAATCCTCCGGGCCGTCGAGGTGATGTTCCATGAACCCGAACCGGCGCCCGATACCGCCGAAGAATTACAGGATGTGTACGCGCCGGCGCCTGCCGCCGAAGGGCCGTCGGGGCCTGCCCGCGACCTGCGGTTTATAGACGCCATCACGGAGGGGCTGCGCGAAGCCATGCAGCGGCATCCGCAACTGGTACTGATGGGACAGGATATTGCCGAATATGGCGGCGTTTTCAAGATCACCCAGGGGTTTGTGGATGATTTTGGAAAAGAACGGGTGCGCAACACGCCCCTGTGCGAAAGCGCTATTGTCGGTATCGGCCTGGGCTTGAGCCTGAAAGGCATGAAAAGTATGATTGAAATGCAGTTTGCCGATTTCGTGACCTGCGGGTTCAACCAAATCGTCAACAACCTGGCTAAACTCCACTGGCGCTGGGGTCGGCAGGCCGACGTGGTAGTGCGGATGCCCACCGGTGGCGGCGCCGGCGCCGGCCCGTTCCACTCGCAGTCCAACGAAGCCTGGTTTACCCACGTGCCCGGACTTAAAGTGGTGTTTCCCAGTACCCCGGAGGATGCCAAGGGATTGCTCCTGGCAGCCTTTGAAGACCCCAACCCGGTGCTGTTTTTCGAACACAAAGCCTTGTACCGGAGTGAAAACGGGCCGGTACCGGAAGGGTTTTACACCACGCCAATTGGTAAAGCGCGCCAGGTACGGCAAGGGAACCAGGTCAGCATAATTACCTACGGTATGGGGGTCCGCTGGGCGGCACTGGCGGCCTCCGAGCTGCAACTCGACGCTGATATCGTTGATCTGCGCAGCCTGGTACCACTCGATTACGATGCCATATCGGCTACCGTAAAACGCACCAACCGCGTTTTGATCCTGCACGAAGACACGCTCTTCGGGGGCATCGGCGGTGAAATTGCCGCCTGGATTTCCGAACATTTGTTTGAACACCTCGACGCGCCGGTGCTGCGCGCCGCCAGCCTCGACACGCCCGTGCCCTTTGCGATTCCGCTGGAGCAAAACTTTTTCCCGCTGGAGCGCATGAAAGAACAGTTGACGCGGTTGATGGCTTACTGAACGTTTTCCGCTCTTCGAGGGAGGGTTGGGATTATCCACCTAAGCTCGACTTTAGCCATTTGAAACGCTTAAAAAAGTGCTCATTGCGCATCAGGAAGGTGATTTTTGGGTTATGCAAATCACTCTATTTTTGAAATTACCGATTTTTGAAATTATGAACATCCCGTTTTTAGCGAGATATTCATAATTAACGTGAGTTTTGGATAGGTCATGGCCTCGGTACCGCCGAGCCTCGGCTTCGCATAAAGGGCTTCGCGAGTCAACCCCCCCGCCCCTCTCCCGAGGCCTCGGGACTCCCGATTACCCACAAGTTGATGTTCTTTTCTTAACATGTCAGTATCCACCAGACCCTGAAGGGGTCGAATTTGAATAGCCCCGCATGAAATGCGGGGTTGAAGGGCAAACCGTTTTACAACCGCGGAGCGGTTGAATTTGATCCGGAAGCATGCCGGATATTCAACCGCTCCGCGGTTGTGTCGCGTCGTATTCCCCCCCGCATTTCATGCGGGGCTATTCAAATTCGACCCCTTCAGGGTCTGGCACATATCATCTTATAAAGAAAATTTTCTTCAAAATGTGGGTAATCGGGAGTCCCGAGGCCTCGGGAGAGGGGCGGGGTCGACTCGCGGCCGGCAATATGCACAGCGCACGCTCGGCGGTAGAGAGGCCCCGTAATCGTGTAATGATTGATTCTACCAACGTTAGGCCTCTCCGAGGCCATGACCTATCCAAAACTCACGTTAATTAATTCCAAAACTTGTCTGCCTTGCTGGCAAACTGCATAGTGATAGACATTATCTGCATTTTCACCTTTCCATTTGGCTAAAGTCGAGATTAGAGGTTGTTTTTGTACAAAATTCAATAACATATGACCACTGCGCCGGGCACAACGGGAAAATTATATACGGTAGAAGAATGGCTGGAATTTGAAAAAACAGCCGAAGTCCGCCATGAATATTACTTTGGAAAACTTATCCCTATGGCTGGAGAAGCAAAACGCGCTAATATCATAGCCGGAAATATCAAAAGACAACTTGATGTTCCTCTTTACGAAAAGGGTTTTCAAATTTTTGATCATGATATTAAAGCACAAGTAGTGCCCGGCGGCATCTACCGCTACCCTGATCTGGTTGTCGCGCCAATCGTGGATAAGGAACACGATTATATCGTAAAACACCCTGTTTTGATGGCCGAGGTAGCCTCCGATCAGTCTGGCCAGCGCGACCGGATCAAAAAACACAAGGAATCCTTCGACATCCCTTCTCTATGGTACTATCTGGTGGCCGATCCGGATGAAATGCTCGTGGAACTGCATATCCGGGGAGAAGACAATCGCTGGGAAACCCAATATTTCACAGAGCCGGGCGACGTGATCCGGTTGTCCCGTTTCGAACTGGAATTTCCGTTAAAAGCCGTCTATGAGCGCTTAAAAATGCCTGTATAACTTACCAGGTATTTTCCAAATCCTCCGGCGCATACGTGTGATTGCGCTCTGCATAATAACTCTCTTCCTTTTGCTTTTTGCGCAGCAAAAAAGAAGACGAGCCGAACCTGCGCGCCAGCCAGGCGATGGGCGTCAGAACGATAAAAAATACCACGGAGAGTAGAACCCGGCCGTTCAGCCAGCCCAGCCCCTGCGCCAGCAACATCCAGCCCGCGTGAATTTTTGCCGTTAACCAGGGCGAAAAAACCCCGGCGAGCGCCACCGCCAATGCGCTGCGCAACAACCAGGGATTGCCCAGCCATAAAAACAAAGCCAGCAAACCTGCCACAATGACGATGACCGTTTGCAGCGATAAAGCGCGGTTTTCCATCAGAAAAGGGTGTAAATAAACGGCGCAATCGCACTGCCGCCGCCAATGACCAGCAATACGCCCAGCAGCAGCAAAACGATGACGACCGGCGCCAGCCACCATTTTTTCCGGGCTTTCATGAATTGAAACAGTTCGCGTAGGAATTCCATTTTTTACGGTAGACGGTAGACGGTAGACGGTAGACCCCGAGTCCTCGGGGGTAGACGGGGCAAATTTACAGGTTTGGCGCGTTTACAAATAAATTTCTGTTCTCTGATTGCGGATACTTATGCCATGGCGCCATACGGCGCCATGTGAAACCGTCTACCCCCGAGGACTCGGGGTCCACCGTCCACCGTCGCTAATCCAGTACAAATTCCTCTTTCCAGCCGTCTTTTTCCTTCCATTCGGGCTGGTGTTTTTTATCAAAGAGAAAATTTCCGACGACCAGGTAGTCCATTTCTGTGCGCATAAAACAGCGGTAGGCGTCTTCGGGGCTGCATACGATGGGTTCGCCGCGCACATTGAAGCTGGTGTTGACGAGCACTGCAATGCCGGTTTGCTGGCGGAAATGCTCGATCAGCGTCCAGTAGCGGGGATTTGTTTCGCGGTGCACGGTTTGGATGCGCGCCGAGAAGTCGATATGCGTAATCGAGGGCAAGTCGGAACGCAGGTGGTAAAGTTTATCGCGCACCGGCAGCTTGTCATAATCCGGGGGCAAAGGCAGCCGGCGCTCGGCGCGCACCGGGTGCACCAGCAGCATATAGGGTGAAATGCCCTGGTAATCAAAGTATTCGGCCACGCGTTCGGCCTGTACGGAGGGGGCGAACGGCCGGAAGCTTTCGCGGTATTTGATCTTGAGGTTGAGTTTTTTTTGCATTTCGGCGTTTCGCGGGTCGCCCAAAATGCTTCGGTTGCCCAAGGCGCGGGGGCCAAATTCCATGCGCCCCTGTACCCAGCCGACGACATGGCCGGAAGCCAGCAGTGCCGCCGTTTCCCGCGCCAGTTCGTCGTAGTTTTCAAAAAGATGACACGGCGCCTGGTATTTTCGCGCTACGCGTTGCACATCCAGATCGCCGTATTCGGGTCCCAAATAACTCCCCCACATGCTGTCAGGCTGGACCGGGGTGGGCCGTTTTTTTTGAAAAAAGATATGGTGTGCCGCCAGGGCTGCTCCGGGGGCGCCGCCGGCGTCGCCCGCTGCCGGCTGGATAAAAATATCGTCAAAAATTCCGGCTTGCTGAAGTTTGCCGTTGGCTACGCAATTGAGGGCCACGCCACCGGCCAGGCACAACTGCCGGACGCCGGTGAGCCGGCTGGCCTCTTGTGCCATGCGGAGCACCACTTCTTCGGTAAAACGCTGGATGGCCAGGCCCAGGTTGCAGTGCCAGGCTTCGAGGGGGTCTTCGGGCCGGCGTTTGGGAAAGCCGAACAGGCGTTCCCAGTCGGCGTCGCGCACCATGCGCAGGCCGGTGGCGTAATCGAAGTAACGTTGGTTCAGCCACAGCGAGCCATCGGGACGCAGGTCGGTGAGTTCGGTACGGATGACCTGGAGATACCGTTCAATATCCGGCGCGCGCGGGTTGCCGTAAGGCGCCAGGCCCATGAGTTTGTATTCGCCGGAGTTGACCCGGAAGCCCAGGAAATAGGTGAATGCCGAATATAAAAGCCCCAGGGAATGTGGGAAGCGCAATTCTTTGAGGATGGTAATGTCCTTGCCTTTGCCGTGGCAAATGCTGGCGGTAGCCCATTCGCCTACCCCGTCGATCGTGAGGATAGCGGCTTCCGCAAAAGCAGAGGGGTAAAAGGCGCTGGCAGCATGCGAGAGGTGGTGTTCCGGGAACAGGAGCCGCAGCCGGCGCCGGTCGTACGGCATTATTTTTTCCAATTCTTCCCGAAGCGCCCTTTTCAAGAACATTTTTTCGCGCAGCCAAACCGGCATGCCCGCCAAAAACGAGCGCAGCCCGCGGGGCGCAAAAGCATAATAGGTTTCCAGCAGGCGTTCGAACTTGAGCAGGGGTTTGTCGTAAAACGCTACGGCGTCGAGTTGGTCGATGGTAAGGCCGGCCTCGTGCAAGCAAAAACGCACGGCGTTTGCAGGGAAAGACGCGTCGTGTTTTTTCCGCGTAAAGCGCTCCTCCTGTGCAGCAGCTACCAGGCGCCCGTCGAGCAGGATGGCGGCGGCGGCATCGTGGTAGTAGGCTGAAATTCCAAGTATGTTCAAGGTTTTTATTCCATGTTTAAGACCGGGCGTGCGCATCATTCCGCAATCATCCGTTCGATGAATGGTTTTAAAAAGGCTGCTACCAGTTCGTTGCCGCGGTTGTTCCAGTGGTAGCCGTCATCGGTACGGATGCACTCGCCGCGGGCTTCGAAGGCTTGCACATAATCGGGCAGGCTGCCGGCAAAAGCCAGGCCGTTTTCCTGGCACAGCCGGGCAAACTGGTCGTATTGGGGCTGGTAGCCGTCGGCATTAAACACCAAAAGCCGGGTTTGGGGGAGCACGAGGGCTTTCATTTTTTTAAAAATAGCATCGGTCATCCGCACACTGCGGGCAAAGGGTTCGTAGGCCATATTTTGCTCGGCGATAAATTTTTCGGCCGGCTCGGCCGGCGGCTTGTCGAACGTACCGCGAGCTTCGGCGATGCGCTTGAGGATATAATAGAGGAAATGCGACCAGGGTTTTACATTTCGGGGGTATTCCGCAGCCAGTTTATGGGTAATACTTCCGTCTTCGAGGATGTAGGGGCGGCGCATGCGGACGTGGTAGCCGGCTACCTTTTCCAGTTCCCAATAATTGTCGATAAAATCATTGCTGCATAGTTGCCATACGACCAGGTCGGGTTGTACTGCCTGCAGGTATTTTTCCAGAACAAGGTATTGCTGCGCATTGCTGTAGCCCGCAGCCCCGTAGGCGAATACTTCGATGGGCAGGGAGTCGCCCAATAATTTGTAATAAAGCCGGTCGTCGGAGGTTTGGGCGCAAGCGGTATAGGAGTCGCCGAGGAACAACACTTTTTTGCGGCCGGCGACGGCGGCGGGGTTGCCCCATTTGCGGAAGCCGTTGGCGCCAAACGAAACGTCGAGGGCGTAGGTTGAGTCGCAGCGGTCGCGCAGGGTCCCCTCGTGCCGGTATCCCTCCTGCACCAGCCAGCCGTAGGCGTCATCGGGGGTCCGGTAATTGTAAGGCGCCGGCGCCGGCGGGTCGCTCACGCCTGCCGGAAATACCCGGAAAAACAGTTCGCCCAGGAGGCTTGCCAGCAATAGACCCAGCAGCAGGGTAATCAGGCTGAACAACATTTGCCGGGGACGGCTGAGGGGGGCGTTATCGTTGGACATAGGCGCCAGTCAAAATAAAATGAACGCGAAAAAACCGTTGCGGCAAGCGGGGCACACCCGCAGCCGGAATGGCTGCAAAGATGCGCAATTCGTACTTATCTAAAAAATCGCGTTCGGGTACAACAGCCAAACAAGCCGGTATATACCAAAAGCGCGGAAGATCGCTCAAGAGCCGTACCATTTCCGCAACACGGCCTCGCCGGCTTTACCCTGCGGCGTATAATCCCGCTCCGGATACCCTTCGTGGCCGCGCATATTGGGGAACCACTTCCACAGAAATCCACCGGCCCACCAGGACTCGCCCTGAAGGGTGCTAAACAGGGCTTCGAGGCAATTGGCCTGGGCTTGCTGGTTGACGGGCAGGCGCTCTACCGTTTTTTCCAATTCCCAGTTGCGCCAGCCGCAACCGTCGACGCTCAGGTATCCGAACTCGGTGAAGAGGACCGGCCGGTCGTGCTCCCGGCTGAAAGCGCGAAGGCGGCGGCAAATGGGTTGCCAGGCCGCTTTCAAATCTGCCACATCCGGGGTAGTGCCTTGTGTAAGCGGAAAGTAACCGCTCAGGCCGATGAAATCGAGCGCTGGCCAAAAGGGTACCTGCTCCCAGTCGTCCCAGTTGGCCGAATACACCAGTTTGCCCCGGTAAACCCTGCGCACCTGAGCGATCAGCCCCGACCAGAAAGCCGGCCGCTTTGCAAGGGCTGTCCGGAATTCCGTGCCGATACAAAAGAGGTCTACGCCGGTGGAGTCGGCCAGCAGGGCCATCCGTAAAATATAGCGCGTATAGTCGTCCTCCCAACGGCTCCATTCTTCCGGGTTGGAAAAATCCAGGCTGCCGGTCCAGGCGCCGGGGATGTACACCTGCGGTTTGAGCATGACCCGCACCCCCGACGCATGGGCCAGGCGAACGGTTTCGCGTACGCCGACGGGGCGTTCGCCCCACCATTGCCAGCCGTGTTCATCGTAGCGCACGGAGGGCTGCCCCAGCCGGGTAAACGCGTAGGGCACGACAGCGATCCAGTTGGCGCCGGTATTTTTCACCGCAGGGATGGGGTCGGCCGGGAATGGCTCGGGAGGCGCCACCAGGGTCAGGCCTTTCACTTTTCCGGCAGCCGGCAGGGCAGCAGCTGCCGGCAGAGGGGTCTGGCCGCTTTGCGCGCATTGGAGGAAGAGCCCGAATGCCAGGGCAAGACAGGGCATTTTCATAGGGCAGGCAGGATTTGAACAAGGATTGCTTTATCCGGCGCAAGCGGCAATTTGAGCAGCCAGTTCGGCAAGTTCCTCAGCAGGAATAGATATGGGCTCTTTAAAAGACAAATCGGCAACCGTATGGAGGGGGATCAGGTGTACGTGTGCGTGCGGCACCTCCAGCCCGATCACGGCTATGCCGATGCGTTTGCAGGGCACCACCTGCCGGATTGCGCGGGCAACGCGTTTGGCAAATACCATCAGGTCGGCCAGGTCGTCGTCATCCAGGTCAAAAATATAGTCTGTCTCGCGTTTGGGGATGCACAACGTGTGCCCTTTAGCCTGCGGGCGGATATCCAGAAAGGCCAGATAACGGTCTGTTTCTGCCACTTTATGGCAGGGAATCTCTCCGTTGACGATGCGGGTGAAAATAGTTGCCATACTTGGGAGGTTTCGGGTTTGAAGGTTTGAGGGTTCGAACCTTCAAACCCTCGAACCTTCAAACCCGAAGAATTATCCGATGGAAATATCGACGACCTTAAATTCGAGCACGCCGCCCGGAGTGGTAATTTTTACGACATCGCCCCTTTCCTTTCCAAGCAAGCCGGCGCCGATTGGGGAGGAGACGGAGATTTTCATCTGTTTGGTGTCGGCTTCGGTTTCGGACACCAATTTATAGGTCAGGTCTTTCCCGGTTTTGAGGTTCTTGATCGTGACATTGGAAAGAATGGCCACTTTGGAGTCGTCCAACTGGCTTTCATCCAAAACCCGGGCGTTGGAAAGCACGGTTTCCAACTCACTGATTTTCATTTCCAACATACCCTGCGCGTCTTTTGCGGCGTCATATTCTGCATTTTCAGAAAGATCGCCTTGTGCGCGGGCTTCTGCAATAGCTCGGGCGGCTTCCTGCCGGCCGGTGGTTTTCAGTTCTTCCAATTCGGCTTTGAGCTTCTCATAACCGCCCTGCGTCAAATACGTGTAATTAGCCATAGTAAACAAAAGATATAGAAAAAGCAGAAACGTTCCTACCGGGTGGGTAGAAACGTTTCTGCTGGTAAATAAGTTGTGCAAAGATACGGTGGTGCGGATAAAGATAAAAATTTTCGTAATGCTTTTTCCGCAGGCAGCCATTCCGGAAAATTACATATCGATTCGGACGCCTATATTGTGGATACCGTTGAAGATTTCGGTATTCCGGTAGCCATAGTCGATCGACAGGCGGCTGTCAGAGCCTTTGCGCAAGGGCACCGAAATCGTGAGGCCGGCGCTGAAGCCATTGTCCAGCGAGGCTTCCGTGCTGCCCACAGCGGCTTCAAACTCCTTTTTATAACCCACGCGCAGGGCGAAATTTTTGTTCAGGGCAAATTCCAGACCGCCGCCCAGTTGGTCGCGGGAGAAAGCATTGGACGTAAAGCCGCCTACCAGCGACAGGCGTGTGGCACGGCCGAACAGCCAGTCGTACGAAGCGCCGATATTCAGCTGCGAGGGCAGTTCGTATTCTGCACTCCGCTGATAATAGGTAATCGGATAGTCAAACGTTTGGTTATTGCCGTCATTTGCTGTGCCCAAGCCTTCCCCGAGGAAGCGCATTTTGCCGCCAACGTTCCGGAGCGAAATTCCGAACTTGAAGTTGTCGTTTTCACCGGTGACATATTGCACGCCGGCGTCCAATGCCATGGCGCGGGCGCCGGCATTGGAGATGGATTCATTGACAAATTTCACCGTGACGCCCACCGAAACGCGGTTGGCAAACAAGTGCGAATAGGAAAGGCCGAGGTTGAAAAAGGAAGGGCTGAAGGTAGCGCCGGAGCCTTCCGGCGTATCGGTGGTGGTGAGGTCGAATTCCCCCAGGTCAAAGGCCACGAGGCTTACGCCGAATGCGCCGCCTTTACCGATGCGTTGTGCCAGGCCCAGTGCATTGATATTGATATCGGCGCCATCCAGGTAGCGGGTATGCGCTAAGTGAATTTGAGTTTTATTGATACGCGACATGCCAGCCACGTTCAAAAACAAGGCATCGGTGCCAGTTACCATCGAGATATTCGTGGAGTGCAAACCTGCGCTACGTGCCCAGGGGTTGATCAACAACTGGGCTGCACCCGCTTCGCCCTGCCGGTCCGGGTTGCCGGCAAAAGCGGTGCCGGCCAACAGGAAAAAGCAAAAAGACAGCAGGTTGGTATATGTTTTATTCATGATCGTGATATGATTGAGTGATAGAATCATGGCGCCGCCGGGAGGAGGCCGTGCTTGCGGGATTTACCATTGAAGGTTCAACGAAAATCCTGCAAGCACGGCATCACACCAGGGCTCCATGTCAAACTACAGACCGGAGGGATCGAATTGCCGGGCAATGCCGAACCATTTAATGGTGCGTTCTCCGAAGCCCGGCGCCTGCACCTGGATCAGGTAGACGCCACTAGCCACCGGAATACCCTTGTTGTTCTTCAAGTCCCACTCCAGGTCGGGTGCAATTTGCATATAGGGCGCATATACTTCATCGCGCCGGTATTGGCGAATAAACTTCCCGTCGAGCGAGTAGATCGTAACCGTACATTTTGCCGGCAGGTTTGTGATCTTGATCACGTTGCTGAACTGGCTGGTTTCATACTGCGAGAAACCATAGTACGGGTTAGGCACGACCTTGATAGAATCCAGCGCATTTTCAATTTGCACCTGATCCAGCGCCTGGGCTTGCCGGTTTTCGATCTTGAACTGGTACAGCGGATGGCCCGATTTTTTATTGCTGTCGTCATCGTTGTACCAGGTGGTATAGGGCTTGGACACCCGCAATTTGATCCGGACATCGTTGGGGATCAGGCCCTCGCGCAACGAGCGCATCTGGAAGTCTTGCGCTGTCATCAGCATACCGGCCCAGGCGATGTTTTTCATCTCGCTCACCTTAAAGATATCCGAGTTGGAGGTCGGCGCCAATTCCGGTGTCAGGCGTCGGCGCAGGGCTTCGCACTTGTCATAGGTGGAGTAGGAAACATACACCCAGTGTTGGCCGCCCAGAACCAGGTCGTAATACTCCTGCGGATTGTCGGTAACAATCTGGTTGGTCGGATTCCACAGCATATCGCGGCCGGTATAGGCCGGATCGATAGCGCTGGAATAACACGAGTTTTCGCCGAAGAAAATATTCAGGCGGCGTCCGGTTTCCACGTCCACGGCGTATCCCGGGAACCAGCCCATGCCGTAAATCGGCTTGCCGCTGGCATCCACAGCGCCGTCGGGGTCGGGTTTGCCATCGCCGTCAACGTCTTTTTTACCCACGGAGGGGGCGTCGCGCGCGTCGAAGCTCACCCGGCGTTTGTTTGGCGTGGCGGGGTTGCCTTCCGTCCGCAAATCATCGTTTTTCGGGAACGCTCCGGCCGTTTCGGTATAGTACAAACTGGCTGTTTCGATGACCACGCAACGGCTCCACTTGCTGGTGTCGCTGGTAAGTATAATATCCACGTTTGGCAGGTTGGAAAGCCTGAAGTACCGGCTGTTGATATTAGTCGGCTCCTGGGTACCACAGACTACCGAGGCAGCCAGGTTGGTCGTCACCGGCGTCCAGGCCGGCGTAAACGTCCGGGAATTCGCATCCGTAATATCCCAGTCGCACAGTACGTAGGGCACGAACCAGCCGTTGCCCAGGGTGCTGAGGCCCTGGAAGGGGTCGAATTCGGCATCGCGTTCCAGTTTAAGGGTTTTCACGTAGTGGAACAAACCGAACTCCTGGTCCGGGAAGCCCGTCAGCCAAATCTGGTTCGGGTCCTTGAATTCGATTTCGCCGCCGAGTGCGCCGTTGGTCTCTCCCGGATCAGTATAGGCTTCCGGTTTTTGCCTTGCCCAGGTGTAGCTGCCCGCCAGGGGAGCCTGGGAGATCGTGACGGAGAAGCCATATTTCAACACCAGCTGTTCGTTGAGCTGGGCGATCGAACGGTCAGCGGCCACGATTTCGCCGTCGGGCAGCCTGCGCAATTCCCAGCGGGCATCTTTATCCAGTTTTGTATCGGTGTTGTTTCCATCGACAAAGCGCAATTCGTAATCGCCGTCCTTGACCTCAAAGGGGTTGAAGATCGTGACGGTGATCGGTCCCCTGCCTTGTTGGTAGGTCAACACGGTGTCCGGCAGGTTGCCGCCAAACAAGGCATCCCGGCTGGCCTCGTCGAGGTCCAGGAAGTTGCCGTTGTTGCCGGCGCCTTCAAAGCGGGTAATCACCACGCCGTCGCCGTAGGAAGCGTTGAGTTCCTGATCGACGATCGGACGCGGAATAACCGTGTAGATCTTGATCGGGCCATCGGAAGCTTTCCGGCCTGGCAGATAGGGGCGTTGCTGACCGGTGACGGGGCGTTCCAGCGGATCGAACGTGGTGAAATTGTTGTACGAATAAGCGATCACCGCGAAATAATACTTTTTGTGGTTGATCAGGCGCTTGTCGTTGCCGGTGGCAAATTTGTCTTCCGCGATCGGGAAGGTGTGGCGCAGGCCGAGGTCGCCGCCGTCTACCATCAGTTCCGGATAAAAAATCAGGTTGTTGGTATTCGGGTCGCGCGTTTCTATCCAGTTGTAGATCGCAGCCACGCCGTTTTTGATATCCACCTGGTAAACCGGGCGGGATTTGTCCGGGTCGTCGAAATCAGCCGTCGAAACGTTCGGGTTGGCCAATTGATAAATCCGGTAACCTTCAAACTTGTACTTGGCCGAGTCTTTCGTCAGTGAATCCGGGCTGTTGCGGTACCGCTCGGGCGCCAGGAAGTCGATTTGAGCGTATTGCTCGTTGAAGTTGTTCGACACGGAGTCGTTGGTCAGAATAGCAATGACTTGTTGGTTCAGTTCGATCCAGTTGACCGTAGGGGCATCGGGGCCGTCGAGCAGTTCGAAGCAGTTGTCGAACAAGCCCTGGGCCAGTTTGTCGGCGCGGAACAAGCCTTCGAGATCGGGGCAGGGATAGTCGATATCGGGCACCCACGGAATGCCGATGATCAGTTCGTTCACGGCGCCGGGCAGCAGGGTGAAGGGGCCGGAAGCCTGCAGCGTGCGGCGGTCGCCGAAGGGCAGGTTGGCCGTACACATCGACCAGCCGGTCGGGTCGTTCGGCGGATCAGAGAGCGCGTATTTGGTTGGTTCCATTCCGCCGTAGCCGTTTCCGCCGTAGGTAAACGGCGTGCCGTCGCGCCAGGAGCCGGTCAGGTAGCGGTAAAACTCGATGGGCAGGTCCGGGTCGGTCGTTGGCGGCGCCGGGTTGCCATAGCTGGGGTTGTTGTAATACACGAACGAAGACATACCGATTTCGTTGCCGAAGGTGTCCAGCGGGCCGCGGAAATAGTCGACGCCAAGGATCGGCACTTTATCGCAATAGGTATTCACGCCGTTGCAGTCGCAGTTGGGCTGGCCGTCAGTAGCATCCTGGTTGTATACGTACATGAGGCTTTTGGAGCTGTCGCAGCCGATATAGTCGTCGAGGAAGCAGCCCAGGTCGGGGTCTACCCACATGGCGAAGAAGGTCGAGTCGATGCGTTCGGTCGCGCGGTTAATCAGTTTATAGCGCTGGAACGTCATGTCGTTCAGTTCGTCGTTAGTGAGGTAGCTGAACGCCTGTACCTGCACTTCCATTTGAATGGGCTTGCCGGTAGTGCGGGCGTGCGGGGCGCCACCGCCCTGGTCGTTGTAGATCCAGAAGACCATTTCATCCGGAAAACGGTTGAGCGGGCATCTCCGGATTTCGATGGAGGGGAAGTCGCCTTTGAGCGGGTCATAGTCGCCGTCGAAGTCGGCGTCGTAAAAACCGGCGAGGGCTTGTTGGGTGTACGGCAGGTCGTAGCCCCAAACGTCGGCGAAATAGGGGTTACCTCGGGCCGGCCAGCCTTTGACCCCGCGCGGGATATTGTCGGGGTTGAGGTCGCCGGTAGCCAGGTTAGCCAGGTGTTTGCGAATCTCGTCGCCGGTCACGCGGAAATGGCGGTCCCAGTTGTCGCAGGTAAGTTCATCGGTAATGCCGATTTCGGAAAGCGGGCCGGGCCAGAAGTCGTTCTGGCCGCTGGGGCGGTAGTCCTGGCAGGCCAGTTTGAGGTTGCCGGCGGGGTCGATACCGCCCAGCCACACCGAGCCGGCGAAGATGGAAGACACTTCGCGCTGACCGGTTGCCACGTCCACCTTCGGCACGATGTAGCGGCCGTCGCTGAAGTCCCACCAACAGTCGCCGCCGCCGAGCAGGCGGGCGCGAACGTTGTTGATCTCCATATCAATTTGGGACTCCGAGCTGGCACAAACACCGCGGTATTGTACTTTATTGGCCTTCCCTGCTTTGCGAACATAGTCCGGAACGTGTGCAGTCACGCTCCAGGATACGAGCGCCAGCAGAGCCGTTATCCAAAGTTTGTTAACACGCATGGTTTATAAATTTTTAATTTTTTTACAAAATACAGTACGCTTCGTTAAAATGTCAGGGAGGCGCCCACATAAAGCCGGCGCGGTAAGGTATAGAGGTTCGGATTCAGCAATACCCAGGAATACGATGCCAGGTATGCATCCACGCTTTTACCTTGTTCTTCAACACCGCGTACAATGGATTGTCCCTCTGCCGTCGCCAGGTAGCCGTCGTCGCTTGGCGAGCCGGTGACCGAATACACGCCTAGCACATTTTTTGTATTCAACAGGTTGGATACGCGGAAGTAGACGTTCAGGTCGAGCGGGGTTTTTCCGGCCGGCAGGAGCGAGAACGTTTTATCGAGGCGTAAGTCCAGGTTGAGGCGCCAGGGCAGGCGGCTGCCGTTGAGGGCGCCCAGGGTGCCGCTGCCGCCGAAACGCTCGGGGCGTTGACGGGCGGTGTACGGGCGGCCGGAGGCGGCCGACAGCTGCATATTGGCGCCGAAGTTGGCCAGGATATCCTTACCGGCGATGCGCGGACCGTTATAGCGTTTGCCCGAATCGAAGCGGTAGTCGATGATCGCCTGGATATTGTGGCGTTCGTCGTAGCCCAGCGGATACAGGGTCCGGATATTACCCCGGGTGGTCAGGCCGCGCTGCGAGTTGGCATCGGAACCCGTTCCGTCGGCAAACTGCAGGGTATAGGCCAGGCGAAACTCGGCATTTTGGATCCGGCGCAGGTCATACTGTACCGTGAAGCCTTTAACCGTGCCGAAGTCTTCGTTGCCATAGGTATCGTAGCGGCCAATCGTGGGCACATACAGGATGGTGCGGCTTTGGATCATATCGCGCAATTCGCGGTAGTACGCCGAGAATTTGAGCGCCGAATTTTGGTTGAGGCGTTGTTGGAAACCTACCTCGTAATCCACCACACGCTCGGGCTTCAGGTTGGCATTGTTGCCCGGTGTGCGGCCCGGCACGTAGAAATAGATGTAGTTGAGCGGGGTCACCTCCCAGTTGCTGGGCGGGCGCTGCACGAGAATATCATAGTGTGCGAAGAAGTTGGCGTCTTCCGAAATCGGGAACGAGAAGGCGAGGCGCGGCAACCAGCTGACTTGCGGCGTATAGTCTTCAAATGCCGTATTCGGATCGAAGCGCGGGTCGAAAATATCATCGCCGGATACCGTGTCGCGCAGCAGGGGCGCCACAACGCCGCCGCCGAAAATAACGTTGCCGTCCGGCACTTCGGTACCATCGGCGCGGTACCAGGTATTGCCGCTGCGGAAAGCTTTCAACGACTGGTCCTGGGCGCTGTTCACATACACCTTGAAGTCGTCGCCAATGGTACCGGGGCGAGCGGGCGCGCCGGGAACCGTGGAGAAATAATCCTTGGCGCTCATGACTTCATACAGGGAATACTGATCGCGCATGACCTTGGTATTCAGGTCGAAGCGTTCGACCCGCAGGCCCAGGCTGAAGATCATTTTATTGAAGGTGAACTTGTCCTTGATAAAGGCGGCCTGATACAGGGGGCGCAGCGGCGCAACGGGGAAGGTCCGCACGCCGTCGGCATCTTTGCTCGTGAAGAAATCGTTGAACGTGACGTTGTTGTCCAGTTTTTCACCGAGATAATCGTAGCCGTAGTAGCCAATCAGGCTCTGGTCGGTCAGCTCGCGGGGCGAAAACATCCCCAGGCTGAGTTGGTCGGGGCTGAGTTCGTTCGGGTTCACGTATTCCGATATGTCGCGGCCCAGCAGCGTACGGACCGAGCGGTAGAATTTAAAGTCTTCCAGATCGACGACGGCATTGGCATACAAATCGACGGAGTCGCCCAATTGGGGAACTTCAAACTGACCGATCACTTTGGTGGTATCCAGGCCGTTGAAGTGGTTGTTGGTAACCAGGCTCATCAGGTTCCACAGGCCGAAGGGCGCCACGCTGTAGCTGCGCTCGGTGCGTTGCTCGGTCAGCAGGCCAAACTGGATGTTGTGCGTGCCCGTGCGGCCGAGTTTGAGGTCGAAGCTGGCGGATGCGATGCCGGTCAGGATATCGCTTTCGCTTTTAGCGTAGCTGTTGTACACCAGGCCGATGTTGCTGTGCATACCCGACCAGATATCGTCGTACACCGAGGTGAAGCGGCCGTTGAATGCCAGGAAGGTATTGAAGTTTTCCTGGTTGGCAAATTCGTTGTAGGCCATCAAGCCGGGGTTGGCGACCACCGGGCCATTTTCAAAGCCGGCAAACTCTTCGAAGTTGTCGATATGAGCGATGTTACCGGCGTTGTTTACGCCGATGATCGGCTGGTAGTTGAAATTGAACCGGCCGATGTAGCCGTAGTCGAACAAGCGATCGCCGTGCCGCGGATCGGCAGTTTCGCCCAAACCGCGCTCGAACCCGAATTGCAGCGTATAGCTGGCATTGGAAATGGAGACGCGGTTGGCTGCGCCGCCGCTGCCGTCGGAGCTGCCGAGGCGGTGCCGGAGGCGGGCGATACCGCGATAGCGTTGGCTGTAGTTGGTCGGGTTGTTCTGGCTGTTGAGCAAACGCCATCCGCCCGGCGTAAACTGGTTTTCCACGTCTTTATAGGTGCCCGTTACGCTGAAATCGATGTTATCGGTGAGCCGGAAATCCAGTTTGGCCGTTACGTCAATATCCTGGCGTTTCTCATACGGGTTGTACTTCATCCGGACGACGCTGTCCTGGGTATAGGATTCTGCCCGGGAGGTGGGCGTTCCGTTTTGAAGGATGAGCGGATGCGCAGTCAGGTCCGGCAGCAATTCATCTTTTACCCGGTACACAGGGAGCGCCGGCGGGTCGTCGTCTTTTTGTTTTAAAAATTGTCCGGACAAGCGGAAGCCGATCAGCGTACGCCCCGGCCGGCCTTCACCTCCTTTGGTTTTGAGGATCGGTCCGCTGACGTTTCCGGTTGCTAAAAACCAGCCGTAGGGGTCCAACCCGTTGGAGTTCTCAACCTCGAGCGAGCCATGGTATTCGCTGGCCGGGCCTTTGGTGACCACCGAGATCACACCGCCGGTTACGTCGCCATATTCAGCGCCCAAACCGCCGGTAATGACCTGGAGTTGCTCGATATCCTGCACCGGTGGCGGGGATCCGGAAACGCGGATACCGTCGATGTAGTAGTTGGTTGCATTCGACCGCGAGCCCTTGATGTTGATGGCGCCTCCGTCGATGGAGGTCGTACCGGCAGTGGTGGCCACGATGGCGTTCACGCTGCGGGTAGGCAGGTTGCGGATTTGTTCGGAGGTCAGCGTTTGGCCTCCTTGCGTTTTATCCTGCTCGATGAGTGGGACTTTAAACGCCGAAACCGTCACTTCACCCAGCACATTGCCCGAAACCAGGGTAAAGTCGAGGGTATTGATGGTATTGACCAAAACGCGCACGGCGGTCACTTTTTGTGCCTGGAAGCCCGTATAAGACACTTCTACGTCGTAGTTACCAGGGTCGATGGATAGCCGGTATTCACCGTTGTAGTCTGTGATCGTACCGCGTACGAAACTGGTGCCTTTCAGCACTTTGATAGTAGCCCCGATCAGCGTTTCGCCCTGATCGTCGGTCACCTTGCCCGTCAGGACGGTGGATTGGGCGATGGTGGCGCCGGCGCTGAAGAGCATGGCAAAAAACAGTAGTAATGAACGTACCATAGAACAGAGGTTGATTATTCACTGAATCGAATAAATTCAAATTTGGCGCTCGGAGTTTTATAAAGGCCCGCAATGTTAGTAAAACTGCTTGGCAGCATTACTATAGCGGGGGTAACATTGTTCAGGTTTTGACAAAAAGCAGCGCCTGCCGGCCGGCTTCAGGCCAATTTTTGCGGAAAAACGACCGCTCTTATCTTTTCCAGCAGTACCTCAGCAAGCATCCGTTTGGAGGTATGCGTCCATCCGGCTACATGCGGGGTCAGGATAACCTGATCGAGTGCATGGAGCCGTTGGTACAGGCTTTGTTCGGCGAGGCTGAAGCTGGTTGGTTTTTCGTTTTCAAACACATCCAGGCACGCGCCGCCGATTTTTCCCCGTTCGAGCGCGGCCACTACATCTTGTGTCTTGATACAGGCGCCCCGGGCGGTGTTGATCAGGATAAAACCGGTTTTACAGCGGTCAATGAACTTTTTATTTACCAAATGCCGGGTTTCAGTGGTCAGGGGCAGGTGCAGGCTTATAATGTCGGCGTGTCGCTGAATTGCCTCCAAATCCGTTTCTTCTACCCAGGGCATCCCGGCGGTATACCCTGTTTTATACTTGTCATAGGCCAAAACCCGCATCTCCATCCCGGCTAATTTCCGGGCAAACTGGCTTCCCGTATGCCCGAAGCCGATTATTCCCAGCGTTCGGTCCAGCAATTCTGTGCCGCGGTTGGCCTCCCGGCGCCAAATATTTTGCCGGACTTCCCGGTCGGCGCGCAGCAGGTTGTTGGTCAGGGCAAGCAACATGCCCAGCGCGTGTTCGGCTACCGCGTTGCGGTTACCTTCGGGGCTACTGACGACGGCTACTCCTTGCCGGGCGGCATATTCGCGATCCACGATTTCCATCCCCGACCCCAGGCGCCCCACGAACCGGAGTTGTTTTGCTGCGTCGAGCATGCTGCGGTCCACGCTGATTCTGCTGTTGATGATCAGCCCCTGGTACTCCGAAATAATTTTCCGGGCAACAGCCGGCGTGATATCCGGAAGATAGTGGCAGGTAAAGCCCATACGCTCCAAGCCATCCAGCAACAAAGGATGCGTATCATCAGTGATTAGCACTTTTTTCATGCTAACAGCGTTGCAAATTGATGCTTTATTTCAGGTTCGCGCCGGTGTATTGTGCAGAGGCATACCTGGAGGTGGTGAATAGGCCGGATTAGTTTGTGAAAGAAAACGGGTATAAGTTGGCCATTCAGGCCGTGAAGCGGAACTTTGCCGCACGCTTCGTTCCCGTCGTTTTTCAATGGACCGGCTTTGGTCGGAGGCAAATATAATTGTATACCGCAGCATGAAATACATCTTTTTTTTGGCACTTGGTTTTCCGCTCATCAGCGCCTGTACCGATACGCCGTCCGCTCGCAAACGGACCGCCGAATGTTATGTGCGTTATCTGGCGTCCGAAGGCCAGTTCCGGGCAGAAGTTACCTTACGGGAGGCGCGCGGCCCGCAAGCGGAGTTGGAGGCCATTGAAGCCCCTGAAGGCGTCCGGTACAATGGCACCTTGATGCCTGCCGTGTATGGCAAAGGGGTGCGGTACCAGTTGGAGCAGCCCGCCGGTTACCACAACCGGCATACCTTTAGCTGGAAATACGGCGAACAGGCGTTTTCCTTTCCAGTCGATTTGCCGGCCATCACGTCGTTTTCTTTCGGCCCCGGGCGCCTCTCCCGCCAACGGCCCGATACGCTCCGCTGGAACGGCGCCCCGCTGGAGCAGGGAGAATCCATCGTACTGCTTTGGGAATCAACCGGCGGCAGCCTTACCGTGCCGATGGAAATCTCCGGGATACCCGGGCAAAAAACGATTGAATTCCCGGCAGCCAAACTGGCCGCGCTGGCGCCGGGCACCTGGACGCTCTACCTCGTTCGAAAAAAACGGGTCAAGGCCGAGCAAAACGGCGCCATACTCTACGGCCTGGCGGAGTATTTTACGGCTTCAGACACCCTTAAGGTGGAGTAAAACAGCCGACGCCTGGCAAAGCAGTTTTTGGCATTAAGCCATTATTAACGCGTGCGATGCCGAAGGGATGGGGGCGTATTCCTTAATTTTGCTTTTTCAAATTTATTTCGAAAACCGGCAGCGCATGCAACCATTTTGAATACCATGGGCTCCCCCTGTTTTCCGTCTAAAACAACGTACTTCCATTGACATGAAGAAACTACTTTTTCTTTTCCTGTTTCCCCTTTCCCTGCACGCCTACCAACAACCGGCCAACGCACCAAAAGGAAAAAGCGGCGGCGACGACCCGCTGACTATCCTTTGCAAAATTGTAGATGCGCCGGCCAATGCGGAAAAAATCTTTTTGTACGAACCACTCGGGCTAGCCTACCGCGTTATCGCCGAAGGCCCCCGTCAGACCGACGGCTCTTACCTGCTGACGGCGCCCATGCCCCCGGCCGGTATGTACTGCATCGGCTTCAACGAATCCCAGAATGGCCGGATCGTTTTAGGTAAGGAAAAGACATTTACGCTTTGGGCCAATGCCCAATTTATGGAGAAAGGCCGGACGACCGGTTCCGAAGCGAATACCAGCTACGAGCGTTTGCGTTTGCAGCTGGAAACGCTTCGCAACACCGGCGATACCCTTCGCATGGAACTGCGCCAGGCCAGAACAACCCGCGACCAGGCAGCCATCAAATCGGCCAATGAACGCCTGCAAGCCCATGGCAAGGAAAAAGTCCGGTTTCTGGATTCGGTAAAAAAATCGAATCCCATGCTCTGGCGTTCTGCCACACTGCAATTATCGCCGGACTATACGACCGACAAAACCGACAGCCCCGACGAATTGACCTTTTACAGTAAATCCTTTTTCGACTACGCCAATCTGAGCGATGCCGGGTACGAAACGACCCCGGATGTGTTCGACGCCTTCAAAAACTACGTACTGCTCCTGTCCCAATTAGGCGCCAATGTTTCAGCTTCGAAAGAAATGATCAACGCGCAATTAGCCAAACTGCCCCCCGGCGCCCCCTTGCACCGCCGCGCCCTGGCGGGCGCCATCGCCGGCCTTCAGGCGGCCAACCACCCGGATCACCTGGCTTTTGCCCGCCAATATATCAATCAGTACAAAGCCAGGGACCTGGGCGAAGTCGGCCGGCTTGAAAATGAGCTGAAACGCAATTCCACGTTTACACCGGGGTCCGAAGCGCCGGATCTGGTCGGCAATACGCCCGAAGGCGAACCATACGCGTTGAGCAAAATGCGCGGCAAATATGTGCTGATCGACTTTTGGGCGAGCTGGTGCGGCCCTTGCCGCAGGGAAAACCCCAATGTGGTGGCGATGTACAACCGGTACAAAGAAAAGGGCTTCGACATCCTGGGCGTCAGCCTCGACCGGGAAGCAAACGCCTGGACCAATGCCATCAAACAGGATGGACTAAGCTGGCATCATATCAGCGACCTCAAAGGTTGGAAAAGCGAACACGCCGCTTTGTATTCGGTGAATTCCATTCCGGCAACGCTCCTGATCGATCCCGACGGCCGGATCATTCAGCGAAACCTGCGCGGCGAACAGCTGGCCGACAAGCTGCGCGAAATATTCGGGGAATAAACTACCGCGCCCGGTACGCGGTATGGCAAAGGGGTTACGCAGAACGGTGCTGCGTAACCCTTTTTTTTAAATTCAAACGGCCCTTTTGGGTTCAGAGCCCAGATGCAGTTGCGGGTTATACCCTATAAATAAGCCATTACGCCGGCCTGGATGGAAAGCGTATTGATCGGTTCCCGCCTGGGGCCGAGGCCCTTTCCGGCGAAATTTTGCCGGAAAGCAGGTTCGATGAATGCCGTGAACCGGCTGCCTGCGATCGGCCGTTCGAGCCGGAGGCCGGCATCAATGGTGGCGGCGACATTGCCGGCCAGCCGCCCGTTTTCCAATATACCCCGTCCGGATTGCCGCAGTTTGGGCGATTGATTCGGATCGGGCAAAAAGTTGGGAGGCAACATATCAGGGGCAAAATACACGGTGCCGTAATCGTACGTCTTTTCAGCTGTAATATTTGCGGTAAGCCCTGCAACGGCGTGCAAGGATGTTTTTCCAAGCCGGGCTATCCGGCGAGTCACTTTCAGCGGCAGGGTCACCTGCCCGGCACTCACCTCGGTAAGTGTGGAGCCAAAATATCCGTCCGTCAGATTGCCGCTGTAAATTTCAACTTCGCGTTTCGGCGTATACCGTTTGTGCGCATACCCTAAGCCTGCCTCCACGCCCCATACGCCTGGCCGGAAGCCAACGGCAAGGGTGGCCCCATAACCCGGGCTGGCGCGGCGAATGCCGTTGACCAATACCTGGTTTTGATCGCCGGAGACGCTGGCGGCCAAATAGAACGGACCGGAGGCAACCGGTTTGTACGGTTCTATCGGAGCAAACGCAAGCGGTCGTTTCCGAACCGTCATGAAGGCCAAGGCATCGCAGGGCAACAAATCGGTAGCGGCGTACACCCTGGTCTGCGCCGGACGAACCAGGCCGTTCAATCTATGGAGCAGCGACGAAATGGCAGGCGCAACCGTGTAATCGTTTGACAGGACACAGCCGGTACCGGGCGAAGCCAACAAGTCCAACGCGGCGTCATTTGCGGCATCAGAAAGTGCCGGGCTGAAATAAACGACGTGTGGCACAGAGGCGTTTCCCCGGTGGCGCGGGTCTTCCGGAATGCCGGCAACCGGCACGTTCGGCAGGTGGAGCGGGCGCGGGAACGTATGCCCGGCGCTGGCGTTGTCCAGGAAAAAACCGGCATTCCAAAGTACCAATAAAAGAAGGGCTGCCTCGGCAATTTTAGCCACGCGCAACCGGCGCAGGCGAAAAGCCTGGGTATTCAACCGTTGGGCAAGAAGACTCCAATGCGTTGATTGAAACGGCGCTTCGAGGCGCCGGAGCGTTGGCAAAACGGCCTGGTCGACGGCGTCAGCGGGCTCGGCAGGTACGCCGGCCGAAGCGGCAGCTAACTTGCGCTCCAGTACGGGCCAGCTGGAAGCATCGTATTCGGGCTCCAGATTTTCCAAAACTGACCGCATCTGTTGATCAAAATATTTCTCACTCATAACGTGCGTCGGCTTAGCGTTCCCGTTCTTCAAACTCCATACTCCGGGTACTGAAAAACTCTTTTAGTTTGATTCGGGCTTTAACCAGGTTGCTTCTGGAGGTGCTTTCGGTAATTTGAAGGGCGTCGGCTATTTCTTTATGCGAATAGCCTTCAACCACATACAGGTTGAATACTGCCCGGTAAGCCGGCGACAGTTCGTGGATGGCGCTCAGGATTTCCTGTTCGGTCAGGTGGCTTAAAGCATCCGGGTCATCGTTCGACAAATAATGGGCCTGCGCGAGGTCTTCCGTGCGCCGCCGGATAGTCTTCCGGTAATAATCAATACAGGTGTTCACCATGATCGTACGGATCCAGGCAGTAAGCGAAGTGCCGGCTTTGTACCGGGATATGTTCTGGAACACTTTAATAAACCCTTCATGGAGCAAATCCAACGCTTCATCGCGCGAACCGGCATATCGCAGGCATACCCCCATCATCTTACCGTAGTACTGCTCGTACAACTGGTGCTGCGCCCAACGCTCCTGGCGTGTGAGGGCCGTGATCAGGTTATTTTCAGTTTGTTCCAACGGGAGGGCGAAATCCATAGGAAGTTTTCGGTTCAAATGTTTGAAAAAAAATGCACTCCGGCAAGCACGCCCCCGTGCGAGCAAAGAGGAAACGAGGGGAACGCCGCGAATGCTGCCTGAGTTGGCGCTAAAAAGCGAAATAAAGATGCCTGCCCCGGAAAATACAGCCTGCTAACCGAAGAAAAGCACCGGAGATAAAATATTTTTAAAACACTTTGTATTTAAAACACATTTTGTTTTATATTTGCCTTTGAATATTTTATGGAAGCTAATTATAAAAATCCAACTCCGCCGTCATCATGGGAAAAATGAAATGGTATGCCGAAACGGAGGACAATAAATCGCAGCCAGGATTACGCATCAACCCTTCCGTACAACGCCGCAGCCGGGCTTCGGCGCCCGGGCGCCTGTACCAGGAACCCGCAGAGCCCCCTTCGCTGGAAATGGTTTTGCGCTTGTTTTACCTGCGCCTCCGCCGCAGTTGGATCGCATTCCGGTTTCAGGCCAATCGTTACACCATGGGCGTATTCCGGAAGCGCACCATACTCAAACTGGGCACCTTGGCCGTGGTTGGCTATATGCTGTTATTTTCGGACCGGCAATTTTGGCTGTTTTCCCAAACCGGTGTGGAGGATTACGTCAGCGTAGGGCCGGTTGAAACGGCGCTCGAAGTCACCGAGCGGCCACAGGGTAAATCACTGAACTGGGACCGCGCCACCGAACCGGAACAGGCGCCAAAAGAACCGAAGAAAAATAAGCAGCGAAGGAATACGGCGAATGAAGCTGCACCGATCGGCGCCTTCGATCTTAAAACAGACCAAACCGAAAAGTATATTGCCCGGTTTTCCGGAATTGCTGTGAAGGAAATGCACCGGTACGGTATTCCAGCCAGTATCAGCCTGGCACAAGGACTTGTGGAAAGCCGTTATGGAACCAGCAAACTGGCCGTGCGCAACAACAACCATTTCGGGATGAAATGTTTCTCCAAAAAATGTGGCAAGGGCCATTGCTCCAATTTCAGCGACGACCACCACAAAGATTTTTTTCGTATTTTCAAAACACCCTGGGATAGCTGGCGCGCGCACAGCGAAATGTTGGCCAATGGGCGGTACGCCCGATTAAAAAAGTACGGACTGAATTACCGCAGCTGGGCGCATGGCCTTGAAAACCTCGGCTATGCCACCGACCGGTCGTATGCAGAAAAATTAATCGGGGTAATTGAACGCTACGACCTGGACCGTTTTGACCGGTAGCCTTCAGTGGGCCGGCAGGTTTGGTATCCGCCCTTATCCCTGGACATACACCACCCATTTGTCCTCGAACCAGGGCTCTGGTATGTAGTTTTGGATGGGGAAAATATCGGTATAGCTCCGGCCGTCTCCTGGGAGTGCGGCAAGTTCGGCGTTGATATTGCCGCCTTTCAGGGCAATCAAGCCGTTGGGGTAAGCATGCAGGTGTTTTTTCTTGAACAAGCGGTGACTCCACAATAACAGTTTATCCAACGGCGCTACAGCCCGTGATACGACAAAATCAAAGGCGCCCGGCATTTTCAATTCTTCGACCCGGCAGTGCAGGGCCGTCACATTGGACAGTTCCAGCGCCTGTACAACTTCTTTCACTACTGTAATTTTCTTTCCGGTGCCGTCTACCAAAGTAAAATCCACTTCGGGCAACAAAATAGCCAGCGGTATTCCTGGAAATCCACCGCCGGTACCCAAATCCAGCAAGCGGGCGCCCGGTTTAAAGGCAAATACTTTGGCAATAGCCAGCGAATGTAACACGTGGTGCAGTTCCAGATGGTCGATATCCTGCCGGGAGATCACATTGATTTTCTCATTCCATTCGCGGTACAACGGCTCCAACCTGCCGAAGCGCGCCTGTTGCAGCGCTGTCAGACTTAAAAAATACTTTTCCAGCATTTGCATCAGCCGCGTTTATTTTGAGAGGTTTTGCAACATTTTTTCCGCTCTTGCCCGGCGTTGTGGGTCGCGGGTATTGCCGAGTGTTCGTTCCACAGCCCGGCGCGCCTTGTCGCGCATCATTGGATTTTCTTTGGCCAATTGAACAAACGCGAGGGCCTGGTACCAATACAAGTCCTCCCCGTAGCGGCCCAGGTCTTCAATTTTTGCAAAGCATTGGATAGCCGTGGCCGGGTCTTCCAGTTTTAACTGAATGATCCCCAGAAAATACCATGCGTCGGATTGGCAGATGGAATTGGAGTCCAGGACGATTAACAAAAGCGGGTCGGCAGCGTCCTGGAAGTCTTTGGCCTGGTAATGGGCATCGGCCTCCTGCAGCAGGCGGAGGCATTCATTGGGGCGCGCGCTGACCGAGTCGTTTCCCATTTCAGCGCCATACCGTGTTTTCATGTCTTGCAACAAGCTTGCCGGGGGTACAAAATTATCGGCGAATACTTCAGCGGCCGTTTTTGGCCGGAAATAAAACTGGTAGGCGCCGTACCCCACTGCCGCCAGGAGTAAGGCGGCCACCGCCCAACGCCAGATACGGTTGGATTCGGGAGTGGCCGGTTCTCCTCCTGCCATCCATTCCTGTTCGAGTACTTGTGTGCGTTGCCAAATGGCATAACCCTCCGCGTCGCGAAGCGCAGCAACGGCCCAATCAGGCAGTGCGCCGAGGGGTGTTTCGGCGGTTTGCAAGCGCTGTAAATATTTGGCGGCGCAATCGGATTGGCTTTCCGGGCCGTCGTTGTCTGCCGGAAATGCCGGCGCATCCGGGTTGGCCGTCAGGATCTGCTGGCATAACGGATCCAGGTGCTGAAGGCAAGACCAGGCATATAATTTTTCGCGGGTTTGCCGCAACGCTTCCGGGCCAGGCAATTCCTGGCGCCCTTCTTCCGGCGAACCTGGAGCGGGCGAAACAGCACGGCCTTCCGCTTGTTGCCATTCGCGCAAATGGGCCAGGCTAAGCGCTTTCAGGAAGATAAAGAAGGGAATTGTCGCCGGTATTTTACCGGTTCGCGCCAGGCAGACGGCGTCATTTGCTGCCAATTGGAAAGCATAGGCGCCGGTTTCTTCCGGTTCACCCAATAACTGCACTGCCCGGATGATCGGAGCCCGAAATTCATCATAAACCACTGCAAGCGTGGATTCCGGGTTTTCACGCAAACCATTCAGGTAGGTTTCGTTTGGGAATTGTCCGGTTGGGTGCATCACAGGATCCGGGAATTGCGGTAAAGAATAATAGACTTGTTGCGACAGCCGATTCTAAGCCCCCGTCGCAACAAGTCTAAAGTGATTCGGCGTAAAATTAGCATTTTCAAGCCAGAACGAGCCCGAAGTTTTCCAATACCCGCGAAAATCGCGTTGCACCGTTGTGGAGTATGGCGGAGGCTGCGATGGTTAGTTAGGCGAAAAAAGAGCCAGGACATTGCTGCCCCGGCTCCATGAAAACACCTAAAACCCTATTAACTAACCTTATAAAAACAATGCTTTTGTTTTTCACGGGTTGAGCGCCATTTAACCGATCGTTATGGCTTTTGCACTCGAAACGGCCTCTTCTTTTTTCGGCAGTGTAACCATCAGAATGCCATTCTCATAAACAGCAGACACCCCATCCTGGTTCACGGTTTGCGGCAGCCTGAAAGTACGTTCGAAGGCTTCGAAGCGATACGTTCTGCGGGTGAACCGCTCCTGTTTTTCTTGCTCGTTCTCATCGTGTTTGGCGCGTACGGTCAGGACGTCGTCCGCAACTTGTATTTCGAACTGCTGCTTGTCAAACCCTGGGGCAGCCACTTCCAGAACAAAGGAAGTTTCCGTTTCGAGGATATTGACCGCCGGCTGGGTGATCAACACATCTGAGCCGACAAAGTCTGCAATCGAGCGGTTGAAAAAATCTTCGAATAAACCGTCCGGGAAAAGTTTGGTTGAAGGGTTCGGGCGAAATTTTGCTAAGCTGCGCATGTTTTAACAAATTTTAACGGTTTCAAAGTGCAGGGTGGAATCAGGTGGTCGCATTAGCCTTCGATCAGGATAGTTTTGACGACCGGTTGTGGTTCGGCTTTGCGCTGCAGCTGAATGTGCAGGACGCCGTTGGTAAAAGTGGCCGACACCTTTTCCGTGTCGATGTTTTCCGGAAGCCGGAAAACGCGTTCGAATGGGCCGCAGGCAAATTCGCGCCGGTGAACGCGAATACCATCCGCCGCCGGAGCGGCTTTTTTTGCAGACGAGACCGTCAGCAGGTCCTTTTCGATGCGCAATTCGATATCCGGTTTGCTCAAACCGGGCGCGGCCAGATCTATGCGGAACCCATCGTCCGACTCTAAAATATTGACCATCGGTTGGGTCAGCAAGGTGTTGTGAAAGGCGGAATTCCAAAAATCGTAGACCGGGTTTTTAGCGGGAACGGGGTGCAAACGTAAGAGTGCCATAGTTCGATTTGTGTTTTTAATTTAATCCAGGTTTTGCAATTCCTGTACCAGGCGGCCCTGGAAAGATATTTTGACAGCACATCAAAAAGAAATGCGCCAAAATGGCATTAAATCCAAGGTTGATAGTGACAAATTGACGTGCGCTGTTTTTTGTGCTTTCCGCTTGAATTTCCCATACTTTCGCTTTGCATTTTGATCGTGGGCGGCGTGTGTGCCCCAGCGCAATGGGTTGCCGGGAAAAACCGCCCGTGCCGCCGGCTGTGGGCAACTTCCCAGGCAATACGAACCATGAAACGCAGAATACGGATATTGTTAGGGCTGCTGGCCCTGCTCGTGGTGGTCAAGCTTGCCGGCCCAAGCGCCGGCCGATACGCTTCAACGGGCGCTTCAGCTGGCTTTAAAGGCGCGTTTCGCCACCTCCGACAACCTGGGCAATATTTATTTGATCAATGACCAGAATGCACTGGAAAAATACGGACCCGACGGCCGGCTTATCGCGCGGTACACCAACAACCGGCTCGGGCAGGCCTGCGGGCTGGATGCGACCAACCCCTTGAAGGTACTGGCCTGGTATGCCGATTTCCGCACGGTAATATTTCTGGACCGTACCCTGACCATGCTCGGGGAATTGAACCTGATTCAAGGCGGTTTTCCGGAGGTGCGCACCGTTGCAGCGGCTGCCGACGGCAATATCTGGTTGTACGACGAAGTAGCATTTCAGTTAAAAAAAATCAGCCCCGATGGCGCCCTGCTTTTCGAAAGCCAGGCATTGAGTCAAATTCAACCGGCGCGCATTGCCGTACAGACCATACGGGACAACGGCGCCGAGGTCTTGGCCTGCGATACGTCCCTGGGCGTGTTTTGTTTCGACGTGTACGGCCAATTTCTACGGCTGATTCCTTTGAAGGGCATGCATTCCTTTATCCTGATTCAAAATTATTTATTGTATCACACGGCTGGTCGGCTGCACATACAAGACCTGCAGGGATTTTACACCCATCAAATGCCGTTGCCGCCTGTTGCCCGGCAGGCGGGCGCCCAAATCTGGCTCGCGCCCGGGCGCCTGCTGGTACAGTCAAGCGGTGGTCCGCTGGAGGTTTGGACGTACTGACGCGTTCAGAGCATAAGTCAGGGCGCCAACCGCCCGATATTCCAGCCCTCTTCCGTGCGGGTATATTGGATGCGGTCGTGCAGGCGGCTTTCGCGCCCTTGCCAAAATTCAAATAGTTGCGGGCGTACGCGGTAGCCCCCCCAAAACGGCGGCAAAGGCAACACCGGGTCGTGTTTGAAGGTTGTCTGGAGTTCATCCAAAGCGGCCTCCAGAGCATCCCGGCCCGCAATAACCTGGCTCTGCGGACTGGCCCAGGCGCCGATCTGGCTTTCTTTGGGCCGGCTTTGAAAATAGGCCTCCGATTCTTCGGGGCTCACCCGCTCCACGCTGCCTTCAATCCGGATTTGGCGTTCCAGTTCGAGCCAATTGAACAACAGGGCTGCCTGTGGATTGTCGTCGAGTTCCTTTCCTTTACGGCTGCCGTAGTTGGTATAAAATACAAATCCCTGATGATCAAAACCTTTGAGCAGGACGATGCGGGCGCTGGGCCGCCCGTCGAGGGTAGCCGAAGCGAGGGTCATGGCATTGGGTTCGACCAATTCGCTGCTGAGCGCTTCCTTAAACCAGCGGTCGAATTGCTCGAAGGGGTCGGGTTGCACCGCCGTTTCGGAGAGGGATTCCTGGGTATAATTGCGCCGGAGCGCGGCGATTTCGGAGGAAGGTATGGTTGGCATAAGGCGTATCTGAATTACAGTGCGCGAATGTAAAACCGGGCGCCGGATTTTTGCCACGCACACCGCCAAATATTCCATCCACGGCCGGCAGATTGGAGCCGGCGAGGGTGGTATGATCACCGGCTGTTGCTCCGGGCGCTCTGCCAGCAACCGGCATAGGGGCAGTGCGCCGGTTGCGTGCGCCAAAAAAAATCGCGGCGGTACACCACACCGCAATATCTTTAGGCGCAGTGAAAACGCGGAATATGAAACACAATTGGTTGCCCCAGCTGGCGGGTCCGCTCCTTTTTATTCTGATCGTATTGGCGCCGGCGCCCCCTGGCATGCCGGTTGAGGCGCAGTACACGGCTGGCATAACTGCCTGGATGGCGATTTGGTGGATTACCGAAGTCGTGCACACGGCTGTGACGGCTTTGTTGCCCCTGGTGTTATTTCCGCTGTGCGGGGTGTTGCCGGTCAAGGATGTTTCGGCGGAATTTGGCAACCAAATCATTTTCCTGTTCCTGGCCGGTTTTTTATTCGGAAGGGCCATCGAGCGCTGGAACCTGCATACCCGCATCGCCCTTCAACTGGTCTTGTGGCTGGGAAGCAATCCGGCGCGCATCGTACTGGGCTTTATGGTGGCCACGGGTTTTATTTCCATGTGGATATCGAACACTGCCACTGCGGTTATGATGACCCCTGTGGCTATTGCCGTCAGCAGCGGGCAATGGGTGGAACAGGAACAAGGCAATCATAATTTTCGAAAAGCCCTCATGCTGGGTGTTGCGTATGCGTGTTCCATCGGCGGAATGGCTACTATTGTAGGTACCCCGACCAACGCTATCTTCCTCGGATTTGTGCAACAGGAAATGCACGAACAGCTGAGCTTCTGGAAGTGGTTCGTTTTTGCCTTTCCCTTTGCGGTCGTTTTGCTCGCCGGGTGTTGGTTGTTGCTCATCCGGCTTTACCCGCCGGAAAAAAACACAGCGGGCGTCGGCTATCGCCAGGCCTTGCAGGCCGAAATTCAGGCCTTGGGCGCGCTGTCCGCACCTGAGCGGCGGCTGATGTGGTTATTTGGCGCCGTGATCGTGTGCTGGCTGACCGGCTCCCTGCTTTGGTACCGGTGGTTGCCCAACTGCAACGACACCGTGGTGGCCACTGCCGGCGCTTTGTGCCTGTTTTTGTTGCCTGCCGGCAATGCCCACCCGGGCAAACCTTTGCTCGACTGGGACAACGCCCTGCGCATCCAATGGGGCGTTTTGCTCTTTTTCGGCGGGGGATTGGCGTTGGCAAAAGGGTTCGACAGCAGCGGCCTGGCGGCCTGGATGGGCGGCATGATGGAAAGCCTTCGCGTACTTCCCCCAGCCCTGATCGTATTGGCCGTGCTAGTGGTCGTTACTTTGCTGAGCGAAATCGCTTCGAATGTGGCTACCGCGTCCATGATGATGCCGGTGCTGGCGGCACTGGCCGGCGCGGTTGGCGCCGACCCGTTCGGCATGTTGCTGAGCGCCGCGCTGGCGGCTTCGTTCGGGTTCGGATTGCCGGTAGCTACCGCGCCGAACACCATCGTGTTCAGTTCGGGGTACCTGACCACCCGCGATATGGCTCGTGCAGGCTTTTTGCTGGATTTGATTGCTATTTTGCTTTTACTCGGGTTTTTATACTTTTTTTTACCGCTTGTTTGGGGGATACAGCTGTAAAATCCCGGCACACATCGAATTTTACCGCCAACAATTCCGGGTTAATAGCGAAATTAGCAGCCCAAGCAACCCGCACGACCTTATCCCTGTCCCATTAACGCGTTTGCCCGCACTCTCAATTTCCTGCCGATGACCAGACTGGTGTTTTTGCTTGGGTTTGTCTGTACCCTTTTTTCATCTGCCCTTGCCCAAAGTGGTTTTTCTGCCGTTGGCGGCCGCAAACAGGTGGAAATCCCCTTTGAATACCTCAACAATTTTATCATTCTCACCCTGAATTTTAACGGCTATTTGCCCCTGAAATTTATTTTCGATACCGGCGCAGAACACACCATTCTGACCAAACGCGAGATCAGCGACATCCTCCGCATACAGTACGAGCGCGAGTTCAGGGTCACCGGCTCCGACATGAAAACCACCCTGATCGCTTACCTGGCCCGCCAGATCCGTTTTGATATTCCCGACAAGGTGTTTGCACCCGCCGAAGATATATTGGTCTTGCAGGAAGACTATTTCCGCTTTGAGGAGTATGCAGGCGTGGACGTACATGGTATCCTGTCGGCCATGGCATTTTCAAAGTTTATAGTGAAAATCAATTACGACCGTCATACGCTGACCCTTTACGACCGGGAGACCTTCCATCTGCGCGAAGCCGGGTTTACCCCCGTCCCGGTTGAAATCTTCCGAAACAAAATTTACCTCAACACCCGGCTGCACCTGCTGCCCGATTCCACCGCGCCGGTGAAGCTACTGGTGGATACGGGCGCCGGGCTTCCTTTGCTCCTGTTCAGCAACACGCACCCGCTGGTGCACCCGCCGGCCAGATCACTGGCCAGCAATATCGGTATGGGCCTGGGCGGATATATCGAAGGGTTTACCGGGCGGGTGCATGCGCTCCACCTGGGCAATTTTGCCCAACAAGGCGTCGTCACGTATTTCCAGGAACTCGATACCACGCTAAACCTGGAATATCTCAACCAGCGGAACGGGTTGATCGGCAATGTGTTGCTCAGTCACTTTCAAGTGATCCTGGATTATCGGAAAGAACAAATCTGGCTAAAGCCCGGGAGGTCATATAAAGAGGCCTTTGTGTACGACCGCAGTGGCCTGAGCCTGATCGCCACCGGCGCCCGCTTCAACGATTACCGGGTGCAAAACGTGTTGCCCAATTCGCCGGCTGCCGAGGCCGATATTCGCCGCGACGATCAGATCATAAGCGTGCGCCGAACGCCCGCCGCTTTCTATAGCCTGGGCGATATCCAACGTATTTTTCAGAAAAAACCGGGCAAAAAAGTCCGCATCGTCATCAAACGAGGCGAGCAAAAAATGGTAAAAACGATCGTATTGCGGGAATTGATCTGAGAAACCCGGGCGGTATTTCACCGCGCCTGCAGCCGCAAAAAATTCTGCATTCCCGCCTGGTCGACCACACCCACCAAGTCACCCTGGTCAACCACCGCCACCAGGCCCAGGCCGCGTTGGAGGAGCAGGTGGTAAATATACTCCAGGCTTTCATCCTGCTGCACTATTTTGACATCCGGCTTCGCATACCGGCTGATTTCGGCGGAGAGATCGCGTTTTTTCAGGGCCGCCACGATCGCTGGCTCCTCCAGTATCCCCACCAGGCGGTCATCGAGGCCGAATACCAGGAAATGCCGTTCCAGGCCCTGCTTGAGCAAGGCAATGGGCGTTTGCATCCAGTCGTTTGCCGAAAGGCGGGTAAATTGCGGCCGCATCAGGTCGCGGGCTTTGAAGTCGCGCAGCAGCGCATCGAGGCGGACCATGGCATTCTCCGTCCGGGCGGTGGTGAACACAAAAAAACCGATGAGCGCCAGGGTGAAAGCGCCTTGCCAAAGCCCTAAGACGATAAACAACACGGCTATGCCCTGGCCGAGCCAGGAAGCAATTTGAGTAGCCCGCACCCGCCCCATACGCATGGCGAGCAAGGCGCGGAAAATACGGCCGCCGTCCATGGGAAAGGCCGGGATCAGGTTAAAAACCACCAGGCCGATATTGGTGACTACCAAAATAGGGAGATAAAACAACAAGCCGGTGGTCGGTATGCCCGACTCTTCGATCACCTCCCCGGTTTCCGATTCGCTTCCCAGGGTCAGGTTTTGTTCCAGTATCCAGCTGAAAAGGGTCCAGCGGTCGCCCTGAAAAAGTATTTTGCCCAAAAAGTACAGCAGGATAGCCAGCCCTACGTTGACCAGGGGTCCTGCAATGGCCACCAGGAATTCCTGCACAGGCTTTTCGGGCATGCGCTCCAGCCGGGCGATCCCGCCGATGGGCGTCAGAATAATATCCTGCGTATGGACGCCGTAGCGCCGCGCCGTCAGCGCGTGACCATACTCATGCAACAAAACACATCCGAACAAGGCCAGGAAAAATCCCAGGAGCCACAAGGTGCCCAGGGCATCGAGGTTGTTGGCGTAACCAATCCAGAGGGCATAAAAAAAGATCAGTCCGAAGCTCCAGTGCAAATGCACCGGGATGCCAAACCAGGTAAATAATCGCAGCGATCCACGCATAAAGTCGTTGTTAATATGTTCAGTGGTTGTAGGGGCAATGGACCGTCAGGTTTGTTTCGACAGCCTATTTTTTATTGGCCAAAACGATATATTGATAATCGAGCGTCTCGTTATCCACCCTGGCCACCTCAAATCCGGCGGCTCCAAGTTCTTGCTCCACCTGGCTGAGCGCTACCTTGAACACATCGTCGGGGCCGACCGGCAGGTTATTTTTTTTGAAATCAATGATCAGCAGTTCCGCGCCGGTTGTCATGCCCCGCGCCAGCGTCCGGAGGTATTTAACCCGGTTTACGATATACCCATAGGTGTTTACAATGATTACCGCGTCGGCTTCTTCCGGCGTCAGCATCGGATTGTCGGGTTTGGCCAGGCGGCTTTCGAAGCGGTTGCGGTATTGTTCGGGCAGGCGGACTTTGACGCTGTCCATAAACGAAATAAACCGCGGGTCGATATCGACGCCGATCACTTTATCGGCCAAAGGCACCATCCGGAAGGTGAAGTAGCCGGTACCGGCTCCGATGTCGGCCACCGTTTTCCCCTTCAAATCTCCCAACAACGCGATGACGATGCCCGGTTTTTGCCAGATCACGCGGTCCTTGCTTTCATAATCGGCTACCAGGTTTTCAAAGTTACCGGCCCGCTTGCTGGGTTCCGGATGTTCCACCTTGGCGGGGGTGGGCGGAGGGGTTTCCCGGGTCATTCCTGGAGCATCGGCATTGCCTGCCGTTTGGTCGCCATTACAGGCCCAAAGCACCGGAAGGAAAGTTGCAAGGAGTAATAAAACAGAAGCGCGCATCATGGTTGGTTCTAAAACGCCGCAAAAGTAGAGAAGTTCGCTCAAACCGGCTTTTCACAATCGCGCATTGGCGGAGTTTTTGGACGACTGTTGGTAAAAAAGCCATGAGCAGACCGGTTGCAGGGTCGGGGCAGAGCGAGCATTGCTGAGGCTCAAGCGGTATTTTGCAGAACTGACCGGCCCGGGCAGAGCCTTTTCGGCGGCTGGCGGGCCGATATTTTTCGTCGAACAGCTATCTTTGCCTTTGCCCAAAGCAAAACCACCGGTATCCAAACCCGTCGGGCTGCAGACAGGCGATGGGGATATCAGAATTGTTGCGACGGGGCCCTTTGGCGGCGAAAAGTCCCCCCCCCCGTCGCAACAAATCTATTATCGATACCATGAAACAAACGATCCGACAGCGCATGCAGAAATGGGCCGCGGGCGCCGGGGCGCCGGGGCAGGCTGTGGTGTTTTTTGCAGTGTTGCTGGTGGTCAGCATGCCATTGTCGCCGTTTTTGCTCTCCATCAGCATGTGGGGACTGGTATTTGCCACTTTTTGGCGCCTGTGCCGCGAGGGAAATACAAGCTGGCCCGGCATCCGTACCGTATGGGTAATCCTGGAAGGTTCTTTCCGGAATTTTTTCCGGCAGCGGCAGTATGCGGTGTTGTTCTTGTTGTTGCTGGCGCCGGCGCTGAGCGGGTTGTGGTCGGAAGACCAGGCTTATTGGCTGGAGCGCACCCGCGTCCGCTTGCCTTTTTTGGTATTGCCCTGGGTATTTGCCAACCTGCCGCCGCTGTCGGGCCGCCAGTTCCGGCTGGTATTGTACCTTTTGACAGGGTTGATGGTGGCGCTCTGTGTGGGCGTCGGAGTCTATTTTTTTCTGCACTTCAAAGCGGTCATGCAAGCCATGTACTGGGGGCAGTCAATGCCGGCGCCGCGCAACCACATCCGGTTCAGCCTGTTGGTGGCCACTGCGGTGATTGCCGGAGGATGGCTGTGGCAGGAGCGGTACTTTTGGCGCTCCGCCCGCGAGCGCCGCTGGCTGGCGGTGGCGGTGGTTTTTTTATTTGTGTTTGCGCATTTTTTATCGGTGCGCAGTGGGCTGGCGGCGTTGTATGCCACCCTGCTTTTCACCCTCATCCGGTTTATTTGGCGCACCCGGCGCTGGGCAACCGCCTTGTTGTTGCTGGCTTTGTTGGCCTTCGCGCCCTGGCTGGCCATGAAAACCATGCCGAGCTTTGCGCAAAAAGTAGATTATATGGCGTACGACTGGCGGCAATACCTGGAGCACAAAGGGGAAAACTATTCCGACGCCGAACGCTGGATTTCGCTGAAAACCGGATGGTATATCTGGCAGGAGCGCCCTTGGCTGGGCGCCGGCGCCGGCGATTTGCCCGCTGAAACAGCGCGTGTAGTGCGTTTGCATTTCCCGTCGTATCAGCAAACGCCGAAACTTCCCCACAACCAGCTCTTGTATATCCTGGCAGGTACGGGTTTGTTTGGACTGGCGCTCAGCCTGCTCGCGTTTGTATATCCGCTGGCGCTAAAGCCCTACCGCGGTGATTATCTTTTTGTCGCTTTCCAGGTGATGATGTTTTGTTCCTTCCTGGTCGAATATACCATCGAAACAGCGATGGGTGTGGCCTGGTATTTGTTTTTCACCCTGTGGTTTATGAAACGCGCTGAAACGGAAATCGCTCCGGGTATTCCCCCATATTCATAAAAAATTGCACCTGAAGGCACACCAAACCCAATTGTTAACGTTACTTGCGCAAACCTGA
Organism: Saprospirales bacterium; assembly: GCA_016719895.1. GTDB lineage: Bacteria > Bacteroidota > Bacteroidia > Chitinophagales > Saprospiraceae > M3007. The sequence goes on along the minus strand of JADJYG010000010.1, from coordinate 88,934 downwards.
ACACACCGGGTATGCGGCTATAATTTCTCCGGCGTACCCTAAACCAACTTTTCGCATGCAACACCATACGGATGTGGAAGCGCTCAACCAGCAGGTTCAAGCAGAGAGCGCCTTCCTGGAAAAACTCACCGATGCTACCGCCCAGGTGATCGTCGGCCAGCAGGCCATGCTCGAGCGCCTGCTCATCGGGCTGCTGACCAAAGGGCATATCCTGCTCGAGGGCATGCCCGGCCTGGCCAAAACACTGGCGATCAAAACACTCGCACAAGCGGTTGATGCCCGCTTCAGCCGCATTCAGTTCACCCCAGACCTGCTGCCGGCCGATGTGGTGGGCACCATGATCTATAACCCCGCCAAAGCGGAGTTCACGGTGCGCCGCGGCCCGATCTTCGCCAACTTCGTGCTGGCCGACGAAATCAACCGCGCGCCGGCAAAAGTGCAAAGCGCCCTGCTGGAAGCCATGCAGGAGCGCCAGGTGACGATCGGGACCGAAACGTTCAAACTCGATGAGCCATTCCTCGTACTCGCCACCCAAAACCCGATCGAGCAGGAAGGCACCTACCCGCTGCCCGAAGCGCAGGTAGACCGCTTTTTGCTCAAGGTCAAAATCAGCTATCCTTCGCAAGACGAAGAACGCGATATTATCCGCCGCAACCTCAACGGCGAACCCCTGCACCTCAAAAAAGTAGTGTCGGTCGAAACCCTGCTTAAAGCCCGGGAAGCCGTTACGAAAGTACACCTGAGCGAAAAAATCGAACAGTACATCCTCGATATCATTTTTGCCACGCGCCACCCCGACCGCTTCGGCCTGCAAGACCTGGCCCCGCTCATCAGCTACGGCGCTTCGCCACGGGCCTCCATTGCCCTGGCTCAATCGGCCCGCGCGCTGGCCTTCATCCGCCGCCGCGGCTACGTCACCCCCGATGATGTACGCGATATCTGCCCGGATGTGCTCCGCCACCGCATCGGCCTCACCTACGAAGCCGAAGCCGAAAGCATCAGCCAGGAGGATATCATCGCAAAAATTTTACTTGCTGTAGTCATTCCGTAAATGGTTCGTATGCAAACCACCGACCTGCTAAAAAAAGTTCGCAAGATCGAGATCAAGACGAGAGGCTTAAGCAGCCACTTGTTCACGGGGGGCTACCACAGCGCGTTCAAGGGCCGGGGCATGTCGTTCAGCGAGGTACGGCTGTACTATCCGGGCGACGATGTGCGGGCAATCGACTGGAATGTAACTGCCCGCGCGGGCGAGCCCTTCGTCAAAGTGTTCGAAGAAGAACGCGAAAACACGGTGATGTTGCTGGTGGACGTGAGCGGTTCGGCGGTGTTCGGCAGCCATACCCAATTCAAAGAAGAATACCTGACCGAACTCTGCGCAGTGCTGGCCTTTTCGGCCATTGCCAACAACGATAAAGTGGGGGTGTTGCTATTTTCGGACCGGATCGAATTGTTTATCCCCCCAAAAAAAGGCAAGCAACATATCCTGCGCATCATACGGGAAATTCTGACGGCCAAACCCCGCGGGCGGGGCACCGATCTGGCCGGCGCCCTGCGTTTTATTCATAATGTGTTGAAAAAACGCAGCGTCTGTTTCCTGCTGTCCGATTTCCTGGCCGATGGATATGACGATGTGTTGCGGGTGTTGGCCCGCCGGCACGATTGTATCGGTATCCACTGCTGGGATCCCCTGGAGCGCGATTTGCCGGACGTCGGCGTGCTGCGCGTGGCCGACGCCGAAACAGGCGAACAAGTTTGGGTGGACACCACCAGCACCCAGCTGCGCCGCCAATACCTGTACACCTTCGAGACGCACCGGGCCAACACCCAAACCCTGTTCCGGCGGGCGGGGGCAGATTTTCTGAGCCTTTGCACCAACCAACCCTACGTCCGGGCCTTGCTGCGTTTTTTTGCGCAGCGGTCGAAAATTGTTGCGCATGGGTAAGGGCAAATGGTTTTTCATCGGTTTGCTGAGCTTGGCGCCTGCAGCTGGCCGGGCGCAGGTGCGGGCGGGCGCCGCATTCGACCCCGCGCGGGTGGAAGCCGGCGACACCTTCGCGCTGCGCGTGCTGGTGTCCGGCGTGCAGGCGGCGCCCCGGCGCGTCAGTTTTGCCGCCTGGCACAAACAGCTGCCCGCCGCCAACATGCTCGACCGTTCCGAATGGACCCGCTCCGGCGCGCAGTGGGTGCAGCGGTTTACACTGATCGCCTTCGACAGCATCGGCCCGGCACTTCCCCCGCTCACCGTGCAGTTGCACCTGGGCGACACCGTTCAAACCAATGCGGTGGAATTGCTCGTGACGCCGCAGCGCGCAAGTTCCGAGCTAAGCGATATGGACGACATCCGCGACATCCGGCGCGAACCTGCGATGTGGTTCGACTACTGGCCCTGGGGGCTTGGGGGCCTGCTCGTGCTGGCCCTCCTGGTCCGCTACCTGCGGCGCAAGCGCTGGCGCCGGCAACCCGTACCGGCGCCCGTGCCACTAGCTCCGCCGCCGCCGGCCCGGGAAACAGCCCTGCAAAAACTCGCAGCGCTGGAGCGGGAAAAACCCTGGAAACAGGGGCGCCTGCTGGAGTACTACGCTGTCCTGAGCCTCATCGTGCGGGAATACCTCGAAGGCCACTACCGCATTCCGGCGCTCGAATCCACCACCCGCGAAATTACCGGACAATTGAAAAACACCGATTTCCCCGATACCCAAAAACCCGCCCTGGAATTTTTGCTGCAACAAGCCGACCTGGTCAAATTTGCCGAAATGCACCCGCCGGAAACCGCGCACGAACTAGCCCTCGAAAATGCCCGGCATTTGATTGAGGCCCGCTGAACCCTGAAACGATCCGAAAACTATTATTTCATCCGCAACACACACACACTCAACCCGCCGTGACATTCGCCGAACCACTCTGGCTCCTGCTGCTCCTGCTGCTCCTCTGGCTGATCTACCGCTACCGGCGGGCGGCCGGGCAACGGCACGTGAGCCTGCAGGTATCGCGGCAAGCGGCGATGAAGGGGGTGAAAACCTGGGTGGTGTATGCCCGCAGCTGGCTGCAGGCCCTGCGCTGGATGGTGCTGGTTTTGCTGATCGCGGCCATGGCCCGGCCGCAGCTATTGTGGTACGAAGAACAAACCGAGGCCGAAGCAATGGATATTCTGCTCGTGCTGGATATTTCCCCCAGCATGCTGACGAAGGATTTTTCGCCCGATCGGCTGAGCGTGGCCAAAAAGGTGGCCAACGATTTCGTCGCCCGGCGGCCCTTCGACCGCCTGGGCTTAGTGGCCTTCTCGGGCGGCGCTTTTACCCAGTGCCCCCTCACCAACGACCGGCGCCTGCTGCAAGGATTTATCAACAACCTGCAGGTCGGTAAACTCCAGGACGGGACGGCTATCGGCATGGGAATCGCCACGGCGGTGCACCATCTCAAAGACAGCCCCTCCCCCGGCAAAGTGGTGCTGTTGCTGACCGACGGCGAGCACAACACCGGCCCGATCGGCCCCATCCAGGCCGCCGAAATCGCCCGCGCGCTGGGCGTGCGGGTCTACCCTGTGGGTATCGGAAAAGACGGCCTGGTGCTCTCGCCCAGCCGGCAGAACTACGACGGCACCTACACCTTTGCCCAACGCCAGATGCAGTTCGACTCGACCGTGCTGACAAACGTAGCCCGCCTGACCAACGGCCGGTTTTACCGGGCCTACTCCGCCAACGACCTGCGCGCTATCTATGCCGAAATCGACCAACTGGAAAAAGCAAAGATTACGATCAATAAACTGGAACAAAAAACCGAGCTGTTCTTTTGGCTGCTCGATGCGGCTTTCTGCCTGCTGGCGCTGGAATTGTTCCTGCGCTGGGGACCGCTCCGGGTGATAACTGTTTGAGCGATGATAAAATTTGAAAATCCCGACCTGCTTTTCCTGCTATGGGTGGTGCTGCTTCAGGCCTCCCTGTTGTGGGCGTACTGGCAGTGGCGACGACGGACCTTGCGGCGGCTGGGGTCGCCGGCTCTGGCGCAACGCCTGTTGCAAGGGTTTTCGGGCCGGCGTTTTTGGTTTAAAAACCTCCTGTTCGGCCTGGCGCTGGTGTTGTTAGTACTGGCGATTGCCAATCCGCGGCGGCTGGTGAAACAACCCGCGGCCGAAAGCCGGGGCGCCGACATTCTGCTCGCGCTGGATATTTCGCACAGCATGCTGGCCAAAGACGCAGCGCCCAGCCGGTTAGAGCAGGCCAAGGCATTTGCCCGGCAATTGGTGCAAGCGCTCGAAGGCAACCGCATCGGCCTGATCTTTTTTGCCGGCGACGCTTTTCCGCAAATGCCGCTCTCGACCGACTACGCAGCGCTCCAAATGTTTCTGCGCAACGCAAGCCCCGAGTTTATCGCCGACCAGGGGACGGCAGCGGCTTCGGCAGTGGAGCTGGCCGACCACATGTTCGAATCCAACTCGACGGCGGGGCGCGGCCTCATTATTTTTTCCGATGGTGAAAACCACGGCGAAAACGCGCTTTCGGGCGCCCGGGAAGCCCACGCCGCCGGCATGGTGCTCTACACGGTGGGGGTGGGCACGCCGGAGGGCGCGTCCATTCCGCTGCCGGCCGGCGGGTTCAAGCGCGACGTATCGGGCCAGCTGGTGCGCAGCCGCCTGGATGCAGCCTTTTTGCGCCAACTGGCGCAGGCCGGCGGCGGCTCGATGTTCCAGGCCAGCGACCAGGCGACGGCCGTCCGGGCCCTGGCGCGGGAATTGGACCGCCTGCAAAAAACCAGCGTCGAACTGAAAGCCAAAACGGAATATGCGCTCTATTTTCAATGGCTCTTGCTGCCTTGTTTGCTGCTGTTGCTGCTCGAACAGGTGCTGTGGTGGCGGAAGTCGGTTTCTCCAAAATAATGTGGATTCAAAAACATGCAGATCATGACGCCCGCTTGCGCCCGAAAACAAAACCCCTGCCTCCAATTGGTCATTTGTGGGCTGTTTTTGTCCGCTGCAACGGGCCTGAGCGCCCAATCGGCGGCCCACGGCCACTTGCGGACCGGCGACCGCCTGTACGACCAGAAGAACTACCCGAAGGCTGAAAATGCCTACGGCAAGGCGCCGGCCGACCCCGTGGCCCTGTACAACGCCGGAAATGCCGCCTATCAGCAGGGCAAATACGCCGCTGCTGCGGAGTGGTATAAAAAAGCGGCGGCAACGCCCGGCCCGGTTCCCGCCCGCTCCGACGCTTTTTACAATCTGGGTAATGCCTGGCTACAGCAAGGCAAACTGCAGGAAGCCATCGCCGCCTACGAAAGCAGCCTGCGCCTGCAACCCAACCGCCCCGACGCGAAAAAAAATCTGCAAATCGCTAAAAATAAACTGCGCGAACAACAAAACCCGCCGCCGCCGCCGCCGCCGCCGCCGCCACCTCCTCCACCGCCGCCGCGCAATAATTACGTGGACCAGGCCCGGCAACCGCAACGGAGAGAAACGCCGTCGGGCGCCATGACCGCCCCCGCCGCCCGCCAAATCCTGGATGCGACCATCGACCGGGAAGAGCAAAAAAACGCCCGCCAATATCGCGCGCTGCCGCCCGAAGCCCGGCCGGCACGGACGAAGAAGGATTGGTGATTTGAAAATGGCGTGGGATCAACGCTCCAGAACTTTAAACGCCAGGCCCCGGCCGTGTTGCTGCATGATGGCCAGGTTGATCCAGCAGAGCGCAAATTGCTCGAGCAACGTCGCCTTGTCAAGGCCGCCGAAATCCCATACTTTTCCGAAACCCAGATCCTGTGCCAGTTGGGTAGCCACTTGTTTGGCACGAGAGCTGTCGCCGGCAACAAACATATCGGCAGCCTGGTCGCCGTAGCGAGGATCGAGCATGTTCTCGAAGCCGGTGGTATTAAAACACTTGACCATATCAGCTGTATTGCAATTCGCCAAAATCGCGTCGGTGGTGTTGGCGAAGCCTTCAGGCCGCATAAATACCCCGTTCATCGTGTCGATGATCACTTTGCCGGCTACATCGCCCAGGGAACGCGCCACATCGGCGGTTGCCTGGGCCGGCACAGCCAGTACGATCACTTCGGAAGCCGCCACGGCGTCGCGCAGCAGGTATGCCGAAATGTTGGGGGAAGCATCGAGCAGATTTTTTCCCTTAAAATTTTCCAGGTCGCGCACGCCGAGCCGCACCTGGTGGCCGGCACGGGCAAAACCCTGCGCCAAGGCGCCGCCGACATTCCCTGTACCGATAATAGCGATATTCATTGAGTGATTGAGTGATTGAGTGATTATTCTACTTGCTGGTGCAGTTTATCCGGGAGGAAGTACCAGACTGGTATGGCAATAAAAATCAGGTAGGACAAATAGACCGATACAAAAGCCAGCGCTGCAGCCGAAAAATAGAGCGCGGTTGACAGGATGTTGCTTTGATGATACCGGGGGTGATATGGCATCAGTTTGCGTTTGACGGCGGCATACCACCGCAGCAGGGTAAAACCCAGGGCATTGCCCCCCAATACCAGGCCGTAGAACATACAAGCCTGCGGCAGCAACGGGTGGGCAGCCAGGAAAGCCGTGGGCAACGGAATGAGCGACATCCAGAACAACAAGTGATGGTTGTACCACACCAGGTGCGAGGTGCTTCGCTCGATGAGGTCGTACATCGCATGATGGTTGAGCCACATGATACCCAATACGACAAAACTCATGATATAGGCACCCAGTTTGGGTAACAATTTCAGGAGCGCACCCCAGGCCTCCTGGTCGGAGAACCCCGCAGCTATTTCCGGTATTTTTAAATCAAACACCATAACCGTAATAATAATGGCGATGACGCCGTCGCTGAAGGCTTCAATCCGATTTTTGTTCATGGTCGCTGCGCATTAGTTTTGGTGCAAATCTACTTTATTCCCCTCAGGGTCAATAATGATGGCGGAATGTCCGAATTTGCCCATATCCATTCGGGGGACAGCAATTTTACCGCCAAAGCACCCCATCGCAACAAGTCTATTACTTTCGGAAAGAAAAACCAAAGGAGAGGATCATATCGCCAGATTTTACCGGACGGATGACCACGTTTTCATGCGTGTATGTAAAATGGGTGGTAAAACTCAACCCCTTCCACAACGGCAATTCCACCCCCCCGTCGGCCAGCCAGCGAAAATTTTCGGACTGCTCCACAGACGGCTGCACATAGGCTTCATAAAACAAGAGCAAACGCTGCTGCAGCAACCGGTGTTGGCCAAACAAGCGAAACGTGGCGCGCCAGGTGCCGATGTGGCCGGAACCGTCGTAGACCGGATAATTGAACGTTTGCCCGGCAAAATCCGTCGATTCGTACACCGCGGCCGCCGACAGTTTCATCACCTGTCCGGGGCGCCGCAGCACCTGCCAGGTGACGCCTGGGCCGGCAATCCAGCGGAAGTTGATCTTCCGGCGAAAATTGCCCAACAAAAATGCCATGACAAATGGATAAAAGGTATGCTGCTGACCGGCGTAGACAAAATTCTGACTAAGGAAATCATTATCCGCCTTTCGGCCGTAAAACGCCTGATAGCGCGCGGCATTCTGGGTTTTCAATGCCCAACGACGAGAGGGCGCCACGCTGAGATCGAGCCGGCCAATCAAGGTCAGGGCCTCCAGGTTGCCGGATTGCAGGTTGCCGGTCAGGGCCGTGCGGTATTGTAGGCGCAAGGTGTCGCTTTCGTTGATCTGGCCAAAGACGTGTGGGTTGCATGCAGCCAAGGCAATGATCAGCTGGATAAGTACTGCTGCTCGCCGTTGCCGCATTTCAATGCGTGCCGTATGCATCATTTAAACCCCCAGTGCTTCGATGACCAGCCGCGCGGCGGCGCCGCCGCTGAATTGCTGCTGGCCGGTAATCAGCCGGCCGTCGCGCACGGCAAAGGCTTTGAACATACCGCCCGTGATGAAGTTGGTATTCGGCAGTTTTTTCGCCTCGTCTTCGATCCAGAACGGTTGAATGCGCTGGCCTACAAAATTATCGGCAAATTGCTCTTCGCTGTTCGCAAAACCGGTCCAGGTCTTGCCCTCTACCAGCAGGTTGCCGTTGGAGGTCCTGGTTTTCAACAGCACGCAGGCAGCGTGGCATACAATCGCCACCACCTTTCCTTGCTCGTAAAACGACTCGACCAGCCGGTGCAGGGGCTCATTATTGATGAAGGTGTACATGGGCGACTGGCCGCCGGTGAGAAATACAGCGTCGTATTCGGCCACATTGATGGCAGAAATCGGCTTCGTATTTTCCAACTGGGCGGCATGTTGTGGCGATTTTTTAAAGCCCAGCGAAATCAGGTCGTGCGCCGAGTAGCCGCTGGCATCTTCGGGATCGCTGAACCCGTCTGCCTGCAGGGCGCCGCCTTCCGGCGAATAAACATCCACCGAATAGCCGCGTTCGGTAAATTCCCAGTAGGGGTGGGTCAGCTCGGCCCACCAGAAGCCTGTAGGCCAGCCGGTGGTTTGGCTGACCGAAGCGTTGGCGGCGATCAGGGCGATTTTCCTGGGGCGTGTAATGTTTAAAGTGGCACTCATATGGACTGTGGTTTTGTTGAAAATGACCAGACAAAATTGGGGGCTGAACATTACCTTTGGCAATATAGTTACCAAGAAGTGCCTTATACACTTTTTAGAAAGTATCCTGTAAACCAATGATCTGGAACCAATGCCGGAGTTTTTATACCAAAGCAAGTTGTATTACAACCCCGTTGAATTTGCGCTCGACCGCATCGGGGGCGCCTGGAAAATGCCGATCCTTTGGCGGCTCAAAGACAGGGTGATGCGCTATGGCGAGCTGAAAAAGGATATTCCACACGTGACGCACAAGATGCTGACCGCCCAACTGCGCGAGTTGGAGGCGGATGGTTATATTTCCAGAACGGTGTACCCCGTTGTGCCGCCGAAAGTGGAGTATGCGCTGACCGAACGGGGGCGGCAGGCCATTCCCCTGATCGAAAACATCCGGAACTACGGGCTGGCGCTGATGAAAGAAATGGGGCTGGAACAGTCTCTTCCGTGATTTGGCTAAAAAAAGATTTTCTGCTTTGTTATTTTGAGTATGTTTGCCTTAGCCGGAATTTTATACAAATGCAAACCATCATTTTAAAACGAAACCTTTTTCAATTATGAACAATACCTTACTCTCTTCCGGAATTACGCTGGTTGCCGGTTTTTTGGCCAACAAATTTCTTCCTGCGGGGTCAGCGACCTGGGCGGTGCCGCTCATCAGCGCCCTGGCTGGTATTTTCCTCAAGCAAACGCCTAAAGACGGCGCCCTGTCGGGCCTGTTGGGCGGCGGCGTGTTGGGCGGCCTGGCCAGTGCTACCGGCGATGCCGGCCTGGGCTCCATGTTGGGTGCTGTATTAGGCGGCGAAACTGCCGGCGGCCTGATCGGCTCCATCCTGGGCGGCGGTGTGCTGGGTGGCGCCGGCGGTGGCATTGGCGGCTTCCTTCAGGGCATGCTCAACAAAGGCAAAGCAGCTTCCTGATCCCGTCTAGCACCTTCTCCCCGCCGGTTTTCCGGCAGCCGGCGGGGAATTTTTCGAGGAGGAATGTTCCTATTCAATATCGCACTTATCCCTGCCGCAGCGCCTCCACTCCGGCCACCGTTTTAGGGATCGGCGCACCCAGTACCCGGTGGCCGGCTGGCGTGATCAGCACGTTGTCTTCGATGCGTACTCCGCCAAACTGGCGGTATTTGGCCAAGGCCGGATAGTTGATAAACGGCTCGAACATTTTTTTCCGCCGCCACTGATCGATGAGCTGCGGGATAAAATAAATACCCGGCTCCACCGTCAGTACGAACCCGGGCTCCAGCGCGCGCGCCAGCCGCAGGTAGGCGGCGCCAAACTGCGTGCTGCGCGTCACGGCGTCGGAATAGCCGACGTATTGCTCGCCGAGGTCTTCCATGTCGTGCACATCCAGGCCGATCATGTGCCCCAGGCCGTGCGGAAAAAACAAGGCATGCGCGCCCTGCGCCACTGCCTCGTCGAGATCGCCCCGCATCAGGCCCAGCGCCTTCAATCCTTCTGCCATGCGCCGCGCGGCAGCCAGGTGTACCGATTGGTAGGTGATCCCGGGCTTTAAGGACGCTATGGCGCTGACTTCGGCGTCGAGCACGATTTCGTAAATCTCCCGTTGTTTGGTCGTAAATTTTTTGTCCACCGGAAAAGTGCGGGTGATATCGCCGGCATAGCGCATGGCCGTTTCGGCGCCGAAATCACCCAACACCATTTGGCCGCGCCGGAGGGTGTTTCCGTGGTAATGGTTGTGCAGGATCTGACCGTTTACGCTGAGGATGACCGGATACGACAGCCAGCCGCCGCTGCTGGCCGCCAAGCCCTCTACCAGGCCGGCCAACTCGGCCTCGACCTGCCCGGCGCGAGCCGCCCGCATGGCGGCGATGTGCATGGCGCCGGTGACGTCGACGGCGCGCTCCATTTCGGCGATTTCTTCAGCCGACTTGTGGGCCCGCTGCGCCACCACGGCCCGGATCAGGGCCACGGAGGCCGCGTCTTTCTGCCGCCGCACCGGGATATTCAGCGCTTCTTTCAAAAACAACATATTTTCGTGCCGGTAGGGCGGCAAAAAGTGGATGGTTTGGCCGGCACGGCGCATTTTTTTCAGAAAACCGGCCAGGCGGCGCATCGGCAACACCTGCTGTACCCCGACCCGGGCGGCCAGTGTTTTCATGCGCGGCATGGCGCCCATCCAGACGACATCTTCGACCAGCAGGTCGTCGCCAAAAAGAATGTCCTGGCCCCGGTCCAGGTCGATCACCGCTGCCAGAGCAGGCTGATCCAGCCCAAAAAAATAGAGAAAACTGCTGTCCTGACGAAACGGATAGGTGTTGCCGGCGTAATTCATACCGACTTCGTTGTTGCCGGGCAAAAGCACCAGACCTGTTTTCAGGTCTTTTCGAAGGCGTTCGCGGCGGGCTTGATAAGTATTGGCAGAAAACATAAGGTTAAACAGTATTAGGATGGAAGGATAAAAGGTCGGTGCAATCAATCCGGGAAGCAAGCGGTTCAGGGGCGCAAGCCTGCTGGCAGGCATTATTTCGCCAGTAAGACAATATCGAAATCGGAGCTGATCGCCACCTGGCCACCGCCGACTGTTCGTATTTGCCCGGAGTAGTAGTCTCTCAACACCGTCCCATCGGCAAACACACCGGCTACGCTGATGTTTTTTTCGCCTTTGGGCAAACCCAGTCCGACGACGACCTGGTCGGCAAACCCGCCGGCCTGGTAAACCCTTTTGAACACATACGGGGCTTCCGAGAGCATGGTATGCGCGCCGGCGCCTACGGCCGGGTGGGCCTTTCGAAAACGCCCGAGTTTTTGCCAGTGTTCGAGTACAGCCCGGACCCGTACGCCGTTGCGCGCGCTGTCGCCGGCGAGTTCGTCCCAATTCATAAACGAACGCAGGGTGGCATCGCCCTGGGCGCCTGGAACGACCAGCGAGCGGCTGGTTTCGTCGCCGTAATACACCTGTGCGGCGCCTGGGCAGAGCAGGAGTTTGGTACCGGCGTCGATGGGGCTGCTGCGCTTTTTATCGTAAGGGCCGCCGTCGTCGTGCGAACTGATATAGTTGAGCACGCTGCTGCCGGGCAGGGAATCGCGCAGCAGCCGGGCGTACCGGGAGAAAAGGGTTTCCAGGGTGTAGTGCGCGTCGCTTTTAAATTCGAAATTGATCAGGCTGTTGAAGCCCTGGCTGAAATAATCCACTTTCCGGTCGCCGAAATTATAACGCCGGCCGGCGGAAATCCCGTAGCCGTAAACCTCCCCGACCATATAGAAGCCGTTGCCATCCAACACTTTATCCGGATGAGTTTTTTTCCAGCCGTTAAAAGCCGCGTCGGCTTCTTTGCGGAGTTCGGCCCACACGGTTTCTTCGATATGCTTGGCGGTATCGCAACGGAAGCCGTCTACGCCGTATTGGCGAACGTAGTCGGTGAGCCATTTGATGATGTAAAAACGGGGGGCGCGGGGATAGCCGGTGCGTTGAAAAAAGGCGTCGAGTTCGGCCAGCTCCCGCTGAAGGCGGCCTTCTTTTTTCCATTTTTCCAGCAGGGCGGCCGGCAGTTCGGCGGCGGCGCTGCTTTCCGTTTTTATGTCGGGCAGGTTTTTCACCAGGGTACAAGTGACGGTGGAGTTATAGCCGGTGTAGGCGCAGGTGGGCGTAGTGCGCACCCAGGCGTCGGGCCATTGCGGGTCTTTGTCCGTAACGGGCCCGGTATGGTTGATCACGACGTCGAGTACGATGCGGATACCATGCCGGTGGGCGGTTTCGACGAGATTGGCCAGGTCTTTTTCCGTACCGAAGTTGGGATCGAGGCGGGTCCAGTCCCTGGTCCAGTAGCCGTGAAAACCATAGGTAAGGCCGGTGCCTTCTTCCACCGGGCCGTGTACTTGTTCGAGCACCGGGGTAAACCAGATAGCCGTGATGCCGAGCCGGTCGAAGTAGCCTTCCTTTATTTTTTTCGTGATCCCTTTGATATCGCCGCCCATAAAGCCGCGCAGTTTGGCGGCTTGGGCCGTGCGGCCAAACTGCGTATCGTTGGTACGGTCGCCGTTGAAAAAGCGGTCGGTCAGGAGGAAATAAATATTCGCGTTTTCCCAAAGAAAAGGGGCTTGGGCAGGGCCCATGTTGCCGGCCGGGCGCGGGCTCAGGCAGCTGCAGAAGGCCGGGAGCAGGAAAAGAAGCGCGATTCTGAAATAATATAACATGCTTTTTCTTGAAATGAGTTGATCCAAATACCGGGTTAAAGTAACAGTATTCCCGACAGAAAAAAACAAGAAAGCGCTGCGGCCCGTGGAAAAGCGAAACACAGGGTTGGCGGAAAAGGGCTGTTGCCCCTGAAACATTATTTTATAGCATAAGATAAGCGCAAAATATATTCCATCCGCCCCGACTTTTTTTTGCCGATATTTTCGATACAACATTTTTTTTACGATATTTTCTTGGTTGTTCTACTTTTGCAGTATATCGCCCGAAGCATTATTAGACGAACCCGCGCTGTTCAACATGAAAGTCTACTACTTCTTGCTGGCCTGTTTCCTGACAGGTTTGACCCCTGCCGCTTTTGCCCAATGCCCGCCCACCGGTTTTCCGCAACCGGGCAACACCTGCCCGTTGGCGCCTATCCTTTGTGAAAACCTGGACGGCTATTGCGCCACGATCAACAACAACAATACCACCCAGACCTTCCCCGGCTGCCCTGGCTGGCAGCTGAACAACGACGAGTGGTTTGCCTTTTTTGCCGGCAGCACCAGTATCACGATCCAGGTTACGCCGAGCAACTGTTCATCCGGAGGCATGCAGGGCCTGCAGGGCGGTATTTACGATGGTTGCGGCCCCCCATGGGATGACATGGACCTGCAATGTTCGTGTACGACAAACCCATTTATCCTGACTTCCAACAATTTCGTCATTGGCCAGATCTATTACTTTGTGCTCGACGGCTGCGCCGGCAATGTATGCGATTATAGCATCGACGTACTTTCCGGCTCTACGGTGGGTGTGCCGCCCGACGACCCCGGAGCGATAAGCGGACCGACCAACGTTTGTGCCGGCGCCAGCACCAGTTTCTCCATCAGCACCGTCACGGCCGCCACCATTTACAACTGGACGCTCAACCCCGCCTCGGCCGGCACGGTGTCGGCAAACGCCAATAATGTCACGATCAACTGGTCCAATACCGCCAGCGGCAGCGTCGAACTCTGCGTAAGCGTAGCCAACCTGTGCTACTCCAACCCGGATAGCTCCTGCCTGGCCATCGACGTAACGCCCCGGCCAACTGCCGTCATCAGCGGCAGCGGCAACCTCTGCGCCAATACACCCGGCAGCGTTGACCTCACCGTAAATTTCACCGGAGATGCTCCCTGGACCTTCGTTTATACCATCAACGGCGTTGCGCAACCGCCCATCCAAACTTCGGAAAACCCATATACCCTCCAAGCCACGCAGCCCGGCGTTTACGCCCTGCAAAGCGTAACATCCCCGGCGGGTTCGAACAATTGCCCGGGTACCGTATCCGGCAGCGCAACCATCACCCTGACTACCCTGAACTCCACCACCGCCGTGACCAACGCCCAATGTGGCCAGTCCAACGGCGCCATCAACCTGACGCCGGCCGGAGGTACCACACCGTATAGCTTCAATTGGTCGAACGGCGAGACCACCGAAGACCTCGCGAATATCCCGCCCGGCACGTACACGGTCACCGTCACTTCCGCAAACGGCTGTACGCAAAGCGTTACGGCTACCGTGCAAGACAACCAGATCACCATCAATATCTCCGGTACCGTCGTCAACAACACCACCTGTACCGGCGGCAACGGCAGTATTACCACCACCATAACGCCTTCGGGCAGCTACACCTTCGAGTGGTCGAACGGCCTAACCAATCAAAACCTGAATAACCTGGAGCCAGGTAGTTATACGCTGACTGTGACCTCCGGGGTGAACTGTACGGCGTCGATGACCTTCACCGTCGATGACAACCCCAACGAGCCGAACATAACGTTTTCCACCGTCCAGTCGACCTGCGACCTCAGCAACGGCAGCATCAACATCAGCGTGTCGGGCGGTGTTTCACCATATACGTTTTCCTGGTCGAACGGCGCGACCACCGAAGACCTCGCCAACATTCCGGCGGGCGCCTACGGTGTGACTGTGACGGGGGCAAACGGCTGCACCGACTCGGCCGATATCACCGTAGATAACAACAACCCACCCATTAATATCAACGCCAATATTGCGCCCAATACAACGTGCATTGGAGGGAATGGAAGTATCAGCATCAGCATCACACCGGCCGGAAGCTACACGATCGGCTGGTCCAATGGCGCCACGACCACCAATATCGCCAACCTGCCGCCTGGCACCTACACCGTCACCGTTAGCGCCGGCGGTTCGTGCACCGAAACGGCCGAATTTACTATCGACGACGAGCCAAACGAACCGAATATCAGTTTTTCGGTGGTCCAGACAACTTGCGATCTCTCCAATGGCAGCATCAACCTCAGCGTCAGTGGCGGCGTGCCACCCTACGCGTTCCTTTGGTCGAACGGCGCCCTGACAGAAGACCTCAACAACATACCTGCAGGCAACTACGCCGTGACGGTGACCGGCGCCAACGGTTGCTCGAATTCTGCCGACATAACGGTAGACAACAACAACCCATCCATCAACATCAACGGCAACCTCGCCGCCAACACCACCTGTATCGGCGGCAACGGCAGTATCGCGCTCAGCGTCACCCCTGCCGGCGCCTACACCTACCTGTGGTCCACCGGCGCCATTACCCCCAATATCATCAACCTGCCGCCCGGCACCTACACCGTGACGGTCAGCGGCGGCGGCTCCTGTACCGAAACGGCGCAATTTACCATTGACGACAACCCGTTTGTACCGAATATCACCTTCACCTTTGTGGAAACCACCTGCGATCTGAGCAACGGCAGTATTAATGCCATTGTCACCGGCGGCGTACCGCCGTACACGTACTTGTGGTCGAACAATGCTACCACCAGCGGTTTGAACAACATCCCCGCCGGCAACTACGCCGTGACAGTCACGGGCGCCAACGGCTGCAGCCATACGGCCGACATTGACCTGCCCAACAACAATCCGCCCATCAATATCGGGGCTAATATTGCGGTCAATACCGCCTGCCTGTCCGGTACCGGGAACGGCAGTATCAGTTTGTTTGTCACGCCGGCGGGCGCTTACACGTACGTGTGGTCCACCGGCTCTACCGCCTCCAGTATCAACAACCTTGCCCCGGGCATTTATGAGGTTACCGTGAGCGGCGGCGGTTCCTGTACGGAAACGGCCTCGTTTGTCGTGCCGGACGACCCCAATGTGCCGGAACTTTCGTTTTCGCAAACGGATCCCACCTGCGGCCTGAGCAACGGCAGTATCAACCTGACCGTCGTCGGCGGCGTGGCGCCGTATACCTACACCTGGTCGGGCGGGCAAACCACCCAGGATATCAACAACCTGCCGCCGGATATTTACATCGTGACGGTGACGGGGGCCAACGGCTGTTCCGCGATCGACGGCGTGGTGTTATCAAATATGGATATTCCCGTCAGCGTGAGCGGCGATGTGACGCAAAAAACCTCCTGTGTTACCAACAACGGATCCATCACACTAGCCCTCGACCCGCCCAACCTGACCATCAACTGGTCGAACGGGAGCCATCAGCCTGTGCTGAATAACCTCGCCCCCGGCGTCTACACCGTCACCGTCAGCGCCGGCGGCTCCTGTACGGAAACGGCGGAATTCACCATCTTTGACGCGTCCGAACCGCCTATTCTCCTGGCGGAAATCACTTCGGCCACCTGCGGGTTTTCCAATGGCGCCATCGACCTGGAAGCGTATGCCGGCATTGACCCCTACACCTACCATTGGTCCAACAACGCCGCAACCCAAGACCTGAACAATTTGCCGGCCGGCTCCTATGCCGTGACCGTGACCAGCGCCGTAGGCTGTACGGCTACCCTGTATGCCGATGTGCCCGCCGAAACGATTACGATCGAAATATTCGGCACCGTTTCGGATAATATTTCTTGTGACGACCCTAATGGTTATATCGATATCGACCTCTACCCTGCGCCGGCCAATTATGTGTACCATTGGTCGACCAACGCCACTACCCAGGACATTTATGATATCCCCGGCGGCACGTACACGGTATCGGTGACCCTCGGCACCGGATGCAGCGCACAGGCTACGTTCGACGTGCTCGACAATACCGACCCGCCCAATTTATCGACGTCCGCCACCCCCGCCCTCTGTGGCCAGTCGAACGGCTCGGCTAGCGTCAGCGCCAGCGGGGGCTCCTCGCCCTACACCTTTAAATGGTCGAATAATGCCAGCACGCCCAGTATAAACAACCTGGCTTCCGGCACGTACACTGTGACGGTCACTGACTTCTTCGGATGTTCAGCCAGCGCCAGCGTGACAGTACCGACGAATACCATTGCCGTGAATATTTCCGGCGTATCGGCCCCAAATACCTCGTGCTCCGCCGCCAACGGATCGATCAACATCGCCGCTACCCCAGCCGCTACGTTTACCTATATTTGGTCGAATGCCGCTGTAACAGAAGACCTGAACAACGTCCCGGCAGGCGCTTATACGGTCACGGTGAGTGCCGGCGCCGGCTGCAGCGCTACGGCGTCTTTCAGCGTTGCCAATAACACGATCGATCCGGTGATCGCAGCTGCCGTAACCGCCTCCATTTGCGGACTAAATAACGGCGCCATCGACCTCACCGTCAGCAACGGAACACCCAATTATTCGTTTGCCTGGTCGAATAGCGCGGTAACGGAGGATTTAAGCAATATCCTCTCGGGAATTTACACCGTCACCGTCACCGACGCGAACGGCTGTACGGCCGACACTACCCTGAACGTGGCGAACAACGCCACTACGTTTAGCCTGACGGGCGCCAGCCTGGCGCTCACCAGCTGCACCGCCGCCAATGGCTCGATCGATCTGACGGTCACGCCAGCCGGCGCCTACACGTTCCAGTGGTCGAATAGCGCCACGACGGAGGATATCGCCAACCTGCCGGCCGGCGCGTACACCGTTTCGGTGACTGAAACCGGCAGTTGCACGGCATCGGCATCATTTATCGTAGCCGACGGTTTGCTGTATCCCGCACTCAACCAAACCATTACCGCCGAGCTTTGCGGGCTTTCCGACGGCAGCGTCGATCTGGAGGTCAGCGGCGGCTTCCCTCCGTTTACCTACCAGTGGGGCGGCGGCCAAATGACGCAGGACCTGATCAATGTGCCGGCAGGCAGCTATTCCGCAACGGTGACCGGGGCGAACGGCTGCACAGCCGCCACCACCGCTGCGGTACCGGCCAGCGCAATCAACTTTTCCATTTCCGGCACACCGGTAGCCAACACGTCCTGCCTGCAGAGCAACGGCAATATCGACATCTCCCTGTCGCCTGCCAATCCGGGCGCAGGGCCGGGCTACAGTTTTTCCTGGTCAAATACCGCCACGACGGAAGACCTCAACGGTATCCCGGCTGGCGCCTACACGGTGACGGTAAGTGCCGGAGGCACTTGCACCAATGTAGCCAGCTATACCGTGCCCAATGATGCCGTACCGCCGGCTGTTTCTGAAAATACCGGCGCCGCCCTTTGTGGTCAATCCAGCGGCAGCATCAACCTGACCATCAGCGGCGGCATTCCGCCCTACACCTTCCTTTGGTCGAATACCGCCCAAACAGAAGACCTCAGCGGATTGCCATCCGGTACCTACACCGTAACCGTGACCGGCGCCAACGGGTGTTCGACGACGAAGGCTTTTGTTGTTTTGGAAAATGTAGTGACGCCGGCCATCTCCGGCATCCCTGCGGCCAACACATCGTGCGTTTCCAATAACGGCCTGGTCAACCTGAGCGTTTCGCCCAACACGCTGACGTACAGCTTTGCCTGGTCGGGCGGCCAAACCACTCAAAATATTAGCAACCTGGCGCCGGGCGATTACACCGTCACCGTCAACGGCGGTGGCAGCTGCACGAACACGGCCATCTTTACCGTAGCCAACAACACCCTGACGCCCATCCTCGCAGACAGTGTGTCACCGGCCCTGTGCGGTCAGGCTAGCGGGAGCATAAGCCTGGCGGTAAGCGGCGGTTTTTCGCCTTACACCTTCCTGTGGTCGAATATGGCTACCATCGAAGACCTCAGCGGCGTTGTCTCGGGTAATTATGCGGTAACCGTCAGTGGCGTCAACGGCTGCACCGCTGCGGCAGCGTACACCATTCCGGAGGACGTCATTTTGCCCAACATCGCCGGCACGCCAACGCCCAATAGCTCTTGCATAACTGCCAACGGCGCCATTGTGCTGGCAGTAACGCCTGCAACACTGGCATATACCTATGCCTGGGCCGGCGGCCAGAATACGCCGGATCTTTCGGATTTGGCGCCGGGGTCGTACACCGTTACGG
The DNA here is from genome assembly GCA_016719895.1 of Saprospirales bacterium. Lineage (GTDB taxonomy): Bacteria > Bacteroidota > Bacteroidia > Chitinophagales > Saprospiraceae > M3007. The sequence goes on along the minus strand of JADJYG010000010.1, from coordinate 69,975 downwards.
TCAACGGCGGCGGCGCTTGTATAGCCACGGCCGTCTTCACTGTCAGCGATGCGACCGGCACGGTGTCGTTGAGCGGCGCCACAACGGATGTGCTTTGTTTTGGCCAAAACACTGGCGCGATCGACCTTAGTGCCGGCGGCGGTGCGGCGCCGTATACCTTTAGTTGGTTGCCCGGCATCCCGGGCAACCCGGAAGACCCGGCGGGCTTGCCGGCAGGCAATTATACCGTTTTGGTGACGGACATGGCGGGTTGTACGGCGACGGCATCCTTTACCGTCGGCCAGCCGGCAGCTGCGGTACAACTGGTTTGTTCGCAATCGAGCAACGTCAGTTTCCCCGGCGCCACTGACGGGGCTGCCGCCATCGATATTTCCGGTGGGGTAGCGCCCTATTCAGTCGTTTGGTCGCCGGGAACCAGCCAGGCAAACCTCGGCGCCGGCGTCTTTTCCATCGGCAACCTCGGGGTGGACAATTACGCCGTGACCGTGACCGATGCCAACGGCTGCCCGGCCGTTTGCGCCTTCACCATCAGCATAATCAAGTGTGAAACGGCATTGGGGACTATGCCGGGCAACCTCCAGGCGCTCTGCGGCGATGGTTGCCAAAGTGCCAACTACAATCCCGCCGGTCAATACCTCGAACCCGGGGATGTTTTGCAGTTTATCCTGCACGAAGGCGCCGGCGCGCAAATCGTCAATGAAATTGCCCGCAACAACCTGCCTTCTTTCTGTTTCGATCCCACCCTGATGAACTACGGCACGGTGTACTATATTTCGGCAGCGGCAGGCAACAACGACGGGGCCGGCAATGTACTGCTCAGCCATTTTTGTACGGTCGTAGCACCGGGTACGCCGGTCGTATTCTATGACATTCCGGTGGCCGGCGTTGTGCCGCCGGGGCCGCTGAATTGTGTCGTCGACGAGGTCAGCTTGCCGGGCAGTTCCAGTTTGCCGGGCGCTTCCTTCCAATGGAGCACCAGCGGCGGTCAAATCATCGGCAACCCGGCACAGGCCGTCATACGTGCCGGCGCGGGCGGGTCATACACCCTGATCGTGGCGTCCAATGGCTGTGCCGATACCCTTACGGTAACGGTAGCAGATTATACCAATCAGCCGGAAGCCGAAGTATTGGCCAGCCCCGACGATATTCTGGATTGCACCATCAACCAGATTATCCTGTCGGGCGATATCAAAGGCACCATGGATGCCAATGCCGTGTGGTATTACAACGGAAATACCTTTGCGGTGGGCGCCGTGCTGACCATCGACGCCCCCGGCGTATACACCTTTATTATTCAGGATACGGTGTCGTTCTGTTCGGATACCGCGGTGATCCAGATCGATGAAAACCTGGCCTATCCGCCGCTCTTCACTAATCCGCCGGGCGCCCTGAATTGTATCAACCCGGCGGTGCATTTGTCGGGAGGTTCGCCATTGCCGGGTATTCAATTCAGCTGGGCACTGGTAAACGGCCCCGACACTACGGTGATCGGCGCCGGCGCTTTTGTGACAGTTTCGAGCCCGGGGAACTATATCCTGATCGGCGTGGACCCGGCCAATGCCTGCACCAATGCATTGGGCGTACAGGTGAACGCCGACCTGACGGCGCCGTCGGCCGATGCCGGCACGCCGTTCAGTATAGATTGTTACGGCGAAACCGCTTTTCTGGATGCAAGCGCCTCCAGCGGCTTGCCCGGATTTACACTCCAATGGTCCACCACCGATGGCAGCCTGGTCGCCGGCAGCGCCACACCAACGCCGGAAATCAACGAACCCGGCACCTATACGCTCCTGGTGACCAACCCCGGTAATGGTTGTACCGATACCGATGTGGTCGTAATTGCGCCCGAAGAACCGGCGGCCACGGTGGACGTCAGGCACCCGCCTTGTGTGGGCGATAAAGGAATTATCCTGATCGATACGGTGATCGGGGCCAAACCACCCCTGCGCTACTCGCTGAACAACGGCCAGAGTTTTACAGCCCAAAACTTTTTCGCCAACCTCAATCCGGGCGATTATACCATCCTGGTTCGGGACGCCAATGGCTGCGAAACCACCGTACAGGCAACGGTGAACGAACCACAAGTGTTTGAAATCACCCTGGAACCGCGGGTGACCATCCATTTGGGCGAGAGTTACCAGATTGAAACGACCGTGAATCTGCCGGCCAGCGCCCTCAGCCAGATCCTGTGGACTCCCGCCACGGGGCTCGACTGCGACACCTGCCTGAACCCGCTGGCCATACCGCTGATCACTACACAGTACCGCGTGACGGTCTTCAGCAATGCCGGCTGCAAGGATGACGCAGCCCTGTTGCTCATCGTGGACCGGCGCCCGGACGTGTATATTCCCAATATTTTTTCACCCAACGACGACGGCGAAAACGACGTGTTCCGCATTTATGCCGACCCGAAAAGCGTCAAACAGGTCAAATCCTTCCAGGTATTTACCCGCTGGGGCGAACTGGTGTACGAATATTTCAACTTCGACCCCAACAGCCCCGCTTATGGCTGGAATGGTACCCACCGCGGGCAACCCCTGAACCCGGGCGTGTTTGCTTACTATGCGGTGATCGAGTTTATCGACGGGCAGGAGATCTTGTACGAGGGCGATGTGACCTTGATACGGTAAGCCCCTGGAAGGCGGTCGAAATAACGCGGGAAAGCTTCTCCGGCGCCTTATAGCCCCTTCTGCCATCGCGCCGCGCCCTGGCCGCGCCTCCGCGTTGCATTGCGGCGGTTTTTTTTATAATCGAGTGGTTATTTCCTCAGAAACCGTCTGAAAACCCCTGGCGGTCGGCAAGACGCATCTTTTGCCGCTATGCTTCGGCTATTTTTTCGGCAATAGGACAAGGCTATTCCCTCAAAAATGAGCCTTGCTTAGCGCCAAAATCTACGCCTTTCCACCTCGCCAGGGGTTTTCAGACGGTTTCTCAGCAATTCTCAGTTTGCACCAATTCTTCGCGTTAACGGGGGCTTGTCATGTTGGAAACAGCCACACAAGCCAACATTTCAGCGTAAAATTTGGCTTGTGTGGCTGTTTCCAACATGACAAGCCCCCAGAGAATCGGGGGGTAAAGGCAAAGCGAGAATCACTGTTATTTCCTTAATGAAATAAAATTTCCAATGCAAAAACCTGCCGCGTTTATTTGGCAATCCTGGAGCCTGCCACCTTTCTGGCGCAAACGCCCCAACGGGTTCTGGATATCAATCCCGGCGCGCCGGGAAGTTCCCCTTTTCATTTGAAGGCCGTCAACAACCAGCTGCTTTTTCAGGCGTACGAACCTGCACAAGGGCGTCCGATTTGGATTTCCGACGGAACGGCTGGCGGCACGCATGTGTTGAAAACTGTGGTTTCCCCGCAGTTCGCATCAGGTATTTTCAGCCCATTCTTTCCATACGGCGATTTCCACGGCGTCATTCGGGGCCAGTTTGCACGAATGGCTCTTTTATGTAAAGAAGCCATTTTTTACCGCCGACAGCGGTTTGTCGGATCCCGAACTGTGGCGCTTCCCCTTTCCGGCATCGAATGCCGCCGTGCGCCACCGACGCCGTTGCACTGAGTATATTACCGCCGGGGGTATATTTTTATACCATTAGTACCGAAAGCGGGAAACAAATTTCCAGTGGCAAATTATGGAAGCAGTGACTTTACGGCGCCTGCCAAATTTTCGTCCTGCGTTTGCCATTTTGACACTCACCTGCAAGGTGCTACGCCATTTTTTCTTAAAAAACAAGCTGTTTTAGAGATGGAAGCGTTTTTGCTGGCGTTTTTGTGCATTGAAATTTCCAGTTTACCACAAACGCTAAAACACCGGCACATTTTTGCAGGTGGCCGCCACACAGGGCCGACCCGTAAAATGCGGTCTGATATCCCACTATGACATACGACAATTTCACCATTAAAGCCCAGGAAGCCATTCTCCAGGCTCAGCAGATCGCCGCCGGCTATGGGCAGCAGGGTGTGGACAGCCCGCACCTGCTGAAGGGCATGCTCAACGTAGATGACTCCGTGACGGATTTCCTGCTCAAAAAAGCCGGCGTCAACATGCCGCGTTTCGAACAGGAGCTGGACAAGTTGATCTGGGAAACCCCCAAGGTGGCAGGCGCCGACAAACAGTACCTGAGCAATGAGGCCAACAAAGCCATCGCAGCGGCCAAATCCCTGCTGAAGGATTTCGGCGACGAATACATATCCCTCGAACTCATGTTGCTCGGTATTGCCAAGGGCGGCGACAAAACCGGCCGCCTGCTGCGCGAAATGGGCGCCACCTTCGAGGTGCTCAGCGCCGCTGTCAAGGAACTGCGCAAAGGCCGCAAGGTAACCGAGCAAACAACCGAGCACGTATATAACGCCCTGCAGAAATACGCCATTGACCTCACCGAGATGGCGGGCTCGGGCAAACTCGACCCGGTCATCGGCCGCGACGAGGAGATCCGCCGCGTACTGCACATCCTCAGCCGCCGCAAAAAGAACAACCCCATTCTGATCGGCGACCCCGGTGTGGGTAAAACGGCTATCGTGGAAGGTATCGCCTGGCGGATTTTCCGGCAGGACGTGCCCGAAAACCTGCAATCCAAAAAGATATTCTCGCTCGACATGGCCGCTCTGATCGCCGGCGCCAAATACAAGGGCGAATTTGAAGAACGCCTCAAAGCGGTCATCAAAGAGGTAGTGGAAAGCAACGAACAGGTAATTTTATTCATCGACGAAATCCACACCCTTATTGGCGCCGGCGGCGGGCAAGGCGCCATGGACGCCGCCAATATCCTCAAACCCGCCCTGGCGCGCGGCGAATTGCGCACGATCGGCGCCACCACCCTCGACGAATACCAGAAATATTTTGAAACCGACAAAGCCCTTGAACGCCGCTTCCAGTCGGTGTATGTGGATGAACCCAGCCTGGAAGATACCATTTCCATCCTGCGCGGCCTGCGCGAGCGGTATGAAAATTACCACAAAATACAAATCCTCGACGAGGCGGTAATCGCCGCCGCCGAACTCTCGCACCGGTATATCAGCGAACGCAAATTGCCGGACAAAGCCATCGATCTCATTGACGAGGCCGGCGCCAAACTGCGCCTCGAACTGAACTCTGTGCCGGAAGATATCGACGAACTGGACCGGAAACTGCGCCAACTCGAGATCGAACGCGAAGCCATCAAACGCGAAAAAGACGAGCGAAAACTCGATGCGATGAACAAGCAGATAGAGGATTTACAGGAAAAACTCGATGCTCTGCGCGGCAAGTGGCAGTCGGAAAAAGAAATCGTGGAAAACATCCAGACCAGCAAGCAAAAACTGGAGGAACTCCAGCTGCGCTACCAACGTGCCGAGCGCGAAGGCAACCTGGAAGAAGCCTCCAGGATCAAATTCGATGAAATCCCCAAGCAGGAGGCGTTCCTGAAAGTGGCCGAGGAAAAACTGGCCGCCCTCGCCCCGGAAAGCCGGATGACCACCCAAACCGTAACAGCCAACGACATCGCGGAAGTAGTAGCCCGTTGGACGGGAATCCCCGTGTCGAAAATGATGCAGTCGGAACGCGAACGCCTGCTCCACCTGGAAGCCGAACTGCACAAACGCGTGGTTGGACAAGACGAGGCCGTGGGCGCCGTGTCGGATGCCATCCGCCGCAACCGCGCCGGCCTGAGCGACCCCGACAAGCCGATCGGCTCCTTTATCTTCTGCGGACCCACCGGCGTCGGAAAAACCGAACTCGCCAAAGCCCTCGCCGACGTGTTGTTCGACGACGACAAAGCCATCACCCGTATCGATATGTCGGAATACCAGGAACGCCACTCGGTGAGCCGCCTCGTGGGCGCCCCCCCGGGCTACGTAGGCTATGACGAAGGCGGACAACTCACCGAAGCCGTACGCCGCCGGCCCTACACCATCGTGCTGCTCGACGAAATCGAGAAAGCGCACCCGGATGTATTCAATATCCTGCTTCAGGTGCTCGACGACGGCCGCCTGACCGACAACAAAGGCCGCACCGCCAACTTCAAAAACACCATCATCATCATGACCTCCAACCTCGCCAGCGACCGCATCATGGAAGTCTTCGAAGACTACCCGGAAATGCCCGACAAACGCAAGGGCGAAGTGCTGGAAACAGCCAAAAGCGAAGTATTGGATGCCTTGCGCACCAGCCTAAGGCCTGAATTCCTGAACCGCATCGACGAAGTGATCGTGTTCCACCCGCTTATGAAGGATCAGATGCAGCTGATCCTCGACATCCTGCTGACCGATATCCGCGACATGCTTGTCCGCCAGGAACTTCAACTCGAACTCACCAAGCCGGCGGCTAAACTGCTGGTCGAACATGGATTCGACCCCCAGTTCGGCGCCCGCCCGCTCAAACGGACGCTTCAGCGCGAACTGATCAACGAACTGGCTAAACACGTGCTTGCGGGTAACTATGTCAAAGGCGACACGGTGCTGATCGGCGCCGACGCGGCGGGCCTGGTATTCGGCCGCAAAGCCGTGATCAGCGGAAAGGAAGTTGTTACGGAAAAATTGGCGGAAGTGTAGACAGGATCGGCAGGATTTTTTCTTCCGCAGAGTGCTGGGGAAGGATTGACAAGATTTCGCAGGATTGAGATGGTCTAATTTTTCCGCACACAAAACTCTCTTAAATTTGTGTCAAGATGGAAAAACAAACGAAGGTCAAAACAATGCGTCGGAAGTATGACGAAGGCTTCAAAATGGAAGCCTTACGCATGGTCACCAATGGGCGAGGCGTGCCTGATGTAGCCCGTTCATTAGGAATAAGCGAAAACATATTGTACAAATGGCGAACGGAGCAAAAAAAGGGGTATTCCCTGGAAGAATCCACTCAGGATGCCGAATTAGAGCAGCTTCGCAAGCAATTACGGCAGGTTGAAATGGAGCGGGATATTTTAAAAAAAGCCTTGGCTATTTTCGGACGAACGACATGACACTGCTCTATAAGGTAATCCAGGTATTATCTGCCGAGTATGCTGTTTGGAATTTATGTATGGTTTAAGTGTTTGTTTTAGTTCATTTTATACATGGAATCGGGGGCAGAGTTACCGGCTGAGTTCGACAAAATCGGCTGGGACTTAGCCCGAATCTGCTGCTGGAGGGGGCGGCGCCGAGCCGTCCGGGCCAGGTACTGGTAGGCGACATCACCTATATCCCGCTGGCCAATGGTTCGTTTCTGTATTTAGCTTGTTGGCAAGATATGTTTAGCCGGGTCATTGTGGGGTGGGAATTGGCCGATCACATGCGGAGTATTTTGCTTGAAAACGCATTGAAAAAAGCAATTAACCACAAAGTGTTGCCAAAAGGCCTGATTATACACAGCGATGGCGGCAAGCAGTATGCCTCGCAAACATTCCGAAATCTGCTCAGACAACACGAATTTCTGCAAAGCATGACCCGTAAGGACAACCACTATGATAATGCTATGGGGGAAAGTTTATTTAGCCGACTTAAGGCTGAACTATTAGAAAAAGGGGCCTTTAGGAACGTGTCCGAAATAACTTACCATTTTGGGCGGCGTCTTCTTGACGCTGACTTCGTTGGTAAAACAGTTGCGTAGCGATGCTATGCGCCTGTTTCACCGCCTTGCCAGCGCCAAGAATACACTCGCCGAAAACGGCAACTTATTTCGGACACGTTCCTTAATGGCTTTGACGACGCCTATACCGTGATTTTTGAATACATTGAACTGTATTACAACCGAAAACGCCGACATTCGGCAATCGGCTACGAAATACCTGAACTGCTTGAACAAAAATGGCATGCTGCGCAAAATTCTATGCCAGCCTGATCAATGAACTTTGAGCCCCGGAATCAAACCAACCGAACCTTATCTCTTTACAGAAAAGTGTGCGGCAAAATTGAGCCACCTCAAAATCCTGCCCCCTGCTCTACGGCGGAAAAAATCCTGTCGATCCTGAGAAATCCTGCAAATCCTGTCCCATCACTCTACGGAAGAAAAAATCCTGTTGATCCTGAGAAATCCTGCAAATCCTGTCCCATCACTCTACGGAAGAAAAAATCCTGTCGATCCTGAGAAATCCTGCAAATCCTGTCCCATCACTCTACGGAAGAAAAAATCCTGTTGATCCTGAGAAATCCTGCAAATCCTGTCCCCTGCTCTACGGAAGAAAAAATCCTGTTGATCCTGAGAAATCCTGCAAATCCTGTCCGATCACTCTACGGCGGAAAAAATCCTGTCGATCCTGAGAAATCCTGCAAATCCTGTCCCATCACTCTACGGCGGAAAAAATCCTGTCGATCCTGAGAAATCCTGCAAATCCTGTCCCATCACTCTACGGAAGAAAAAGTCCTGTCGATCCTGAGAAATCCTGCAAATCCTGTCCCCTGCTCTACGGAAGAAAAAATCCTGTAGATCCTGAGAAATCTTGTCAATCCTGTCCCCTGCTCTACGGCGGAAAAAATCCTGTTGATCCTGAAAAATCCTGCAAATCCTGTCCCATCACTCTACGGCGGAAAAAATCCTGTCGATCCTGCGAAATCTTGTCAATCCTGTCCGTATTAAAAAATCCTGTCCTCAGGTGTGCAGGACATTCAGGATATTTGTGGCCATGGAAGCATACGGAGCGATTCTCAACCTCGTGGTCCCCATTTTTTTCCTCCTGTTTTTTATCGAAAAAGGCGTGGAGTGGTACCGCGGCGCCCACGTCATTCGCGGGATGGACAGCGTGTCGAGTTTTTCTTCCGGCATCACCAACGTGGTCAAAGACGTGTTGGGCCTGAGCGTCGGCATCCTGTCGTACGGGTGGATGGCCGGGCACCTGGCCGTTTGGCGTATCCAGGAAACCGGACTGTTGTACGCCATTGCTTTTGTGGCGGTCGACTTTCAGGGCTACTGGGCGCACCGTTGGAACCACGAGATCAATTTCTTTTGGAACCAGCACATCATTCACCACAGCAGCGAAGAGTTCAACCTTTCGTGCGCATTGCGGCAGAATATCTCCGGGCTGATCAATTTTTTCACCTTTTTGCTCCTGCCTGCGGCGCTGCTGGGCGTGCCGGGCAAGATTATCGCTGTGGTAGCGCCGTTGCACCTGTTTTTACAATACTGGTACCACACACGGCTGATTGGAAAAATGGGCTGGCTGGAGCGCATTATCGTCACGCCCTCGCACCACCGCGTGCACCATGCTATCAACCCCGAATACATGGATAAAAACTACGGGCAGATTTTTATCTGCTGGGACCGCTGGTTTGGCACCTTTCAGGAAGAACTGCCCGCGGTGCCGCCGGTGTACGGCGTCAAGCGCCCGGTTCGCACCTGGAATCCCATCAAAATCAACTTCCAACACCTCTGGCTGCTGGCGCTGGACGCCTGGCGCACCCGCAGCTGGTGGGACAAGATTCGTATCTGGGCCATGCCCACCGGCTGGCGCCCCTCCGACGTGGAGGCCCGCTACCCGGTGTTCAGCATCGCCGACGTCTACCATTTTGAAAAATACGACCCCCAAGCCCCGCCGGCACTCGTGGCCTGGTCCTGGGCACAGTTGTTTTTCAACTATTTTTTGTTGGTCTACTTCTTCGCATATCTGGCAGAAATCGGCATACCAGGCGTTTTTTATTTCGGCGCGTTTTTTTTCCTCTCCATTTACGCCTACACCGAGCTGATGGATCGCAACCCCGCCGCTGCCTGGATGGAGGCCGGCAAGTCGGCGCTGGGGCTGGGCGTCATCTGGTATGCAGGGGGCGACTGGTTTGGTATGCGGGCCAATATTGGCGCCTGGAGCGTGTGGGCGCTCGGCGCCTGGCTGGTGCTGTCGGCCGCGATGGCCGTTTGGTTTTCCGGCCGGGAATCTGAGCGCTCGCCAGAGCTGGTACTGGGTTGATAATCCCGTACGCATCATCAAAATCCGCCCAAACGAACCGGATGCCGGCTGCGACTGCAGTGCACATCGGGTGTGAAAACAGGTTTTTTAATGGTTCAGGCATGGTCGTGCAGGATACGCGCTTTGCGCCGGGTCAGCGCCCGGCATAGCGTTTGAAATTGTCTAAAATGGCTTGCCAACCTGCCCGTTGCATCTCGTGCGGGTGCATGTTCTCGGCTTCGAACGTTTCTGCGACCCGGGTTTGGCCGCCGGTGGCCTGAAACCCAACTACCACTTTCCGGCCATCGGCAATCGTGTAGGCGATGCGCTGGTGTTTGACGACCTCGTCGTACACCCCTTCGAAATCAAATGTTCGATTATGAATTATTGTATCCGCACCGGAAACGCCACCTCGAAATCCGTTTCCCCGGTCGCATCCGGGTTGGAGGCGTCTTTATCCGGTTCGTGCTTGAGCAGGATGTTCAATAGACCGACCGAAACTGTGCCGGTCGTCCATACGGTTTGAAGCCTGAACGGTTTGCCGGTGTCGTCGGTGTCGGCGCCCAGTACCGTCAGGTTGACGCCGTCGGGGGCGAATACGAACAAGTGTTTGGTATTTTCGGCTTCAATTTCCGTAGTAATATTCGCTTCAGGCGTTTTACTCCGGTCGAACACTTGCAATTGGCAGAGGAAGGTTTTCCCGGCCAGTAGCACCAGGTTATCCACTTGGGGTGCATTGCCGCCGTCGCCGTCCAGATCGTTCCATTCGAAATGCTGGATGGCGCTGCCGTCGGCGGGTATCAGTTCGACTACCACGGTGGTAATAACTTCCTGTTCGGTAGTGTTATCCTTTTTACAGCCGCTGAGCGCCAGCGCCAGCAACAGGCCCCCCAGAGCCACCGTTTTAATGCTATTTTTTTGCATAATATTGATGTTTGATGCGTGATGCAAATCCTGAAAAATACTGCCGATCCCGTCCCACCCCTCTACGAAAAAACATCCTGTCGATCCTGAGCACTCCTGAAAATCCTGTCCCATCACCCTACAGAAAATAATCCTGTCTCCCCCGGCAGACAAAATAGAGCGGGTAGCCGGATTCGAACCAGCCTCTCCGGTTTGGAAAACCGGTACGTTGCCGCTACGCTATACCCGCCATTCAATGTGGGCAGCACCAACCTGCATGCAGCCTGGTTTTTGGGGGTTTAATCCCATACTGGCTGCCCACACCTTCTTGTACCCCGAGAGGGATTCGAACCCCCACTGTTCCCGTCCTGAGCGGGCCGCCTCCTTCCGGTTGGGCTATCAGGGTCTAACGCGCCTTGTTTCTACCGGGCGTCGGTATATTAGTCGGGACACAAACCCGGGACACAATCCGCAAGTTCCATTTTTTCAAAATAAGTGTACTTTTCCCCCCCTAAAAAAATATTTACTGAATGAGGTCACCTACGCTGCTTCTGTTCTTTTCCCTGTTCCTGCCCCTGCTGGTAAGCGGGCAGGAAAAACCGACACTCGACTACTACCTTCCGGCCATTCCATACGACGCGGCTATCCCGACGCCGGCGCAGTACCTGGGGTATGCGGTAGGGGAATGGCACGTCAGCCACGACCAGTTGGTCGGGTACCTGCGCGAACTGGATCGCGTTGCCGGCCGCATCAGCCTGCAGGTATACGGCGCCAGCCACGAGCAGCGCCCGTTGATCTGCCTCACCATTACGGCTCCGGAAAACCAGGCCCGCCTCGACGAGCTCCGCCGCCAGCGCCGCCAATTGGCCGATCCCGCCCGCAGTGCCCGGCTCAACCCCGCCGATTTCCCCGCGGTAGCCTATATGGGCTACTCTATCCACGGCAATGAAGCCAGTGGCAGCCATGCGGCTATGTTGGTGGCCTATTACCTGGCAGCGGCGCAAACGCCGGAGATCGAGGCGCTGTTGAAAAATGCCGTCATCCTGCTCGACCCCTGCTTCAACCCCGACGGACTGCAGCGTTTTGCCAGCTGGGTCAACAGCCGCCGCAGCGCTTCGCTTATGCCCGACCCCGCACACGACGAATTCAACGAGCCCTGGCCCGGCGGCCGCACCAACCATTACTGGTTCGACCTCAATCGCGACTGGCTGGTCATGCAACAGCCGGAGTCCGCCGGCCGGGTCGCGATCTTTCAGGATTGGTTGCCCAACATCCTGACCGACCACCACGAAATGGGCGCCAATGCTACGTTCTTTTTCCAGCCGGGCGTGCCCAGCCGGGTCAATCCGGTTACCCCCGCCCGGAACCAGGAGTTGACGGCCCGGATCGGTGCATACCACGCCCGCTTGTTTTCGGAAAAAAAGGTGCTGTTTTTCTCCAAAGAAAACTACGACGATTTTTACTACGGTAAAGGATCGACCTACCCCGACGTGAACGGCGCTGTTGGTATCCTGTTCGAGCAAGCCAGTAGCCGGGGCAGCGCGCAAATGACCGACAATGGCCTGCTGAGTTTTCCGTACACCATCCGCAACCATGTGCTGGCCTCCCGCTCCACCTTGCAGGCGCTGGGCGAACTGCGGGTGGAACTGAACGAGTATTTGCGGCAGTTTTTTATTACCGCCGTCGAAGAGGCCCGGCAGGATGACACCCGGGCCTATCTCTTTGCCGACACCCTGAACGGCCGGCCCTTGCAGGCCTTTTTGCAGGTTCTCCGGCAACACCGCGTTCAGGCATACCCGCTGAACGAGGATGTCCGGGTCAACAACCAGGCGTTTGGGAAAAACCGCGGTTGGGTAGTGCCCGCGGAGCAGCCCAATTACCGCCTCGTCAAAGCGATATTCGGGCGTCAAACACAGTTTACCGACAGTATTTTCTACGATATTTCCGCCTGGACCCTGCCCGACGCCTTCGGCTTGAGTTGGGCTGGGGTCGACAAAAACACTTATCAGTCCCGCTGGTTGGGACAAAGTGTAGCTCTGGCAGAACAGCCGGAAGCGCTATCGGTGCCACCCGCAACGCCCGATATTTATGCTTACGTTATAGAAAGCCAGGGCTACGACCTGCCGCGCCTGCTGGCGGCCTTGCACCGGGCCAACCTGCGTATACAGGTGGCCACCAAACCATTTACAACGGGAGGTAAAACCTTTGCCGCCGGCAGCCTGAGTATTCCGCTCGACCGCCAGGCGCTCGATGCCGCCGCTATCCGCCAGTGTATCCGTCAGAGCGGCGCACAGGATGTGCGTATTCATGCCTTGAACAACGGCCAGAGCGCGGAGGGCCCCGACCTGGGGAGCAGCAACTTTGCCACCCTGCGGGCGCCCCGTGTGGTGCTGGTGACAGGCAGGGGCGTGAATGCGGCCGATGCCGGTGAAATCTGGCATTTGCTCGACACGCGGTATGGACTCCCGCCGCTGCTGCTCGACGCCGACCGTTTTAGCAGCGCCGACTTGGATAAGTACAATGTGGTCATCCTGGCAGATGGCAACTTCAGCCGGCTTCCGGCAGAAAAATTGCGCCAGTTTGTCGGCGGCGGCGGCACCCTGATCGCCACCGGCGCCAGCCTGCGCTGGCTCAGCAGCAACGGGCTGGTCGGCCTGGAATTCCGCAACCCGCCCGCAGCCGGGCCCGCCCGCCAACGCAGGCCCTACAACAGCCTCGACGACAGCCGCCGGGCGCAAAACCTGCCCGGCGCGATTTTTGAAGCCGAACTCGACCTGACCCATCCGCTTTGTTTTGGCTACGATACGCCGCGTATTCCGATGTTCCAGGGCGACACCATTTTCGTTGAAACTGCCCGCAACCCCTATGCGACCCCGGCCGTTTATTCGGCGCAACCCTTGCTAGCCGGCTATATTCATCCGCGTCAGAAAAACCTGGTAGCCAATGCGGCCGCAGTTATCGTGGGAGGCACGGGCAACGGCCGGATCATTTGTTTTTCCGGCAATCCCAATTTCCGTGGTTTTTGGTGGGGCACCAACCGCTTGTTTGCCAATGCGATTTTTTTTGGGAACCTGATCAGCGGAGCGGCCATAGAAAAGAAGTGAGCCGCCAGCTTACCCGCGGAAACCTGCCTGCAACTTACTATTTTTGCCGCAAATAAACTGCTATGCGCCGCACACGAACGTTGCTTTTGACTGGGATTGCCCTGGCGGGCCTTTTTTCCTGTGTATTGCCGGACCAAAAACGGCCGGCCAGCCAGATCATCAACCTCGACATTCGCAACAAACAGGTTCAGCACCTGTATAACCTCCGCGACGAGGGCCGCGCCGATAGTTTGTTGCAATACCTCGGTCATTCAGCGGCTACCATGCGCTACCTGGCCGCGCTTGCCTTTGCGTCGCTGCGCGACTCCAATGCCGTGGAACCTCTGGTGCCGTTGTTGAAAGACACGCTCGAGGAAGTCCGTATCGCCGCCGCATTTGCGCTCGGACAGATCGGGTCGCAGCGCGGCGAACAACCGCTGCTGGATGCCTTCCGGCAAGACGACTCCCTGTCGAAACACCAACGCTTCAACGCCATCGTGCTGGAGGCCCTGGGCAAGTGCGGAAGCCCGGCACACCTGAAAAACATGGCTACTGTCAGCACCTATTATCCTTCCGATACGCTGCTTCTGGAGGGGCAATGCCGGGCGATTTACCGCTATGCCCTGCGCAACATCACCGATAAAGCCGCCACTGCCCGGATGGTGGAATATGTGGCGAATGAGCGTATCCCGCAGTCGGCACGCCTGATGGCGGCACATTACCTGGCCCGCGCTCAGGACGTGCAACCCGATAGCCTGCAAGCCGTTCAGCTGGCCGCCGCTTTTGTTCGCTCGACCGACCCCGATATACGGATGGCGCTGGCCAAAGCACTGGGTAAATCGCAAACCGAACCGGCCTTTGCCATCCTGTCGAAGGTCATCAAAATAGAACAAGACTGGCGGGTCCGGTGCAATTTGATCCAGGCTATGGCCAAATTCAATTATGACACGGTGCGGGTGCTGGTTACGCCTTTTATACAGGACATCAACCTGCAGGTGGCGCGTACGGCCGCCGAGTTTTTTGTAGCCAGTGGTCAGGCGGAAGACGGTGATTACTACTGGCGCATTGCCCGCGACAATCCGGCCTTGCCATGGCCGGTGCGCATTGCATTGTACCGGGCTTCGTACAAATGGATGGCGGGGAAAACGATGCCGGAGAAAAAAGAATACCTGAACTACCGGCTGCGCGACTTCTTCCAAAAATCGCAAAACCCCTATGAGCGCGCGGCCTGCCTGGCGGCGTTGGCGGAATTTGGCTGGCAGTTTCGCTGGATCCACGACAAAGGTATGAACGACCCTAGCCTGGTGGTGAAATCAGCGGCTGCAGAAGCCCTGGTCAGTATTTGCCAACGGCCCGATTTTTACCGCATTTTTGGCGAAAACGGCCGCAGCGTCCGGCGCGAACTGTTCTATTATCTGCAGGAGATCATTACTTCCGGCGACCCCGGCATGATCGCCGCCACGGCCGACGCCTTTTGCGCCCCGGCGCTGGAGTACCGCACGCTGGCCGATACCAACCACCTCGGGCAGATGAAAAATGCCCTTCAACGCTTGCAAATGCCCCGCGATTACGAGGCGTATGCCGCCCTGGAAAAATCTATTGCCTGCCTGGAGGGCGCGCCGGCGCCGGCGCCGCGCAAACTGGCCTATAACCACCCCATCGACTGGCAACTGCTGGCAAAAGTCAACCAGGCCACCCGTGTTGTTTTGCAGACTGCCAAGGGCAATATCAGCCTGCAACTTTTCCCGGCGTGGGCGCCCGGTTCGGCAGCCAATTTCCTCGACCTGGCCCAAAAGGGCTATTTCAACGGAAAAACCTTTCACCGCGTGGCGCCTAATTTTGTAGTGCAGGGCGGTTGCCCGCGCGGCGACGGCTACGGCGCGCTCGACTACTCGATGCGGACCGAAATCGGCCTGGCCTGGTACGACGACGAAGGCTACCTGGGTATGGCGTCGGCCGGACCGGACACCGAGGGCACGCAGTTTTTTATCACTCATTCGCCTGCGCCGCATCTTGACGGCCGGTACACTATTTTCGGCAAGGTCACCCAAGGCATGGACGTGGTGTTCAAACTGCAGGTAGGCGATGTAATCGACAAGGTGGTGGTGCAGTAGGCCCCGTGGAGCGCCGCCGGGCGACTACTCAGCGGCCTCAACCCGGTACCCGGCTTTGCGCAACAAAGCGATCACCCCGCCGCCGCCGCCCAGATGCCCGGCGCCAACGGCGAAGAGCGTGGGTTTTTCCCGCATCATCCTGCCCATTACCGGTATCCAGTTGCGGTTGCGCTGATGGAGCAGGATGTCCTGAAATTGATGCATGCCGGAATCCGTATTGTCCATCATAGCTTCCATAGCGTTGATATCCTTTTGAAGATAAAGGTTGATCATCTGCTCAAAATCGCTGTCGGAGCCTTCCGAGTCGCGCAGGGTTTCCACCAGCATTTTGGCCTGGGCGGCATAGGGGATGCTGTCGAAAATGCCCATTTGATAGGTGGCTGTTTCCAGGCCTGCCGACGGTAGTTTGCGGCGCTTCACGTGCCGGTAGAGTTCCATTTCCACCGATGTCATGTTACTGTTGGCGCGCAGGCCCGATTGTTCATCGGAGCCCAGCATGGTGCTGAGAAAAAGGGGTTTCATCCGCTCCAGCATGGACGCCGGCAAGCCCTGCGTGTCCAGTTTTTGCCGGACAAAGGCGTAATCTTCGGGCGAGAGCAGGTCGCGCAGGGTTTTTCCGCCGCCCATAAAGGCCTTCGTCAGCAGGTTAAACTGCGTGAACAGGTTGGTCATCTCCTTCATGTCGATCTCGAAGGTCACGCGCTGCGCATCGGACAGGGCATCGAATGTTGCATCCGACAGGCGAAAACGGTCCCTGGGAATAAGGTGGATCGTACCCAGGAGGTAGGAGGGCTTTTTTAGGCCATTCCCGCTAATTTTCCAAAGCAACGCCTTTTCGGCCGGAATAAATTGACCGGGCGCATACACAGCCGGCTGTGCCGGCCGGCACCCCGTGATAGCTACGCCAAGCACAAGCCACAACCATAATTTTTGCATATCTGTTTTTTTAAAATGCCGGGTCATTTTTCAGGCCCGGCCACCGGGTTAAACTGTTGGCAGCCGAAAAGGTTGGAACAAACAGGTTCTAAACGCGCCGGCCGCAAAAATAGCGCACCCGGCGGAATCGGACAGGCTGCCGTTTTGTCTGCCTGAACGGAAAAAAGCCTGCCAAAACCATATTTTTAAACGGCTGGCAAGTAATTTGACCAACAAGCGGATGGCCCAAATGAGCAAATTTTGCTGCCAGTATGACACAAAGCCTGATTTGGCCGTTATTATTTCAGGAAAAATGGCAAAGTTTGCACTTTGAGGAAAGGTTTCAAGGTTTGCAGTAGGATAACCCACTTGGTTTAAATCTCAACCATCCCGATCCCAGAAACCTTGAAACCCAGAAACCTGAAACCCTCTAACCATCATACCCTCCCGTAAGAATTGAATATGTTCGAAAATTGGTTAATGCCAGCCCAATCCGATGATGAACCGGATTTTGTGCCGCTTTTTTCGCTGGAAGAAGACGAAGAAGCGAAGCAGGGCGAAGTGTTTCCGGATACGCTACCTGTTTTACCCCTCAAGAATACCGTATTGTTTCCCGGTATTGTTACGCCGATTACAATTGGGCGGGACAAGAGTATCCGTGCCGTGCAAAAAGCTTATGAAGACAACCGCTTCATCGGTGTTTTGTCGCAACGGGACGTAAAAATAGAAAGCCCTATCGCGCGCGATTTATACTCCATTGGCACTATTGCCCGGGTATTGAAGCTGTTGAAAATGCCCGATGGCTCCACCACGGCTATTTTACAGGGCCGCAAGCGCTTCCACTTGGAAGAAATGCTGAGCGAGGACCCCTATATGTTGGGGCAGGTCACGTCGCTGGAGTATATACAGCCGAAAAACAAACTGGAATTCCGGGCCTTGCTCAGCAGCATCCGCGACGCAGCCAAGCATATTATCGAGCTGTCGCCGCAAATTCCATCGGAAGCGGTGGTGATGCTGAAAAACATCACCAACGACAATTTTCTGCTCAATTTTATATCTTCAAACCTGAATATAAAGGTAGAGGAAAAGCAAGTCATCCTGGAGATCAGCCACCTGAAAGACAAAGCCAACCGGATACTCCAGTACATGGATGCCGAATTGCAGCTGCTCGAGCTCAAAGACCAGATCGAGGCGAAGGTGCGCAACGATATCGAGAAACAACAGCGCGATTATTTCCTGAGCCAGCAGCTCAAAACCATCCAGGAGGAGCTCGGACAAAACCCCCAGGAAGACGAGATCAATGCCTTGATGGAACGCGCCGCCAAAAAGAAATGGCCCAAAAACGTGTTGGAGACCTTCCAACGCGAAGTCAACAAACTGCGCCGGGTAAACCCCCAGATCGCCGAGTATGCCATCGGGCTGACTTACCTGGAAACCCTGCTCGACCTGCCCTGGCAGGAATTTACAAAAGACAATTTCGACCTCCGCCGGGTTAAAGACGTGCTCGATAAGGACCATTATGGCCTCGCCAAGGTAAAGGAACGCATCCTCGAACACCTGGCCGTGCTCAAACTCAAAGGCGACATGAAAGCGCCCATCCTTTGCCTCGTCGGCCCGCCCGGAGTAGGCAAAACATCGCTTGGTCAAAGCATCGGCAAGGCGCTCAAGCGCAAATACGTGCGGATGAGCCTCGGCGGCCTGCATGATGAAGCCGAAATCCGCGGTCACCGGAAAACCTATATCGGCGCCATGCCTGGCCGGATCATCCAATCGCTGAAAAAAGCAAAAGCCGGCAACCCGGTATTTATCCTGGACGAGATCGACAAAGTAGGCAAAGATTTTCGGGGCGACCCCTCTTCCGCACTGCTCGAAGTGCTGGATCCCGAACAAAACACCACCTTCTACGACAACTACCTGGAACTGGAATACGACCTTTCCAAGGTGTTGTTTATCGCCACGGCCAACTCCCTGTCCACCATCCAGCCGGCCCTGCTCGACCGGATGGAAGTGATCGAAATCGCCGGCTACTCGCGCGAAGAAAAAGTGGAAATTGCCAGAAGGCACCTTATCCCCGAACAACGCAAGGAGCACGGGCTGAAACCACCGCAGGTGAAAATCGGCGAACGCACGATCACCAATATTATCAAGCACTATACCGCCGAAAGCGGTGTGCGAAACCTGAACCGCGAAATCGGCTCCGTCATGCGTTATGTGGCTAAAAAAGTGGCCATGGAAGAGGAATACGACGTTACCGTCAAGCCGGAATATCTCAACAGTATACTCGGCCCGACGAAGTTCGATGCCGAAGTATACCAGGAACAACAAGCGCCCGGTGTGGCCATCGGCCTGGCCTGGACCTCCGTGGGCGGCGAAATCCTGTTTATCGAAGCCAGCCTCAACAAAGGCAACGGCCGCTTGCAACTCACCGGCAACCTCGGCGATGTCATGAAAGAGAGCGCCAGCACTGCGCTGAGCTACATCAAAGCCCATGCGGATGAAATGCAGATCGACCCGGAAAAGTTCGATAAGACGGACATCCACATCCACGTCCCGGAAGGCGCGATCCCCAAAGACGGGCCCTCCGCCGGCGTGACGATGCTCACGGCCATCACCTCGGCGTTTACCCAAAAGCCGGTAAAACCCTACCTGGCCATGACCGGCGAAATCACCCTTCGCGGTAAAGTATTGCCCGTGGGTGGCATTAAGGAAAAAATCCTTGCCGCCAAACGCGCCGGACTCCGGGAGGTTTTGCTTTGCCGGGAAAACGAAAAACACGTAGCCGAAATCGAAGCCGACTATATCAAAGGGCTTAATTTCTGTTACGTAGATAAAATGAGCGACGTGCTTTCGATCGCCCTGGGCATCGCCCCTCCCGCCGCAAAGCCCGGGCCAAATGGTATGCTCAAGGGGAAAAAATCGAAAAAAGGCGTGTTGGCGTGAATTCCCGTTTTTTATCGGGATGTCCAGATTAAGCATGTTGGGGATTTTCCCGCCGGGCCCAAAACGGTTCTTTTTCCGCCTTTTTCCGCCTTTTTTCAGTCACAGAGTCCCCACTATGCTCCTTCAAAAACGCAAAAACTGACGCAAAAAGCCCTCGTTTTTGGCTCCGGCAGTACTTGTCCCGATTACTCGGGAAAATCCCCAATATGCTCTAAGCGCTTCGATACTGCCAAAATTTCGGTCTTCCCGTTTGGCAATGCGGTGAAAATTGAGGGAAAAGGACTAAATTTGCCGGATGAAAGCTCGGGTTTTACTTTTTCTCACGGTCCTCCTGGTAGCCTTCATCCGGATAGTGCCTCAGAATAATTTGGGCTGTACGGTTTCCAATTCCATCCTGGATAAGACTGCGCGGTCCAGCCGTGCAAAACGCCCGCTCCTTTCCAATACGAAACAACTGCAAAAGAAGCGTTTAAGTAGCCTGTCGAAAGGCTGGCAGCTTGCCGTTGCACAGCGGGGGCAAACGCATTTGCCGCTTCCCGGGCGCCCTTTAATTTTCATCGGGCTCCCGCTGTTCGATGCCGTCTGGGGTGAAAACCGCTCTGGATGCCTTCCATCTCTTTTCCATGCAGAATGGCGGCCAAACCGGGCCATAGGCAATATTTTCCACCCACCGCCGGTGCGGCCTGCCCACGAAATATAACGGGCGCCTGAAATGGTGTGCGGCCTGTATATCATTTCAAATCCAGCACACGCTCCATTCGTGCAATTGCCCAGCCCGGCATCACACCGGTGCGGCAGAGAAGATGCCCGGCAAGGACATTCCGCCCCGGTACAATCTATCCCGTCAGGAAAAAAAATTATAACGCAATGGTTATTATAAACTTGAGATCGGGAGCTGCCATGAAAGACAGTGATTTTGACGCCATTTACCCAACGCGAATCAAACAGATTTCAAAATATCATTTTACACCGGTTGGCGTGGCAAAACGCGCTGCCGAATTTCTCGTTAAAGCGCCGGGCGCCAGGGTCCTGGATGTCGGCTCTGGCGCCGGAAAATTTTGCCTGATCGGGGCAGCTTGTACGCAGGGACATTTCACCGGCGTGGAACACCGGAAGCGCCTGCACCTGCTTGCCGAACAGTTGGCCGGTAAATACAAGTTATCCAACCTGTCGTTTCTCTGGGGGAATATCACGGAAATAGACTTTAGTAAATTTGATGCCATCTATTTTTTCAATTCGTTTTTTGAAAATATCGTTCCGCTTGGTGCAATAGACCAGTCTGTCGAATTAAGCAGTAGTCTGTATAAATCGTATTCCTTGCATGTAAAGGACCAGTTGGGTGCTATGCCTGCCGGCGCCCGGTTGGCCACGTATTTCAGCTACTCGATGGAGATACCCGCAGGCTATACCATGGTATCGGATCACTTCGACGGCAAGTTGAAGTTTTGGGAAAAAACCTGTTGAGTTTGCTTACCGAAAACCCCGGAACCCGGTTGTTTATGGATAGTATTCAATTGATTTTTGCAACTCTTTTTGTTAGCGGGGCCGGGATGGCATTTATCCCGGCTGCGCCTGCCCGGGCAAGATCTGCGGTCTGTTTCGGTTTTGTTTTGCTCAACGCGGTGTGCACGTCCGTCCCAGCCGTTCAGGCCCTGGCAGGACGCCCGCTTGATTTTGTCCTGAACGGATCGTCCTTTTTCGGAAGTATTCCGGTTCGGTTGGACGCGTTGTCGGCCTGGTTTGTACTCATCATCAATTTTACGTGTGTTAATGGGGCCTTATATGGCATTGGCTACCTGAAATCGTACGGGGAGCAGCGAGCCAATCTGGCCTTGCATTGGGCGTTATTTCTGCTTTTCCAGGTATCGATGCTGTGGGTGTGTATGGTACAGCATGGGTTGGCCTTTCTGGTTGCCTGGGAATTGATGTCGCTTTCTTCCCTGTTTTTAGTCATGTTCGAACACCAAAAGCCGGAAACCCTGCGGGCGGGCATGAATTACCTGGTACAAATGCACCTCGGGGTTGTTTTGCTGACCGTAGCCTTCATTTGGGTGTATTTTACGACTGGGTCCTTCGATTTCGGGGCAATAGCTCGTTTTTTTGGCGAAAACGGAAACGGCTGGCTTATACTCCTTTTTTTGGGCGGTTTTGGCATCAAGGCCGGGTTTATTCCGCTGCATTCGTGGCTACCCCATGCGCACCCTGCGGCGCCGTCGCACGTGTCGGGCGTGATGTCTGGCGTAATCGTCAAACTGGGCATTTACGGTATTCTCCGCATGGGGCTGATGCTGGAAACCAATTTGCTGCTGACCGGCGCCGCGCTACTGGCATTGTCGGTTGCGACCGGCGTTTTCGGCATTCTGAATGCTGCTGTCCACCGCGATTTCAAACGAATGCTGGCGTATTGCACGATCGAGAATATCGGTATTATCGGCGCCGGGATCGGGCTGTTTTTGATTGGGAAAGGCGCCAATAACCCCGCGCTCGGGGCTATTGGTTTGAGCGTTGCCCTGCTCCACACACTTAATCATTCGTTGTCCAAATCGCTGTTGTTTTTCGCTGCCGGATCAATTTACCAGCAAACCCATACCCGCGACATGGAAAAGCTGGGCGGGTTGATCGGTAAAATGCCACAAACGGCATTATTTTTCCTGGTCGGCGCCTTATCTATCGGGGGCTGCCGCCATTGAACGGGTTCGTATCAGAATTCCTGCTGTATGCCGGCTTGCTAACCGGCATAAAAACGTCCAGTTTTTACCTGTCCACGCTGATGATGCTCGCGCTCGCCGGGCTGGCCATCATCGGTGGCATGTCCCTGCTGACGTTTACAAAAAGTTTTGGCGTCATTTTTCTCGGCAATGCCCGGGCGCCGGTGGCGCACAAATTTCCGCAAGAGGTATCACTGTTCATGCGCGTACCACAGTATTTGATTCTCAGTGTCATGCTTTCGATCGGCCTGTTTCCGCAGCTCTATCTGGGCGCCATAGCGCATATTACCGATGCTGCCCTGCCCCTTATGCAAACTGCCGGTGTGGAAACCGGCGCGCTGGTATTGGCGCGAATTGGCAGGTATTCTATGGTTTTTCTGGGGCTATTGGCGCTGACCTTTCTGTTGCGAAGCAGGTTGGTTTCTGTTCGCCCGTCAACAACCGCGACTACCTGGGGCTGCGCATATATTGCGCCGAACAACCGGATGCAATATACCGGGAAATCGTTTTCGAAAACCCTCGGCAAACTGCTCGGATTTATCGTTGGGGAAAAAACGGTATGTAGAGATCAAGCAGGATGAGATATTTCCGGAGGAGCGTCATTACGCTTCGCATTACGCCGATTTTTTTGAAAACAGCATCATTGGTAAACTGACTGGGCGCTTGCTTTCGGGTATGAACGTTTTTCAGTTCATCCAAAACGGGCGAATACAATACTATGTGCTCTACGGGGTGTTGTTTATGCTGACGGTTTTTTTGGCCACTTTATTCAATTGGATATGATGAGCGGCGTCCTTGTTTACTTCGCCATGCTGTTTGCAACCCTGACGGCGCTACCTTTTCTCCGGGTGAAAGCGAAGGGAGTGGTCAGCATGGCGGCAGCAGGCGTCGGTGCGCTCATCAGCGGGTTCCTGGCCGTACAGGCAATGCAGGGAAACGAGACGGAACTGCTCTTGCCGGGAACACCCGTGACCGGCGAAATCCCTGTACGCATCGATGCCCTGTCGGGGTGGTTTATCTTGCTGATCAATTTTACGATGATCACCGGCGGATTGTACGGCCTGCAATACATGAAGGTGTACCGGGAACAAAAGGCAAACCTCACGCTGCACTGTATTGCTTTTTTGCTGGTGCAATCCATGCTGTTGGTTATCTGCTCGGTTCAGAATGCCATCGTTTTTCTGTTCGCCTGGGAAATTATGGCCGTATCGGCGTTTCTGCTCGTCATTTTTGAGCATCAAAAGCCGGAGACACTGAAGGCGGGTATCAATTACCTCATCCAGTCGCACGTATCCATTGTATTGCTCAGCCTGGGCTTTATCTGGGTAGCCTACCGGACGGGTTCGTACGATTTCAAAGCTATCGCGGCGTTTTCCGAGTCTTTTCCAGCGTTGACGAACCTGGTGTTGTTGGGTTGTTTTTTGCCGGATTCGGTTTGAAAGCCGGTTTTGTGCCGTTTCATACCTGGCTTCCGCACGCGCACCCGGCGGCGCCGTCGCACGTGTCGGGCATCATGTCGGGGGTGCTCATTAAAATCGGCATTTACGGTATCCTGCGGATGATTTTGCTGATAAAGACCGATTATGTGACGGCGGGGTACATTATCTTGTTTGCGGCGGTGATCTCCGGGATTTACGGCGTCATGCTCGCCATTTTACAGCACAACCTGAAAACATTACTGGCTTACCACAGCATCGAGAATATCGGGATTATCGGTATTGGCATTGGCCTGGGTACCATCGGCATAGGCGCCCACAATCCCATGCTGGCGGCACTGGGCTTTGCGGGCGGGATGCTGCACGTATTGAACCATTCGTTATTCAAGTCGTTGCTGTTTTTCAGCGCAGGCAACGTTTACCAGGCCACGCATACCCTGAATATCGAAAAAATGGGCGGGTTGATCAAAAAAATGCCGCACACGGCATCGTTATTCCTGTTGGCGGCGTTGGCGATTTGCGGGTTGCCGCCGTTCAACGGCTTTGTTTCGGAGTTTTTGATTTATTCGGGTTTATACCAGGGCCTGGGCAATCAAAGCCCGGTGCCGTTGTTTGCGATCATCGCCTCTTTGTTCGGCCTGGTACTCATCGGCGGGCTGGCCCTGTTGTGCTTTACCAAAGCGTTCGGCATTGTTTTTCTTGGCACGCCGCGCCGCGTATTTGTTCCTGCGCCCGTAGAAGCGAGCTGGGGCAAGCTGGTTCCGATGTATGCAACGCTGGCGCTTATTATGGGCATTGGTTTGTTTCCCGGTGTTTTTCTGCAGGCATTATCTGCGCCGGTAGCGGCGTTTACGGCAAAAATACCCGGGGCGCCGCAGGTGTCGGCAATTCCGGAAAACGCATCCCGCCTGGTGGCAAATATCGGCTGGTGTGCGGCCGGGTTCATCGCTCTGGCGGGGCTGGTGTTTTTCATCCGGCAAAAGGCGACGGGCAGAAAGCCTGCATCCGTATCCGGCACCTGGGGCTGCGGATATGTGGGCGACGCCTCCCGGATGCAGTATTCGGCCGGGTCGTTCATTCGTTCGTACCGGAAGCTGGCCGAACCCCTGTTTTCCATTCACAAAAAGAAAAGGCCTGTGGAGGGCATTTTCCCGGTGGATGGTTGGCAGGAAACACATCCATACGATGCCCTGGAAGAGTGGCTGATCGACCGGCCGCTCAGGAAGCTGAAACACTTCATGGGAAAGTTTCAGTTTTTACAAAATGGAAACCCGCAATTTTACGTACTGTATGGCATTGTATTTATCACACTGGTGATTTTAGTCCCCCTTGTCGTCGATAATATGTATGCGCTCCTGGATTTCTTAAATCAACTGTGACGGTTATGTTGAGTCTTGCGATGATTTTTCTGGCGAGTTTGTTTTTTACGGGCATCGTCATCCGCACGAAAAGCCTTGTCTCCGGGCGAAAAGGTCCGGGCATTTTTCAGCCCCTGAAAGATGTCGTTCGCTTATTTAAAAAGGGGGCTGTTTTCAGCCAAACGACCAGTTTTATCTTTCAAGTGGCGCCCAGCATCTACTTTGCCTCTGTGGTGATGGCGATTTTGGTAGTTCCGGTCGGCCAGTCGAAAGGGTTGATATCGTTTGACGGCGATTTTGTATTTTTCGCTTATATTTTGGCGCTCGGCAAGTTTTTCAGCATTATTTCTGCCCTCGATACCGGGAGTAGTTTCGAAGGCATGGGCGCCAGCCGTGAGGCGCTCTTTTCCATGTTGGCCGAACCTGCGTTTTTTATCACCATGGGATCCTTTGCGCTGTTGACCGGGCATACGTCGTTCCATGCTATTTTCACGGCGCTGCACTTTGGTTCCTATGTATCGTACGCACTCGGCACCCTGGCCACGTTTGTACTCATCATGATTGCCATGATCGAAAACAGCCGTATGCCAATAGACGACCCGAAAACCCACCTGGAGCTGACGATGATCCACGAGGTCATGATATTGGACAACAGCGGTTTCGATCTCGGGCTGATTTTGTACGCCACCAACCTGAAATTTGCCATGTACGGGGCTATTATCGCCAATTTCTTTATCAGCAATTTGCCGTTAGCCCTGGCTGTGCCCTTGTTTTTTGCGGTGCAGTTCTTTTTTGCCGTCATTGCCGGGCTGCTGGAGTCCTTTGCGGCGCGGTTCAGGATGGCGCATAACGCCGAGTTTATTTATACCCTTACCTCCTTTTCCCTGCTGATATTTTTCGGGGTGTTGTTGTTGATGGGAAAATTTATTTAAAGCACCATGACGAGCGTTTTACTCATCACTTTTGCCGCTACGCTGATCTATATCAGCATTGCCAACCGGCTGCTGACCTATATCAATATTTTGGCCTTTCAGGGCTTGCTGTTGTTTGGAGTCAGTTTTATCGAGTTGAATGAAATCAATACGGTAAACCTGATTTTCATTCTATTGGAAACGATCGTATTCAAGACGCTTGCGGTTCCCTTGTTTTTAGGTTACGTCATTAAAAAGAACCGGATCACCCGCGAAGCGGAGCCATATCTGCCCAATTTTTTATCCCTGGTCATCGTGACGCTGATCATCATTGCTACTTTCCTGATTTCAAACATCATCCATGATCCACGCCTCGATAAGGTATATTTTGTGGTGGCGCTTTCTTCACTGTTTACAGGGCTTTACATCATCATGACCCGCAAGAAATTGATCACGCACGTTATGGGTTTTCTGATCATAGAAAACGGCGTGTTCATTTTATCACTGGCGGTGGGCGCGGAGATGCCGATGCTGGTAAACACAGGCATTCTGCTCGATCTTTTCGTGAGCGTACTGTTGTTGGGCGTTTTTGTCAATAAAATCGGCGATGTACTGCCGTCTGCCGATGTAGATCAATTGCAAAACCTGAAAGACTGAACGGATTTATTTTCGCATTAAACATGATCGCAACCTATTTAATCGGGTCTATAATTATCAGCGCGCTCCTTTTTGTCAACCGGAGCCGCCGGGCCAATTCGGCCTGGTTGCCGCCTTCGCCTTGTTGCAATGGGCGTTGATCGCCTGGTCGTTTTTGCATCGCGACGAAGAGGCGCTTTACGGCTTTTTCAAATCCGACGCCTTGGCTCTGATCCTGCTGACCACCCTGGGGATCGTGGCCATTCCCGCTTTTTACCACAGTTATATTTATCTGAGCGGGCCAGAGGAGAATCCCAGGGAGCGGGGCATTTTTTTTATGTCGATGACCATGTTGCTGGCTGCCATCAGCGGGGCATACCTGTCGAATCATATAGCCGTGACCTGGGTGTTCGTCGAACTGACGACTCTGGCAGCCTCGGGGCTGATCTATTACCACCGCGATGCCGCTGCATTGGAAGGCACCTGGAAATATATCTTCGTTTGTTCCATCAGTATCACCTTCGTGTTTATCGGCATCCTGTTTTTGAGCATCGCCCTCCAACAAGCCGGGCACGTGGAGCTGACATACCCGGCGCTGTTGCATGCTGCCGGCTCGCTCCATATTTTTTGGCTTCGCTTAGCCTTTATATTCATTTTTACCGGGTTCACCGCAAAATTGGGCCTGGTGCCGATGTACACTGCGGGTATCGATGCAAAAGACAAAGCGCCCTCCCCGGCGGGTGCCTTACTGTCTAGTGTGCTGATGAATACGGGTTTTGTGGGCTTCTTCCGGTTTTACGAAATCATAGCCCAAACGGCCATCCACGATTGGGCCGACAACGTCATCTTTATTGCTGCCGGATTGTCTGTTTTTGTAGCGGCCGTTTACATGATCAAAGTCGAGAATATCAAGCGTATGCTGGCGTATTCAAGCATCGAGCATATCGGTTTGGTCATGCTGGGCGTAGCGGCGGGCGGCATCGGGTACTATGCCGCTATACTTCATTTAGTGCTGCATGCATTCGTCAAATCCAGCATGTTTTTTCAAATGGGGCAGGTTTACCGCATCTACCGAAGCAAATATATTTCCGATACGGGCAATTATTTCCACTATAACCTGCCGGGCGCGATAGTACTGTTGCTCGCTTTTATCTGTGCTACTGCCATGCCTCCATCGGGGCTGTTTATCAGTGAATTTATGATTTTTCGCGCCCTGTTCGAGGGCCATCACCTGTTTATACTACTCGTTGTGCTGATTTTACTGACGGTGATTATCTGGGCATTAGGGAAAAACCTCTTCCGGTTGTTGTTCGCGCCACCGGTTCATTTTGATGCAGCAAAAGCCGGTAAAGTGCCCGGATACGAATCGGTTTCCCAGTTTGTGTTGCTGGGCATGGTCATATACCTCGGCTTTAATCCGCCCGACTTCATGGTGGAATTGATTCAGGATGCCGTCAAAAATGTAGGCCGTTAATATGGATAACCTGATTATTAAAAATCACGAAACAGTTCCACTCGCCTCCATTCCGGTGTTGGAATACGATAAATTCCTGGCGCAAAACACTGTACTGCTAGCGGAAGAGCGCCGGCATTGTGTGCAGTACTACGGCTTTCTACAAAGCGGTATGGTACAACTGCTCTGCTGTATTGCCGACGATATGCACGGGACCATCCTTGTCTCCTCCGCCCTGGTCGGCAAGAAGCAAATCTTGCCTTCTTTCACGGCGCATCGCCCGGCATTTCACAAATTCGAGCGGGAAATTCATGAAAATTTTGGCATTGCTTACGCCGACCATCCCTGGCTTAAGCCTGTGCGCTATCCGTTTGACCGGGCCCGCCCTCAAAACGACATAGCCAACTATCCGTTCTTTCAGATCGGCAGCGAAGAGCTGCACGAGGTCGGTGTAGGGCCTATCCATGCGGGCGTCATCGAGCCGGGCCATTTCCGCTTCGTGTGCAACGGCGAACAAATCTTGCACCTCGAAATCCAACTCGGCTTTCAGCACCGGGGAGTGGAACGCCTTTTTTTAGCGAAACAACACCTGTTGCAACGCACTGTCCTCGCCGAAAGCATTGCCGGCGATACGGTGGCCGGGCATAGTGTCGCCTTCGCAAACCTGTGGGAAAGCCTCTGTGGTTTTCGCGCCGGCGCCGGCTTGCAATTTGCCCGCACGCTCGCGCTCGAACTGGAACGTATTGCCGTGCATACCGGCGACTTGAGCGCGCTGTGTACCGATGTAGCCTACCAATTGGGCAGCGCCGTCTTCGGCAGGTTGCGCACGCCCCTGATCAACTACTTCCAAATCTGGTGTGGCAACCGTTTTGCCAAAGGGCTGATCCGGGCGGGCGGGAGTCATTTTCCGTTCAACGAGTCGCTGGCGGAACAACTATTGGAAATGTTAGACGCCTTCGAGCCGGATTTTGACGCTATGTGTGAAGAGACCTTTACGCTACCTACGGTGCTGGCTCGTTTTGAAAAAACAGGTGTCGTCACACACGACCAGGCCGTTGCCATAGGAACCGTAGGCATGGCGGCGCGGGTGAGCGGCCTCAACCGGGACATACGGGCTTCCCATCCGCACGATTTTTACCCCGTACTGCAGCATCAACCCATCATCAAACACCACGGCGATGTGTATTCGCGGGCTCAGTTGCGGCGCAGGGAAATCAAACAATCCATCGGTTATATCCGGCATTTACTGAAACACATGCCGCTGGACAGTGCGACGCCAGAACCCCTGGGACAACCGGCGCCCGAATCGCTTACACTCTCCCTGACAGAAGGCTGGCGCGGCGAAATCTGCCATTGCGCCGTCACCGGCGTACGGGGCGAACTGGTGCATTACAAAGTGAAAGACCCCTCGTTTCACAATTGGCTGGCGCTGGCATTGGCCGTGCGCAACAACGAAATTTCAGATTTCCCGGTTTGCAATAAAAGTTTTGACCTGTCCTATTGCGGGCATGATCTCTGATAAACAACCCTTATGCTCGACAACCTGAAAATACTCTTTCGCCAGGGCAAACAGTATATCCCTGATGTTCGAACGGCTGCCGTACCCGGCATTTTCCGGGGCAGACCGGAAATCCTTCCCGCCAGGGTCAATGAAGCGGAATTAACAGCGCTGTGCCCAACCGGGGCTATCGGCGCCGCGCCGGTACGAATTGACCTGGGCAAATGCCTCTTCTGCGGAGAATGTGCCTTTGTTTTTCCGGACAAAATCAGGTTTACTACCGACTATAACATGGCTACCAATGAGCGCCAGCGCCTGGTCGTTGCGGAAGGAGCAGAAATGCCGGTCCGTTTGAACCCGGACCTGATCCGGAAGGAAATTTCGGACTATTTTAGTGGCTCGCTCAAACTGCGGCAGGTATCGGCCGGCGGCGACAATAGCTGCGAAATGGAGCTCAATGCTTGCGGAAACGTGAACTTCGACATGGGGCGTTACGGTATTGAGTTCGTGGCTTCGCCCCGCCATGCCGACGGTCTTGTTATCACGGGGCCCATTACCAAAAATATGGCGGAGCCCTTGCAAATCTGCTACGAGGCCATACCCGATCCCAAGATCATTATCCTCGCCGGAACGGACGCCATCAGCGGTGGTATATTTGAGGGAAGTCCCGCGCTCGACCGGCGATTTTTAGACCGCTATCCCGTTGACTTATACGTGCCAGGCAACCCGGTGCACCCCCTGACATTTATCAACGGGGTGCTGGAATTGATCCGGAAACGGGCGAAACAATAATAGACTTGTTGCGGTGGAGGGCTTTGAGTGGGTAAAAATGTCATTTTTTCGGCTGGCAAGGCAAATTTTGCAGTCGAAATCGGGTATATTCGACGAAAAATTTAACGCAGCCAAGCGGGAAAAGGGCTTTTTCCCCGCCAAAGACCTCCACCGCAACAAGTCTAATAGAAATACACCGGGTTAACGCCGATTTGAGGTCTCAAGGATAAAATCCATAGTTTTACCGCAGGAATAATACCGTAAAGCATTATGGCTGCTAAAAAAACATTCCACCCGACGGGCAAACCGAAACGGCCTGTACCGCCCCGGCCCGCTGTGCCCCGGCAACCACAACCGGCATTTTTTCAGCAGGGTTTCTGGCGGCATCACCGGATTCCAGCGCTGGCCCTGATGGTCCTGTCCTTCCTCTTATACGGCATAACGGTCACCTACGGGTATTTGCAAGACGACCAACTGGTGATCTGGGATAATACTTTTGTGCAGAAAGGCTTTGCCGGGCTGCGCGAGATTTTTTCCTTCGACAGCCTTTTGGGGTATTATAAAGACCCGAAATTGCTGCTGGAAGGCGGGCGGTACCGCCCGCTGCCGCTGGCTACCTATGCCATCGAAATTGGCCTTTTTGGCAAAAACAATCCCGGAATTTCCCATTTTTTTAACGTCTTGTTGTACGGCGGAACTGCCGTGCTCCTGTACCGGATCGTGCTGGCGCTGATTCCGCAGGCCGCCGCTCCAGCAGGAGCTACCTGGTATTTGGGGGTTCCGTTTCTCGCCTCAGCCATTTTTTTAATGCATCCGCTGCACACCGAAGCCGTAGCGAATATCAAGGGGCGCGACGAAATCCTGGCCCTTTTGGGCGGCCTCGGCGCGCTGTATGCCATGATGAAATATTTCGACACCGATCAACACCGGTGGCTTTTCGCTGCTGCCGGCTGTTTGTTCCTCGGGCTGTTGTCCAAAGAAAACGCCATGACTTTCCTGGCGGTTATTCCACTCACGCTTTGGGTATTTTCGCGTATTCCGGCTGGGCGCCTGCTTGCCTCCGGACTGGTGTTGGCTGCGGCTGCTTTTGTATTTATCCTGGTGCGGTATAAGGCGCTCGGCTATATGGTAAACAACGGCAAATCCGCCGCCGAACTGACCCTCGACCCCTTCCTGGGGATGAGCGCCGGAGAGCGGTTTGCCACGATATTCCTCACCCTGGGTTGGTACCTCAAACTCTTGCTTTTCCCGCATCCGCTGACGATAGATTACTATCCCTACCATGTTCCGAAAGTTGGCTGGAGCGATTGGCGGCCAATCGTATCGCTGGCGTTGTATCTGGGAGCGGGTGTCTGGGCGGCCCGGCAAGTTGCCAAAGCCCGGAAACAAGATGCTGCACCAACGGCCACGGCCGAAGGATGGGTGATTCCCGCCTACTGTATATTGTTCTATTTGTTGACCGTCAGCGTCGTATCCAATATTTTCGTATCTACCAGCACCTTCATGAACGAGCGGTATTTATACATGCCGTCGGTCGGTTTCAGCCTGCTGGCCGCCTGGTTGTTGGCCTGGAAACTGCCTGCCTGGCAACAAAAACCAGGGTACAAACCGGCCCTTGCCGGCGTAGTCCTGATCGGTCTTCTGGCCGTTTTGTACAGCTTGCGCGTGTGGACGCGCCTGCCCGATTGGGGCGGGAACGGCCAGGGCCTGGTGGCTTCGGCACTGAAAGCGTCGCCTGGCAGCTACCGGGCCAACTATTATTACGCCGCCATGCTGTACCAGGAGCGCTACCGGAAACTTGAAAATGACCCGGGAGCAGCGGCGGCGCGAAAAAGACTGGCCGATGCCCTGAACTTTTACATTGACAAGTCGCTGAAAATAAACCCCGGTTACCGGCTGGCCGGGACCATGAAAGCAACCGTAGCCGCCGCCCGGTACCGGGAAGACCGGCAACTGGATAAATTGTTGCGCGAACTGGAAGCGCTGACCAAAAGCCAGCCCTACAACGGCGATATGCTGATCAATTTGCTGGATATCCTGAAATCGCTCAAGGGTTCCGATCCCAACCTGTACAACTTTTTTTGTCACCGGGTCGGTTTTGATTTTTATTTCAAGGAAAAACGGGACTTCAATGGCGCCGCCGCGTTTTTAAACCTTGCGCTGGACAATTATCCCCTGGACGCCACCATCCTCCAGGATTTGATTGATGTGTACACCGCTATGGGCGATCCGGGGAAGGCAACCGAGCTGCGCCTCCGTTTGCAGGCGGTAAATGCCGGCAGATAAAACTGGTGTTGGCGCCTTTGCCGAAGGGCGCTACATTTGCCCAATGTTCGCATACCTGAAAGGAGAGATTACCTTCCGTACCCCGGCCTACCTTACCCTGGAACTGGGGGGCATAGGCTATCATCTGAATATTCCGCTGAGTACCTTTTCGGCGCTGGAAGGGGTGGCGCGCGCCACCTTGTATACCCATTTTCACGTGACGGAGGACGCTCAGACACTGTACGGCTTTGCCACCCAAATGGAGCGCAACCTGTTTGTGCAGCTCATCAGCGTAACCGGCGTGGGGCCTACTTCCGCGCTGTTGCTCCTGTCGGCCATGTCGGTGGATGAAATCCGTTCGGCGATTATCGGCGAGCAGGCGCACGTGTTGCAACGCGCCAAGGGCATCGGCCCGAAGGCTTCCAAGCAGATCATCCTCGATTTGAAAGACAAACTCGCCCGCGAAGCGCCCGACGGCCCCGTGTTGCTGCCGCTGGCCGACAATGCCGTGCGCGAAGAAGCCCTCACCGCCCTGCTGGCCCTCGGCATCAACCGCATTGCCGGACAAAAAGCGCTAAACCAGGCGCTCAAGGAAAACCCGGGGCTGACCAGGGTGGAGGAATTGATTAAAGCGGCGCTGAAGGGACTGGGGTAGCAATCAACGGTATTCCGTAAATCCAGTATCCGTTCCATATCCACCTCGAAACCTTTCCGTACCGTCGATATCAGCTTGCCTTTTTCCCCTGCCAGTGTATGCAACCGGTATGCGTTATTTTCCAGCACGTATATTTCAACGGTTTTGTACACCGGATCAACGATCCAGTATTCCTGCCCGAAGCGCCCATGGCTATGGGAGTATTACCTCCCGTGGCAGTGTTTGTACTTCTTCCCGCTGCCGCAGGGGCAGGGATCGTTGCGGCCCACCATTTTATCCTTTACGATCGGTTGCACCCGCGGCGGCGGGTCGTTGTGCCCGGCCGATTGGGCGGCGCGTTGGGCGGCCTGCTGGGTTTCGGTCATCTGCTGCTGGTTGTTGGTGCGCAGGCGCTGGCGCTGGGAGGCTTCCTGGGCCCTGCGGGCGGCTTCGGCGCGTTGGGCCTGCTGGAGGGCCGTTTCGTCGGGCAGGGCGAGCGAGCCCTTCAGCAGGAAGGAGGTGACGGTAGAGTTGATATGACCGATGAGGCTTTCAAACAAGTTATAGGCCTCCATTTTGTAGATCACCAGCGGGTCTTTTTGTTCGAAAGAGGCGCCCTGCACCGATTCTTTCAGGTCGTCCACGTTGCGGAGGTGTTCTTTCCAGGCGTCGTCGATAAGGGCCAGGGTGGCCACTTTTTCCACGTCGTGCATGATGCTCTTGCCGCCGGTTTCGATGGCGTGTTCCATGTCGGCGCTGATGTTGAGGCCCAGGCTGCCGTCGGTGAACGGCACCACGATGCGCTTGTAGCGCTGTCCTTCGCGGGCGTGTACATCTTTGATGATGGGCAGCAGGCGGTCGCCGACCTGTTTGCGTTTGCGGTCGTAGAGGTCGAATACCTGTTGTTGGAACGTAGCCAGCACCGTTTCCATCGGGGCGCTTTTGAACCAGGCGGGGTCCAGCTCGGGGTCTACGCCGATGACGCGGATAGAGTCCATGCGGAAGGTTTCGAAGTCGCCGGCTTCGCGGTGCACCTGCACGAGTTCGGCGGTGATGGCGATGAAGGCGTTGTTGATATCCACCGCGAGGCGGTCGCCGAAGAGGGCGTTGCGGCGTTTTTTGTAAATGGCCTCGCGCTGGATGTTCATCACGTCGTCGTATTCGAGCAGGCGTTTGCGGATGCCGAAGTTGTTTTCTTCCACCTTTTTCTGTGCGCGTTCGATGGATTTGGTGACCATCGAGTGCTGGATCACGTCGCCCTCTTTGTGGCCCATTTTGTCCATCAGGCCGGCGATGCGGTCGCTCTGGAACAGGCGCATGAGGTTGTCTTCGAGCGACACGTAGAACTGCGAGGAGCCGGGGTCGCCCTGGCGGCCGGCGCGGCCGCGCAGCTGGCGGTCGACGCGGCGGCTTTCGTGGCGTTCGGTGCCGATGATGGCCAGGCCGCCGGCGTCTTTCACGCCCGGGCCGAGTTTGATGTCGGTGCCCCGACCGGCCATGTTGGTGGCGATGGTGACCTTGCCGGCCAGGCCGGCTTCGGCCACGATTTCAGCCTCGCGCTGGTGTTGTTTGGCGTTGAGCACGTTGTGGTCAATGCCGCGCATTTTGAGCATCCGCGAGAGCAGTTCGGAGATTTCGACCGAGGTGGTACCCACGAGGGTGGGGCGCCCGGCATCGCGCAGGCGGACGATCTCGTCAATCACGGCGTTGTACTTTTCGCGGGCGGTTTTGTACACCAGGTCCTCCCGGTCGTCGCGCACGATCTTGCGGTTGGTGGGGATCACCACCACGTCGAGTTTGTAAATATCCCACAATTCCTTGGCCTCGGTTTCGGCCGTGCCGGTCATGCCGGCGAGTTTGTGGTACATCCGGAAATAGTTCTGCAGGGTGACGGTGGCGTAGGTCTGGGTGATCTCGCCCACTTTCACGTTTTCCTTGGCTTCGATGGCCTGGTGCAGGCCGTCGGAGTAGCGGCGGCCTTCCATGACGCGGCCGGTTTGCTCGTCGACGATCTTGACGTCGCCCTCGGGCGTCACGATGTATTCGTTGTCTTTTTCAAACAGCGTGTACGCTTTCAGCAGCTGTTGAACGGCGTGTATGCGCCGGCTTTTTACGCCGTAATCCTGCGACAGTTTTTCCTTCGCTTCGGTGCGTTCGGCGGGGTTGATCCCGGTGTTTTGGTCGATCCGTACCAGTTCGGTGCCGATATCGGGCATGACGAAGAAATTGGCGTCGTTGTTGAAGCGGCTCAGGAAGTCGATGCCCTTTTCGGTCAGCTCCACGCTGCGGTTTTTTTCATCGATGGTAAACAACAATTCGCGGTCCACCTCGGGCATGCGCTTGTTGTTTTCCTGCATGTAATTGTCCTCCGTTTTTTGCAGCAACACTTTCACGCCTTCTTCGCTCAGGAATTTGATCAAAGGGCGGTATTTGGGCAGGGCGCGGTGGGTGCGCAGCAGGGCCATGCCGGCATGGCCTTCTTCGGTACCGGTTTTGCCTTCGGCGTATAGTTTTTTTGCTTCTGCCAGAAACTGGCTGGCGAATTTGTTTTGTTCGTCGAACAGGCGGCGGACGTTGGGGTTGAGGTCGACGTATTCCTGGTCTTCGGCGCCGCGGGTGACGGGGCCGGAAATGATGAGCGGGGTGCGGGCATCGTCGATCAGCACGGAGTCTACCTCGTCGACGATGGCGTAGTGGTGCTTGCGCTGCACGAGTTCGTCGGGCTCGCGGACCATGTTGTCGCGCAGGTAATCGAAGCCGTATTCGGCGTTGGTGCCGAAGATAATATCGCAGTGATAAGCCTGGATGCGCTCTGGGGAGTGGGGTTTGTACTTGTCGATACAATCGACCGTCAGCATCATGAATTCATAAATCGGGCCTACCCACTCCTGGTCGCGGCGGGCGAGGTAGTCGTTCACGGTCACGATATGCACGCCTTCGCCGGCGACGCCGTTGAGGTAGGCGGGCAGGGTGGCCACGAGGGTTTTGCCTTCACCGGTAGCCATCTCCGCAATTTTACCGTCGTGCAACACCATACCGCCGATCAACTGCACGTCGTAGTGCACCATATTCCAGGTGATGTCGCCGCCGGCGGCCACCCAGCTGTTTTTCCAAACGGCCTGGTCGCCTTCGATGGTGATGTACGACTTTTTGGGTTGGGCGGCCAGGTGGCGGTCGTGGTCGGTGGCGGTGACCGTCAGGCTGGCGTTTTGGGAAAAACGGCGGCTGGTTTCTTTGACGACTGCGAAGGCTTCCGGAAGTATTTCAAGCAGAATTTCTTCCAGGGCCTTGTCGCGTTGTTTGCGCAACTCGTCCACCTCTTTGAAGAGCTCTTCTTTTTCGTTGAAATCCTCCGCATCGAGCGCATGCTGGTTGATGCTGGCTATTTCGGCATCAATGTCGCGCAGGTATTCCCGGATACGGGCGCGGAATTCCAGCGTTTTCTGGCGCAGATCGTCGTTCGACAGGTTTTGGTATTCGGCAACGTACCGGTTGACCTCCTCTACGGAGCCCGTGTATTTGCCCATGTCGCGGTCCTGCTTGGTGCCGAGGATTCTTTTAAGTAAGCCTAACATATCGTTGGTTGAGTATGGTCGAGGATAAACGGGTTGAAGCGTTTCAGGGTTTCCGGTTGAAATGACCTGGAATATTTGGCGTTTGGGGTGATTTGGGTTCAAATGGCGGAAACGTTCAGGACAGCGAACCTGAGCTCCTGAAACTGCAAAGATACGGTTTTGACGCTGGGGGAAAGGTGCAGGGCCGCACATTTCATTCCATCCGGTTGAAATCCCGTAATTTTGCCAAATTGGCAGAAGGAGATTGGCGCGACTGCCAATTCTTCCCGACAGAATTGGCGAAGGGCCGTTGCGGTGAAACGCGATGCTTTGCGGCGCAAGAGGTTTGGGGCAGGCAGTACGCCAAATATAAGCCAGCGCGACGCTCAAACCCCCATCTTTTCCCGCACGACCGCCAGGATTTCAGATTCCAGGCGTCCGGCTTCCGCCATGGCCGCATCGGCTTCAGCAAGCACCCTGGCGGCGTAGTCTTTATCGTTCAGGCCGGATGCATTTACTTTTACATTGAGCGCAGCGCCCAGTACAGCCGCCCGGGCGCAAAGAGCGCCCACGCCGGCATCGGTGATCGAATTGGGGTTGCCGGTGTCTACCATCTGCCGGATGAGCGGGAGGCATTCGAGTCCCAGGCGCAGCACCCGCAGCGGCACCTCGATGGCGCCCAGGGTAGCCTGTTCGATAGCCGCTTTGCGGGCGGCTTTTTCTTCTGGCGTTCCTTTGGGCAGCCCGAAAGCCGTCAGGATGGCGTTGAACGCGTCGGTGTCCTCGTCCACGGTGCGCAGCAGGGCGTCTTTGAGGCGCTGGCCTTGTTCGGCGGCGTCGGAAAACGCTTCCCAGCGCTCGTCCCAACCGCGCTTGTGGGCGCTCAGATTGGCCACCATAGTAGCCAACGATACGCCCAAGGCGCCCACATAGGCGCTCACCGAGCCGCCGCCCGGAGCGGGACTTTCGGCGGCGGTTTCATCGGCAAATGCTTCCAGGTCTTTGCGAATCAGTTTTTTAGCCGTCGCAGGGTCGTCTTTGGCCAGGTTGTATTCGATGATTTTTTGCCGGGAGTCGAACGGCGCCAGTTCGTCGAGACCCATCGATTTCACCGCTATGCGAATCAGCTCTGCGGTGCTCACCCCGGCGCTCCGCTGTTGTTTTTTCAGAAAATAGCGGCCGGCTTCGAGCAGCACGTCGAGGGGCACCAATCCGACCAATTCGGAACCGGTGACGCGCATACCGCGGCGCTCGGCGCTTTTACAACATTCTTCAAACGCGCGGTACAGTGGCGTGGCACGGGTATCGGTGATGTTCATCGATATCTGCGCAATGCCGTATTCTTCAATAAACCAGCCGATGGCTTTTACGCCTTTCAGCGTGCCGGGCTGGCGTTGGGGCTCGCCGTCGGGGCCCACGACCGGCTTGCCGCTGGTGGGGTCGGCGATCACGCGGCCGATTTCGCGCACGTCGAAGGCGACGGAATTGGCGCGGCGGGTAGAGGTGGTGTTGAGGTTGAGGTTGTAGGCGATGAGAAAATCGCGGGCGCCGATCACCGTGGCGCCGCATTTGGCGTGAAACCGGGCCGGGCCGAAGTCGGGCGCCCATTCCGGCCGGGTCAATTTTTCCGGCAGGGCCTCGTATTCGCCGGCGCGGATGGCGGCCAGGTTCCGGCGTTCGGGCCGGCTGGCAGCGGCTTCGTACAGGTACACTGGAATGTCCAGCTCGCAGCCGACCCGTTCGCCCAGCCGGCGCGCCCAGCCGGCAGTTTCTTCCATGGAAATATTGCTCACGGGGATCAACGGGCACACATCGGTGGCGCCCATGCGCGGATGTTCGCCGGTATGCCTGCGCATGTCGATCAATTCGGCGGCCAGCCGGATGGCCTGAAAGGCGGCTTCCACCACCGGCCCGGGCTCCCCGACGAAGGTGACTACGGTGCGGTTGGTGGCCTTGCCGGGGTCCACATCCAATAATTTTACGCCTTCGACGCGCTCGACAGCGTCGGTGATTTGTTTGATTACAGCCGGGTCGCGGCCCTCCGAAAAGTTGGGCACGCATTCAATCAGTTGTTTCATGTTTTTTTTAAAAACTGCCCACATCCACCCCCTCGAAGTAGCCCAGCGACCAGAGGAGGAGAATGATCAGGCCTGCCACAATGCGGTAATAGCCGAATATTTTAAAGCCGTTGCTGGTCAAAAAACGGATAAATCCCTTGATGGCGATCAGGGCTACGATAAAGGCCACAACGTTGCCTGCAGCCAGCAGCACGAGGTCATTTTCCGAAAACTGCCCACCGCCCGCTTTGAAATAATCCCAGAGCGATTTGCAGGTGGCGGCAAACATGGTGGGTACCGCCAGGAAAAACGAAAATTCGGCAGCCGTTTTCGGCGACAGATGCTGGGTGAGACCGCCGATGATGGTTGCCGCCGAGCGGCTGACGCCGGGCACCATGGCGATGACCTGAAACAAGCCGATCTTAAATGCGCCGGGTATGGTAATATCGTGCACTCCGGTGTCGCGCTGGCTCCTGCGTTCGAATACGCCATCTAAAAATAAAAAAACAATACCGCCGGCGATCAGGGCCAGGCCCACCACCACTACGTTTTCCAGGAGATGGTCGATCACTTTTTTAAACAGCAGGCCGAAAAATACTGCCGGTAAAAAGGCGGCGAGCAGCTTGACGTAAAAGCCGGTACTTTGAAAAAAACGGCGCCAGTACAATACCAAAACCGATAAAATAGCCCCAAACTGGATCGCCACCGTGAACACTTTGACAAACGGATCCGACGCAATTCCCATCGCGGAGGAGCCAATGATCATATGCCCCGTTGACGACACGGGCAGGAACTCCGTCAGCCCTTCGATAATGGCCAGGACAATGGCGTGCAAGAGGTTCATTCCGAAAGCGGGTTGGCCGGATTTGCCGGGGTGGCAGCGGTTGGTTTTTTAAAAATACCGAACAGCACCACCACGAAACCAGCCACCATGAGGATAGGCGCCAGGGTGATCCGCCGGAAGCTGTAAATGCGGGAAGCATCCCAGGTGTTCGGGTCGGGCATACCGCCGCCGGCCATGGCCAGCAATCCGGTCAATACCAGCGCAAGGCCGGCGCCCAGCAGGATAAAGTTCTGCCGGCCAAAGATAAATTCATTGCGTCCGGTGCTGAAGAGCGATTCTTTCGATTCTTTCCGGTAAGCCGGAGCCGGAGTCGTTTTTTTAGGTTGTTGCGGCGCCGGGCGGCGTTGTGGTTGTTTTGCCATATTCTTGTTGGAAGGGTTAGAAGGTTAGAAGGTTAGAGGGTTGGAAGGTTTATGCAAAATTTAGATTTGGCCTCAAAAAGCGGGGGCTTACTTTAGATAAACCTTCTAACCCTCTCTAACCTCAGTAAAGATCATCCACGCGCATGCGCAGAAACTTGTGTACAACAAAATAGGTGCTCAGGCCGGAGATCAGTATGCCCAGGCCCAGAAGCCCGGTAAAGATCATCAGTATGCCATTGAGGTCCTGCAGGTCTTCCAGCTCCGGTACCTGGCGTTGGGCCAGGTGGAGCAGACCGATCAGTACGCCAATGGCCAGAACAGCGCTCCACAAGCCGTTCAGCAGGCCGCGCCGGATGTACGGGCGGCTAATGAATTCCCAGGATGCGCCGACCAGTTCCTGGTTTTTAATCAAAAAACGGTTGGCGTATAGCGAAAGCCGGATCGTGTTGTGAATGAGCGTAACGGCCGCAAAGATGAGTAAAAAACCCAGGCACAGGGTTAGCCAGCCGATATTTTCAATATTACGGCCGATATTGCCGGTATTAGCGGCTTCCACGTACAGCTCGGCCACGAGGGTATCTTGTTTGAGTGTCTCGCGCCACTGCCGGAGGCTGTCCTGTTCAAAAAAACCGGCCTGTACGTTAAAGCGCACCACATCGCGCATGAGGTTGGGAATATCTTCCATCAGGCTTTCTTCACCCAGGTCTTCGCGCATGATGGCCGCCGCCTGCTCGCGCGTGAGGTACGTGACGGTTTCCCGTTTGACAAAAGGTTGTTGCCGGACTTCCTGTATAATCCGGGCCACGTCTTCCTGAGGTGTTTCTGGGCGCAATTCCAGCCAGACATCTACTTTTTCCTTAAAGAGCGCCACCAGATTGCGGCCATGCAGGGCCGTCAGGGCAAAAAATCCCACCATAAACAAGACAAGGGCCACACTGACGATAGCATAAAGATAGGTAGGTTTATTGCGCGACATAGCGGATGCGGAGTTGGTGTGCTGCGGAATGACCAATTTTCAATTTACAAGGATAGATAACAAAACAGGCCGGCCTACCGGCGCCGGAAGGCCGAAAAGACCCGCAAAGTTGCCGCTTTTCAGGTAGAAACTGCGCGCCGGCCACCGGAAAAGTGTATGCGCCGAAAGATAAAAACCGTCAAAACCGCTTTTAGCCGGTACCTTTACCGGCCGATGCGTCGTTTTTTACCTTCTGATGGAAACAAATATGAACGGTCTGGCTATTTTTCTCCTTCCTCTTGCGCTCGTGCTGGGCCGGCTGGCGTCGCAGCCCGACGGCAAGATCTATTTACAAAACCCGTCGTTTGAAGACACCCCCCGGGCCTCCGCCTGCCCGGCAGGTTGGGCGTCTTATACCAACGGCAGCACACCCGATATCATGCCTGGCGCCTGGGATGTTCAAATCCCGCCGCAAGAGGGCAGGAGCTGTGTGGCCCTCGTTACCCGCGAAGACGGCACCTGCGAAGATATTTCGCAACGGCTGCCACAGCCCCTGAAACCGGGCACCTGCTATACCTTCCGGATCTACCTGGCGCACGCCGTACAATACGTCGGCTATAACCACCCGGCCCGCTTGCGCATTTGGGGCGGGGCCGGGCGCAGCAAACAACAATTGCTGGCCAGTTCGATGCTGATCGACCATGAAGGCTGGAAGGAGTATAAATTCCAGTTTGTTCCCAACCACACCATGCGGTACATCACTTTCGAGGCATTTTTTGCGCCGGGCGCTATGTTTCGCTACCGGGGCAATATCGTGCTCGACAATTGTTCGCCCATCGAACGCTGCGACCGGGCATAACGTCGCCGCCCCCTTCGACAGTATGGTACCGCCTCTCGGCATTTATCTATATTGCGCCTGCTTTTGCCGGAAGGTCTGAACAGACCAAAAAAAGAGGCAGTGCCACCACAGCACTACCTCAGCCCTAACCAAATAAAACCAAATTACTCTTTATTTCAAATGTTTTGGTAAAACAAAGGTATGTCCTTTGTGTAAATAATACAAGAACAAGGTGAATTTTTTTTTCATTTCGTCGAAAATAAAAACGGATGACCATCTGACGGGAACGCTGTTTGCCTCGAATTTTATATCTCTTGTTCAAACTGGATGGGCGCGAAAAATTTGTAAAATTTGCCGCAATTTGAACCGGCATCTTTTCCTTGCCTTTAACACATAATTTTATTCGCTTGGATTTATGAAAAATATTCAAATGAAAGGCTTGAAACTTTGGATACGGGCTTTTTTTCTTATTGTATTTGCTACACTTAAAATGGCACTCCCTGCACAGGCCCCCGACCGAAGCCCCGACGCCGCTTTTATCCGGGAAATATACGATCAGGCGCTCTCTGACGGGCGTTGTTACCCCTGGCTGAAAGACCTGTGCTTCGAAGCCGGCCACCGGCTGAGCGGCAGCCCGGGCGCTGAAAAAGCCGTGCAGTGGGCGAAAGCAGCCCTGGATACCCTGGGGCTCGACTCCGTTTGGCTACAGCCGGTGATGGTGCCGCACTGGGTGCGCGGGGCCGCCGAGCAGGTGCAGCTGACCGGCTCGAAAAAATACGGCGCCTTCCGGCTCCATGCCCTGGCGCTCGGCGGCTCGGTGGGCACCGGCGGCAAAGCCCTTTCCGGCGAAGTAGTGGAGGTCAAAACCTGGGAAGAACTGGACCGGCTCAACGAACGCGGCATCCGCGGTAAAATCGTTTTTTACAACCGCCCCATGGACGCCACCAAGATCCGCACGTTCGAAGCGTACGGCGGCGCAGTCGACCAGCGCTCCAGCGGCGCCAGCCGGGCAGCCAAATACGGCGCCGTGGGCGTGCTGGTGCGCTCCATGAGCCTCCGCCTCGACGATTTCCCGCACACCGGCGCCCTGCGCTACGACTCCGCCTACACCCTGATCCCTGCCGTGGCCATCAGCACCAACGACGCCGAAAAACTCAGCGCCCTGCTCCGCGAAGAGGGCCGGGCAACCGTGT
The DNA here is from genome assembly GCA_016719895.1 of Saprospirales bacterium. Lineage (GTDB taxonomy): Bacteria > Bacteroidota > Bacteroidia > Chitinophagales > Saprospiraceae > M3007. Next base: position 26,718 of record JADJYG010000010.1, on the reverse strand, counting down.
CTATGCAACTCGACTGCCAGACGCTGCCCGACGTGCTGTCCTACAACGTGGTCGGTGAAATCCGCGGCTCGGAATTTCCCGGCCGGGTCATCCTCGTGGGCGGACACCTCGACAGCTGGGATGTGGGCCACGGCGCGCACGACGACGGCGCCGGCTGCACCCAAAGCATGGATGTACTGCGCATTTTCCGCCGGCTGGGCTACCAGCCGCGCCATACCATTCGCTGCGTTTTGTTCATGAACGAGGAAAACGGCCTGCGCGGCGGCCGCGAATACGCCCGGGAGGCCGGGCGCAAGGGCGAATTCCACGTCTGCGCCATCGAGAGCGACGCCGGCGGCTTCACGCCCCGGGGCTTCGGCTTCGACGCCGCCGAAGGGGTCATCAACCCTTTTTTTGAAAAAGTATCCGGGTTCGCCGAGCTGCTGGCGCCCTACGGCCTTGCGCTTACCCGCGGCGGCGGCGGCGCCGATATCGGCCCGCTCAAAAGCCAGCGCGGGTTGCTCAGCGGCTATGCCCCCGATTCGCAGCGCTACTTCGACTACCACCACGCCGCCTCCGACGTGTTCGACGCGGTGAACCAACGCGAACTGGAACTCGGCGCGGCCAGCATGGCGGCGCTGGTGTATTTGCTGGATAAGTACGGATTGTAGAACATGGTTTGGCGATGATCCAGCGCTATGCGCTTCATTTCTTCGCCCAAAACGATGACCAGGGCCGGTTACAGGATTTGGACAATTTGCCGCGTATCCGGTATGACACGGTGGATTTAGGTGCTTATGAGCAGCAGGATTCCTGTGTAATCATTTCTACTTCCAGTCAAAGCCCTCTGTTTCCGCTGGAAATTTGGCCAAATCCTTCTGCCGATGGCACGCTGAATTTTTACGCAGCATTTGCCTTTAATGAAGCCGTCGTTATTCAACTGTATGATACACAAGGGCAGGTTGTTTTTCAGGGTTCGGCGCATACCTTGGTGGCGAACCGTTTCCAATTAAGCAATCTCCCCGCAGGTATTTATATTTTACGGATATCGACTGCACATAGCGGATTTACGGGCAAATGGATCAGACTTTAATTCGGTGCTGTTACCATACAATACCTATAATTTCTGATTTCCGCTCAGCACCATATCCAATATCGGCCGCACCAGCTCCGCCCGCGCGGCATCCCAGTCTTCCGGTTCGCCGGCCAATGCCGCCTGCCGCCCTCCGCCCTGCCGCGCCAGGTCCAGCATTTTTTCCCGCTCGGGCCCCGAAAACCGGCTGAATGTGCGGCGCAGCAGCGGCAACAGTTCGGGGAAGCCCGGCTCAGCCAGGCCATCCACCCACTGCTGTACGAGCTGCCAGAGCGCCGGCTGGTGGATCAACAGCAGCCCGCTGCCGTGCAAAAAACCATCGAGCCATTGCGCGGCCTCCACCGGGGGTTGCGCGTGCGAGAGCCGGAATTGCATGGCTAGCGCCGTCTCCCCCGGCGCCCATGATTTTTGCTCAAACAGCAAGCGCGCGGCCAAACCGGCCAGCAGGGGCGCCGCCTGACCGGCTATATCCTCCAGAGCCGATACCCACAAGCTGGTCAGGCGTTCCGGTCGCCACAGGTGAAGCGCCCGGTGTACCGCCAGGATGCGTTTTAGCATGTCGGCTGCGACGTCTTCGTTGATCCCACGGCAGCTGCCGGGCAGCTGGATGCATACCCTCGGTACGATCTGTTCGAGCAGTCGCCCGATGGCAGGCAGGTCCATTTGACGGGCATGCCCGTAGCGCAGCACTTCCACCAGCGGCAGCACGGCATCGGCCAGTGCCGGCGCATCGTGCGCGAGGGCGCTCATCTGCTGCAGTTTTTCAAAAATGGCCGGCATGGCCGGGGTCAGGCCGGCTTTCAGCGCCGACTCCAGCAAGCGCACCAGCTCGGGCAATTGTTCGGTCTGCCGGGTCCGGTGGCGGGCCCGGCGGGTAGCGGCTTCCGCTACCGTATTGCCCCAGGCGCCGGCTTCGATGAGCCGGATCTCGTAGTCCGGCAGCCATTTCAGCGTCCAGTTTTCGTGAAAACCGCCTTCTTTGCGCCCTTCCACGGCTTCGGTTTTAGCCCAGGGGATTTGCAGCAGGAGCAGCCGGTGCAGGAACTGGCTTTTGCGCAGGTGTGCTCCTTCGCGCAAATCGAGCGCCAGACTTTGTGCTTCGGTGCTGATTTTCAGCCGGTTTTTGCGCAGTTGTTCTTCAAAATCGGCCTTCAACGGCACCGCCGGCACGGTGTCGGGCACGGCGCCCAATACATCGCCAATCACCAAATGCCGTTCGATCAGTTCGAACGGTTTTTCTGCGCCTTCGCACAACACCGAAATGGCCGCTTCGCACAGCTCCTCGATGCCCGGCAGCAGGGTGTTGCGCAGGGCAGCCAGCGTTTCGGCCAGCCGGACGGCCTCCAGCACGTGCGCCGGCGAGAGGGCAATATCGTTGTCGCGCAGCAAGCGCGCAGCCCGGCTTAGCCACCGGGCATGTGGCGTGCCGGGTACGGCGGGGGTGTTCCACAACTCTTGGTACCAGGCCGGTGCGCCAACGCCGGCGCCGTAGCCGCTTTGGCTGGCGAGCCGGTCGAATGACCAGGGTATCCAGGTGGCCAGGGTGTTTATTTTTTTCAGGCCCTGGATATGGGCAGTGTCGGAAGCGGCTTTGATGTTGGGGGTATCAGCCAGCGCGGGAGCATGCCAGGCGCCGCAAACGACGGCAATGTGTTGGAAACCCTCTTTTTGCGCCTGCCGGATCGTTTGGCGCATATGGGCTTCGCGCAGCAGGGTTTCGGCCGGCTCGTCAAAGCCGCCCTGCGCTTTGGATTCGCGCAGGGCGCGCATCAGATCGAGCACCAGGGCAAACACATCGGGTCCGCCGGCGCCGGCCGTGCGCTCGAAGGTAGCCTCCCACCAGCGTTCGGGGTCGGAATAGCCGGCCAGCCGGGCAATGTCGGTAAACGGGTCGGAGGCCGTGGGGGCGCGGTTTTCCAGGCCTTCCAGGGTAAGTTGAACCGCCTCTTCCGCTTCCGGCTGGAGGGCAAACGCCAGGCGCATGGGCAGGTCCATGAAGCGCACGGGAATGCCGCGGCGCAACCCGAACAAAATCGCCTGCCACTCCGGCGAAAAGTCCGCGAAAGGGAAAAAAGAGGCTTGGCGGAGGTTTTTAGGGTTGTACACCAACAGCGCTACCGGCGGCTGCATGCCGGCGTCGGCAACGCGGGGCAACAAGGCATCGGCATCGGGCGGGCCTTCGATCAGGATCAGATCGGGCGGCGTTTCAGCCAAGGCTGCCAGCAAGCTGCGGGCCGAGCCGGGGCCGTGGTGGCGGATGCCGTAAACCGGGATAACGGGCGTGGGCATGGGGCTTAGGGCGTTGGGTGTTGATCGCCGCGGTCTGTGGTTCGAAACGGCGAGTGTTCCTGGTGGTGCTGGATGAGGCGGCCGCAAAAAAGGAGGCTCAGGTAGAGTCCGAAAGTACCCAATACGACCAGCCAGTGCGACCAGTTTTGCAAAATCAACAGGTCGTAGGCGCCATGCAGCGCGATCGCCAGCACCAAACCGCGGGTTAACAAGCGGGACTGACTGGGTGGATCGAAGCGGGCCAAACCGGCATAGTAGCCCTGTACGATTCCAAAAACCAGGTGGGCGGGCACGGCGGTCAGGGAGCGCACGAGCAGGGTGTGCAAGCCGAACCGGTTGGCGTACGCGATATTTTCGACGGTAGCAAAGCCCATGGCGATCAGCACGGCATAAACAATTCCGTCGATCGGTTCATTGAAAAAACGCTGGGGGAAAGCCAGGGCCCGCAGCAGGAAAAACTTGGCGGCTTCTTCCGTAAAGGCCAGTACGCCGAACGACAAAAGCGCTGTCTGGAGTAAGTGAAAGGGCGGTGTGCCAGACCATGCGAATGCCCACCGTTCGATCGCCACCACCGGAAAGGTAATACTGCCGCCAATCACGAAACAAAATACCAGCAGCGTCAGCGGCTCGCGTTCGTATTTGTCGGCGCGGAAAATGCCATAACTGATGAGCAGTCCGGGCAGCACGGCCAATATGGTAAGCAAGATATCCACGGCGGGTATGTGTTGGGGCAAAACCGGTTTGCCCCAACAAAAAAAGGCAAAACCCGGGCATTTCGCCGGATTTTGCCTGTAGAATTATTTTTTGACGCCTGAAACCGGTTATTCGGCATCATCGGCGCCTTCCTCCTTTTCTTCGCCCGTCACCACCTCAAATTTCACCGGGGCCATCACCTCGGGGTGAAACTTGATCGTGGCTTCGTACGCGCCGAGTTCTTTCACCTCTTCCGGCATGATCACAAGCCGTTTTTCCACGGCGATGCCAAACTTTTCCTGGATGGCATCCACCAGGTTTTGGGCCGTCACCGATCCGAACAAGCGGCCGCTTTCGCCGGCTTTCGCTACAATCTTGAGGGCGCCTGCGGCCAGCTGGGCGGCGTATTCCTGGTAGGTGCCTACTTTGGCGGATTCCTTCTTGGCAGTTTGTTTTTTCATGCCTTCCAGCCGGGCCATATTGGCTTTGTTGGCTACGATAGCCAGCCCGCGCGGGATCAGGTAGTTGCGGCCGAAGCCGTCTTTTACTTTGACGACATCGTGTTTGTCGCCGACTTTGTCGATATGATCGAGCAGAATGATTTCCATTGCTTTAAAAGTTTGAAGTTCGACGGTTGAAATTTAAAGTTCAGCGTTCAAACTCATTTGAGCAAATCGCCGATAAAGGGCAACATGCCCAGGTGGCGGGCGCGTTTGACGGCCGTCGATACGCGGCGCTGGTACTTGAGGCTGTTGCCGGTAATCCGGCGCGGCAGCAGTTTGCCCTGTTCATTGATAAACTGGATCAGGAATTCCGGATCCTTGTAATCGATGTATTTGATGCCGAATTTGCGAAAACGGCAGTATTTTTTGCGTTTCAGCCCGATTTTCGGATTGCTGAGGAACTTAACGTCTTCTCTCGAAGCAGCCATATGCAGTGAAAGTGTTTAGCGAGTGAAAAAATGGATGGTGTTGGCGCGCATCAAATCTCAACTTCTGCCTCTGCCTCGTCGAGGTCAACCACTACCGGTTTCGGAGCGGGTTCAACCACCGGGGCGGCTTCTTCCGTTTTGCGCTTGCCAATGCGGCCGTTGCGCTTGTCGTCGTTGTACTTGATGCCGTACTTGTCAAGCTTGACCGTGAGGAAGCGCAGCAAACGCTCGTCGCGCTTCAGGTTCAGTTCGAACTTGGTCAGCCACTCGGCCGATATACAACCGAATTCGAGGCAGTAGTACACGCCGCTGGAGCGCTTTTTGATCGGATAGGCCAGCTGTTTCAGGCCTATTTCATCCACCGACACCAGCGTGGCGCCAAAGTTTTTCAACTCGTTTTGGATGTGTGTTGCTGCCGATTTGACTTCATCGCCCGACAGCACTGGATCTACGATGAAGGTGACTTCGTAATGTCTCATTTTCAATTACTTGTGAAAAAATAAATGGACTTTCGCTTAAAGCGGGTGCAAAAGTAAGGTATCGCCGCAAAATAACCAAGCTAATTATCGCAACGGATTTTTAGCCCGCCGCTACATACTCTCAACGCGTCTGTAGCTCACTCGCGGCTCAAGGCATCGCCCATGCGCACGGCACAGCCCCGCAGGGTTTGATCGCCCAGCTGGATTTCCACCGAATAGCCGTACTGCCGTTCCGACATCCCGTCGCTGCAGGGTTCCCGGCGCACGCGCACACGCAGGCTTTCGCCGCTGGCGGGGTCGCTGCTCGTATATGCCCAGGTTGTGCCGTTTTGCACCGGCGCTGACCAGGGAAAGGTCCGGCCGCGTTCGTCGCCCATAGTTTTCAGAAAAAAGCCGCCGTCGGTTTCCGATATCAGCATACCCCAAAACGGTTCGGTACCGGAGCACCAGAAATCGTAGGGCGCACAGGTATTGAATAGTGTTTTGGGCGCCAGCGTATCGACCCGGCTGATCCGGAGCGTGCCATCGGAACCGCTTGCCGCACCGGCGGTACCGGTAGGGCTGACCCGCCCCTGCGCTACGCCATACACCGATTCGCCGGGGCAGGGCGCCGGCTGGCAGGCAGCGCGGTACAGCGTAGCCAGGGTATTCGTTTCATCGATTACCAGGTAGGTTTTACCGCTGGCGCAATCGTACCAACGCGCGCCATTGCCGCCGTTTTTATACATACCCCGGAGGGTTTGAACTGGAGCAGGCGTCTCCGCAACCTGTTGCAGGGCGCTGATGCCGGAGGTATTGCCGGAAGGGGGGGGCGCCGTATTGTCGCAGGCCGCTGCAAAAAACAAAAAAAGGGCAAACCGGAGTATGATTTTCATGTGCTTCAAAATTTAAACGACCCGACTTTTTGTGTGTTTTACACGAACCTATCGGAATTCGCCGTACTTTTGCTCCTGCAAACTCCGGATTTCGCCGTTTATACGATATTCATACCATGACACAAATTCCCGATATGGTTGGCAACCTGACACAAAACAATGCGAAGTTAAAGCGCATTTTCATCGAACCCAAGTTGCCCGAAGGTTTGGCGCCCTTGCACGAGCTGGCTACCAACCTTTGGTGGTCGTGGAACCACGATGCCATCGAATTGTTCCGCTCCATCGACCCGCAGCTGTTCGAAACGGTCAATTTCAATCCCCTGGCGTTGCTGGAGGAACTCAGCATTGAAAAAGCGCAGGGCCTGCTGGCGGACGCCAAATTTACGGCCAAATTAAAACAGGTGCACGGTGATTTTGAGGATTATATGGGCCAGGCTCCTGCCCATGGGCAGCCGCAAATCGCCTATTTTTGCATGGAGTACGGCCTGCACCATAGCGTCCGCTTGTACTCGGGCGGCCTGGGCGTGCTGGCAGGCGACTACCTGAAAGAGGCCAGCGACCGCAATGTGCACCTGATTGCCGTTGGCCTGCTGTACCGCTACGGCTATTTCCAACAGGCCATTTCCCTGCACGGCGAGCAAATTCACCACCTCGAAGCGGCGAAATTTACCCAACTGCCCGTCGTACCCGTGCGCGACGAGCGCGGGGAATGGATCAAAGTACACGTCAATTTTGCGGGGCGCACGGTATGGGCCAAAGTCTGGCAACTCAACGTCGGCCGCATCCCGCTTTATTTGCTCGATACCGATATCGACGACAACCGCTGGGAGGACCGCGCCATTACGCACCAATTGTATGGCGGCGACAACGAAAACCGCCTGCGGCAGGAAATCCTGCTCGGTATCGGCGGCGTACGCGCGCTCAAAGCCATGCAGCTGGAACCCGACCTTTACCACTTAAACGAAGGGCATGCCGCATTTTTAGGGCTGGAAAGGCTGCGCAATTATTTGAAAAACAAACAATTGCCTTATGAGCAGGCACTTGAGATCGTACGGGCTACCCAGTTGTTCACCACGCATACCCCGGTGCCGGCCGGGCATGATGCCTTTGCAGAGTCCACCCTGCGCGACTACCTTTTCGAATACACCTTCGCCCTCGATATTTCCTGGGAGGAGTTGGTGGCCTTTGGCCGGGTGAATCCGGAAGATGCCAGCGAGCTGTTCTCGATGAGCCACCTGGCCATCCGTACCTCGCAGGAGGTGAACGGCGTGAGCCGCATGCACGGGGAAGTGAGCCAGAAAATGTTCAACGTGTTGTACCCGGAGTACAATTATGCCGAATCGCACGTGGGCTACGTGACCAATAGCGTCCACTTTCCGACCTGGGTGGCCGGTGAATGGCTCGAACTGTACCTCAAAACTTTTGGCAAAGGCTTTTGGGAGGATCAAACCAACCGCGCTTTTTGGAACAAGATACACCAGGTACCGGCCGATAAAATCATGGCCATCCGGCGCCTGCTGAAAAAACGCCTGCTCGATTGGGTGCGGCGCCACCTCCGCGAAGACCTGACCCGCCGCGGCGAAAACCCGCGCAACATATTTGAAATTATCAATGCGATCCGCGAAGATGCGCTTGTGATCGGCTTTGCCCGCCGTTTCGCTACCTATAAACGCGCCACGTTGTTGTTTTCCAATGAAAAACGCCTGGCCGATATCGTAAACAAGGCCGACCGGCCCGTTTTGTTTCTGTTTGCCGGCAAAGCGCACCCCGCCGACAAGGGCGGGCAGGAGTATATCCGGTTTATATACAACACTACGACGAACCCCGATTTCAAAGGCAAGGTCATTTTCCTTGAAAATTACGGCATGGAAATGGCCAAACTCCTGGTGCAGGGTGTCGATATCTGGCTCAACAACCCTACCCGCCCGAAAGAAGCCAGTGGTACCAGCGGAATGAAAGCCGTCATGAACGGTGTGATGAATTTTTCCGTGCTCGATGGCTGGTGGTGCGAAGGCTACAAGCCGGGTGCGGGTTGGGCGCTGCCCGAACAGGATACCTACGCCGAGCCCGGCCTTCAAAACGAACTCGATGCTGAAACGATGTACAATATCCTGGAAACGGATATTATCCCCACTTACTTCGACCAGAATGCCGGCGGCATCAGCGAACGCTGGGTAGCGCATATCAAAAATACCATTGCCGATATTGCGCCCGATTTTGTGATGAAACGTATGCTCGACGACTACCAGGCGCGGTATTACCAGGCGCTGTGGGGGCGAAGTCAAAAGTTGAAAAAAAATAACTTTATCGCACTGGGCCAGTTGGTGGAATGGAAGAACCGTGTCCGCCGTGCCTGGGATGCCATCGAACTGGCTGACCTGCAAGCGCCGGATACGTTCAACCGCTCCCTGCCACTCGGCGAAAACTTCAAGGCATCCGTTACGCTGCACCTGCAAGAACTCAGTTCCTCCGATGTAGGCGTGGAAGTCGTTTTTTTCCGCCGCCTGTCAGAGACCGAACTCGAACTGATCCGCACCTACGATTTGGACCTCGAACACCAAAAAGGAACCCTGGCGACCTACTCCTGTGATATCACACCGAAATCTGCCGGCGTATTCGAATACGGTTTCCGTTTGTTTCCCATACACCCGCTGCTGCCGCACCGGCAAGACTTCGACCTGGTGCGGTGGTTGTAGAAACGGTTTCCCGGGGCGCCTGAAAGCGCTCAACCACTAGGGTTTGAGCACCTCATTATCGATCAACCGCACGTCGCCCGCCCAGGCAGCTGCGCAGGCCACGATAAACGCCGCGTCGGCGTACCCTTGCACCGGCTCGAGCGTCACACCGTCCACGATATCGAAATATTCGGGTTGCAGGCCGGCGGTGTGCAGGTAGTTCAGCGCCTGCGCCTGCACGCCGGCGGCTGTGCTGCCCTGTACAAATTCATTTTTAGCCGCTTGCAGGGCCCGGTAAATGGCCGGCGCCGCACCGCGCATGGCAGGGCTGAGGCGCAGGTTGCGGCTCGACATGGCCAGGCCGTCGGCTTCGCGCATGGTCGGGCACATGACGAGCCCGACGGGCGATTGAAGTTGGCGCAACATGTCGCGCACAATGCACAGCTGTTGAAAATCTTTCTGGCCCATATACAGACGGTCGGGCTGCACGATATCGAGCAGGCGATGGACTACCGTGGCCATGCCGCTGAAATGCCCGGGCCGGAACCGGCCTTCCATGACCTGCTCGAGCCGGCCGAAATCGAGATGAAGCGTCAGGTTGCGGCCGGGGGGGTACACCTCCTCTACCGGCGGCATAAACAAAGCGTCGCAATAAGCGCTGGTCAGCAGCGCAATATCCTGCCCGGGCATCCGGGGATATTTTTCCAGGTCTTTGGGGTCGTTAAACTGTGTGGGGTTGACAAAAATGCTTGCCACCACCCGTTCACATTCTGCTTTGGCCGCATGAACGAGGCTGAGGTGACCGTGGTGCAAAGCGCCCATCGTGGGAACAAACCCGGCGCGTTTGCCTGCCCGGCGCTCGGCCCCGAGCCAGCGTTGCAGATCGGCTACTTTTTTAAAAATCAACATACCGGATTCAGAGCGGTGGGGTTGGTCCCGCCGGCACAGCGCAAAGGTTAAAAAAGAAGTTTAATCGCCGAAGTGTTTGGACGCGTCCGCCAGAGCATGCTGGGGATTTTCGGCCGAAACGATACCTTAGCCTCCGCTATAACGATCCTGCCATGTCCGTCAAAAAAAAGCAAAAACAGCCCGCTTTCGCACCCGTGCCCCAACCCTACCGCCTGTGGTTGTGGCTGGTTATTTTTGCCGGTGCATTGTTTTTAATACCGCAGTGCCTCGACCGGTACCTGGTGCCGCGGTTTTTTTTCGTTTCGCTGGTTTTACTGGCTGCCGTTTCGCATTTTCGCAAACCGTGGCAAACAGGCGGCGACTGGCGGTTGCACGGATTCGATTTGCTTTTGCTGGCTTGGTATGGGCTGAACCTTGCGTCGGTTTTTTGGGCGTTTAGGTGGTCGGAGGGCATTTTTTATGCCCAAAAAGTGCTGATTCTGTTTGCTGTGTACTGGCTGTTGCGGCAGGCTTTCCACTATGATGAAGGCCAGCAGCGGCACACCCTGCTGCGTATAACCCAGGTGCTTACCCTGGTCGTATCGGTATTGTTGCTGATCCAGGTCGGCATGGCGTATGCCGAACATGGATTGGACAACCAGCACTTGTATGATTATGCATCCGGTGTGTTTGGCAACAAAGGGTTGGCGTCCGACTTTTTGTTCTTTCTCTTGGTATTGAATGTTTTATTTCAGGGAGATTTTAAAAACAAATGGTTTGTGGGGGCATCTGTAGCGGTACTGCTGGCGCTCATTTTGTTGTTGCAAACGCGAACGGTTTACCTGGCGGTTGGGGCGGGCATCTTCTTTTATTTCCCTGGCCGGGCAGTGCTGGAGCCGGCATTCCGGCCGTTTTTTTTTAAACGATTATTGCCTGGCGGGTTGCTTGCGCTGGCCTTGCTGGTGGCGCTGGTGTCGTGGAAAGGGCAGGGGAGCTCCCTGGCCGAGCGGCTGAATCCGACCACTTACCTGGAGAGCGCTTCCGCTGTCGAACGCCGGATTGTCTGGTACAAAACCGATTTATTGAACAAAGAACGCCCCTGGTGGGGCGCCGGCGCGGGCAGCTGGAAAATACTGTTTCCGTCTCAAAGCATCGAAGGGGCGTTCCGGTTGCAGGAAAAAAACATTGTTTTCACCCGCGTGCACAACGACTACCTGGAGGTGCGCGCCGAGATGGGCCTCGTGGGTGTCAGTTTGTTTATCGCGCTTTTTGCCGGCGCTTTTCTGGCAGCCGTTTGGGCGCTGCGCCGTTTGGCAGCGCCGCAGGCACGGCACGATCTGTTGGTGTGGACGACCGGATTGCTCGGGTATTGCGTCATACAGTATTTCGACTTTCCCCGCGAGCGGATCGAACTTCAGGTCATACTGGCCTTGCTTTTTGCCGGCATGGCGCATCGTAGCGCTGCGGTGTGGGCCGCATTGCCGGGCTTGCCGGCCCGGCGGTTTTCCGCATGGTTTGCCGGGCTACTGGCAGCCGGGCTGGCGTTTAATGCCTGGATCGGATGGCAACGCATCCAGGGCGAAATACACAACGTGCGCGCCCTGCGTGCCCAAGCTTCGGGCAATTATGCAGCCCTGCAACGCGAAGCAGCAGCAGCCCGCAATCCGTTTTATGAATACAACGACGTAGCGTTGCCCTTGCAGTGGTACGAAGGTATTGCCTTTTACCAGATGAACCGGGTGCCCGAATCAGTTGCAGCGTTCGAGGCGGCCTACCGGCTGAACCCCTGGGCATTTCAGGTGCTCAATAATTATGGAACGGCGCTGGTCCGAACCGGCCAGTACCAGCCGGCGATCGCTTTGTTTGAAAAAGCGCTGAAAATCAATCCAAAATACGACGAAGGGAAACTCAATATTTCGTATTCCTGGTATGCTTTGGGGCAATATGAGCAAGCGCTGGAATGGCTGAACCGGGTCGATACCATCCCGAACCCGGGATCCCCCGACGAACGGGCAAAAAATCAGGCTGTCCTTCAGCAGAAGGCCAGCCTGGAAAACGTAATTCAACAGCAGATTAGCAAGCAGTAGCCGTGGCGACAGGGGTTGCCACGGTTACTGCCGCTCCACATTCGCCGTTCCGTCCACTTTCACGTTGCTGGTAGCATCCGACCGGATAACAGCGGAAGAATTGGCATTTATCCGGGCGCGGGAGCCATCGGAGGCAAATATTTCGGCCTGGTCGGTTCGCCAGCCGGAGGCTTCCAGTTCGGCGCCATCGGTGAGGGTGGCGTTCAGCTCGTTGCCGTTACCAATGAGCTCGATGTTGCATTTGCCCGAAAGCGTCAGATCGAGTTCCCGGGAATCGAAGAACCCCCGGATGCGTACGGGCCCTTTCGCCGTGATTGTCGAGCGGCCTTCGTCAAATCCGCGGATAGTTACATTGCCGGTGTTGTCTGCGACGAGCGACGTAAACACAGGCGCTTTGATGATGCAGCGCAAAGGGCCGCTGATGGTTTTTCCACGGGTGGTAAGCGTAAGGTTCTCGCCCGAACGGATGGTTTCCACGGCGTCCCGCGCTTCCTGTGCCCCCTCAAACTCGATGCTGAAGTCGTCGGCTTCGATGATCTCGGTTTCAAAATTTCCTTCCAGGGTGAACTTCTCGTAGTATCGCCCGCCGCGGTAATTGCTATCGCCAAATGCCGGGCAATCACTGCATACCAGCCCGCGACTGGTCATGCGAAACACCCGGTCGGGGTAGTCGGATATGTAGTAGTCATTATTGGGGTCGGCGTATTCCGCGTTTTCCACTTTGCGGTTGATCACGTCGCCAAACGATATCGATTTTCCTTCGGGCACCCCGATGGTGAGCCGCACTTCCTGTACGCGCCATTTTTTCCCTTCGGGAATTTGATAACCCGAGGGTACTAAAAGGGTGTTGTTGCCGCTGGTGGTAACTTCAAAATTGGTATGGCTGGCGTTTTCAATCGCGTCTTCGTTCGAAGAACCGCGGGAGCGCACCGTTTGGCTGCATTCAAAACGCCCCGAGGTGCTGGGGCGCACGCGAATTTCGACCAGGCCGTTCAGTTCCATACGTTTATTCCCGATCCAGACCTCTTCGCCGTCGTAAAACCAGGTGTCGTCAGCGTCCGAAACGGTCCGGCCGGCCCATTGCACGCGCAAGGTATCGGACCGGATGCCCGAGATATCCAGGTTTTTGGTTACCGACCCCGACTGGCGGTAGCCGGAAATGGTCCAGCCTCCCAGGAATACGAGGGAAAGAAAGTTCAGTACCCAGAACACACCCAGGCCGGAGCTGAGCCAGGCCGGCGATTTGAGCCGGAAAATGGTGCGTCCCAGCCACAGGACCAGACCGACAATCGGAATACCCAGTACAAAAAACGCATTGAAAAAACCGAGATACGTGGCTCCTGTTGACAACGGCGTCACGAAGGAGATATACGGCTGCGCGGTAAAGAAGGCCAGAATACTGGCTACCCATGCCGTGCCCAAACCGAGCACCATCGAGATGGCAATCAAGATAAAGAAGCCCAAAAACAATTTGCCAATGACCGACAGGCAGCCGCTGGCAACCGAGGCGGTGGTGCGGCCGGCGTGGCTGCTCGTGGCGTGGCTGCCAAATTCATTTACTTTCCGGGAAACGCGCTCGAATCCCTGCTCGATCTCGCGGGCAATGTTTTCTACATTAGCCGTTTCGCCCCGCATAGCGAGGCGATCGGCGGCAGTACGGGCCGGGGGTACCAGAATCCATAGAAGAATATAAGCGGGAACCCAGAAGCCGAACGAGATCAGGGCCAGCAGCACGAAGATCAGGCGCATCCAGATGGGTTCCTGCATGCCGAAGTAAGCCGCCATACCGGAACAAACCCCGCCGATCACAGCGTCTTCTTCGTCGCGGTAGAGTTTTTTGCCCGCCCGGAAGGGCCGTTTCCCGGCTTTGTCGGCCCCCGGTTTCTCCACCGGTTCGCCGCCAAAATCTTCGGGTTTGCCCATCACTTCGATGGCGGCCTCCACGTCGGGCAGCATGACGATGGTGCGGTTGCCTAAATGCGTGGAGATCAGCTCGCCCAGCCTGGATTCGATGTCGTGCATGATCTCGTCGCGGCCTTCACTTTCGCTGAACCGGCGCCGGATGCTGTCCAGGTATGCCGATATGTATTCATAAGCATCATCATCTATGGTGAGCGCGTATCCGCCAAGATTGATATTCAGTATCTTATTCATTGTTTGAAGTTGGTTGAGAAAAAGTGCGGGCTTTTGGGTGTTTTTGCGTTCATTAGTCCGGATAGAGTGGGGAAGAGCTGGCCGCTCAGGCGTCGGGGGGAAGCGGTTCGATGTGCAGCGGCCGGGGCGCGCCGGGGTCGGTGGAGAAGGCTTCGCCGACGTCGGTCGAGGCATTGTGTTCTATGGTCTGATTAACGGCCTGGACCAACTCTTTCCAGCTGTCTGTCAGTTCTTCCAGAAACTTTCTGCCATTCTCCGTAATGGTGAAATACTTGCGGGGCGGGCCTTTCACGCCTTCGCGCCAGATGTAGTCCACCAATCCGTCATTTTTTAACCGGATGAGCAGTGGGTACAGCGTACCTTCCTTCACCAGCACATTGGTACCCTCCAGTTTGCCGATAATCTCCGGTGGGTAGGTCTCCCGCCCGGCAATTACCGCCAGCACGCACATCTCCAGCACCCCCTTGCGCATTTGTGCTTTGGCATTTTCTAAATCCATGTTTTTGCTTTTTAGTTGTTGCCTCGAACCGGCAGTGTCTTGTATTGCCGATTATTTGATGGCACAAACATACGGTGTAATAAAGTATTATGCAATACAAGGAACTAAATTTTGCATGCTATTTTTTATAATTAGGCATTTTTTTATTTATTTTAACATAATTTTAAGAAATATTTAACGTTTCTTAACTAAAATGATTTTGCTATGCCAAACGCTTTGAAAATGTTCAACCGTTGTCTGCAGGGGCTTCCCCTGGTGTTGGCCCTCGTGGCTGTGTCCTGTACCAATGTCTATTTTGAAAGACCGGTGCCGCAAAGCGGCGCCCCGGTGCGCGGCATCCCGGCGGAGTGGGCCGGTTTGTATGTTTCCGAACCCGGTCCGGCAGAAGCAGTATCCGAACTGGAGCAAATTTTTCAACAATGTTTTCGGCTGGAACTGCTGAGCGGCACACGGCTGCTCGTTTCGCAGGAATGGCGCCTGCACGAAAACAACCTGGATCAGTTGCGCGCCGCGCTGGAGGTACAGAAAAAAGAGGGTAAACTGATCGACTTTCAGCTGTTGGGCAGCCTGATCCTGTATACCATGCGTTCGGAAAGCGGCGGCCAGGTGGAGCAACAATACGTGGCGCTCATCCGGCAGGGCGAATGGTATATTTTGCCTCAAACCGTAGCGCCGTTCCAATTGTATGACCTGGAGGCCGGCCTTCAAACGCAGTATGAACAGGAAGAACCTGCGGCGCCGGTGTCGGAATGGCTGCCGGGCGCCGATACGCTTTCCAGCAAAGCGACCCGCCTGGTGGCCCGTCAGCACGCGGGAGGCTGGTATTTTAATACACAGGAAAAAGAAGGCGGTAAATGGTCCTTGCTGTACGTCGAACAACCGTCGGAAGACCGGCTGGTGGTAAAAGTTTCGAACCTGGCCAACACCGACGATTTCCAGCGCCGGTCCGCATATTTCAATGCCATCACACCATTTAATAAAGTGGAGCAAAACCGCTATGAAATTGACCCCACCGACGAGGCGCTGGCCCGTCTGCTGGCAGAAACAGGCTTGTTTCAAACGACCTACCTGCGCCGGATTCGCGAATGATCAGTCATTGAGCCACAAATCGCTCGGCGCCGGCTGCCCGGCCGTATTGGCATTGATAATTTGCTCCTGCTGGTTGATGCTCTCCTGGTGGACAGCCTCCAGGAATAGCGAAATGAACTCGGGGCTGAGCTCGTTTTTTTCACCCCGGCGTTGCAGGGCTTCGCGAAGCGCCCGGAAGCGCTCGGGCTGAAGCACCGCCACATTTTTGTCCTTTTTGATCGCCCCGATTTCCCGGACCAGCTGCATGCGCTGCGCAATGAGGTGAATGAGCTCTTCGTCGAGGGCATCAATTTCACTGCGGCAGTTTTCCATGCGGGCCAGGAAATCGGGGTCGTCGGTGGTCACGGCGCGGCGTACCAGCGTACGCATCATATCGCCGTATTGCGCCGGCGTGATCTGCTGGGCGGTGTCGCTCCAGGCCTTGTCGGGGTCGGGGTGCACTTCCACCATGAGGCCGTCGAAATTGAGGTCGTATGCTTTTTGGGCTGTTTCGGCCAGGATATCGCGGCGGCCGCAAATATGGCTGACGTCGCAAATCACCTCCAGGCCCGGAAATTCCTGCATCAGGTCAATGGCCATTTGCCAGCGGGGCAGGTTGCGGTATTTGGAGTCGCCATAACTCGAAAAGCCGCGGTGGATGGCCGCAATTCGGCGCAAGCCGGCTTTGTGCAAACGCTCGAGGGCGCCCACCCAAAGTTTGTAGTCGGGATTGACCGGATTTTTCACCAACACCGGAATATCGGTGCCCTCGAGCGCGTCGGCGATCTCCTGCACCGAAAACGGATTGACCGTGGTTCGGGCGCCAATCCAAAAAACGTCGATCCCGTATTTGAGGCATTCGTAGGCATGCTGGGCATTCGCTACTTCCGTCGTGACGGCCAGCCCGGTCTCTTCTTTTACCCGCTTGAGCCATTTCAGCCCCGGCGTTCCGACACCCTCGAACGCGCCCGGACGCGTACGCGGTTTCCAGATGCCCGCGCGCAACAAGTCGACGCCCTGGTCTTTCAGGCCAGCGGCAGCGGTCAATACCTGCTCTTCCGTTTCGGCCGAACAAGGTCCGGCGATCAGGATGGGGCGTTTCAGATCAAAAACAGGCTGGAAGGTCATTTTTTTAATGTGGTCAATGAGATGAATAAGGTCAATGGAAGGGTAAATGTTTTTCAATTGTTTTTAAAAACAAAACCCGGACAAACTGTGTTGCCGGGTGGAGCGCATTTTTTAACCGTTCTAAATACGCGCCCGGCCGGTGATGCAAAGGTGCGCCTGGTATTCGGGGTGACCAACAGAATACAGCGGAATCTGAGCAATGTCCCATTTCACGCCGCCCGGGCCGCCTGAAAAAACGCAAATTCCAGCATACGTATCGCGCAATAAGGAACGATGAAAGAATAAGTTCGCGATTTCAGGCCAATTATTTTGGCGTCAGCCAACTATCTTTTGAGGCGAATAGCAGCGCTATTTAACGAAAAAGATGGGACGGATGGCGGCAAAAGAATGGCATCAAATCGGGAAGTTATTCTTTCATCGTTCCTAAGTGGCAAACCTGACTGACCTTTGAGGGGATTGACTGATATTTAACCCATGTACACACCCAAACATTTCGAACCGGAAGACCGAACGGCCATACTGGCTTTTATGCAACGGTACTCCTTTGCCACGCTGGTGACGGCAGCGCCCGGCGCGGCGCCCACGGCCACCCATTTGCCGTTTATGCTGGAAGAGCGCCGGGGCGCCCTCTGGCTGGCGGCGCACATGGCCCGCGCCAACCCGCAGTGGCAGCATTTCGGCCAGGGCGAGGCGCTGGTGATCTTTCAGGGGCCGCACGCATACATTTCGCCGCGGTGGTACGACGCCGCGATGAGCGTGCCGACCTGGAACTACGCCGCCGTGCATGCCTGCGGCCAGCCAATCCGGATAGAATCGGAAGCGGCTGTTTTCGCGCAATTGGAAAAACTTATTCGCGCCTCCGAGCCGGAATACCTGGCGCAGTGGGACCAGCTTCCGGAGGATTATAAGACCAGCCTGGCAAAGGGCCTGGTGGCCTTCGAGATGGAAATTACGCGTCTGGAAGGCAAAGAAAAAATGAGCCAAAACCGCACGGACAAAGAAATCCGTCAGGTGCTGGAAGGCCTGGAAGCCTCCGCCCACGAAAGTCACCGCGAGATGGCCGCGCTGATGCGGGAAAAATACGCCGGCGGAAGCCGGAACATCTGAATGTTGTTAAACGCGAGAATCATGATCAAACGCATCGTCAAAATGACGTTCCGCGCCGGGGCGACCGGTACGTTTTTGCAGGATGTATTCGAACCCAGCAAAGCCCTCATCCGGGCCTTCCCGGGTTGCCGCCACATGGAACTGCTGCAATACCTGGAGCAACCCGATGTACTTTTTACCCTGAGTTATTGGGATTCGCCCGCCGACCTGGAAGCCTACCGGCAGTCCGCACTTTTTCAATCCACCTGGGCCAAAACCAAAGCGCTGCTCGCAGCAAAAGCGGAAGCCTGGTCGGTGCGGGTACTGGATGCCCCATAGTGACGTTGCCGCGGGCGACCGGTACCGTTCTCAGTTTTTTACAAAGCCCAGCGACCGCGGTTCGGTATCATACCACACCAGCCGGTACGCCCCGCCGGGCAGTGCGGCGAGGGGTATGGCTACCTGGTTGCGGCCGGGCCGCACCGCCGCCTGATACGTAGTGAGCGTACGCCCACGAGAATCGATTACCCGGAAGTCCAGCCGGAACGCTTCCGCGCAAAACAAATCGACCGTCAGGTGGTCCGCAACGGGGTTGGGGTAAATCCTGGCCCTTGGGGATGGGGAGGAGCCGGCTTGGCCGCTGCGCAGGAAATTGCCGGCAGAGCGGTAAAAAAAGGTGTTGAGGTTTTGAAAGCCTTCCAGGGTGCCGCCGGTAGCCACGTAGTATTCGCCAAATTTTCGAATTACCGGCCGCACGGCATAGCCGGGCAGGTTTACAGCCATGGAATCGATACTGGCGCCGTGCGCATCCAGCCGGTTGACCACAGCCTTGCCAGCAAGGGTGCCGGCCAGCAAAAAATGACCGCTGTTGGGCATATAAAAGATGGAATAGCCTTCGTTGGTGTCCCAACCGGCGTCCGTGGCATAATAATACCGCTGCCAAAGCGGTTCGCCGGACTCCGTAAACAAGCCGGCGTAATAGCCGGAATACAGCTGGGTAATTTGGTCGAGCAGGACATATCCGGCTACCGCCAGCCGGTCGCGGCCGGCGGAGATCAGGTCGGTGACTACCAGGGAGGTATTGGCACTGTCGGATAAAAGCGGCGGCGGGGTAATGGCCTTCACCCAAATTGTTTGCCCGGTCAGGGCGCTGATCTTTGCGATCCGGTTATTGCTGAGCACAAAACAGCGGCCGCCCGATTCGTTCGTCACCACACGGGTGACCTTTGCCCCGAGGGTAGTATTTTTCCAGAGTTCCTCGCCGGAAGTATTCAGCCGCATCACCGCGCCGTTTGTCGCTGCGGCAATAAACCCACCGGCGGGCAAGGCGGCGATATCCGTAAAAGCGCCCAAGCCGGGGAATGTTTTTGTCCACAACACGGCTCCGCCGGCATTCAGGCGGATCAGGTAACCCTTATCGCCCGGTCCGTTGTTGCCGAGTCCACCGGCCAGCAACCAGCCCCCGTCGGGCAGCTGTACCACGCTGCGCCCGATACTTTCGGATGTTGTAGCGCCGCCTATTTTCAACAGTTCGATCTGTTGGCCCTCGCCATCCAGGCGTAGCATAAAAATATCAAAAATGGCGGCAGCGCCGGCGCCGGATTGCCGGCTCAGGCCGAAAACAGCATAACCGTAAGGAGTTTTGAAAACGGCGCTACCTTCGTCCTGAATGCTGGAAATGGGGAAGGTGCGCCGGACTTCAGTTTGGGCAAGCAGGGCTAGCGGAAGCCAGAGGAGGCCCAATAGGAGATGTTTTTTCATAGAGGAAGTCGGTGTGTTATTTTTGGTAGAATGGAGCGTGGTCAAAGATACGATACATTCAACTCTAACGTGCGGGGGAGCACTGGTGGGGAGCAGGTTTTTTCTGTCGTTCGCAGCCGTACATCGCCTGGGCACATCCTTTTACAAATCCGTTACATCGTTTTACGCCCGAAAAACAGCTCCATCCCGGCCTGCGCATACCTTTGCCGAATTAATTCATTAACCACACAACGGTATGCATATCCATTTCCTCGCTTATTTACTCTTTTGCCAGGCCTTCCTTGCTTGCCAGCAGGCGCCGGAAAAGATCCTGCCTCAGGCAGCCGGCATCGTTTTTCAACCTACAGATGCCCGCCAGCAGGATCCGGAAAAGGCCGGGCCACCGGCAGCCAACATTGTTTTTCGATCCGCTGACGGCGGGCAGACATGGCAGGACGTCAGCGCAGGACTGCCCGGAGATTTGCAGGTCAGGGGTGTTTTTGCCGGCGGCGATGAAGTCTTATTGGGCGCTGAGAGTGGCGTGTACCGCAGTAACACTGCTCCCGTAGCCCCGATATGGGAAAAAGCGTTGTTTCTGAATGAAAATATCACAGCCATTTTCCCCGGCCGGGCCGGGCCGTATGCCTGCAGTTACTGGAATGGTTTTTTCCAGGAAATACTACCGGGTATTTGGGAACCCGTACACACGGCCATGAAAGACAAGATGGTGCATACCGTGTTAGAAACCCCGGACGGAACCGTTTTCGTCGGTTGCGACAGCGGCATTTTTAAATCTGCCGACGGCGGAAAAACCTGGAAACAGGTCTTTGCCGAAGGCATGGTCACGAGCCTCGTCGCATCGGATGACGTGCTGGTCGGCGGTGGTTTCCGGGGCGTATTGCGCTCGACCGACGGTGGCGAACACTGGGGCTGGGTGCTGACCGAAGACGGAATGGCGCTCAAAACAGGACGCATCGGCGGCAATTTTGTCGCCATTACCAGTGGCTTTGGACCTCCGGGAGCGGAAACTACCCACCCCGTCGGCCTGGCGGCAAACAGGTTGCGCAGCTCTACCGACGGCGGCAAGACCTGGCAACGTATGGATGAAAGCCTGTCGGCGGCCTTGTTCAGTCCGGCCTTATCCATTAAAAACATGGATGCGCGCTGGTCGGGCCTGCCGCGGGCCATCAACGATATCGAACAGGTGGGCGAGTACCTCTTTTGCAGCCTGGAAGCCGGTGTTTTTCGCTCCGCTGACCAGGGTAAAACATGGACACTCGTACTGCCTTCCTACGACGGCAAATCGTTTGAAATGACTAAATTGGGGAACGTTATTTTTGCTGTTTCCATAAATGCGGGCTGTTGAAAAAACGCGCTATTTTTCAGACATGTTGTTATTTATTTTTTCTCTCTGACTTTCCGCTTGGCAACTCTTTTCACAATCTCTTTATCGCCGGGGCTACCGGCACCGGCAAAACCAATAGCCTCGCACAAATGTAAACAAAGAGGGCTGATGTTCAAGTAAGCACATCAGCCCTCTTTACGAAAACTTTTTGTCGGCGGTTGGCATTGTTTACTTGATTTTGTTAAACATGTATCGAGCCATTTTCCATTCCCCGTTGTCCTTTTGCAACACAAACAATTCTCTGTTTTCTTCTGGAACTGTTTGTCCTGTGGCATGAATCAAAGTTATTCCTTTTGAGGTGGTTCGGGCAAACGCAATGTTGCCGTGTACTTCGATTTCATCAATGAAAAATTCAATTTTTAGTTGAATGTTCTTAAAAACAAAATCGTAAGCACCTTTAACTTGGTCTTGCCCTACTGCCGTCGGAGCATTGGAAGGCATAAAAACACCGTTTGCCGTATAAAGCGGCAAGACTTTGTCTGTGCTCGATGCGTTCAGGGCATCTCGGTAAGAGAAAAGCAACTTCTCGATTGCGGCTTTTTCATTTTCCATTTCTATACTTTTTTGATTGTTGAAAGAATTTTGATTGTCCACTTTGCTTTGGCAACCTGTTAAAAGAAACAGCACTGCCAGGAGTACAGTTGTAATTTTCATTTTTTTGCAGTTTTCTTTGAATAAATGACAATACAAAGATAGGCTGACTTGCAAAGTGTAACCAATAAAGTATTTTAAGAAATGGGCTTAATATAGTTTAAGGGTAGTTCTATTTTTTGGAAAGGTCTTTCCTGATTTTGCTCAAAAATTCGGGGGTAATGCCCAAATAGGATGCAATTTGTGTGTTGGGCAACCTCATGGCGAGTTTCGGATATTTTTCAAGAAAAGCCACATACTTTTCTTCCGCCGTAAAACTAATATTTTGCAACACATGGTTTTGAAGTTCAATAAACTTGTCCTCGATGATGACCCTAAAATTGCGGTCGAACTTGGGAAGATTGACATATAAAAACAACAAATCCTGTTTTTTGATTTGCAATATTAGGGATGGTTCTATTGCCTCGATAAACAACTTGCTTGGTTTTTCGGAATGAAAACTGCCGATGTCGGCTATCCATTCATTTTCCGAAGCGAATTGAATATTGTGTTCAGTACCTTTTTTACCTACGCCATACATTTTAAAACAACCTTCTACCACAAATGTATAATGTTTGCATACGTCTCCTTCTTGTAAAATAAACTGCCTGCGTTTGATTTTCCGTTGCGATGTCCTTCCTTCCAATAAACGAGTTTCCTCCAAGTCCAATGGAAGGTAACGCTCAAAATTTGATAGAAGTGGTTGTATCGTTATTGGAATTCAGCCGCTATTTTTTTCTTTTTATTGTTGCCGCTAACGCAGGTTGTGAAAAAAAGCCCCTTCCCTCACGCCCGGCGGGATCGAAGCGCCGCCTCCGGCGCCACGAAGCGTCCTGCCACGATCAAAAATTCCGGGGCCGCTCCCGTGTCCACACCCGCACCCGTGCACCACAGGGCGAAAAAAATCGGAAAAACAGGCGTTTTACCCGCTCGATCAGGCCGCTTCTTCGCCGCGCCCGGTAGCGGCATCGGCGCGATCCAGTTCGTCGAGGTATTCCATGAACCGGGCCTCGTGGTAATCCAGGCGTTTGTGTATTTTATCCTCGGAAATGTTGTTTTTCTTGCTGTTCTGGGCTCGCATTTTCGTACCGTCGATAGCCACGAGTTCTTTGCCGAAGAGTTCAGCGTCGTCGAGTACTTGGTTGAACAGCCGAAATGTGGCTTTAAGCGCCTTACGATGCGGTTTGATCGAGCGAAAGTCACTGATCGTATGGTAGGAGGGTTTTTGGCAACCCGTCAGCCACAACTTGTCCCGTACTTTAGTCGGGATCAGTTCGATATTGCGCCCGCATTCCAACTCCAGCCGCCGCGAAGAACGCACGCGGTTCAGATAGCCGTAGATATAAATTTTCAACAACAAAGCGGGGTGATACGGCGGGGTGCCACGTTGGTGCGCACGGACGTGGGTGAACCCCCCCGAGGCCTCGGGGTCCAGGTCGATGGCGCCCACAAAGGCGTCCACGACGCGTACCATATTGTCCGGGGCGATCATTTCGTCCAATGGAGTGGCAAAGAGGCCTAATTGATGGCGGTTTTGTCCGGTTCGGTGACGCATGGCGTTTTCGTTGAAGCGGAATTTGGTATACGATGGACGTGGCAGCTATAATCGCATCGGGGATTTGAAGGCCATGACTCAATCGATAGGATTCGATAAGTTCAATTGCTTTGGCTGAAATAGCGCTGTCGATTTGAACAACATCATAAAACTTGATACGCTTTTTCATTTGGGCTAATTCATTTTTGTTGCCCATCCCTTGGAGTAGCTCCATGACTGTAATTGCGGAAAGCGCAATTTGTTCCAGACCAATTTTATTCAATTGATCAATTGCGTCTTGTCGACCGTTGAAGGCGCTGATGAAGATATTGGTGTCGCACAGAACCATCGGTCAAGCATTCCAGTTTCGTTTCCAATTAGCGGCCCGTATACCTTCAAGGTTCCTTGGGTTATCTTTCCAAATTCCGAAAAGCAAGCGTGGATCGACCTTTTTATCCCCTTTTGTGATCGAAGGACCGGGGCCGGATGGTCCGGGAATTACCTCAACATTTTTGATATTCAGGCTTTTTAGAAAAAAGAGAATTTTTTCAACCTCTTGAATGTCAACTGCTTCAATAGTTACACGCATGTTATTTAGATATTTGTCTTTCAAAAGTAAAGGTTTTTACCGGATTTTCAACGCTTGATGTTTTCTCGTTTCAGCGAACGTTTGCTTCCTTGCCAAACTGCCGCGCTTAGCGAGAGTGGTTGGCAGGGAAGCGTTAGTTGGGTGCTTTATATTATTCCGGTACGGTGTAAGTAATTCCTGCGCCGCGTCCATATTTTTTAATCAATTGTTTATCAGTTAAATATGCTAATATTCTCTTTGCTGTCGGCTTCGAGATATTCAGGCTCGAAACGATGTCGCTTGATTTACAATGTGTGTGATTAAGAATATATGAATACACCATTTTTTCTTTAGAAGAGAGATGAGTCTGCCGTTCAGTTATGGCGAGCTTTTGTTCTAACTTAAATTGTACGTTTAATAGCGATTCTAAAAAAAACTCAATCCAGTCCGTAATATCTTCGTTTGGTCTCTGGGCCTGACAACTTCTCAGGCTAATGTAATAATCCTTTTTTCGGTTTTCTATCTCATGCTCAAAACTCACATACTGAATCCATTTGTACCCTTTTTGCAGCAACGTCAGCGTAGTTAGTAGTCGGCTTAGTCGCCCGTTGCCGTCCTGAAACGGATGGATACTTACAAACTCATAAACAAATGCAGCACAAACAATCAGCGGATGCACTTCGGTTTCTATGCCGTACCACTTAATCAGTCGCCGCATGGAATCTTCCGTCGGGAATCCCGGATCAGTAGTCCTAAAAATTATCTTTTTACTGCCATCAGGAAAACTTGCTTCTACTGCATTGACGTGTTGTTTATAGTCACCTCGGTGCCAAGCATCTTTAGTGCTGAATTTTAAAAGCTGGTTATGTAGGTTTTTTATGTTGTTTTCACTGACAACAATCGCCTCATGGGAATCTACAATCGTATCTAACACATTGAAATATCCCACCACCTCTTGAGAATCTCTATCTTCGATCTTGCCTATACCTATGTTAATCAATAGGTTCGCCACTTCTTCGTCGGTCATTTTCGAGCCTTCAATTCTTGTTGATGCCCCAACGCTCTGAATCGTGGCGATATGTCTTAATTGTCGAAGGTTGCCTCCCTCCAGGCGTTCAATCGAAGCCCATGAGGCATCAAATCTGTCAATCCGACTGATGACGCTGAGTATCTTCCAACTCAGTCGTAAATTAAAATCGTAAACTTTTGCATTCATGGGGCGAATATAACGCAATTAGTTTTTAATTGAGCCAATTTGAGCCAATATTTTTTATTTTTGAGCCAATATTTTTGCACCCAACGTAAGCGCTGCCGACGTAGCCGCGCATAGTCGGCTATGACAGGCAGAGCATAGTTCGCTGTGTTTTTTAATTGAATTTCAATATCTTGGATTCCCCTTAGGTTTGTGCCCATGAATCCTTTCATATTCCTTAATATGCTCCTTCTCGATCTTCCGCGCTTCCTTCTTGCCTGGAATATCATAGAGCAAAATCCTGCCAAAAAATCGCACCCATTCGTACAGGCGATTCAGGTAATTGACTTGTTTTCGCATTCGGTCCGACATTCCATCCTCTCCGATGGGATCGCTGCTAATGCCGTATTTAAAAGTATCCTCCCCAACTTTATCGACAATCTCGTAAAGGTGGTTGGGCACACTACTGGACATTTTTGAAAAAAGGCGGCGAGAGCCCGATTTTTGTGTTTGCAACAACATAATAATCAATGCTTCCGCCGCACCTACGCAAATTTAGTGACCTGTACGCAACCTACGGCCTTGGCGCCGTAAAAAATGTTTGGCTGTTAACCTGTTTGATTCCGATAGCCCGCACGGTGAACCTTTACAAAATCAAGGATTACGTTGGGGCCGTACTGGACAAGCCAGACACGCAACCCCAGAGCCATTACAAACGCCTGATCCGTTTTTTTCAGGACTGGGCAGAGTGCCAGGATTTGCTCTATGACCTGATGCGGCACAACTTGCGGTTTTTGCGTCGCCTGGGGTTTAAAACACTGGTCATGGATGGGACGAGTTGGACGATAGGGGAAGCCAAAGTGCATTATTTGGTGCTCAGTGTGTTGGCAGGGTCGGTAGCCATTCCGATATACTGGGTGCAATTGGAAAAGATCGGCGCGTCGAATCAGCAAGAGCGCAAGGCCATGTTTGAAACGGCGTTTTCCTTGTTCGATTTGAAAGGCATGACACTGCTGGCAGATCGGGAATACATCGGTAAAGACTGGTTTAAGTTCCTAAAGACGAATAAGATATATTTTGTTATCCGGCTTCGATTGGGCGATTATTTTGAGGATGTGAACCAGGCATATGGCAAAAGTTATGAACGGATGCTCACGAAGTGCTGCCAAAAAGGCAAGTTGGTCAAAAACAGATTTGTCTGGAGGGCAACCCTTTACAATCATCATGATGCCCAACCCCAAAACCAATGCCGATGAGCCGGCGATGATCTTTTTAACCACCCGGCCTCAAGCCCGTAAAGCCGCCGAATTGTATGCCAAGCGCTGGAAAATCGAGTGCCTCTTTCGCCATCTGAAAACCAATGGATATAACCTCGAAGACCTCAATCTCAAAGACCCCAAAAAGAACTTGCTGATGCTGGCCATAGTCACCACTGCATACATCCTGGCTATCCGGGAAGGTTGGCGGCGGCGCAAAAAAATTCCGCAGCAGCAGTACAAGGATGGGAACGAAACACCGGAAGTCTCCATATTCAGGGAAGGACTCGCAATTCTTACCGCCAAGTGCTTTCGGTTTATTGACTTCTTACCCTACCTTTTTAGAATCCTAAGCCCGAAAAATCATGCGATTTGCAAAAATGTCCAGTAGTGTGGTGGTTGGGTTTCATGCTTTGATTGGAATTATTGTGTGGCATCGCTATTTCCAGCCTTCCTGATTGCTGTAGGT
>JADJYG010000009.1 GCA_016719895.1 Saprospirales bacterium | reverse complement strand
GCTTCCGAAGACGGCACGGTGAAAATGCCCGACGGTGCAAATTTGCCCGTTTGGGGGTTTCAGATACCCGGCGGTAGTCCGATAGCATACCCCGGCCCGAGGCTTGTGGTTGCAGAAGGTGACAGCGTTCGAGTTAGTGTGTACAACGCCGGCAATATGGCGCACACCTTTCACTTGCATGGATTCGGGAACGACACTTCCAACAACAGTGAACCGGTAAATCCACAGATCATTCAACCTGGCAATACATCCGTTTTTGCGTTCCGGGCGAGTGCAGCAGGTGATTATTTTTATCACTGCGGATTACAAAACCCGGTACACGGGCAAATGGGTATGGCAGGTCTATATACCCTCCTGGCCGCTGGCGGAGAGAAAAGAGCCTACACAGAGGGCCCCATATTCCAAGGATTATCATTGGCTCTTGGGTGAAATTGATAAGGAATGGCGCCTGAGTCCGCCGCAACAAGGGAACCTGCCCCCATTTTCTCCGGATTATTTTGTTATCAATGGTCAGTACGGCGATGCATTGGGCGATTATAATGGCAACGTTGCAATCTTGACAGCGCTCGACCAATTACCCGTTTTCCTAACGCTAACCCATTTCGGCGCCGGGCGCCGGGAAGTCATTTTCCCCGAAATACTGTCGGCGACAGCGGTCGTTCGCAACGGTGTTCCGCAAATACCGGCCGTACCGACCGATACGCTCGACTTTATCGCTTGGCGAAAGCATCGGCATCATACTCCAACCAATCATCAATGGAGAAGATAGTATCCGGGATTAATTATTATGCCCTGTGAACGAGGCTTTGTGGCATCAAAACGCGGCGGCCATTTATATTCAACATCACAGTGCTACCTCGGAAGCAGAAATGGGTAATTCCGTCCAAATTTAGCCGAACCCAGTCATGGATTTTCTGACCCTGCAATTCCATGTGCCGGCGCCGAAGGGCAAAATTAAGTAGAAATTTTTTCAGAAACCGGCGGTTCGGTTTACGGCAAGATATCTCGCCTGATCAAAGTATTCAGGTACAGCATCTGGCTGCCGGAATATACTTCTTGAAAATCAAGGGCGAAAACGGGAGGGAAATTGTCGGAAAAACCTTTGTAAAAAAATAATAGATACCGGAACACAAGGATAAAATCTGGGTAAAATCACCATCGCAAATAATTTTAAATCGACCTCCATGCGTCATACCCCCATCCTGTTTATCGCTCTTTTGTACTGGTTTGTGGTTATCTTTCCGCTCAAACCCTCACCGGCACAGTTGCCGCCCCCAACGGCACACCCGTCCCCAATGCCCGGGTGACTATTTTTCTCAACGACACTTCCATGTTCCGGGAGGCTCGCACTGATGCCAACGGGGTCTATTTTTTGAAAACCTCGACCCGCTCTACTTTTTTTTTTCAATGTTGCCGCGCGAGGCTTCGAACTTTTTCAAAATGCCACGACGGGCATCGTCGGCACGGTCATTCATGATGCGCAACTGGAACCCGAAACGCAGCCCGGCCAGTGGACGACGATCATGAATTCGCCCGAACCGCTCGGCGGAACCGACCTCGGCGTTTTGTTGCCCGACGGCAGTATTTATTACTGTCACAATACCAAAGACCCTTTCGTGTTCGACCCCGCGCTCGACGATACGCTTGCCATTCCGGGCGATATGCAGGTGCAGGGTTGCGCTGCCTCCAAACTGCTTTGGAACAACAAGGTCATCATGGCGGGCGGCACGGACCAGGAAATTTACGGCCCCGGTACGCGGAAAATCAAACAGTTCGACCTCGCCGCGCAAACCTGGCAGCCCCTGCCGCTCATGCTCGACTACCGCTGGTATCCCGCCATGACCCAACTCGCCGACGGGCGACTACTCATCGTAGGCGGAGGCGGGCTGAACAACCCCGTTCGGGTGAAGACTTCCGAACTCTACGACCCCATCGCCGGTACGACCGAATGGGCAGACACGGTGGCCATCGGCATGGAGCAATCACCCATCCTGACGCTGTACAGCGGCAAAGTCCTGATGACGTTCCGCCCGCCGCAACTGTTTGACCCGGTGACCGAACAATGGGACTTGGCCGCCGATTTTGTGCAAGGCAACCGGATGCCCAACGGCGACCACGTGGATCACGAATTGGTGCATTTGCCGGAAGGCGATGTCATTGCTATCGGTTTTAAGCCGTTCCCGACAGGCAGCGGCGGAAAACTTGTTGAACGCTACGACCCGGTCGCCAACGCCTGGTCGCTGCGCGCGCACTTCGCGCCGCTCCGTTCCTGCCCGAAACGGTGCTGACTCCCGACCGCCGTATCCTCGTGCTCGCCGGGGCCAAGGAAGACCCCTCCGACCCATCGCCGGTAAACCAATGGGGCTACATGGACTTGACCGATCAATACGATCCATACGCCGATACCCGGCGGCGGCTTGCGCCGATGCCCCGCAAACGGGAATACCACGCTTTGGCGATTTTGGTGCCCGACGGTCGCATTATAGTGGCCGGCGGGGAAGGCGCGCCCGGCAACGAGCCGCCTTTGAGCATCATCGATGCTTACGAGCCGCCGTACCTGCTCCGGGGCGTGCGTCCGCAAATCCTGAACCTGGGAAAAACCGATTACCAGCGCGGCGAGACGATACATTTTCGATGTGGCGCGCACCAACGCGCCTACTTCGGTGGTTTTGCAAAGCACAGGCTGTTACCCTTTTTACGGTGTTCCCCAACCCGGCGAATCGCGAAATATTCCTGCAAGGCGTATTGCCGAAAGGAGAAAACGTTCGGTCCATCGTATTGTCGGACGGCTCCGGAAAAATCTTGCGCCGCTGGCAGAATGAGTTTATCCCGGATTATGCCGGGCAAATTCGGTTGACACTACCGGACGGTCCGGCAGGCGTATATTTTTTGAGGATCGAAACGGGGACACGGTTTTTCTTTCGGAAGGTGGTGGTTCAACCGTGACGTTAGCGTACCGCCTGTAATTTCGTAAATCCTTTCCAAAATTTCATAATGCCCGCCCTGGGCATTGCCCCGAACTTTGTATCGTACAAAGGTAATCCTGCCGTGAAGCAACCGACCAAGGGAGCCCTATCCGATAACACCTTCCGGTTGTCGTGTTACTTTTCAGGCCGCCATGCAACCTTTTTAACCTTTTGATCGCACTATTAACTGTCGAACACAATGGAACAGCACCACCATCATCATCATCATGTCGCGGCGGCGCAAAAACCGGCGCCCAAACCCGTGGAGGAACACCATCACCGCGGCCACTCCAAGCATGGAAACGCGCATGGGGGACACGATAAACACGCCGGCCATTCCGTAGAAGGATTCCGGCAGAAGTTCTGGCTGTCGCTTGCGTTGACAATCCCGATTCTCATCTTGTCCGACATGGTGCAACATATCCTTGGGTTCCACCTGGATTTTGCGGGGCGAAAGTGGGTATTGTTCGGTCTGTCGTCCGTGCTGTTTGCTTACGGCAATCAGCCTTTTTTGGCGGGTGCAGTGGCGGAATTGCGCCACCGCAACCCTGGTATGATGACCCTCATCGCAATGGCGACCACGGTGGCATTTGTTTACAGCGTGGCCGTCACATTAGGGTTGCCGGGCATGGATTTTTACTGGGAACTCGCCACGCTGATCGTCGTCATGTTGCTCGGCCACTGGATCGAAATGAAAACCGTGTCGGGCGCTTCACGGGCGCTGGAAATGCTGGTGAGCCTGATGCCTGCCGAGGCGCACATGATTCAGTCAGACGGTTCGATGCAGGATCACCCGGTGCAACACCTGAAACCCGGCGACATGGTACTGGTGAAAGCCAATGAAAAGATACCGGCGGACGGCGTCGTGACGGACGGTTCGGGTTTTGTGAACGAATCCATGCTTACCGGCGAATCGCAGCCGGTAGTGAAAGAAGTTGGCGCCAAAGTCATCGCCGGGTCGGTAAACGGTAGCGGCGCATTGAAAATGGAAGTGACCGGCGCCGGGCAGGACAGCTACCTGCAAAAAGTGGTGCGTCTGGTTCGGAAGCCCAGGCCAGCAAATCCCAAACACAAAACCTGGCTGACCGCGCCGCTCGTTGGCTGACCTACCTGGCCATTGCCGCCGGAGTGCTCACCCTGGCTTACTGGCTTTGGGCCGGCCAACCGATGGCCTTCGCCCTTGAACGTATGGTGACGGTCATGGTAATCGCTTGTCCGCACGCGCTGGGATTGGCCATTCCTGGTGGTAGCCATTTCCACGGCCCTTTCGGCGCAACACGGCTTGTTGATCCGCAACCGCACGGCTTTTGAAAACGCCCGTAAAATCACAGCCATTATCTTTGATAAAACGGGTACCCTGACCGAAGGCGCATTCGGGGTGACACGCATTTCCACGCACTCCGCCGCTTACAGCGAACAAGACATCCTGCAACTGGCCGCTTCGCTGGAACAAAACTCGGAACACCCGATTGCCGAAGGTATTGTGAAACACGCCAAAGCGCAAGGGTTGGCATTGCAAGAAGTCACCGACTTTCAATCGCTTACCTCGCGGGGAATTCGCGGGAAAATTGCCGGCAAAGAGGTATTCGTAGTCAGTCCCAATTACCTCAAAGACAATAACATTGCATTACCCGAAAATGTCCTGAGCGATGCCGCCGAAACGATTGTGTTCGTGCTGGTGGAGGGCCGGTTGGCCGGATTCATAGCCCTGGCCGACCGTCTGCGCGAAACATCCGCCTCGGCCGTTGACGCATTTCACGAAGACGGCGTCAAAGTCGTGATGGCTACGGGTGACAACAAGCAGGTGGCGGAAAGCGTCAAGCGGCAGTTGGGCCTGAACGACGTTTATGCCGAGGTGCTGCCCCATCAAAAGGTGGAGATCGTGGAAAGGTTGCAAAAGCAGGGCGAGTTCGTGGCCATGACCGGCGACGGCGTGAACGACGCCCCGGCGCTGGCCCGGGCCGACGTGGGCATTGCCGTG
Organism: Saprospirales bacterium; assembly: GCA_016719895.1. Taxonomy (GTDB): domain Bacteria; phylum Bacteroidota; class Bacteroidia; order Chitinophagales; family Saprospiraceae; genus M3007. The sequence goes on along the minus strand of JADJYG010000009.1, from coordinate 15,037 downwards.
GGTTCCGGGACCGACGTGGCTGCCGAAACTGCCGATATTATCCTGGTGAACAGCGATCCGCAAGACATTCTGCGCCTGGTACGTTTCGGGAAAGCGACGTACCGGAAAATGGTTCAAAACCTGTTTTGGGCCACGGCATATAATCTGGTTACCATCCCGTTGGCTGCTGGTATTTTTTACCCGCACCTGATGATCTCGCCGGCTTTCGGCGCGGTACTGATGTCGGTCAGCACCATCGTGGTGGCATTGAATGCGCAGTTGTTGCGACGAAGTTTGAAGTAGCGTTTTTATCGCAACCACTTCGATAATATAGTTGTTTTAGTTAAAAATGAGACATAGTAGCGCCCATATTTGGTTTTTCCTCCTCGGTGTAGCTGTCACGGCGCCCACAAATCGTATGTGGGCTTGCGGTAGAGAACACACCGGAGGCACGACAAAGTCAGGGGACGTGAAAGAAAGAAAGTCCTGCTGCAAAAAAACCGGACGAAGCGCGCGCTTTCCATATTTCCGACAGCGCCCCATGCGGCGAACACCGGCATTCCGGCGGAGATTGCCCATGCGACCATGAACACGGTGGCTGCCATTGCCCAGGATGCGGTCTGATTGCGTCTTCCGGCGCTTCTTTCGCGCTCCCTTTGGGAGACAATTTTCAATTACCCAACCTACTGGCTTCGGTGCGTAAAGCCGCATTTTATTTCATCGATCACCTACCCGAAGCCGTATTTCTCCCCATCTGGCAGCCGCCTAAGATCGGCGTTTAGTGCCGCGTCGGCCCGACGTGTGCCCATTTCAGACCTTTTTTATCGCACGTAAAACCGTTTCGGATGGCTATAAGCCTTTTCCGAACAGGTTTTAGGCTTTTCTTCCAGTCTGATCTTCATTTTTAATTCTTAAAATCTCCTTGTATGAAAAACTTACTCATTGCGGGTTTAGCACTCGCTGGGTTGCTCGGCGTATTCGTCGCTTGTAAAAACACGCCCAAAGCAGCCAATACCGACCAAACTGCCGCATACGCCTGCCCGATGCACCCGGAAATCACCGGGAAAGCAGGTGACACTTGCTCTAAATGCGGTATGAACTTAGAGCCCGTTAAAGCCGATGCGGATGCCACCTACGCTTGTCCGATGCATCCCGAAATCACGGGCAAAGCCGGCGATAAATGCTCCAAGTGCGGTATGGACCTTGTTCGAAGCGACCAGCCGGCAGATCATGGCAAAGAAGGGCACAAGCATTGACCCATTTTAATGAAAATCGCTGTCGAAGTACTGTAAATTCTATTCATCTATAAAAATTTAACCGAAATGAGTTCGCTCAAACTTTTGTTTTCTGCTCTGTTTTTAGGTTTGTTTATCATCAATATCGCCGGCGCTCAAACCGAGGGTATGAAGAAAAAGCAAGCCGTCGCTATTGCCCCAGTACTTCAAACCGAATCGTTTCAAGTCCTCGGCAACTGCGGGATGTGCAAGCGCACGATTGAAAAAGCCGCCACCCAAGTGGGCGCTACCTCGGCCGTTTGGGATGTGGACAAAGACTTGCTCACCGTGACGTTCGACCCGGCTAAGCTTACCGCCGACGCGATTCAAAAGGCCGTCGCCCAATCGGGCTACGACAATGTGGGGTACAAAGCCCCGGACACGGCCTACAACGCCCTGCACGGCTGCTGTCAATATGATCGTTCCGGCGCGCCAGGCACGGCGAAATCGTGCGATATGGAGGACAAAACTAACCTTGGGAACTGACCACCGCGGCGTCTTGGCGGGCTATCGTTAATGGTAAGCCGCCAAGACCGGGGTAAACGCTTCAACAAAGTTCGAACCGAAAACGGCTGGCATTATGATCAATTTTCTGATAACTAATTCTTTAAAAAACCGGCTGTTCGTGCTTGCAGCAGCCCTCGGTTTGTTTGCCTGGGGTATTTACTCTGTGCGCAACAACCCGATCGACGCTATCCCCGATCTGTCGGAGAACCAGGTCATCGTCTTCACGGAATGGATGGGGCGCAGCCCTCAACTGATCGAAGATCAGGTCACCTATCCGCTTGTATCCAACTTGCAAGGTATTCCGCAGGTAAAAAATATCCGGGGCGCCTCCATGTTCGGCATGTCCTTCGTCTATGTCATTTTCGAGGATAAGACCGACATCTATTGGGCACGCACACGGGTACTGAACGACTCAACTACGCCCAGCGTCAGTTGCCGCCCGGCGCCGTGCCCACCCTCGGCCCCGACGGTACCGGTGTGGGACACATTTTCTGGTACCACCTCGACGCGCAGGGAATGGACTTGGGCGAACAACGCGCCTTGCAGGATTGGTACGTCAAATTTGCCTTGCAAACCGTACCGGGCGTTAGCGAAGTGGCTTCCGGTGGTTTTGGTAAACAATACCAGGTGACCATTGATCCTTATAAACTGAACTATTTCAACATCCCGTTGATGGATGTGCTCAATGCTATTCGCCGGAACAACAATGACGTGGGCGGACGCAAGTTCGAAATGTCCGACATGGCCTATATCGTCAGGGGGCTGGGCTACATTCAAAAAACGTCGGACATCGAAAACATCCCCGTCGGCAATTACGGTTCCGTGCCGATACGGGTGAAAGACGTGGCGACCGTTCAAATGGGTGGCGAGGGGCGGCTCGGCATCTTCGACATGGATGGAAGGGGCGAGGTAGTTGGCGGTATTGTCGTCATGCGCTACGGCGAAAATGCCAACAACGTCATCGAAGCGGTGAAACGGAAAATGACGGAAGTGGAAAAAGGGCTGCCGGCAGGCGTGAAATTCCAGGTGAGTTACGACCGGAGCGAATTGATCAAGGCTGCCGTAATCTCGGTCAAGGGAACGCTTATCGAAGAAATGATCGCCGTGTCGCTGATCGTATTGATCTTCCTGTTTCATTGGCGAAGCGCTCTGGTTATCCTGATTCAGTTGCCGATTTCAGTGGCTATCGGCTTTATTTTGCTGGAAGCCTTTGGTATTTCTTCCAACATCATGTCGCTCACCGGCATCGCGCTGGCCATCGGGGTGGTAGTGGACGACGGTATCGTGATGGTCGAAAACGCCTACCGGCACCTCTCGGAAGCGCCGGGAAAGCCAGGATTCGCGGAACGGCTTGCGATCATTGCCAAATCCTGCAAACAGGTAGGGCCGGGCGTTTTTTCTCTACTATCGTAACGGTCGCTTCTTTCCTGCCGGTATTCCTGCTGAGCGGGATGGAAGGGAAACTTTTTTCACCGCTGGCCTGGACCAAAACATTTATCCTGTTGGTGGACGCTTTTCTGGCCATTACCCTGACGCCCGTTCTGATCGCCCTGCTGCTCCGGGGGAAATTCAAACCCGAAAGCGCCAACCCGATCACCCGTTTCCTGGAAAATCTGTACACCCCCGTGTTAAAACTGTGCCTAAAATGGCGCAAAACCACCTTGGCAATCATGCTTGCAGCGCTGGCCATAAGCGTCCCGATGATGATGCGTCTCGGTTCCGAATTTATGCCGCCGCTCGACGAAGGCTCCCTGCTTTTCATGCCCGTTACCCTGCCCGACGTGTCCAATTCGGAGGTCAAACGCCTGTTGCAGGTACAGGACAAGATCATCGCCGGTGTGCCCGAGGTCAGTCACGTACTTGGCAAAGCGGGTCGGGCCAGCACGGCTACCGACAACTCGCCGATCAGCATGATCGAAACCATTATTTTGCTGAAACCCAAATCGGAATGGCGGCCGGGCCTTACGAAAAACGATCTCATCGCGGAGTTGAACGCCAAACTTCAAATCCCCGGCGTGGTGAACGGCTGGACGCAGCCGATCATCAACCGCATCAATATGCTTTCCACGGGCATCCGCACCGACGTGGGGCTTAAGGTGTACGGACAAAACCTCGACACTATTTTTTCGCTGTCGCAACAACTCAAGCGCCAGTTGGAAAGCATTCCCGGTGTGCAAGACCTTTACGTGGAACCCATCACCGGCGGCAAATACATCGACATCGTCGTAAAACGGGACGAAATCGGGCGCTACGGCCTCGCCGTGGACGACGTGAATATGCTCGTCGAAAGCGCCTTGGCGGCATGACCCTGACCACCACCGTCGAGGGGCGGCAGCGCTTCAGCGTCAATGCTCGCTTCGCTCAGGATTTTCGCAACAACCTCGACGCGTTGCGCCGCTTGCAGGTACAAACATCGCGCTACGGCGTCATCCCGCTGGAAGCCGTGGCCGATGTCCGCGTTTCGGAAGGCCCCCCTATGATCAATTCTGAGAACGCTTTGCTTCGGGGCACGGTCTTGTTCAACGTGCGGGAACGCGATCTCGGCAGCACCGTCACCGAGGCGCAGCAAACACTTGATGACGCGGTGAAAAAATTGCCGAAAGGGTATTTCATCGAATGGAGCGGACAATGGGAGAATCAAATTCGCGCCAACAGAACCCTCCGGTTGATCGTGCCCATCGTGTTGGTGTTGATTTTTTTCGTGCTGTATTTCACCTACAAGTCGGCAAAAGAAGCGGCGCTTACGATGATAACCGTGCCTTTTGCGCTCATCGGCGGCGTTTATATGATCTGGTTTTACGGCGTGAACCTCTCCGTGGCCGTGGCGGTAGGATTCATCGCGCTGTTCGGCATGGCTATCGAAACAGCCATGTTGATGACCATTTACCTCAACGAGGCCATGCAGCGCCTGGTCGCCGAAGAAAGGCAACTCGCGGGATACGATCACGCCCGCCGACCTGCGCGAATGGGTAATCTGGGGTGCTGCCAAACGCCTGCGACCCAAGCTGATGACCGTTTCGGTTTCGCTGTTCGGCCTTATCCCGATTCTCTGGGCCACAGGCGTCGGTAGCGACATTATGCTGCCCATCACCCTGCCTCTCATCGGAGGCACCATTTCCTCGACAATTTACGTGCTGCTGATTACCCCGGTCGTGTTCGAAATAACACGGGAGCGCGAGTTGCGGCGCAGGGGAGCAATCGAGGTTATCCCGGTTGAAGAATAAACGCGTCGCTTATTTGGCGCCCGACTTGTCGCATCAATTTTTTTGAAAATGAAACGCTATATTTTTTTGAAAATACCATTTCTGGTGACGTTTTGCCTCTGTTTCGCCGCAAGGGTTACCGCGCAAAACCTGCTTCCGCTCGACTCCGTTCTCGACCGCATCGAGCGCCTGCATCCGGCGCTGCAAGCCACCGACGCCCGGGGGAGAGAGTTCGACGTTGTCTCTAAAGGTGTTGTCACCTTGCCTCCGCCGCAGGTAGGCGGTGGGTTGTGGATGACGGCGTACAATCCCGCGCGCTGGAGCGAGGGTATGGGAGCCGTCATGGTTTCGGCGCAGCAAATGTTTCCCAACCGGAAAATGCAGCAAGCCGAAGGGCGTTACATGTCGGCCATGTCGGGTATGCAGGCAACCGAAAAGGGCGTAATGCGCAATATGCTGTTCGCGGAGGCGAAAACGGCTTATTTCGACTGGCTGGTGCTGGAAAAGAAATTCGCCGTTTTGGAAGAAAGTAAACGGGCGTTGCGCTTGCTGATCGAAAGCGCCGAACAACGGTTTCAGTACAACCGGGAAAAACTCGGCAGCATCTACAAAGCCAAAACCGAACTGGCCGATCTCGACCGGATGCAAGCGATGTACGCCGGTGAAATCCGGCGGCAACGCGCCATGCTGGCGACGCTGATGCAACTCGACCCGGCAAGCGCGTTCGAGATCGACACCATTTTGCCAACCGGTCCGGCACTTGTACCGCCACTGCCTGACACCTCGCGTATCGCCGCGCGCAGTGATTTTCAGGCTATCGAAACCAACTTTCGCATCGCCCGCTTAGAACAGGAGTGGCAGCGCTCGAAACTCAAACCCGAATATGGTCTGCGTTTCGATCACATGTTCGCTTTCGGCGGCCAGCCCTGGCAGTTTTCGCTCATGGGCATGGTTACAGTGCCCATAGCACCTTGGGCGAACAAAGACATCAAAGCCAAAATCGAGGGCATCGAACACCGGCTTGCCGCCTTCGAACTCGACAAAGCGGCGTTGGCCAACCAAATCCGGGGCGCCCTTTCCGAGCAATTAGTGATGATGCAGACCCTACAAACCCAGATCGCCCGCTACGATGACGACATCTTCCCCAACCAACGCAAACGTTTTCAGAGTACCCTGCTCGCCTGGGAACAGAATACAGACGAGCTGTTTATGGTGCTCGATGCCTGGCTGGAACTTAAAATGAGCCGCTTGTCTCAACTTGACCTCCTGCAACAATTACTTCAATCAAAAGTGAATTATGAAAAAGAGCTGGAATATCGCTAGACAATACCTCTTGTGGGCCTTGCTGCCGGCATTGCTTACCACGGCTTGCCGGAATCCCGATGCCGGACAACACCGGCACGACCAGGATCATTCAGAGCATGAAGCCGCCCAATATACCTGCCCCATGCACCCTGAAATCATTCGCGACGAACCAGGAAGTTGCCCGATTTGTAAAATGGACCTGGTAAAAAAAGAAAACCAACCGGTAACGCACCCGTCCGATTCATCGCATACGCCGGAAATGCACGGCCATGCTTCTTCCGCCGAGGCTGGCGTATCTGCCATCGGAGACTTGGACATGCTGCTAAAACCCACTTACGAGTATGTGTTGAGCACTGTCAAAACCTTACATCCTGAACAGATAACGATGCCGCTGCGCCTCGACGCGCCCGGTTATTTGGCGTATGATCCCCGGTTGTTGAATGTGGTCAGTACCCGCTTTGGCGGACGTATCGAGCGCCTTTACGCGCGCTACCCGTATCAACCCGTGCGCAAAGGGCAGCGCATACTCGACATTTACAGTCCCGAAATTGCCACGGCACAACAGGAACTGGTTTTTTTATTGGAAAACGACCCGGCCAACACAGTTTTACTTGAAAATGCCCGTAAACGCCTTTCTCTCCTGGGCCTTACCGGGGAGCAAATCCGGCAAGTGGAAACGGAACGCAAACCTCTTCTATCGTTGCCCGTTTTTAGTCTGTATTCGGGGCTTATTTTCGACAATAGTGTTTCTCTCAACAATACGGCATCAGCTGCTCCCGGAATGAACGAAAACATGAACAATACCGCTGCACCGGCTCAAACCGTCCCGGCTTCCGCCGGCCCCGGGGAACTGTCTTTAAAAGAAGGCATGTACGTCCAGGCTGGTCAGCGGCTCTTTGGCCTGCAAAGTTTAGCCACGGTTTGGGCGATTCTTGAATTTTACCCTTCCGACGTTTCGATGCTGAAAACCGGGCAGGCTGTTGAAATCCATATCGAGCCGTTTGAACGGCCGTTCAAGAGCAAAATCGACTATATCGAGCCGTTGTATAGTTCCGGTGGGAAAAACCTTCGGGCACGGGTTTATCTGCCGAACCCGAACGGGCAATTAAAACCCGGCGCCCTGCTCCGGGCTACCGTGCAAGCGGGCAGTCGGACAGGACTTTGGATTCCGGAAACCGCCAGTCTCGATCTGGGTAAAAACCATGTCGTATTTGTGAAAAAAGATGGTGCATTTCAAACACGCGCCATACGAACCGGGATACAGACAGATGGGTGGATAGAAGTAATTGCGGGTATCGGCCCGGAGGATGAAATTGCCGAGAATGCCCGGTTCCTGATGGACAGCGAGAGTTTTGTAAAATAAATTGAACGATTATGTACCCTTTTCAGAAAAGAACAATGACCGCGGTAGTCTCCCTTCTGCTCCTGGCCGCTTGTCAAAATAACAATACCACCGGAGTTGCGCAGAACAAGATATATTACACCTGTTCGATGCACCCGCAGGTCATGCAACAGGAACCCGGCGCCTGCCCGATCTGCCACATGGATTTGGTACCCGTGGAAACGCATTCCCGGCAAAAGGGCACAGGCATTCACCTGAACGCCGAACAAATCCGCCTAGCCAATATCCTTACCGACACGGTGCATCTACGTCCGGTCGGTGAAGAAATAACGCTGGCTGCCACGCTACGGGAAAACCAGGCTGCTATTAATACCATGACGGCCAAAGTAGCCGGCCGGATCGAACGCCTCCTGGTGCGCAACACGGGTGAATACGTGCGGGAAGGGCAGGCGGTTTTCGAAGTGTACAGCGAAACGCTGGCTGCTGCCCAACAAGACTATTTGCTGGCGCTGCAAAGCCGTCAACGCTACGGGAGCAATGATCTCGATTTCACCCGCCTGGCCGACGCCGCCCGGAATAAACTGCTTCTTTGGGGGATGAACCGGACACAAATTCAAAGCTTGGAACAATCCGGCCAGGTACAGAATATCGTCACCTATTACAGCCCGTATAGTGGTTATGTGCTCGAAACGCCGGTAGTGGAAGGCGGCTATGCTGCCGAAGGCTCGCCGGTGCTGCGGCTCGCCGATTTGCGCACGCTCTGGGTGGAAGCGCAGTTGTACGTCAGCGACTTGCCGTTTTTAAATCAAACCAAAGAGGCTTTGGTGGAACTGCCGGCCTACCCGGGCCGGGTCTTGCATGGGAAAATAGAATTTATCAATCCGAACCTCGAAACAACTTCAAAGATCGTTTTGGTGCGGGTGGAAATTCCCAACCCCAGGGGCGAGTACAAACCGGGTATGCAAGCGTGGATTACCTTGAAGAGCAAAGCCCGTCAAACGGTAGCCGTGCCCTCAAACGCTTTGCTCCAGGGCAAAGACGGCGCTGTTGTATGGGTGCAGAACGCTTCGGGCGCTTTTGAAAACCGGATGGTGCATACCGGAGTAAGCAATCGCGATTTTACCGAGATCACACATGGTTTAACTGCCGGTGAAGTGGTCGTTATTTCAGGCGCGTATTTGCTGAATAGCGAGTATATTTTTAAACAAGGAGCCGATCCGATGGCGGAGCATGGGATGTAAAATGACGCCACAATCAATACCCGGGTTGATGGTTGTCATTATAGTGCGCAGTGGCTGCGGCTGGTATCGTTTTTGTTGGTTTTTAGTTTGCGCGCCGCTTTTACAAGGCTACCTGAACTACCACAAAGAGAGACAGACCATTTATTACACCTTGAAAGCCGAACATTTGCCCGTCATTTGTCCTTGGTTTGCGCACATTGCTTTAAAATCTGTTTAAAACGCTAAATAATCGAAACATGAAACTTGAAAATTCAGCGCCGCTTGCCGGACTCTTTACGGCAGTTGCCTCGTCGCTATGCTGCATCACTCCGGTCGTGGCGTTTCTCGCTGGAACCAGTAGTATGGCTTCTGCTTTTTCGTGGATCGAACCAGCACGGCCTTACCTGTTAGGTGTAACTGTCTTAGCCTTGGGCTTTGCCTGGTATCAAAAGTTGAGACCCGTACCGATGGACGATTGTGGCTGCAAGCCCAGCCATAAACAGCCGTTTATACAAACCAAAACCTTTTTGTTTTTTATAACCGCTTTTGCCGTTGTTACTTCGGCATTCCCACTTTATGGAGGCATATTTTTCCAAAATGCGGGTAAACAATCGGTCAATCTGGAACAAAATCAGATTCAAAAGGTAGAAGTGAGTATCGAAGGAATGACCTGTGCAAGTTGTGAGCATCATATCAAAGCTGAAATAGACAAACTGCCAGGCATAGTTGAGGCAACGGCTTCATTTGCCGATGCTCAAGCTACGGTCCTCTTCGACCCGGCCAAGATTAGCGTCGTGGAAATTGAAAAGGCAATTGATGCAAGCGGTTATTCGGTGATCCACTCAAAAAGTCTGCAAAAATGAATACCATACTTTTGGAATCAGTAATCACTTGCCCCAGTTGCGGTCATAAAAAGCAGGAAACAATGCCTACGGATTGTTGCGTGTTTTTCTATGAATGTGAAAACTGTAAAACACTACTAAAACCCAAACCGGGTGATTGTTGCGTGTTTTGCTCCTACGGTTCTGTAAAGTGTCCGCCGATCCAGGAAAATAAAGGGTGTTGCTAAAATCATCTTGAGTCATCCAATGACCAAAAACTTGCCATCGGTCAAGTGTGTGCAATTTTGTACCTCCTTCTCCACCAGTCCATCAAGGCCATACCGAGGCAAATAAAGATCACAGCAATCAATATTGCAGGAACCGGGTTCTTCTTTATCCACTGCGGGTCCATAAACAACAACGGGATCATATAGGTACCCTTTGCGCCGCCACCGGCAGTTTCGCCTTACGTCCCACCTTTTGAATCCATCCCTGGTACAATCCATTTTTCAATTCCCGCACATCGCTAAACCCCAGTTTCCGAAGGGCGCCGGCGGCAATCGTCGTGCGTTGACTTCCAGAAGGCCGCAAACAACAAACCACCGTCAGACAATCCCTGAACGGCAAAAGCAGATCGGCATGGCGCGCAATCTCGTTGTACGGTATTTTCCACCCCCCCGCATCCATCGAAGCCTGGCGATACGCCTCCCGCACATCGATGCAAAGCACCGGTTGGCTGGTCTGAATAAGCCTAAGAATCTCGTTGAAGTCGATGGTTTTCATGGTCAGAGGTCGTTTACAAATTGATCGCTTTTACCATCACAACGCATACAACCCTGGGTAATCAGGGCATCCGGCAGGCCGCCCAAGGCACTGACGAGGTATTCTTTGGCCGGCCGTCTTTGATACCATTGGTTCAAGCCCTTGGCATTCCATTCCGAGGGTTGGATGTTCACGGCTTTGAAAAAACCTTTCACGCGCGATTGCATGGCGGGTGTCCACTCGGAGGTGGGAATACCGAATACGTTTCTGATACCATCCCACTCGGCGGTTCCGACTTCCTTGTCTGCACTGTAGGTGGGTTCCAACCAATTGCCGGAGGTGAAGGACAGGCAAAACGGCGGTTTGGGAATATACTGCGAAGGTACCCCGATGATGGTTCCGCAGCGTTTCGAGGCTTTGAGCACGACCAGGTCGGGCAACTGTCCATCCGGACTGTTCAGGTATTGCCAGATGACACTGGCTCCGAAATATTTCATCGTAAAATCGGAAGGCTCCACGTCCACGGCAAGGAAAAAGCCGCGCAACCGGGCTTCAAAATCCGGCGTCCAATCAGCATCAGGTACGCCCAGGAAGGCTTTGGCGCCGGACGGGGTCACGGCATTTTGAAAAGGTGGCAGGTTGTCGGGGATGTTCTGGCAAGGTAAAGGGCCGACAGGCGGATCATCACCCGTTGCATCACCGTTGTTCTTATCTTTTGCCACGGCTTTTCCGGGCCGAAAAAGAAATACTACCAGCACTAATAAGCCTATTGCGACGGCGGCTATAACAATGATGTTTCGAATACTTTTCATAGCGATATGGATATTTGACTGGTGCTTTACAGATAATTTACCATGTTTTGCCCGCTATCGCAGCGCATAGAACCCTTTTCAATCATGTTAAATGAAAGCCCGCCGTAACCGCTGTTGAGGTATTCGACAATCAGATTATTGTCCTTTTGTCCGGGGAATTTTCGCAAGGTGGCCAGTACGCTCCGGGCGGTAATTTTCAAATCGGTTGCCTTGAAGAACCCGATGATCCGGTCCGCGATTTGTTCATTGTAAACGAAGTGTTGTTCGTACCGGCCTCCGCCAAAAGAACCCTCGATGGCAGCGCGGTTCCAGACAATATCGTCTACGAATGGCTCTGGAACCCGTTTGCCGTCCACATCGATGTAACTAAAGCGATCCTCATCGTCGAAGGTCAGGAAGGGGTTGATGCAGAAAACGGGCTTGGGCAAATCATCCGAGTTGGTGGCGATCACCGTGCCGCAACGCTTCGAACCTTTCAGGACAATCAAATCGGGCAACTGCCCATCCGGACTGTTCAGGTACTGCCGGATTAAACCGGCCCCAAAGTATTTCATCGTAAAATCGGAAGGCTCCACGTCCACGGCGAGGAAAAAACCGCGCAGCCGGGCTTCAAAATCCGGCGTCCAATCGGCATCAGGTACGCCCAGGTATGCCTTAGCGCCGGGCGGGGTCACGGCATTTTGGAAAGGCGGCAGGTTGCTGGGAATGTTCTGGCAAGGCAAGGGGCCGAGCGGTGGATCATCACCGGATCCATTATCGTTTTCACCACCTGTGCCCGGAGAAGCTTTGACCCGTCGAAAAAGAAAGACCACCAACAGTAGCAAGCCGATTGCTACTGCCGCGACAATGATGATATGGGAAATACTTTTCATGCCTTCTTTTTTTATGATGATGGCGATAATCAAAAGCGCGATAATGCCCACACCCGCGTAAATCAAAATCATGTCGGTGCGCCGGCGGTTTTCATTGACCTGGGCCAGCGGGTCTTGTAGTTCTGCTTGCGCGTTGAGCAGTTGCTGGAAGTACGCTTGCGCCGAAAGGACAGTCGGCTCCAGGGCAGTGGAGATCGTATCGAACACACTGCCGATAGCCTGGAACAGCGACGGCAGCCAATCGACGCTTGCCTCGGCTTGGGTTACTTGTCCTTGTTCTTCCATAGCAATGCGCTGAGCAGGATTAGAATGACAATGGCGATAAAAAACAGCACCCGGCGCGTCTGCGCGTTGGATGTTTCCGTGGCCTGCTGCACTTGCCCGACTTTCGTTTCCTCCCCCGGCACCCCGCACACGTTGGCGCCGAAGTAATCGACGAGCATCACGGGGTCGAAGTTGTTGCACAGGTATTCGTTGGTGGAGGCGTAGGCTGAAGGGTATTTGGGGTTGTTTTCCTGACGGTGGCAATGGCCCAGGCAGGCATCGTAGCAACAAAACCCCGAAGGCCCGAGGGCCTTGAGGCTGCTGCAACTGTCCTCGAAGCAGCGTTGCACCCGGCGGCAATTGTCGCGCCGCTCGCCGCTGAACAGGTAGGTCCAGCCGCAATCTTCATCGGGGCATATCGTATGTCCACACTTGGCCATTGTCAGGGATTTTTGGGGTTTATCAGCCGGCCGAACGTTTCTTCTTCCAATACCACCAGGCCGCGCCAGCCAGGGCAGCGAGGCCAAGACCAAGGAGCGCCCACTTTTTCCAGCACCAGCAGGGTTTGTTTTGTTCGTCTTTACAGGTACACATGTTGTTCGTTTTTTAAGGTTTAAACCATTGCTCCCGCCGGCACTTGCACTACTTGAGTGCTACGTCCACGCAAGAACAGAAACAAGATGACGATCAGGGCCACGGCCAGCAAAATCCACACCCAGACCGGGATTTGGTTTTGTTTCGTCGCCGGCGGTTGCGGATTAGGTGAAGTATTGGGTTGCTGGTTATTGCTTTGCTGGCTCGATTGCCACACCGAGCCGGCAGCGATCAGGATGTCGGGCAGGTTTTTGTTTACCCAGTCCCAGAATCCGCCACTCTGGTTTTGGGGCAGCGGCGTTCCGTCGGGGCCGACCCCAGATTCGTTTCCGAAGGCGTACACGCAGTCGCCGTTGACTTCGATATAACCGTTTGCACAAGCCATTTGGAGTGTATTTTAGGGTTCAAGTTCGTACCAATCCGCGCCTGTTATTGTGGTAGGGTTGGGGATGTTTCAGGTACTTTGAGTTCGCTTGCGGATGATTTTGATTTTTTTCATTTTCGTTTTCCAAGCGGCAACAATACCCCTGCTTCGAACAGCCAGGATTTGTCGCCGGGTGCGTAATTGGCCGCTCCGTAAATGCCCTTCCAGGATGAATGAAGCCCGTATCGAACTCCCCTGGCTTGCGGCGACCAGCCAACCTTTGCGCCCAATTGGATCTCCGGCGCGGCGGAAATCCCGGCCAGTAACCGAAGCGGCAAGTCTGGCGGAAAATCCAGCGCCAAGCCTTGGGGCTTTTGTTCACAGGCGCCCTCGATGGCGATGAATTGCAGGGAGTCGTGCCCGACACCAGCCAGGTATCGGAACACGCAATGCCCGCTATCGCCCTGTACTTCGCCTTCGAAGAGCCGGATATCCTCCGCCCATTCGTTTGCTTGTGGAAGAACCAGGATAGGGGTATCCACCGGCGTTGGGGTGCTGACAAATACCCGGTCATGAATGGTATCGCGCCGGTACACCACCTTTTGAAACGTCGCCTGAAGCAATTGTTTGATCGCGGAATTACCGGCGATCAGTTCCTGCCATTGCACCGGCGTCTGGGGGATATTCCACTGGGAGATGGTATCGTAACGCGGTACATAGACCGTCTCCAGGGAGTTTTTTCCGTCGCATCCTCCCCGAAGGAGGAAAGCGCAGGCAGCCAAAAGAGCGCACAGCAGGATATTTTTCAGGGTGTCATTTTTCATCACCGGATAAATGGTGCTCCATACCGGGTTAGCCGGCATGGAGCGGGTTTGAGGGTTATTAAGATCGCGGTGTATTACTGAGCGGGTTTGATACTCTGGAAAAAATTCCAGTCCTTTCCTAACATCTTACCGATGAATGGCAGCCCAAACTTCAATGCGTTATAGACCAGTCCGGCGTAAGCGAAGTTGGGCAAAAACTGTTGGATCACGTACTCGAAACTCTCCTGGGTCAAAAAGCCAAGTTTGAACGTTGCCGCGCCGCCGGCCACCAGCAGCGCCGCCGCCGCACTGCGGATGAAAGTTTTTGGTATACGTTTCAGTCCGGGAATAGCGCCGGCAAACAAGCCGAGCAAAATGGTGATGGCCACCTCCACGCTGCTCGTGGCCGAGGGCGTAACAAAAGACGTGGGATCGGTGTAACTGACCACATTGAGGCTGTCGAAGGCTGCGCCCAGCGAGTCGGGACCGGCAAAAACGGCACAAAGGCTGACGGTGGCCAAGACTGCCAGGGTTAAAGTGCTTTTGAAGATGTTGCGAACGAATTTCATTTTGGGAGTCATTTTTATTGGTGAATGATTCATTTCGAGTTTTCAGGTTCATTATCGGGTTTCTCCGCTTCGTCTTTGCCGATCATGTCCAGGGCAGCCTCCTCCACCCGGGTTGCGGCGCGGTCGGCAAAATGCGTGAAGCGATTCATCCAATGCTGGCAGGTGGCGCCCAGGATGGAAGTGATGCTGCACACGATTTCGGCGGGCAGGTGCGGAAAGGCGTAGGACAACACGCTGCCGCCGATAAACCCCACAACCCCGGCCAGCCCGATGCTTGATAGCAGCGTGAGCCAACTCATCTTCTTTTGCACCACCTTCGGCAGCGAGATGAAAATCCAGCCGAACA
>JADJYG010000008.1 GCA_016719895.1 Saprospirales bacterium | reverse complement strand
GACACCCAAAATCAAACCCGAATAAATCAGCGAGATTTTTTCTGCCTAAACCCGTGTAAACTGCTGGATAGTTTCGTCAGACTCGACCAACTTGACCTGAACGGAGAAGATGGTTTTAGCGATTTCTGTTTTTCAGGCTCAATGTTGATTTTTTGTCCTTTAGCTAAGTTCAAGTTCTTGCAGACTTCGTGGGGCGTGTGCCAATGCAGATGCGCTTCATAATCCGGCGTTGCACCCTATATGGGTCTGATTTGAGGTCGTTTTGCTGACCCTGAAGGCCCTTTCATTTTCCACAATGCCCGTAAGCTTTCGATGATTTCATTTTGTCAGGTGGTATTGCTTAGGTAGCCTTTCAAAAACCGTCCTATCTTAGTCCGCCTTGAATTTTTCATGGTCAATTGAAATGTTGATCTTCCTCCATCTTGAGGTATTTGTTGTACCCCGGTTGTTGATGTTGGCTTTTGAGCTCGCTTTTGATTTGGCGCTCTAGTTTTTGGAAGCCGCGCTGCTGATTGGCTGCATCTTTTTGCCCCGCCCGCTGAGTGAGCCGATGACCAGCCGGATGCCTTCTGGTTTTTCGATGGCGGTAATTTCCCCGTTTTGTGCCGAAGGGACAGAATTTGTTGCTGGACGTGCGCTGGTTTCATTTTTGATGCGTGCGCCAAGAATGAACTCCGTACCCTTGGCTTTGCAACAATTCTTCCAGTTCTGTTTGACAGCAAGGAATCCGCGATGACGACCAGTTTGTCTAAACCATAGTTGCTGCTTGAAAGCTCTCAATGACGGCAACATCGTATGCCCCTCGAACTTGTTGGGTTTCAATATCTCTGCGTTTTCAGCGGGTAGGCATCCACGCTGACCAAAAGCCCCAAGAGTATCTGTGGATGTTGCGTGCTTGCCTTTCTTTGGAAAACCCCGCCTTGCGCAACTTATCCTCTTGCGCTCAATCTCAAAATACAGGGTTGTCAAGTCGTAGAAAACAATGCTCATCTCGCCACCCAAAACCTCCATCGTGTGCTCAAACTGATGCGTTGCAACTGCTTCTTTCTGCTTTCGGCAATTTTTCATGTACTTATAGATGGACTGCACATCCATTTCAAGGTATTCATATTTGGAAGATAGTCCACTGTCCGAAGTTTGTTGGCAGATAGCATAACCGCGCCAGCACCAGACGTTGAATAAGACATCCGATTTGCCCGGAACCGATTTGTTCAAACAGGCTTCCCACAAGCAATTCAACCCCCGGACTCTGATTTGGGTGATGTTCTCTGTAAACTGTTCAGTTGCAGCCGCCCCCCACTTCGGGATCAAGATTGGTTTCGCCCTTGGCGCTCTTTATCCAAGTTTCAGCCTGCTTGACCACCTCGCTACCTCGGCAGCATCCGGAACTGCCGCTTCATCGTCTTGACTAAACGGTATTTGCCGCCGCTCTTGTCGATCACCTCGACGCTGACCACGCCGCTCCGATTCTTTTGCCGGAAAACATCCTAGTTAGAGATTTTGGGTGTCTGGGACAATCAAAATAATTAAATGTTTTAACGTAAATCAATGACAATTAATTGATTATGATTTTTATGAAAAAAGTGTCGAAAACAGGAAAACATGGAAATCAGCAGCCAGTTCCTGGCCCGCATGGCGCCCCTGGGCATGACCCTGGAGATCGAACTGGGTGTGACGGGGGGTGAAGAAGACGGCGTGGACAATACCGGCGTAGATTCCTCCCGCCTGTACACCCAACCCGAAGAAGTCGCTTATGCTTATGAAACCCTGCTCCGGGTGAGTCCGCGCTTCACCGTGGCCGCCGCATTCGGCAACGTGCACGGCGTGTACAAACCCGGTAATGTGCAATTGCAGCCGGTTATCCTTAAAAACTCCCAGGATTACATCCGGGAGAAATACGGCCTGCCGGCCGAAAAGCCGGTTCATTTTGTGTTTCACGGCGGCTCCGGTTCCAGCCAGGAGGAAATCCGGGAAGCCATTTCCTATGGCGCGATCAAAATGAACATCGACACCGATATGCAGTGGGCTTACTGGGACGGCGTGCGAAACTACTACGAAGCCAAAAAAGGTTACCTGCAGACCCAAATCGGCAACCCCGACGGCGCCGACAAGCCCAACAAGAAATTTTACGACCCGCGGGTCTGGCTGCGCGAAGGCGAAAAATCGTTTGTCGCGCGACTCAAACAGGCTTTCGACGACCTGAATTGCATCGGCCGCAACGCCTGATGGAGGCGAACGCTGCGACAAAAATTATTCGCAGACCAGACTGGTTGCGATGGGGGTTACGCGGCCGGTTTTTTGTTTTTCTCCATCCAGGCCCGTACAAACTCCACCACAATTGGCAACAACGACACGCCGATGATCCCGAAAACAACAATTTCGAAGTTGTTTTTCACGATCGGGATCTGGCCGAAAAAATACCCTGCGAGGGTCAGCCCGGTCACCCAGGCAATTCCGCCGGCGATGCAATAACCAATAAACCGGCGGTATTTCATGTTACCGACACCGGCCACAAAGGGCGCAAAGGTGCGCACAATCGGCACAAACCGGGCAATGACCAGGGTGCGGCCGCCGTATTTTTCATAAAAATGCTGGGTACGGTCGATATAAGAACGTTTGAGGAACCAATAATCGCGGGTAAATACCTTGTTCCCCAAAAACCGGCCAAAGAAATAATTGGTATTGTCGCCTAAAATAGCAGCGCCAAATAACAAGGGAATAAGCAGCCAGATATTCAGAATGCCGGTTTTCGCTACAATAGCTCCAGCAGCAAACAACAGCGAATCGCCCGGTAAAAACGGCGTAACCACCAAGCCCGTTTCACAAAAAATGATCAGGGCAAGCAGCAGGTACGTCATCAGCTCATACTCCCGCATGATATTTTCAAGGTGTACGTCGAGGTGGCGGATAAAATCAAAAATCTGTGCGAGCAAATCAATCATGACAAGGCAGCCTGGGCTGTTTGGTTAAAAAAGCGGCGCGAAGATAGCCGGGAATCTGCAATAGATCACGTCGAATATTCTGGGCTGGGGGATAGCCAGAAATACCGGTTTTGGGGCGGTATTTTATAACAGGGAAACCGGGATAGCCTGCATGGCAAAGCGGTTGCCACCCGACAAGCGAACCTGCAACACGCCAATTTGCCCCCTGCAGCCGGCCGGGATTTCGATGGCAAGCCGGAAGTTGCCGGCGGTTGCATCCGGAATTTTCCAGGTCGCCAGGGGGTTGCCGGCGATGCCCAGCAGGCGTATCTCCACGTCTCCGGAAAACGGCAACGTCATTTCCACCTGCCCGCTGCCGGCCACCGGATTGGGAGACAGGCGCAGCTCCAGGCGCTGCAAGCCTGCTTCGGTTGCTGGGGTAGAGGAGCATCCCGGGGGTAGCTCCGGGCAATACAGCCGGCGGGCCAGCGTGCAATCGAGGATGAATGGATTGGGTTTGTTCTCTTGGTACGGGGCGATGCGCCAGGTTTTGATCAGTTCGGTGGAATCAGCTGGGTCCTGGTCGTGCCACTGGCAAAGCGCCGGTCGCTGTATATCAAAAAAGTTTGGGTCAGCGAGCAGCGCTTCTGCCCGGTACATCGTGTAGAAATAAAAAACAGCCCGGGCCAGATCCCCTTTGACGGACTCGCGGGGTTCGAAGGCGCCCGTTTTAAATTCGCTGTACAGGTCTTTGTTTTGCGGGGGTATGCTGAACAATATCTGGGCTTTGTAGAACCATTGCTGGGTTTGCGCATCCGGGATATCGGCATACGGCGCCTCGCCGCGGGCTTCGTTCACCGGAATGCGGGCCGGGTACAGGTGGTGCATATCGCTGCGGGCATTGCCCTCGGCGGCGCCCTTGCTCTGTGGATAGGCGTGCTCGGTATTCATGCCTAACGGACTGCCGTTCAGGTAAATATATTGGGTAGGGTCTTTGGTCGGATCGAGCCAAAGGGTATATCCGGAGTAAATGCAGCGCAGGCTGTCATCATCTGCGGCCAGTACCCTGGCATAGAGCGTATCGCGGGCGTTGGCGTAATCCAGTACGACTACTGGCTTGTAATGCGCTACCGTACTGTCGAAGAGCGCCGGGCCGCTGAGGCTGGGGAAAACCGGGGTATACACTTGGGCGATCAGGCCTGGTTGGCCTGCGTAAAAAAGCAACAGAAGGTGTAAAATACGGATCATGGCGTAAATATGGGCCAAAGGTAGGCCTAAAAATGGATTTCGGGGTTGCCAATCGGGAATTGGCCATGAGCTGACTCAAAAGGCGTTCCGGGCAGCGGAAAGGTAATTGACCGACGGTGTTGCGGACAGCGCACCGCTGCGGTCCAGCAGGTACAGGTATTGGTCGTAGAGCTCCCGTTCAATCTCCAGCAGCCGGCTTTCGCGTTTCAGCAGCAGCTCTTTTGCGCGCAGCAAGACCTCCGGATCGGCTGTCTGGCCCATTGCCGCTTGTTGCAGGGTGAACCGGGCCTGGCTGTTTTCCATCTGTTCCAAGGCAATCCGGCGTTGAGCATCCTGAGCCGTTATCCCGGCCCGGGCGTCGTCCAGGTCCAGGTTGCGGGCAACCCGTTCGAGTTCGAGTTCGGCGACGGCGGCGCTTTTTTCAATTTTCAGCACAGCCAGTTTATAGCTTGATGTGCCTTTGAACGGAAGGTTTATGCCGAGGCCAATCGACAGGTTCTGGCCGAATGGGTCATCCGGCCGGTTGTTGTGGCGCAATTGTACGAAATCGAGCACTTGTTGCGCTTTGCGCCTTTTCCAACAAATAAGCGGCTTCCCTGCCGGGCGATTTTAGCCGCTTGCCCGGCCAGGCCGGGGTTGTTTTCAGGCATCTGGCAAACTGGATGCGATGCCGATGATCTGGTCCGGGCGCACAAACCCGGTGGTATCCAATTCCCATTGGTCGGATGGTAGTTGTGCCTGCAACTGGATCGCCTTCCGAAGTTGCTGCAGGCGGTCCGATGCGCCGGACAGTTGAAGTGCCAGTTCGTCGCGTTCATATTCGGCTTTGAGAATAGCGGCGATATCGACACCGGCATTTAGCGCAGCGCGTTTTTGCAGCACATTGATTTCATCCTGGTAAACCAGCAACAAGCGGTTCGACACTGCAATTGCCGCTGCAAATACCGGTATTGGATCAGTGCGGCTAACGTTTGGCCAGGGCTTCGTGCAGTAAGCGCCTGGTACTGGAGCCCGGCAGCTGCTGAACGGATTGCTGGTACTGGCCTTGCCGCCGCATTTCCTTCAAGCCATTGACATTCAGGCGGGCCAGGAATTCCTGCCGTTGCCAGTCGAAACGGTCCGTTTCGGTGCGCAGGCCGACCTGCTCGACAAAAGGCAGCCGCGGCGCAGTTTGCCGGGCATAATCCATCTGTTCAGCCTGCAGGATTACGGCCATATCCCGCCGGGCGCTGGCCAATACATCGGCGGTGGATAGGGCATTTTGGGCTATTCCGGCAGCCGCATGGATGCCGGCCCAACATACAAGCCATAATTTGTTTTGCATAATGAAGGAGTCAGGTACCAGAAATGAGGCCTCTAAAGGCAGGAAAGACAAGGATCGAATGCGCGGCGGCGGTAGAAGCCGCTGCAAGAGGACCTTTTCCTTTGCGGAAATTATTGTGAGCCGGGATGCCAATCAGCACTTCCCGCCCATATGTTTTAATCTCCGAATTTTGCGCAGGCGTTCCGGGATTTCCACCACCCGGTGCCCCAGGCCAATGACCCATCCTGCATCGTTCTGAGGACGCAGGCTGGAAGCCACCAGCAGGAGTCGCCCATACGGATGTCTAGCAGCAGGCTTTCATGAACGTAGGCCACCACGGTATTGGGGTTTTGCTCATAAAAGGATATCAGGGTTTGAAATGCCTGTATATTTTGGCCTTCCCGGCAGTGGACCGTCCCCACCAAACCATCGGATGGCGCATAAACAGAGCCGTTCCTGTTCTTTTGGTACAGGTCAGTGGCCCGTTTCAAGTTATCCAGTTGCGCCTGCGCCGGCAGGCCGAGGCTCAACTCCTGCTCCAGGCGGTAAATATCGGCATCCAGAGGCGCCAAGGGCCAGGCGCAACTCGTCGTGCAGGGTTTGGCAATTTTGCCGCATCAGGATCAGCGCCGGCCCGGATACTGTCGGGAACCGGGATACTTTTCAATTCGAAGCAGGGTTTGGTTCAGGTTTTTTCCGCCTCCAGCATCCGGATGCGGGAAGGATCGCGCTTTGTTTCGGCGCGTTGCGCGTTCAACCGCTCCAGGCTCGCCCCTGGAGCGCCGCCGCCTGGGCATGATCGCGGGCGTGCAATTCCGGATATCATGGCTCAAATCGCTCGCTTAAGATCAAGCGCAGCACGCGTGACCTCCACCAACAGCGTTCCTTTCGGTACAAACTGACCAGGCGGTACGTAAATACGGCTGACCGTCGGTCATGGTCGAGGTGATTTGGGTTTCCTGGTTTTCCGCAACGCCGTAGAAACTGGCCGTGCCGCGTGGAGGTAGTGGAAGATGGAAAACAACGCCCAGACAACCAGGGAAGCCTCAGGTTACCAGGATATTTATACGGCGCATGGGTCAGTCGGTCAGGTTGACGTAAGTATCGTTAAAACTTAACCGGAGGTCTGTACGTCAGGTTCTTTGCGCAATTCCGCGCCAGTTCCGCCCCCTGCATTTCATCAAACAGGCGCGGCTCGAACGAGTACTCCACATTCTCCCCGCTCGTCATCGTACAATACCCGGTACCGTTTGACCAAATGGGCCCGGCAACGTTTCCGGATCACGGCTTGTCGGCTGTGAGCGCCCCGGAATCGGCCGGGAGTTGAAAGCGCAAGGTTGGTCGAGCAGGTTGCTTTTCCGGCTAAACGGCGTCAGGCGCAGCAAAAAGCGACCAGGCAAAACGCCAGTGTGCCAATGATCGCCTTTATAAAAGCCTGATACCCCACAGGCAATGCCTACTGCCATAGAGGCAAAAATGAACGAAATATTGCGCGTACTGATCAGGTTGGTGCGAAAACGCAAAATCGCCAGTGCGCCGAAAATACCAAACCCCCGCGCCAGGCTGTCGCCGATCGACTGCATGATGGTGGCGGTCACCATAGCCATCAGGATCATGGACTGGATGAAATGATGCGGCGGAACGACTTCCTGCGAGGTCTTTTCATACGTAAAAACGATCAAAGACGACAATAAAAAAGCCAGCAAAACCGAAAAACCGATCAGGACAACCGACTGGTTGTCCAGGTACGAGACAGAAGATAAAAAATCCATAGCAGTAGTCAAAGGTTGGCTTTCCGGGAATCCGTGAACTTTAAGTGGCTTTTCAACCTGCGGCGTTTACCGGTTGATCGCGAGTTTGCGCAGGGTTTGGCCATACCGGACGGTATACAATCCTGCCGGCCAGTGCCTGGCCTCCACCATGGTCTGAAGCCCATCCGGAATGGTTTGGAACAAGTTGGCCGGTCCGGTCGAATACCTGCAGCGGTTGGCTGTTATCAGGCAAATGATCTGTTTGAACGGTCAGTGCAGTGGAGGCTGGATTGGGGAATACGTGCGGCTGCGGGGCGGTCTCCCGGGTTTCCGACTCGGCTGTTGCATTGTTGTTGGCGGCGGAGGTGGCGTCTGGACGACAAAGTTGCCGCTACCGTTTTGCCCGCGGGCATATCGAAATCGGTCACCTGTGCGCCGAACGTTACGGAATCGACAATGGCCAGGCTGGTGTCCAGCAAATAAATCTGTTCTCCACCTGCTGACAATTTGAAATTGCAATGGTAAAGGGTCCATCCATACCGTCTTCGTCGGCCCGAAAATCTAGTATCCGTGCCCCGGGATTACCGTTCCTGCGGGGATTTCAAATTTGTCGAGGTTGGCCGGGTTGTCGGTGAGAAAAAAACCGCTGATATCCACCGGATCGGTGGAAAGGTTGAACAATTCGATCCAGTCGTCGTAATCGCCGGTTTCGTCGGTGACCCGGTAGAGGCATTTGCCGCCATGAAACTCGTTGATCGCTACCGGCACGCTGGTAGCCGGCTGGGGCTGCACCTGGTACACGAAAACATCGTGTTCGGCGCCGGCCGGCAGGTAGGACGCCCGGCGGGCCGTTGCATGGCTACTGCTTCGATATAAAACCGCATCCGAGACGCCGGCAGACTGGCCGGGCAGCGAAGCGCCATACGGGCCGTCGGCAACCGCGCCGTCGTGGTGCTGGCCGTCGTCGAACATGTTTATGGCTGTAAAATTGCCCGTCAGCCGGTCGGAGTAGAACAAATGGACGCCGAAGATGCCGTTGGCAGCGCTGACCTGGGCGGTCACCCAGGCTTCTTCGCCCGACTTTGGGCTTTCCCAGGCCTGGCCGGCAGTGTTTTGCAGGGTCGCCGAGGCAATGACCGGCGCCACTTGTTTGACTTCGGCGTTGTTTAACAAATACGTTCGGCGCGACTGGATATAGTTTTTAATACCCCGATCTCCGTGGTAATTGCCAACTGGCTGTACGAATACAATTTTTTCGGATCGGATTGAACCGGGCATCGATCATGTTTTTATAATTGTCAGCATGGCATTGCATACGGTGGGGTTCATTTCATCCTGGATAATTGTGCGCAGGTGCGCCAGGTAGCGCTGTCGCCAGATGGGGACCGCCAGCAGGCGGTTGAGCAGCGGGTAGTTGACTTTGCTTTCATTGTAAAACGGAAGCCAATTGGCGGCATTGGCCTTCATCACGCTATTGCCGTCGTATTCCAACGGCGTCATACGGCCGGTTTCAACTTCGTAGTAAACGTAGTAATCCATTTTCCCTTTATAAACATGAGCTAGACGTCGTCGTCAGAAAACGCAATTTCGGAGGCCAGATGCCAAAGGGTGCGGTCGATATCCAGATACCGGGGCAATATATCCGGCAGTTCGGCGAGTGGGGTAGAGTTGAGGGCGTTGCAGGTAGCAACGAGGTAATCCCAGGGTTTGTCCACATCGCTGCTTTTTAACGTATAATAGGTCTGGTATTTGCTGGTGTCGGCGCCCAGGTAATTCCAGCGCGGCAGTGCCGTCGCCCATCCGCCGCCGGGCATGCCGGACCCCCGCCACCCGTCAGGCCATCAAGCGATCCGCCCGCCAATTGATACCGTCATTGCTGAAAAACCACTCTTTGAGAAAATCTTTGTTGGCTGCTGGACGTTGGGATGGAGCCCCAGTCCTGCCCATTGATATAAAAGGTGTACGAAGTTGGATTGGGCGGCCGGGATGTGGCGTCTGACCTGGTGTTGAAAAACGCTTCGCGCGGGAAAGAAGCATCCTGAAAACTGTTGTTCAGGTTCAGCGTTTGGTATCCCCATCAGTTCTGATCGGGATGTACAAAATCAGGGAAATATTAAGGATTTTTTCTGCGAGTTTTGGGTTTGCATATGGGAGGTTTGTCCTTTACGCTGAACCGGACGCCCACACACTGTCGTATACCACACCGTCGGCGGTCATTGTGGCGGGCAAATCGATCTTGGTGGCGTAGTTGTTGGTCAGCAAGGTCCAATAATTGGTTTAAGGGGAAGTCGAGGTAAACCGACCGGATTTGGGCGGAATCCTACAGCCCGCCGGGCGCGGTCGCCGGTGATGATCTGCCGGCCATCGGCGGAGAAGCGCATTGCGGGTAAGTTTTGGGAATAGGCGAGGGTGCTGCAATACAGCAGGAAGGTCAGGAATGGAATACTTTTTTGTCATGGAGAGTGTTGATTTTAGGCCTGAGACGCAGGGTTTGCCATGTGCGTTTAAAGATGCTTCCTGGTTGTACGGAAAAAAAGGCGGCGGGGTTGCGCCGGCGGTTGCGGGTTTAGCGCGACTTTGCTAATAGGAACAAACGCGCGGAAGCCGCATTGCTGCCGGTTTACCTGGTGCAAATTTCACAATTGCGGCGTTTCTTTGCCTATAACATGCGCTGGATTACGTGCTTTCTTTTTATTCCTATTGGAGCCTGTCAGCCCAGGATGATCCCGCGCATACGCAATTTCCTTCCGGCGGATTACCACAGCCAAAACCAAAACTGGGCGCTCACGCAAAGAATCCTTCCGGGATGGTTACGCCGGGAACAATGGCGGCCTGCTCGAATTTGACGGTTCGAAATGGCAGACGTTCAACCTGCCGGAAAACCAAACCGTGCGCGCGGTAGCCGCCGGTCAGGACGACCGGATATATTGTGGCGGCTTTGCCGAATTCGGTTTCTGGCAGCCCGACGCCAGGGGGCAGCTGGCGTATTATTCCCTGAGCCGGGAAGTACGGGCCGAGTTGCTGGATAAAGAAGAAATCTGGCATATCCTTCCAACCCCCGGTTTTGTACTTTTCCAGTCGTTTTCCACGATTTACAAATACGATTTCCAAAAAGTTACGGTGCTCAAGCCGCCCAGTTCGATCATGTTTACCCAAGCCGTGGAGGACCGGGTGCTGGTGCCGGTGATCGGAAGGGGAATTTATGAATTGTTACCGGACAATACGTTCCGGTTTATGGCAGGCACCGAAATACTCGCCGGCGAGATCATCCAGTTTCTGGCGCCCTACAAATCGGGCGGTTTGTGGATCGGTACGACGAACGACGGTATTTATCAGTGGCAAAACGGCCAATGCCAGCCCTGGACCAATCCGTTAAACGCGGTGTTTAAAAATACCAAGCGCCAACAAAGCCATCGCCTTGCGGCAAGGCGGCTGGGCTATTAACTCATTCTGAAAGGCGCCTATGTGCTCGATAAAAATGAGGGCCTGCGCTTTCATCTGTACCGGGAAAATGGCCTGCAGAACAATACTGTACTCGCCTTGTACGAAGACCGCCGGGGCAACCTGCTGCTTGGCCTCGACCGGGGCATTGACCTGGTGGCTCTGGAGGCGCCAATGACGTTTTTTACCGACCTGACCGGCAAAATCGGTACGGTTTATTCGGCTGTCCGATGGAATGGGCGCCTGTATATCGGCACGAACCAGGGCGCATTTGTGCAGGAAAACGGCGGGTTCAGGCTGGTTGAGGGTACCCAGGGCCAGGTTTGGGAACTTCGTATTTTCGGCGGGCAGTTGCTTTGCGGGCATAATGCTGGCACTTTTCAAATACAGGAATCCGGCGCCAGGCTGTTGTCCGACGTCACCGGAGGGTGGTGTACCGTGCCGGCGCCCAATAATCCGGGCTTGCTTGTGCAAAGCACCTACACCGGCCTGGTGGTGTTGCGCCAGCAACCCGGCGGCGCCTGGCGCATGCAGCACCGGGTGGGCGGCTTTGCCGAACCGTTGCGCAAAATTCTCTTTGACGATCGGGGAAACCTCTGGGGCACCCATCCGAATAAAGGCCTGTACCGGCTGCGCCTGAGCCCCGATTTGACGCAGGTACTGGAATACAAAACATTTCGACGGGAAGAGGGGCTGCCGTCCGACTTCAAACTGGACCTGACCCGGATCGACAATATCCCGGTGATCAACGCGCAGTTTTCACCGCTACAAATCCTGGATTCTGCCGGGCAGGTGGTTTTTAAACCGCTGAGCCGGGAATCGCGCCGCCAAAAGTGGTTGCCGGGAAATCCGGGCGAATTTTTTGTGATCGACAGCAGTGGCGTTTCACTCCACGCGGCCGGTAAAAACAATGCCTTGCCCATCACCCTGGTGCCAGGCTACGAAAATGTAGTGCCACTGAGCCCGCTGGAGTATCTATTTTGCCTCGAAAATGGTTTTGCCTTGCTGGACAAACGCAGGCTGCCGGAGCAAAACCAACGCCAACCGGCCGTCGCCATTCGCCGCTTGGAAACCACGGGCACGCCCCTGCCGCTGCACTCGGGAAAGATAGTTCTGTCTTATCGAAATAACAACCTCCGGATTGGTTTTGCAGCGCCTTATTTCGAACAGGCGCCGTTGTTTTCCTGGCGCCTCGAACCCGGAGCGGCCGATTGGTCGCCATGGCAGCCGGAGGCAAAAAAAGAGTTCACAAACATATCGCCGGGCGAGTATGTATTTCGAATCCGGGCGAATTCGGGCGGCCCGGTAACCGACGTGCGCTTCCGGATCCGTCACCCGTGGTACCGCTCCGTTTGGGCGATGGCCGGATATGGCGTGTTGTTGATCGCGCTGTTTGTCCTGGTCGAGCGCATCAGCCAAATCCGTTTGGACCGGCAGCGGAAGCGCCTGGAGGCGGAGAACCGCCTGGAACTCGACCGCCAGCGCATTGAGGCCGAACGCGAAAAACTGGCACTCGAAGTAGAAACCAA
Organism: Saprospirales bacterium; assembly: GCA_016719895.1. Classification (GTDB taxonomy): domain Bacteria; phylum Bacteroidota; class Bacteroidia; order Chitinophagales; family Saprospiraceae; genus M3007. The sequence continues at coordinate 26,506 of JADJYG010000008.1, read as the reverse complement.
AAATCGCGAACTGGGCAATGCCGCCCTCAACCTCATCCGGAAGAATGAGGTCCTGCAACGGCTGCGCCGACTTGCAAGGGCGCCGGCAACGAACCCCGCGCCCTGCAAAACTGACCCGCCTGATCGATCAGCACCTCGAGGGGCGACCATGATTGGGAAATCCTCGAAGAATCTTTTAACCGGGTGCACGACCACTTTTTTAAACGCTTGATGCAGCAATTCCCAGATCTGACCCCCGGCGACCTCCGCCTGGCCGCCTACCTCAAGATGAATCTGTCCTCCAAAGAGATTGCCCCCTTGCTCAATATCTCCGTGCGCGGTGTGGAAAACAAGCGGTACCGCTTGCGTAAAAAACTCGGCCTGCCCGAAGACGCCAACCTTACCGAGTTTATCATGGCGTATTAATGCTACTCTGTACCTTGTGTTTCAACCCCAAGCGGCCTTTTTCCAAACTATTTGATCGTGGCGTAGTTTTGGTGAGGTCGTTTTTTACCGTTAAAGCCCGACAACCTCCTAATTTCATGCTGCCATATCGCGGTGCGGGCCAATTTTTCTTTTCCTATTAAAAGAAATAAAAGCAGGAGGATAGCGAACCGCCTTAACGTGTATTTATATGAACCGATTCCGATTTTCTGCGCTCTTCAGCGGGGGTATGTTCGCCGTTGTTTCTCTAGCCGCCCAGGCGCCCGCTCCGCCGGCAGGCTTGATGGCTACTCCCTTTGAGTCGCACATCGAATTGCAGTGGCAGGCCGGCACAGATCCGGGCATCGGCAGTTATCAAATCTTTCGATCTATCGACGGCGGGCAGACCTATTCGCTGCTAAAAACCGTCGGTAATACCACTACCCTTGCCCTGGATTGGACGGGAGATGAAGGCCAGTCGCTCACCCGGAACTACCGGCTGAAAGCCGTAAAAACCAATGGCCAAACAAGCGATTTCTCCGCCGGGGTGCAGGTGCAAACCGGTCCGATGGACGATGAAGCGCTGTTGGACATGGTTCAACGCTACACGTTTCGGTATTTTGGGACTATGGTCATCCGCTGAGCGGCCTGGCACGCGAGCGCAACAATGGCAACCCCGACATCGTCACGACAGGCGGCTCGGGTTTTGGCATCATGGCGCTGATCGTTGGCGCCGAGCGGGGCTGGGTATCGCGCGAGGCTGCAGTAAACCGCATGATCCAGATCGTTTCGTTTCTCCAGTTGGCCGACCGGTTTCACGGCGTATTTCCGCACTGGATGGATGGCGCCAGCGGTAATGTCGTGCCGTTCAGCCAGTACGACGACGGCGCCGACCTGGTGGAAACGGCTTTTTCTCCTCCAGGGCTTTTGGCGGCCCGGCAGTATTTCGACCGCGATACGCCCCTGGAAATCTGCCGTGCGCGACGTGATCACCGGTCTGTGGGAAGATGTGGAGTGGGATTGGTTTCGTAAAAATGGCGCCCGGCGCTGTACTGGCACTGGTCGCCCAACTATGGCTGGCAGATGAATTTTCAACTGCGGGGATTTTTTGAAGCGCAGATTGTTTATATCCTCGCAGCAGCATCGCCTACGCACCCGGCGCCGGGTACGCTTTACCAATCGGGCTGGATGGCTAACGGGGATATTGCAGTACATCCAGCTCACTTTGGCTACCGCCCGTATTGCGGCGGCTATGGCGGCGGGCCGCTCTTTTTGCCCACTATTCGTACCTGGGCTTCGACCCGCGACGCTGGAAGATGCCTGTTGCAATTATTTTAACCGGAACAAAAACTGCGCACTCATACAGTGGGAATATGCCAAGGTCAATCCGGAAAAACACAGTGGTTATGATGCCAACTGCTGGGGGCTGACCGCTTGCGACGGCCCGAACGGCTATGCCGCACGCGATATTTTCCCACCCAACGACGACGGTACCATCGCCCCCACCGCCGCCCTGGCTTCCATGCCGTACACCCCCACGCAAAGTCTGAACGCCCTCAAACATTTTTACCGCAATCTCGGCGATAAATTGTGGGGTATCTATGGCTTTTACGATGCGTTCAACCTGAACCAGAACTGGTTTGCGGGGGTCTTACCTGGCCATCGACCAGGGGCCTATCGTGGTCATGATTGAAAATTACCGGACCGGGCTCTTGTGGAACCTGTTCATGAAGGACCCGGCCATCGAACCGGCGTTGCTGGCCTGCGGGTTTCAACCCGATAATACAGTTGGCTTACCCCGGAAGGATCAGGGAGACTTGGACCTGACGGTTTTTCCCAATCCTTCAGCGGACGGCGCTTTCAGCCTGCTGTTTTCGTTCGGGCAGGCACAGACCCTAAGCGCCGAACTGATGGACTACCAGGGGAATGTGCTACACCGTTTTTTTTCGGATAAAAAACTGCCCGCAGGTCAAACCATTGAAAAAGTACAGGCGCCGGCCCTACCAAAAGGCGTTTACCTGCTCCGGATTACCAACGCCGAACACCGGACAAGCGTCCGGAAAATTGTCCGGTTAAACTAAACATTTCAGACAAACATATTTTCACTAACCAATCTAAAAGAAGCGAGTATGAAAAAGTTTTTCCCTCTATTTCTACTGATGTTGCTCAGTAGCATGGGGTTGCGCGCGCAAATCACGTATGAGGATTTCGAAGGCGGCATGTCCGACCTGCCCTGGTCTGCTGCCGACGGCACCTACAACGGTGTAATTGCCAATCCCGGCCCGGACGCCGTGAACAACAGTGCTTATGTCGGCTCGTATACCAAGGGCGCCGGCTTCGGCTACAGCCTGTTCTGGGTACCTAGCCTGCCTCAGCCGCTCGATATTTCCGAATACAACCAGTTCAAACTGAAAGTGTGGTGCAGCGTCGCCACGCCGATATTGCTCAAGTTCGAAGGACCGGGCCAGGCCGTGGAAAAGTCGGCGACGATTACCACCGCAGGCACCTGGAATGAGCTCTCCTTCGACATGAGCAAGGGATTCAATTTGAATAACCTCACCAAGATCATCATCTTTTTCGACCCGGGCAACGATCCGAGCAACAATACCTACTACTTCGACGACCTGGTGGCGTATAAAGCCGAAGTATGCTACGAAACCTTTGAAGGGCCTTCCAATATAGCCTGGACGGCCTTCAACGGCACCTACAACGGCGCAGTAGCCAACCCGGCGCCTACGCCGGTCAACAGTTCCGCCATGGTGGCATCGTACACCAACAATCCAACATCAGACCTGAACTTTGCTTTCGGCCCATCCAGCGGCGCACCGATGGACCTGACGGTCTTCAATCAGTTCAAAATGAATGTTTGGGCGCCAAAACCGGTTAAAGTGTTGTTCAAACTGGAGGGTGCCGGCGAAGCCAAGGAAATCATTAAATACCTCCCGGTGGGCGGTACCTGGCAGGAAATGACGTTCGACATGTCGGCCGCCGCTTCGTTCACCACCATCACCAAAATCCTGATTGTGTTCAATCCGTTCAAACTGGACGATTCGGATACGTATTATTTCGACAATATCTGCGCCACGCCCAACTACTGTGTGGGCGCCGCGCCGGATCCGGAAATGCTGGATAACTTCGATTGCCTGCGCAACGCGACTTATTCGGTTGGTTGGGACAGCTTGCATGTGATCAAAAATCCGGGCCCCGACGGCACAAACAACTCCCCGAAAGTGGGCGAGTGGCGCCCGGTGGAAGGCTCATCCTATGCTGCGCTGGTGATCACCAACGGCGACGTGATCGACCTGAGCGCCCGCAACCGCTTCGGCCTCAAGGTTTGGGCGCCCAAAACCGGCAATCTGTTGCTCAAAATCGAGGGCGGCCAGGGGCAGAAAGAAATTGCCGTGCCGATGACAGAGACCAACAAATGGGTGGAGTATTCCGTCGATTTCAGCGACCAGATTGGCAAGGGGCATACCCGACTGGTGATGTTTTTCAACGCCGGAGTAGCCACGGAGCCCGGCGATAAATATTACATCGACGATATCAAACTGTCGGCGCCGTCCGCCCTGCCGCCGCTCGAAAATTTCCAGGGTGGGGTACACCTGGGCTGGCAACCGCTCGACCAAAATACCGCGCTTCATGGCAACTTCTCCGGGCCGACGCCCAACTCCAACCCGAATACCGTGAACAACTCCACCGAAGTGGGATGCTACACCAAAGGAGCGGCGCCCCTATCCACCCTCCAGGCTATTTCGCTGAGTAATTTCGATTTGTCGGTTTACCCGCAGTTCAATATCGACGTGCTCAGCCCGGCCGGCGGCGGTTCGGTGCGTATGCAACTGAGTTCTCCCAGCGCCGGAAACAAAGAAGCAGACGCCGCTATCAGCACGCCAGGTCAGTGGGAAACCCTGAGCTTTGACTTTTCGGCGCACAGCGGTATCACCGACTTCCAGGAAATCCGCCTGATCTTCAATGCCGGCGCCGCAGCCGCCGGCGAATCCTGGCATCGACAACCTGACGCAAAGCAAGACCACTATCGATCCTTGCGACGGTGTGGCGCCGGTGGCTAATATCGTGGACGATTTTGAGTGCCAGCAAAACTATTCGGAGATTTTTTATGGCGGTAGCGACCTGAAAACCGTCAACAACCCGCACCTCGAGCCAGGCAACGGCTCCACCCGGGTAGGGGAGTACAGCGACCCGGTCAACCAGCCCTACGCCGGTATCGGTTACCGCTTCGCTCAACCCCTGGACCTGACGGTTTCCAATCAGCTGAAAGTAAAAATCTATTCGCCGCTGGCCAACGTACCGTTCATGTTCAAACTCCAGGGCGGGCAGCAGGTGGAAATATTCGACACCCTGCCCAAAGCCAACGAATGGCACCAGTTTACCATCGACTTCAGCCCGGCTAAAGACAAAGGCAATACGGAACTGGTCATTTTCTTCAACGTAGCCAGCGATCAGGGCGGTCAAACCTATTTCATCGACGATGTGCGCTGGTCGCGTGCCGATTACACCGGCTGCGTGAGCGACTTCGAAACGCCGGTGACCTCATTTGGTAACTTAACCTATTTCAACAACGGCACCTACAACCAGCCGTTCGAGATCGTGGCAAACCCGAACCCAGCCGGCGCCAATACCAGCAGCCAGGTCGGTAAATTTGTGGAAGCCGCCGATGCAGGTATTTACTTCGGTATGTTCGCCGAGCTGGAGTCGTTCATCAACTTCAAGGGCGCCAAGCAGGTGAAAATGAAAGTGCACATGGATCACATCGGTACCGTGACGGCTAAAACTGAGATTTTCGGCAATACCACTCCGCCGGTCGAGGTGACGGTAGCGAACACCAGGGTGAATGAATGGGAAGAACTCACGTTCGATTTCTCCGGGGCTTCCGACGATCCGGTGCACAACCGGTTCACGATTTTCTTTGATATCGCCACTACCGGTACCGGCGTTAATGTCGTCAGCTATTTCGACGACATCGTTATCGGCGCCGGCATTTGTGCCGATACCTCGCTTTCGATTTTCGACCCGCGGCCGCTGGAAGCCTTGAATGTTTCGCCCAACCCGGTTACCGATCTGTTGCGGGTAGACCATTTCCAGCAGGTGGATCGGCTCGAAATTTTCAATACCCTGGGCCAGCGCGTGGCATCACTCAACACCTCGGGCGATCAACGCCTGGAGATCAACGTAACGCGTTTCCCGGCCGGTATGTATTCGCTCCTGGGCTACAACAGCCAGGGCAGGCCGGTTGGTTATGCCAAGTTCATAAAGCAATAAACGATTTTTGAAGGTGTTCATCGGGGAAGCGGCTGCTCTCTTTTGCGGGCAACCGCTCCAAACGACGACAGCAGCTTTCCCGATCATTTTTAAAGTTTCCTGAACCGGTAAATTCCTCCCGATGTTCCGAATTGCCTTTTTGTTGCCTGCGTTGCTGTTTCCAATCCTGACCTGGGCGCAGCCGGATCGCCCGGCGGTGCCGTACAGTACGGAGGAATTGCAGCGCCGCACCTTTCATTTTTTCTGGGATTTGGCTGACTCCAATGCGCAGACGCCCGATCGCTGGCCCACTCTGGCCTTTTCCAGTATTGCGGCCACCGGTTTTGGGCTGAGCGCGTCCCTGGTCGGGGTGGAGCATGGGTGGATCACACGCGAGCAGGCGGCCGAACGCACGCTACAGACGCTTTCCACCCTGCTGAATCTGCCGCAAGGCCCGTCGCCGGAGGGTATATCGGGCTACCGCGGTTTTTTCTACCATTTTCTGGACCACCGCAGAGCCCGGCGGTTCAAAGACGTTGAACTGTCGTCTATCGACAGTGGCTTGTTGCTGGCCGGCGTGTTGTGTTCTCAAACCTACTTCGACCAGGATACCCCATTGGAACAGACCATCCGCGAAACTGCCGATTCCCTTTACCGCCGGGTTGAATGGAACTGGATGCTCAATGCCAATAATCGCCTCAGTATGGGCTGGAAGCCCGAATCGGGATTTATCCATGCCGAATGGTTTGGATATACCGAGGCGATGATCCTGTATGTGCTCGCCCTGGGCTCACCTACGCACCCGATACCAGCGGAATCCTGGGATGCCTGGTGCCAAAACTACTATTGGGATACCTATCAGGGCCAGCCGCATGTCAATTTCGGCCCTTTGTTCGGTCATCAGTACAGCCATGTGTGGATCGACTTTCGCGGCATTCAGGATGCGTATATGCGCGCTAAAGGGCTGGATTATTTTGAAAACAGCCGGCGCGCCACCCTGGCCAACCGGGCCTACTGTATCCAAAACCCAGGTAAGTTTAAAGCTTATTCGGAAAACATCTGGGGCCTGACGGCTTGCGATGGGCCAGTGGACTGGCTTGCCAAAAACGACCCGAAACGCCGCTGCCCGGAAGACTGGGAGCATTATTCCGGCTACAGCGCCCGCGGTGTCGCATCCGATTACCGGGAAGACGACGGGACCATAGCGCCCACGGCTGCTGGCGGAGCCGCACCCTTTGCCCCCGAATACTGCCTGCCGGCCCTGGAAGCCATGTGGAATACGTATTACGACAGTTTGGTCGGGCCGTACGGCTTTCGCGACGCCTTCAACCCTTCCTTTACCGGCTGCGACCGGCTGCCAGCCGGTTGGTTCGATATCGATTACCTCGGTATCGACCAGGGGCCGATCCTGTTGATGCTCGAGAATCACCGGAGTGCCCTGACCTGGAATATCATGAAAAAAAATCCGTACATCCGGCAGGGCTTACTCCGGGCCGGATTCAAGGGGGGCTGGCTGGGCGACGCCAAGTGGACGGGCCCGGCCGTGCCGGCAGGGCGCCCCAATCCGGAGGTGTCGAACAACCCGCGGTTTTATTTCGACCGCGGCGTGTATCGCGAAAATGAAAAAGCTGCCTTGCCGTATTGTTTGCTCCGGCCGGACAACGGCCTGGCTTCCAACGCCGTGATGCCAGTGGCGCTATCTGGAAATACGACGCACACCAGCAGCAGTGAAATGCACCAGAACGCTCAAACGCAAAAATTACCCCTGATCATTTTCCTGCATGGCTCCGGCGAACGGGGGGTCGACAACGAAGCCCAGTTAAGAAATGGCGTCCTGGCATTTGTGGAACCGGAGCATTTCCATCGCCGCCCATGCTACATTCTTGCGCCACAATGCCCGCCCGGCTTGCGTTGGTCGGGGACCGATATTTCCAATGCGGCTGTTTACCAGGAAATACCCACCGAACCCATGCGCCTCCTGATTCGCCTGATCGGGGACATCCTGAATGACTACCCCGCTATTGACCGCAACCGGATTTATGTGACCGGCCTGTCGATGGGCGGCGCCGGCACGTTCGATCTGCTCCTGCGCAAACCCGAATGGTTTGCTGCGGCCCTGCCGTTATGCGGTGGCGGTGATCCCCGGTTCGCAGAAAAAATAAAAAACATTCCCCTCTGGGTGCTGCATGGCAGCCGCGATACGGTAATACCGGTGACGCGCTCGCGCAACATCGTACAGGCCTTAAAACAACTTCATGCTCCGGTACAATATACCGAATTTGAGACTCTGGGGCATGGCATCTGGCAGGAAACCTATTATAATCCAAAGATCATGGAATGGCTGTTTGAACAGCAAAAATGACACACCCGGCGGCGCCCCAGGGCGTTTGCCAGCCGGTGTAACGGATTGATGACTAAAACTATAACTGATATGCGTTTTTTCTGGCACTCCCGAATGAAGTCTTTTTCGAAGCCGGTTTTCACACCCATGGTTGTATCCGGGCGGGGTAGGGGGGGACGGTGGCTGTTGCTGAGCAGCATTGCGCTGCTGGCGCTTTCGGCCTTTGTTTGGAACAAAATTCCCGCCCCCCGGCTCCCGGCTACCGAAACAACCGGCTTCATCGAATCGAAGGTTGACTCGGTGTTGGTACTGATGACCCTGGAGGAAAAAATCGGTCAAATGACGCTTTTTACCACCGACTGGGAATCGACCGGCCCGACGATACGCGAAGGGTACAAAGACGATATTCGCCAGGGGCGTTGCGGGGCGCTTTTCAACAGCCACACCGTTCGTTTTACCCGCGAACTGCAGCGGATTGCCGTGGAGGAAACCCGCCTGAAGATCCCCTTGCTTTTTGGGTACGATGTGATACACGGGTATAAAACCATTTTCCCCATACCCTTGGCGGAAGCTGCGAGCTGGGACCTGCCCGCCATTGAACAAGCAGCCCGGGTGGCGGCCACAGAAGCCGCTGCTGCCGGTTTGCACTGGACGTTCGCCCCGATGGTGGATATCAGCCGCGACCCCCGCTGGGGTCGTGTGATGGAAGGCGCGGGTGAAGATACCTGGCTCGGCTGCCGTATCGCCGAAGCGCGGGTACGGGGGTTTCAAGGCAACGGATTCGGCCGGACAGACGCGCTTTTGGCCTGCGTCAAACACTATGCAGGCTACGGCGCGCCAATTGCTGGCCGCGATTACAACACGGTAGACATGAGCGAACGCAACTTCCGGGAATACTACCTTCCCCCTTACCAGGCGGCTGTGAAAGCCGGGGCTGCAACGGTGATGACCTCCTTCAATGACTACGACGGCGTGCCGGCCAGCGGCAACCGGTACCTGCTTACCGACATTCTGCGCGGCGAATGGGGCTTCGACGGTTTTGTCGTCACCGATTACACTTCGATCAACGAAATGGTGAACCACGGCGTCATCGCCGATGATAAAGAAGCCGGCGAGCTGGCCGTACGAGCCGGTGTGGATATGGATATGCAGGGAGCCGTGTATCAGCGGTTTCTGAAACAGTCGGTGGAGGAAGGCAAAGTTCCGATAGCGGCTATCGACGCCAGCGTGCGCCGCATATTACGCCTGAAATTTGAATTGGGGCTTTTCGACGATCCCTACAAATATTGTGATGCCGCCCGGGAACAACGCTTGATCCTGTGTGCCCCACACCGCGCGGCTGCCCGTGAAATGGCCCGCAAATCCGTTGTATTGCTAAAAAATCAAAACAACACGCTGCCGCTGTCCAAAACGGCCAGGATAGCCGTAGTCGGCCCGTTGGGTGACAATAAATCCGAATTGATCGGCAACTGGTGCGCCGCCGGCAACGCCAACGACTGCGTCAGTTTGCTGGAAGGGTTGAAAGCCGCCGGCAAGGGGGATATTTCCTTTGCCAAAGGTTGCGAGCTTGCCGGTTCGGATAAGTCGGGGTTTGCGGAAGCCGTCGCCCTGGCGCAAAAGTCGGATGTTGTAGTGGTGGCCATCGGCGAAGCGGCACAAATGAGCGGTGAAGCTGCCTCCCGCACGGATATTTCTGTTCCGGGTGTTCAGGAAGACCTCGTGAAGGCCCTGGCGGCTACCGGAAAACCCGTGGTGGTCGTGCTCATGAACGGCCGGCCGCTGGCTATTCCGGATTTGACCGAACAAGCCTATGCCCTGCTGGAAGCCTGGTGGTTGGGCACCGAAACCGGCCATGCCCTTGCCGATGTGTTGTACGGCGACTACAATCCCTCCGGCAAACTGCCGATGACGTTTCCGCGTACTGTTGGCCAGGTGCCGGTATTTTACAATGAAAAAAATACCGGCCGGCCCTACGATCCCGCCAGCAAGTGGACCAGCCGGTATATCGATGAGCCCAATGCGCCGCTATTCCCCTTTGGTTTCGGACTCAGCTATACCACCTTCGAATACTCCGATATCGTGGTGGATAAGCCGACCTTCAAGCAGGGAGAATCCTTGCGCATCCGTGTCAATGTGCGCAATGCCGGTAGCCGGACCGGCGAAGAAGTCGTGCAATTCTATGTGCGCGACCTGGTGGGCAGCGTCACCCGGCCCTTGCGCGAGTTGAAAGGATTCCGGAAGGTTTTGCTGGCGCCTGGCGCTATCCAAACCGTTGAATTTATCCTCACAGATGCCGAGTTGCGGTTTTTTGGAAACGCCATGCGCTTTGGCTCCGAACCGGGCGATTTCGACCTCATGATCGGCGGTAATTCCCGGGACACCAAACATATCCGGGTCACTATGACCAAATAATTCAATCAAAAATCCAACTTGTATGAAGCAATACCTGACCACTTTTCTGCTATTCGCAACGCTGGCTGTACAAGCGCAATTGCGCATAAGCGGCGCCGTCACCGATGCCGCAACCGGTGAAGCGCTCATCGGTGTAAGCATCGTTTTAAAAGGCACGGCCACCGGCGCTATCACGGATTACAACGGCTCCTACACCCTCCAGGCGCCGGATGCCGCCGGTGTGCTGATATTTTCCTACACTGGCTATGAAAGCCAGGAAATTGCTCTGAATGGCCGAACCGCACTGGATGTGCAACTGACCACTGCGCAGAACCTGATCGATGAAACCGTTGTGGTGGGCTACGGCACGCAGAAAAAAAGCGACCTGACCGGCTCGGTCGGCACGATCAAAACCAGGGAGATCGAACGTATCCCTACCGCTTCCATCGATCAGGCTTTGCAGGGCAAGATCGCAGGCGTGTACGTAACGCCGGCCAGTGGCCAGCCCGGCGCGGGGGCCGTCATCCGTATCCGGGGCACGGGTACTCTGAATAACGCCGACCCGCTGTATGTGGTGGACGGCATGTTGCTCGACAACGCTTCTTTTGTCAATCCGCAGGACGTCGAGTCGATAGAAGTGCTTAAAGACGCCTCTGCCACAGCTATTTACGGCAACCGCGGCGCCAATGGCGTGATCATTATCACCACCAAACGCGGGAAAAAAGGTGAACGGGCAACCATCAACCTCAGCACCTATTACGGCTCCCAGGGCCTGACGCGGCAAATCCCCATGGCGAATGCGACCGAATTTGCCCAGATGTACAACGAACTGACCGGTCAAATCTATTTCACCAACCCGGCTGCCCTCGGCGCCGGCACCAACTGGCAGGATGTGGTGTATCGTGATGCGCCCATGGCTAATGTCCAGTTGAGTGCCAATGGAGGATCGGACAAGTTATTATACAATATTTCGGGCAACTACTTCAACCAATCCGGTATCCTGCGCGAATCGGAATTCGAACGGACAACCCTGCGGTTTAACAATGAATACCAGCTCAACACCGCTATCCGCCTGGGCAACAGCATTGCCTTTGCCCACTCCAAAAGCCAGAACCCGCCGGGGGTGTTGCTTTCCACGCTCTGGATGCCGCCGGTGTACGCAGAACGCGACTCGCTGGGAAACTTCTCCGATCCCACTTTTTTTGGAACGGCGATTGGCAATCCCGCAGCGGACCTGTACTACAAAAACAACAGCCACACCACGGCAAACCGCGTGGTGGGAACCTTGTTCGCTGATATCAAGCTGCTGAAGTATTTCACTTTCCGCACCAACTTCGGTTTGGACTTCCAGGATTCCAGGAGCCGTTATTTTGAACCCGCCTATGAGGTATCCGTTTCGCAACGCAACAAGAACGACCGCCTGGAGCTGGGCTTTAATGAAAACCGCTCCTGGCTTTGGGAAAACACGCTGAATTTCAATCGCGAATGGCAGCATTCCCGCATCAATGTGCTGGCAGGCTATACCGCCCAGGAAAACCGTTTCGAGTATTTTGGCGCCAGCCGGAGCAATTTCCCCTCCGCGCAAGAGGAATTGCTGTACCTGTCGGCCGGCAACGATACCACGCAAATGAACTATGGCGGCGCCGGCGACTGGGCCATGATCAGTTATTTGGGCCGCATCAACTACACCCTTCTCGAACGCTATCTGTTTACCGCATCAATCCGCGCCGACGGTTCTTCGCGTTTTTCTCCCGACAACCGCTGGGGCTATTTCCCTTCGTTTGCCTTCGGCTGGAATGTCGCGCAGGAACCGTTTATGGCCAACCAACACCTGTTCGACCGCCTGAAACTCCGCGCCTCCTGGGGCGTGGTCGGCAACGACAAAACCCAGTTGTATCCCTCTTTTGGGGTGGTCCAGGGCAACCTGTATGCCATTTTCGGGCCCGATGAGACCTTGAACACCGGCGCTACACTGACCAGCCTGTCCAACCCAAACGTCCGCTGGGAAGAAGCCAAACAAACGGATATCGGCGCCGAGATCGCCGTGCTGCGCGGCCGCCTGACTGCCGAAATCGATTGGTATAACCGGACCACTTATGACATCTTGTACACCCTGCCTATCCCCGATTACGTGGGGTCCAACAGCAATCCGGTGGTGAACGTGGCGGACGTGCGCAACCGCGGTTGGGATATTACCCTGGGCTGGCGCGAAACCCGCGGCAAAATCGCCTATAACCTGGGCGCCATCCTGTCTGCCGTAAACAACGAAGTCGTTCAACTCGACGAGCGGAAGTCCGAAGTGCCGGCAGCCGGTACTGCCCAGGGCGATCAGGCTACCCTGACCATCGTGGGCCGGCCGATCGGCGATTTTTACGGATACAAAGTGGCCGGCATTTTTCAGAATATCGACGAAATTGCCGCCTTGCCTTCACAGGGTAGCGGGATCAAGCCCGGCGACCTGCGTTATCAGGACACTGACGGCAATGGCGTGATCACGGAAGACGATAAAGTGTTCCTGGGCAGCTCAATACCAAAACTGACCTACGGTTTTTCGGCCGGGCTGGAACTCTTCGGGTTTGACCTTGCCGCCGACTTCTTCGGCGTCAGCGGGAATAAAGTCGTGAATGCCAGGGCTATTTCCCGTTTCGGCGTGTACAACTGGGAAAAGACTTTTTATGACGGCCGCTGGACCGGCGAAGGCACCAGCAATACCGTGCCGCGGGTGACGAACGGCGGAAACAACTACCGGATGTCCGATTTTTACGTCCAGGACGGGGCTTTTTTACGCTTGCGCAGCCTGGTGATCGGCTATACCTTGCCGGCCTCGCTCACGCAACGGATCGGAATCAGCCGGGCCCGTATTTACGGCAACGGTACCAACCTTTGGACCAAACAACAATATACCGGCTATTCGCCGGAATTCCCGGGGGGCAGCGTGTTTACCGCCGGCGTAGATTACGGTTCGTATCCGGTGGCTAAAATGATTTTAGCCGGATTCGATATTACGTTTTAAAACAACCAACTAATTATCCAGCAAGCATATACTACTATGAAAAAGATACAACGAAACAACGCTATACGAATGCTCTTGCCTGCGCTGTTGGTATTGTTTGTAGCCAATAGCTGCCAAAAGGAATTTCTCGACCGCAAACCGCTCGGGCAGCTGACCTACGAAAACTTTTTTCAAACGGCCGACCATGCCCTGCAGGCTACAAATGCCGTGTACGGCGAACTGCGCTCCTGGGATTGTGTCGGACTGGGCTACATCGGCTGCACCGATATACTCAGCGACGATGCCGATAAAGGTTCCACACCCAACGACCAGCCTTTGCTGGCGGATATAGACAATTTCACCTTCGACCCTTCCAACGGCTTTTTCGCGGCTACCTGGCGCGGGTATTTCCGGGTAATTGCCCGGGCAAACCTGGCCATCGTCAATATCCCGAATATCGATATGGACCGCAACCAGCGCGACCGCTTGGTGGGTGAATGCAAATTCCTGCGGGCATACGCCTACTTGCAATTGGTACAGTGGTTTGGTGCTTTACCCGTCATTACAGAGCCGCTCGGCGGCGATGAATATTATGTGCAGCCCCGGCAACCCGTGGAAGCGGTTTATGCGCAAATAGAAGCCGACCTGCTGGATGCGCTGGCCGCGCTGCCGGAAAAATCGCAGTATCCGGCCACCGACCTGGGGCGAGCCGCCAAGGGGGCTGCCCGGGGGCTGTTGGCCAAACTGGCGATGATCCGGAAAGACTATCCGAAAGCCGAACAGTATTGCCTGGACATCATCCTGTCCAACCAATACAGCCTGCTAACCCGGTATGCGGATAATTTTTTGCGCGTGGGCGAAAACGGCGCCGAATCTATCTTTGAAATTGGCGCTGTGGCCTTACCCGCTGCCGTCGCAGGCCCCGGCGCCACGCCGTTCAATATGATCCAGGGCGTGCGCGGTGTTCCCAACCTCGGTTGGGGCTTCAACCGGCCTTCCGACAATTTGGTGACTTCGTATGAAAATGGCGATCCGCGCCGGGAATCAACGGTTATTTACGTGGGCGAAGTGCTACCCGACGGCTTGACGCAGGTGCAAGACAACCCGGAGATCATCGGCGAGCGCTATAACCAAAAAGCCTGGGTGCCGAACCACCCCGGATTGCAGGACAATGGGCCGGGTAATATCCGTATCCTCCGGTATGCCGATATCCTGTTGCTGGCCGCTGAAGCGCTTAACGAAAACAACAAACCCGCCGAGGCGCTGCTTTACCTCAACCAGGTGCGCAAACGGGCGCGCGGTATCAACAATTTTATCCTGCCGGATGTGACGGTGACCGATCAGGCGCAACTGCGCGAGCGAATTTACCGCGAGCGGCGGGTGGAGCTGGCAATGGAACAACAGCGCTGGTTCGACCTGGTGCGTTGGGGCCGTGCGGCCTCGATCATGCAAGCCGTCGGAAAAATAAATTTTACACCGGGCAAACATGAACTATTACCCGTACCGCAATTGGAACTCGACCTGACGGAGGGAATTATGCTGCAGAACCCGTTGTATAATTGAATTCAGGTAGCTCGTGAAGAACTCAACCGCCCTGCCAGTCCCAAAGTAGGATGTTCCATTCGTCCGTTTCGTCCGAAAATCTGTGGATGGTTTGAAAACCGACCTTTTCGTGGGCGCGCATAGAGCGGGCATTGCTCGACGACACTTCGGTGAGGCAGAGGTCGAAGCGCGGGGCGTAAAAATGCCGGTGCGCTTCATAGAGCTGTTGAAACAAACCGGTCCCGCGCTGCGCTGCATCGATACAAATCTGCCCCATGACGTAGTACCGGTAGTCCGGTAGCGGGCGGTCTTTGTACAGGAGGGTTTGAAAGGTGTCGAACATAGGCGTCAATACGGGAAGGAATACTTTGAACGATTCGGGCATGACCAGGGCATAGCCCGCCACGGCGCCGTTTTCTTCGGCGATGACCTGCCCGATCGCTTCGTTCATGCGCGTCAGCAAGTCGAGGTCGTGCCGGACAGTGACGAAGCCGCCGGGATGCCGCCGCCCTTCGGGCAGCGTCTCGTAGTGGTTTTGCGCTTGCAGCTGAAGAATCTGCTTCAGGTCTTCTGCGGTGCTGGCGATCCGGATTGTCATTTCAATCGATTGAATACACTCTAGGTCCTGCAATCAGCCGGTATGGATCACTTCATATCGGGCTTCAGCACGATGAACAACAGAATCATAACCCCGTATAAAAACAGCGGCGTCGCCGGCAGGCATACCAAAGCGGCGCCCCAGCCGGGATAGCCGTTTTGCCGGAGCCACCAGGCGCCCGCAAGGAGCCCGGCCATGAGCAGGGTCAGGCCAAGCATAGTCGGATTGTTAGTGCCGCGCGTGCCTTTCAACATATCGCTCAACATGAAATAGATCGCGACGCAAAGCCCGATCAGGTCAATAATAAACGCGGCGTAAAAGAGGAGCCTGTAAGCCATATACTAGTGTTTTTCCGTCTCCAAACATACGTCATAGCCGGATGATTTTTCCGGTTTTCAGCCGTTGTTTGTTTTGGAGGACGCGGTAGGTGTAAACGCCCGGAGCCAGGAAAGACACATCGGTTTCATTTCCGGAAGGCCGTAGCGCTGCTGTAGCGACCAGGCGGCCCAAGGCGTCGAAGTATTCAACGCTGCACGAAACCCCGGCATCCGGCGGCAGATCGACATGGAGAATCGCTCCGGTGGGATTGGGGTACACCGAAATGCCAGCCGTTTCGGGGCCCGGTTCGCTGCTGGTAACCGTGCTGCATTGCCAGTTGGTTTTGATCAGATAGGGTTTCCGCCAGTTGACGGTGGCGGAGCTGGTATGCCCGACGACCAAGATGCTGTGGTCGGTTGTCTCCAGGGCAGATTGGCCGCGATCGAAGTCGGGGGTGCCAAAAAAACACTTTTTCTGCGTAGCGCCGGTTGGGCTGACGAGGGCCAGCAGTACGTTTTTATTGTCGCCGGGCTCGTCGGTTTCGCCGGTCAGGATAAATTGATTGGAGGCATTCTGGAAAATATGGTTGGCCAGTTCAACGGAATTGGCCACGCCCACCAGGTAATAGTCCGTTTGTATTCCGCTGGCGTTCGTGCGGATGATGTAGGCGTCGGGGTTTTGCTGCATGGGGGGGAGGAGGATGCTGTTTTCCCAGCCGCAGAGCACAAAACCGCCGTCGTTTGTGGTGGCGGCAAACCGGAAATAATCCTTGTGCATGCCGGGGTTTTTGTAGGTGCGAAACCAGGAAACGGCGCCGGCGCCGGTTAGTTTGAGCAAAAAACCGCCGCCCGTCGAGTTGGCTGCGTGCGTGCCCCCGATGATATAACCGCCGTCGGGAGTTTGTTCGATAGCCTCCGGCCAGGCGTCAGCCTGCTGGAAATAGGTGTTCGACCATTGTTCATTGCCCAAGCTGTCGAACTTGGCTGCAAAAACGTAGGAGATCAGCTCGCCGTTCAGCGGGGTGGTGTAGCTGCCCAGGGCGATTACGCCGCCGTCGGCGGTGAGGTCCAGACAGATGCCGGCGCGATCCTTGCGGACGTAGCGTTTCCACAAGGGCTCGCCGTCGGCATTGATTTTCAGCAGGATCATGTATTGGACCGAGCTGCCGACGATCATGAAATTCTGGTCGGCCGTCCGGGCAATGATCCGGCTGTGTTCGCCGGCAACGCCCGCTAAGCGTTTGTGCCACAACAAGTCGCCGTTTGGCGCCACTTTCATCAGCAACAGTTGAAAAGAATCGTTGCTTAAGGCCCTTCCGGTAACGAGAAAGTTATGGTCATCCGTTTCGACGGCGGAGTAGGCCGTGGCGGAAAAGTCGAGGTTATATACCTTTTCCCAGAGAAATTGCGCCGTAGCGCTACAGGGGAAAAGGCTGCACAGGGGCAGGCAGAGCAGGATGGTTTTGAAAAAGGCCGGTAAGGAAACAGGTTTCATCGTTGCGGATTTTATTTCTGGAAACATGATTTATGGAGATCAGTGGTCATAACTGACTACCCGGGCGATTCTCCAAATGCCGTCTTTTTTTCGCCAAATATGAACAAATTTAAACGTAGCACACTGTTCTTTCCCATTTTCCAGATGGCAAAAGACGTGCAAGCCGGTTTGTACGGCGCCATAGTCTTTGATCGGATAAACTTCCGCATAGCGTTTTTCCGCAAACCGTCTGGCCTGATTGTTTTTTTCGAATACGCTTTTCAATCCGTCCAGCGATTGCCGGTAGGTAAGCAAGCCGCCGGTATCGTGGTAAAACTCGAGATCCTCGTCAAACAAACGGCCCAATTGGTCCAGATCGTAGGCGTTGTAGGCCACGGAAAGCAGGCTGTCCATGCGCCAGATTTCGTCGAAGAGCGGCTGCGAAACTGGGGGGCGCGGTGGTTCTGATGCCTGGTGTTGTGAAACGGAACAGGCCTGCAGTGCGGCCAGCAATAGGAGGGTGCAGATGAAGCGTGCAAGAGGCGCCTGTGATGATTCGGTCATGCTGTTCGACGTTAAGATTGACGGGCTCAAAGGGACAGGATTTTTTGTCCGTAGAGTGATGGGACAGGATTTGCAGGATTTTTCAGGATTTACAGGATTTTTTTTCGTAGGTTGATAGGACAGGATTTGCAGGATTTTTTTTCGTAGGTTGATGGGACAGGATTTGCAGGATTTTTCAGGATTTACAGGATTTTTTGTCCGTAGAGTGATGGGACAGGATTTGCAGGATTTTTCAGGATTTACAGGATTTTTTTTCGTAGGTTGATAGGACAGGATTTGCAGGATTTTTTTTCGTAGGTTGATAGGACAGGATTTGCAGGATTTTTCAGGATTTACAGGATTTTTTTCGTAGAGTGATGGGACAGGATTTGCAGGATTTTGCAGGATTTACAGGATTTTTGTCCGTAGAGTGATGGGACAGGATTTGCAGGATTTTTCAGGATTTACAGGATTTTTTTTCCGTAGAGTGATGGGACAGGATTTGCAGGATTTTTCAGGATTTACAGGATTTTTTGTCCGTAGAGTGATGGGACAGGATTTGCAGGATTTTTCAGGATTTACAGGATTTTTTGTCCGTAGAGCGATGGGACAGGATTTGCAGGATTTTTCAGGATTTACAGGATTTTTTGTCCGTAGAGTGATGGGACAGGATTTACAGGATTTTTCAGGATTTACAGGATTTTTTTCGTAGAGTGATGGGACAGGATTTGCAGGATTTTGCAGGATTTACAGGATTTTTTCTTCGGGAGCGATATGACCCACTTTAGCTTTATCCTGTCCCATCGCTCTGCGAAAAAAATCCTGTAAATCCTGAAAAATCCTGTAAATCCTGTCCATACTACTCCTAAATCCTTGTCCCATCACTCTACGGACAAAAATCCTGCAAATCTTGTCCTGCTCTGCGAAAAAAAAATCCTGTTGATCCTGAAAAATCCTGTCCCATCACTCTGCGAAAAATCCTGCATCCTGCAATCCAAAATCCTGCAAATCCTGTCCCATCGCTCTACGGACAAAAAATCCTGCAAATCCTGTCCCATCACTCTACGAAAAAAAATCCTGTCAATTCTGTCTTTTCGGTAACCACCAACCCAGCCAGGCGCCGACCAGACCCCATTGGCCCACCCAGTCGATCAAATAGGCGAGCGTATTGTTTTCAAACCAGATGCTGTTCAGGTACGGGATCGTCAGGTAGGCGATGGCGCCCACGGCCAGCGACGACAGCAGGGCCGTTTTAAAATCGAGGTTGGTGATTTTGAGCAGCAACCAGATGAGCAGGTATGCCGCCACCAGGTCGACGGCAAAACCCCGGATCATATTCATGGCCATGCTTCCATGGAACGAGCTGTGGTAACTGACCATGGCCCAGGGTTTGCCTTCGCTGCTTTCCATGAAGGCTTTCTGTTGTTCGGGGGTGCTGCCGGGTGCGGGTTGCGGCATCATGTAGGAGCCCGGTTGCAGTTCCCGGTTCAGCATTTGCAGGATGGTGTCCTGTTTTTCGGTGTACTGGTATTCGTCGCCGTGGATGTTCAGGGCAGCCCAGGACAGGAATTGCCAGACAAAAAGGAGGATGGCGGCAACGAGCGTTGCAATCAGTTGATTTTTCATACAAAAGCGTTTTGTTAAAACATGAAGGGTGAAAATCGGCTTCGAATGTACAACAATTTGTTGGTTTGTTTTTAACTTTAGGGCCGAAAAAATTATCCTGTCCATGACCATCGCCCTCACCGGCGCCTCCGGCCGCATCGGCAACGTGCTCGTGCGCCGGCTGCTCGAAGCCGGCCACCAATTGCGCATTTTACAGCGCCGCGACAGTCCTGCGCTGGCCGGTTTGCCGCTGCAACGCGTCCAGGGCGATCTGCTCGATCCTGCGGCCTTGTCCGACCTGGCGCGGGGCAGCGAGGTGCTGGTTCATCTGGCGGCGCTGATTTCTATTCATGGCGCCCGGCATGGGCGGGTATGGCAGGTGAATGTCGACGGCACTAAAAAGGTGCTGGAAGCTTGCTTGCGCCAGGGTGTCCGGCGCGTGGTGTGCTTCAGCTCGGTGCATGCGTTTAGCGATTTTCCCCTGGATGGCGCTTTCGACGAAACCCGGCCCCTGGCTCTGGACAGCCGGATGGCCTACCAACGGTCCAAAGCCGAAGCCCTCGCGCTGGCGATGCGTTTTGCCGCCGGGCGCGGCCTCGAAGTGTTGGCCCTTTGCCCGACCAGCGTGATTGGCCCCGGCGACTACGGGCCGTCGCTCTCCGGTCAGATGCTGATCGATTTTTACCGCCGGAAAATTCCACTGCTCGTTCCCGGCGGGTTCGACTGGGTGGACGTGCGCGATGTGGCGCAGGCAGCCGAGGCGGCCCTGACCCGGGGCCGAAACGGGGAAGCGTACCTTTTGTCCGGCGTCTACGCCCGAATGCCCGAATTCGCCCGGCTGGTGGAAACGGTCACGGGTAAAGCCGTGCCGAAATACGTGGCGCCCAACGGGTTGATTCGCCTTGGGTTGCCGTTTGTAGCGGTCTATGCCCGGCTGACGGGCACGCGGCCGTTGTACACCGGCGAGGCCCTCGATGCCCTGCAGTATGGTTCGAACCGGATTTCGAGCGAAAAAGCCCGGCGCGAACTCGGTTTTTCGGCCCGTCCGCTGGAAGAGACGGTCGCCGACTCCTATACCTGGTTCCGACAAAACAACTACCTATGACGTTTTCCTTGTACAGCCAACTCCTCTGGGCCTGGATGGCCGTGGCCCTCGCCGCTTTTTTTTACCTGCTGCGCCGCAACGCGCCGTATGGCCGGCATATCCGGCCCGGTTGGGGCCCGACGCTCGACAACCGGCTGGGATGGTTCCTGATGGAATTTACCGTCGTGGTTGTCTTTTTAATCACTCTGATGGGGGGCCAATCGCCCGCGTCTGCGTTGGTTTGGGTATTTAGCGGGTGTTTTTTACTGCACTACCTCAACCGCAGCCTGATCTTTCCGCTACGCCTGCGCACGGCGGGAAAACGCATGCCGCTGGCGATCGTTTTGTCGGCCGTGGGATTCAACCTCGTGAACGGCTTTTTTCTGGGGTACTACTTTGCGCATTTTGCCAGTTATGCGCCCGGGTACTGGACGGATATCCGCTTTTTGTCCGGTCAGGCGCTGTTTTGGCTTGGAATGGGCATCAACTGGCAATCCGACAACATCCTCATCGGCTTGCGGCGGCCTGGCGCCACGGGGTATGCCATCCCACGGGGCGGCTGGTTCGAGCGGGTCAGCTGCCCGAATTTGTTCGGCGAAATACTGGAATGGGCCGGGTTTGCCCTCATGACCTGGAGCCTGCCCGCCCTGGCTTTCCTGGTGTGGACGGCCGCCAACCTCGTGCCAAGGGCACTGGCGCATCACCGCTGGTATCGGGAAACGTTCCCGGAATATCCGGTAGCGCGAAAGGCGCTGGTCCCGTTTGTGTTGTGAGGCGGTTGGGACAGGATTTTTTTTCGTAGAGCGATGGGACAGGATTTGCAGGATTTTTTTGCTCGTAGATTGATGGGACAGGATTTGCAGGATTTTTCAGGATTTGCAGGATTTTTTTGCTCGTAGATTGATGGGACAGGATTTGCAGGATTTTTCAATGCTGTTACCAAAGTCCTCAATCCGTTTGCGGGGAGATATTTCAGTTCAGCAGTATGGTTGTTGGCACCTCGGCTGGCAGCTTGTTCAGCCCTGCTGTTTCTGGCGGGACAAATCATAATTGATCCGGATGGCCCAGGTAAAGAATACCAGAAACGTGATCTTTTGCAGGCTTGCCAGCAGGGGCAGCCCTACGCCTGTTTCGTAAATAAAATAGTTCAGAGCGCTCAAGCCCAAACAAGCCAGCCCGGAAATAAACAACCCTTTCTTCTTTGCGCGGTAGAATTCCATGAACGTCAGCGTCAGGGCAAGACCGCCCAGTAGCCCCCCGATATGGATGACTTCTTCGTGGTATCCTGTAAATAAAAAGGAAGCGACGGCCATCGAGCCGATACCGGAAAACCGGATAAGCCGTTTTCGGGTTCGATTCGAGCGCACCAAGTCCGGCAATAAATACCAGAGTATCCCGAAGCTGCAGCTCAGCACCACCATAGCCAGGATGGCAATGGGCCTGGATGGGTTTTTCGCACCGTTATACGCCAGGTTGTCGAATAAATCGCACCAATAATTGTGGGTCATACTGAACCCCAACGCCTGCCGGTCAGTTTTGGAGCCGCCGGGGTATAACCATGCGGCTGTGATAAACAACCATATGAACAAAATCAGACCAAGGGAAGGCGTCCATAGC
This sequence comes from Saprospirales bacterium, assembly GCA_016719895.1. Taxonomy (GTDB): domain Bacteria; phylum Bacteroidota; class Bacteroidia; order Chitinophagales; family Saprospiraceae; genus M3007. Next base: position 4,341 of record JADJYG010000008.1, on the reverse strand, counting down.
CAGAACGGACGCTTTGCATACGGTTGGTTTTTAGCCATTTGTTAATCGCTCTAACGGTTCGATCCTGTTTTTGAACGGATCATAAAATGATTTTGGGCTTCTAAGCCCCATAGTTGGGATGTAAAAACCCCGCGCTTCCGCTTCCTTTCTGGGTGGTATGAAGATTTGAAGATAGCCCAAACGAATAAATTGGGATTTCATATTCATGGCTTTGGCAAAGGCCGTTTGTCCATCAACGGTCCGCCGGGTATACTTGTCAGAAGTATTTACTACCTTTGTGCACCGGTTCAAACCGGTGCATACCGCTATTACAGCGGCGCATATAAACCAAATGAAGACGTATGGAGTATTTTTTGATCAAAGGTCATTTTCATGTGGTGGGGCATTCCCCCGATGGCGATTCCCTCAAATTCGAAGCGGCCAACGCCGCGCAGTGGGATAAAATTCAAAGCGAATTCAGGGAACCATTCCAAGCGAATTTTCAAAAAGAAAACGGCAGCGTTCAATTGCGGCTCCAGGGCATCGACGCCCTCGAAACGCACTACAGCCCCATGCCGGTACCGGCGCCCAAAGAACTGGGCGACAAAACCTTTGCCGGGGCGGAAAAACCGGCGCCGGGTAAATACAGCCAGCCAGGAGCATTTGGCCCGGCCGCCACGGACAAGCTCCTCGAATTGATTGGCGTGGCAAAGGCCAACTGGAACGGCCCGCACACCTTCATTAATAGTATCGAGGTGAAAAAAGGAACCGCCCTGGAAACGATTTCAGAAACGGGTAAGGACCGGCTCGAAGGATATATCGCAGTCAACGATATCGACCAAAAAGGGCGCCCGATTTCCTGGGCCTTCGCTGGCCCGGCACCTGGGCCCGACGGATCGCAGATACCGGTGGCTCAATTGGCGAAAAGCCTTAAAAACGCCGTCAACTACCGTTTGCTGGCCGCCGGCCTCGTGTATCCGTACTTTTTCATGACGCTGTCGGCCAGCCTGCGCCATATCCTGATCAGCGGCGTCCAGGAGGCTATACGCAAAAAGGCCCACATCTGGAGCATGGATAAAACGGCGTCTGGTATCGCGCTTCAGCAGTTTTCACAACTTACCCGCGATACACTGCTCTACCCTTACCTGTTCCGGCGACTGGTCACCCATCAATTCAAGTGCATGATGGAAGGCTATTACGACGCCGTTAAAAGCCAAAAACCATTTACCCCACCCAAAGAATCCCTGTTTCTGGATCGATTCTTCGAGGATACCAACCCGTATATTTTTCTTATCAAAGAAAAGGATTTTGTGCGCCTTGGCGACGTCGTTCGGATAGACCGGGAACAATTTACACTCCAGACGGCGCCGGGTAATATTGTCTTTTTATCCTGACGCACGGCTCGCCGCATTACCCATTGCCTATTCAAAAAAGAACTATGCTGAAAACTACCAGGCAGAAAACAGCTGCCGCCCTGCTTACAATTTTATTTGCTGCTGCCTATATTTCTTCTGCCCAAAGCCAGATACGGGGCATCGTCACCGATGAAGCCGGCCAGCCGCTCGCAGCTGCCAATGTATTGCTACTGAATCCCGCCGATAGTTCGCTTGTCAAGGGTGCCCTGGCAGCCAACGACGGGACCTTCGTGCTGGGTAACGTGCCGCCCGGTAAGTATTTGCTCGCTAGCGTCATGCTCGGTTTCCGGCAGGAATACACTGCGCCGTTTACCCTGGACGGCGCAGGCGCCGAAACCGATCTCGGCGCCCTGGTGCTGAAAGAAAATGCCGAACAGCTCGGCGAAGTGCAAGTGGTTGCCAAAAAACCCCTGTTCGAACAAAAGATCGACCGCCTGGTAGTAAATGTGGAAGGCAGCATCACCGCGGCGGGAAGTACTGCCCTGGAGGTACTGGAGCGATCGCCCGGCGTTGTCGTCAACCGCCAGAACAACGTCCTGACCATAGCCGGAAAAGATGGCGTGGTGGTGATGATCAATGGTAAAATCAACCGCATGCCTCCGGAAGCAGTGGTGCAACTCCTGGAAGGAATGCCCGCCAGTAACGTCGATAAAATCGAACTGATCACCACCCCGCCGGCAAACTTCGACGCCGAAGGCAACGCCGGGTATATCAATATCATACTGAAGCAATCGGCTGACCGTGGGCTGAACGGCTCCTATACGTTTTACGGCGGCTTCGGCAGGGGCGAGGTCGCTTCCGCCGCTATTAATTTCAATTACCGGAAAAACCGCCTTAACCTCTATGGCGACTATTCCTTCGGCCGCTGGGCACAGGAACAAGTGTTCGCCATCGACCGGCAGGTAGTTCTGAGTGGTCAAACGATCCGCACAGATACCCGCACCGAGCGCGATCCGGTGCAGCGCAACCACGAAGCCAGACTCGGCCTCGACCTCAACCTCGGCCCAAAAACGGTCCTGGGTTTTCTTCTTTCCAGCTACGATAACCGCTGGAGCATGGACGCCCTGAACCGCTCTGCCATATCGTTGAACGGCGTGCCGGATACCTTGCTGACCATCGACAACGACGAGGTAAACCAATGGCGGCACCTGGGCGCCAACCTCAATCTGCAACATACGTTTCAAGCGGGTGGGCAACTGGTTTTCGACGCTGATTTGCTGCGTTATACCAATGAAAACCCGACAAATTACCGGATTACCTACGCCGATGGCTCGGGGGGCTTCCTGTTTGGCGAACAAACTTTTAGCGGCAAATCAACCCCCATCACGGTGGGCGTCGGCAAAATGGACTATACCAAGCGGTTTTCTGAACGGGTAAAAATGGAGGCTGGGATCAAAGGCACCTTATCCCGTTTCGACAACGACGTTACAGTGGCCCGCATCGTGAACGGCATCCCGGTAAACGACCCCTCCCTGACCGCACAATACCGGCTCGAAGAAAATATCGAAGCGGCTTACGCGGCATTCGAACTGAAATTGGACGGAAAATCGGACTTGAAGGCCGGATTGCGTTATGAATACACCAATTCCAACCTCGCTACTGCCGAGCAGGCGAATATCGTGGACCGGCAGTACGGCAATTTTTTCCCCAGCGTGTTCCTGTCGCGTACTTTCAACGACCGCCACTCGGCAAACCTCTCCTACAGCCGCCGTATTACCCGACCCACGTTCAACGATATGGCGCCGTTCGTCATTTTTCTCGATCCATACACATTTTTTTCGGGGAATGCCGCACTGCAGCCCTCCATTTCCAACAGCCTGAAACTGGACTACCGGCTCGGAACCACACTGTTTTCCATACAGTACTCGGTGGAAGACAGCGCCATCGCCCGCTTCCAGGCCCGTACCATCGAAGGCACAAACCAACAGCTTATTGCGGCAGAAAACATGAAAAACCGCAAAACAGCCGCCGTCACCCTGGCATTGCCGCTACGGGTAACGAAGTGGTGGAATATGCAGAACAACTTTACCGGTACCTGGCAGGAAGTGAATACCTTTTTTGACGGCGACCCGGTCCAGGTGCATACCCAAAACCTGCAAGTGGTCTGGATCAATACCTTTGATATGCCTGCCGGTTTCAGCGCCGAATTGCTCGGTTTTTATCAATCGAAGGGCTTGTTCGGTACTACGGTAGCCTTGCCCATGGGCGGGTTCAACCTGGGCATACAGAAAAAATTCCGGGGCAATCTGGGTACGCTCCGCTTCGGCATCGAAGATGTGCTGAACTCGTTCAAATTCCGCGGCGAAAGCAACTTCCCCGAATACAACCTCGTGTCGAAGGCAGATTTCGACTTCAGCCAACGCACCTTTAAACTGACGTATACCCGCAGCTTCGGCAACAACAAGCTAAAAGACGCCCGGCAACGCGCTACCGGCTCTGAGGAAGAGCGGCAACGGGTGAATTGAGCAGGTCGGAAACAGCCCCCGGTGTAAAAGCATAACTACAGCCGGCTTGGTGCCTATGCCCGAATCCCCGTCTTTCCCCTAAAAAGATCCTGAAAGATCCTGTCCCATCGCTCTACGGGCAAAAAGATCCTGTCCATCCTGTCCGCCCTCAAAAACGCGCCCGCAGCGACAACACAAAATTCCGCCCTGCCGCCGCGATACCCGAGCTGTAGGGCCGGTAGCGCTGGTCGGTCAGGTTTTCCAGCCCGGCGCCCACGGTCATCTGTTCAGAAAACCGGTACATCGCATTGAAATTCAGGGTATACCACGCTGGCGAATACGGGTTGCCGTTGGCGTCGGAGGCATAGATCTCTGTTTTTCCACGTTCTTCCTCCGCCAGGTTTTTATGCGAAACCGGGCCGCTATAGGCAGCGTAAAACTGCAGACTGAGGTTACGGGCCAGGAAGCTCAGCCTGGACGCGCCGAACCAAGGGGCGGCGTGG
>JADJYG010000007.1 GCA_016719895.1 Saprospirales bacterium | reverse complement strand
CGAACAGGCGGAAGTAGAAGAAAAAACCAATAAGTACCTCGAAAAAGCCGCCCGCTATGCCCAGCGCAACTTCCTGAACCGGCAAGCCCTGCAGTATTACGGGAAGTTGATCGAAAACCTGAACGAAAGCAACAAAAAAAGCAAAAAAATCGTCAAGTTCCAGCTGCGCAAAGGCGCCGTGCACGAGCTCATCGGCCAATGGGAAGAAGCGGAACAGGAATACAGGCTGGCCCTTAAACGCGCCAAAACCCTCAATGACTGGTACCTGATCGGGCGCAGCAACCGCCGGCTGGGCCAGCTGCTCATGTTGCGCGGCAGCTATGCCGAGGGGAAAAAACACCTCGACGTGGCTGTCACCTGCTTCGAACTGGCCAGCGACCAGGTCGGTATCGCCAAAACCTATGGCAACCTGGGTACGTTTTTTTTCCGTCAGGGGAGCTACGAATCTGCTCAAAGCTGGTTTGCAAAAGCCATTGAAATCAACCGCTCTATCCAGCGGGATGCCGAAAACGCTGTTATCGTAGCCAATCTCGGCCTCATTTTTATGAACCAGGGGCATTACGACGAAGGGATCCGCTGGTTGGAAGAACAACTCGACATCGCCGAACGGGCAGAAGACAAACAGGGCCTGACCACGCTCTACACGAACCTGGGCATTATCTACCTGGAAAAAAACAGCCTCGACAGCGCCCTGCTCTGCCTGGAAAAAGGCCTGACCTTGTCGGAAGAGCTCGGCAACAAGCTGTTCATGACTATATGCATCGGAAGCATCGGGTCGGTTTGGGAGAAAAAAGGCGATTTCGCCAAAGCCATGGAAATGTTCGAGCGCGACCTGGCACTCTGCCAGGAACTTGGCGACAAGCAGGGGCTGGCGATCGCCAGCGGCCTCATTGGCGACCTGCTGTCGGCCATGGGCGAATTTGACCGGTCGAATACCTATCAGGAACAAAACCTGGCGCTTTCCCGCGAGCTCAATTATAAAAAAGGCATTGCCAAGGCACTGAATACCCTGGGCGACAATTGGTTCTTCAAAGGCAATCTTCAGCGTGCACAGGAGTACTACAACGAGGCCATCGAATATGCCCGCAGTATGGGCAACCGCCTCGTGTTGGGCAATTCGCTTATCGAAAAAGGGACGGTGCAACTGTACAGCGGCGATGTGTCCACCGCCCGGCAACTGCTGGAAGAGGGCCGGGATATCGCGCTGACGCTCGGCAATGCCGACCTGACGTTTTCCGCCAATGTGCTGCGCGCACAAGTGATCATGGCCGAAGGCAACAAGCCCGAAGCCCTTCGCCAATTGTCGCAGCTCCTGGCGATGGCCCGCACGGAGCGCGAGGAAGCTGCGATCCATTTCGAACTGCGCAAAATAGCCGACAACCCAACGCCGCACCACGTGCGCGCACTGACCTTGTACCGCAATCTGTATTCCCGCACACCCCAGTATTTGTACAAAATGCGCCTGGAAGAACTGGAGCCCGCGGGAGAACGTTAATTAATTTTGGGAAATTATTTTTTCAAACCGATCTCCCGCAGCCGTTCATCCAGGTATTCTCCTGCGCTAATGGGTTCGTAATGCAGAGGGTTGTCTGGCGTTACGCAGGCCGGCAGGCAATCGAGCCGCATCCGGCTTACCGGGTGCAAAAAGAACGGAATACTCAGGCGGGGCAGGTACCATTCTTCGCGGGGCGGGTTGACGACCCGGTGCGTCGTACTCTTCAGGTAGTTGTTGGTGAGGCGTTGCAGCATATCGCCGACGTTGATTACAATCTCGTCGGCTTCCGGTAAAACGGGTACCCACTCGTTTCTCGAGTTCAGGAGTTGCAGGCCGCCGGCGCTGGCGCCTACCAGCAGCGTGATCAGATTGATATCTTCATGTTGTTCGGCCCGAATGGCACTGGCAGGCTCTTGCGTGATCGGCGGGTAATAGATGGAGCGCAGAATAGAGTTTCCATAGGCGATATATTGCTGGAAATAATCCGGCGCCAGGCCAAGGTACAGGGCGATGGCTTCCAGGAGCTGTGCGCCGGCGCTTTCAAAGGCCTGGTACAACTCGCGCCCCAATAGGGTAAATTCCGGCGTTTCAGTTACCGGCACATTGACGGGGTATGGTTCGCTGGAGGTATGGCCTTCCGGCACTTCCTGCCCGATCTGAAAAAACTCTTTCAGGTCAGGTACCTGCGATTGTTTGGCGTGTTCCCGGCCGAAGGAGGTATAGCCCCGTTGACCAGCCATACCCGCGATTTCATATTTCTTTTTGACGCCGTCGGGCAAGGCAAAAAAGGCTCTGGAAGCAGTATAAAAACCATCTACCAGCCGTTTGGGAATGTCATGGTTGACCACAGCCACAAAACCGACTTCGTGAAATGCCTTACCCAATTCGCTGACAAACGCTGCACGTTCCTCCGGATTGCCGTGCACAAATTTGGAAAGATCGACGGTAGGGATACCTTTTTCGCGCATAAGAAAGGGTGGTTTTAACGGTTTCAGGGGTCATGGCTACGATTAGCCGGTAAAATTATGTCAATTGATTGCAAGTGCACGGTAGTTTCCGGTAAAATTCCAATGCAGGTTTACCTGTTCCGAAAACAAACCAGTGCCTTTTGGCATCGTGTCCTTAATAACTTACCAGTCTTTTTTCGGCGTGGTTTGGTGCTTGCCGGGGTTTTGCCGGCGGTATTTGCGCGCGTTGCGCTGGTCTTCGGGGGCTACGGCGGTTTCCAGGATTCGGCGTGCCTGTTCGCGCGTTGTGCGGCCCTCGCCGGATTGTTCGGGCTGCGTTTGTTCGGGCTGCGTTTGTTCGGACCGTTCTGTTGGCCTTTGGTTGGCGCCGGGCGGTTGTTGCGGTTGGTTTTGGCCCGGGTTTTGGGGCGGCGGCGGTTGTTGGTTTTGTTGTTGTTGCCGTTCTTGTTCTGCTTGTTGTTGTTTTTGTTTTTTTAGTGCGATTTGAAGGTTTACTTTGGTGGCCGGGTCGCCGGGGCGCAGGCGCAAACTGCGTTCATAAGCGCTTACGGCCTCCTTGTATTCTTGTTGTTTCAGGTAGGCGTTGCCCAGGTTGTGCAAGGCATCCGCCCGCAAGGCCGGGTCTTTGGCAGCCTGGGCCGTTCGTTCAAAATAGTGTTCCGACTCGGCATAGTTGCCCTGTTGGTAAATGGCATTGCCGGTGTTGTACGTAGTGTGCGGATTGCCAGATTCGATTTCGGAAGCCCGGCGGTATGCCGCTTCGGCTTCGCGGTAATTTGCCCGCTCGTAGTGCCGGTCGCCTTCGCGCGATAATTCATGCGCGGTTTGGGCTGGCAGCGAAAAACTGCCTGCCAGCAGCAGGCCAAACAGCGCCTTAATGTTCTTTTTTCGCCAGGATAACCAGGCTTCCAGCACCAGCAATAAAAAAGCCGGCAGCAGGAACCATTGGAAATACGAATCGTATTCCGAAAAGGAGCGGACTTCCATTTCCCGCTTTTGCAAGCGGCCCACTTCCCGGCGAACGGCAGCCACGGCAGCTTCGCCCTGCGTAATCCGGAATGCTGCGCCGCCGCCGCTGCCGGCCAACTTATGCAGCAAGGTTTCATCCATACGCGTCCGGACGATGTCTCCCCGATCGTCGCGTTTGTACAGTTCTGCGCCACCGGCAGCCCCTACTGGTATCGGGCCGCCCGCAGTGGTGCCCGCGCCGACGGCCAGCAGCACAATCCCCTCCGAATACGCTGCTGCTGCGCGCGCTTCGGCGTCGGCGTCGTGATTTTCACCATCTGTGATCAAAATTAACGCCCGGCCGCCGCCCGGCTCCGGGTCAAACGATTCCATCGCCAGGTCGATAGCAGTTGTAAGAGCCGTGCCCTGTGCAGTGATGAGATCGGGGCTGGCACTGTCTATAAACATGATGGCTGCGCCATAATCAGTGGAAAGCGGCATTTGCAAAAAAGCATCGCCGGCAAAAAAGATCAGGCCGATGCGCTCGCCGTGCAGGGCATCGACGATTTTTCGCGCAAATGATTTGGCCAACTCAAGCCGGCTGGGCGCCACGTCTTGCGCCAGCATGCTTTGCGAGATGTCTAATGCCAGGAAGATATCGGCGCTTTTTTGCGACACCGTTTGCTTCCTGGCCCCCCGTTGCGGATTGGCCCAGGCAATGGCCAGCAGCGCCAACGCCAGTATCCAGATGCCGTTCTTAACAAAAAAACGCAGCCCCGACCAGCCAGGCGCCAGGCGCGCTACCGACGCGGGCGCGCCAAGGCGGCTTATCGCCCGGCCTCGCCACCATCGGTAGGCCGCTACCAGCACTCCCATGACCGGCACTGCCCATAGCAGGTTTAAAAAAGTCGGGTGTTCAAATTTGAACATAAGCGATGCTTATAGCGTAAAAAATGCGGTGTTTCAGAGCAATACGCGCTTGTTGGGGATTTCCAGGCGCTGCGCCCCGGTTAAATCGTGACCGAGCGCAAGACCGTCCAGCGCAATAACGCCTCCGTCAGTAAAAATACCACGGCCGCCGCCAAAAACCAGTGAAAATAGTCGGTGGTTTGCCGGATTATGGCGATCTCCATTTTTGTTTTCTCCAACTGGTCAATTTCGGCATAAATACCTTCCAGTTCTTCTTCCGACCAAGCCCTGTAAAACTGAGCTCCGGTCAGCGCGGCGATTTCTCCGAGCAGGTCGGTATTGAATTCCATGGCCCGGGGCGCAAAGTCATAACTTCCGTCGGCGTTCCGGCGCGCCGGCGACATGACGATGCCATTGGTGCCGATCCCCACCGTGTACACCCGGATGCCCAGGGTTTGTGCGAGTTCGGCGGCTTTCAGGGGTGAAATATAGCCGGCATTGTTTTCCCCGTCGGTCAGCAAAATAACGACCCTGCTTTTCGACGGACTGTCTTTCAGGCGGTTGAGAGCCGTGGCAAGCCCCATTCCTATAGCCGTGCCGTCTTCCAGGCGGCCGACCTCCAGTGTGTTCAAAAATTGCTGGACGACGCGGCGGTCGGTGGTTAGCGGACATTGGGTGAAGGCTTCCGCAGAAAAAGCCACCAGCCCCAGGCGGTCGTAGGGTCGTTTTTGCACAAATGCCGAAGCTACTCGTTTCGCCACCTGCAAGCGGTCGGGTTCAAAATCGCGGCTCAGCATACTCGGTGAAATATCCAGTGCCAACACGATATCGACGGCCTCCGCTTCTATTTTTTGTTCCTGCCACTGGCGTTGTGGCCGGGCCAGCGCCAGCGCCATAAGGCCGAGTGCCATCCAGCGCATGCCGGGCAACCCATTGCGCACCCGCACCCGCCAGGTAGCCCCGGCGCGCAGGATCGACCGGTCGGACATAAACAGAACCAGCCGCCGTTGCTGCCCGCCGGCCAGGTAGTGGCGCCGGATCAACAGGGGGATCAGCAGGAGAAGAAGAAGCCAAAAGGGTTGCGCCAGCGTCACGGGTGGTGGGGGGTTGGTTGTGGAAGATCGGTGAATGTTTCCCGAAGTTGGGTTTGTTCGACCAGGCGCCACACTTCCTGAAAGGCCTGTTCATGAAAGTGTGCCGGCGGCGTTCCTTTGGCAAACTTGGCCAGGTCGGCCCAGCGCAGCAGGTCGGCCAAGGCGGAAATAAACGGCGCCGGGATATCCGTTCGCATCAATCCGCGCAGAATTTCGTCGGATGGTGTCTCGAGGGCGGGTACCGCGTAGCGATGTTCGAGATACTCGCGGGCGATATGGGTCAATTCGGAATAATACGTTTTGATACTGCCGTGCTGCCAGTATTGTTTTTGTTGCAGCGCGTTCAGTTTTCGAAAAGCCAGCTCGTGCGGTGGCGGGTGTCCGGCTTGCAACCCTGTTTTTTTTCGATCGTACAATAGCCACCAGATCGCCAGCGCCAGGATAAGCACCCCGGCCGCAACCGGCCAGAGCGGCTTCAGGTAGTCGATCAAATTTGCCGGCTCGCGGCGAATAGCTTTGATGCCGAGCATTTGGGCCGGATCGCCGGGGGCTGGCGTCGGCAGCACTTGAAGTTCAAGCGCGTTGGTCATTAGAGTGTCGCCACCGGGCAGGCCGATGCGCAGCGGCGGCAAGGCCAGCTGCGCCGAGTCGAAGGCGATCAGGGTATAATCACTGACCCAACGCCCGCCCTGGCGCTTCCAACCCGTTTGGCTCAGGATATTTTCGGAGGGGAATTGTGCCTTCCAGGTCGAAAAGTCGGCGCCATCCGGTTGGCCATAGTGCTCCGGTACGCTGAGGTGCAAGGCAAAGGGGTTGCCCGTTTCTACGTAGCCGCTGTCGAATGCTGCCGAAGCGTCTGGCTGGGCGTTGCCCTGAAGCGCGGGCAACAGCAGCAGGCATCCGATGTGAAAAAGGCATTTGCTTTTCATAGAATTTAAAAAAACCTGGCCAAAGAAAACAGTTTTTATCATCCTTTTACGCCGGCCAGTGCGTTTCCAATCTGTTCACCCATGGGAAATGGTATGTGCGCGTTGTTCGAAAAAACGGAGCAGCGCCTGCACATACGAGCCGGTGGTGAGCAGGCTCAAAAAATCGGCGCCTGCGCGGCCGAACAGCTCCCTGTGTTGCTGCACCCGTTGGTCGAAGCGGCGCTGGTAATCCCGCCGGAAAGCCGGATCGGTGGTATCGACCCATCCGGTCGCACCCGATTCGGCGTCGGCGATCCGGACCAGGCCAATGTCGGGCAGTTGGCGTTCCCGCGGATCCCAGGCATGAAGCCCGATACAATCGTGCCGCTTGGCGAAAATGCTCAAGGGGGCTTCAAAATCGGCAGTTATAAAATCCGACAGGATAAAACAAACGCTGCGTTTGCGCAACACATTGCGCGCGTATTGCAGCGCCCCGCCCAAGTCGGTGCCACGCCCCGACGGCTCTATATGCAACAACTCCCGGATGATCCGCAGGGTATGCTGGCGTCCTTTTTGAGGCGGGATAAATAGTTCGATCCGGTCGGAGAAGAGCAGGGCGCCGACTTTGTCGTTGTTGGCGATAGCTGAAAAAGCCAACACGGCACAGATCTCCGTCATTACGTCTTGTTTGCTTTGGCCGGTTGTGCCAAAAAGCGAGGAAGCGCTCACATCCACCAGTAGCATCACCGTGAGCTCGCGTTCTTCTTCAAATATTTTGACGTGCGGCTCACCCGTGCGGGCAGTTACGTTCCAGTCGATAGCCCGGACATCATCGCCCGGTTGATACACCCGCACCTCGCTGAATGACATGCCGCGCCCTTTGAACGCGCTATGATAGCCGCCGGTGAACAAATTCCGGCTCAGGCCCCGCGTCTTGATCTCAATTTTGCGCACTTTTTTGAGCAGTTCGGTGGTATCCACGGCGTTTGGGTTTATTTGGGTTTATTTGACGAGGTCTGCCACAGGGTTATCCCGCCGCATATAGGGTTTGAGGATGCTATACGGAACGATCAGGTGTTGCTGGCCATAAACGGGATGAAACATCGTGCTCAATTCGATCCCGTTGCGCCGGATGGTAAACATCGGGAAGCCTGCGGTATGCACCCATTCGCGGAATTTGGGGTCTTCTGCAAATTTGGGCATTTTCGGCGATTCTTTGTGCGCGTAGTCCGCAAACCATTCTTTGGCGCCGAACCCCCGGTTGAACAAATCGTCCAGGGTAATTTCTTTTCCGGTGCGCAGGTCAAAATTGAACGACACCCCGGTGGTTTGATCTTTCCAGGATTCGGAAAAGGTGAGGTAGCCGCAAAAAATCGTTTCGGTCCAACAGGTTACTTCATACCAGCAACTGGCGCGCAACGCGCTACGGAACTCCGGCTTTAGCGGTTTTTTTTGCGCTGCTATGGCCGTTTTACACTGGGCGATCCACTCGCCGACGCGGCGGTCGAGCGTCTGGTTGCAATCGGCGCATTCGGTGCGCGGGTAAACGGCGTCGTAGGCGCTGGTGTAATCGGCGTATTCGAGGCAACCTACCGGCAGTTTGCTCCGCAGGCTGAATTTAAGGAGGCGTTTCTCTCCGGAGCCCACCCAATTGCATTCCGTGGCTTGCGGCGTAAGGAAACTGCCCTGCAGATGCGCGGCGGTTTTGCCATTGGGCAGCAGCGCTTGAATTTCGTAGTGTTCGTCGGGATAAATTTTGCCGTTAAGCGCATAGGTTCTGTCGTCGGCTTCCATCCACAAGTAACCGTTCAGGGTGCTGTTGTTGGTGCGGATCAGGGTGAGGTCGACGCGGGCGTTGTTCCAGCGGGCAACATAGCGGCGCGCCCACTTGTTGTCGCCGCAGGGTTGGTTCAGGGGTTTGTTTGATTTTGCTTCCTCCGCTTCCAGCCGGCTGCCCAGCGTGTTGGTAGCGTTGGTCCATTCGGCATGGAGCCGGTCGCTTTGCAGGGTGCCGGTAATATGGCCCGTGATCATACCCCGGTTGTCGCTCTCATCCAATACCAGCACGATACCGTCGAGTGTGCCGGCCAGTTGGAAGCGCTCCCGGCTCTCTCCGTAGGTCATAAATCCCCGGCACTGGGCGCCGTCGTAGCCCAGCGTCAGCAGCACCTCCGTGACGTCGTCCAGCCGGCCCCTGAAATAGCGCAACCATTGCAGTTTGGCGCCTGCGCCAAAGAGCCGGGTGATGGCGGTATCCTGCACGGCTGCGCCCGATACCGTAGCCGGCTGATTTGGTTTGGGGGTTGTTTTTTGGGCAAAAAGCCCCGTATGAGCGGCCAGGGAAAGGCTCGCTCCCCAAAACAGGGCTTTTAACTGCCGGGGAAAAGAAATATTCATCACGCCGCAAATCGGTTTGAAAATTAAAAAAGGATGGTTGCCTGCTGGCCCTACGGCACTTCGACAGTACTCAGGATTTTTTCGATCATATCCTCCTGGCTTACTTTTTCGGCCTCCGCCTCGTAGGTCAGCCCAATGCGATGCCGCAGCACGTCGGGGCATACGGCGCGGACGTCGTCGGGGATGACATATCCCCTGCGGCGCAGGAATGCCAGGGCCCGTGCTGCCTGCGCCAGGGCGATACTTGCCCGCGGAGAGGCGCCGTAGCTGATGAGCGGGGCCAGGCTTTTGAGGTTGTATTGCGCCGGTTCGCGGGTAGCGATCACGATGTCGAGAATGTATTCCTCTATCTTTTCATCCATGTAGATCTTGTGCAGCACGTCGCGGGCGCTGAGCAGGGCGCTTTTGGTCACCACGGGGCGTATGCGGGGATGTTCGTTGTCCAGATTCAGCCGTATAATGGCCCGTTCCTCTTCTTTTTGCGGGTAACCGATTTTGACCTTCAGCAAAAAACGGTCCACCTGGGCTTCGGGCAGCGGGTAAGTGCCTTCCTGCTCGATGGGGTTTTGGGTGGCCAGCACGAGAAACGGTTCTTCCAGCGGAAAGGTTTCGTTGCCGATGGTCACCTGGCGTTCCTGCATGGCTTCCAACAGGGCGCTTTGTACTTTGGCCGGTGCGCGGTTGATCTCGTCGGCCAGGACAAAATTGGCAAAAATCGGCCCTTTCCGCACCGTGAACTCCGAGCGGGAGGGATTGTAAATTTGTGTGCCGATCACGTCGGCCGGCAACAAATCAGGCGTAAACTGGATGCGGCTGAACTTCGCGTCCACCGCCTGCGCCAGGGTTTTTATGGCCAGCGTTTTGGCCAGCCCCGGCATACCTTCCAGCAGGATATGCCCCCGGGTGAGCAGACCGATCAGCAGGCGCTCGAGCATGGCCTGCTGGCCGACGATCAGTTTACCCGTTTCGGCGGTGAGTTTTTCCAAAAACGCGCTCTCCAGGTGAATCTGGTGGTTGAGGGCTTCAATATCCACGTGATGTTGCATGAGGAATCCGGATGTCGTAAGAAGTGTGCAAAAATAGTACGACGGCGAGACAATACCCCGATTTTAAGATTCAATTGACCCGGGAAGGCAAAAACGCACAGAACCGGCCGGCAGGCCGCTATTGTCAGAACGGAAAAGTAGTGATCACCTTTTTAGGCGCAGCAAATAAATGAGAACAGGCCCGATACCGGCAGAAAACAACCTGCAACCCGAAATAAATTGACTTGTACCTGTACCAAATTTTCCAGGATTGTTACATTTACATCGCTAATAACAGTATTCAGCAGACCATAAAACAAATGAAACGGATCCTTATTTCTGCGCTCGTTTACACCTTCACCTGCAGCATCAGTTTCGCCCAGGATCGCAGCTTTGGCACCTTGCCGTTGGCGCAAAAGCCAAATGCTGTCCGGTCGCCCGGCGCCAAAATGGAAGAATCACCCAAGTACCAGCGGGCGCTGGAAATTTACAACCGCCTGGTAGCCGCCCGGGGTGATTTTCGCTTTCCGGTGCCGAAGTTTTTTTTGCGAAAAGAAGCATACCGGCTGGCCGGGATCGATTATGAATCCCTGGAAATTACGCTGGAAGAAAAAGCCTACGATGTCTGCCTGGAATATGGCGACGCCGCCGATGCCGCACTGGCCTTCCTTCTTGGGCACGAGCTCACCCACTACTACGAAAAACACGCCTGGCGCAGGGGGTTTGCAGCCGACTATAAAGACCTGCCCATCGGTATCAAACTCGATAGCCTCATCGACGACACCGCCAATGAAACGGAGGCCGATTACCTCGGAGGTTTTCTGGCCTACTCCGCCGGATATGGCCTCTTCGACAAAGGGCCCGATGTGATTGAAAAACTCTATAAAGCCTATGACCTGAGCGACCAGCTGCGGGGGTATCCTTCGCTGAGCGACCGCAAAATACTGACCCAGCGCGCAGCCGAAAACCTGGGCCGGCTGGTAGCCTTGTTTGACATGGCCAACCTGCTCACGGCTATCGCTAACTACGAAGAAGCCTACGAGTATTACCGCTATATCCTGATGTCGTACCAAAGCAGGGAACTCTACAACAACCTGGGCGTCATGGCGGTACTGCACGCGCTCACCTTCCCGCAGGAAGGCGCGATCAAATACAGGTTCCCCCTCGAACTCGACCTGGAATCGTCGGGTACCAAAGGCTCCTCGGGCATGGCAGAAGCCCGCTCCAAACTGCTCCGGCAAGCCCTGCTGCATTTCGATGCCGCTATCAGCCTCGATCCCGATTATGCGCCGGCCTACCTCAACAAGGCCTGTACGCACCTGCTCCTGGGCGATGCCAAGCGCGCGCGGTTTTATGCCGAAGAAGAGGCCCGGCCTATTGCACTGGACCACAGCTACCCCAAGACGGCGCTCGACGTGGATGTCCTGATGGGTATTCTCGAAGCGACTTTGGGCAACACCGGGAAAGCCGCGGAAATATTCACGGCCGCTGCGGGTGCGGGCAGCGCATTGGCTGCCCTTAACCTGCGAATCTTGAACAAGGAACAAGCCGCCGGAGGCGGGCCGGAGGTTTCGCCCGGGGCGGTGCGT
Source organism: Saprospirales bacterium (assembly GCA_016719895.1). Classification (GTDB taxonomy): domain Bacteria; phylum Bacteroidota; class Bacteroidia; order Chitinophagales; family Saprospiraceae; genus M3007. The sequence continues at coordinate 325,247 of JADJYG010000007.1, read as the reverse complement.
AAAACGGAAAAAATAGACGGGCAATCGATCGCTTCGATCAACGATGCCCTGGAATACGACGATAGTAAAACAATAAACCTGCAACCCACCCTGATCTTTCTCCAAAATCCGGTGCAAGGCGCCAACTCCAGGCTGCTGATCAGCCAGAACGATGCAAAAGGCAGATATACCCTTTTCCACCTCACCGGACCCGGCTATGCCGGCCCAACCGCCCAACGGATCGGCCTGGGAGCCGACCGCGCGGCCATTATAAAGGCCTATAGCGGCGAGCCGGAAAGCACCCTTGAAACACCTACAGGTCAAATCATGGTGTACGATAATATCATCTTTATCCTCGGCGCCGGCGGTAAACTGGAGCGCTGGGCGACCTATATGATTGTGAAATAAGTATATCCCATCATCCCACAGCGCAAAACTTTTTTTTAAACATTCCAAGCTATGATGAAAATTCTGTTTTTGTTTTCCGGAGTATTGCTATTTGCTTTTAGAGGAACGGCCCAAAGCGAATCCCCGGTGGTCGTTGTTACCGCCCAGGGAAATGTCCGCTACGTATCGGAAACCGGCGCTACCCTCGAGCCGGTACCGGCAGGGGCCGTGCTTAAAAAAAGCGGCACCCTGCACTTGCCCGCCGACGGCGCAGCGCTGTTGCAGTGCAACGGCCGGCTGCAGCCCCTGCAGGGCCCGTCTGAAAACCGCTTATCTACCGTATTCCCCGACAAACGGGGGTTGGTGCGCCTGAATTTTGACACCGACTTCAGCAAATACATCCAGTCGGCCGTAGACTTGTCTGCTTCCAAAACCGGCGCCGACGGCTGGGGCGATTCGAAAAAAACCGGCGATGGTTGGGGCGACGCCAAGAAGACCTCTGACGGCTGGGGCGATTCGAAGAAAACTGGCGACGGCTGGGGCGATTCAAAGAAAACTGGCGATGGCTGGGGCGATTCGAAAAAAACCGGCGATGGCTGGGGCGGGCAGGGCGCCCGGATTATCCTGATCTTGCCCGGCGGTAACCTGCGCGAGGGCACTGTTGCCAATTTTTCCTGGTCCCGGCCTGCAGATGCCAGCGCATTTAAACTGGATATTATGGATGGCGACAACCGGGTGCTCTATACCGTCACGGTAAAAGATACCTTTGCACCCGTCGACCTTCGGGCATTAAATTTGACCGTAGAAGAAAAGTATTACTGGAAAGTCAGTGTACCCGATGCCGCCAATGTAGCGTCCGAACCCGGAGATTTTACGATTCAATCAGAGCAGGTATATGCGGTTTCGGCACAGAAGGTAGTTAATTCAAAAATCTACCGGTCAGCCGAACCACCGCTAAAACGCCTGATGGAAGCCGTGGCGCTTGAAAAAGCCGGCTGGTATTACGACGCCAATGAGTATTACAGCGATTTATTGAAAAACTACCCTGCTGATCAAATGACGCGCCTGTTGTATGCGGCTTTCTGGATGCGCGGCGGCCTGGAGCCTAAGGCAAAGGCCGTGATCAGCAAATAAGCGGTACTGCGGTATAACGGGCGGGTTGTCTGCCAAGGAGGCCGTATCACGGGATACGGTCTCTTTTTATTTATACCTGGCAAAAATTGATTTGCGAAAATTCTGCGCGATCCTATTTACCTGTTTGGGCTATGGCGCTTTCCATTTCGGATACCGCTGTTCCAGCCATCCCACAAAGCGGGCATCATTCCGGAGGTTTTCCAGCCGCGTGTCTTTCCGGAGCACGCTAAAATCGCTGTCGCGCTGGGCGGCTTTTTCCAAATACCCCGATGCCTTTTCCGGCTGTTGTTGCAACAGGGCCGTATTGGCGAGAAAATAATAGCCGGCGGGGTTGTTGGGATGGCTTCCCGTCAGGCGCAGGAACGATGCTTCCGCAGCATCCAATTGATTTTCCAGCAGGTAATATTCGCCGAGTTTGAGCAGGGCCCGGGGATAAGCCGGGTCCATATCCAGGGCTTTACGGTAAAACTGCAGCGCCTGTTCTTTTTTATGCAGCAGTACGGACACCTCTCCCAGGTCTACCAGGCAGGATATATCGTCGGGCCGTTGCTGATGGTAAAGCGTCCACATCCGCTCGGCCTGTTCGAAAGCGCCGTCCATGGCGCATGCCAGGCCAAGGTTGTAGTAGGCATCCGAATAGTTAGGGTCATAAAAAATGGTTTTTTCAAAATGGTATTTGGCTTTCGACAATTCGGATAGCGCCAGGTAGGTCGTTCCTAAATTGTATTGCGCCAGGGCAAAGGCACTGTCGAGTAAAACGGCTTGCCGGCCGGCCTTTTCCGCTTCGGCAGGGTTTTCCATATCCATGTAAACGCTGCAGAGGTTGGCCCAGGGCAGCACCCAACACGGGGCAAGGGCGATCGCTTGTTCGAAATGCGTTGCGGCTGCCTTGTAGTCGCCTCTCCGGCGGTCGAGCAAGCCCAGCTCGTTGAACGCATACGGCGCTTCCGGCTCCCATTCCAGGCATTTCTGTTGTTCGGCAACAGCGATCTGGTACGATTCGGAATTTTTGACGCGTTCGCCGCGCAGGCGCTGGTTCAATCCTGCAAAATAGTGTTGGCGGGCCCGGAGACTTTTATACAAAAAGTGGCTCTCTCCTACCAAAATGGCGGCTTTATCGAGGTTTTCCGGAAAGCGCTCATAGCGCGCATCGAAGCCCCAGCGTTTGCGCATTTCCACCGGGTCGGCGGATAAATAGTCGTTTATGGCTTGTTGGGCTTCGTCCTGCAGGGCGGCGGCCAGGTTGCGCCGCATCAGCCCTTTGAACGGCGTCAGGGTGGGTTCGTCTTTCAGGCGCTCGAACAATGCCCATGCGGAGCCCTCGGCCGGATACAGCAGCCGGCCTTCTTTCATGGCTTTTTCGAAATCGTTGTACAGGGCCAGCACTATCGAATCGTTGGATGCTTCCAGGGCACCGATAATACCCCTGTCGGTACTGGCCACCAGCCCGGTGGAGGTGTTTTCGGCCTCTTCTTTTTTCAAGGCCGCCAGCACTGCCGGGTCGACCCGGGCGATCTGGGTGGATTTGCTGCCGACCGTGAGCGGTATTTGGCTGTGCGGCGCCGCTGCACGCGGTACCTGGTCCATGAGATAACGCTCTATTTCGAGGAGGTTTATTTTGTTATCGGCATTCAGATCGGCCAGCCCCTGCATGCCGCGCAGCAGATAGTAGGAAAAAACGCCGCGGCCGCCACCCCAGGCCTGTCCCTCAAGGGAAAGCTCGTCGGGTTGGCACGACATGATTTTAACCTCGCCGGCGTATTGCCTGGACAGGTTGGCTGCAGTGGCCTGCGTGCCGCCGATCGAACTGCCCGCTAATTTGCCGGCCCGGCAGGCATCGGTAATCACCAATACCTGCGCTTTCGTTTGCACGGAAAGGGTGGTGATAATCTCTTGCAGGTACAAGAGTCCAAACGTACCTCCGCCCATATACACCCGGGCGGGCGCATCCCAGCAAAGCAAAAACCCGGGTTGGCTGATGGTCTTTTTTTCCACGTCGCCATGGCCGGCGAAGTAGATGATGACCAGATCGCCTTCTTTGCTCTGTTCCAGCAGGCCGTCGAGGGCGGCAGCAAACTGGCCGGCAGTAGCCGCTTCGTTGAGCAGCAAGGTCACCCGGCTGCTATCCAGGTTGCCGCCGGCCGGACTTTTGAGGTACTGTGCAAACGCCGCCGCGTCGCGGTCGGCAAAATGCAGGTCGGTGATATTGGGGTTTTGGTAGTCGGAGATACCAACCACCACTGCGTAGGTTTTCCCCCGGTTTTCTTTGGATGGAGCGGTCGATACCGGCGTAACGCCGCGTTCGGTTTGGCCAAACATCGCCCGCGGGGATACGGCGCATAAAAGCAGCAGCAGCATGTATTTGCGCATAGTTTTCAACGTTTGAGGTATGCATGCAGCAGGCAAAGCGGCAAGCGCTTACACCACATAATACATATCCTGTTCCCCTTTCCCCTTGGCTTCAATTTTGCCGCGGTATTGAAAGGTAAAATCATTTTTTACCAGTTCGTACGTGGCGCCCGACAGGTTGATCCGGCCACCTTCGCTGGCTTGTTCCATCCGGGCGGCAATGTTGACGGTGTCGCCCCAGATATCGTATGCGTATTTTTTGATGCCGACGATGCCGGCCACCACGGGGCCGGTATGGATGCCTATGCGGGCTTCGAACGCCGGTTTCCCGTCACTGGCCTGGTGGGCATTAAAATCCTGCAGAAATGCAAGCATATCCTGGGCTGCCTGTATGACCCGTACGGCGTTGTCTTCACCGGTTGCGGTAAGCCCCCCGGCGCAGATATAACAATCGCCCACCGTTTTGATTTTTTCAAGCCTGTGGGTGGTCATAATGCGATCGAACGCTTCGAAGCACGTGCCGAGGTAGGCGACCAGCTGTTCGGGCGATATGGCTTCGGATATTTTGGTGAACCCCTGAAAATCACAAAAAAGCACCGTCACCATTTCATACCGCCGCGTGTCGGAATGCCCATGTTGGAGCAGCTCTGCGGCTGTTTCGGCGGGCAGGATATTCAGCAACAAGGCTTCCGAGCGCTCTTTATCTTTTTCCAGTTTATCCCGCTGCCGTTGAATCTCCAGCGTACGGGCAGACACGGCTGATTCGATGCTTTCCCGGGCATGCCGTTGTACCCGGTTCCGCCATAAAATCAAACCGGCCGCCCCGGCCAGAAAGAGTATAGCAAGCAGGCTTCGCAGCCAGGCCGATTGCCACCAGGTTGCCGGCGCGTCGATCACCAGGAAACAAGTGGCCGGAGGGCCGGTTACCGTGTACGCATTTTGCCGCAGCTGCAAAACCGGCGCCCCGGCGTGTAGCTGCGACGATGCCAGCACGGCAGCGGCAGCTTGCTGGTACTTCGACCCGGCGTCCTGGGCAATCCGGCCGAACAGCTCCAGGGCGGCCTTGGGGTCGGCTTTGGTAGCGGCCAGGGCTGCATACCAACGGGCCTCATCCTGCAGGTTGAACGCCTCCAGGCCGGCCAGCCGGCTCAGCAGACCAAAAGCGGTAGCATACGCCTCCCGGTACAGCAGCGACATACCCAGGTAAAACTGGCCGACCGGGTCGTCGGGGTGGGCGCTAAGGTACTGCCGTAGGGATACTTCGGCCTCTGAATAGCGGTAGCCCAGGTACAGATCGACCCCAGCTGCCAGGCTGTCTTGCGCCGTTTGAGGACCAGCCAGGCCAAATAATTTAAACTCCTGTACCCAGGCATCCGATTTTTCCCGCTCGGGTTGGAAGTATGCCGAGTCCAGGCGTTCGGGTTTGGCTGGCCGGGTGATCAAAAATACAACCGGCGCCCCTGCAGCGAGGAGTGCAGCAACCAGGTAGGTATATCGGAAAAACGGGGCGCTCATAGTTTTGACATAGTTTAAACGGAACAGGCGCCGGGTTCAACCACCCAGGTTGAACGAAATGCCTAAAAAATACCCCAATTCATACTGCGTGCGGGTAGGGATATCGCCCTGGTCGGAATCGAACGGATCGCCGACTTCAAAACCCTTGGCCAGGCGTTTGGCCGGGCCGGCAGTTAGGCCGCCGCTCAGCACAATACGCTGCCCCCGTCCAAACAACAAGCTGGGGCCCAGGTAAAAGTTTAGGGTAGTAAGGTTGCTGGTGCTCAGCGGTATACCGAGTCCAAAAGAACCGGCCAGCGTTACACTGCGGTGATTGTTGGGGTAAAAATGGATAAAAGTGGTCAGAAAGGGCTGTACGACGCCGCTTTCCTCGGCAAAAATGGCGTTTTCCCGGGCGCTGAATTCTTCCAGGGGCGTGAACATCCGCGCAAACGATATCCCAAACCCCGTACTGATCCGCAGGCCTCCGCTGGTTTCCAGTTTCACCGTTTTGGTCTTGGTCGCCAGTTTTTTATCCCGGGCAGTTGAAACGGTGGAGTCCAACGGCTCAAAATAGGCGGTGGCGATGACGGTGCTTTTCTCCACAGAAATCGCTACGGGATAAGCAAAGGGCTGTTCGGCCAGCTCGCGGAATTTCATTTGAAGCGCAAGCATCTCCTCCAGACTGAGTTGGGTGGTCGATTTTTCGGACTGGGCGGCCAGGTACGCTTCGAGTTGCTGGCGCAAGCTACCCCCTTTCCCGACAATGCGTTGCAAGTCGGCTGCAAAGGCTTCCAACGCGGGGCTGCCGGCATCCAGGTCGCTCAACTGGTCGGCAATAGGCGCCAAACCGACCAGCTGCGCATCGAACTGCTGTTGTTTGGCTTGAAGTTCCTGCAACAGGCGGCGCTTGACCAGCGGCCGTTCCTGCCACTCAAAAGCGTCGGTCACCTGAAGGGCGCTGGCCGGCTTGTTGGGGAAAATAAGGTCCTGATATTCGGCAGCGATCCGGCGGATCAACGAGGGCTTGATCCGGGGGTTCAGCAGGAGCTGGTCGAGGTGCTGGCTGGCGAGTTGAGCTGCGCGCTCCGATTTTTCCAGCGCTTGTATTTCCTGGTACACCTGCGCCATCTCTGCCTGGATTTGCGTCAGGGCATGCAATTGCGTTTGGGCTTCCGCCAGAATCTGATCTGCCCCCCGGGAGTTGGCAAACAGGTCCCGGAGTTTGATACTGTTTTCGCCAGCGCCCAGCAAGGGCATGTCCAGTAAAGACAGAATTCCGCCGCCCCCCGGGCTGCCGTCCGCGCTGCCCGACATCGGCAACAGCGTATTCATCAGGATAGAAGCCGGCCCCAGTGCGCCGGAGCTGGCGCCACCCGACCATTCTTCGCTGTTGCTTTGCTCGATATCTACTTCAGCGTTGTACAAATAGGGATTGAATTCAGTAAAGTGCAGGACAACAAAATCGCCCTTCCGGATCTTGGGTTTTTCCACCAACTTGCCGTCCAGCTTGTAGGTAATGCTGTCGGTAAACAGGTCGTAATAAATTTGCAGATCCTGTGCGGAAAGGCGTGAACTGTTCAGCACGAACGCCAATAACAGCAGCAAAGGGGCTGCTGCGGAAGAGTGAACACAATGAGTTGCGCGATTCATTTTTGACTGTCGATAATAAATGTGACGGAATGGACGTGCACGGAACCTGCAGACAGGTTTGCGGTTTTGCCTCCGCGGGTCATGACATCGTCGTTGAAAAAAGTTTGGCCGAAAATCTGCTCCAGGGCGCTGGCCTGAGTGTTGGCGCGGGTTGAAGCGCCCTGCGAACGCGCGATCGGCCGCAGGTCTACGGGTTGTTCGGTCGCAATAAGTTTAAACATTTCCACGCCGGCCGGCGGGCCGATGCGGAAATATTTATCGGGCACATCCAGCGTTTTCCCGGCGCCCACGCGGAACTGTGTTGGCGTTTCGCCTTCGCCCGGGATCAGGGGGTTGACCAGGTTGTCGGGCTGAATGTCCAGCAACGTGAAATAGGCCGCTTTGGAGCCCCTGTTGTGTACCCGTATCCGGAACCAGTCGCCTCCTTGAAAATGGATATTTCCAAGGGCATCGCGTTTGGAAGCGAGCGGGATGGTGTCTTTTTCAACCAGGGTATTGGCGTCGATTTCTTCAATTTGTACGGGGATCAACTCAAAATCGACGTTGAGATACGTACTTTTGGCTTCCATCTTGCGCATATACTTTGCTTGTGCATACGCCAGCATCCGGAACAGTATCTTGTCGGCCGCTTCCGCGGCCGGTATGTTGGCGCCGAGCTCTTCGAGTACCTGCTCGCCCGTGCCGATCAGTTGTATGTTTTTACCCGCAGCCAGCACAAAAACCTCCGGTGCTTCGTCGGTCCGGATCATCGGGTAGCGGGCTGTTTTTTGGAGCAGGGCGGTGCGCACGGGGTGGCTATCGGGTAGTTTAACCGACAGGCCAATGCGCAGGTCTCCAAAATTTTGTTCCAAAATATACACCCAGCATGGACGGGCGACGGACTCCCGCAGGGAGCTGTCCAACTGGAGCGTGGCCTCGAAAGGCTGCACCGCGATCACCGTGCCGCGTGCGAGGGCGGTAACACGGGCAGGGTCGCGCGTTTCGGCAGGATACAAGCCCAGTACGGCGCCTTCGTTCAGCCCATGCACCCAACCCGCGTCGACGACCACCGAACCGGGGTCGTTCCAGCGCACCACGCGGTAGTTCAGCGAGCGTTCGAGCAGCTGCCCCCCCAGCATTTCCTGGTCGAGGGTGCCCTCGGCTTGGGGTTGCTGCTTAGGCGCAGTAGCCGTCATTTCCAGGCGGACTTGCTCGAAAATCGCGCGATACGAAGTCTTGCTGGTGGCCTGGCTGAGTATCTTACTCAGGGCATACGAGAGGGGGCCGATCAATTTACCCTGCTCGTCGGATGTTTCCCAATTGAGCTGGTTGTGTGCGGAGCCAAAAAAGGCGACCATTGGCGCGCGTTTGCGGTCTTCGCTGGCGCTGAATTTGGGCCGGGCGAAGTTGTCGGCCGGGCGTTGTCCAATGGTTTGGACAAAATCGTCGGATGCCATCACCACATCCGTACCGCGGGCCGGCCCAATGGCGCGGGTGCCGGTGCCCGAGTGGCAGGCATCGAGTACGACCATCAGGTTGCCCGTCGGGCCGAGGCGATCGCGCAAGCCGGTGAACAGGTTGTTGAGCTCGTCGTCGCGCAGGAGGTTTTTCCCCTGGTAGACGCCCGGTTGGAAACGCTGGGGCGAATCATACGGCACAATGGCCTCGTCCAGGCCGTCCAGTTCGTCGCCGTTATCGTCGGCTACCTGCTGGCCATGCCCGGAAAACTGGAAATAAACCACGTCGCCGGGTTTTACCTGCGGCAACAAAACCTCGTTCCAGATTTGTAAAATACCGACACGGGTGGCAGCCGCTTCCTGTAGCAGCAGGATATTTTCGCCGGGAAATCCGCGTTTTCGCAGGGCTTCGCTGATTACTGCGATATCGTTTGCGGCATGTATGGGTTGCCAGCCGCCTTCGGGCGGGTAATTGCCAATGGCGATCAGTAAGGCAATCTTTTGCCCCGGCTGTGCCTGTCCGTTGGTCCGGCCGGTCACCAACAGACTCGCTGCCAAAAAAACACGCAGCAAAAAAACCGGATGGCCTGCAACTAAAACGGATGTAGCTTTCATTTTACCAAATTTACATGCTGTACAATATCGCGCACCGGGCCGTTCACACGATTAGGGAAGCGAAGCCGGGCAATGGAATGGTACACTATGAATTACAGGGCGGAAAATTAGTTATCAGGCGAGGCGGAAAGAAAATCCAGGCCAAAGAAATAAAAAAATATTGTCCGCAACGGCCTTTTTTGAAATCCACCCAAATTTATAGATAAACAACGGTGACAAGCGGTAGTCGTTTTTGATTTATCGTACTTTCGCAACAGAAAAATCCCCCCCCCAGTGATAACTAAAGCCTGAAAAAGGAATTGATGTATAAAACAATTACATATAAATCCGACGAATACTTGCTGGAAGCACTCCGGCGTGGCGACCGGGAAGCTTTCGAATTTTTATACCGGCAGTATTACCGGATGGCAGCCAGGCAAGCAAACGATCAAGGGCTGGGCAATGCCGATACGGAGGATATCTTTCAGGAAATGTTGTTGATCCTGGTGCAAAAAGTTCAGGATCCCGGGTTCCGGTTAACGGCCAAATTAGGCACGTATTTGTTTGCTGTCTTGCGGAATTTGTTGTTTAAAAAGACCGGGAAAAAGATTCCGGTAACCCAGAGCGACGACGCTCTTCTATATCTTCCGGAATCCGAACCAAATCTGGACCGCGCCGTTTGGGAAGAAAAACTGAGCGTTGTAGCCGGCAACCTGGAACTGCTCGAAGATGGCTGCCGGACCCTGCTCGTGCTTTCGTTTTTTGAAAAACGCTCGCAAGGTGAAATCGCCGAGATCATGGGTTATGCCGAATCCTTTGTGAAAGTAAAAAAACACCGTTGCCTGGAATATTTGCGCAAAAAAGTAAAAGCACACCCCTTTTTAAAGACGAATAATGCCGCGCTTCATGAACGAACAGTACATAGATACCATACACCGGTTTCTGAACGGTGCGATGGCTCCCGACGAGCGGGCAGCTTTTGAGGCGGCAATGGCGAACGACCCTGCCCTGCGCCACGACGTGGAACTCGAGCGCGCACTCCTGGCCGGACTTGAATATGCAGGCCGGCAAGGCAAGCGTCAAACCATTCGGGCCGTACATCAAAAACTCCGCGAAGAAGGTTTTTTTGACCGGAATTCCGCCGGAAGTTCCCCAATGTTTTTCCAGCTTTCTACAACCGGAATCAAACGCCTTGTCGCCGCTGCAGCCGTTTTTATCGCCCTGGCGGCGAGTATTTGGTTTTTTCTGAACCGGAATACGCCGCCTGACGCCGGGGTATTATTTGCGCAATATTACCAGGCCGGCGACGAGGTTCTGCGCGCCCGCCGCATCATCGGCTCCCTGGAGTCCCACGGGATGGCCGGCGTGCAGACCGCGCCGGATACGCTGCGGATGGCCCTTGAGCAGTACGAAGCCGGCAACTATGAAAAGGCGCTCGCGGCGTTGAAAAACTTTCTGGAAACGCACCCGCAAAACGACACGGCCCAATACTATACCGGAGTCGTCCACATGAGCCAGGGCCGGTATGCCAGGGCAATCGACCTGTTTCTGCCCATTGCCCGGTCGGCCGAATCCCCCATGAAGGGTGATGCTCTGTGGAACCTCGGCCTGTGTTACCTGAAAATGGAAAACGGCTTGCCCGATGCCCGCCATGCATTTGCCCGGCTGGCTGCCGACAACAACTACCCCAATCACCGCGGCGCCAAAGCCGTGCTCGAACAATTGATACCGGATTAATTTTCCAACCCACACCGTCCCTACCCTATGCAGAAAAATGCATTTTGGCTCGCCGTATTGCTTACCGGGTGCTTTTGGCAGGTATTACCGGGAAACACCCCGCAGACGGTGGCGCAGGGCGTGTTGGACCACTTGTATGCGACCAACGGAAATTACCGGTTCAAAAAGCCCCGACTGACGATTTCCACCGAAAACAATAAAGTAGCCGCCTTCAGCCCCTGGAAAAACGCCATTATCCTGGACCAAAAGGCTTATGAAATCTGCCGCTCGTTCGGGCGCGACTCCTTGTCCGCCCTGGCGTACATTCTTGGCCACGAACTGGTGCACGCCTACCAGGCCGAGCTCAAGAGCGGCCGCCTGCAAACCAACTTCCTGGCTTACAACCGCCAATACAGCGCCGATACCCGGCTGGAAAAAGTGGCCGACGTACAGGGGCTTTTTAATGCCTGGCTGGCCGGCTACCAGGTGCTGAACGTAATGCCGCAGGTAATCGAACGTATTTACCGCGATTATGGCCTTACCGGTAAAATCCTGCCCGGCTACCCCACCCTCGATGCGCGCAAAACCACCTCCGGCGAGGTGCTGGCCATCGCACAAGACCTGTGCGATGTGTTTGAAGCCAGCAGCTACCTCCTGGTCATAGGCCGCTACAGCCTGGCCGGCGCCGGCTACGAATACATCATGCAGTACTACCAGGGCGCCGAGGTGCAAAACAACCTTGGCATCGCGTATGTACTGAGCGCGCAGGAGTTCTGGAATCCGCAGACAGATTTTTTTATCTACCCGATCGAGGCCGACTGGCACACCAAACTGGCCCGCGCTGCCAGCCGCGGACAGGACCAACTGGACCCCACCCTCGAGCCACTGCGCGCGGATTTCCTGGAAAAGGCCGCCGCCCGCTTCAGGGCTGTGGCGGGCATGAATACCGGCTATCTGCCTGCCCGGATCAACCTCGTGTGTGCGCTGAACCTGATGGGCCGGCCGGCGGAAGCCCTGAAGTACGCCGAAATGAACTTGTTAAAACACCTCGGCGGCCGGAAAAAAGCAAAAGGGCAAACGCCTGAAATGATCGAATTAGCGCTGGGCATCACCTATGCGCTGCTGCCGGGAGGCGTCCGGAAAGGGGAGGCAGAAGCTATCTTCAAACGGCTGTCCGGTTCAGGATATCCGTTAAGCGCCTTGTATGCGCAGCAAAACCTCCAAAGCCTGCACGGCGCATCCGCCAATGCCAATGTGCGCGCTGAATTGCCCCTGCCGCAGGTATTCCGGCAGCAAATCAGCCAGATGGAATTGGGGCGCACTTCCGGCCTCGAACGCGTTGCCCTGGACGCCGGCCAGGAGCTCTTTTTTGCAAAGAAAAACGACCGCAGCGACCTGGCCACCTTTGTGTTTTCCAACCGGCGGGGTAACTTGGTCAGCCTGCTCCGTGTGCAAACCGGCCAGCAACCCGATGCCGCTATCGTGGCGCCGGGGGAAGACCTTCCCGCTTCCGCCTATCGCAACATTATGCCGGCCAGAGACGGATTTTACCTTAAGTCGCCCGCCAACAAGGCCGTGCTAAAAGTGGATGCTAAAGGCCGGGTGCTGGAATTAGTCAAATACGTGGAACACGGGCAATAGCGGCAACCTTCCCGCCAGCGCTCAACGCTGCCTGTTCCGCGACCATGTTTCGACGGTCATTTCAAACCAGACTTCACCTTTGGTTACGAACCCTGCGGTGGCCCATCTTGCTTTTATATAAAAAGTCCAGGCGCGGTACTGAGCCATACAGTTTCAGTGGTTTGGCTGAAATACCAATCCAGCATCGTATCGTGCAGCATTCGGCCGAGTCCTTCAAATTCGGGCCGGACAATCTGTATTTGTGGAAGATATGAACATCCCGTTTTGGTGATGTCAAAAATAGAGTGAATGGCATAACCCCCGTTTTTAGCATGTTCATAATTAATTCCAAAACTCGTCTGCCTTGCTGGTAAACTGCATAGGGAAAGTCATTAGCTCATTTTCACCTTTCTACCCGGCAGTCCGCTCCAGGCGGGTTGGCGGGGTTCCAGGCCGCGGCGCGTGATGACCCACAGCACCGGCACGCGGGGCCGCACGCGGGGTTTGTCGGCATAGCCATCGGTGAAGAAGATGAGGCCGTCCGGGCATTCGCGGTTGGCGTGTTCGAGGGCGTCGTTGAAATCGGTGCCGCCGCGGCCGGTGACGAGTTCGGGCGTACTGCCCTTGTAAGGATATTGCCGGTACACCCGGGTATCGGTTTCGAGCAGATTGACCTGTGCGCCGGCGCGCCAGAGGTGGAAAATCTCGTTGAAAAAGCCTTGAAGGTCGTCCTGCCCGATGCTGCCCGAGGTGTCGATGGCGACGAGCAGGCGCTGGCGGCGGCGGATATGAAGCCCAGGCACCGTGCCATAGCGTTTGCTGGGGCGCTTGATGGTGTTCCTCAGCCGGGTTCGGGCGGCGCTTTCGGCGAAAAGCCGCAGTACAAGGCGCCAGGGGAAAGCGGGAGCTGCGCGCAGCAGTTGTTTTTCCAGCAGTTCGCGCACTTCGCCGGGAAGGGCGCCCCAGGCGTGTGCACTGGTGCGTTGGTGGGCGGTGCGCAGGAGGCTGTCGAGGTGCATTTCGGCGGCATTGCGCTCCAGCTCGCTGCGGCTGCGCAGCTCGCGCCAGGGTTGGTGGCGTTCCAGACCGTGGGAGTCGGAGCGGATGTTGTTGAGCAGTTCGCGGCCGGGCGAGCCGGCAGCGCCGCCGCGGCCCTGGCGCAGGTCCTCGAGTTGTTTGTAGTAGTAGTACCAGGTTTGGCCCGGCTGGAGGGCCAGATCGGAAAAAGACTCCAGGAAAATACTGTCGGCCGGCAGCAAGTGCCGCTCTACGTACTGGTTCACCACGAGGTCGAAGGCCACATTGAGCAGCAGGGGATCGAGAAAAGGCTCTTTGACAAACAAATGGCGGAATACCAGGTGCAGCATTTCGTGTTTTACCACGCCATAACGGTGTCCTGGGTCGGTGAGGATCTGGTCCCAAAAACCGGTATTTACAAAAAGCGTAAGGCTATGCTGTCCGGCGCCTACGGCGAGGGTCTCCACGGGGTGCCCCTCGCCGACGATTTCCTTGTTGAGGCTCCCGAATACGTGCGCATAAAACGGTTCGCGCAGCAGCAGGTCAATGCCGGTGCGGGCGAGTTCGTCGAGTATGCGGGTGTGAGTAGACAACTTTTAAATTCGTATAGGGATATAACGACCTTGCAAAATGGAGGAAATTTTAAAGGTAGATTAAAATACAATTGCGCTTAGGAAGCATGAGTGTTAGGCCTCTCCGAGGCCGATGGTAATAGGGGATATCGCTTTTCTACAAACGTTAGGCCTCTCCGAGGCCACGTGGAACACGGCCGGGGCACAACGCTACAAACTACAAACGTTAGGCCTCTCCGAGGCCACGTGGAACACGGCCGGGGCACAACGCTACAAACTACAAACGTTGGGCCTCTCCGAGGCCATGTGGAACACGGCCGGGGCACAACGCTACAAACTACAAACGTTGGGCCTCTCCGAGGCCATGTGGAACACGGCCGGGGCACAACTTTAAACTACAAACGTTAGGGCCTCTCCGAGGCCATGTGGAACACGGCCGGGGCACAACGCTACAAACTACAAACGTTGGGCCTCTCCGAGGCCACGTGGAACACGGCCGGGGCACAACGCTACAAACTACAAACGTTGGGCCTCTCCGAGGCCACGTGGGATATGGTTTGGGCACGAGGCTACAAACGTTAGGCCTCTCCGAGGCCACGTGGGATATGGTTTGGGCACGAGGCTACAAACGTTAGGCCTCTCCGAGGCCATCCTCAGGGCCAGGGCAATTGCGGAATATTGCTTTTTACAATCATTGGGCTTCTTCAAACCCAATATGTTCACAATTGTCAATTCGCGTGGCCTCGGAGAGGCCCAACGTTTGTAGTCGTGCCCCAGCCATGTTCCGCGTGGCCTCGGAGAGGCCTAACGTTTGGTGTCGTGCCCCAGCCATGTTCCGCGTGGCCTCGGAGAGGCCCAACGTTTGTAGTCGTGCCCCAGCCATGTTCCGCGTGGCCTCGGAGAGGCCTAACGTTTGGTGTCGTGCCCCAGCCATGTTCCGCGTGGCCTCGGAGAGGCCTAACGTTTGTAGCAATCGTCGCCCCCCCGTGTTCCGCGTGGCCTCGGAGAGGCCTAACGTTTGTAGCAATCGTCGCCCCCCCCGTGTTCCGCGTGGCCTCGGAGAGGCCTAACGTTTGTAGCAATCGTCGCCCCCCCCGTGTTCCGCGTGGCCTCGGAGAGGCCCAACGTTTGTAGCAATCGTCGCCCCCCCGTGTTCCGCGTGGCCTCGGAGAGGCCCAACGTTTGTAGCAATCGTCGCCCCCCGTGTTCCGCGTGGCCTCGGAGAGGCCCAACGTTTGAGCAGTCGCCCCCCGTGTTCCGCGTGGCCTCGGAGAGGCCCAACGTTTGTAGCAATCGTCGCCCCCCCCCCATGAAACCCGGCCTCGGAAAGGCCCAATGTTTGTCATTTTTTGCGATAATTGTTATAAACGTTGGGCCTCTCCGAGGCCGGGTTTCATGTTGTTGTTTTAATCTGGCAGAAAAAAATCAAACATGGTTTTACGTCCGATTTCCACCTCAAAGTCGGCCAGGATTTTTATAAACTCCTCTACTCCTTCCACCCCTCCTTTTTTTTTCATAAAACACCACGCCCACCCGCCGGATATGTTCCAGGAGTTCGGGGTTTTCGATGTGGTGGTGGATAGAGAGGTCGATGGTGTAGGGCAGCAGGAGTTCGTCGAGGGCGGTTTCAATGTTGAGTTGGATGGAGAGCGTGAGGTCGGGGCCTACGAGGGTGAGGTCGATATCCGAGCCGGGGCGAAAGTTACCCTTGGCGCGCGAGCCGTAGAGAATGGCCTTTTCTACGGCGTCGTACTGCTCCAGTACCTTGCAGATGGCTTGTATGGCGCTGTCTTTAAGTCCGTATTTCATAGCTCTTTGGAAAAAATATCGCTCTGCTTTCCGGAGCGGAGCGCTTCCATCTTTTGCTGGAAGGCCCGTAAAAGCGGGTAATAGTCCCGAATGATTTTGAGGTAAATTTCCTCAGCTGTCGAAGCGTTGTACGTATGCGTGCTCAGGTTACGGCTTTTGATCATGTCCATCCAGGTTTCGCCATCATGGATCAATCCGATTTTAAACGCTTCCCGGGTGGCGTCTCTGGAAGCGCCGATATTTTGGACCCCCTGAAAGTTCAGGTAGTCTTTCATGACATTCCAGGCCAGTTCGTGGGTGTATTCAAAGCGCTGGATCAGGCCTTCTTTTTCCAGCTCGCTCAAGGCTTCCGCCAAGTCTTCATCTTCGCGTTCCGGGTCAATTCCAGCAGCGGCCTCAGTCAGCTTGGCCATGGCTTTCTTAAAGTTGGCAAACCGTTGTTCCCATCGGATATCTGTTTCTTCTTTCACGATTGAATCTTTTTTATTCTGGTCAAAATTAACGCTTTTAATTGTTTGTTCTCCAACATAGGCGTCACCGATCCCCTCCACACGACCATAAGTATCCCGTTATTTTACTTTAGCCACTAAAAGTTAATTTGTAAAACTTTAATTTACTTTCCTTCCAGCATCTGGATACGCGACAGGTTTTCCACAATCCGGCGATTCAGGCGTTCCTCCTCCCGCATCTGCTCCTCCAACTCCGCCCTCAACGCCATGAACCGCTCGTTGAAATCAAAATCGTCCTCCTCGTCGGGCAGGCCCACGTAACGCCCTGGCGTAAGCACGAAATCGAGCGCGCGTACCCGCTCGATGGACGCGGCACAGCAAAAACCGGGTACATCTTCATACGAACCGCCGGGATTACGCCAGGCATGGTAGGTGCCGGTAATCCGGGCAATATCCTCCGGCGAGAGTTCGCAGGTGCGACGGTTGATGAGATAGCCCAGGTCTCGGGCGTCGATGAACAGAATTTCCTTGCTGCGGTTCCGGAAACCTCCCCACCTGCCCCCTCCAACAGAGCTCCCGATTACCCACAAGTTGATGAAAAAGATCATCAATCATATAATATTGAAAATCAATGCTAAAGCGCAAATCGTACTGACCTCGGAGAGGTCAAATATTGGTAGAATAAATGTCCCGACATCCTCGCACGACCTCGGAGAGGTCGAACCGACCTAAATCGGGTGCCAAAAACAAACGTTCGACCTCTCCGAGGTCGTGTAAATCTTCATTCTTGGCTTTTCTACCAACATTTGACCTCTCCGAGGTCAGGTGATACTTTTTCATATCAAGATGTGGGTAATCAGGAGCCAACAGAGGGGGCGCCGGTACGGTCGCGGCTCAGAAACCACAGCGAGGCTGGTATCTGGGTGTTCAGGAAGAGTTTGGCGGGCAGGTTCACGACGCAGTCGATCAGGCCTGCTTCCACCAGGGCTTTGCGGATATCGCCTTCGCCCGACGACTTGGAGGTAAGGGCGCCTTTGGCCAGCACCACTCCTGCTTGCCCGCTGGGCGCCCGGTGGTAGATAAAATGCTGCATCCAGGCGAAGTTGGCGTTGCCGGTAGGCGGTGTGCCGTATTGCCAGCGGCCGTCGGTGCGCAGCAGGTCGCCGCCCCAGTCACTCACGTTGAAGGGCGGGTTGGCGATGATATAGTCGGCCTTCAGGTCTTTGTGTGCGTCGTTGAGGAAGGAGCCTTCGTTGTTCCATTTCACCTGCGAGCTGTCGATGCCCCGGATGGCAAGGTTCTTGCGGCACAGCCGCCAGGTGGTTTGGTTGCTCTCCTGCCCGTAAATGGAGATGTCGTTGACCCTGCCCTGGTGTTCGGTCACGAATTTTTCGGAGTGTACGAACATGCCGCCCGAGCCGCAGCAGGGGTCGAATACGCGGCCTTTGCAGGGTTCGAGCATTTCCACCAGCAATTCCACCACGCTGCGCGGGGTGTAGAACTGTCCGCCCTTTTTGCCTTCGGCCAGGGCGAATTCGCCGAGAAAATATTCGAACACGTGTCCCAGCACGTCGGCGCTGCGGGCTTTGGCGTCGCCGAGGGCGATATTTCCCACCAAGTCGATGAGTTCGCCCAGGCTGGTGGGGTCCAGGTTTTGGCGGGCGAATACTTTTGGCAGCACGCCTTTCAGTTCGTTGTTCTCCTTTTCGATGGCGTCCATCGCCTCGTCTACAAACTTCCCGACCTCGGGTTGTTTGGCTTTGGATTGCAGGTACGGCCATCGGGCCGGCGTGGGCACGAAAAAGACGTTTTCGGCCTTGTATTCGTCTTTATCCTCCGGATCGGCGCCGGCAAGGTCGCCTTCGCCGGCTTTCAGGCGGGCGTACAATTCCTCAAAAGCGTTGGAGATGTATTTCAGAAAGATGAGCCCCAGCACAATGTGCTTGTATTCTGCCGCGTCGATGTTTTTGCGGAGCTTGTCGGCGGTTTTCCAGAGCTGCTTTTCGAGGGGTTCTTCGTTGGTGGGTTTTTGTTTTGCCATGCGGGTATTTTCTTTGTTATTCGGTTTCAGGCAAGGGTATGTGCAGGTCGAACCATATTTATCCGGTTAATCTCCAAATTCCTCCTTTGCCCTTGCCCAATTCTTTTTCAGGACCGGTTTGGCAAAAGTAGTCTCCCCATTTGACGGTTCGCCGGAAAAGTGACAGTATTTCTCCTTGAAATCAGCCGGCCCACCAAAGAAATAATCTATGCTTAGGCACGATTTTATCGTATCGCAATAGTATAAAAAAACAGGAGCCATTCCGGTCAGCGGAATGACTCCTGTTGTTCGATGGGGCAACAAACATATGCTTCGCGGGCTCGTTTGCTACCGGGGGTACTCAGGCTTCTTTCAGCATTTTGTTGCCGAAAACCATGAGTACGAGCAGGAGAAAAGTGAGGATCATCATACGGATTAAATTTTGTGCGTTTAAAAAGTTTGGATGTCAAATAATCGGAACGGGCAGTGGTGCTAGTACAAAATTGTGCGTATTTGAAACGTTGCGCAACCTTGTAAATTGTGAAGACGCGTTAATGAATTGCTAAACCCTGTTTTCGCGCCCTGTTTTTACCCGCATCGCTTGCTGCAACAACCACCCCAGGCCCATTACCAATCCACAACCCAGAGGGTTGTACCATAGGTAGGCGTCTTTATCCACGAAAAAGAAAAGGTAAGCCACGGTTGCCTGTGCCATAACGGCCGCCCAAAAGACCGCCTTCCCCTCTACCCGTTTCAAAAAGAACGCCGTGAAGAAAATCCCCAAAATCGTGCCATAAAAAATGGAACCGATCATATTAACAGCCTGGATCAGGTTTTCGAAGATGTCGGCATAGGTGGCAAAAAGCACGATAAACGCCCCCCAACCCACGGTAAACCACCTGGACATGCGGAAATAGTGGTTGTCGTCGCGGTCCGGCACAAACGAACGGCGGTAGATATCCGACAATGACGTGGCCGTCAGGGCACTCAGCTCGGAGGCGGTGGTACTCCAGGAGGCGCAAAAAATCATGGCCAGCATAAGGCCGACGAGCCCGCTGGGGATGTGTTGTAAAACAAAATTGATAAACACAAAGTCTTTGTCTTTCGGGTCGCCGCCCGGGTCCGCCGCTTTTATCAGGGTTTCGGCTTCGGCGCGCAGGGTTTTTCGCCTGGCTTCCAGTTGGTTCAAGCGGTTTTGCAGCGGCGGGGCTATTTGTTCGGCCCCACTGCCGAAGCCTGCGGTCACCTCGTTGAGCAGTTGTTGTTTTTGTAAAAACAAGCTGTCATTCCGGGCTTCCAGGCGCTCAAAGCTGGCCCGTTGGCCGGATTTTTCGATTTTGGCCCGGTTCACCTGGTTGAAGTGCAGGGGCGGAGCATTGAACTGGTAAAACACAAAAACCATCACCCCGACCGACAGCACTAAAAACTGCATGGGGATTTTGATAAAGCCGTTGAACAACAACCCCAGCCGGCTTTCGCGCAGCGATTTCCCCGACAAGTATCGCCCCACCTGGCTTTGATCGGTGCCGAAATAAGACAAAAACAGGAAGGTCGCGCCCAATACACCCGACCAAAAGTTGTAGCGGTCATCCCAGTCGAACGACCAGTCCACTGCCTGGGTTTTGCCCGTGGCGCCGGCGATCTGCCAGGCTTCGCCCAGACCCACGCCATCGGGCAGCTGATTCAATACCAGAAAAAACGCCAGCAACAAGCCGCCGAACATGATCGTCATTTGGAGCTCCTGCGTGCGGCTGACGGCAGAGCTGCCACCCGACGTGGTATAAATAACGACAAAAACGGTCATCAGGAGGTTCGTCAGCGGCAAGCTCCAGCCAAACACGGCGCAAAGGACAATACTGGGGGCGTAAATACTGATGGCGGCCGCTACGCCGCGCTGAATCAGGAACAGTATGGCCGTAAGCGTGCGCATGCGCAGGTCGAAACGCTGTTCGAGGTATTCGTAGGCCGTGGTGACCTTCAGGCGGTAATATACCGGCAGGATAAAGATGACCAGGAAGATCATGGCGATCGGCATGCCGAAATAAAACTGCACAAACTGCATCCCGTCGAAAAAGCCTTGCCCCGGCGTACTCAAAAAAGTGATGGCGCTGGCCTGCGTGGCCATCACGCTCAAGCCGATCGTCCACCAGGCCAAATTGCGCTCGCCAGCCAGAAAGCTATCGCTGGACTTGATGTTCCGGGTTTTCCAAACGCCGTAAAATACAACAAACGCCAAAGTACCGGCCAGTACAATCCAATCAAGTGTTTCCATTTAGCTGACAGATAGATAGATAATGATCCCCAGCACGGTCACAAAGAAAAACCAGGCCCAGAGGCCCAGGCTGTTGTCGCGCCACACGTTGAACAGTTTTTCCATGATGTTGCGCCAGTCCAATTCCTGACCTTTGGGGGTTTTAGCCGCCCGTTCGTGGATAAGGCAGAAATACTTGCGCTGGCCCTTGCGGGCCTGGTCGCCGTGTTTGGTCAGTACGATAAAGTCGTTGTTCATAAACCGCAGGTCGAACAGTTCGCTTTTGCTGGCCATGTCAATAATGAGGGAATTTTCTTCGCCGAGTTTACGCCAGGCGCCTTTGATGAGGTTGCCGTCGAGGGAAAGCAGGTATTCGCCTCCAGCGTTAAAAATATGCAGGATGGCTTCGTGGAAGCCTTCGTCGTCGCGCACTTCCTTCCAGCGTTTGCCCAGCCAGAACTTTTCTTCGCGCAGGTCTTCGCCGTAGGGGATTACTTTGGGCAGGATGAAATCCAGGTGCTGGTCCAGCGTACCCAGGTCGCGCGGGAGTTCCGGACTGAAGGCGCGTGAAATATCATTGAACAGGCGGATTTCCGATGCCATAAGCGTGATTTGTTGCTCTGGCGGTAAAAATCGGGAAAACAACGGCATTCCGGGCATGAAATTGACAAGCCGTGCAAATCCAGCGCAATTTTTGCAGTTTTGCAGCCATGAAAGACCACTTGTTTGTCAATGGCCGGCGCTTGCAATACGACGCGAACGGCCTTGTTGCCGGTCGGCTACCGCTGGTGTTGGTACACGGTTTTTGCGAGGACTCTTCCGTTTGGGACGGGTTGTTGCCGCTACTTGTCCCCGCGCCGCTCGTACGCGTCGATTTGCCTGGATTCGGCGGCTCCGAACGGGCCCTGGCGCCGGGCATGGACGCCTATGCCGATGCGGTGTGCGCCGTGCTCAACGAGTTGGATATTGAGCGCTGTGTGCTAGCAGGGCATTCTATGGGCGGCTATACCGCGCTGGCGTTTGCCGAAAAACACCCCGAGCGGCTCGCCGGCTTTTCCCTGGTGCATTCCCACCCTTACGAAGACACGCCGGAGCGCATCGAAAACCGCCGCCGCGGCATCGGGATGCTTCAGGCCGAAAAAAAGGAGCTATACGTGGCCCAACTGTTTCCCGGGTTGTTCGCTCCCGCATTTGGACAACAACACCCCGATGTGGTGCAGCGCCTGATCGAACAGGGGCAAAAACAAACGGCAGGCGGCATTGCCGATGCCCTGCAGGCCATGATCGACCGGAAAGACCACACGCACACCCTGCGGGATAGCCCCTGCCCGGTGCAGTTCGTCCTGGGCGAACAGGACTCGGTTATCCCCGCCGCGCAAGCCCTGGAGGCTGCCGCGCTGCCGGCAGTGGCCGACGTGCACTTGCTGGCCGGCGTGGGGCACATGGGCATGTTCGAAGCGCCAGAACAGCTGGCATCCGCCCTGGCGAATTTCCGGGCGTTCTGCCGGAGCCGGTTGAGCGGGTGGGATTCAAATAAAAAGCAAACAACGGCCTGAACCTCAACTCTTAGCCTGAACCGGCGTTTTTTTGCATCTTTTTTATACATCGATATGACCAATACCATTATTCGCCGTGTTATCGTACTGGGCGCGCTTTCGATCCTGAGCCTGTTGTCGGTGCAAACCTATTGGGTGTTGCGCTCCTGGAACCTGCAGGAACAGGAATTCGACCGCAAGGTGCGGCAAGCCCTGCTGGATACGGCCCGCGACCTGGCGCGCATCGGGCTGTTTGTGCTGCAAGACGCCGACCTGATCAATCAGGTGTACTCCAACTATTACGTCGTCAATATCAACAATCAGTTTGACGAAGCCACGCTCGAATTTTACCTGCAAAAGGCCTTTGAAAACCAGGGCATGCGCGAAGATTTTCAGTATGGTATTTTCGACTGCTCCAGCAACAAGATGGTCAGCGGCAAGATGATCAAGTATAAAAAACCTTCGGCCATAGGGGAAGGCGAGCAACTGGATGCGCCCCTGCCCACGCACTACGACAGCGATTTTATTTACTACTTCGGCGTTCGTTTCCCCAATAAAAGCGCCAACCTGCTCAGCAATATGTGGATCGTAGTGATCTTCACGGGACTTATTCTTATCACCGTGGCGTTTTTTATTTACGCCATGATTGTCATCCTGCGGCAAAAACAACTCTCTGAACTCCAGCGCGATTTTATCAACAATATGACCCATGAGTTTAAAACGCCCATTTCCACAATTAATATTTCCACGGATGTTTTCCTGCAAAACGAGCTGATCAAAGCCGATCCGCGCCTCAGCCGGTACTCGACCATTATCAAAGAACAGATCATGCGGCTCAACACTCAGGTGGAAAAAGTGCTTCAACTGGCCAAAATCGAACGCGACCGGATCGATCTGAGCCTGGAGGATATCGACCTGACGGAATTATTGCGCAGTATTTCACCTTCCATCGAATTGAAGGTGGGCGAAAAAAACGGTACCTTGCAACTTCAACTGGAGGCTGCCCAATCCATGATCCGCGCCGACCGGCTCCACCTCACCAATATTTTGCACAACCTGGTAGACAACGGCGTGAAATATTCCAAAAGTGAACCCCTGATCGTGATCCAGACCCAGAATAAAGACGGCCATCTCGTGTTGCGCGTGCAGGACAACGGTATCGGCATTTCCAAGGAGCACCAACGGCATGTGTTCAATAAGTTTTACCGGGTGCCCACCGGTAACGTGCACAATGTAAAAGGGTTTGGCCTGGGTTTGTTTTACGTAAAAACCATTTGTAAAGAACACCACTGGAAAATTCACCTGAGTAGCGAACCGGGCAAAGGCACTTCCGTCGAGATCCGTATGCCCACGCTTTCCTGATGCGTTATGAACCATACGTTTCACCTGCCGGATAGTTCGGTCTTTCTCGGCCCGCTGGCGGAAACGCTGCCGGCCTGGCTGCGGAACCGGCAATACGAGCAATTTTTTATTATTACCGACCGCAATACCCACGCCGTTTGTTCGGGCTGCCTCCAGCTGCCGGGCGCTGTGGAATTTGTGGTGGGTGGCATCGGGCATGCGGGCACTGCCGGATTTGTGCCCGAGCAACTCAAAACGCTGCAAACTTGCGAGCAAATCTGGGCAGCCATGCTCGGCGCCCGCCTCGACCGCCGGGCGCTGGTCATCAACCTCGGCGGCGGCGTAATCAGCGACATGGGCGGTTTTTGTGCCGCTACCTATAAACGCGGACTCGATTTTGTGCAGCTGCCCACCAGTCTGCTGGCGATGACCGATGCGGCTATCGGCGGCAAACTCGGCATCGATTTTCACGGTGTAAAAAATGCGATCGGCGTGTTTAAAAACCCGGTGGCGGTTTTTGCCGATCCGGATTTTTTGAAATCCCTGCCGGCGCGGGAGCTGCGCAGTGGTTTTGCCGAAATCATCAAACATGCCCTGATCGGCGACCCCGCGCTGTGGCAAAAAATTCAAAGTTTACACCCTGAAAGCATCGCTGACGGGGCGGCACTGAGCGCGGCCAGCTGGATCGACCTGCTGGAAGCCTCCATATCCGTAAAAACACAAGTGGTGACCCTCGACCCCCACGAACACGGCATCCGCGCCTTGCTCAACTTCGGGCATACCTTCGGGCATGCCATCGAGAGTTATTTCCTGCCCACCGCCGACCCGCTCACGCATGGCGAGGCCGTAGCGATGGGCATGCTGTGCGAGGCGCTGCCTTCCGACGGCGCCGGCGCCGTTTTTCCCTTCGAACAGGATGCAGAAATCCTTCGGATCATCCCCGGCTTTTTTCCCTGCCGGCCCATACCCGATTCGGCCTTCCCGGCAATTTGGGACCTGATGTTGCAGGACAAAAAGAACAAATCGGGTGTGGTGCGCCTGGCATTGCCCGACGCGGAGCCGTTTTCCATGCGGCTTCAGGAAACCAGCAGAGCGGACGTAGAGCGCCGGCTGCGGCGGTACAATGTCCTGCTGGCCGCCGCTGGTGAAAAGTAAACCTCCCCCCCCGGCGTCAGAACTTGCGTTGCAGGAGGTCCTGAATGATCCGGACGCCCCGGTGCCCCCAGATCGGATGGGGAATGGCCGCCAGTTTTTTTGCCTGTTCGATTGCCACCTGGTAGGGCGTCTGGTGCTTTGCTCCGGCCGTTTTCAGGAGCCACTGTACATCAGCGTAGATTTTTTCAACAGCCGTATTCAAGTCTGCTTCCAGGTACCCATATTGCTCGTTGGCGCAATTGATGATGCCCATGCGGTTGATAAAAAAATCGGGCAGGTACACGATGTTCCGGGCTTGGAGTTGGCGGGACTGTTCGGCGTCGTCCACTAGTTGGTTGTTGGCTGCGCCAATGACGTAGCGGCAGCGCAGTTTTTCGACGGCGACGCGGTCGATCACGCCGCCGCGGGCCGAGGGGGCAAAGATATCGCAGGGGGTGTCGAAGAGTTGATCGCCGGAAACGACGGTTACTTCCGGCAACGCGTTTTGCAGCGCCTCGATGGCCCGGGGGTTGGGGTCGGCGGCCAGGATGGAGGCGCCGGCACCGGCTGCCAGCCGGGCAAGTGTGTGGCCCACATTGCCGACGCCCTGGACTAGCACCGACATGCCCGCGAGCGAATCACGGCCTTCCACGTGCCGGACAGTGGCCAGCATCGCCTTGAACACGCCTTTGGCGGTCCAGGGGCTCGGGTTGGAGCTGCCGCCGGCCCGGGGCGGCAGGCAGGTGACGAAGCGGTCGGCCGAGAGAATCGTCAGCATATCTTCGGGTGTCGTGTTCATATCTTCAGCAGCCACATACACGCCGTTGAGGGAGGCGACAAAGGCGCCGTATTGTTCGAAAATACACTTCCGGCGTTCGGCGTCGATATTGGCGAGCCCGTCGACCGGGCAGATGATCGCCTTGCCGCCGCCCCACCAGAGCTCCGCCACCGCGTTTTTTTCAGTCATCGCCCGGCTAAGCCGGAGGCCGTCGTACAGCAAGTCGTCCAGGGTGTCGTAGGCCATGAGCCGGGTGCCGCCCTGTGCCATACCGCGTACCGTATTATGAACGAAAACAAAAAACAGGCACCCTGAAAGCGCATTGGCCTGGAAAAATACGGCTTCATGGCCGGCATAGCCGCTATTGCTTCGCACCCGCGCTTCAAGGGCGTTCAACCGGGCGGGCGGCGCATAAGCGCCTCCGATAGACGGGTGTGGCACAACGCCCGTGGTGTTGGCGTTTTCCTGGCAGTAGGCAAAGAATGTTTCCGGGGTAGAAAAGGCGAGCTCGGACAATAGCGTTGGACTATCCATTTTTGGTTCAGGATGTGAAAGAGCGGGTTATGTAGCGGCTTAACGGGGATGTCTGTGAAAAAGAAGTTGTACTTTCTGTATAAAATTGGAGCCTTTCAAACTGAGCAAATGCGCCTGGTATCCCCACTCGCTTCCGAAACCCTTCACACTGGAGCCCGGGTTTAGCGGATACCGGTCCTCCTCGGGGCAGAGCCGGACTTCCAGCACGCCGTTTTCGGCAATAACATGCGTGTTCGACTGGATTAGAGAGCAGTATTGTACGTCGATCTGGATAGAGAGAATATACATGCCTTCGTTTTCCTGTTTTACGGGGCCTTTGGAAAAACCGATTTGTTGTTTACCAAAATATACGGGGATTTTTCCGTGTAGGTTGGGATAGTCTTTAAACAGGGCAAAATATTGCTCCGATTTTTGGCAGCTGGAAAAACAGATCGCCAAGACGATGCAAAATAAGTTTTTCTTCATAACCTGTCGTGTTTTGCGTGGTAAAGAATTTTATTGCCGGCCCTGGGCTAGTTATAATGGTTGATCGCGAAGGCCTTTTCCGCGCTGGCATCCAGTTCGGCCAATTCAAACGGATTGTTGTTCCGGTAATGGTGGATACCTACTTTTACTTCCGAAGGCAGGTCGTCCGAATCCAGGGGTACGTTTCCGGATTGCAGACAGTCCAGCATTACCATAATCAGGGTGTCCGCTGTGGCGCGGTGGTGGCGATATCGGCGGATGAGCCGCTTGCGTTTTCCGGCCCATTGCCAGGTTTTGATCAGGATAAACTTGTATTTTCCCAAAATAACCAGAAAAAAGGCGAGGCCGAGCGGCAGAAAGTGTAAAACATCGATGATCCGGAAGTTCCATTGCCGGTTATTGACCACCCACACCCGGAAGGCGCCCAAAACGGTTAGGAGGACCGACAACGCCACGAGCAGGATAATGGCGGTCCTTTTTTTTCGCCGGGCATCCTGTGTATACTCCAGCTCCAGTGCGGAGGCCGTTTTGTCCGGATGCGCCAGCTGGCGTACCTGGAGGTAGAAATGCTGATGGCGTTTGCTGTTGCCCAAGGCCAAAAATTCGGCGGCGATGGTGGTTGCCGCACCGACGGTAATAAAATACAGGATAAAAAAAACGGCCAGCCAAAAGGGGCCCTCCAGTTTTTGCCCTTCCGTCATGGCCAGCAGGATAAGCGGCGCGCTGGAAATGGCGTCGGCGGATAGCAGAACCTGCAAGGTCCAGGTGAAAAAATGATGCGGCGCGTCGAGCAAGGTTTTCCGGCCGATGTGCATCAGCTGATTGATCTGCGCGATTTCCACCAGACACAGCGCCTTTTGTTGCAGGTGTTCGACGGCATCGACGGCATACCGCCGTGCACTGCTGATTTTGTCGTGTTTACTTTGCATAGTAGTCCAATGTTGGGAGGTGAATAAATATCAGGGAGCTTCCTTTGATGCAAGGCTTGCCAGGAGAAACTCTTCCGGCCCGCCCAACCACGCCACCTTCAGGCCGCCATATCCGGCGGTGTCGGCGTAGGTGGAAAAAAAGACCCGCGCGGGCGTTTGCGTGAGCGGTTCTAATTGGGCAGCGCCCAGGCGAACCGGTGCCCGGTCTTTTTCATGATGGATAAAATCGGTGTACAGCAGCGCGTACTGGCGAAAAGGCCGGAAAGCCGCCGAATTCAAGGAGTGGCACAGGGATTGGATGGCGGGCAAGAGGTAGGTATAGTCGTCGGATTCGGCGGGCCGGTATTGGAACAATTCGGCGTTTAAGACCGCCCAAAACTGTTTAACGGAACGCCCGTTGCGCTGCTCGATGGAGTCGTTCGCCTGTTTTTTTTCGCCGTAGTCGGAGACCCAGACGTCGGTGTTCTCCTGTTTGCAAAGGATGTGCAATATAACCGGCCTGGGAACGCGGCGGCCCAGGTTGTACACATACAGGTAGCCGCCGCAAAGCATCAGGCTGTCGATGATGTGTTGGAAAAAAAGGCTGTCGGGCATCGGCCAGTCCTTGCCGGCAGTGGTGCCGGAAGGGTCGATAGCGGTTGCTATAAACCGTGGGGTGGGCGGGGGAAATTCGGCCGCCGGCTTGCAGGAAAAAAAAGACCACGCGGCGAACAGGGCAAGACAAAGGGTAAGGAACCGTTCCATATCGAATGCTGTTGGTGAACAATCAAGGGCCGGTTGCTCGGGATTACCGAGTGCGAAGGTCCGATTGCCAGCACTTTTCAGGCCGGTTTTGGCGATTCCTGTGTCCTCCCTTATACAGGCAGGATACCGGAAGTTTTTAAGCAAAGGGAGATGAGAGGGATATAGGCCAGAAAAACAGGATATCGAAATACCATATTCCCAGCAATTCTCGGTTTGCACCAATTCTTCACGTTAACGGGGGCTTGTCATGTTGGAAACAGCCACACAAGCCAACATTCCAGCATAAAATTTGGCTTGTGTGGCTGTTTCCAACATGACAAGTCCCCAGAGAATCGGTGGTTAAAGGCAAAGCGAGAATCACTGCCATATTCCGGCTATTGGAACGGGTTCCATATTTTATTCATGACGTTTTGGATCACCCACTCCGCATGCGCCGGTTCGATAAACAGGTCAGTGTCCGAGGTCATCTCCACTTCCTGGATCACAATCTTTCTTAACTCTATAAGAGTGTCTTGTTCAAAAGCCGACAGGGTATCAAAAATGCTCTGCTTGGCTTTTCGGTGCTCCGGCAACTTGGAATCATTGCTCAAACTCTGGTCCTTTTTGCTCAGGTTGGGGATAAAAAAACTCCTGCGAAAAAATTGATAGACGGTATCGGGATCGTCTTCGCACTTCAGGTCGATTGGGCCGGTGAGCAGCAGTTTTTTTATACTGGCGAAGCGGAGGTCGAGAAATAAAATGGCGCCCAGGGCGATTGTTCTGCCGAAGAGTTTGTCGAGAAACTTGCTTTGCGAAGCGTCTATGTCTTCCTCATTCATGATGTTGTAGTAAGGCCTGGTTATACTGAAATCTTCCAGTTCCTGGGTAAAAGCCCGGATTTTGCCGGCGTATTGCGCACCGGCAAAAGATTTGTTCAGGCGGTGGAAGTAACATATTCGCGCCAGTTTGGTCAGGACCCGTTTGGCCAGGTTTATTTCATTGACGTATGTTCCGTAAAATTTCGGGATACGTTCGTCGCCAAAAAAATGGTTATAATATTCCCGAATGCTGCAGGCGTTCCCGTCGGCGGGCACTTTCCCGTCGTGCCCGGAAAGTTCCTTGGGAATATAATGTGCCCGTTGTTTGGGCATATCTCCCTGTGGCGAGTGGAACGGATAACCATTGCCAATAATACAATATTTGTAGTAAAAATCGCCGTATGTATGGTACTTCAGCAGCACCTGGTCGATCGTCGGGTGGATGATGTAAAATTCAGAGTTTGGAATATCAAGGAGGTTGGTGTAGTTGTATTCGGCTGCGGGCAAAAAGCGTTGAATTTTTTTGCCGAATGGATATTCTTCCACACGTCCGAGCAGGCCAAGGCTGTAATACAGCCGCGTAGTTTGCGTATCCAGCCGGCCGAGTTCCTCCGTTGGAATGACATTTCCAGGCACGGCTTTGATAAACTGCATAAACTTCCCGTCATAGTCAAAATTGGGAATAATCTGTTTGCGATAGTCTGCAAAAAGCTTATCCGCAAATTGTGTGGCCATTGTCCGGACCTTTTCGATTTTTTCGCCCCGGCTTAACTTGTGATAGCTCGGCTGCGTTACCAGGCCGTGCAGTTGTTTTCCCATGTGAACGATTTCACGGGGCCGGCCATAGGTATGGCGGAAGATAAAGTCGAAAGCGGATTCTTTTCGCGGTTCGTTCGAATAATCCACGGCGAACCGGTGGTTCATTTCGTCGTCGAACCCCAGAAATTGTTCAATCGACGTTTGGCCTGTTCGGTAAGCGAGTTGTTCATCCGGGATCAGCTGGATATTTTTAATAAAAATGTCGCGGATGTCGGCTTTGTCGTACTCCAGAAAAATGGCGTGATCTTCATAGTTGGGCGCCATTTGCTCTTCCATACAGCGGTACGCTTCCGTGCGGATGGTCGCAAAAATCTTGATATGGTGGTTTTGCCGGCGGATAGCGTAAATGGCGGCGATCAGGGCGTTCTGGCCGTTGACCCAGATACTAACCGCTGGCCAGGCGTTGGCCTCTTCGTCGTCCAGGGAATAGTGTTCGTTGCTCAGAAAACACTGTTCGAAAGCCTGGTCCACATCATCGATAAAGATGGCGACCCCGCTTTTGATTTTTTTCGCGTTTTCAATGAATTCGTTGATGTATTGCGGAAAGGCGGCTATTTTCTTCCGGTTGGCCAGTAATTTTGAAAAAATCGTGCTCAGGCGCGAGCTTTTCTGGATCATTTCGTCCAGTTGGGGATTGATCTCCAGGCCGTAAATTTTGAAGGATAAAATCCACAACGTCAGTTTCCACAAGGTCTTCCAATCCGTCACGCTCCGGAAGCTGAAGAGGTCTTCTTTGGAAAATGTTTTGGCGTTGATTTCCAGGTTTTCCGTCAGCTCGTCGGTGGAGGTATTGGATTTGTAGGCGTTGCCAAATTGCTCGTGGTACAACCAGCTCTTGTAGCTCAGCAAGGTCGTTTTACCGAGGCCTTTCGAACCGATTAAATAGAATTTGTCATCATGGTTGCCAACGGAAAGGTAGGTTTCGATAAGCCCTGTTTTGATAATTTGGGATTGCGATTCGGAACCGGAAAAGGCTTTAATGCCATCCAAGGGCCAAGGCGAAGGTTTCATAAAGATTTAATTGCATGGTTGATTAAAGATGTCGTAGCAAATGTATTGTATATCCATGGATATTAAATACATTATTGGCTTGACCTGGAAAAGGCAAAGAAAAATATTGCCGCCACCCGCCCTCACCGGCGCTCCAACACCCCCATCCCAAACAACGCAAAATCGTACTTCACGGGGTCTTCCGGATCGAACAAGCGCAGGTTTTCGGTGAGTTCCACAACGGCCTTCCAGTCGGTTTGCGGCCGCTGTAATAAGCCCAGGCGGCGTGCCACGCGGTCAACATGGACGTCGAGCGGGATGAGCAATTGCGCGGGCCGGATGCGCGCCCAGTCGCCGAAATCCACACCGGCTGCATCGCGCCGGACCATCCAGCGCAGAAACATGTTGATGCGTTTGCAGGTGGAGCCGCGCGCAGGGGTGGCCACGTGTTTGCGCGTGCGCCCGGGGGCCCAGGGGTGATCGAAAAAATCGCGGTGAAATCCCACGAGCGCTGCCTCCACGGTAGTGGCTCCGGGGGGCAAGTGGCGCGCAAAGGCTTCTTCCAACGAATCGTGCCGCCGGTAGAATTGCTGGAAAAACTCCAGGAAATACAAGGTGTCGGTTGGCTGAAAGGTGCGGTGCCTGAACGCCAGAAAACGCTTCCGGTCGCTTTCCTCGTGGCGCCGGATGAAATCGAACGGCGCGCCGTCCATCAGATCGATCAGGCGAAGGGCGTTTTGGATGATCGTCTGGCGCTGCCCCCAGGCCAGGGTGGCGGTCCAGAACCCCATGATCTCGCGATCCTGCAGCCGGCTGAAGCGATGGGGAATACTGATCGGATCGGCGGCGATAAAATCCGGGGTATTGAACCGGCGAACTGCCGCATCGAGCAATTCTGAAAGGGGGTGGTCAAAGGCCATAACTAAAATCGGTTGGTATTAGCGGCTGTAAAATCGGCGCATACCGGGATAAAAAGAACGGTTCGATATAAAATACGTTTTAGGAACGATGAAAGAATAACTTCCCGATTTGATGCCATCCTTTTGCCGCCATCCGTCCCATCTTTTTCGTTAAATAGCGCTGCTATTCGCCTCAAAAGATAGTTGGTTGACGCCAAAATAATTGGCCTGAAATCGCGAACTTATTCTTTCATCGTTCCTTAGCAGGCGCGCAAAGGCAATATTCCGGAAAACATTAAGGCTGGTTTGGAAAACCCCGCCGCTTGATCGACCTTTGCACCCCAAAATCATGTAGTGTTTGCGCCGCCATAGGGTTTGACCGCCAGCGTAAAAGCGGTGTGCCATTTTTTCATCCTGAACCATGCAAACGTGAGTCGCGCTATCCTCCTCCTTGAAGACGGTACGGTATTCCGGGGCCGGGCTGCCGGCAAAACCGGTACTACCACCGGCGAAATCTGTTTTAACACCGGAATGACCGGCTATCAGGAAATTTTTACCGACCCCTCGTATTCCGGTCAGATTTTGACGGCAACCAATGTACATATTGGCAATTACGGGATAAAAAACGATGAAATCGAAAGCGAACACATTAAAATCTCTGGGTTCGTGTGCCGGAATTTCAACGTCCCCTACAGCCGGTTCATGGCCGACAAGAGTATCCAGGACTATTTCGAAGAAGAAAACCTCGTTGCGATTGAAGATGTGGATACCCGCGCCCTGGTGCAACACATTCGCACCCGCGGGGCCATGAACGGGATCATTTCATCCGAGATCGAAGACCTCGACGAACTGACAAGGCGCTTGCGCGATACGCCGCCGATGTCCGGCCTTGAACTGTCGAGCCAGGTGACGACCAAAACGCCCTACTACATGGGCAACCCGGATGCCCCGCGACGGATTGCTGTGATGGATTTTGGGGTCAAGAAAAATATCTTGCGCTGTTTTGCCGAGCGCAATTGTTACCTCAAGATATTCCCGGCCCGGACCGGGTTTGCAGAAATCAAAGCCTGGAACCCCAACGGTTATTTTCTTTCCAATGGCCCTGGCGACCCGGCTTCGATGGATTATGCCGTAGCGCTGACCCAACAAATGCTCGACGATGGGAAGCCGCTTTTCGGCATTTGCCTGGGCCAACAAATTCTGGCCCGCGCCGTTGGCCTGCCGACCTACAAATTGCACCACGGCCACCGGGGGATCAACCACCCGGTCAAAAACCTGCTCACCGGCCATTGCGAGGTGACCAGCCAGAACCACGGCTTCGGTGTGCTCGAACAGGCGGTTTACGATTCGCCCAGCCTTGTCGAAGCCACCCACCTCAACCTGAATGACCAGACGGTGGAAGGTATCCGGCTGAAAAACAAACCGGCATTTTCGGTGCAATACCACCCGGAGGCCAGCCCGGGCCCGCACGACGCGCGCTATTTGTTCGACCAGTTTTTGGATATTCTAGTCTGAGCGCCTGGATTTAAACGCTTCGATTGCCTTTTTGCTAAACTCCGACAAGGCCAACCGGCCGCTGATGGCTGCCCGTTCGTGCAGGAGTGTGTCCCAATGCTCGGTTCCTTGCCAAAAGATCCGTTTTAGTTCGGCGAGCGCTTCAGGGTGGTAGCTCCCCAGGTTTTGGCAAAAATGATCGAGGTAGGCATCCAGTTGCTCCACGGTATCGAATACTTCCTGGAACAAGCCTTTTTCCTTTGCCCAGGCGGCCGTCTGCCATTCACCGGGGTTCAGGGCCATCTGGCTGAAGGCCGCCAAACCAACTTTGCGCTCCACGGCAGGCCCGATAACAAATGGTCCGAAGCCGACAGCCAGCTCGCTGAGGCGGACGGAGGCGTATGAAGAGGCCATACAAAAGTCTGTAGCTGCCGCCAGACCTACGCCACCCCCGACCGCTTTCCCGTGAATACGGCCTATGATTATTTTCGGGCACCGCCGCATGACATTGATCACCTGTCCAAAACCGGAAAAAAAATCACGGCTTGTCTCTGCGTCGCCGATCGCTGCCAACTCATCGAAGCTGGCGCCTGCGCAAAAGGTCTTGTGCGTATCGCTGCGCAGTACGATCGCCCGTATGGCCGGGTCGTGACCGGCAGCATCCAATGCACCGGCCAGCCCGTGGAGCAGGCGGCTGGGCAGGCTGTTGTGGTTGGGGTGGTAAAAATGGATGTGCAGGATTCCGTTGGGTGCGGGCGCCCCACGGACGTAACCTTGCTGGGTAATATCTTCCATGAATAGTATCTGAAATAGCTGCCGGGTGCACAGGCGGGCGTGGTTCACACGCGCAGTCCAAAACGGCTGTAAATAAAGCTCATGAGCCAGGCCGGGCCGATCATTAAAAACTGCAGGTCCTGGAAAAAGGAGGGTTTCTTGCCTTCCACTTTATGCCCCCAAAACTGGCCAATCCAGGCCAGGACAAAGAGGCTCAGGCATACCTGCCACAGAACCAGCCCGGCCGTTTCTATTTGTTGGGCGATAAAAAGGCAGAGCAGCGAAAAGAGCAACATGCCGACCGCGAGTGCGGGAGAAAGCCGGACGTAGTATCCGACGACCAGGAGCAGCAGCACGGTGGCCACGTTCAGTTGGATGCCGGGCAGCACCGGCACACCCAGCTTGATGCCGTAAAAAAGGCCCACAATGCTAAAAAAAATCGTCGGTACGCAAATCCAGTGCACCAGTTTGTTGGTGGGGTTTTGGTGGCTTTCGCCGTATTCCGACAGCCAATCGTTGATGGTTTTCATAAGCATGACGTTTGTTCTTGGCGGGTAATAGTCGTTTGCCTGGAAGCAAAAATACAAATTACCGGTACTTGGTAGGTATGGAATATTCCTGACGGGTGTGGTTCATATCGGTAGCAAAATGAAGCAAACCCTGCATTCAAAAAAATTAAACTGCACAACTATGCAGGATAAGCTTATAAGTTTGCGCTATCCACTTATATCCGTGTATCGATCTATGCGCATTACGATCCTTCAAACGCAGCTGCATTGGGAGGCCCCTGCGGCTAACCGGGCCGGGCTTGCTGAAATACTGGCCCCCCTGGCCGGCACGACGGACCTGGCGGTGCTGCCCGAAATGTTCAGCACGGGTTTTTCGATGCAGGCGGCGGCTTTGGCCGAACCGATGGAGGGCCCAACCGGCCAATGGTTGCGCAACCAGGCCCGCCTGCTCGGCGCGGCCATTACCGGAAGTTTCATCTGCCGGGAGGAAGGGCGTTATTTCAACCGACTGCTGTTTGCGCGCCCGGATGGCTCCATCGACTGCTACGACAAGCGGCACTTATTCAGCCTGGCCAACGAACACGAAACGTACACTGCCGGCCAAAAAAGCCTGGTGCTGGGGTGGTTGGGCTGGCGGATTTGCCCGCTCATTTGCTACGACCTGCGCTTCCCGGTATGGAGCCGCCAAACCCCGGCAGCTCCGTACGACCTGCTCTTATACGTCGCCAACTGGCCAGCGCGGCGCGGGCACCACTGGCGCAGCCTGCTACCCGCCCGGGCTATTGAAAACCAGAGTTACGTGGCCGCCGTAAACATCGTTGGCACGGACGGCAACGGACTCGAATACGCCGGCGACTCGGGTATCTGGGATTATTCGGGCCAGGCCGTCTGCCATATCGGCGCCGGAATGCCGGGTATTTTCACGGCAGAACTGTCGCTGGACGCCCTGCGCCAATACCGCGCACAGTTGCCTTTCCTGGGCGATTCCGATGCGTTTCAACTCGAACGCTAGCGTCTTAATATTTTTTTAACTCTGATAATCAACAAGTTTGAAGATATTTCTATCTTTGCGCTGCTCCTCTGGCGAAGCTGGGGAGCTGTTCTGTTTTCTTTAATCCAAAACAATCTTTCACACCCAGGGTAAGACCAGCCACGAAAATGCCGGTCAAAGTTTCAACGCCACCCCTTGCCGGCGCCCTGTGAAAATGCCGTTTCTATGAGCGACCCTTCTTGTAGTTGCTTGCCCCGATTACGCCCTATTTTATGCATCAGCCTTATCAGTTTTGTTTTTGTCCTTGGATCAGCCTTTAGTCCAAGCCGCTCGTTGAGCACCGAAATGGTGCAATTCCGGGAGGAAATCATCGATTACGCCCGCCAGTTTGTCGGCATTCGCTACCGGTATGCCGGCCGGAACCCCGGTACGGGCTTCGATTGTTCGGGGTTCACGAGTTACATCCTGGAAAAATTCGATGCCGAAGTATCCAGCAGTTCTTCCACACAGTCTGTTCAGGGTATAAAAGTGCCACTCCGGAACGTCATGCCGGGCGACCTGCTTTTTTTCGGCCGGCGTGGCCGTATTCAACACGTGGCCATAGTCGTGGAAAACAACCCCGATGGGATTATTTGCGTGCACAGCACTTGCAGCCGGGGCGTGATTGTCGAAAATGTCAGCACCTCGTCGTACTGGCGTCCGCGTATTCTGTTTGCCCGCGATGTGCTGGGGCGCCGCCTCGTCGACTGATGTGGCCTGCCGCAGGGCAAAATCTTGAAAAAATATTCCGATACAATAACAAAAGGCTGCTTAACAAAACGAAAAGTGCAACGGTTGCCGGTTGAAAAGCCGGCAGCCGTTTTTTAGTGCCTTAAGTAAGATTTAGCCCGGCTATGGCGTTTATGCCCTTTAATTTAACTCGCCATGAAAAAAGGGTATCCTGCCGTACCGGTTTTTGTCTTTTCCAGCGCGCTGGTTGCAGCCTTGTTCTTTAACGGTTGTTCGGCCGCCAAAAAAAGTGTGCGCCCCCCGGCAAACGCCGGCAATTTATCCGAACGCCAATTCCGGCAAGAGGTGGTAAAGTATGGGCTCCAGTTGGAAGGCGCTTCGTATAAGTATGCAGGCGCCGATCCGCGCGCAGGCTTTGATTGTTCGGGGTTCACCAGCTACGTCCTGAAACAATTCGGCGTACCGGTTTCACCGGCTTCGTCGGCACAGGCGGCTGAAGGCGTGCCGGTCAGTTTGAATGCCGTACAGCCAGGGGATCTTATTGTATTCGGGAAAAACAAACGCAACATCCAGCACGTCGCCATGGTCGTGGAGCGCAGCAACAAGGGCATTGTCGTGGTGCACAGCACTACCAGCCGCGGCGTTATCCGGGAAAATATTTCCACGTCGGCCTACTGGAAGCCGCTGATCTTATTTGCCCGGGATGTAATCAGCGGGCACTGAACGGATTGGCGGTTGTTATACCTCGTCCGGCGGAATTTAACAATTAGCGTAGTGCTACCAAACCGTAGAGTTTTTCCCGCGTTTCCGCAGAAAAAAGGTGTGGGGGTCCTGGGAAGGCGAACCGCGCAAACGAAAATTCCGGTCTGGGCGGAGCGTGAGGTATACAAGACAAAATCAGGTCGAAAAAGCAAGGTATACCGCGTGGAAACCGGGCGCAGGAGCCGGATTATTCCGTCTTTCCCGTTCTCAGTCTTCGTCATCCCCGGTCGGCGGCTCCACTACGGCGATGCTGGCGCTCTCGCCCGGCGTGGGGTCGGCAAAGGGTCGTTTGCCGATGAGGTTCTCCAGGTCGGTGCGGTGCAGCACTTCTTTTTCCAGCAGCGCTTTGGCCAGCGCGTCGAGTTCCTTGCGCTTATCACGAAGCAGGTTTTTCGCCCTGTCGTACTGCTCATCGATCATGCGCTTCACTTCCTGGTCAATGAGGTACGCGGTTTGTTCGGAAAAGGGACGCACATACGACTCGTTCAGCATGGAATAGTACGACACATTGCCGACCCGTTCGTTCATGCCGTAGTTGATAATCATATCGTACGACAAACGCGTCACGTGGTCCAGGTCGCTTTGCGCGCCGGTGCTGATTTTGTCGAAGACAACCGATTCGGCAGCCCGGCCGCCGAGGGTCATGCAGATGTCATCGAGCAATTTTTCTTTGCGGGTGATATATTGCTCTTTGGGCAAGTACTGCGCATAGCCCAGCGCGGCCAGGCCGCGCGGAACAATAGTGACTTTCACCAGGGGGTGCGCGTGTTCGAGAAACCAACCGCAAATCGCGTGACCGGCTTCGTGGTAGGCGATGATCTGTTTTTCTTCGGGACTGATGATCTTGTTTTTCTTTTCCAGGCCGCCGATGACTTTGTCGAGCGCATAGTTAAAATCGTCGAGGTCAATGGCTTTTTTGTTGCGGCGGGCGGCGATAAGCGCCGCTTCGTTGCACACGTTGGCGATATCGGCGCCGACGAAACCCGGTGTCATTTCGGCCAGGGCGATCGGCGTCACTTCGGGAGACACCTTGATATTTTTCAGGTGGACCTGGAAAATCTGGGCCCGGCCGTTGAGGTCGGGGCGGCCGATACCGATCTGGCGGTCGAAGCGGCCCGGGCGCATCAGGGCATGGTCGAGGATGTCGGGGCGGTTGGTGGCGGCCATAAGGATGACGCCTTTGTCCGTCGGGAAACCGTCCATTTCCACCAGCAGCTGGTTGAGGGTATTTTCGCGCTCGTCGTTGCCGCCCTGAATGGCGCCACGGCCACGCGCGCGGCCAATAGCGTCGATTTCATCGATAAAAATGATGCAGGGCGCTTTTTCGCGGGCCTGGCGGAACAGGTCGCGCACACGGGAGGCGCCCACGCCGACAAACATTTCGACAAAATCTGAACCGGAGATCGAGAAAAACGGCACGCCTGCTTCGCCTGCCACGGCCTTCGCCAGCAATGTTTTGCCCGTGCCGGGAGGGCCAACCAGGAGTACGCCTTTCGGTATCTTACCCCCCAGCGACGTGTATTTTTTCGGGTTTTTCAGGAAATCGACGATTTCCATGACCTCTTCCTTGGCCTCATCCAGCCCGGCTACGTCGGCAAAGGTGATATTCACCCGCGCGTTGTTGTCGAACAGCGTGGCTTTCGATTTGCCGATATTAAATATCTGTGAACCCGGTCCGCCGGCTCCGCCGCCCATGCGGCGCAGGATAAATATCCACAGGGCCATCAACAGCAGCAAGGGCACCAGGTAGGTCATGATAGTGCCGGTCCAGTTCGTTTCATCGATGTACGTAGGGACGACCTTGGCCTTTTTTTCTTTGATCAGGCTTTCATTCAGGGTTTTAAGGTTGTCTTTCAACACGTCCATCGAACCGATATTGAACGACACGTACATTTGTTCGGCATTGAAGCCCCACCCGGGTTTGTCCGGCTGACAGTCCTTGTTTTTATCTTCGATGCGAAACAGATCGAAATACTTGCACAAGCTGTCCTTTTTGACGTAGGCCCGCGCCGTTTCCTTATTGACCACTTCCATCTTGCTGATGTCGCCGGCCCGTACCATACGCTCGAAGTCCTCCCAGGACTTGGTGGGTGGTTCCACAAACATCTTGGACAATTGGAGGCCTAAGAGGGCGAGCCCAATCAGCACATAGATCCAGGTAAAACTGAACCGGGGCATATTATCGGCGCCATTGTTATTATTCTCGTCGCGTGGTTGGCGCGGGTCATCCAACTCGTCATCGCGCTTACGCTTTTCGTTGCTCATAATTGCTTAATAATTGAGTGGGGGGGGTGATTGGGGGGGGGGGGGGGATCCCAGTGAAAAGGCCCGTTGCAAGCCGGTGCTTGCTGTTCAGACGTCCGCAAATTCCGTCGAATCGGCATCGCTCCAGAGTTGTTCGATTTCATAGAACTGCCGGGTTTCAGGATAAAAAACGTGGACGATGGTGTTAAAATAGTCCATCAAAATCCAACGGGCATTCAAAGAGCCCTCGGTATGGGAGGGCATGGTGTGCAACGCCTCTTTCACTTTTTTGTAAATGCTGTCGGAAATAGCTTTGACATGCGTATTGGAGTCTCCTTCGCAAATGATGAAAAAATCTGCCGGGGCGTCATCGAGGCTACGCAAATCAAGTTGAACGATATTCTTTCCTTTCTTATCGCGAATACCTTCAACAATAAAATGGTTGAGTTGTTCGGAGCGGGGATCGCGGGTTTTATTCGACCGCAGTACGGATGTCAGATTCAATAGATATAATTTTGAATTTACGTTTCAGGGTTTCCGCCGGCCTTTGGCATTTTGCGGGCGAGCTGGATAACCCGGCATAAAAGTACGCAACTTTGCGCGTGCCGGCAATTTTCTGAAACGAAGTTGCCTGTCCAAACGCTGCAATACGCATGGCAAACACACTTTTCATCGGAAAAGTTTACCTGTGTTTCGACGAACTGCCGTCTACGAACGATTATGCCCGGGAGTTCATCGCAAAAAGTAAGCCACCTGAAGGAACGGTGGTGCGGGCTGTCAGTCAGTCAGCCGGCCGCGGCCAATTTGGCAGCCAGTGGCTCAGTGCAGCGGGAAAAAACCTGACCCTGAGCATCATACTCTACCCTGCCTGGCTTCCGGCAACCGCTGCTTTCCGGCTGAGCGAGGCCATGGCGCTGGCGGTGCGGGATACGGTGCTGCGTACCCTTCGGCTTGCCGACGGCAGCGTTGTACGGCTGAAATGGCCCAACGACGTGTACATCGGGTCGAAAAAAGTAGCCGGTATTCTGATCCAGAACGCCATCAGCGGGCGCAGCTGGCAAAGCTCGATCGTGGGCATAGGGCTGAACATCAACCAGGCGGAATTCTCCCCCGAACTGCCGGCAGCCGGATCGCTGGCCTTAGCGTCGGGTGCGGCGTTTGAGCTGGAGGAGGTGGCCGGGGTGCTCTTCGAATGCCTCGAACAGCGGTATTTGCAGCTCAAAAACAACCATATCGCGGCTTTGCGCGCCGATTATCACGCTTGCCTCTTGGGCCTTGGGGAGCCGCGCCAGTTTGTGCGCCCCGGCGGCGACCGCTTCGAGGGCGTTATTCAAGGCGTGGCCGACGATGGCAGCCTGATCCTGCGTACCGGCAATGGAACGGCGCATTTTGCCGTTAAGGAGGTTCAATTGGTGTAAGCCGCTGTACGGCCGAACAGCCGGCAATTTTTTTTGTTCAGTAAAAAAGTTTGGCTAATCAATGCATTGGGTATCAAATTCGCTTGGCGTTCCGGTGGAAAAACCTATTTTTGAAACAAATTCCCGCACGATGGTACGAATACTGCTCTTTTTCATTTTTTCAGCGCTGCTGGCGCGCTCCTCCTGGTCGCAAGGGCTAACGCAGGCCAATGAGCAAGTGGGAATTGTTTATAACCGGGAAACGACGTTCAACATGCGGCTCACCACCAACAGGGGCTTCGTGCCGGGAATGGAATTCGGACGTCTGCGTACCTACTATAAAACGACCTATTTTCACATCAGCCTGGGCGAGATCAAACACCCGAAAGAACAACGCCAGAGCGCAGATCCAATCTTGAGCCGGTCCTTCCGCCCGTATATTTTTGGCAAACAAAACAATGTTTTTGTCGTTCGCAGCGGCTGGGGCGTCAAACGCTATTTTTCCGAAAAGGCCAAACAAAAAGGCGTCGCCGTAGGTATAAGTTACGCCATCGGACCTTCCCTGGGACTGCTCAAGCCCTATTACCTCGCCATTTGCTACCCCGATCCCGACAGCCCGGGTGACTGCCGGATATTTCACGAAAAATATTCTGCCGAAAACGCCAACCTGTTTCTCGATGAAAACGGGCGTATCAAGGGCGCTTCGCCGTTCACACGGGGCTTCGGGGAGATGGGGTTCCGGCCCGGGGCAAACGCATCCATCGCTTTTCATATGGACTGGGGCGCTTTCGACGAATTCGTCAAAGCGCTGGAAATCGGCGCCATGGTCGATGTGTTTCCTAAAAAACTGCCCATACTGGTCAGCGAAGAGAATCAGCGGGTGTTCCTCAACTTCTTTGTAAATTTGCAGCTGGGCAAACGCCGTTGATAGCCGGCGACGCCCCGTTTATTATGTTCAACATCGTTAAGTACCTCACAGAATCGTTTAAACGGAAAAGGGCGCGACGTCATTTCCAGCAATACCCGTATCAAATCATGCAATTCACGCCCGCCGGCGAAGGCCCCGTGGCGTTTGCCAATTGGCTGAACCCCCTGGTGACCCCGAAAGAAATCCGCCAGGAAGAAGTCGATTTTTTCAAAAAATATGTGCGGAAAGGTGATCTGGCCATTGACATCGGCGCCAATATCGGCCACCTGAGCATGGCGGTCGCGCTGGCTGCCGGTAAAGAGGGCCTCGTCCTCGCTTTCGATCCCAACCCGCACGTGTTCCGCATCCTGCAGGTGAATGCCGGCCTTAACCCCGGCAAAACCAACATCCACCCGCTGAACATGGCCGTCACCGACCAGGCCGATACGTTTTTCTACCGCTCTTCCGAAGCCTCGTTCAACAACGGCGGCATCACCGCCGGCGCGTCCGATTTCCATGGGCGCTTCGTTTTGCCAACAAAAGTGCAGGGGGTGGTGTTAAAAGACCTCCTGGAGGAACGCTACGCCGGGTGGCTGTCCAAACTGACCCTCGTAAAAATCGATACCGAAGGGTACGACCTGGAAGTAATCAAATCCATCCGCGGCTTGCTCGGGCAGTATAAACCCGTCGTGATCTCCGAATGTTTCGGAAAAAACACCCCCGAACAACGGCACGAACACTTCGACCTGCTCGCCGGGCTCGGTTACCGGCTGTACCATATCGCCGGTTTCGTGGCGGACACGCCTTTAATCCCTATCGAAAAACCGGAGGATATGAATCGTTGGAAACATTTTGATTTTATCGCAACCCATGCTTGAACTCCCGATAGCCGACTCCCGCCCCAAACGCCCCGACTGGCTCAAGGTACGCCTGCCTATGGGCGAAAACTACCGCACGGTGCGCAGCATTGTAGACGATTTTCAGCTCCACACCATTTGCCAAAGCGGCAGCTGCCCCAATATGGGCGAATGCTGGGGAGCCGGCACCGCCACCTTTATGATCCTGGGCAACGTATGCACCCGGTCCTGCTCGTTTTGCGCCGTCAAAACCGGCAAGCCTACGGAATATGACGAAGACGAACCCCGCCGGGTGGCGGAAGCCATTTGGCTCATGGGCGTCAAACACGCCGTAATCACTTCCGTCAATCGCGACGAACTGCAGGACCGGGGCGCCGAAATCTGGCGCCAAACCGTGCTCGCCGTAAAGACGCGTTGCCCGGAAACAACCATCGAAACGCTCATCCCCGATGTAAAAGCCAACTGGGAGCCCTCGAACGCATGATCAGTGCCGGCCAGGAAATAGTAAGCCACAATATGGAAACCGTACAAAGCCTCTACCGCAAGGTGCGTCCACAGGCTAAATATGAACGCAGCCTGGAGCAAATCCGCCGGACCAAAGACTACGGCAAACGCACCAAAAGCGGTATCATGGTCGGCCTCGGAGAAACCAAAGAAGAGGTCTTCCGGGTTATGGACGACCTCGTGGCACATGGCTGCGACATTCTGACGATCGGCCAATATCTGCAACCCACCAGGATGCATATCGCCGTTGCTGAATTTGTACATCCCGATATTTTTGCCGGGTACCAGGAGGCCGGTATGGCAAAAGGCTTCCGGTATGTGGAAAGCGGCCCGCTGGTGCGCTCAAGTTACCACGCCGAACGGCATGTTTTTTGAACGGTTTATTCCGGCTCCAGCTGTAGAAGAACCCAGGGGAGGACATCGCAGGAAACAGAACATGCCCGTTATAGCCGGTTAAGCCGCTTTTTACAACAGCGCGGCGCCAAACACGCCCGCGCTGTCGCCCAGTTTGGGTTTCAGAAAAATCGTATCGATGCGGGTATTAAACAGGTGTTTGCGCGCCTCGGCCACGCCGTCGGTATACAGCCTGCCGGTATTGCCCACGCCCCCGCCGAGCACGATGACGTCGGGGTCCACGATGTTGATAACCACGGCAATGGCCTTGCCGAAATAGTGGATCAGCCGGTCGAGTGTAGCGACGGCTGCCGGGTCCGTATTGGCATCGGCACGGGCAACGATGTCGCGCAAAGGCAGGCGCTGGCCGGTAAGATGGTCATAATGCCGTTCGAGTGCAGGACCTGAGATGACCGTTTCCACGCAGCCGGTTTTGCCGCAGTAGCATTTTCCGCCGCTTTCATCAAGGAAATTGTGTCCCCATTCACCGGCGATGCCTTGCCGGCCGTTGATCACTTTTTTCCGCACTACCAGGCCGCCGCCCACGCCGGTACCCAGAATGACGCCAAAGACAACTTCGGCATTCGGCAAAACCTCGGGTACCGCGCCCAGGAGCGCTTCGGCTACGGCAAAACAATTGGCGTCATTGGCCAGCCGCACCGGCACTCCCAGG
This sequence comes from Saprospirales bacterium, assembly GCA_016719895.1. Classification (GTDB taxonomy): domain Bacteria; phylum Bacteroidota; class Bacteroidia; order Chitinophagales; family Saprospiraceae; genus M3007. The sequence continues at coordinate 281,568 of JADJYG010000007.1, read as the reverse complement.
CGTTGTTCGAGGTCTTTGTCGAAAGGCCTTCCGATAAGGGCGGTCGTATTGGCATTTTTTATTACGCCGGTGTTTGGGTCCAGTGTGCCGGGATGCCCAAGGCCAAGCCGGCTGGGTCGCATGCCCGTTTCCTCCGCCATCAGGTCCACCAGTTTGGCTACCTGGCCCAGGATGTGTTCGTAGCCCTTGCCGGCCTCTGTCGGAATGCGTTGGCGGGCTAAAAGTTTTGGATTTTCGTGACTTTCCAGGATGGCGCCTTCAATCTTGGTGCCGCCCAGATCAATACCCCAGAGATGCATATATGGCGTTGTCTAAGTGTTTTAATGGGGGGAAATTAATAGAAAGTATCGAAATCACCGAAGCGAACTATTTTTACCGGTGAAATCCAGGAGCAGCCCGGGCTGCTCCGCCAGGCTGCCTCCATTTTTGAATGGTTCATCACAAAACGTACAACGTGGCTACTTCAGAAAAAATAGACGCCCCCAATGCCCCCAGACCGGTCGGGCTATACCCGCACGCACGCCGGGCAGGCAATTTATTGTTTCTGTCGGGGATCGGCCCCCGCGATCCGCAAACGGACAGCGTGCCGGGATTGCAGCGGAGCCCTGCCGGAAATTACACTTCGTTCGATTTCGAAGCGCAGGTGCACGCCGTTTTTCAGAATGTGCGGACGGTGCTGGAAGCCAGCGGCGCCCGGTGGGACGACCTGGTGGACGTGACGGTGTTTCTGACCGATATGGAACGCGATTTCCATACCTTCAACCGCATTTATGCCGAGTATTTCAAAGACAATTTGCCCTGCCGAACCACCGTGGGTATCGACCGGTTGCCGACACCGATTGCCATCGAACTGAAATGTATTGCGCTGATACCTTCATAACCTGACCGAACCCGATATGTCCTGGAAAAAAACGACAGCATACTTTTTTTTTCAATCATTGCGCTACGCGCAGGGATGGAAGTCTTTACAAGGCCATCTGGCGTATTACCGCCGCTGGAGAAAATTCCTTTCCGCCGGGCGCAGCGGTTTGGGGGATCAACTCCCCTGGCTGAATTTCCCGGCCCTGGACTTGCTGGAACGCGCCATAACCCCTGGTTTTAAGGTGTTCGAATACGGCGGCGGCGGCTCCACCCTGTTTTTTTGCAAACGGGCGGGGGAAGTCAAAACAGTGGAAGACGACCCCGCCTGGCTCGACGGTATAAAAGACCAGGTGGAGAAAAACGGCTGGCGGCATTGGCAGGGCTGGTTGATCGAGCCCGAACGCCGCGCCGGTCTGGAAACGGCCGACCCCGCCAACCCGCTTCATTTCAGCAGCAGCCACAAGTTGCGCAAGGGGTATAGTTATGAAAAATATGCGCGGGCAATCGATCCCTTTCCAGACGAATATTTTGATCTTATCCTGGTGGATGGCCGCTCCAGGCCATCGTGTATCCGGCAGGCCATTCCGCATTTGAAAACGGGCGGCTTGCTCGTGGTCGACAATACCGAGCGGCCGCATTACCTGAAAGCTTTTCGCGAGCAGATTTTAACCCAATTCGACACCCTTACCGATCAGAGGGCGCCGATCGGCTATACCCCCGATTTTGTGCGAACCAGTATTTTTCGAAAAAAATAATGCGTCATCCGGGGCTTGCCGGATGACGCATTTGACCTGGGTTCTCCTGGCCGCTCAGGGCTGGTTAAACATACCATAATACATCTTCAGGGTGGCATCCGGTTCCTGCTCCCGGATGTCGGCCAGCATTTGCGTCAGCTGGGTTGCCCTGGCCTGATCGCCGCTTTGCGCGAAATAATTGCGCAGGTCGGCAATAGCTTTGGTGTTGCTGAACCGGCGCCACAGGCTGGTATTGAGGTTGAGGGATGTTGCCTGAAATCCGCTGATCGACTGGTCCAGCACGGCCGGGTCTTCCAGGCCGATGAGAAATTGCGTAAACAGGTCATAATACTTAAAGGCCGCCATATTGTCCATTTTGCCGGCATGTTTTTGAAACCAGGGCAGCAAGCCGGGCGTGGCATTGGCGGCATAAAGATCGGCCAGGGCCAGGACGATACCCTCGTTTTCGTCATTTTCCAGGTTTTTGGCAGCTGCGATGGCGGCGACCGGGTCAGATTTGCTCAGGGCATCCAGGGCGGCGCTCAATACGCTGTAGGGCTGATCGGGGGCCATACCTTTTTCATAAACCGGCGCATATTTTTTATCGGCCGTTTCGCCGAGCGCTTCGATGGCTGCCGCCCGTACACCCGGCTCCGGGTCGCTTTCGGCGAGTTTGACCAGGGCCGCCTGCACCTCCGGTTTGCTTACGTCGGCCTTGCCGGCAGCGGCTTGGCGGAGGGCCCAATGTTTGTCCTGCAGGGCCTCCGTGCGTATTTGGGCGGCCAGGGGGGTCGATTTGTCCTGAAAAAAATCGTAGGCTTCCAGGCGGTCCTGGAACAAAGGGCCGTGGTGGTACAGGAAAGCCCATTCTTCCGGGCTGTGCTGATCCGCTTTTACGGCCAACAGCGCTTTTTCGGCGTCCGCGTTGATCAGCGCCGGTTTGACGGGCGCGTCGAACATAAAGGTTTGGCTTCTTTTGGTCAGGCGGATAGCTTCCCGGCGCGCCTTGCCGGAAGCGTCGTAGATATCGACTTTTAACGGCAATTCGAAAATATAGGGTACGCCGTTGGCCGGCTCCTGCTTTTGCGCAATCGTGACCGATGCTTTTTGGCTCGCTTCATCCCAGTCGTAGCTGATATCGAGGTTGGGGTGTCCGGTATTGAAAAACCACTGGTTGAAAAACCAGTTGAGGTCTTGCCCGCTGACATCCTCGAAAGCCAGGCGTAGCTCGTGTGCCTCCACATCGGTGTATTCGTTTTTTTTCAGGTAACGGTTCAGCGCTGTGAAAAAAGCGTCGTCGCCTACTTGGGTGCGCAGCATGTGCAGGATAGCGCCCCCTTTGTTGTAGGAGTGGGCGTCGAACATATTTTCGCGGTTTTCATAGCCGAAATCGATCAGGGGGTGGCCGCCGCCCTGCGTCGAGTAGATATAACCCTGACGTTCGTTCAGTTCGTGAAAATCCGCTTCTTCACGTCCGTATTTGTGCTCCAGCCAAAGGTATTCCGAGTAGTTGGCGAATCCTTCATTGAGGGTGAGGTTCGACCAGCTTTCGGTGGTGACCAAGTCGCCGAACCAATGGTGGAACATTTCATGCGCCACCACCTTTTCATTGGTCAGGTGATTGTCAAGCAAGCTGCGTTTGTCCAGTTGTATAAACTCGCCGAAAATGGTCGCGGTGGTATTTTCCATGGCGCCGCTGACATAGTCGCGCACCACCACCTGCGAATACTTTGGCCAAGGGAAGGCATACCCGAGTTTGTTGGAGAAAAATTCGAGCATTTCGGTGGTATACGGGTAGATATCGCGGGCGTATTGTTCGTATTTCGGCTCCACGTAATAGTCGACCGGGATACCGCGCCATTTGTCCCGCACTATGGCGTATTCCCCGACCGCCATCATAAACAGGTACGGCGCGTGGGGTTTGTCCATTTTCCAGTAGTCGGTACGCGTACCGTCGGCATTCTTTTTGGAGGAGATCAAAACGCCGTTGGAAAGTGTTTTGTATTTGTCTTCCACCGTTATGTACATTTCCTGGGTACACCGTTCGTTGGGTTTATCCACGGTTGGGAACCAAAACGAATTGCTTTCGGTCTCCCCTTGTGTCCAGATTTGCCTCGGCTTATCCGGTTCGGAGCCATCTGCATTGATAAAATACAGGCCTTTATCGCTGGTAATGGCGGCGCTGCCGCCGAACGAAGTGCGTTCGTCCGGCTTGGCCGTATAAACAATGACGACCTTGAATTCCTCGGTACGGGTAAATGTTTTACCCAGTTGAATAACTAGTTGGGCATTATCGTAGCGGTACGCGAGCGTATCGGTTTTTCCTTCGAAGCGCACCGAATGAATATCGAAGTTTTTAGCGTCCAGCGTCAGTTGGCTGGCCGGGTAAAACCAGGGGCGCAGCGTCAGGGTAGCCCTGCCGTTGGCGCGTTTCTTAGCCCAGTCGAACGACAACTCCAGTTTGGTGTGGATCAGGTCGTGCTCAAAGGTATGCGATGCATTGTAGCGGGGCAGGGAGTCGGGCCTGGCTTCTGCCTCCGGCTTCACGACAGCCTCTTCCAAAAACTGATATTCCACCGGGGCATCTTCCTTTGTGTCCAGCTCCTTGTCTCCCAGGAGCGGTTTTCCGATCGTATCCCATTCGACGGGCTGAGCAGGCGGCGTGGGTGCGGCAGGAGATGCGACTGTTTTGTCTGCAGCTTTTGGGGTGCAGGCCTGCGTGAATAAAAACAAAGCCAGTACGGCCAGCGGCAACAGGTTTTTCATGCGACGAGATAAGTATACCATATGTTTAATTTAATAAGGCGCGCAAGATTACCGGCTTTTTGCCGACTTTTCGCCGCCTTTCGCCAAAAGGGCGTATTTGATAAGCCATTAACGTAGAACAAACGCTCATGGAGCAAAAAACGTACATCGACCAACTCAAGGACCTGGTTATCCAATACGGCCCGAAACTGGTTGCCGCATTGCTGTTGCTGATCGTCGGACTGTGGATTGTCCGGCGAATGTCTAAGAGCTTTAATTACCTGCTTAAAAAGCGCCAGGTCGACGACAGCCTCCGGCCATTTCTGACCTCACTGGTCGACGTAGCGCTCAAGGTGGCTCTGCTACTGGTAGTGGCCGGCCAGGCCGGCATCGAGACCACATCCTTTATCGCCGTATTTTCCGCGGTGGCATTTGCCGTCGGCCTGGCCCTGCAAGGCAGTTTGGGCAACTTTGCCAGCGGTGTCCTGATCCTGCTCTTTCGCCCCTACCGGGTAGGCGACCTGCTTTCGGTAGACGGTCACGCCGGCCACGTTACGGAAATTCAGATTTTTAATACGATTTTGAGTACCGACCATGGCAAAAAAGTGATCATCCCCAATTCCAAGATGACCGAAGGGCCGATTGTCAATATCGCCATGGGCGTTGAAGTACAGGTGGAGATAATCCTGCTGCTCGACAGTGACACGCCCTTGCCCCTTATCCGGGAGGCCGCCTCAGCGGCGGCGGACCGCTGCCCCTGGCGGGTAGCGGGAAGCCCGGTCGATGTGGTGGTTTCCGGGCTTAGCCGCGACGATATGAAGGTGGAAGTCGCCTGGTGGACGATGGGCGAACAATACGTTCAAACCATGGATTTTATCCACGAAGCCCTGCAGACAGAGTTTGGTGCCCGCGGGATAAAAATGGCTAAGGAACGCCGCCGCGAACAATTGGGCTGAACCCAGTGACACGCAGGATTAGAACATGTTGGGGATTTTCCCGCCGGGCCCAAAACGGGAAAATCTCCAGCACACTCTCTAATCCTGCGTAATCCTGTTCATCCTGCCCCATACCTCCGCAAATCCTGCCCACCGGGCCATTATTGCCGTATCACAAACCGGGCCACCTGCCGGTCGCCGGCGGTTGACAGCAATTCGAGGAAATACAAACCTTCGGGCAGGTCAGCTGCCAGCGCCATTTCCTGTACGCCTGAGCCCGCTTGCAGGGAATAGGTTTGCACCAGTTGACCCCGGCTGTTGCGTACCTGCGCCTGTACCTGCGCCGGTTTCCAGGCAGCAAGGTCTGCCCATAGTTTGCCGGTTGCCGGGTTGGGGAATACCGGAATAGCGGATGTGCCCGACCGGGCATCCTGACCACGGGCGCTGGCATCCTGCCGGTTTCCCGTTTCTTTGATCACCGGGCAATAGAAAGTATTCAGGTAGGCCTCAAAATACGATTGCGGGGCTACTTTGGCGATGCAATGGATATAATTCGGACTTACCTGCGGCGGCAGGGTAAATTCAAAAATGTCGGAAGCTCCGTTGGCCAGGCCATTCACTTTTGACGCAAACCGGATTGAATGGAAAGGCGAAGCATTCGGATTGCGCACGAGGTAGCTCACACCGCTGGCGCCCGTATATAAGGTGTTGTTGGCCGGCTGCACGGCGCTCAAACCGTCAGGCAATTCGAAGGCGACGTAAAACATTTCCTTATCGCAGCTGTTGGTCACGCGAATCCGGTAGGTTTTTTCGTCTCGGACGTTTTGCACAATACCGAGTAATTCGTACTTGATACAACCGATTACTTTTACATCACAAGGCGTGGTTTCCGCAACGGTCACCTGAAAACAACAGGAGGTCGAATTGCCGCAACTGTCGCTTGCTGCGAAACACACGGTTGTCGGGCCGGCCGGGAAAACGCTTCCTGGGGCCAGGCCGGAAATTCGTTCCAGCGCAATGCCCGGACAAACGCAATCACTGAATGCCGTCGGCAGGTTGTACACGACGGTAGCCGGCGTATTACCTCCGGCAGCCACGTTGTAATTGGGCGGGCAACTGACGGTGACGGTGGATGGCGCCGGCGTTTGGAACTGCAGGATATAAGTGACGATGGTATCGCAACCGGCCGATGCCTGCAGGGTGTCTGCCACCACAGCTGGCTGGGTAAAGGGCACACCGCCAATGATGACCGTATCCCCCGGGCAAAAGGAAACTGTTTCCGCGCGCGTGGGGACGGGCAGGAATTCCAGCTGATACGTAGCGACTGTATCGCAGGCGCCACCTGCGCCGGCCAGGGTGTCCACCACTATACCCGGCACTTGGTAGCTTACGCCGCCGATAACGACGGATGTGCCCGGGCAAAAGGCAAGGGTTTGGTTGCGGACGGGCTGTGGCAGTACTTCAAGCGTGTAGGTAACCAGCGTATCGCAGGCGCCATTCGTGCCCGGAGCGATGGCTTGCACCGTACCGGCACTGTTGTATACCGTGCCGCCAATAACGATTGAACTGCCCGGACACAGCGCTACCGTTTCCGAGCGGGCATTTAGCGGCAGCATTTCCAGTATATACGTAATGAGCGTATCACAGGCCCCGGCAATGCCGCTCAGCGTGTCGGTGACCGTTCCGGACATCGTGTACGCCACGCCGTTCAGCACGACGGAATCACCGGCACAAAATACAATGGTGTCCGAAAGCGTGCTCAATGGCAGTACCGCCAGCACGTACGTACGCAGGGTGTCGCAATCGTCGCCAATGCCGGGCAAGGTATCCGAAAGGATGGCAGGCGCCGTATATGCGACGCCGTTGAGGACATACGATTCGCCGGGGCAGAGGCCGATAGTTTGCACTACGGCCGGGAGCGGCAATACCTCGACCGTGGCGGACACGACCAGGCTGTCGCCACAAAAATCCGATACCGTAACGGTATAGGTCCGGCTAGTGGTATCGCTGACTACGATGGAGGCCGTCGATGCGCCGGTATTCCACAGGTAGGTAAACGGCGCCTGGCCACTTACCACTGGGTTCAGCGCAGCAGACTGGCCGGGGCACAAAGTGTCGTTTGGCAGGGTTACGGAAAGAGCGGCTTTATCCTGTATCAGAAAGGTTATTTCGGTTTGCGTACAGGAGCAGGCATCGTCCAGCAGCAGCTTCATGGTTTCGAGTCCTTCCGTCAGGGTATCGGCAAAGACGGTAACCGGAACGAGCAGTTCGTTTTGGCCGGCCGGTATGACTACGGGGCTGGCGACCGGAGCATAGTCGAGGCCCGGCGTGGCCGTGCTGGATGCGCCGACGGTAAAGTCGATCGTCAAGGGCTGGCTGTTGTCGTTGTTATCCCGGATAAATTTGACATACGCGGTACTGCAATCTTCGAGTGCATGCGGGAGGCCGCCGGGGTAAACGGTTTGGGCCAGCGCCGACCCGCCGGCATCGAAAGAGTTGGCGCGCAGGAATACCGCGCTACCATAAAAAGAGTCGGCGACGTCGGCTATGGCCAGTTTGATATGGTAGGTCGAGCAGGGGATGACATTGGCCGTGGCGGTAAACACGGAGGTCCATCCGTCCAGTTCGCATTCATTGACAGCTGCTGTCGGCAGCAACAGGCAGGGTGAGTTGATCGAGTTGTTGTTGTTAACGTAGTATGCGGAGTTGGTCAGGTAGTTGACGTTATTGGTGGCCACTGGCGTGCCGGTACCGGTGATGAGGGCCAGGTTTTGTTTTCCGGCAATGCCCGGGCCGCTGATGAAAAAGCCAAAAACGTCGTTGAATTGCGAGCCTACCCACTCGCAGTGCTCCTCCGAACCAAAAACAAAGTCGAATTGTACGGTAGAGGCGGTTGGCGTGAAATCGAATTCGATAATCGACACATCGTATTGATTGCCGCTGGTGAGCGCAGCCAGGTCGGGGTCGTCGGCCGAGTTATTGCCGAACCCACCGTTGGCGCCGGTTTCGTTGTTGGGGCCGGGCAGGATACTGAGGTTACCGGTACACATCACCATCCCTTTTTCAAGGCCGATGTTGGTGGCGCCGTTGGAGAACGTTCCCCGGGAGTTGCTGTTGCCGGAGGCCGTGACGTTGTTCACCTGAAAGCAGTTGCCGCCGATGAGGGTATTGGTGATGAGGGTTTGGGCGTTTACCCCACCGGCTACACTCAGATTGGCCGCATCGGCGGCCTGGGCGGAAAATTTGCGCAGCCAGGCATCGTCTTCCGGGCAGCTTTCGCATTTGATCGAAAGGTACAACGGGATGCTGCTCAGCGGCTGCATGGCCGCTGCGGTTACCTGTATCTCCACGCAGTCGGCCGGAGCGGTAAAAACGAGCGTATTTGGACGGCCGGATAAACGGGCGATTCCCTTCAGGCCGTTCCCAGCCGCCAATTCGAATACCGAGGGTTGCTGGTACGTCGCTCCAACGGCAATAACGGCATACCGTTCGCCGGGCTTGAGCGTACATAACCAAACGGTTGTTTTCCCCTCCGGTACGTCCAGCGCTGCCCGCATGCGCGTACCGCTCAGGTGAATTACAGGATTTTGTTGGGCTAAAAGCAGGTTTGCGAACAGCGTGAAGGCCACGAGCACATACGTGGCCGGCTTCGGCGATGGTAGTTTCATGCGTTAAACAGGTGTTTTAAAGTGGCGTAATTCGGCGGGAAAAATCTGGATTTTCAGCGTTATTTCTTCCGGCGGGCGGCGGAGGGGCCGGAGGGGAAAAGCAGCGGTGCCCAAAGTAACGCGTTTTTCCAGCCGGTAAGGCGGCGGCGGTAGATTTTTTTTGCGAATTGTCGGGTATACATTGGTTCAAATACCCTGCGCGGGGGCATAAGAAACCGTCTGCAGTTTTACCGTATCTTTGTATCGCATGACGGACGACATTTTACAACAAACCTCGGCATTGGTGCGCGAGCCATTCGAATTACAACAGGCTCCTCCTTCCGGCAGCGAGCAAGAATTGCTGGCCCTTTTGGCCGACCGCATCGCCGAAATGCTCGACAAACAACCGGAATACCTCATGAGCCTGCTCTACCGCCTGGATGTTCTGGAAAAGAAAATTCACCCCGCCATGCAGCCCGGTGCGCCGGAACCAGCCAACTGGGGCTTGGCACGGCTCGTGCTCGAGCGCCAGAAGCAGCGCGCCGAAACCAAACGAACCATAAAACCCAAACCCCTGGAAGACATGGAGGGTTGGGAGTGGTGAACCAAACATTTTTTACCTTTGCCGCATATTTTGCCTAACCAAAATCAACACAGACCTATGCAATCCAACGGCGCAGATACAACCCATAAACCGCGCACCGCCCGCGAAGACCGCTACCAGCACCACGACTATTATGCCATGGACGAACTCCTTGCCCCGGAGCACCTGCTCGCGCGCGACGCCGTTCGCGAATGGGTCAAGGCAGAAGTGAGCCCGATCATCGAGGATTATTCCAACCGCGCCGAGTGCCCCACCCACCTGTTTAAAGGGCTGGCCGAGATCGGCGCTTTCGGCCCTTCCCTGCCCGCCGTATACGGCGGCGGCGGCATGGATGAAATTGCGTATGGCGTCATTATGCAAGAGCTGGAGCGGGGCGATTCCGGTGTGCGCTCCATGGCCTCCGTACAGGGCTCGCTGGTGATGTACCCGATCTATAAATTCGGCTCTGAAGAACAGCGCCGCCATTACCTGCCCAAACTTGCCAAAGGAGAATTTATCGGCTGTTTCGGCCTGACCGAACCCGACCATGGCTCCAACCCCAGCGGTATGGCGACCAACGTCAAAGACGACGGCGATGCCTATATCCTCAACGGCGCCAAAATGTGGATTACCAACTCTCCACTGGCCGATATCGCGGTAGTTTGGGCAAAGAACGAAGACGGGCGCGTGTTGGGCATGATCGTGGAAAAAGGCATGAAAGGATTTTCGGCGCCTGAAATCCACGGGAAATGGTCGCTCCGTGCCAGTATAACCGGCGAATTGGTCTTCGAAGACGTCCGCGTGCCCAAGGCCAATGTGCTACCCGGCGTAACCGGTATGCGCGGCCCGCTGAGCTGCCTGACCAAAGCCCGTTTCGGTATCGCCTGGGGCGTTATCGGCGCCGCGCTCGATTGCTACGACGCCGCCCTGCGGTATTCGAAAGAGCGCATTCAATTTGGCAAGCCCATCGGCGCATTCCAGCTGACACAGAAAAAACTGGCCGAGATGATTACCGAAATCACCAAAGCACAATTGCTGACCTGGCGGCTCGGCGCCCTGGCCAATGCCGGCACGATGACGCCGGCCCAGGTGTCGATGGCCAAACGCAATAATGTGCACATGGCCCTCCAGATAGCGCGGGAAGCCCGGCAGATTCACGGCGGTATGGGAATAACCAACGAATACCCCTGCATGCGCCATATGATGAACCTGGAAACCGTGCTGACATACGAGGGAACGCATGATATCCACCTGTTGATCACCGGCCACGATGTTACCGGGTTGGATGCCTTTTCCTGAGGATACGCCCCCCTACCTCCGGCGAATTGAACTTTTACCACACTGCGTCAAGTGATTTTTTGGGATGCCTGCATCCACGCCTCATTCCTTTGCCTTTACCCTGCCTGCTTATATTTTTATCTAAAAAGAAGCCATAAATGCACCCTTCTGGCGTTTACTTGGGTATCGGATTTGAAGCAGCTCGCCCGCATCAGCGGAAAATGTCGAATCCCGGATGATTTCGGCACGATTTTTTGACGCAATGAAAGCTGCCTATTCAACAAAAAACAGCTGATTATGCTTTTAAGAAGTAAAGCTCTTTGGGTACTGGCCATGCTGGGTATCCCGCTTTTTGCCGCTGCCCAGCCACAAAAAGATAGCCCGATTTCCTTCACCAACCCGTCGTTCGAAGATCTTCCAAAATGTTGCGAAGCGCCAACCGGTTGGTACAATTGCGGTAAAACAGAAGAAAGCCCGCCAGATATTCAACCCGGCAGTTTCCAGGTGACCAAAACGCCAAGCCACGGAGAAACGTATCTCGGGTTGGTCGTGCGCGACAATGAGACCTGGGAAGGTGTGGGGCAGCGGCTGAGCCGTCCGCTCGAACTGGACGAATGTTATGAATTCAGTATGGACCTGTGCCGCGCCGAGCTGTACCTCAGCCTGAGCCGCACCACCGGCGAGGAGGTCAATTACGCCACGCCGGCTAAAATCCGGGTTTGGGGCGGCATGGGCTATTGCGATAAGCGTGAAATGCTCTATGAAACGCCGTTGATTACCACCACCCGCTGGCTGACATACACCTTTCGGGTCAATCCGAAAAAAGGCTCTTATGCCTTTATTTTTATCGAGGCATATTTTAAAACCCCTACGCTTTTCCCGTACAACGGCAATATCCTGGTGGACAATGCCTCACCGATCCGGCAGATCGATTGCAATATGAAACCTATGCAGGAACCGGGAGAGCCTGCTCCACCGGCTATTGCAGCTGCTGCCAAACCCAACCGCCCAACCGCTACTTCGCCCAAAACACCGGACTCCACACGAAAAGCGGCCCCCAAAACACCGGTAGTCAGTGGCCCGAACAAAATCAACCGCGCCGGCTTGAAAAGCGGCAGCGTTATTCGCCTGGATAATGTCTATTTCGATGCCGACAAGTACGTTATACGTTCCGAAAGCGTGCCCGCACTCATGGAAGTGTATAATTTCCTGGCGGAAAATCCCGACGTCGTACTCGAAATTGGTGGTCATACGAATAACCGCCCGTCGGAAGATTTTGCGATGACGCTTTCTACCAGCCGGGCAAAATCCGTAGCAGAGTGGCTAATTACCAAGGGTATCGCTTCCGAACGCGTTCAATTTAAAGGGTACGGAAAAAAATACCCGGTCGATACCAACGCCACCCCCGAAGGCCGAAAGCGCAATCAACGCGTGGAAATTAAGATCCTGAGTATGAATGGGTGATGAGGTGCGCAGTACGTACGAATGGTTCACCGGTGGGGGATCGGTGGGTTTGCGATCTTGTGAAATATCTTCAAAGCGCAAGGGCACTACCCCGGCAAGGTGAACCATTCGTTTTTTACACCTCCCGTTTTGCGATACGGTATTAGTTCAGCTTATCCATATCCCGGATCAGAATGGAATTCCGGTTAAAGTGGATCAGATTGGACTTGCGGAGTTCATTCAGGATGGCCGTTACGGTCTGGCGGCTGGCGCCGACGAGGTTGGCAATATCCTGTTGGGTGAGCCCGTGTTTGACCAGGGTTTCGAAACCGACCTGGCGGCCGCGTTCACCGGCGCTTTCTTTTAGAAATTCTACAATCCGGGTGCGCACGTCTTTAAGGATCAACGACTCCCATTGGCGTTCGGCTTTGCGGAGCCGGTCGCCCAGGTACAACATGACGGCGCGGGCGAGGTCAAAATTTTGTTGCGTGAGCCGCCGGAAATCGTCTACCCGTACGACCAGGTATTTGACTTCCTGGTTCATGGCGCAGGCAAATTCGGCGCGCCGGCATTCGCCGGTAAGGCCCAGTTCCCCAAACATACTGTACGGATGTTGGATGCTCTTGATAATTTCCCGTCCGTCGGGCGAGTAAATACCTATTTTAATGGTCCCCTGAACCAGAAGGCAAAGATAATCGCTTGGCTCATCGGCCAGGTAGATAAACCCGTGCTTGTAAGCCGTGCGCACTTCAATGGCCGGAGTCAGCTCCTGAAGTTCGGCCGGAGTAAGCGCCGATAAAATCGGAAAACGCGATAGTAGAGATATTACATCCATAGAAGAATGTTCCCGGTTTGGATGATAGTTTGGTTTGCAAATCCAATCTAACCAAAATTGTGCCAAGGCGGTATTTATTCCCGGCTTTGGATTCTTTATCCCGGTATTTCTTCTGGAATTGATATTCAAGGTTTTACTTTTACCAAACGGAAAAAACGGAGGACTTTTGTTTGCTCCGTTTTACTACCCAATTTGTGTTATATGAAAACAGTCAGGCCTTTTTCTTTGCTCACCGAGTTTGATATTTCCCTGTTTCAGAGCGGCAAACATTTCCGGATGTATCAAAAACTGGGCAGCCACCTCATCGAAGCGGAAGGCGAGCGCGGTGTTTATTTTGCCGTATGGGCGCCGCATGCCAAACGTGTGTCGGTTGTTGGCAGTTTTAATGCCTGGGACCCCGGCAGCCATGTGTTGTTGCCCCGTTGGGATAAAAGCGGTATCTGGGAAGGCTTTATCCCGGCGCTTGAAAAAGGCGCGGTGTACAAGTATCATATTACGATGCAAAACGGCCGCGGCCTGGATAAGGGCGACCCCTATGCGCTGCGCTGGGAAACGCCGCCGAACACGGCTTCCATTGTTTGGGACCTCGATCATTACCATTGGAATGACGGCCCCTGGCTGAAAAAACGCATCGAACGCGCCGGCAAGCCCCAGCCCTGGTCAGTATATGAAGTGCACCCCGGCTCCTGGAAAAAGATACCCGAAGACGGCAACCGCTCGCTCAATTTCCACGAGCTGGCCGCCGAACTGGTACCGTATGCCAAAGACATGGGCTTTACGCATATCGAGCTCATGCCCATCATGGAGCATCCCTATTTCCCGTCGTGGGGATATCAAATCACCGGCTTTTTTGCCCCCACCGGCCGTTTCGGCTTACCGGCCGATCTCATGCACTTTATCGATACCTGTCACCAGGCTGATATCGGCGTAATCCTCGATTGGGTGCCCTCGCATTTTCCCGGCGATATTCACGGCCTCTACCTGTTCGACGGCTCCCACCTGTACGAATACGCCGATATGCGGCGCGGTTTCCATCCTGACTGGAACAGTTATGTGTTCGACTACGGCCGCAATGAAGTCCGCTCTTTCCTGGTCTCCAATGCCTTGTTTTGGCTCGATAAATACCATATCGACGGTTTGCGGGTGGATGCCGTGGCTTCTATGCTGTATCACGACTACTCCCGCCAGGAGGGCCAATGGATCCCAAACATCCACGGCGGCCGCGAAAACCTCGAAGCGATTTCTTTCTTACGCGACTTCAACGAAGCCGCCTATAAAAACTACCCCGGCATCGAAACGATCGCAGAAGAAAGCACGGCTTTCCCGGGGGTCAGCAAACCGGCCTGGGAAGGCGGGCTGGGTTTTGGTCAAAAGTGGATGATGGGCTGGATGCATGACAGCCTCAATTACTTCAAACGCCCGCCCATGTTCCGCCGCTGGCACCAAAATGAGATCACCTTCTCGCTGGTTTACGCCTTTTCCGAGCGTTTTATGCTGCCGCTAAGCCACGACGAAGTGGTGCACATGAAAGCTTCGCTCCTGTATAAAATGCCCGGTAACGAATGGGATAAGTTTGCCAACCTCCGCGCCTTGTTGGGGTACCAATGGACGCACCCGGGTTCCCATGTCCTGTTTATGGGCGGCGAATTCGGTCAAACCACCGAATGGGGGCACGACCGCGGGGTAGTGTGGGAACTTCTGCAGTACGACTTTCACAAAGGCTGCCAGGAGTGGGTTAAAGCCCTCAACCACCTCTACGGCAGCCATCCGGCCTTTTGGTGGCACGCCTTCTCACCCGAAGGTTTCGAATGGATCAGTGGCGACGATACCGAAAATTGCGTGATGGCCTTTTTGCGCAAAGGCCGGCCCGGCGATAAGGTCTTGCTCGTGGTGTGCCATTTCAAACTCAATACCCTGGACGAATACACCCTTGGCGTACCCTATGGCGGCGTCTGGCGCGAAGTGCTGAACAGCGACGACGGGCGTTTTGGCGGCAGCGGCGTGCTCAACAGCGACCTTACAGCGCAAAAAATTGCCTCACACGGCAAGGAAGACGCCATCGTGATCCGCCTGGCGCCGTTGTCCGTTCAGATTTTTGAAGGCCTGGAACGTCCTAAAGGCAAAGGAAAAAAGACCCGAACCAAGGCAAAAGAAGCGGAAGCCCAAAAACCGGGCGCCGAAAAAGGCAGGAAGAAGAAAAATCAGTCGAACTAATCTTTTGATTTTCTTGTTGTTTTTAAGAAAAACGGGAGCCGTTCCACTCGTTTGGCACGGCTCCCGCAGGCATTTTCTGGTATAATCAATGCTCTTCTTCCGTAGCGTGCGCGGCGTAGTCGGCAGCCAGTTTGGCCTGGATCTCGCCCGGAACCGGCGCATAATCGGCAAAGGACAGGCCGAATTTGGCTTTACCCTGCGTCAGGGAACGCAAGGTGGACGAGTAGCGGTGCAATTCCTTGAGTGGCACGCGGGCCCGTATCACCTGGTAATGCCCTTCGGAGTCCATGCCCATGATGATCGCCCGGCGGGTTTGCAAGTCGCCCATTACGTTGCCCATAAACTCGGCGTCACACATGATCTCCAGGTTGTATATTGGTTCCAGGATTTGCGGGGCCGACATCGGGAAAGCTTCTTTGAAGGCCATGGTCGAGGCGATCTGGAAGGCCATATCGTTGGAGTCGACCGGGTGCATTTTACCATCGTAAATGCTGACGCGGATATCGCGGCAGTAGGAGCCGGTGAGCGGTCCTTCCTCCATTTTGGCCATGATCCCTTTTTTGATGGCATTGGTAAAGCGCGAATCGATGGCACCGCCAACGATAGCCCAGCAGAACGAGAATTTACCGCCCCATTTGAGCGGGTCCACTTCGATATTTTTCACCGTCAGATCATGTGGAGCCGGCATATCGTCGTAATACGGTTCGATGCGCATGTGCACTTCGGCAAACTGCCCGGCGCCGCCCGATTGTTTTTTATGCCGGTACATGTGGTTGGCCTCTTTCGTAATGGTTTCGCGATAGGGGATGCGCGGTTCGGTGTAGTCGAGGTGTACCCCGAAGTTTTGTTCGGCTTTTATGCGCACGATTTCCAGGTGCATTTCCCCCTGGCCCTGCACGATGGTTTGTTTCAGCTCGATGCTTTGCTCCATGAGCAGCGTAGGGTCCTCCTCCTGTATGGAGTGCAGGGCGTTGGCCATTTTTTCCACGTCGGCCTTGCTCGGCGGCATCACCGACATGCGGATGCGCGGTGTGGGGAAGTGGATGCGTTCGATCCTGACCTCCGAGCCTTTCGGATTGAGCGTCTGGTTGGTATGCGAGTTTTTGAGTTTGACCGTACAACCGATATCGCCGGCGTGCAGTTCGGGCACCTGTTCGCGGTTTTTCCCCTCGCATTCGAAAAGCGCCGTAAACCGTTCGACAGTGCTGTTTTCGGCATTGGTGAGCTCGTCGCCGGTTTTCAAAATCCCGGAATAGACTTTGAAATACGACACGTTACCTACCTTGGGCTCGTTCACCGTTTTAAAAATAAACACGCAGGGACGCGCCTTGGGGTCGCAGGGTTTGGAGCCGCCGCCTTCGAGATCGGCTGCCGGCCGGTCGGCCGGGCTGGGGCAGATATCGTGTATGAAGCCCATGATCCGGCCCGAACCCATGTCTTTGAGCGCCGAGGTGCAAAAGACGGGGAAAAACTGGTGGTGTGCCAGGCCGATGCGAAGGCCTTGTGCGAGTTCTTCTTCGTCGAGGGTGCCGGCATCGAAGTATTTTTCCATCAGCGCCTCATCGTTTTCAGCAGCAGCTTCCACGAGGGCGTTATGCATGTCTTCGGCGCGGGCCTGGTGCTCGGCGGGGATGGTTTTTTTCTCCGGTTTGCCGCCGGAGGCAGGGAATACGTACATCACCATCCGCAGGGCGTCTACTATGGCATTGAAACCCGGGCCCTGGTTGACTGGAAACTGTACGGGCAATACACGGCTGCCAAAACGGTTTTTAGCCTGTTCGAGGGTTTTTTCAAAATCAGCCTTTTCGTGGTCAACCTGGTTGACGACAAAAATCGACGGCGTTCCGTATTTATCCACGTACTCCCAAATCAGTTCGGTGCCGACCTCCACGCCGCTGCGGGCGTTGAGCATCACCACGGCGGTGTCGGCTACTTTGAGGGCTGTCACGACCTCGCCCACGAAATCGTCGAGCCCTGGCGTGTCAAGGATGTTGATCTTGGTATCCTTCCAGGAACAGTGGAGCAGGCTGGCGAAAAGCGAGTGGCCGCGCTGTTGTTCCAACGGGGTGTAATCGCTCTGGGTATTGCCGTCGCCAACGTTGCCGCGGCGGCTGATGGACTGGGCCTCAAAAAGCATGGTTTCGGCAAATGTGGTCTTGCCGCATCCGGAGTGTCCGACCAGGACCACATTCCGGATTTTACTGGTATCATAGGTTGTCATATACGTAAAGTTGACGGTAGACGGTTGACGGCAGACGGTGAACGGTCTGCCGTCAAAATGAGCGGTTAATGTAGGCTGCTTTGGGGAATGCAAATATAAATTGGCGGAAAAATTTTGGAAAAACCGGAAAGGCGGCGTTGTGTGGGATGGTGGGCCGCGTTTACCGCGTATATCGAATTGCGGACAATATGCAGGGCTGAAAGACAGCCGTTGTTTTGAAAAATACGTAAAATTGCCCGGTCAACTACAACGATATGCGCATCCGAAACAAAACCCGCCCCTTTTTTTTTCTGCTCCTCCTCCCTTTCCAGGCCCTTGCCCAATCCGCCTACAAACTCCCGCCCCCCGACGTGGCAGCCATCGTACAGGCGCCACCCACGCCGATGTCCAGTGCCAGTCCCACCAACGAAGCTATCCTGCTGGTGGACTACAACCCCAACCCCGGTATCGCCACGCTGGCCAAACCTTTTTTGCGCCTGGCCGGCCTGCGCATCGATCCGGCGCTCAACTGCCGCCAGAACGCCACCGAATATACGACGATCACCGTCCGCTGGCTGCTATCCGACGAAACGGTCCGGATTCAGCTGCCCGCCGATGGCCGCTTGGCCGGCATGCCGCAGTGGTCGCCTGACGGCCGCCAGATTGCTTTCGGCATCCAAACAGACAATGGCGTCGAACTCTGGGTAGCCGAAACCTGGACCGGCAAGGCGCACCGCGCCGGCAGCCTGCTGCTCAACGACGTGCTGGGTACACCCTTCATTTGGATGAACGACAACAACCATTTGCTGGCGCGCACCGTGCCGCCCTACCGCGGCCCGGCGCCCACGCCCGCCCCGGCGCCCGCGGGGCCGGTAGTCGACGAAACTACTCCCGGCAAACGCGCCCAGGTGCGCACTTTTCAGGATCTTCTGCAAAATGCCGACGACGAGCGCCTGTTCGAATACTACGCCGCCAGCCAGCTCGTGCTGGTATCGGGCGGCACCGGCAAAACGACGCAACTCTGCGCGCCCGGCCTCTATACCAGCGCCGACTGGTCGCCCGATGAAAAATACCTGCTGGTGACGACGCTCCGGCGGCCGTTTTCCTACCAGGTTCCGTACTACAACTTTACCCGAAAGATCGAAATATGGGACCAGCGCGGCAAGGCGTTGCGCACCCTCGCCGAGTATCCCGTCAGCGACGACATACCCCGGCAAGGCGTGATCAACGGGCCGCGCAACTTCCAGTGGCAACCCCTGTACCCCGCCCGCCTGCTCTGGGTGGAAGCCCTCGACGGCGGCGACCCCACCAACAAAGCCGATTTTCGCGACAAACTCCTGCGCCTCGACGCGCCCTTCAGCGCTGACCCTGGCGAAGTGCTCAAAACCCAGCACCGTCTCTCCGGGTTTGACTGGACGGCCACCCGCGATATTGCCCTGCTCGAAGAGTACAGCCGCGAGCGGCGCTGGAATACCACATACCGCATCGACCTCAATGCCCCCGCAGGCAAAACCGCACTGTTCGACCGCAGCCAGCAAGATGATTATAAAAACCCCGGCAACCCCGTGTACACCCGCCTTCCCGGTGGCGACTGGGTGATGTTACAAGATGGCGACTGGGCCTGGTTCAATACGCCCGGCGCATCGCCCGAGGGCGATTTCCCCCGCCTGGACCGGATCAACCTGAACACTGGCGAAAAAGAAACGGTATTCACCTGCCCGGCCAATGCGTACGAAACGTTCGTTTTGTTTGCCGGAAAAGACCGCCAGCTCCTCGTCACCCGCTACCAGAGCAAAACGGAGCCGCCGAATTTTTACCTGTTCGATCTGAAAACGAAAACGCGGCGGGCCCTGACTGCGTTTAAGGACCCGGCTCCCCAACTCACGGGCGTGGAAAAACGCCTGGTCAAATATACCCGGCCCGACGGCGTGCCCCTTTCCGGCACCCTTTACCTGCCGCCGGGTTACCAGGCCGGCCAGCGGCTGCCCTTGTTCATCTGGGCCTACCCTTTGGAATATTCCGATGCGGCTACGGCCGGCCAGGTACGCGGCTCGGAGAACACGTTCACGTTTTACCGGAACGACTCTCCCCTGTTTTTCGTCACCCAGGGCTATGCCGTGCTCATGAACGCCACTATGCCCGTGGTTGGCGATCCGGAGACCATGAATAATACGTTCCTGCCGCAAACGGTCGCCTCCGGCCGGGCAGCCATCGATTACCTCGATTCACTGGGCATTATCGACCGCACCCGCGTGGGCGTGGGGGGCCACTCTTACGGCGCATTCATGACGGCTAACCTCCTGGCACATTCCGACGATTATGCGTTTGGCATCGCCCGTTCGGGGGCCTACAACCGGACGCTGACGCCCTTTGGGTTCCAGAGCGAGCGGCGCTCGTTTTGGGAAGCCACCGAGGTGTACATGACCGTGTCGCCGTTTACCCATGCCGATAAAATCAACGAACCCCTGCTGCTCATCCACGGGGAGGCCGACAACAATGCCGGCACCTTCCCGATCCAGTCGGAACGCTTGTTTCAGGCGGTTAAAGGCAACGGCGGTACCGCACGGCTGGTACTGCTGCCGCACGAAAGCCACGGCTACCGGGCACGCGAGAGCGTGCTGCACGTACTGGCGGAAATGTTTGAATGGGCGGAAAAACATGGAAAGGGGAAACTTGAACGCCCCTGAAAAAAGAAACGTTCACCCCCAGGCACATACACAAAACGGCAAATCGTGTTCCTGCCGGGAGCCGTTAGCTAAAATAGTATTACGGCAGCCGCTCCCCAAACCAGGCTTATCCGATTACCCATTGCGCCAGCGCCGACGCGATTTTCCGGTCGTTGGCCAGGCGCGGCACTTTGTTTTGCCCGCCCAGTTTCCCCTCGGCCTTCATGTAGTCGCGAAAGGCATCGCGCCGCACGGGCCTGATCCGGAGCGGACGCAGGATGCCGCCGGTGATCAGGTCGTCGTAGTACATATTTTGGGCGCGCATCCGCGTGTCTACGTCAGTAGCAAAAGCCGCCAGGTCGGCCGGCGGCTGGTCGAATTCAATAAACCACTCGTGATAAGGCAGTCCGCCCTCCGGCGGGATTACCTGTGGCGCTACCGTAAACTCGACGATGCGTACGCCGGTGGCGTTGGCCACCGGCAACAAGGCTTCTTCCACTTCTTTCCCGATGACATGCTCGCCGAAAGCCGAAATAAAGTGTTTGATCCGGCCGGAAACGACGATGCGGTACGGATTTTTCGACACGAACTGCACCGTATCGCCGATATTATAGCCCCAAAGGCCGGCGTTGGTGTTGAGCATAAGAAGATAGTTGACGCCCAATTCCACTTCGTTCAGCCACAGGCGGCGGGGATTTTCCCGGGAAGCATCTTCTACCCGTACAAACTCGAAAAACATGCCGGCATCCGTATTCAGCAGCAGGCCCTGCGCAGGAAAAGTATCCTGAAAAGCGATGAAGCCCTCGGAAGCCGGGTAGGTTTCCACCGCGTCGATGGAAGCGCCTGCGAGCGCCTCCAACTTGGCGCGGTACGGCTCGAAATTGACGCCGCCGTACACAAAAACGGAGTAGTTCGGAAAGATTTCGCGCACCGTTTGCTTGCCCGTGCGGGCCAGGAGGCGTTCGTAGTACATCTGCACCCAGGGTGGAATGCCGGAGATGAGGCGCATGTCCGCATCCACGGTTTCATCGACAATCCGCTCCACCTTTTCCTCCCAGTCGTCAATGCAGTTGGTATGCCACGACGGCATTTGGTTGGTACGCAACCAGGCCGGCACCAGGTGGTTGCTGATGCCGCTGAGGCGCCCTGTAGGAATGCCGGCAATGGTTTCGAGTTCGGGGCTGCCGGAAAGGAAAATCAGTTTCCCGTCGAGCCACTGACCGTTGCCGGTACGGGCGAAATAATTGAACAAGGCATCGCGCGCCGTACCGAAATGCAGCGGCGTGCTTTCTTTGCTCATGGGAATATACTTTGCACCGGAGGTGGTGCCGGAGGTTTTGGCAAAATACACGGGTCGTCCGGGCCAAAGCACGTCTTTCTCACCCGTTTTCGCCCGCCCGATCCAGGGCTTGAGCGCTTCGTAATCGCGGATCGGGACCGCCTGCGTGTATTCGGCATAACTGCCCGTTTCAGCAAACCGGTGTTCCCGCCCAAAAGCTGTACAACACGCCTGGCGAAGCAATGCCTTGAATATTTTATCCTGGTCGGCCACAGCATTGGCAGCCATCCGGTTGATCCGGCTGGCGACGCGGTGCGCAAAGGGGCGGACGATGGTAGAGCGGAATCCCATGTTTCAGTGGCAATGGCCCGGGCAAAAGTCGGATAATTTTTAGAAACCGTCTGAAAACCCCTGCCGGGCGCAAGGGTTTTCAGACGGTTTCTGAGCAGGACTGTTTCATCGGTCAAAATTATATTCTAAAACAGGATTTATTGGTTCGCCTCCTCAGAATTTCACCGCACCTGACATTCAAAACATTTTTTAGCAAAAAAACTATTTTTCGCTGAATTTGGTATTAGTTTTGCCCCATCGAAAACACCTTACAGGTTTTAACGCAACTTAACGACAACCAATTGAGCATTTTTCGCTAAAAAATGGCGATTTATCCGAAAGGCTGTCGTTTTAAGCATCCAAAAAACTTTCCAAATATTGTTTTACCCCGCCTCTCGCCCCAAATACCGCGGTTTGTACTGGTAAAAGCGCCTGGCATACCCATCATCCCTATTCATCCCCCCCCCGGCCTGCGCATTCAACGCACGACTCTCGCACCATTCACTCACGTACAACGCACCACTTAACTATGTCTCTCTCCCGTTTCAACGCTTTGCAAACCATTGAAAACCGGCTGGAGCCTTTGCCCGCCGATTTTGGCGAAGGCCGCTTCGAAAACATTGCGTCGTATTTCGGCGAAAATGTATTCGGCGACGAAGCCATGAAAAAATACCTGCCGGAAAACGCCTACCTGAGCGTAAAAGCCGCCGTACAAAGCGGCCAGAAACTCGGGCGCGAGCTGGCCGATGTCATTGCCAAAGGCATGAAAGAATGGGCGCAGGAGAAGAACTGTACCCACTTTGCCCACTGGTTTCAGCCGCTGACCGGTAAAACCGCCGAAAAACACGACTCGTTTTTCAGCATGACCCACGACGGGCGCGTCATCGAGGAATTCACCGGCTCGGCACTGGTACAGCAGGAGCCCGACGGCTCGTCATTCCCCTCCGGCGGTATGCGCAGTACGTTTGAAGCGCGCGGCTACACCGTGTGGGACCCCACCAGCCCGGCCTTTATCATGGAAGTGGGCGACGGTAAGACGCTTTGTATCCCGACTATTTTTGTCACCTACGGCGGTGAAGCGCAGGATTTCAAGCTACCCCTGCTCCGCTCGATGGCCTTTTTGGATAAGGCCGCCGTACCCGTATGCCAGCTGTTCGACCCAAAAGTCAACAAAGTGACGGCCACCCTGGGCTGGGAACAGGAATACTTTGTGATCGATGAAGCGCTCTTCAATGCCCGGCCCGACCTGGCGCTGTCCGGCCGCACCCTGCTCGGGCGCCCGGCTACCAAAAACCAACAGCTGGAAGACCACTATTTCGGCTCTATACCCGAACGCGTGTACCTGTTTATGCGCGACCTGGAGACGGAAAGCCACAAACTGGGCATTCCGGTGCGGACGCGGCACAACGAAGTAGCGCCCGCCCAATATGAAGTCGCGCCGGTTTTTGAAGAAGTAAACGTAGCCGTGGACCACAACCAACTCCTGATGGACGTGATGGAACGGGTGGCACGCCGCCACAAATTGCGCGTTTTATTTCACGAAAAACCCTTCGCCGGCATCAATGGATCGGGCAAACACAACAACTGGAGCCTGGGCGCCAATACCGGCGTAAACCTCCTTTCGCCGGGCAACACCCCCAGCCGCAACCTGCGTTTCCTGACCTTCTTTGTCAACACCATCATGGCAGTGTATAAATATGCCGACATCCTGCGCGCCAGCATTGCCCACGCGGGCAACGACCACCGCCTGGGCGCCAACGAAGCGCCTCCAGCCATCATTTCGGTATTCATCGGCGAGGCGATGACCAAACTGTTGGGCCAAATTGCCAACGGCAAAAAAACCGACGACGCGGCCGTCCAACGCGCGCTCGACCTGATCAGCAAACTGCCCAACCTCGAACTCGACAATACCGACCGCAACCGCACCTCGCCCTTTGCCTTTACCGGCAATAAATTCGAGATCCGCGCCGTCGGCTCCTCGCAAAACTGCGCCGGACCGATGACCGTTATGAACACGATGATGGGCCTGCAACTGATCGACTTTAAAACCGATGTGGACAAGCTCATGGCCAAAGGCACCGAGAAAGAAGAGGCCATTCTCATGGCGCTGAAAAACTACATCCGCAAGTTGAAGCCCATTCTTTTCGAAGGCAACAACTACTCCGACGAGTGGCGGGAAGAAGCCGAACGGCGTGGGCTCTCCAACCATACCAATACGCCGGACGCCCTGGAAATCCTGCGCAGCAAAACAGCGCAGGGTTTCTTCGGCAAATCAGGCGTACTCAACGCCACCGAGCTGGATGCTTTTCTGAACGTGCAATTGCATGCGTATTGCACTAAACTGGCCATCGAGGCCAAAACCCTCGACGAACTGGTCAACTCCTCCATCATGCCGGCTGTCATCCGTTATCAAACCGAGCTGGCCGAAAATATTGCTTCGATGAAAGCCATCGGGATGGACGATGCCGCCGATTACCAGAAAGATGTGCTCAAGCGCCTGGCCAAATACGCCAGCGAGATAAAGGAAGGCCTGGAAAAAATGAACAAAGCCTTCGACAAGGCGCATCACGCCGAAAGCCTGCGCGAAGAAGCCGACATCCTTTGCAACAAAGTAAAACCGCAAATGGAACGTATCCGCGAAGCCGTAGACGAACTCGAAGGCCTTGTGGACGACCAATACTGGCCGCTGGTGAAATACCGCGAAATGTTGTTTGTGCGCTAGTGCCGGAGGCAAACTAAAGCACAGCATATGCGGGCTATTTCATGTACCCCCGCATCGTATTCACCGGGTGGCTTTCGAGCCGCCCGGTGAATTTTTTTTGTCGAAAAACCAACGAAAATCACGCCGGCTTTACGAGCATGTTGGCGTAGTTTTGTTTTTTTTGAAAATCTACCGCAACCATGACTTTCACCGAGCAAGACTACCTCAACTTCCAACGCAAAGTGGAGCGCTACAAAGAAGTCCTTTCCAACGTCAAACAGTACCGCGCCTTCTGGAACAAAAGCTTGAAAAAAGATATTCTGGAACTCCTGACTAAATCTGCCGCCTATGCACAACTCCCCTGTACCGTAGAGGAACGCAGCGATATCAAAAACCTGGAAGCCATCGTCCTGTCGCTGGGCAGCGCCACCAGCGGCCTCGGCGAACCCGTAGGCGACGGCATGCACCGCGACCTGATCAAACAAAACGGTTCGCTGGTATACCAACAACTTTTCAATGGAAAAATCCTGGTCCTCATCAACCTCCCGTTCATCGAAAAATACGGCCAGCCGCAACCACCCAAAACGATCGCGATCTACCGGCCCGAAGAACTCAAGGAACCCTACTTTATCCGCCACCTGGAAACCTTCATAAACGACATCACCAACTGGGAAGACTACGACGACGAACGTCTGGATGAAAACCAGCGCATCGGCTTCAAACTCAACTTCGAACAAGACACACCTGCTCCGCCGACTCCACCGCAGTAGAGATGGGCACAATTGACAGGATTTTTTCCACCCTGGAGTGCTCTGGACGAGGATTCGCTTATGTTATACAGGAGAAAAATACACTCAATCCTGCCCCATCGCATCGCAGCAGGCAAATAATCCTGTCAATCCTGAAAAATCCTGCGAATCCTGTCCAGAGCACTCCAGGGCGGAAAAAATCCTGTCAATCCTGTCACTGCCGGTTTTCCTTGGCCGGGCGCGGCGGTACAGCCGGGCGGCTTGTCTGCAATTTATTCATCACCTCCTGCACAGCGCGCTCCAGTTGGGGGTCTTTTCCTTGCGCCAATGCCGTGGGGTCTTCCGGCACTTCGATATCCGGGTCCACGCCGTAGCCTTCCTTGAACCACTTTCCGTCGGGGTCGTACATGCGGAAGGTGGGCACCGTTACATAGCCGCCGTCGATAAGTACAGGCGAGCCGCTGATACCGATCAAGCCGCCCCAGGTGCGGGTACCGATAAGCGGGCCGAGGCCGGCTTTGCGGAAATAATCGGGAAAGGCATCGCCGCCCGAACCGCTCCAGCCATTGATCAACATAGCCTTCGGCCCGAAGTGCCCTACCGGCGGCCATTGCCAGGTCTTGCCATCGCGTACGGCCCAAAAGGCCAGTGGCTTGCGATTGAGCAGTTCGATAAAACGATCGGGGATTTGCCCGCCGTTGTTGAAGCGCTCGTCAATGATCAGGCCTTCCTTGTTCCATTGCGCATAAAACATCCGCACTAGCTCGCTCTGGCCGTCGAGGCCGGTACTGGGTACATAAATATAGCCGATTTTGCCGCCGGAGGCGCTGTCCACCTGGATGCGGTTGGCTTCGATCCAGGCGAGGTTACGCAGCCGGGTTTCATCGCCCAGCGTCGTCACTACAATATGGTGTGCGCCATCCAGGCCGGGTTGTTGGTTGACCGTCAGTTCAACGGTCGTACCGGCCAGGCCTTCAAAGGCCGCCCAGGGCGCCGTGGCAGTGTCCAGTAGCCGGCCGTTTACGGCCAGAATATAATCGCCCTCCTGCACCTTCAGCCCGGGCTCGTCCAGCGGCGAGCGCACTTCGGTATCCCAGGGAGCGCCGCGAATGATTTTTTTAATCCGGTACGCGCCATTTTCCAGGCTCCAATTGACGCCCAGGTAGCCGGTGGCTTTTTGTTTGGACGCCTCCTGGTCGCCGCCGCCGCGGTAGGTGTGCGAGGCATTGAGTTCGCCGATCAGTTCGCCAATGATGAAGTTGATATCCGATCGGGTGGCGGCAAAGCCGACCAACTCGCCGTATTGTTTGCGCATAGCCGGCCAGTTTACGCCGTGCATGGCCGCATCGTAGAAATAATCGCGCTCGAGCCGCCATACGTCGTTGAACAACTGCTGCCACTCCTCGCGCGGGACCACGCGCATCTCGAGCTTGTCCAGGGGCACAGGTTTTTCCGGTTTTTGATCGGGTTCGGGCGACACTACAGCGGCGGTTTCCCGGCTGATCACCAGTACTTTTTTGCCGTCGGCCGACAATTCGTAGCCGTTCACCCCATCCAGGATTGTCTTCTCTTCACGCGCTTTCAGGTCGAAAAACCGGAGTGCCAGCGGGGGTGTGTCGTCGCCCGGTTTTCGCATGACCAGGGCGAGGAACAAAAGTTTGTCGCCACTTACCGACAGCGCGCCGTAATTGCCGGGGGGCATGGGCAATATCGTTACGCGGCTTTCCAGACCATCGAGGTCAATATCTACTGTTTTTGTTGCCGCCGAATCTTTTTTCGCCGCCCCGTTCTTTTTCCCGGCTGCCAGCGTGGTGTCGGCTTTTACTGCCACGGTATCGTTTTGCGCATACAGCGGCGCCGGCACGTCTTTCCGAAGGGTAACCGCTGCTATCAGGTTGGATTTGTTGTAAATAAAGGTGTTTTCAAATTCGCTGTATTGCGGTGCAAAGTATCTGTTCGTGACAAAAAACAAGTATTTGCCCTCGCGGTCGAACGCCGGTTCGTAGTCCGAATAAAACCCGGAAGTGACCTGGCGGAGTTGTTTATTTTGCGTGTCGAACAGGAAAATGGCGGTATTGCCATTGTCGAGGCCGCGACTATACGCCAGCCAACGGCTGTCGGACGACCACGACGCCCGGAATCCATGCAGGCCGCCCTCAAACAGATCCAGGGCCTGATCAACCTGGTAGACGCTGCGGCTGGCCAGTTCGTACACCTGGATTTTCATGGCCTGGTCCACAAAGGCAAGTTTTTTGCTATCGGGCGACCAGAACAGGAAGTACCGGAAACCCGACGTAAAGTTGGTACACGTTTCAGCCTGGTTGGGACGGGTAAGGTCGTGCAACACCAGTTGGTATTCGCCGTTTTTGTCGGACCACCAGGCGGCGTAGCGACCATCGGGCGACCAGGCCGGGAAACGCTCGGCCGAGCCGCTGCTTTGGGAAAGGTTGCTGGTAAAGCCTTTTTGCGCCGGCACATTGAATATCTCGCCCCGGGCCTCCACCAACAAACGGTTCCCGTCGGGTGCCAGGCTGTAATTACGCACAAACCGCCGCACATTTTCCTGCCGGGGTTTGGCAGCGGCAAAATCGTCCACCACTTGGATCTCCACCTGGCTCAGCGACTCGTCCGATAGTTTGAGCAGGTACATGGCGCCGCCGGCGGTAAATACAATATCCTCGGGCCCAAGCGCCGGAAAAGCGGCATCGAAGTCCTTAAAATGGGTGATCTGCTTGCGTTTATGCGTGCGTTGGTTGTACGACCAGATATTGTTGCGCGCCTCTGGGCCGGCATCCGACAAATAGTAAATCACATTGCCGTGCCACATCGGAAACTCGTCGTTGGCATTGTTGGCCGTGATATTTTCGGAGGCCAGGGTATTCAGGTTGAAGGTATAAATATCAGCCGCCGTACCGCCACGGTAGCGTTTCCAGGTGCGGAAAGCCTGCGATTTCAGTACAAACGCCAGATGGTTGCCGTTGGGTGAAAAACAGGCGAATTCACCGTATGCCGGCGGCATTTTTTCGGGCAGCCCGCCTTCAGCCGGCACTTTGTAGAACTGCGAAAAACGCTGTTTGCCACTGTTCATACTGGAGCTGAACAGGAGGTTGTTCCCATCCGGAAACCAGTCCTGGAGGATTTCGGGCATCCCGTGGTGCGTGATCCGCCGGGGGATGCCGCCGCGCACGGGGATGGTATAGATATCCAGGTTGCCATCGTAGTTGCCGGAAAAAGCAATGGTATTGCCATCCGGCGAAAACCGCGGAAACAGTTCGGACCCGCTGGGGGATATCAATTTGGTGGCGGCGCCTCCCTGTTTGGGCGCCACCCAAATGTCATCGCCGTAAACAAACGTAATTTGTGTGGCCGATACATCCGGCTGGCGAAAAAGCCGGGCGTCCGATTGCGCGTTCAACGCGCCAAGTGCGCCGGGTAAAAGGAAAAGGGCAAGCAATCTTTTCATTTGAATCAATGTTTAAAATATTTTCCTGGAAAAAAAAATGCACCGGAAAAACAGTTTTATTTTGCAAAACCAAAAATGCGACATGCTCCGGACATTATTTCGGAAAGTTATATGAATAGCCGATTCTGGTAAGTTATTGGTCATTCATCCCGGAAAAATCTTTCGCCGGCACAATCCGGCTCATGATTTATCCGTACCAACCTTTCAGGCCGGTCCTCCGTTATGGTGATAAAAGACATATACGCTTGTTGTCATGCTGTTTCGCAAATCTGAAGAATCTCCGCTTGACCGTCTCGAACGCGAGGCCAACGACGATTTCCTGCTGCTCGCGGAAGTAGGTCCTGAATATTTCGGCGGGGAGCACTTGCTGGAATTGCGTGAATCCATGCGCTTGCGAATGGCCCGCTTCGACCGCTTGCGCCGCCTCAACCTGCTTTTGGGCGCCACAGCAGCCGGCTGGATGTTGTTGGGAGGCCTGGCAGCCTTTTTGGGCTGGCCGATTCTGGCACGCCTGGCACTCGGCGTCATGGCCATATCCATCCTGGGCTTTTTAGCCGGCGCCTGGATACTCAAGTGGAAATACGAGAGCCGCGGCGAGCTGGAATATACCATTCAGACGATCGAAGAAGAACTCCGCCGCAGGGCGGCCCGGCGCGGCCGGAGCGCGCATCTGTAGGAAAAATTTCGTCCACGCGTCATGTAACACCACCTTCCATTTTGAATACCACCCTTCAGCGTTTTTTCGAAACGTTTCAACGCGTTTCTACAACCGGGCATCTGTTGAAATGCACCCTGGGCAAACCCACCCCCACGGCGCCGGATGGGCTGAAAAATATTTACCTCCGGCCCGTACAGCTCAAAGCGGGCCCCCGCATCGCCTTTACCTTCCGGTATGCCACCCGCGACGAAGTGCGCCATTTCAGCGCGGAAGAGGCCGCCCGCCAACTGGAAAGCTTGCTCGGCGCCGCCTTTCTGAATGCCGACTTGTTCTCTACGGAGCAAGACCTGGGGCTCTCTATTTCCAAAAGCGGGAAGGTGTTTCTGAGCGAAAAAAAACCCGCCCATACCGCGCCTGCCGATACCCGGCACAACCGCGAAAAACAGCGCTTGCTCGACCCCGCCGCCCCCTGGTTGCATACGCTCGGTATTACCAGTAAGCAAGGTACTGTACTTCCGACAGCCCAGGACAAGTGGAAACAAATTAACAAGTTCCTCGAAATCATCGAAAGCCTGCTCCGCGCGCATCCCCTGCCAGCCGATGCCCGCATTGCCGACATGGCCAGCGGCAAAGGCTACCTCACCTTCGCCTTGTACGATTATTTGACCAAACACCTGGGACTCCACCCCCAGATGACCGGCATCGAACTGCGCCAACCGCTGGTGGACTTCTGCAATAAAACAGCGCAGGAAAACGCCTTTACCGGATTGCAGTTTGTAGCGCAGGACATCAACGCCTTCCTGCCCGACCGGCTTGACCTGCTTATCGCCCTGCACGCCTGCGACACCGCCACCGATCTGGCACTCGCCAAGGGCATTCAGGCCCGGGCGGGCATCGTGGTGGTAGCGCCCTGTTGTCACAAACAGATCCGCCGCGATATGGACGCGCACAACGAACTCGCGCCCATTCTCCGCCATGGGATACTTGAAGAACGGCAGGCCGAAATCCTGACCGATGGCATCCGCGCACTCCTCCTGGAAGCCAGCGGCTACCGGACCAACGTCTTCGAGTTCATCTCCACCGAACACACCGCTAAAAACCTCATGATCACCGCCGTCGAAAGCGGCCGGCCGGCAACAGACGCCAAACGGCGGGCCGAAGCCCTGGAAAAAGTAGCCGCGCTGAAAGCTGGTTTCGGCATCCGGGAGCACTTCCTGGAGCGCCTGCTGGAATAAAACTGCGGGCCCGGCCCGGCGCCGTTTCCAGGTAAATGCCTTTTTATCGGCGTTTCTCCTCACTTTATCGATACTGCCGTGCATGCCCGGAATATTAACCCAACCCATCCGCAAACATGCTTAAAAACACCCTGTTTTCTTTCAGCCTGGCGTTCCAAAATATCCGGACTAACCTCTTTCACACCGCACTGTCGGTCCTGGGCATCGTGATCGGCGTCGCCGCGCTGGTCTCCATATTATGCCTTATAGACGGGCTCGAAAAATTTGCCAAAGACGAAATCACCCGGACGACCAGTTTGAATGCAATCCTGGTGAATACCCGCACGCACCGGGCCGTGGGCGATATCAGTGTAAAAAAAGACACCTTCGCTGTAATGGACTTTGAGGCGTACCAGCAGTTGACCGCCGGCCTGGAGCACCTTGCCATGTCCGCCTTGTTTTTGAAGGGGCCTGCCGAAATGCGTCTGGATACGAGCAGCAAACCCTTGGGAGGCATTATCCTGGCCTCCACGCCAAACCCAATGTCCGATACGACCCTGGTGGCCGGTCGGGTCCTGAACAAGGCCGACCTGCAGGAAAAACGATTGGTGGTGGTGGTGAATGCGGCACTGGCCAAACAGGCCCTCGGCAATGAACGGTATCCTGACATACTACAAAAACCCCTGCATTTGAAAGACCGGACCCTGATGGTTGTCGGGGTTGTCAAATCGCCGGGTGCTGGCGCCCGCGCACAAGCCAACGTGCCCATTTCGCTTCTTGACGCCGACGAACTGAAAAAGAACCCGCCGACCCTGGTGTTGGAGGCCGGTTCGGTGGAATTTGTAAATGCGGTAAAGACACAGGTGGAGGAACGGCTCGCCCGGCAATTCCCCGGTCGTAAAGCCGATTTTGAGGTGGTCACGAATGATTACCGGGTAGGCCAGGCCGCTAAAGGGATTATGTTATTCCGCATCATCATGGGCCTTATCGTAGGTATTTCCATCATTGTAGGCGGTATCGGCGTAATGAATGTATTGTTGATTTCCGTGACCGAACGCACCGTCGAAATCGGCATTCGGAAAGCGCTGGGCGCCAAACGCCTCGATATCCTCCGGCAGTTTCTGGCCGAATCCATCACCATTTCGGCATTCGGCAGTATGCTCGGTCTAGTGGTGGGTGTGTTGGCCACTATGGTCATCATCCCGATCATCAAAGCGCTGACGGAGCTGCCCTTCGAGGCCGTTTATACCTGGAACACCTTTTTCACCATCGGTATTATTGCTATTCTCGTCGGTATCATATTTGGCACCTATCCGGCCATGAAGGCATCCAAACTCGATCCTGTGGAAGCGATCCGCCGAGAGTGAACAACGCACGCTGCAGCCATAATATATTCCCTCCCCCCGGGGGAGCAAAACATGCCGGGGATTTCCAGACCTTTGCCTTTTAAAAAGTCTATGCTGCTTCGCTTTTGTTTTTTATTATGCCTGTTCATGGCTGGCTCGCTTCGCGCACAGCAGGCGGACAGTGTGTACCTTGCAGAAATCGTACGCCACCGCGAACACTATAAGCAGGAGTTTCTCACCGAAGAGCGGTCGCCGCTCACTGCCCGGGATACTGCCCTGCTCGATTTTTTTCCACCTGAACCGGCCTGGCATTTCCCGGCGCGCGTGGAGCGCACGCCGGATGCCCAACCCTTTGAGATGCCGACCTACAGCGGCCGCACCAAGCCATTTGTACGATACGGTATCGTTCATTTTCAGGTAGCCGGTAAGCCCTGCCGGCTGGCGCTGTATCAAAACCTGAACCTTGCACAACAGGAAGCATACAAAGACTATCTTTTTCTACCCTTCAAGGACCACAGCAATGGTGATGCAACCTACGGCGGCGGCCGATACCTCGATTTTCGGCTGGGTGATATTGCCGCAAACGGAACTTTGCTACTCGATTTTAACAAGGCCTACAACCCCTGGTGCGCATATAGCGACGGCTACAACTGCCCAATCCCGCCCGCCGAAAACCACCTCCAGTTTGCGGTGGAGGCCGGAGAAAAACAATATAAAGGCGAGAAAAAACACTGACGCCATTGTTTTCTCCGGCCGTTCCCGGAATTCCCGACCCTTTCCCGACATTTGTTGTTTATGTACCGATGTGATCATAAAGATTTGGTTTCATCGCTGTAAACAGCCAAATAAACACGTTTATGAAAATCGGCATTGTCTGTTATCCGACCTATGGCGGCTCCGGCGTCATCGCCACCGAGCTCGGCCTTGGCCTGGCCCGTAAAGGTCACGAAGTACATTTTATCACCTACCGGCGCCCGGTCAGGCTGGCGCATTTTCACGAAAACGTATTTTATCACGAAGTCGACAACGAGGATTATCCTCTTTTCGAATACCCCCCATACGACACCGCCCTGGCGTCAACCATTGTGGACGTGGTGCAATATCAAAACCTCGACTTGTTGCACGTGCACTATGCCATCCCGCATGCCGCCGTAGCGTATATGGCCAAAAAGATCCTGCTCACCCAGGGCCGCTATGTGCCGGTGGTAACCACTTTGCACGGTACCGATATTACCCTCGTGGGCAACAACCGCGCTTTTGCCCCGGTGGTCGAATTCAGCATCAACAAAAGCGACGGCGTGACAGCCGTTTCGGAAAGCCTCAAGCGGGACACCCTGCGCCTGTTCAACATCGAGCGCGATATCCGCGTGGTATATAACTTCATCGATTTTGAGCGCTTCCGGAAAGTCGATAAAGATCATTTTAAAAAAATACTCGCCCCCGACGGCGAGCGCATCATTGCCCACACGTCCAACTTTCGAAAGGTCAAACGGGTGGACGACGTCGTGCATATTTTCAAAAAAATACACGACCAGGTACCCTCCAAACTGCTGATGATCGGCGACGGCCCAGAGCGGCAAAATACCGAACGCCTTTGCCGCCAGTTGGACATCTGCGACGATGTGCGTTTCCTGGGCAAACAGGACGCCATTGAAGAGCTGCTGGCCATCTGCGACCTGTTCCTCATCCCGTCCGAAAGTGAAAGTTTCGGCCTGGCCGCCCTGGAGGCCATGGCCTGCGAGGTGCCGGTCATCTCGTCGAACAGCGGCGGCCTTCCCGAGGTAAATATCCACGGCGTAACTGGCTATCTGAGCGATCCGGGCCAGATTGACGAAATGGCGCAACACGCCGTCGAACTGCTCCGAAACGACGAATTGCTGGGCCAATTCCGGCAAAATGCACTGGCTCAGGCCAAACGGTTCGACCTGAACAATATCCTTCCTGATTACGAAGCGTACTATGCGGAAATTCTCGCCCGGAGCGCGGTAAAAGTGGTGTAACCTTCCGACTGACTATGCGTATAGGAACCCGAGGCAGCAAACTGGCCCTTTGGCAGGCCGAATTTACTCAGGCTGAACTTCGCCGGATCGGCGTAGTGAGCGAACTGGTCGTTATCGAAACCAAAGGCGATGTCGTTCAGCACCTGAGTTTTGATAAAATGGAGGGCGAAGGGTTTTTCACCAAAGAAATTGAAGCCGCCCTGCTGCGCGGCGAAATCGACCTGGCCGTGCATTCGATGAAAGACCTGCCTACCAGTCCGCCGCCGGGTTTGGTCATCACGGCCGTATCGTACCGGGAAAATCCGGCCGACTGGCTGCTCATCCGGCCGGAAGCCCGGGAGCCCGGGAAAATCTTCAACCTGAGAGCAGGCGCTGTCGTGGGCACTTCGGCAGCGCGCCGAAAAGCGCAATTAGTGGATATCCGGCCGGATATTGACGTGCGCGACCTGTGTGAAAATGTGCCGGCCCGGCTGGACAAAGTCCGCAGTGGCGCCTTCGATGCGGTCCTTCTGGCTGCGGCGGGGCTGCGGCGGCTCAAACCCGATCTGAGCGGACTGGAAATCGTGGAGCTGCATCCCCGCGAATTCATACCGGCGCCTGCACAGGGGGCGCTCGCCTGGCAAACCCACCGCGACGACCTGCAGACCCGCCGCCTGCTCAAGCAAATCCACCACCCGGAGGTATCGGCCGTCACCAATGTGGAGCGCCGGGTACTTCACCTGCTGGACGGCGACGGCTATCTCCCCTTGGGCGTGTTCGTCGAACGCGATGCTAGGGGGAATTTTCACGCTTTTGCCGCCGGTGTATTCGATGGCGTCTTGCGCCGCGCACAGGTATCGCAAAGCACCAGCTTCGGGCTGGCGGAAAAAATTGCCGGTCAATTGAAAAGCTAAGAACGGCTGTTCCATGAGCCTTATTCCACCTTGGAAAACTGTATCGGCGTATCGGGGCGCAAAAACAGGATACCAGTAATAGCAATGGTATCGCCTATGGTCAGGCCGTCGGTAATTTCCACCATGCCCGATTGGCGCACACCGGTTTTAACGGTGACGGACGCCGCTTTTCCCTTGCGGCTGACAAACACCTTTTTGTCGCGTGCCTGCGGAATGACCGCCTGCGTGGGGATAAGCAGCGCCTGCGTTTTATTGCCCAAACTGAGGTTTACTTCGGCAAATGTGCCGGGAAGCAATTCCGCAGCATTACCGCGTACCACAGCGCGCACCTGGAGGTTGCGGGTGTCGGCCGATATACTTTGTTCGGTTGCCTGCACCAAAGCCGTATAGGTATGGCGGCCCCCTTCGACAGTAAATCTGACCGTTTGGCCGATACGGATCAGGTTGCTGTATTTTTCCGGAATGGAGAAATCAATCTTCAGGGCGCCCGCCGAGCGGATAGTAGCCACCGCAGTGGACGGCGTCACATAGGCGCCGGGGCTGATTTTGCGCAAGCCGATCATACCGGCGTAGGGCGCCCGCAATTCCGTTTTGTCGATGCTGATACGCACTAGTTCCATTTCACTCCGCAGCGTTTGCACCTGCAGTGCTGCAAGGTCGTATTCCTGCTGACTGACGCCTTTTACCTGGAGCAGGTCGCCTAACCGTTGCTCGGTGATTTCGGCTTGCTTGAGTTGGGTATCGAGTTTGCGCAATTGTGTTTGCAGGTCCTGGTCAAAAATTTTGACCAACAGGGCGCCTTTCTGCACCATTTTTCCTTCCGGCAAATTGATCGACACCACCCGCCCCGAGGTTTCGGGGTGCAGCTCGGTTTCTTCCATCGGTAAAAGGGTACCGCTGGCCGTGACACTGGCTACCAGCACAGAAGGTTTCACCCGAAAACCTTCCACCGCTACGATATCATACGATGAACGGGCCGGCCTGGCCACAGCGCCGGATGGCTCGGCCGTGTGCTTGCAGGCGTCATTCCCCAGGAGGGCAACCAACAACAATAAAAAGGTGTTTTTTTTCATGGCAGCAAGTCTAATACCCAAAACACAGGGTCCAAGGAGAAGGTTGTGTCTGGTGCGGGCACAAAGATGCCGCATCCCTGCCATACGGAAGACAAAAATTTAATATCCCGGAGTTTCCGGGATATTAAAGCCTGCGCTTAGCGCAGGCTGTTGAAGGGGCGCATTTCTTCTCCCAGCCAATTTTTATTCCACTCGTCTACCGGGAGGAATTTTTTGGCCTGGCGGGTGATGCGCCGGCGCAGGTAAGCGAGTGCCAAACGGGGGGAAACCCGCCAGATGCGGACGAATTTATGGATGCGGTTTGCCATGGTGTTTAACAGTTTTGCGCGGATTAGAAAATGTTTATTTGTTCTGATCTCCTAACGGAGGTATACAGCAAAAAGTTTTCCAAATTTTATTTTTAAGTGTTAAAAACGACTCTTTTTTAGTAATGCCGCCTGTTTTTAACAAATCAGAAACTTCGATGTACTTTTGTGCCCCCTGTTTACCGGAAAAATATCCAACAGAAGCAATTATACATGGCTGAAACCCTGTCTATCGTCATTCCTGCCTACAACGAGGAGCGAACCATCCACCGGATTCTGGATAAAGTTAAAGCCGTAGAATTGATTGCCGGCATTCAAAAGGAATTGATTATCACCAACGACTGTTCCAAAGACGACACCGCGGGAGCGATTCGGCGCTACATGGAAGCCAACCTGGGCCTTAATATCCGTTACCTGGAGCACGAAGTGAATATGGGCAAGGGCGCAGCGTTGCACACCGGTATTCAGCACGCCAGCGGCCAGTACATCATCATCCAGGACGCCGATCTGGAATACGACCCCACCGAATACAATATCCTGCTGCGCCCACTGCTCGATGGGTATGCCGATGTAGTATTTGGCTCGCGGTTCATGGGTGGCCGCCCACACCGAATTTTATTCTTCTGGCATAGCATCGGCAACAAATTCCTCACGTTCATTTCCAATTTGTTCACCAACCTCAATCTGACCGATATGGAAACGTGCTACAAGCTGTTTCGCTCGGAAATATTGAAAGGCCTCCAACTGCAGGAGCGCCGGTTCGGCTTTGAGCCGGAAGTGACCGCCAAAATGAGCCGGGTGCCGGGTGTGCGGATCTACGAAGTGGGTATTTCGTACTACGGCCGTTCGTATGCCGAGGGTAAAAAAATCGGTTGGAAAGATGGTTTTCGCGCCATTTATTGTATCCTGAAATACAATACCTGGGCACGCTAAGAAACCGTCTTGCCGGCCGGCAGGGGTTTTCAGGCGGTTTCTAAGCCATTTTACCCGGCGGCGAAACGGCAAAAATCTTCGGCCAGCAACAGGGTTTTGCCGCTGTAGTGTTTACGGGGGGCCAGGTGTTTTTGCATGGCACGCGCCAGAGCTTCGTCTTTTTCCAGAAACGTCATCAGCGTGCGCAATACTTTGAAATAACGGCCAATATCGTTTTGCCGGGGAATATCCCGCGCCTGAAACTGCGTCAGGGCAGCGCGGAATACGTTAAAATCATAAGGGGCATATTGATCGGGATACCGGAAAGCGAGGTACAGGGCAATCATCCTGTAATCTCCGTGATAATGGTTGTTCTCGACCGATGTCGGATGAGCGCGCTTGTACTCGCGCAGGAGCTCGTCGCAACCAAATAAAAACCGGCCGATCCGGGCCTCTATATCCCGGGTTTCGTTGAACAGGTCGTCGAACATGCCCCGCACCATTCGGGGATCAAAACGCCAGAACTCCACCATCATCCGTTTCGGATACCAATTTTCCTCCTGCCACAACCGCCGGGTCTCGCTGTTTTGAAAACAGTGGTCGAACATTGCCGCCCCATCGGCGGCATCCGGATTCCAATGTGCCTGAAAAGCCTGTACCGACTCCCATTTGTACGCCATCGGGTGATACCGCAGTTGTTGCAGCCACCGTTGGTATGCCGTTATTGCCGATTGGATTCGCGCTAAAACCATTTGAATGAGCCGCTTCGCAATGCCAGAATTGAATTGCTTGTTTCTTTATGGACGTACCGGTTCCAGGTAAATTTCTTCTGCAAACACAGGCGTTTCGGTGACGGCCTCGACATCGACCGTGACATTGATATCGTCCATCCAGTTGTCGGAACGGAAGGCAAAATAATAGCCGCCTTCGAGGGGATTGAAACGCCGTTGTACATCCGTACTGACGTCGCCCTGCCAGATAAAAGCCTGGTAAGGTTCATTTTTGTTAAATTTAGGCAGGTTTTCAGCCGTGAGCAGCGCATATTCCACATCCTCGCCGGCCTTCGGTACGGTGAGGTCGATCGCCATGCCCAGGGCAAAGGCTGCCAGGGCGGTGGGCGGTGCGACCGGAAGCAGTTTGCCCGCTCCGGAATGGAGCGCACTGGTGAGTTGGTCGGCATCTTTGCGCCGGGCATCGGCAAGGGACTGGCCAACAGAAATCCGGTATGCCCAGCACACCGTATGGGGCGGCAGCTCGAAATAGTAGGCGCTTACCGGGCTTTTTAGGCCCATTTTACTGGCGCTGACGTTTATTTGCCCTCCTGTCGAATGGATTGCCGTCTTTTTTCCGACCGGCATCAGCCGGCGCCGCTCCTGAAACAGCGGATATTTCTCCAGATCCCAGCTTACCCGGGTATCCATGCGTTCGGGCAATGGGCCTGACGGCGTACGGCGCAGCGTGAAGCGGCAAACTTTTTTGCCCATCCCGCTCTCCCGGATATACAAGGTATAAATCCCCGTTTGGGGGATCAAGATGGTTTTATCCAGCGCAGAATCCAGGGCATAGGTACTGAACAACACCGGGCCCTTATGTTGGGCGAATTCCACGCTTTTTACCTGCCGCCCAATTAAGAGTTCCATGTGGAGGCCGACCTGGTCGCCCTGGGCAAAGGCATAGGAAAATACATGGTCGCCCTCCATTTTGAAGGTCTGGTCGGCGACGTCAACAGATACCTGTGCGCCGCAAAAAAGCGGCAAACAACTGCATAAAAAAACGAAGGCGCGCATTGATACGGGATTTAATAGTGTAGTTGCTTCCAGGCGGCATCCGCCAGCTGTGCGGTCAGATTTTCAATATAAAAACTGCCTGCGGCCGGATCAACCAAGGCGCCGAAGCCGCTCTCCAGTTGCAACAAATGCTGAACATTGCGCGCCATCCGGCGGCCAAAGGCCCGGGGATACTGAGATTGGGCTTCCCGCCCGGCATCGTATGGCAAAACGGTAAGCTGCCCGGCGCCGCCGAGCACGGCCGACATGGCCATCGTGGTAGCGCGAATCATATTGACGTACAAATCGTCTGTATATGCCGAAGGGGCAAAACGAACATCAAGCGCCGGCACTGCAGGTTGGGCGCCATAGGCCTTTAGTATATTGAACCAAAGTATCTTAAACGCCCGAAGTTTGGCGATTTCCACAAAATAGCTGCGCCCGACCAGCAGGGAAAACCGGATTTGAGCGGCCACGTCGCCTGCGGCCAGGCCGGTATCGGTCAGCCGGGTAAGGTAATCTGCGCCGCGCCGAAGCACGGCGGCCAGTTCGCCGGCCACATTGCTGGCGCCGCTATGCGCCGGGCGGCCGTCCACTGCAAGACAACGAACGCCGGGAAACTCCGCACGGGCATATTGGATCAAGTCGGATAAATACCGCCAATCAGGCTTGATGCCCGTTTCGGCGGCAGGGTCGAAATACAAGGAACCGTGCAGCAGGCCGGCTGCCACACCCTGCCCGGCCGCCACCTTCCCGAGTGCTGCCAGCGCAGCAGCCGGCGCAGCCGACACGGCAGAGCCGCTGAAGTGCAGCCGGATATAGCCGGGGTGAACCTGGTTCAGTAAAACCTCCATTTCGGGCAATAAATCCGGCCCGCCCGGCTGAAAATGCAGGCTGGAGGCGCCAAATGCCAGTGCCTCCAGTGCCTGCCGGTTGGCCTCGGCAGCCGGTGCCGGCTCGATGTCTTCATTGACGTCCCAAACGGCAGGAACGGCCGCCAGCGGTTGCGGCGGCGCCGGTTGGTCGTCGGCATGCCCAAACGGATCGACCGTTATACCGCCATTAAGGTGCCAGTATAAATCGTCCAAAGGCTTACCCTTCAGATCCCTGGCAATGCGGTCGAGCCATTGCTGCTTGCCGACCGGTTCGA
The DNA here is from genome assembly GCA_016719895.1 of Saprospirales bacterium. Lineage (GTDB taxonomy): Bacteria > Bacteroidota > Bacteroidia > Chitinophagales > Saprospiraceae > M3007. The sequence goes on along the minus strand of JADJYG010000007.1, from coordinate 241,588 downwards.
ATTCCTTGAAAAATTCAGTGGTCTGGTTCATACGTATGGCAAATGTACTTGCTGCGTTTCCCTTTCGTACAAGCGTTTTCAAAAGAAAAAAAATCCGCAAACATTTTTTACAACAAGCTGTTATATTTGCACGCAGAAAATTTACTTAGAATCAATCTAAATACAAAGACGATTCCACATGGAGAAGCGCCGCCTGATATACCTGGACAACAATGCCACAACCCCTTGCGATCCGCGTGTGGTGGAAACTATGGTACCCTACTTTTTCGAAAGGCATGGCAATGCAGCCAGCCGCAGCCACCAATTTGGCTGGGAAGCCGAAGAAGCGGTGGATTATGCCCGCGAGCAAATCGCCCAATTGATCGGGGCGGAAGACAAGGAGGTCATTTTCACTTCCGGCGCCACGGAAAGCAACAACCTGGCGCTCAAGGGCGTGTTTGAAATGTATGCTAAAAAAGGCAACCACATCATTACGGCGGAAACGGAACACAAAGCCATACTGGACACCTGCAAGCACCTGGAAAAAGCGGGCGCCGAGGTGACCTACCTCAAGGTGCGGGAAGACGGACTGATCGACCTTGCCGAGTTGGAGGCCAATATCCGCCCGACCACCATTCTGGTCACGCTCATGTGGGCCAACAACGAGACGGGAGTCATCCAGCCGATGCGGGAAATCGCCCGGATCTGTGAAAAACACGGCGTGCTTTTCCACAGTGATGCCACCCAGGCCGTCGGCAAGATACCGACCCTGCCGCGGGAAACCGGCATCCACCTGATGTCCTTTACGGCCCATAAAATGTATGGCCCCAAAGGTGTGGGCGCCCTGTACGTCAGCCGTAAGAATCCGCGCGTCAAAGTAACGGCTCAAATGGACGGCGGCGGCCACGAACGCGGCATGCGCTCCGGCACGCTGAACGTGCCGGGCATCGTCGGTTTTGGCAAAGCCGCCGAAATCGCCCGCCTGGAAATGGCGCAGGACGCCGAACGTATCAGCCGCCTGCGCGACAAACTGGAACAAGGCCTCACCAAACTGGAAGAAACCAAGATTAACGGCAATGTTCAAAGCCGGATGCCGCATGTGACGAATATATCGTTCAAACACGTGGAAGGCGAAGGCCTGATGATGACCTTCAACCAGAATATCGCCGTGTCTTCCGGTTCAGCCTGCACCTCCGCTTCGCTAGAACCGTCCTACGTATTGGTCGGTATGGGCCTCGGCGACGACCTGGCCCACTCTTCCATCCGCTTCTCCCTCGGCCGGTTTACCACCGAAGAAGACGTCGACTTTGCCATCGAATCCGTAACGAAAGGCGTCAACCACATGCGCGAACTCAGCCCGATCTGGGAAATGTATAAGGACGGCGTGGATTTGACCAAAATTGAATGGTCAGCCCATTAATCAGACCGTAATACAATCCGATCTCAACTAATAAAAAACTCAAAACGAGCATACCATGGCATATAGCGAAAAAGTCTTGGACCATTTCACCCATCCGCGCAACGTCGGCGTATTGGACAAAAGCAAAAAAAATGTAGGCACCGGCCTGGTCGGCGCACCCGAATGCGGCGACGTGATGCGTCTGCAAATTGAGGTCGACCAAGAAACCGGCCTGATCAGCGACGCCAAATTCAAAACCTTTGGCTGCGGCTCTGCCATTGCCTCTTCCTCCCTGGCTACCGAATGGCTCAAAGGCAAATCGGTGGACGATGCCCTGCGCATCGACAATATGGATATTGTGGAAGAACTCGCCCTGCCGCCCGTAAAAATCCACTGCTCGGTACTGGCTGAAGATGCCATTAAGGCCGCTATTAAAGACTATCAGGAGAAAAACGGTGTTGTTGCCGGCACGACCACCCCTGCGGCCACCGTTTGACTTTTTTTTCAACGCTAAACGCCTCCCTGTGGAGGACAGACACAAATGGATACCATGATTTTCGTATCAGACAACGCCAAAGAAAAAATTGCGGAAATCCGCTCGACCGGTAAAATAGCCGACGATTTTTTCCTGCGGGTAAGCGTCGTATCAGGCGGCTGCTCGGGGTTGTCGTACAAACTCGATTTCGACAATGAATCGAAGCCGAACGACCAGGTATTTGAAGACAATGGCGTAAAAGTGGTGACGGACCTGAAAAGTTTTCTCTACTTGTTCAATACCACACTGGAGTTTTCCGGCGGCCTCAACGGCAAAGGGTTCCAATTCAGCAACCCCAATGCCACCCGCACTTGCGGTTGCGGCGAAAGTTTTGCGGTATAAACAGGCGCCATCTTAACTTTGCCTCAAAAAACATGATTCAACGCATACAAACGGTATTTCTCCTGCTTGCTGCCGGCGCTCTGGCCGGCCAGTTTGCGTTCCCTTACCTTCAAACGCCGGCCGAAAACCCGGCCCGCGCCCTCCCGGCAATGGCTGATGGCGCACTCAACCCGCTGGATAACCCCGGCCTCCTGGGTCTGACAATTTTGGGCATGGCGCTCGCACTGGCAGCTATTTTTCGCTTTAAAAACCGGACGACGCAAGCCCGGCTGGCGCTAGCCGGTGTCGTATCGGGCATTTTTCTCCTGGCATTGGCCGTGTTTACAACCAAAACTACCCTCGACCAGACACCCATGGGCGGTTCTGCCCAGTTTGCTTTCGGCCTGGCCTTGCCGCTGCTCGCCCTGGCGCTCAATTGGCTGGCCGCCCGCGCCATCCGCAAAGACGAGGCCCTGGTACGCTCTATGGACCGCCTGCGCTAGTGGCTGTGATCCGGCCCGGCGGCTACCGAACGCCGATTATTTCCACCTCCGCGCCAGTCAGTGCGGGGTTATACCAGCAGTCGATCCGAGCGGCCTTGTACGCCGCCACGGCCAACTTGGCCTCTTCGGGGCTGTTGTAACCTTTGACGATGTAGCTGGCGCCCTGTTCGCCACCCGGGCAGGTGCTGTAGGGGTGCCAAAGCAGGTACAAGCCGTCGATCGGCGGGGCCTTATCTACCGGCGTATCTTTGCAGTACACCGCGAATTGTACATAATGCAACTCGCTGACCGGCGTAAACAAGGCATTGCCAACCTGGCCGCGCCCTTTCCGTACGTTGCGCTGTACCTGAAGGCCGTTCACGGTCACCGTGGTAGCCGGGTCGGGCGTGGTGGAATACCTGACCGGCGCGGTGCCGGTAGTACTGTATTCTGCCGGGCGCACCCCTTTGGCTTCCATGGTGCCTGCGCGCCGGCGCTGCACCTTGGTCACCGCAGCGGCGCGCCGGTCTTCAGCGTCGGAGTAGTAGGTGCTGGCGGGAACCGGTTCGGGGCTGCTGGTGCTGTAGGTGACCGGAGCCGGGGCCGTTGTTTGCCGGCGCAGCACGGTTACCTGGCCCGTGGCGCTGGCGGCGCCCCAGGTAATAAGCAGAAAAAGGATCGTTTTTTTCACAGGAATGCGCGTTTGATGCATGTTGCCGGCGTTGTCGCATGGCACAATACGTTGGATGATAGCGCAATATACAACAATTGTCTTGCCAAATGTACGTACCTGCGCGATAAATCGAACGGCGCGCTACCTGCCAAAGCGCACGCGCGGATCAGCCCAGGCATACAACACATCAGCGATCAATGTGCCGGCGATGGTGAGGGCCGAAATGAACATGACCATGGCAAACAGCACGGCGTAGTCGTTGTTGGCGAATGCGGCTTCCATTTTTATGCCCATGCCGGGAAAATCGAACAGATACTCCACCACCAGCGAACCGCTGAAAATGGCCGGAAAAAAGCTGGCAAAAATGGTGATGACTGGGAACAGGCCGTTGCGAAAGGCGTGCCGCCAAAACACCAGGCGCTCGCTCAGACCTTTGGCGCGCGCGGTGCGGATGTAATCCTGCTGGATAACTTCCAGGATGCCGCTGCGCATTTGCATGGCCAGTATGGCCAGGGCGTGCAGCGACAACGTGAGCACGGGGAGCACAAATTTCTCCAGGTTGTCCCATACCCAGCACCAGAACGGTTTGCCGCTCATCAGCCAGGGCTCGGCGTTCAGGCCGTCGATCAGGCCCAGGCCGGTGTCCTGGCGCGACAGCAGCAGCACCAGCAGGCTACCCAGCCAGATCACCGGCATGGCATACAAAAATAAGAGCGCGGAACGCAGCCAGCGGTCGGCCGGCTGTTGGTAATGCCGGGCCATAAACACGCCCAGCGGCACGCCCAGCAGGTAGGCCAGTGTCAGGGCCAGCCCATTGAGCAGCAGCGTGACCAGCAGCCGGGGGCGGAGTTCCACCAGCAGGGGGTTGCCCGTCACCACCGAATTGCCGGGATTACCCGTCAGAAAGCCGCTGAGCCACTGGTGATAGCGGTTTTGGAGGCCGTTCCAGTGAAAAGCCGGCACCAGCAGTTTCCAGCGCTGGGGGTGCTGGCTCAGGGTCGCATGGTGCTGGCGGATAGCCAAAATGCCCGCCTCCAGCATGGTTTTTAACGCAGGATTCCGGAGCGTGCCGGCATGGCGTTGCAGCTGGTCGAGCAGGGCCGGTATCTGGCGGAGGTCTTTGGTTTGCCGTAGGGTGGCCCCTGTTGTGAAGGCCTGTCCGGACAGGCTATCCAGCACGGGCGCCAGCCCGGCGGTTACGGCAGCCCAAAACCGGCTGGTGGCAGTCCAGTTCCCGGTTTGTTCGGTCAGCGCCACGAGGTGTGCGCGGTCTTCTAGCGGTAATATCCGGTGTAAAGTGTCGGGCAAAGCCAGGCTGCGCATGGACACATAAAACTCCGGCTGGCCCAGGCCCAGCAGCCGGGCTTTAGCCAGGTAAGCGGCGGGGTTTTCCACATAGTCGATCTGAACCGGATCGGCTGGCGAAAACCGGCTCAGCGCAAACGTGACCAGCGAAATGACCAACAAGGTCGGTATAGCCAGCAGAACCCGTCGGAGCAGATAAGACCACATAGTCAGAAAAACGGATTGTACTCCTTTTCATGCCGGACTGTCGTAGCGGGGCCGTGTCCGGGATAAACGATCGTTTCATCCGGCAAGGTAAACAATTGTGTCCGAACACTATCGAGCAAGGTCTCATGGTGGCCTCCGGGCAGGTCGGTGCGCCCGATGCTCTCCAGAAACAACACATCCCCGGCCAGCACGAAGCCCGCTTCCCTGCAGTACAACGACAAGCTGGCAGGCGAGTGTCCGGGGGTGTAGAGGACCTCCAGGCGGGTATCGCCAAACGCCAGGGCGCTGCCGGCCTCCAGAAACCGTTCGGGCATAGGGGAAGGCTCGGCGCCCGGAATGCCGTACAGCTGGCAGGTGGCCGGGTAATGCTGCAGCAGGGGCAGCTCGCCGCGGTGCAACTCCGGCAGCAGACCCCAGGTCTGCGCCACGAAGTGGTTGCCGAACACATGATCGAGGTGGCAATGCGTATTGATCAGGCGCTCGACGCGTAACCGGTGTTGTTCGACAAACGCCTGCAGGGTATTGCGCTCCGCCGCGGTGTAACAGCCCGGATCGACAACTACGCATGCGCCGCTGTCGTCGTACACCAGGTAGGTGTTTTCGGCAAACGGATTGAATTCAAATAAGTGCACGTGCGTCATAGCCAGGCTTGTTGAGCGGATGGGTACAAAACCAAAAACCCGCGCTGCACAGCGCGGTATCCAATCGGAGGCAATGATAAGAATTTTAAACACAGAAAAAAAGCCCTTTCCAGAGTAGCCGGAAAGGGCAGAGCAAGACAGTGTTGGTTATGTTGTTATTGTACGGCAAGTTTTTTTACAACCAGCCCTTCGGCTGTCCGGATATGCAGCAGGTACACGCCTTTACGCCACTGGCGAACATTCAGGCGGGTGGTATGCAAGCCTGCGGGTGTGTGTGATTCGACCCGCCGGCCCAGCGCATCAAAAACGTCGACGTGCTCCAGGGTAAGGTTTCCGACGGAGATACCGGCATCTCCCGAAGCCGGGTTGGGAAATACCAGGGTTTGCCGTTCCAGGGCGTTGTCGGTAGCCGTGACCGATTCCTGCATTTTCAGCCAGAGCGTATCGCGCACAACGCCTTCTATTTCAATGGCACTGCCGGCAGCGTTGATGGCCCGCAGGCCGACCACCGGGATGACCACCGGCACATAGGTCGAGCCGCTACGCTCGATGACATCGATAATGATGATAAAATCGGTGCTAAAGCTCATTTTGGCGATACTGCCGTAGCCCGATACCGGCTGGCCGTATTTCCTGGCAAAGCCCATGTCGAACTGACGCCGGGCATAATTATCTTTGGGCAGGAGCAAAATATCGGTCGGAAACCCGAAAAACGAGCTCGTGCTGTAGTAAATATCCGGGTCGTGATTGACGAATTCCGGATACCGCAGCGCAAAGGCCAGGCCATACAAATTAAACACCGGTTTGGTCGCGCTTCCTACCATAATATCGGCATCGATTTGCAGGGCTGCCGGGGTGTTCGGGTTGATGAGCAGCGTATCGGCGCTGAATTTAACCCATATTTTCGGCGCGTTAACACCGCAAATGGCTACGCCGGTATCGATCGGCGCATAGTTTTGTTCGATGGCATTGCGGTCAAAATCGTTGACCACACCATTGCCGTCGCAGTCAATATGTTTGAAATTGACCCCGCCCAGGGTAGTTTGCGCCCAGTTGGGTGCAAACTGGGGCGTCCAGGCCGTGGTAGCAAAGGGCCGCGGCGAACCCGAGCCAGCGAAGCCCAGTCCGATGTTCAGCAGGTCGTATACATTGGCTTTCCGGTCGCCGTTGGCATCGCCGGGCATCACGTAGTCCGTGCCGGCGGGCAGGTTGTCGGTGGTCATGTTAAAGGCATCCGTCACCAGGAGCTTAGTGACCGACGACACGCAGTTGTTTGATTTCCAAACGGTCAGGTTGGTGCGGTAGATTCCCCCCTTGGCGTAGTGGTGTTCCACGGCGGTATCGGCCGGGGTGCCCTGCCACAGGGGGCTGCCGTCGCCGAAATCGAGTTGAACGACGCTGTAATTTCCGCCGGCCAGGTTTTGAAAACGGACCCAGTAGCCATCGGTCGGGTTACCCGAAATGATTTCCGGTTCGATATCCGTGCTGCAGGAGCCCGCGCCAGGCGCGCCGCATTCGCCGGTCCACCATTTGGTGACGCCGGCCGCGATGGCTTCGCATTCGTTGGTATAGGTCACGCCGTTGCAGGCGCAGACAGGGGCAAAAAAGGAGGGACATATTGCGGCGTTGTTCACCATGGCGGTGTTGACGCAGCTGGCCGTGGCCACCGTAAGGGAGTGGCAGCGGGTGGTGGTGCAAACCGTGTTGTCGTCGGGCTGGAGCACCTCGTATTGCGCGCAAATAAAGTACGTGCCTTCGCCCGGAAGGGTTGCCGTGAACTGCGGGGTTTCTGCCAGGATCGCATTGGTTTTGTTGTCAAACCATTTGACTGATATCAGGGCGCCGGGGTCGCTCACCACCGGGCCGATGCTGCCGAACAATTTGGTGCCGACGGCCGTGACCTCCACGTCGTAGCCGCACCAGTTCGGATTTTCATCGCTGACAAATATACTCTTGCATTTTTTTGTCGAGCAGCCGTACGCGTCGGTGATGGTGAGGCACACCATATAGTACCCTTCCTGCGCGAACGTATGCTGCACGGAATATCCCGTGGCCGTGGCGCCGTCGCCAAAATTCCAGAAACAAAACTGAACGGTCGGGTCGTAAACATCGGCTTCGAATGACAGGCGGTAGGCATTTTCCGGATGCACAGCATAGCCGAAACTGGCCACACAAGGCAAGGTGTCGGATACGCAGGTCAGGGCTACCACTTTGAGCCCGTCCGACGAGCAGCCCGGCGGCAGGGTTACCGGCGCCGAAGAAAACCGGATGGTTTTGCCGCCGATCAGGTTTTCCGCTCCTACGGCCGCTTTCAGCAGTTCGCCGTTATTCAGATCGATGATCCGGGCGCCGCAGCCCGGGGTCACGTGGGCCACCCAGCCAACCCGCTCGCATTGCGCCGCCAGCCGCCGGCTGCCGGCTGCCAACAACAGAATCACGGCGCCCAGCCGCAGCCAGAAAGCCCCATGTACACGAAAACAGGAACGAAGTACGGTTTGCTGCATAAGCCGGCGACAATTCAGGATACACGTTTATGCTACAAAGATTGCCATTACATGCCGGATATCAAAGAACAATTTGCATAACTTGCCGGAGAAAAAAAGTTCGGTATTTTTATTAATATTTTGAAAATCAAAATATTAAAATTTCCAATCTTTTTGAAAAATTAACCCGGCCGTATGTTCAGCGATAAGCTGCTCGCCCTCTTGCTCGGTTTTTCCAAATACGACCTGAACCGGTTCAGGAAGTTTCTGCTTTCGCCCTACTACAACGACCAGGAGGATATCCTCCGCTTGTTTGAGGTTGTCAATCACGCTATCCGGCGCGGAAAAGAAGCGGTCGGGCAGCTGGACAAGCCGGCGGTGTGGAAAGCCCTGTACCCCGGCCGCCCTTTCGACGACGCACATTTGCGCCGCCTGACTTCCGACCTGACTGTTCTTGCCCAGCGTTTTATAGTCGCCGAATTCCGGCAGGCGGATCCGCTGACCGAAGCCCTCGACCTGCAAAAAGCCCTTGGAATGTTCGACCTGCAAAAGCACCTGGTCGCTGCTGACCGGCAGGTCGAGAAGCTGTTGGACCGGAATTCCGGCAAATCCACCGACTTTTATTTCGCGCAGTTTCAGTTGCACTGGAACGTGTTCAACCGCGCCTCCAAAATGGTGGCTACCGCCGGCTATACCGAAAAATTGGTAGCTGCCGATTTTTACCTGGAGTGTTATTATCTGGCGCAAAAACTCAAATTGTACATTGCCTGGTTGTTATACCGCGGTTTTCGAATCACCGAACGCGAGGTGCCGGTGGTGGCCGGTTTTTGGGATTATCTCGGGGAAGAGCGCTTCATGGCGGTACCCCTGATCCGGATTTACCGCAAGGTGATCCTCAGCTTTACCGACTCTGAAAACGAGGAACACTTTTACGAACTCCTGGCCGACCTCGACCGGAGCGCCGGCGAGCTGGTCCGCACCGATCTGCGCGAGTGTTGTTTTATTACCCAAAACTACTGTGCCCTGAAGATCAACCAGGGCAAGACGGAGTATTACTACCGCTATTTCGGCCTTATCCGGAAAATGGTGGAGCAGGATCTGCTGATTGAAGAGGGGCAGTTGCCCGAAGCGGTATTTAAAAATTTCATCACCGTCAGCCTGGGCGCCGGCGAGTACGACTGGACGGAGCAATTTATCCGGCAATACGCCGACTACTTGCCCGCCCGTATCCGCGAAAATGCCCGGATGTTCAACCTGGCCTATGTAAATTTCTACCAGAACAATTATGAAAAGGTGATCGAATACCTCCGCGACGTGGAATACAGCGACGTAGTGTATGCCCTCGGCGCAAAATCCATGCTGCTGCGCACCTACTACGAGCAAGGGGAGTACCTGGCACTCGATTCGCTGGTGGATAGCTTCCGGATTTTTCTCCGCCGCAACAAAGTCATTTCCAAAAACCTGAAACGCGAGTACAACAACTTCCTCAACCTGGTGAAAAAGCTCACTACCATTACCGCTTCCGATAAAAAGGGCATCGCCGACCTGCGCAGGCGGGTAAGCGAAACATCGTATTCGATGCCCAAAAACTGGCTGCTGAAAAAGATTGCTGAAATCGAGGGCAAAGGGCTGGGTCAATAAACACTTGCAGTTTTACACGAAACGTATGACGATACGCGTATGGTCCGGATTAGTGCTGCCGGCGCTGTTTGCCGCGGTCCTCGCCGCACAACCGGCAGGCCGTCCGGTGCTGGCTTTTGAAGCCACGGCATGTTACACGTCGGTTTGGCGGCATACGCCAAAACTGAGCATCCGGACCGGGTTGCCGCTTTGGGGGCAGGAATGGGGCCTACGCTTGCATACGCGGGGCCGCGAACCCTGGCAGGCGTGGCAGCGCTACCCAGTTTTCGGGCTGTCGGTGGCGCATTTCCGCTTGGGCGCCCAAGCGCACGGCGACGCTTGGGGGCTATTGCCCAACCTCGCAGTACCGCTGCTGCGCAAGGGCCCTTGGCTGGCGGTTTTTCGCCTGGGCACGGGGTTGGGGTATGTGACGCATCCGTATGATTTTTTTAAAAATCCGGGTCAAAATGCCATCGGCTCGCACTGGAATAATTTCACCCAATTCCGCTTGGGCGCCGAGTTCCGCCCGGAGGCGCACTGGAGCATTCAGGCAGGGGCGGCGCTCAGCCATTTTTCCAACGGCGCGTCGGCCCTGCCCAACTACGGCGTCAACCTTCCCGGCGCGTTTTTGTCGGTCGCCTGGGCGCCCGCCGGCATCCGCAGCGCCGGTTTTATCCGCCCTGCCGAAGGCAAACACGGGGGGCGGCGCTGGGGCGCGCTGGCGTCGGGCAGCCTGGCCCTGATCGAATATTCGATCTTCGACGGGCCGCGCTATCCGGTTTGGGGCGGCTCGGCGGCCGGTTATTTCCAGATCAACCGTGTCAACCGCCTGTTGCTGGGCATCGAGTATGAATACAACCGCGCTGTGTATGCGTTCGGGCTACAGAGCGGCGGCTTCCGTACCGGCCCGGAAGCCCGGCGTGGCGCCGTCCGGCTGGCCGCCACCTTCGCCCAGGAGTTTCTGTTCGGCAACCTGGGCGTGCAGGTGCTCGCCGGCGTATATACCGGCGGAGGGATCAACCGGCTGGTTTCCAACAGTTGGTACAGCAAACTGACTGTGCGGTATTATTTGCCGCCGATGTTCCATACTCCGCTGCGCCTGCACGCCGGCATATCGCTCAAGGCGCACCGCACCACGGCCGAATTCATTTCGACCAATGTCGGGCTGGTATTTTAAGTACGGTTGAATAAAAGGCCGTATTTTTGCAAACTTTTTAGCCTGCCCAGGCTACTATCACCACTAGTACACCATGGCCACACCGCGCACTGTCGCTTTTCATACCCTGGGTTGCAAACTCAACTACTCGGAAACCTCCGCTTTGTCGAGGCTTTTCGAAGCCAAGGGATATTGGCCGGTTCGCTTCGAAACGGGCGCCGATATTTACGTAATCAATACATGCTCGGTCACGGAGCAGGCTGACAGGGAGTGTAAAAAAATCGTGCGCCAGGCCTTGCGGCAGCGCCCCGGCGCGTTTGTTATCGTGACCGGCTGCTACGCGCAGCTCAAACCCGGCGAGATTGCCGCTATACCCGGCGTGGACCTGGTGTTGGGCGCCGGCGAAAAATTCCGGATACTCGATTATATCGACGACCTGTCCAAAGCCCAGGGCAAGGGCATGATCCATGCGGGCTCGGTCCGGGACGTGAACACCTTCAGCGCTTCGTTTTCCTTTGGCGACCGCACCCGTTCGTTTCTGAAAGTACAGGATGGCTGCGATTACAAATGTTCCTTTTGCACGATCCCGCTGGCGCGCGGCGCCAGCCGTTCGGGCTCCTTGGAAAGCGCCGTGGCCAATGCCCGCCAGATCGCCGGGCAGGGAGCCCGGGAAATTGTGCTGACGGGGGTCAACCTGGGCGATTTTGGCCATGGAACAGCGGTCGTCGAGGGCGAACGGCCCAAAAAAGAAGCCTTGTTTATCGACCTGATCCAGGCGCTGGACTGCGAAGTGGATATTCCGCGGTTTCGCATCAGCAGCATCGAACCGAACCTGCTGACCGACGAGGTCATCGCCTTCGTGGCCGGAAGCCGGCGCTTTATGCCCCATTTCCATGTGCCCCTGCAATCGGGCAACGATACGCAACTGCGCGACATGCGCCGGCGTTACCGCCGCGATTTGTATGCCGAGCGGGTGGCGGACATCAAACGCCGTATGCCGCACGCCTGCATTGGCTGCGACGTCATTGTCGGGTTTCCGGGCGAAACGGAGGCCGATTTTTTGGAATCCTACCGCTTCCTGCAAGGGCTGGAGGTGTCGTATCTGCACGTGTTCACCTACTCGGAGCGCGCCAACACCCCGGCTGCCGCTATGCCCGGCGCCGTACCGGTGGAGGAGCGCCGCCGCCGCAACCAGGCCCTCCGCGGGTTGTCGGAAATGAAACGCCGGGCGTTTTACCACCAACACCTCGGCACGGTCCGGCCGGCGTTATTCGAGTTGCACAAAGACCCCGCTTTGATCGGCGGTTTTACAGACAATTATATCAAAATAGAAATGCCCGCGGCGACCGGTACCGTCAACACGATTGCTCCGGTACTGCTCGAAAACCTGTCGGCCGATGGAGGAGAGGCGGTGCTGACGAGCTGCGCCCGAATGAGCGGAATTTATGCCGTGTAAGGCTGCTAAAGCGCCGTTCACCCCGCATAAAACTTCAAACAATCATTACAAAGGCATTTCCCGCCGAACTGCCGGAGCAGGGTTTCTTTGGTGGCCGGGTGCAGGTTGGGGAACCGTTCCCAGCAATCGTCGGGGTTGTAGTTGATGAAATTTTTATTGCAGCGCGGGCAGGCCTGCATAAACATCTGGTCCTCCTCGACCCAGGCAGCGGCCACCTGACCACCCAGCGGCGGGTTCAGTTTGCGCACGCGCACCCTCAGGGCCGTCATATCGGCAAACTGACCTTTCATACGCTGGAAAATGCCGTTCACCACGGTTTCCAGCAATTGCCGGGGCTCCCGCATTTCCATCTTGCAAATCTGGAAGATCGATTCGTAGTTGATCGTCGTTTCCACCTCGTCGGCCTTTGCCGCCGCTGCAATGACGGTTTGTACGTACACGTCCACCATATAGTCGGAGCCGATGACTTTTTCGGCTTCATATACGCCGTGAAAAGCGTAAAACTTCATTCCCTCAACTGCAATGATGGCCATAGCGGGTGGATTTTAGTACGGCTATTCGCCCAACAATTCCTGTAACAAATCGCGGTTGCCGGCCAGGTGCGGGCATTTGGTGTTCAACAATGCCTGCACGGAGTCCAGTTCGGCAGCTTTCAGCCGGCCAAATTGCCCGACAACCATGGCGGTACATTCTTTTGCCCGGGTGTATTCGGATTCCATTTGTTTGAAATACACGTTCAGCCGGGCGGGCGCCGCAGTGTCTGCCTGCCGGTTGATGGCAGCCAGTTGGGCGGTACATTCGCAATAGGCGGTTGAAATTTTTTCCAGCCGTTTTTGCGCCGTGTTGCCGTCACAACCATACCCGGAGAGTAGTATTAGACTTAAGAACGAAACGGAAATGCGGCAAGCAGTATGCATGGGGCAAAGATAATACGGTGCGGTATATGCAGCGTACGTTGGCCGTGAAGTCTGTGAAATTCCTTAAATTCCCATTAAATATCAGGGCGGATAACAAAAATCTTCTGCCCTGGAAGGGCTGAAGTATAAGTTTGGCGCTTCTTTTGTTATCCCCTTTGCTCGATCCCCCCCGTATGTAGTTCATTTTTTATTTGACTCCGCCTTCGTTTGGACAGGAGTAAAAGCAATGTGTTGAATTCAAAAATCCTGTCTGATGAAAAAAACATCTACCGTCTTCCTGTTGCTTGCTGCCACTGTTTATTTTTTATCCTGTGTTCACGAACGGGAAACCAGCCTGGATGCCTCCCTGGAGGATATGATCAGCCAGCGCTCGGCTACGGGGTCGTACCACGAATTTATCCTGCCGGATGGGACGGACTACGCAGCATTGCCCAACCAGGACCCCCAAAACCCGGTCACTGCAGCCAAGGTGGAGCTGGGTCGAATGCTGTTTTTTGAAACCGGACTTGGGCTGGAGCCCAAGTATGAGGTGTCGAAAGTAGCCTATTCCTGCAGCTCCTGCCATGTTCCGCAGCGCGGGTTTACCGCCGGGCGTTTTCAGGGCATAGCCGACGGGGCGCTTGGATTTGGCCTGAGTGGCGAAGGGCGCACCAAGCACCCCTTATACCAGGGGGACGAGGTGGACGCTCAGGGGGCCCGGCCGTTGCCGGTCATCAATACGACATTTGTAACCAATGCCTTGTGGTCCGGCGCCTTCGGTTCTTTCGGAGCCAATGTGGGTACCGAAGGCGTATGGGCACAGGATACCCTGGTTCAAATCAACTTCAAGGGCTTGTTTGGCCTGGAAGCCAATAACGAACGCGCGCTGATCGTACACCGCCAGGTGGTGAACAAAGCCGTGACCGATTCCTTGGGTTACACGGCGATGTTCGACGCGGCCTTCCCGGACATTCCAGTGAGCCAGCGCTACACCCGGCAGACCGCCGCTTTTGCTATTGCCGCCTATTTCCGCACTATCCTGACCAATGAAGCGCCCTTCCAGCGTTGGCTGAAAGGGCAGCGCCCGGCTATGACCGACCAGCAAAAACGCGGCGCCATGCTGTTTTTCGGCAAAGCGGGCTGCGTCAGCTGCCACAACAGCCCTTCCCTCAACAGTCAGCCGCACCAGTTTTTTGCCTTGGGGGTCAAGAACTTGTACCAAAGCAAATACCAGGTATTCCGGACCGGGCCTGAAGACAAGCGCAATATCGGTCGCGGCGGCTTCACCGGTCAGACGGAGGATATGCACAAGTTCAAGGTACCGCAGTTGTACAACATGAAAAATATCGGCTTCTATTTCCATGGCGCCAGCAAAACGTCGCTTCGGGAAGTCGTGGCGTATTTCAACGACGGCATACCCGAAAACCCGGATGTCCCGTTCAGCCAGATAGCGCCGCAGTTCCGTCCGCTGGGGATGACCAATGAAGAGATGGACGATCTGGTCGAGTTTTTGGAAAATGGTCTGTACGACCCAAACCTGGCCCGGTACGCACCCACACAAACTATGTCGGGCAATTGTTTCCCGAACAACGACCCGCTCTCGCGTGTGGAAATGGGTTGTAACTAGTGCCTCTACTGCCGATCCTTGGCTTCGAATAAGCAGCTCGCGAGGCACTATACCTTCAAACCTGTACTTTTTTCCACTGGCCGCGGCGGAAAACCCACATAGCCATAATGGCCAACGCGGACTCCGCCACGACGATGCTGTAGTACACACCTGTTTGGCCCCAATTCAAATGCAGGGCCAGCCACCAGGCCAACGGCATTTCGATCAGCCAGAAGCAAATGAAGTTGAGCACCGTGGGCGTACGGGTGTCACCGGCGCCGTTGATGGCTTGTGAAAGGATCATGCCATAGCCATAAAAGACATAGCCGGCGGCAATAATCCGCAGGGCTAAGGCGCCGGCTTGTTGCGTGGCCGGGTCCGTGGTAAAAAAACTGATAAAAAACGGCGCCCCGCTGAGGTATATGACACTCACGGCGCCCATAAAGATCATATTGAAAAATCCGGCGCGCCAGGCCGATTTTTCAGCGCGCTCCGGATGGCCGGCGCCCAGGTTCTGGCCGACCAGCGTGGCGGCAGCATTGGCCATGCCCCAGGATGGGAGAATGGTGAAGATGATGATCCGGATGGCGATGGTATAACCCGCCGTTACTTCCGTGCTGATTTGACCCAGGATATAGATCATAAAAATCCAGCTGGCTGAAGCGATCAGGTACTGGCCGGTGCTGCCCGAGCCGATGACCAGCAGGCGCCGGATGATCTCCCAACGCGGCCGCAAATACCGGTAGTGCAGGCGTACGATGCGCCCGACGCCAAACAGTTGCCAGAGCTGGTACGCCACGCCAGTCGAGCGGCCGATGGTGGTGGCTATCCCGGCGCCCAGCACGCCCATTTCGGGAAAGGGGCCGATGCCAAAAATAAGCAGCGGGTCGAGTATCAGGTTGACCCCGTTGGCGATCCACAGTGCGCGCATGGCTGTGGCCGCGTCGCCGGCGCCGCGAAAGATACCGTTGAGCATCCAAAGGAGCAGAATCGGCAGGTTGGCGGTGAGCAGCAGGCGCGTGAAATGTTGCCCCGTTTCCGCCACTGCCGGGTCTTTTGCCATGAGCAGCAGGATGTCTTTGGCATAGAAAAAACCCGGCACGGCAATCAGCACGGAAAGGATCAGCGCGATCAGGATCGTCTGCGCCCCCGCGACGGCCGCTGCCCGCCGGTTGCCTTCGCCTACCCGCCGCGCCACCACCGCCGTGGCGGCCGCGCTCAGCCCGATGGCTACCGAATAGATCAGCGTAAGTATGGATTCGGTAAGCCCCACGGTCGCCACCGCTTCATTGCTGATACGGGCTACAAAAAAAGCGTCTACAATGGCAAACAACGACTCCATCGCCATTTCCAGGATCATGGGAATGGCCAACAACACGATGGCCCGGTCAATACTGCCCGAAGTAAATTCCTGCTCTTCTCCGTTGACGGCCTGCCGCAACAAACGGCTCCAGCGCCGCCAACGGGATTCGTGTTTAATTTCAGTTAGCATAGAAAGCGTAAACGCCGGATCGGCAACAAGACGTTTGCCGGTACGCGGTTTTTCATATTTGTCGAGCCAAAACTAATGCCTTGCAAATAAAGTTCCATCCGGCATCCAACTTACACTGCTTAACTTTGTTCCAATAGTTTTTGAACTGTTCGGCCTTTGAACCCTGCAACGATCCATCTATGCAACAAATAGAAGAACTCCTGCACCGCGCCCTGCGTTTTGAGTGGCTGACGCCCGAAGAGGGCGTGTTTTTGCTGGAAAACGCCGCCACGGCCGAACTGATGTACGTGGGCAACCGTATGCGCCAGCACCACGTGCCGGGCAATTTGGTCACCTGGATCATCGACCGCAACTCAAACACCACCAACGTCTGTATCGCCAACTGCAAGTTCTGCAACTTTTACCGGCGCCCCGGGCATGCGGAGTCGTACGTCACGACGATGGAGGAATACAAACAAAAGATCGAAGAGACCTTTGCCCTCGGCGGCGAACAGCTGCTGCTGCAGGGCGGCCACCACCCCGAACTGGGCCTTTCTTTTTACACCACCCTCTTCCGGCAACTCAAGGAACGCTACCCCACACTGAAACTCCACGCACTCGGCCCGCCCGAAGTGGCCCACATCAGCAAACTGGAAGGTATGCGCCACTATGACGTGCTCAAAGCCCTCCTGGACGCCGGCCTCGACTCGCTGCCCGGCGCCGGCGCCGAAATCCTCAGCGACCGGGTGCGCCGCCTGATCTCCAAAGGCAAATGCGGCGGCCAGGAATGGCTCGACGTGATGCGCGCCGCCCACCAACTGCGCCTCACGACCTCGGCCACGATGATGTTCGGCCATATCGAAACCAACCTCGAGCGCATGGAACACTTCGCCGCGCTGCGGCAGGTGCAGTCGGAAAAACCCGCCGACGCCAAGGGTTTCCTGGCCTTTATCCCCTGGCCGTTCCAGGACGAAGACACCATCCTCAAAAAACTCAAACGCGCCCGCAACGCCGTCACCGGCGACGAATACGTGCGCATGATCGCCCTGAGCCGGATCATGCTGCCCAATATCGTCAATATTCAGGCTTCCTGGCTGACCGTGGGCAAACCCGTCGCCCAGGTATGCCTGCACGCCGGCGCCAACGACTTCGGCAGCATCATGATCGAAGAAAACGTGGTGTCGGCCGCCGGCGCCCGCTTCCGCTTTACCGCCGGCGGCATCCAGCACGCCATCCGCGAAGCCGGCTTCGAGCCGCGCCTGCGCAACCAGCAATACGAATTCCGCGAGCTGCCCGACGGCATGCTGCAGCAGGAACTGGACCGGGCGGCCATGCTGGTGGATTGAATGCAGGGATTTCTGCATTTCGGAAAATCACCCTACTTTTCGGCTGGGTTTAAACGCCCGAAAGCATGAAAAAACCCATCGCACCCGCGGCCTTCCTTTCCTATGTGCACGACGACGACGCCAACCTCAACGGCCGCATCACCTTTTTCGCCGAACGGCTGAGCCGCGTGGCGCACCTGCTCACGGGCGCGCCGTTCCCGATCTGGCAGGACCGCGGGCAGATCAACTGGGGCGACGCCTGGCGCGAGCGCATCGACTCGGGGCTGGAGTCGGTCACGTTTTTCCTGCCGGTGATCACGCCGGCCTATTTCAACAGCGCCTATTGCCGGCATTGAAATAAAAACCGGCGGCAATCCAACCGTGCGGAACAACCAGATTTTCGAAAATGCTTATCAGGGCGTTTGGGTTTACGAAAACGGCCGCGGGACGTTTGAAAACAACACCCTGCGCGCCAACAAACGCGGCGCCTGGGACATCGCCGCAGACTGCCTGCCCAACGTAAAACGCAGCGGAAACATCGAAAAATAAAGCGCCCTACCCCGCCCGGGGTAGGTATCCGGCCGCTGGCCCAACAAATCGCCGCTACGTCGCCTACCCGACGTTTTCTGTGCGTTCGGGCAGGGCGCTTGTCCGGCAGGAAGCGGATATTCGTTGGTAAAATCATCCCACTTATGCGAACAATCATCCTCTTTACCGCTTTCCTCGTGCTCGGGTGGAGCACCGCTAGTGCGCAAACCGCGTTCTACAAAGTTAAATTCCCCAACGACACCACCATCTACGGCTGCGGCGTCAAGGCCGACACCGTTTACCCGATCATCACGCAGTACCCCGGGTGCTCGTTCAACGTCGGCGTTTCCATCAAAGACCAGGTGTTCAACCTGACGCAAAACGGCGGGTGCAAAAAAATTCTGCGCACCTGGACGCTGCTCTACTGGTGCGCCTACGACCCCAATGAGCCCTGGCCGGTCATGATCCAGAATCCGCCGGACACCGACATTGGCCCCACCGTATTCGGTTTCCCCTCCAATCGCGGTCACCTGTCGTACGTGCAGGTCATCAAAGTGGTGGACCAGAACGCTCCGGTTTTTGTCAATTGCCCGGCCCAGGACCTCGAGTTTTGCGACCTCACCGGCAATGACCCCGCGCAGTACAACGACGGCCACGTGGATAAATGCGAAGGCCCCGTCAGCCTCGGCGTCAAAGTGACCGATGCCTGCTCCAAGGCTGAAATCCAGATGAGCTACCGCCTGTTTCTCGATATGGACGGCAACGGCTCGATGGAAACCTACATCAGCAGCAGCAGTCCGAATGCCTGGCCCATCGACAAAATGACGGTCGGCGGCGACACCGTGATGGCCAGCATTGCGTTTCCCACCGGCTTTGGCCTGCCTTACGGCAAACACAAAATCGAGTGGATCGCCAACGACAAATGCGGCAACGAAACCCTCTGCAAATATGCCTTTACGGTCAAAGATTGCAAGGCCCCAACGGCCGTGTGCATCAACGGCCTGAGCATCAATATTATGCAGACCGGCATGATCACCCTCTGGGACACGGATTTTCTTCAGTATGTGTACGACAACTGTACGCCGGCCAGCCAGATCAAAATCGGTATCCGCAAATCCGGAACCGGCGCCGGCTTCCCCGACGACAGCCATTCGGTCACCTTCGATTGCAGCGAACTGGGCACGCAGCTGGTGGAAGTGTGGGCCGTGGATGCCTACGGCAATGCCGACTACTGCGAAACCTACGTGATCGTGCAGGACAACATGGGCTCCTGCCCGCCCTCGCAAAAGTTTATTGGTAAGATAACTACCGACGATCAAAAGCCGGTAGCCGGCGCTCAGGTAATCCTGAAAAAGAGCAACACTATAAAAGCTACCGTACTGACCGGCGCCGACGGCACGTATGAAATCGGCGCAATGACATCTGGCTGCAACTACAAGCTCCTGCCGTCTTTCGACGACGCTTCCCCAAAAACAGGCGTCAACACCTTGGATGCGCTTCTGGTGGCCGGTCATATCGACAACCTGCTGCCGCTGGGTACGCCCTATCAGCTGCTGGCTGCCGATGTGGACGATTCCGGCGCGCTGAGCCCGGCGGATGTGCTCAGTATTGTAAAAATGGCGCTGGGCGTACAGCCGGATTTCACCGGCTTGCCGGTTTGGCAATTTTTTCCGGACGGGTATGTATTCCCCAACCCGGCACAACCCTGGTCGAATGCCGTACCCGCGGCGGCAGCCTTTTGTTTGTCGGGCGCGATGCCGGCGCCGGCAGCCGGTTTCACCGGCGTCAAAACCGGCGATATCAACGGCTCGGCAGCTACATCGAATTTCCAGTCGCAACAAGCCGGCGACCGCCAGCAAGAAAATGCGGTAGCATTTCAAACCTCCAATCAGGAGTTTACCGCCGGACAGGAAGTGCGGGTGGATATTATTTCGCCGGACCTGGCCGGTTTGGTGGGCTTCCAGTTTACCCTGGATTATGACCCCGCCGTGCTTACTCTGGTGCAGGTAGAGCCCGATTTGGTGCCGGCTGAATACATTGCAACACCGGCAACGGGACATATCACGACGAGCTGGCATTCCACGGTCATGCTCGATCCGTCGGTCATTGGAAAAAACATCCGCTTGCGCACTTTCACGGTGGTATTCCGCGCCGAACGCGGCGGCATGCTGAGCCAGGCGTTGAGCATGAGCTCCGCCATCACCCCGGCAGAGGCCTATTCGCGCAGCTTGCAAACGGTCGGCTCCAAGTTGCTGTTCAAACAAATGCCGGTCGGGCCCAAAGAACAACTCCTGATGTTGCCCGTACGTCCGAATCCTGTTCAGGATCAGGTCACGACGGCGTATTATCTGCCGGAGGCCGGCCAAACGGTACTTACGCTGACGGATGCAACCGGTATGGTGCTTCAATCCATCCGGGCTTTCCGGGAACGGGGCTACCACGAGACCAGCCTCGACCTGAAGGGCAATACACAACCCGGTTTGTTATTCCTGCGCCTGGAAGGCCCGGGTGGAGTAGCCGTACAGCGGTTGATGAAGAATTAACCTAAGTACGAAATACGAATGGTTCATCCTTTTGGGAAGGGTGAACCATTCGTATTTCGTACTTAGAAAAGGACCTTTCCGTTCCACCAGTTCGTTTCGATCACAGCGTTGTTTTTCCGGTAAAAATCGAGCGCTGGCTCGTTCCAGTCGAGCACCTGCCATTTGACGAGGCGGCAGCCGCGCCGGCGGCCTTCTTCCACAAAAGCGTCGAACAGGAGCTGCCCGATTCCGTAGCGGCGGTAGTTTTCCTGCACCACGAAATCGTCGAGGTACAGCATTTTTCCCCGCCAGGTGGAATACGCCATGTAGAACAGCGTCATGCCCACGATGCGGCCGTCCAGTTCGGCTACCTGGGCTTCAAACAATCCCTTGCGAAAGTCTTCGAGGTATTCGGCCGGCGTGGTGACAACGGCTTCCGGTTCTTTTTCATAAACGGCCAGTTCGTACACCAGGGCGTGAATAGCCGGCAGGTCAGCTTCAGTTGCAGGGCGGATAATGATATTCATATGTAAAAATTTGGTGTTAGAAACCGTCTGCCCCCCAGCGAGGCGAGAAGGTGTAGGTTTTGGTTTCAGGCAAGGCTCATTTTTAAGGGAATAGTCTTGTCCTATTGCCGCAAAAATAGCCGCTGCATGACGGCGAAAGATACGCCTTATCGCTCGTTGGGGGGGGCAGACGGTTTCTTAGAGCGTGCCCTGTTTTTTTCGCTTTTTTTCCCGGTAAAGAAGGTCGTCAAGCAGTACGGCTTCATGCAGGATTTCCAGCAACGGATCTTCCCGGATATCTTGCGCTGTACGCAGCGGCACATAAGCTACTTCCTTACGGGTTCCTAATTCGAGCAGACCCTGTTCGTTGGAAAGCAAATTTCCCCGGGTAAAGCCGAATGCCACGCCACCGGTCTGACCGCTGTACGGAAACGAGGCCGGATACATAAAGCAGACCCGGCTGTATTGGTGGTAGTACGGCACACCATAGCCGAATTTTTCCTGTAAATGCGGAAAATGCAGCTGGATCATCGTGCGCAGGCGTTCACAAATGGCTTGCTCGGGTGTCAGCAGCGCGTCGTAAAACGAATCGAAATCTTTGAATTTATGCACCGTCATACGCCGGCAAAATAAAAGGATTCTCAGAATTTTGCTGTACGCTACCAAAGGCATCCATTCGGACAAGCGGAGAGAAGGGCCACCGGTGCCGCCGGTGTATTTACCGAATTGCCTATCTTCGCCAGATCAACGAGCGGACAAATCCAAACGCGCCTATGAAATGGCTGGTGAATGCCACCGTGAAACAATACCTCTGCCTGCGCATGAAACGCATCGAGCGGTTTATGTACCGGCCTGAGGTTGCCCAGGAACGATGGTTTCGCCAACTGCTCTATAGCGCCCGCCACACCGAGTTTGGCCGCAGGCATCATTTCTCCAGCATCCGCAGCATGGCCGATTTTGCGCGCCAGGTGCCCGTGCACGATTACGAGCGCCTGAAGGCCGACATTGCGCGCATGATGCGGGGCGAGCGGGATGTGTTGTGGCCTGGTGAGGTCAACTGGTACAGCAAAAGCAGCGGCACGACCAGCGATAAGAGCAAATTTATCCCGGTTCCCAACACCAACCTGGTACATTGCCATAATGCCGGCGGATGGGATTCCCTGGCCTTATTGTACCATAACCGGCCGGATATGGAGGTTTTCCGCCGCCGCAACCTGATCTTACCCGGTAGTTTTGAGCGCTTGCCCGAATACCCCAAAACGCGGTTTGGCGATGTGAGTTCCATCCTGATCTACCACATGCCGGCTATCGGGCGTATGTTTTTCACACCCGATTTTGAAACGGCCCTGATGCCAAACTTCGAACAAAAAATAGAACGAATCGCAGACCTGGTCAGCCGCAACGACGATGTGGTCATGTTTGGCGGCGTGCCCACCTGGCTCCTGGTGCTGTTTCGCCTGATATTGGAAAAAACCGGGAAAAAAAATATGCTGGAAGTATGGCCGCGGCTCCAGGCATACCTGCACGGCGGCGTTGGCTTCGAGCCATACCGGCAAACTTTTCGCGAGTTGATCCCGAGCGACACCTTTGTTTACCAGGAAATTTACAACGCCTCTGAGGGCTATTTCGGGGCGCAATACGACCTGAAACGCGACGATATGCTCCTGCTGGCAGATCATGGCGTTTTTTACGAGTTTATTCCCCTGGAGGAGTGGGAAAAAGATCATCCCAGGGCGGTATTGCTCCAGGATGTGGAGATCGGGAAAGACTACGCGGTATTGATTTCGGCCAACAACGGCTTGTGGCGCTATTTGCCGGGCGATACGGTGGTGTTTACGCGCAAACACCCCTTTTGTTTCCGCATATCGGGGCGAACCAAGCAGTTTATCAATGCATTCGGCGAAGAAGTTATGGTGGGGGATACCGATAAAGCCCTGGCGGAAACCTGCCGGCAGATGAATGCCGTGGTTTCGGAGTATACCGCAGGCCCCGTGTATTTTGCCAATGGCCGCAGCAAAGGCGGCCACGAATGGGTCGTTGAATTTGAAAAAGCGCCGGTCGATTTGGCCCGGTTCAACCAGATGCTGGACGAAACCCTTCAGCGGATCAACTCCGACTACGAGGCCAAGCGTTTTCGGGGCATGGCGCTCGAATGCCTGCGCCTGCGCCCGGTTCCGCCCGGCACCTTTCACCGCTGGATGAAGGCGCGCGGAAAAATCGGCAGCCAAACCAAGGTGCCCCGGCTGGCCAACCACCGGCAGTTTGTGGAAGATGTGCTGCGGTATGCCCAGGAATAAATACCAACCCACCGGCCGGGAAAATGCTGCGCGAAAAGATCAAGCCAGCGGTTCCAGCAAGCTGCGCATGGCTTCCCATACGGGATCGCCTTCGGGGAGCGGCGCCTGGAGTTCGATCCATTCCCCCGACCCGGGGTGCTCGAACGCCAGCCGCCAGGCGTGCAGGTGGATCGAGCGGTCGCGATTGCCCCGCCGGGCGCCGTATTTCACATCCCCTTTGATCGGGCAGCCGATGGCCGCCAATTGGGCGCGGATCTGATGGTGCCGGCCGGTGACCAGCCGGATATGGACCAGGTGATAGCGCTGGCTGCTGCCCAGGAGGCGGTAGTGCAGTTCGGCCCGTTCGGTGTCGGGCGCCGGCGCGCCGGCGGCAAAGGCCCGGTTTTTCGCTGCATTTTTTTGCAGGTAATGCACCAGCGTTCCTTCCGCTTCGGGCGGCGGCGCACTGACCACCGCCAGGTATTCTTTTTCCACGGCATGCGCCTGAAATTGTCGCTGCAGCTGGGCCATGGCAGCTTTGGTTTTGGCCAGCAACAACACCCCGCTTGCCGGCCGGTCAAGCCGGTGTACGGGGTGCAGGTCCTGGCCGCAGGCCTCCCCGGCCCATTGCAGTGCCGGGCGGTCGCCGGTTTTATCGGCCTGTGCAGGCATGCCTGCCGGCTTGTTGATGGCTATCAGCAGCGAGTCCTCGAAAAGAATAGTCGGCATGTTTTGAAAATCAAAAGCCCTAATTTCCGGCGCGGGAAAAATCTTTTCGTTTTTTTGGCAAAAAAAAATCCGAAAATACGTCAACCATGCATTTGCGGCTACCCATTTTGTTTTGTTTAATCGCGTTTACGGCTGTTTTGTTTGCACAGCAGGATTCCAGTTCGCTTTTGTTAAAACCGGAGCGCCTGGCCGATACCAATATCCTGATTCACAACAAAGGTATTGCCAAGCGAAAAGCGATATCGGCCACGCGCTCGCTGGAAGACGTGGACCGCCTGCCGTTTACGGTGTGGGTCGTCACGGCCGAGGATATCCAGCGCCACGGCTTCGTCACCCTGGGCGATGTACTGCGCGCGGCGCCCGGCGTCCGGGTATCCCAACCCGGCAATGCGTTGGAAGGTGAAACGTTTCTGCTGCGCGGCCTGCCCGGCAACCAATATGTCCGGGTGCTTATAAATGATATCCCCGTCAGGCCAACTGCTGCGCCGGGTATGCCTATCGGCGCTCAGCTACCGATCCGGCAGGCCGAACGCATTGAGGTGTTTTACGGGCCGGCCTCCGTGGTTTATGGCGACGGCGCCGGCGCCGGTGTGGTGAATATTATCCTGAAGGAAACGGAACGGCCGATTTTTACCCAGGCCGATCTGGCCTTTGGCAATTTTGGCTACAACAGCCTCGATCTCATGTTGGGCGGCAAGTTGTTTAAAGACCGGAATATATTCCGGTTCAGCCTGTACGGCAGCAGTACGGTGCGCGAACGCCTGGATTATTTTTATGACGATCAGTTGTTTACCACCAAAAACTACTTGCCCTTCGGCCTCGATTCCACGCTGTACCGCCTCAATCCCAACTACCGCCCGCGCGAACCAGGCGACTCGGTAGCCCGCTCTGCCCCAATTCCACACGAAAGCCGCCTGTTGGGCATTAATCTGACCTGGCGCAATATCCGGTTTAATTACAACCGGATGTTGCGCTTCGACCACAGCGGACTGGGGCTGAGCCCCTTGGCTATTTTTTATGGCAACCCTTCCAACCAGATTGCCGAACAGATCGAAACGTTTTCCATTTCTTTTCAGCGCCCGCGGGCCAAACGCCAGGCCACAAACACCCTTTCGCTGGTGCGCTACAAAGTGCGCAACACTTCCACGTTTACACCTGTATTCGACCGCTTGAGCGCAGCCCTGTATTCGGCCAGGGCGCCTCAAATTCAGACGGCTGCGGAGCGGCTGACAGCGCTGAATGCGATTTACGATCAATTCAACTCCGATGAACGCTATTTTGCAGCCAACGGGATTGATGTCCGGTTTGAATCCCGGATGGATGCCGCCTTGCGCCCCTACCTGTACCTGAATGCCGGTTTTCAGGCGAACCTGGGCGGGGGCGTGCCCCCGATGGGCTATTTCCCCGGCCCGGTCGAAGTCAAGGTGTTTGGCGATACCGACCCGCCGTTTCCAAAGCCCTTTGATGTAGTCAGCGAAGGCTACCTCGACCTCCATACGTTTGCACAACTCCACTGGCGGGGAAAAAAAACGACGGTCGTCGGCGGTGCGGCGCTTAACCTTCCTCTAGGTTATTCGCTGGTTTTTGCGCCCCGCCTGGCCGTTCAGTATCGCCTGGACAGCAGTTGGGTGATGCGGGCATCGTACGCGGAGGGTTTCCAGCAACCCTCCGTTTTTGCCCAGGTGAATACTTACCAGGTCGACGCTCAGGACACCCTGCGCATCATACCTTTTTATTTTGACAACCTGAACCGGGCACAACGCACCCGCTTGGTGGAAGCAGGCATTCGGCGGTATTCGGGGCGTTTTACGACCGAATTGTTGTTCTTTTACCAGGAAGCCCGTTACCTGGCCCGCAATGGTTATCTGCAGCAGTCCGATCCCTATTGGACCTATGGATTTGAACAAACACCGGGACTTGCGCTATCCATTTGGGGTATTCAGGGTACTATCGGAGATGATATTCTGGACTTCGACCTGAGCCGCAACGCGTTGAAGGCACAACAGGTCACCGCCCACGCCGAGTTCTATTTTCAATATTCCCGCGGACGCGAATGGTTCGGATACGGATTGCCTGCGCTCGACGATGTGCGCAACTTTCCCCGCTGGATGACCCAGTTTCGGTTTTCGCTGCATACCCAAAAATGGGAGATGACCTTTAGCTCGAACCGGCAAAACGGCATTATCGGCAGCGCGGGAGTTTACCGGGATTTTTATCAGCGGAGTACGGCGAATACCAAATACCCGGCGTACCGAACCTGGGATGCCGGCCTGCGGGTCTTCCTGAGTAAAAATTTTCTGTTGTATTTCCATATCCGCAACCTGTTTAACCGGCACTATGCTGGCATCGATGCTACCGGCACTCCCGATGACCTGCTGTACAACCCGCAGCCGGGCCGTACCTTGCGCTTTGGCATGAACTATAACATGAATTGACGTTCCGTTTGCCCGGCTGTTCCTTCGGGGCCGGGCAACCCGCGTTTATAAAGTTGCGCTAAGGATTAAACAATCCGGGTTTCCGGGGGTCTCAGCCCCTGGCTATTCATCTGCCGGTGGCAGGATCAGGTATGCCGCCGGCAAAACCTTTTCAATTTAACTATGGCTGTATCCAAACAACTCAAATTACAGCACCTGCTCTGGCGTGCCGGCTTCGGCCCCGAAGCGCGCAGCTGGCGCCAGTGGGAATTGCTCGATGATTATGCGTGGTGGCCCAGGCTGCGGAGCGATTCTGCCGCCCCGCCCCGGTTTTTTGATGTGGCCGACGGCGCCGTCCGCGGCTTGCTTATGGGTATCGGCGAGCTGGGAAAAATAGAGCAAACAAAAAAGGAAATGAGCACGGATCAGAAAAAAGAGGTTCGCAAAAAAAGCCGGGAAAACCTGCAAAGCCTCAATCTCGTATGGCTGGAGGAAATGGTGCGCACCAAAGCGCAATTGCGCGAAAAAATGGCGCTCTTCTGGCACGGCCATTTTGCCAGCCGGAACATCAATATCCTGTACCAGCAGGAACTGTTGCACCTGCTCCGGACACATGCCCTGGGTAATTTCGGCGACCTGCTCCGGGCCGTTTCAAAAAGCGCCGCCATCTTGGCGTTTTTGAATAACCAGCAAAATAAAAAGGAACATCCCAATGAAAACTTCGCCCGGGAGCTTATGGAACTCTTCACCCTGGGCAGGGGCAATTACACGGAAACAGACGTCAAAGAAGCCGCCCGAGCTTTTACCGGCTGGGGGTTCAAGTTGGACGGCACTTTTGTCTTCCGGCGTTTTTTTCACGATACCGGCTCCAAAACGGTTTTGGACAAAAAAGGAAATTTTGACGGCGACGATATATTGAACATCCTGCTCGGCCAACGCCAGACCGCCCACTTCATCACCCGCAAACTGTACCGCTTCCTGGTCAATGAAGAAACCGTTCCGGAAGAGCGCATCCGACAGCTGGGCGATCGATTTTTCGACAGTGGCTATGATATTATGGCCTTGTTGGACAGTATCTTCGGCAGCACGTGGTTTTTTAACGAAGAAAATATCGGCTGTAAAATCAAATCGCCCGTCGAGCTCTGGGTGGGCATCCGGCGGGCCTTGCCGCTTACACTCGACGATCCTGAAGGCCAGATTGTTTTGCAAAAAGCGCTTAGCCAGGTCCTGCTCTATCCGCCCAATGTGGCCGGCTGGCCGGGCGGCCGCAGCTGGATCGACAGCACCTCGCTGATGCTGCGCCTGCGCCTGCCGCATATCATCGCCGCCCAGGGCGCGCTCGGCCTCAACCCCAAGTCTGACGACGACCAGATGATGGGTCAGATGCGGGCCGGCCGCCTGCAAAACCGTCTCGCTGCGGAAGCGGACTGGCAACCGCTGCTGGATATCTTTTCATCGCAGTCCGAACGCGATATAATCCCCAGCATCGCCCGTTTCCTGTGGCAAACGCCCCAAGCCAACCCGCCCCTCGCTGTGCTCAAACGGCATACCGATCCCGGTTCGAAAATCCAACTCATCCGGACGGCGGCATTGCAGCTCATGGCCACCCCTGAATACCAACTTTGCTGACACATCAACAAATACGCTGCACCATGGTGATCAAACGCCGCACCTTTCTAAAAGCCGCCGCGCTGGCCACGACCTCGTTGTGGGTGCCCCGGTTCTTACAGGCCCATGCCCGACCGGGGGCCCTGGCGCCGAACGGCAAAATACTCGTCGTCATCCAGCTCAGCGGCGGCAATGACGGCCTGAATACCGTAATTCCCACGCGCAACGACATCTACTACCGCGAGCGGCCGCGCCTGGGCATCGCGCGCGACAAAGCCCTGCCCCTGACCGGCGAGGCTGGCTTGCACCCCGCGCTTCCGGCGCTCAAAAACCTGTACGATGCGGGCGAACTGGCCGTGCTGCACAACGTCGGCTACCCCAACCCCGACCGCTCCCATTTCCGCAGCATGGACATCTGGCACAGCGCCAGCCCGGCCAGCGAATACTGGTCGACCGGCTGGCTGGGGCGCTACCTCGACGCGCAGTGCGCAGGCAGTACACGACAGTGCGAGGCGCCGGTGCTCGAAATTGACGATACCCTGAGCCTGGCGCTCAAGGGCGAGCGGCGCAAAGGCCTTGCCCTGCAGGAGCCCCGGCAACTATATGAAACCGCGCGCAGCCCCTATTTCACCGATTATTCAGCCGCCCAAAGCAGCCGCGAGGACGACGATTCACCGGCAGGTTACCTGTATAAAACTATGGCGGAAACCCTTTCTTCGGCCGAATACCTGTTTGAAAAAAGCCGGGTAAAGCTCAGCCGGGCAGGTTACCCCGCCACCGGCCTGGGCAAACACTTTAAAACGGTGGCCTCCCTTATCCTGGGCGGCGCCGAAACGTCGGTATATTACCTGTCGCTGGGCAGCTTTGATACCCATATTAACCAGGCCGCTCAGCAAAAGCGGCTGTTCACGGAGCTCAATGACGCCCTGGCAGCGTTTTCTACGGATCTTAAGAACCAGGGGCGCTGGAACGACGTGCTCGTCGTCACCTTTTCCGAATTCGGCCGGCGCGTATCGCAAAATGCCAGCGGTGGCACCGACCACGGCACTGCCAACCAGATGTTTTTTCTCGGGGGTAGCCTGAAGCAGAAAGGATTACTCAATGCCTTGCCCGATCTGCGCGACCTGGATGACGGCGACCTGAAGTTCAGCGTTGATTTCCGGCAGGTGTACGCCACCTTGTTGGAGCGCTGGCTCGATACCGCAGCAAATCCCGTACTGGGGCAATCCTTCGAGGCATTGCCGTTTTTGTAAAACGCTGCTGACAAGTGTTTATGAAGACGCCACTGGCGTTTAACCTTTTTACCCGCCCGCTGCTGCATCTGCGCTCAGTGGGATACGCTCCATGATTTCCAGGCAGGCCCGGCTGTTGTGGTAGGGGCATTTCCAAAATCCGGCTTTGTCTTCGCCAGCCATTACACGGTGCCGGCTGTCAATCCCCCAAAACCATTCGCCGTGCGCGCGGTCGAGCAGGTAGCGTTGTACGAATTGCCAGCAGCCAATCGATTTATCCAGAAAGTGATCCTCGCCGCTGATTTGCCAGGCATTCAGAAAGCCGACCATTGCTTCGGCTTGTGCCCACCAGTGTTTTTCAAACACCTGGTTCTCATACCAGAGCCCGCCGTCGGTTTCATCCAGGCCGCGGGCCGCCGCAGTAGCCCCGATCACCGCATATTCCCGGCACCGGGCCAGCAAAGGCCCGTCGCCCAGCACCCCGGCCGCTTCCTGGATCAGCCAGGCCGCTTCGATATCGTGTCCATAGGAGATCGTATCGGATTGCGGCGCCCAGCCGGTGTCAAAAAACAGGATCAAATGACCGGAAAGCGGATTAATGATATGGTCGAGGAACAGCTGGATCAGGTGGCGGAGCCGTTGGGCCAGCAGGGTATCCGGCCAAACGCGATACAGATTGGCATAGGCCTCCAGGAGGTGGAGATGTGTGTTCATCGTCTTCGGGTCGTTGCGGTCTTTGGGTGAAAGGCGCAGGTCGGACAATGGGGCTCCATTGCAGGCGAACGCTTCCAGATAACCGCCACGGACAGCGTCGTAGCTGTATTTTTCAATCCAATGAAACAAGCCGATCGCCTCATCCAAAGCTGGTTTTTGACCGCTGGCCCGGAAATATTCGCTCAAACCATACATCGCAAAGGCCAGGCCGTAGATTTGCTTGCGGGTATTAAGCGGTTGGCCCTCGGGGGTCAGTGCCCAGAAGACACCGCCATATTCCGGGTCGATGAAGTGCCGGCGCAGGTAATCAAAAGCGTATTGTGCGGTAGCCAGCCGCCTGGCGTCGTTTTGGATACGGGCGGCAGCTGCGAAAGCCCATAAAATACGGCTGTGGAGCACAATGCCGCGGGCGGCGCCTGGGTCGGGGGTGTTCAGGTTGTCGATACGACCTGAAAAGCCTCCCCGTTCGGGATCGGCCATGTGTTCGGCCCACCAGTCGAGGATATGGCCAAGTTCGCGTTGAAGATCGTGGCGATACGCTTCGAGTATATTTTTATGGATCATCCGGCCAGTTCCTGTCATTTTTCGATTTGGACAAATGTACCAAAAAGGCTGGAGTCCGGTAACCTGTGTATTGCCACAACATATACATTTGCCACAAAACAATACCTCCATGCGAATGACTATCCGGTTCTCCGCCCCCAGCTTGTTTCTTTGCGTCCTGTTTTTCTTGCCAATATTGGTGTTGCGTGCGCAGCAAACCTACCCGCAGGCGGCACCTTCCGACCATCGCGAAGGCGTTTATGCCTTCACCAATGCGACGATATTTGTCGACTACCGCACCAGCCTCACCGGCGCCACCCTGGTCATCGGCAAAGGCAAAGTGGTGGCCTGCGGGCAGAATGTGCTGGCGCCGAAAGACGCCGTGGTGGTGGATTGCTCCGGGAAAACGATCTATCCGGGTCTGATCGATATCTATGCGGCTGGCTATGGCCTTCCGGCGCCCAAAGCGGAAGGGACGCCGGCACAACAGCGCCCGCAGCAATACACCGGCAAAAAAGGCGCTTTTGCCTGGAACGAAGCCCTCAAATCGGAATTTATAGCCGCAGAGGCCTTTGCCAAAGAGGAAAAAGCCGCTGCTGAGTGGCGAAAACTGGGCTTTGGCGCCGTGCTCACCCACCGCCCGGATGGTATATCCAGGGGCGCCGGCGTCCTCGTTACCTTATCCGACGAGCGCGAACACGAATCTATCCTGCTCGCCCGGGCCAGCCACCACCTCTCGATGCGCAAAGGCGCCAGTACGCAGGATTACCCCTCGTCGCTCATGGGTGTGGTCGCGCTGATCCGGCAGACCTACCTGGATGCCGAATGGTACCAAAACGGCGGATCGAAAGACGAACAAAACCTCTCGCTCGAAGCCTGGATCAACCTGCAGCGCTTGCCGCAAATCTTTGAAGCCGCCGACAAACTCGACGTGCTGCGTATTGCCCGCATCGGCCAGGAATTCGGCCGGCAATTTTTGGTAAAAACCACGGGCGACGAATACCAGCGCCTCGATGAAGTGAAAGCCACCGGCCAGGGCCTTATCGTACCGCTCGAGTTCCCCGAACCAGCCGCCGACATTGCCAATCCGTACGATGCGCTCCATACGCCGCTGCGCACCTTGAAACACTGGGAAATGGCGCCCTCCAACCCGGCGCGCCTGGCTGCCGCCGGTATCCCGTTTGCCCTGACGGCGTTTGACCTGCGCGATAAAAAACAATTCTGGACCAACCTGCGTAAAGCCGTCGAGTATGGCCTTTCACCCGAAGCAGCGCTTATGGCGCTTACCTGGCAGCCCGCCCAGTTTTTGCAGGTGTACGACAAACTTGGAAGCCTCGAACCTGGGAAAACAGCCAATTTTTTCATTACTACAGGCGATATGTTTAAGGCAGAAGCCAAAATTCTGGACACCTGGGTGCAGGGCAAACCATACGCCGTGACCGAGGATAACGCTGACGCACAGGGCTTGTTTGGGACATACCAGCTCCAAGCCGGCCCCGATGCGTACGTCCTTACGGTAAAGGGTAAACCGGAGGCCCTCGAAGCCAGCCTCATGCGCGCCGACAGCTCCCGGATAAAGGCAAACCTGGTCTTCAGCAATGGCCTGGTAACCCTCATCTACCAACCCGATTCCACCACCAAAGCCTACGTGTCGCTGTCTGGCGAGGCCCGTCAGCGCAGCTGGTCGGGTCGCGGGGTGCTGCCCAACGGCAGCTGGATCAACTGGACTGCCGAGCGCACCGGCGATGCGCCGGCCGATAAGCCAAAGCGGCCCGAAAAAGCGCCGGTTGCTCCGGAAATGGGCGAAATGACCTATCCGTTCGCCGCTTACGGTTGGCGGAAAAAGCCGCAGGCGGGCACGTATCTGATCCAAAACGCCACTGTTTGGACCAACGAACGCGACGGTATCCTGCGCCACGTGGATGTGCTGATTTCCAATGGGAAAATCCAGCGTATTGGCCGCCGTTTGCCGGTTCAGGATAATGCCGTGGTGGTCGATGGCAGCGGCAAGCACCTGACGGCGGGCATCATTGACGAACACTCGCATATTGCCGTGGCGCGCTCGGTGAATGAGGGCACCCAGGAATCCGCCGCCGAGGTCCGGATCGGCGATGCGCTTGATTCCGAAGATATCGACATTTACCGCCAGCTGGCCGGAGGGGTTACCAGCAGCCACCTGCTGCACGGGTCGGCCAACCCCATCGGCGGCCAAACCCAGTTGATCAAATTGCGCTGGGGCGCAGCTCCGGAGGCGCTCAAGTTTCCGGGTTGGACGGGGCAGATCAAATTTGCCCTGGGTGAAAACGTCAAACAAAGCAATTGGGGCGACAACAACCGCACGCGCTATCCGCAAACGCGTATGGGGGTCGAACAGGTGTACGTGGATTACTTTACCCGGGCGCAGGAATACGGCCGCCTGAAAAGATCGGGCAAACCGTACCGCAAGGACCTCGAACTGGACGCCCTGCTGGAGATTCTGGAAAGCAAGCGCTTCATCACCTGCCATTCTTACGTGCAAAGCGAGATTACCATGCTGATGCGCGTGGCGGAAAAATTCGGTTTTCGCGTGAATACGTTTACACACATTCTGGAGGGCTATAAAGTAGCAGACAAAATGGCCCGGCATGGCGCCGGTGGCAGTACGTTCAGCGACTGGTGGGCCTACAAATTCGAAGTATTTCAGGCTATCCCGTACAATGCCGCTATGATGCACCGCCAAGGTGTGTTGGTGTCGATCAACTCCGATGACGCCGAAATGGCCCGCCGGCTCAATCAGGAGGCCGCCAAAGCCGTGATGTACGGCGGCGTTAGTGAAGAAGACGCCTGGAAAATGGTAACGCTTAACCCGGCCAAATTGCTGCACGTAGACGACCGGGTGGGCAGCGTAAAAGTCGGAAAGGACGCCGACCTGGTGCTCTGGAGCGACAATCCGCTTTCGGTGTACGCCAATGCCGAAAAAACCTGGGTGGACGGTATTCCGTATTTCGACCGCGCGGAAGACCTCCGGATGCGCGAATGGATACGCCAGGAACGCGCCCGTATCCTCCAGAAAATGCAGGCAGATAAAAAACCGGGCGCCAGCGGCGCTGGCGGCGAACGCCCCGCGAGGCCCCGCGAGCATTACCACTGCGACAGTGTGGAAGACGAAGGGTAAGCGTATCCCGGCACGGATTTCAACGACTGGGAAGATCTGGGCGATAGCGTCAATGTGGATATACCCACCCTGTTTTTCGCCAATATGGAGCTTAGCGGCCGCTATGGGGTGGCTGAAAACCAAGTTGGCGGGCGGTAAAATCCGGAGGGAATCGTCCTAAATTTACACCCATGAAAATAGCATGGAGATTGCTCTTGCCCTTCTTGGTGGCCGGGCTTCAGGCCGCCGGGCAAACGCCTGAAATTGAGCTTGCGCCCGGGCTGAAAATCACCCGCTCCTGCCGCATCAAACCCGGCGCTTACCGATTAGAAGCGCCGGCTGAAGTTCGGGGCGGCAATACCTATACTGCGCTGATCACCATCGAAGGCAGTAACCTGACCGTCGATTTTCAGAACGCCGAACTGCGCAGCACCGCCGACCCTACGCGCCCGGACCGGTTTACCGGGCTGGCTATTTTGGTGAAAGGGCACAACATTACCATAAAAAATACCCGCGTGCACGGCTTCAAAGTGGCCTTGCTGGCCTGCGGCGGCTCGAGCGGCCTGGTTGTCGAAAACAGCGATTTTTCCTACAACTACCGCCCGCGCCTGCGCTCCATACGCGAGCGGGAGGACTTTTCCGACTGGCTCAGCTACCACCAGAACGACCACGGCGAGTGGCTGCGCTACGGCGCCGGTATTTACCTCGACAGCTGCTTCAACTCCACCGTGCGCCAGTGCCGCATCACCGGCAACCAAAACGCCCTGTTGATGACCCGCAGCGACGACGGCTTGTTTTACAACAACACGTTCCAGTTCAACTCCGGCCTGGGCATCGGCCTGTACCGCAGCAGCCGCAACCGCATCCTGCACAACCGGCTCGACTGGAACGTGCGCGGCTACTCCCACGGGTTTTATCAGCGCGGACAAGACTCGGCTGCCATGCTGGTGTATGAACAGAGCAATGGTAATTTGTTTGCCTTCAACTCCTGCACCCACTCGGGCGACGGTTTTTTCCTCTGGGCCGGCCAAAGCACGATGGACAGCGGCCAGGGCGGCTGCAATGACAACGTCATTTTCGGCAACGACTTCAGCCACGCCCCCACCAACGGCGTGGAGGTAACCTTCAGCCGCAACCGCATCCAGGGCAACCTCCTGCGCGAATGCACCTATGGTATCTGGGGCGGCTACAGCTACGAATCGGTGTTTATGGGCAACCTGATCGCCGATTGCCGCACGGGCATCGCCATCGAACACGGCCAAAACAATACTATCCGGCAAAATTTTTTCGAGGGTGACAGCACCG
This sequence comes from Saprospirales bacterium, assembly GCA_016719895.1. Classification (GTDB taxonomy): domain Bacteria; phylum Bacteroidota; class Bacteroidia; order Chitinophagales; family Saprospiraceae; genus M3007. Next base: position 206,523 of record JADJYG010000007.1, on the reverse strand, counting down.
GCATCCGCCTCTGGGCCCGCGCCCAGCAGCCGGCCGACTGGGGCTACGCCCAAAAACGCGACACCCGCAGCCGCGACGCCCTCATCGACCGCAACGTGTTTTTGCGCGTGCGCAAACCGCTGGTCGTCAGCGCTTCGCAAAATATCGCCGTGAACGGTGAAAACCTGTTTACAGGCTATCAAACACTGCTGGAAACGGCGCAGCCGAACGAGCAACTCCGCTTTTTGCGCAATGATATTTACGGCTCCGCCGCCCAGATCGAGCGGGTGTGGGCGCATCCCGAACTGGCCGAATCCCGGGGCATAAACTTCAGCCACCCGGATAAACAGCCGCAAAATCCCTACGCGCCGCTGGAAATCCCGTATGTGGAACTGAAAGAACCCGATAGCCTGCCTGGCGGCATCAACACAGCCCTGCCGCCCGAACAACTGCGCGGCCGGCAGTATATTTTCGTCGACGAATGGGGGCCCTTCGATTTCCGGCGCCCGCAGGCTATGCTGGCCGACCGGAGCCCGCTACCTTCCGGCGCCGGCACGAATTACGTGCTGAAAATCTACGGCCCGCCGGGCCGCTGGCGGATCGTCGAAAAACAGGGCGTGGCTGCCGTGGACCAGGAAGGCGGAACGGTCCCGGCTTTTCTGACCGCAACCGCGCCTCCGGCGCAGAAGCCATCCGGATACTGTTCGAATACACGGGCGACAGCGCTATTACCGACGTTTTTGGCCGCAGTGTGCCGCCCGGCCAGCCCTACCGCTTCGAGTTCCAGCGCTTTGAAAAAAACCTGGACTGGACGGTGCAGTTTTTCAACCTCTCCGACAGCCTGAGCCGGCTCATCCGGCAATGGGCGCGCTCGCCCCTGCCGCTCGGCGCCAAATTCGGCCAAGCGCCGGCCGCGGAGAAAAACGTTTCCGAGCTGTATTTCGCCTGGTGGGACAGCCCGGCCCCGGGCGTTCAGGCCGACCAGTTCGCCACCATTTCCACAACGACATTCGACATTGCCCCGGGCCGCTATGCCATCGAGCTCACGTCCGACGACGGCGTCCGGCTCTACCTCGACGGCCGCCGCCTGATCGACCATTGGGATGTGCACGAACCCGCAGTGGATGAAATCGAAGTGACGCTCGGTGGCCGGCACAACATCCGCATCGAGCATTTCGAAGCGGGCGGCTTCGGGACTTTGGATTTTCGGATGCGGGCGCTGCGCTGAGCCGTGGGTAGTATTGACTATTTAGCGCCTATCCTTGCCCGGCAGATGCGGAATAAAACAGCATTTAAAATTTAACATACCAAAACTTGCTCCGCCCGCCCGCAGGGTTTAGATTTGTATTTCCTTCCCTCTATGCGCAAGGCCGGATATCCCTCTTTCCGGCGCTATTAATCTCCAGCTGAAGGCCTTTAATCCCCGGTTTCGAAACCAGTTTTTACCTGTGACCTGTACCCATTGGGAATGCCCGGTTTCTCCGCCATCCCCTGTCCAATGCCCCTTCTCCGGCATTCGGGCCAGGTGGGCGGTACATCCTTTCACCGACTGATTTCCAAGCTTATGCACGCCATTCCAAAATTTCCAGCCTCTCCTCTTCCTGCTTTCCGCACTGTGCCTGCCGGCTTGCCGCAAGGATATGCAGCCGCCCCTGCCCGGCAGCGGCGACGCGGCCATTCATTCGCCCCAAAAGCGACGCCTGATCCGCTGACTGTTCCCTTCGCCCGCGGCCATTTCCAGGCCCGCCAGCGGGCGGTGCAGGCCCGCACGTCCGGGGCGCCGCAGGACTCCCTGCAACTCCTCATGGGCCAGATCGAATTGTTGTGGGATTTTGCCGACACGGTGTTGTACCGGGACACCGTTCCCTTGCTGCTCGTGCCGGTAGCCACTGCCGAAACGGTCGGCCCCGGCCGTCAGGCCGCCATGTTGTTTTTTATCGACAGCAGCGGCTACATGGATTCGCGGCTGCTGTTCATACTGGCGGACCCGGAATACACCCCGCCGGTGGGAGGCTCCAGCGACTATTTCAGCGGCTACCTGTTGCAGGTCACCTGGGACGGCGCCCCTCACCGGCTCCTTTCGCCTGCAAAACGGCATCCTGAGCGCCCCGGCGCAGCAGAACGGCCTCATCGATCTGCGCACCCAGCAGACGCCCTGCGACGACGGCAGCGCGCCGGTGTTGTCCACCTACAATTTCGGCGCATTTTCGATCTACATCTGGTCGTGTTCGGGCAGCGGCCCCGCGGTGTTCGACCCGAACAACCCGCCGCCCTGGGTCGACAACCCGCTGAACATCCCCACCTACAACCTCGCCTGGGGCAACACCCTCGTCAACTGGCCCACCGGCCACATCAACAACTACTTCAACCCCGCCGATTTCAAAGGCATCGACCGCCTGAACGCCCAACAGGTCAACCAGTTCAAACAGCAGTTCGGCCTTTACCAAAGCGCCGCGGCGCTGCTCGAGCAACTCCGGCGCGACTGCGGGTTTTCGGAAGAGGGCGAAGAGCTGTATCTGGAGTTGAAACAACTGTTGCAGACGCCGGCTAATTTGCCGGAGTGCGCCCGGGGATTGTTGCGCGGACCGGCTGCTGTACCTCTCCCAAACCTATGGAATCGTGCTGACCGAAGCCGATTTGACCGGCATTTTCGGCTCCGAAAGCATTTTTTCCGGCGATTTTGGCCGGCATGCCGCTGTTTTTTGCCTTCACCGTGCAGCATAATTTGACGACGGCGCAGTTTCAGTTTTTGGTATCCAATCCGCAGGTATTTGAACGGATCAAAAGCCTGACGGAAGACCTTGGACTTGTATCCGAGCAAGTAAAATGGTTGACAGATAACCCGGCTGCTGCCCAGGGTCTGGACGCGTTCAAAACGGAATATTCCGGGGAAGATAATGTGGCGCTGGTCGTTCAGATGATCATCGACCATGCGCGGAACAATAACATTTCGGCCTTTGATTTTGACGAATTCGACAATTTCGGCGAAACGGCATTCCCTTGCGGAATCTGTTTTTCGATCGTCGTAAATGCCGAATACGCCATTCTCAAGCATCAAATGGCTGCATCCGGCTGGTGCGAATGGAAACTTTATGCACAGGCAACCTGGAATGTGATCGGTTCCGGAGTACATTTGTTGCTGGACGGCGCCGGGCTTTTCCAGGTATCGGGGAAATCGCCGATCTGACAAGTGGCGTAATCTATTTTATTGAAGGCGACCACGTAAACGGCACGCTGAGTTTGGCAGCTATGGTCCCGTTTGCGGGGTGGAGCGCGACAGGCGTTAAATTTGCCAGAAAATCGGTAACCGGCGCTTCGGGGAGAAAAATAACCCTGGGCTATGTGATGGACACGGCCGGGAAGATCGATTTTGGCAATTCAGGGCAGTTGAGAACCGTGATCAAACCCCTTGCCAGCGAGCAGGCGCATCACTTGATTCCCTGGGCATCGAGGCAGCATGAGGTCGTACAGGCAGCCGCGCGCTCCACGAGTGCAAATGCGTTTCACATGAATGAAGCGCTGAATGGCTTGGCGGTTTCCACCGCCCGGCATAATGGAAGTCATGCCGCGTATAATGATTTAGTTGAATTTCGGCTTGAGCAAATTCGCAATAAAATTAAAGATGGCAATGGGAACATAGACCCGGATGTTGCTTTGCAAGAAATAATTGGTCTTATCAACAAAATCAAAACCGCGATCAATTCCACAAACGCACCTATCAACCAGGTAACTTTCTAGATGGTAACAAAAGCGCTTCCCATGTTGGACTTAAAAACTGGGAAGTGCTTTTTCATTTACTGAAATCAATTTGATGCCATGGAATACTTCATTATGTCAAAATCTACTGATCCCAAAGTAATCGGCCCCAAATACCCGCAATGTGAAAAAATGTGCGGGGAGGAGAGGGGGGAATACTACTACCCGGCTCCTTGGTCAGTCTGGAATATACCTTCGGAAGGGGAACTTAAAGTACTGCCCAAGGTGGATTGTTTTGAACTGAAATACCACGCCAAAGTCACAGATTTGATATCTGCCATTCAGTTGAGCGCTTCATCGGTAATGCTTATAAGCGAGCGATTTTACAATCTTCTTATGAATTTCAATTGTATGCGCTCGGTGGTTTTCGAGAGCAAAGTGATGCATCGCCAAAAAAGCCATCCATTTCGATTTCTGTATTTTCCGGAATATCACGAGCATTTTATTGATTTTAAAAAAAGCCGTTTTTATCTAGGTAACGCGACGGGCAGTTGGTATTACAACATTAATATAGAGAGATTCGAGGAGTACAAAAAGGAGCAGGGGAAGCGGGAGCAACAAAACGATATTGCAAGGAAGAAAGTAGGCGAAAAGATGGAATTTATAACCTTGCTGGAGCTATACCTGGATGAATCCAAAATCGATATGGATTTATTTCGGTTGCTCGGCCCCATGCTCGCCTTTATTGTTTCCCAACGGCTTAAAGATGCCATTGAAAGTCAAGGGCTGACGGGTATGAAGTTTACGCCGGCTCAAGGTTTTAAGCGTCATGTGATGGATTTCAGCGTCACGCCTCCCAGAAAAATAGAGTGATGGCTATGGTTTCCGACCCCGATTGTAAGGCGCGGCAGGAGCCAACGGGTCAACCAGTTCAAACAACAGTTCGGCCTGTACCAAAGCGCCGCGGCACTGCTGGAGCAACTCCGGCGCGACTGCGGGTTTTCGGAAGAGGGCGAAGAGCTGTATCTGGGGTTGAAACAACTGTTGCAGACGCCGGCGAATTTGCCCGAGTGCGCCCGGGGGATTGTTGCGCGCGACCGGATCGTATTTTTGCAGCAAACGTATGGACTTACGCTTTTCCAGGCAGGATTAATGCAACTGTTAAGCGCCGATTGTATTTTTTCTGCCGACTTTCTCTCATGTACACCCTTTTTAAACCGTGAAAGTAACGATGTTTAGCTTTCTCTACTTATTTTTGGTACCGCCTTGCAGGGAGCAGGACACATAAATACACAGGCAACTTCCGTTTCCCTGTTAATCGCGCGCTAACCGCGACTGTTTGGCAGGGAAGCAACCGTCGCCTGTAACTCCCGGATAAAGTAATACTGTACCTAATCCGATCACAGACAGCTTGATAACCTTCCTATGGACGATAGTCAGAAGTATTTCGAATACATCCGGTCCCTGATTGCTTCCGACAAACTGGACGATGCCTTGAAGGCCCTGATGGAAGTGCTCAAAAACAGCAGCTACCTGAACGAGGCGATTATGAGCTCCGCGAGAAATGCCGGGCTCAAAAAGCATATCCGGCTGGGGCTGTTGGACCAGGAGACCATCGACGAACAGTCGGGCGAAATCAAGGAATCCGTTCTGGATCTTATCGACGAAATCGAATCGGCGCGCTCCGGCAGCCTGATCATCCGGGAAGAGTCGGATAAGGCAATTGAACGGTTTATCCTTGAAAACAAAACGGACCATCAGATCGGGGATAACGTAAATCTCCAGAACAACACGTTTGAAGGCGCGTCCTACATCGCCGGGACGATCAACAACTATTATGCCGGCGGACCCAACGTGGAAGATGCCGGCGTTAAATCGCTGGCCTGCCCGTATTGTGGCAAGGAGGCTTCGCCGGAAGAAGTCCAGGAAAACGGAAAGGTGTATTGCAAAAACCCGAAATGCGGCAAACAATTTTTCGAATTAAAGCCGATCAAAAGGGGGGTAATCCGCCACCTGAATGTTCCGGAAGATAAAAACCAGGAGTACGACGACCTGATTTTCCGGGTGAACCACCATATTTTATTGGGTCAGTATGCAGAAGCCAGCGTGCTTTGCGACGAGGCCTTTGCCAAACACCCGCAATCGCCCGCGGGGCTGGAGTATAAAGCGCTTTGCATTTATCTGACCACCCCGAAAATGAAAATTATCGATAATGCTGCCGCTCAAATCCTGGTATGCCTCGGCCAGGCCAGGGAAATCGACGCTACCTCACAGACCTACGACGGCATCGCAAAAACCATTGCGTATAAATACTATGGGCATTTGCGGGCCCGGATACGAAACAATAAAAGCAAACAATACCAACTGTTTGTCCTCAAAACATTGGTCGATCAATTTGAAACTTGCTACCGGATTTATCCCGACGTGTTTTTCCTGGAAGAAAAAGTCAACCATTTATCCGGCCAGGAGGGAATTGCCTTTTTACGCATCTATCACGACGATGGGACCGTGAATGCCGACCTGCCGCGGGATGTCCAGCTAGCCGATAAAGCGCGCAATAAATATCTTGTCAAAGATCTGAGCGGATATGAAAAGGGTATGCGGCAGGAGATAGACCGCCTGGCGCTTGCCATAAAAAAAGAAGACGCCAACTACGGGCAACCCAGGTTGCTCGCCATCAGCGATGAATATCTGATGGAAAACGGGACGAATATCCCTTCCGGAAGCGAGGCCGCCGGAACGATTCCGCACTACTTAATTGAACTGGAACGGTTTATTGACTACCGCAACAACCGGATCGACAAGTTGGAAAACGAACGGCGCCTGGAAGAAGCGCGCCGGCAGCGCAGGAAAAAGTTTATCCTCGCGCTCACCGGCTTTGCTATCCTCATGGCCTGTATTTCTGTGTGCTATACCCGGTACTCCAGGGCGGCAACCGCTCCCCTCACCCGGGAGGCTTTTTTAGCACAACTGGAAGCCGGGCAGGAATATCCCCTGGTGTTGGACCGGGTGCGACTGCGAAGCAACACGGATAAAAGTGACGACAGCGCCATCATCTGCCTGTTGCGGGGCGGCGACCTCGTCCGGCTGACAGGTACCCGCTACGACTTTGAATGTATTACGCTATCCAATGGCAAAACCTGTTCAGAATGGATGGAGGTGGAGGTCGTCGGTACGCAAAGCGCCGGATGCCGCGGGCAACGCGGTTGGTTGCATCCCGCAGGGATTGTGCCTGCTGACATCCGGTGAAGTATGCGCTTTCGCATCTTGAAATAGTCTCCCCCCTATAAAAGGCAATAATCAACTATCGATGATTATGAAAACGCTCCTCCTCCTTCTCTGCTGCCTGTTCCTGCTGCCAGCCGCCCAAAGCCAGGGCGAGTTCCGCCTGGTGGAAATAGGCGATCTCCGCCTGGCCAACGGCCAGGTCATCCAAAACTGCAAACTGGGCGTCCGCCGGTTCGGCCGGCTCACGCCGGAGAAAAACAACGTCATAGTTCTGTTGCCCTGGTATTCGGGCAGCAGCGAGGATTTTGCTAAAAAGACCAATGCCAATGTATTTGAACTGAGCAGTACGTTCGGGCATATGTCCTTTTTTCGCGAGTTTGGGATGGTGGCGCTGCGTGTACGGGAGTTTTTGGAAGAATAACTGATTGGCAGTATACCGGTTTGCGGTAAAATGATCACAAAAACGAATGACCTGCGGCATTTCAGTATGCGCTGGAAGGGGCAATTCAAAATGCTGGTATGGGGCGAAGAGACGGCGCTTCACATCCGCGGTGTTGAATGAAAAACCGTGAGGAAAATCAGAGCCAGTTTCATGTATTCCGATACGGTGTCGTCCAGGTCGTCTTCCACCGCCCAGTCGCGCGGGTCGCCTTCGGCCAGGGTGTACAGGTAAAAGGTGCCGTGGGCATTGTCCTGCACGAGCCACTCGTCGATCTGGTTATTCCAGCGGCTGCGAAGGGAAAGGGAGAGGTTGTTGTCGGTGACGCGCCATTCGGAGAGGTCGTTGCTCCAGGCGGCGCGCATAGTAACCACAGCGCCGCCATAGGTGCGCAGTTCCCACTGGGTGGGGTCGTCTTTCCACTTCATGCGGATGGTGCCGCGCTCGTTGCCGAGGGTAAAGTCCCACTCGGTCCAGTCTTCCCGCAGGTTGAGCCAGCGGAGTTGGAGGTCGCCGTAGAGTTCTTCGTTGGGCGCTTCGGCGGCATCCTCCTGCACTGCGCTGGAATCGGACGCGAACACAAACAATTCCCACTCCACAAACGAATCGCTCCAGCGCGTGCGCACGCCGGAGAGCGTTTGCGCCCCTGCCGTTACCGTCAGGCAGGCGAGCAGCAGCAGCCCGGCCGCGAGTCCGAAGGCTTTCATGCGGTTCAAAACGGCAGGTCGTCCATATTTGCCGGCGGCGGCGTGTTGGGATAATCGGGGAAGGGGTCGGAGGGGAAACGCTCATCGGGCGCAGCTGCCGGGGTGGTTGCCGCGCCGGCGGCTTCGATACGCCAGGCGTTGAGGTTGGTCAGGTACTTGCCGTTCCACTCGCGGCCGCGCAAGTCGAAGGATACCTTGATCCGGTCGCCTTCGTTAAAATTGTCCAGCAGCGTGCAGCGCTCTTGCACGGCCTGGAATTTGACCAATTGCGGATAATTGCCGTCGGGTACCTCCAGCACGAATTCGCGGGCCTGAAAGCTGGCGGTTTTTTGTTCGGTGGGGAAAACGCGGTGGAGTTTACCTTCTACTTCAAATGCCATTTTTAAAGTGCTTGATAGTTAATGCTTAAGTCTGTTGAATAGCCGGTCGGGTTACTTCAGCAAACGGAAATATTGTTCGTAATAACCGGGGCGGTTGGGCGACAGCACATACTGGAAGCGCCGGTTGGCCACGAGGCGTTGTTTGGGCGAATAAAGGAATATTTCGGGCAGTTCGTCGAACAGCAGGTGTTGTGCCCGGATATACAACACATTGCGTTTGGCGTCGTCGGGCTCCGTGCGGATGGCTTCGATGAGCCGGTCCATTTCGGGATTGGAAAAACCGTAGCGGTTGCCGGCGCCGATGCTTTTAGTGTGGAAGCTTTGATACAGTTCGAGCAGGCCGGGAAACAGCGTGGCGCCGTTGATGGCCAGGTCGTATTCGCCCAGGCGGGTTTTCTGCGAAATAACGCGGATATCGTCTTCTGCCAGGGCGATGCTGATGCCGGCGCTGCGCGCCGTCGTCCGGATACTTTGGGCGGCCTGGCTGGATATCGGCGACGCGCTGGCGACCATCAGCGCGAGTTCCATTTCCAGCCGGACGCCGTTGACTTCTTTGTCCACAATGCCGTTTCCATTCGAATCCGACCAGCCGGCTGCTGCCAGCAGGTCTTTAGCTTTTTGAATGTTGTACGGATAGGGCGTCAGATCGCGGGCATAGAAGGGTTTGGCCGGGTTGGCGGGGCTGACGCAGCGCTCGGCCATGCCCTGCCAGACGGTATGGAGCAGGTAGTTGTAGTCGATGGCATACGCCAGGGCCTGGCGCACGCGCTTGTCGGCCAGCCGGGGGTTGCGAAGGTTCACCATGAGCCGGCCGTACGAGTTGGCGCCGACGAGTTCGAAGCTATAGCGCAGGCCCAGGCAGGTGTCGCTTTTCAATTCGAGGAATTTAGCCGGCGACAGGGCGGGCACCACGTCCAGGTCGCCGCTGCGGACCAGGCCTTCCGTGGGCCCTTCGTCTTTCACAAATCGGTACACGATTTTTTCAGGGAAAGCCGCCAGGTAAGGGTTTGCGGCCACGAGTTTATCGCCCCACCAGTTTTGTTTTTTCACAAACACCACCCCCTGGTCCACGTCAAAACTCTCCAGCCGGTAGGCGCCACTGCCGGAAACGGCTGTTTTGTCGTTGGCAAAACGCGGGCTCTGGAAGGCTTCCGCCCAGGCGCTCAGGGCGGGGTTGTTTTGGATCAGTTGCTGGGCGCGCCCGGGGGTTTTCCATTCGGCAAACGGCACGGCTGCCAGCACATTTTCCGGGTCGTAATTATAGGCCGGATAAATCGGAAACTGGCACAAGGTTTCGAGCGCCAGGATATAGAACTGGTTAAAGTATGCCGTAAATTTTTTCGGGTTGGCCGGATCGGTCTCCACGGCCTTAAGGTATTCGAAATACCCAAGCCACTCGCCCAGCGGGAGCTGTGGGTGGTAGATGATCTTCAGGGAAAACAAAAAGTCGTTGGCTGTCACGGGCGAACCGTTATCCCACACGGCTTCGTCATAAATTTCAAAATCGTAGGCCAGTGCGCCCTTGTGGGGGCCGTTTTGCACGGTATACACCTGCGGAATTTTTTTGAGCAGTACGGGCGCCAGTTCCAGGGTTTTGGGCTCGACGGTGGCCAGCGACTGGAAAATATTGGCCGCTGCATACCGGTTGTAGGCTGCGCCGGGCAAGATGGGGTTGAGGGAGGTGGCGGCCGCCTCCATTCGTACGGTCACCGTATTTTCTTTCTTGAACTCAATCTTTCCACACGCACTCGAAGAATCCGATTTGCAGGAAAAAAAGGCCGCAACCGCGAAAAAAACGAGGGCATGGGCAAACAACAGATTTTTGAGTTGAAATTTCATCCTGAAAGATATTGGAGAGCGAAAAGTTGGTGTAAAAGTAATTGCTTTTCGGTGAAATCTCCCCATAAGAAACAACCCGAAAAGTTTACCCGTTCTTTACAAAAACCGCTCTTTCCATTCGGGCCGGGGCAGCCAGCATTCCCGCCGACGGCCAAACCAGCGGTAGCGGCGGCGGGCCACCCAATCGTACGCGCCATTGCGCAGCGGGCGGGGCACTCCGCGCAACCAATACAGCCACGACCAGGGGCGGCCCAGGCGGCGCCATAGTTCCAGCACGGCGTCGGAGCGGGTAAACACGCGGTTGCCGGCCACCAGCACTACGGTATCCATCGATTCGGCGCTCAAACCGAAGCGGGCCAGCGCTTCCCGGCCGGCAGCCGACTGCAGGGCGGCAAAGCGGAACTGCCCGGCGCGGTCGCGTCGCAGCACCCATTGCACCGAGGCGCTGCAGAGGTTGCAAACGCCGTCGAACAGGAGCAGCGGAAAATTAATAGCAGAATCCAAGGGCTTTTTCGCTTTTTTGCAGTGCCGGGCTGTTCGTCGCCAATTCCGGCGGCAACGAGGATTGCGGTCCTGCGAGGTGAATAGATTCATGTTCCACTGTCGTCAAAATATCCCCGCGTATGTTAACAGCCGTCACCATTGTATTTGTCGGACTCACGATCTTTTTATCCCACTATTTTTCTGCGTTGTTCAAGCGCACGAAGATACCGGATGTATTGTGGTTATTCACCATCGGCCTGCTTTTGGGGCCGATCGGCGGGTACGTGCATCCCGACAGTTTTGGAGCAGTTGGGCCTGTTTTTACGACCATAACCCTGATTTTCATCTTGTTTGAAAGCGGTGTCGACCAGCGCCTGGAACCCTTGATCGAAGCGCTGAGCGGTACGGCAAAGATCACGACGTACAACTTCATCGGCACGTGCATAGTTGCGGGCGGCATCGCTTATTTTTATACCGATCTGGGCGTTTTGCGTTCGCTGATGCTGGGCAGCATTGTCGGCGGCACCTCATCGGCGGTGGTGACGACCCTGGCGCGGCAGTTTTCGATGACTGAGCGTTCGAGCACCACGCTGGTGCTCGAATCGGCGTTCTCTGACGTGTATACCCTGGCTATTCCGCTTACCTTGCTTTCGGCGTATAGTATCGGCAGGGTAGATGTGGCATACGTGACCGGGCAGATGATCTCGGCCTTCATACTGGCGGCCATGCTGGGCATGGCGGGCGCCTTTTTCTGGAGTATTTTGCTCAACCAGATGCGCACCCTTCAAAACACCGTTTTTACCACGCCGGCGTTTGTATTTATCATTTACGGCCTGGTGGAAGTCCTCAATTTTTCCGGTCCGATCGCTGCCCTGGCCTTTGGCGTCACCCTGGGCAATATCGACGTGTTGGGGCCGCCGATCATGAAAAATATCATTTCGCGCAAGCCCATTGCCCTCAACGATTATGAACGCGCTTTTTTTTCGGAAGCCGTATTTTTGTTGCGCACCTTTTTTTTTGTGTACATCGGCATCTCCGTACGGCTGCACGATTGGTGGCCTATGGCCCTGGGCGCTATCATCACCGGCGCGTTGTTCCTGATTCGTATCCCGATCGTGCGGCTCTCCGTCCCGCGCGACACACCGCTCCGGGATGCCGCCCTCATGGCCACCATGATTCCCAAGGGCCTGGGGGCCGCTGTGTTGGCCTCCCTGCCAGTGCAGGAACATATCCCGGGCGGGGAAACCATTCAGGCAGTGGTGTTTTCTATTATTCTTTGTTCTACGTTTGTTACCACAATTTTGACCTTCCTGATAGACAAAACGGCCCTGGTGTGCGTTTACGGGTGGATCTTTAAAATAACGGGCCTTGGCCAGGCCAAAACGCCGGCTGGCTAATTTGAGCGCATGAAGAACGACATGTTATATAAAAACCGGAAATACTCCCGGGTAGTTTTGCTGCTGTTGGCCGCCTTTGGCCCGGCCTGCCCGGGAATATTCGCACAAAAACCAACCGTGGCACAGGATACCACCAGCAAGATCAGGGTAGAGTCGTCGGTAATCGGCGAGTATTTCCTGCGCAACGGACGCTACGTACAGCGGCTGACCGATCATGTCCGCCTCCGGCAAGACAGCACCCTGGTCTTTTGTGACACGGCTGTTATCGACCAGGACGACGCCACCCTGAGCGGGCATGTTTTGATCGAACAGGGCGATTCGGTGAAAATTTTTGCCGATTCCGCTTTTTACTTCGGCCTGACGCGGCAAAGCGACCTGCACGGCGAGGTGGTGCTCATCAATGGCCGCCAGCAACTGTTCACCAACCGCCTGCACTACGACCTGGAAAATAAAATCGCCACCTATCGCGAAGGCGCCACCCTTTCCAATGGCAAAAGCCAGCTGACCAGTACCTACGGCTACTACCATATCCGTGAAAAAGAGGTGTATTTCAAAGGCGAGGTGCTGGCCACCGACCCGGAATTTACCCTGCGCACCGACACCATGTCGTTCAACACCGAAACCCAGATGGTGCGCTTCCTGGCCCCCACGCTCATCAGCCAGCGCGGCAGCCGCATCTATTGTGAAGGCGGTTTTTACGACATTGAAAACAACTTCGCCGAATTCGACCAAAACCCCCAATACGAACGCGACGGCCAGCGCGGGCGCTCCCGGAAAATGCGCTATAACGGCGCCACCAAAGAATATATCCTCGAAGGCGACGCGTATATCGAAGAGCCCGCCGCCGCCCGCGAAGTGCGCGCCGAAACCATCCGCTTTAATACCGACACCGAAAAAGCCGTGTTCGTGGGCAACGTGGATTACCGCGACAGCACCCAGGCCATCACTGGCCATGAAGTGCGCTACGACAGCCGCAATAAACAATACCAACTCACCGGCCGCGGCCGAGTGAGCGACCCGCCCAATATCATAGAGGCCGACTCTATCGACTTCAACAACGAACTCGGCAACGGCCTCGCCCTTGGAAATGTGATCTGGCAGGATACCGCCAGCGACTACACCCTCCTGGCATACCGGATGGACTACAACCGCCACACCGAGTACCTGCACGCCTTCGGCGGCTTTGGCGGCCCCGGCGTGCAAGGGCGCCCGCTGATGAAATCGCTGGTCAACAACGACACGCTCTACATGAGCGCCGACACCCTCACCTCGTTCAAACTCGACACCCTCTCCGACGACCGTTTGCTGCTGGCCTATCCGGACGTACGGATATTTAAAACCGACCTGCAGGCTGCCTGCGATTCGCTCACGTTCTCGTCGGCCGACAGCATTTTCCGCTTTTTCAAACTCAGCCGGCTGCCCATCATCTGGTCCGACACCTCCCAGTTTTCCGCCGACACCATCCGCTTGTTGATGAAAGACAAACGCGTGGACCGGATATGGCTGCGGCAAAATGCCCTGGTGGTCAACTCGGCAGACGGGCAAATGTTCAACCAGATCAAAGGCCGGAACAACACCGTGTTTTTCAGCGAAAACGAAGCCCGCGAAATGCTGGTGGAAGGCAATGCACAGGCGCTTTATTACGCGCTGGATGATAACGGCGCCTACCTCGGCGTCAACGAAACCGAATGTTCCGAGATGCGGCTGTATTTCGGGAACAACCAGGTGGAGGGCATCCGCTTCTACACCGAACCCAAGGGAAAATTTATTCCGATGAAAACAGCCGGCAACCGGGAGAGCAAGAAGCTGGAGGGTTTTTTTTGGGAAAAGGCGCGGCGGCCTCAATCGCTGGAGGATTTATTAACGCCCTGACCGATAAAAAGCAGACCTTTGGAGCCGGTTAATTTTGATCACACAATGCTTTCATCTCGTTTATCCTAAATCGGTTACTTATGAAGAAAATCCTGCTTTTGGTATTCCTGGCAGCCTTGGCATTCCGGCAGGCTGCCGCGCAAAGTGCAAAGATACAGCCGCCGCTTAAAGGCCCGGCGCCGGTGCGCGAACAACCAAAAATGCGTCCCTGGCCCGGCAAAGCCGCCGTGCCGCCGGCCGCCAATCCCTTCAGCTTGCCGCGCGCCAACTACCCGCCTGTCGGCGCATTCCTGCCGCCGGCCGCGCGTGCCGAAGCCGTACAAACCGTTCGGGGTGAAAACGGCCTGCCGATATTTTTCCAGGGCCGCACCGCTGCTTCAAACGCTCCGGATGCGAACAAACCAGCCGGCGAACGGGCGCTGGATTACCTCGAAAGCCTCCAGCCGGCCGGCCTGGTCCGGGCCAAGGCGGAATTTGTGGCCGGGCATATCGAAACCGACGAACAGGGCGAACTGCACGTCCGGCTCGAGCAACAATACCAGGGCGTACCCGTTTATGGCGGCGAGCTGATCGCCCATACCCGCAACGGCGCTTTCGAACGCCTCAACGGGCGTTACTATCCCACGCCGGACTTGCCCACCACAACGCCGGCGCTTCCGGCCGACGACGCCCTGCAACGCGTAGTGGCAGACCTCGGTCCGGACCAGGTAAAAACCGACTGGACGCCGCGCGAACGGGTGCTGATCGGCGGGCAGGAACGCCGGGCCGAACTGGTCGTTTACCACCACCAGCGCGCACCCGGCGCCGAACGCCTGGCCTGGCAGGTCACGATCTACCCCAACCCCTTGCGCCGCGAGGTCTATTTCGTGGATGCCCGCACCGGCGAAATCATCCACCATTTCAATCACACCTGCTCGATTGACGCCGCCACCGCGGGCGGCCCGGTAGTGGCAACGGGATTGGATTTGAAAAATCAAAACCGCATGTTTGGCGCCTGGATGGACGGCAGCACGATCTTCCTGGAGGATGCCAGCCAGCAAATGTTCAACGCCAATACCGCGCAAATGCCCAGCAGCCCGGTAGGCGTGATCGTCACGCTGGACGCCTTCAACACCTCGCCGGAGGTGCAGGCGACGTTCAATTTCGACCTCGTCACCTCCGGCTCCACGGTATTCAACAACAAAAACGCCGTGAGCACACACCTGAACGCCATTGAAAGTTATACGTACTTCCGGGCAACGCACGCACGCAACGGTATCGACGGGGTAGGCGGCAACATCATCTCCCTGTTCAATGTATCCAACGCCGACGGATCCTCGATGGGCAATGCGTTCTGGAACGGCAGCGCCATGTGGTACGGCAACGGCGACCAGACGTTCACGGAACTGGCCGGCGGCCTCGATGTGGGCGGGCATGAAATGACGCACGGCGTGATCGAACAAACCGCCAACCTGGAGTACCAGTATGAAAGCGGCGCCCTGAACGAATCGTTTGCCGATGTTTTTGCCGTTTGTATCGACCGCGGCGATTTCAAGATCGGCGAGGATGTGGTGCGCCCGCTGACTACCACCGACGGCTGCCTGCGCAATATGCAATTCCCCAACAGCAGCACGCCTTCACAACCCAAACATGTGAGCGAACAATATTTCGGTACGCAGGACAACGGCGGCGTGCACATCAACTCCGGCATTCCCAACCGCGCCTTCTACGAGTTTGCCAGCAAACCGGCGGTTGGGCTCGAAAAAGCGGAAAAAGTATACTACAAAGCCCTGCGCGATTACCTGGTCAAGTCCAGCCAGTTTATCGATTGCCGCCTGGCCGTCATTCAAGCCGCCACTGACCTGTACGGCGCGACGGTGGCCGATGCCGCGGCGCAAGCTTTTTCCACCGTGGGTATCGGCCAGGGCCAGGGCGGCAATTACCTGGGCGAACTGGCCGCCAACCCCGGCCATGACCTCATCGCATGCACGACCAACGACAGGCAGAATCTGGACCTGTACAATGGTAGCGGCCAGTTTGTGGCGCGGCTGTACGACGAAGGGGTGGCCAGCCGCCCGAGCGTGAGCGACAAGGGCCACCAAATCGTATTCATCAACACCGCCGGGCATATCGTTGGCATCGATTTGATTTACAATGGCGCCCAGCTGGAAAATTTTTATGCAACTGAGCTCAGCTTCTTCCCCGACTGGCGCGGCGCGGCCATTTCCAAAGACGGCCGCTTCCTCGCTGCCCTCTCCAAATTTGAAGACAACCGGATTGAGGTGATTGACCTGGCCGATCCTGTGCTGACCTCGGAGGTGTTTTTCCTCTACAATCCTACGTACACCACCGGCCAGATCACCGGCGAAGTCCGCTATGCCGATGTGCTCGAGTTCGACTATTCTGGCGAATACCTGATGTACGACGCCTACAACGAACTGAACAACGGCCAGGGTGAGGACCTGAGCTATTGGGACATCGGGTTTCTGCGGTTTTGGGAAAACGGCGAGTTTGTGAACGGCGGCAACCCGTTCATCAGCAAACTGTTCAGCGGCCTGCCCGACCGGTATAGCGTGGCGAATCCCACCTTTGCCAAAAATGCGCCCTTTGTCATCGCATTTGACTTGTTCAATACGGCAGAAGGTTTCTACGACGTGCTGGGCGCCAACACTGAAACCGGAGAATGGGATTACCTGATCTTCGACAACGCCGAACTGGGCTGGCCGAGCTACACCCGGTTGGATGACGCCATTATGTTTCAACATACGTTCGGCAACGGCCGCAACCTGTTTGTGCGCCCGATCGATCCCAACCGCATTACCGGTGTCGGCACATCGGCCAACCTGATCGTGTCGGACCATGACCTGGGCGTGTGGCATGCCAACGGCACGCGCAGCCTCCTGGTGGATACCGACGAACCCGCCGGTGGCCGGCTCCAACTGCAAGCGGCGCCGAATCCGGCAACCGACCGCCTGCAGCTCTCCTTCGAGGCGCCGGCAGCCGGCCCCGTGCAGGCGCTGGTCAGCGACCTCATGGGCCGCACGGTGCAGGCCCGCGAATGGCCAGCGCTGCCAGAAGGCCCGAACCAGCTGGAAATCGACCTGCAGGCCCTGCCCGCCGGCGTCTATGTGCTGCGTGTGCAAGCGGGCGCAGCCAGCGCGGCGCTCCGGGTGGTGAAGCAGTAAGCCCCCCGCCCGGGCTATAAGCCGCGTACTGATGTAAAATCAAAACTCCAAATCGAATGCTGCGGTCTTACCCTAAATTGCAGCATTCGATTTGGAGTTTTGATTTTATTCAATATATTTGCCTTTGTTATCCATATGAGGGCATTTTTTCCCTTTGCTAATCCTGATGAAAATACCGCCAGATGAAAAATACAGATTTTCCGGTTCTCATTTCCTCCTAAACATTTTGATGGATTACTGTTCCTGTTTTCCCGGGATATAGCCGCTTTCAACACCGCGGGTTATCCCTCCTATTCCACACCCTCCTCTCAATTTACCAATCATCTGGTTTTATCTGTGCCGGCCACCTGCCAGGGCCAGGCGATTACGCGTGTTTAAATTTGATGCGCGCAGATCACGTTTTGATTTTTTAACCAAATTATACAATATGAAACAAATCATTCTGGCAATCCTGCTCCTGCCAACGGGGTATGCGCTTGCCGGTCAAAACCGAACGCACCAGTTCGTGGTGGGGGCGCAGGGGGGCGCCGACGGTACCGAAACCCTTCGACTAAACTGGACCCTCGGCGAACCGGCGGTGCTGACCCTGCAAACTCCTTCCGGAGGACAGCTGACCGAAGGGTTCCACCAACCGGCGCTACAGGTTACGGAAATCGTCCTGTCCGACGGTTCTCCTGCGGCCGAACAAGCCGCCTTCCGGGTGACTGCCTTCCCCAACCCGACCACAGGTTTGCTGTACCTGCAATTCGGGCAGGCCGCCGGCCGGCAATGGCTGGTCGAACTGTTCGACCCGGCGGGCCAGCGAATCCGGCAGGACAAACTCGACCAGCCGGTCGTGCATGAAATAGACCTCCAACAGCTCCCCGCGGGCCATTATTACCTGTACGTCCGGACGACCGACGGCGCCTTGCGCCAATATTTCCAGGTGGTAAAACAGCACTAACCAATTATCATCCAGCACTCAAAAAAATTATCCGAAATGAAACAGTCTCTAAAATTATTTGCCCTGATCGCCCTGATCGCCAGCATAACCGCCCCCGCATTTGCCCAACGTTCGATCCCTCAGGGTATGCGCTACCAGGCCGTGGCCCGCGACGCGGAAGGGAAAGCGCTGGCCAACCACACAATCGGCCTTCAGATCGACATGCTGGCCGGTTCGCCCGGCGGCGTTTCGGTGTACCGCGAAGTGCACACGGTGACGACCGACGCCGGCGGTTTGTTCGCCATAACCGTCGGCGAAGGCGGTGTGGTGAACGGCGATTTTTCCAAAATCCCCTGGAGCTCCGATGAAATCTGGCTCCAGCTCGCCATCGATGAAAACGGCGGGCGCGACTACAAGATCATCGCTTCCAGCCGGCTGCTGACCGTGCCCTATGCGTTTTATGCCGCCGCGGCCGGCACGGTCGAATGCGGGGGCACCGGCGGCGCCGGCAAAGGTTGCGGCGCCACCGGCATTCCGTTCTGGACCAACCAGGGCAACAACAACGTGAGCGACACCTGCCATTACATCGGGACGAATTTTCACGAGGATTTTGTGTTTAAAACCAATGCCATCGAACGCATGCGCATAACGGCCGACGGCGATATTCTGATTCCCGGAGGCCTGAACATCGGCGGAAATCTGATCGTCACCAAGGATTCCGTCACCATCAAAACCAAACTCCACGTAGACGGCGACGGCGACATAGACGGCGACCTGAATGTGGACGGCGACGGCACGTTCAACAATATCAAGGTTAAAAACAACGCCGACATCGGGAACAACCTGACTGTTGGAAACAACGGCGCTTTCGGCGGCAACTTGTCCGTGACCGGAAACACCAATCTGACCGGCACCCTGAATGTGACCGGAAACACCACCTTGTCAAACGTGAATGCTGCCAGCGGCACGATCGGCACGCTGAATGCCACCAACGGCACCATCATTAATCTGAACACGACGGCGCTGAACGCCGCCAACGGTGTGTTTTCCACCCTGACGGCTACCAACGGAACCATCACGACGCTGAACTCCACCAACGGTACGATCAACACCCTCAACTCTGCCAACGGAACCATCACGACGCTGAACTCCACCAACGGCACCATCACCAATCTGAACACCACAGCGCTGAACGCCGCCAACGGTGTGTTTTCCACCCTGACAGCCAACAACGGTACCATCACGACGCTAAACTCCACCAACGGCACGATTGGCACCCTCAACTCCACCAACGGCACCATCACGACGTTGAATTCCACCAACGGCACGATTGGCACCCTCAACTCCGCCAACGGTACGATCACGACGTTGAACTCCACCAACGGCACCATCAACACCCTCAACTCCGCCAATGGTACGATCACGACGCTGAACTCCACCAACGGCACCATCACCAATCTGAACACCACGGCGCTGAACGCCGCCAACGGTGTGTTTTCCACCCTGACGGCTACCAACGGAACGATCACGACGCTGAACTCCACCAACGGCACGATTACCACCCTCAATTCGACGACGCTGAACGTCAACGGAAAAGGTACGCTGCAGGGGCTCACCGTTTCGGGAGGCGGTATGCTGGGGCCGGACGGCACGCACGTAGCGTTTTTTGAAAACACCGACGGCGGCAACGAAGACGGTGTTGCCATCAAGATCAACAAGGCATCGCTGAACGGCGAGAACAATTTCGCCACGTTTTACAACAGTTCGAACCAGGTCATCGGCCGCATCGAAGGGTATTCGTTCCCGGGCGACTGGATTTCGCCGCCGCCGTTTCCTTCCCCTACCCTGGATATCGACCTGGGCCTGGAGTGGGAATCCGTTGATTTCGGTTTGTTCAGCCTGACGGTTCCAACCGGTTTTCACACGCCTTCCATCACCTTTGGCGGCGTATCGCCGACCGATTTTACCGATCTTATTTGCTGGGCGCAGGAAACGGGCCTGGATGCCTTCATCACCACCAACCCCTTCGATATCGCCCTCGCAGCCGGCACGATGACCATCGCCGCCGCCTGCAACGACGGCGGCGTTACCTACGGATCGAAGGGCGCCGACTATGCCGAATGGCTGCCCCGGGAAAATCCGGATGAAAAAATGGTGGCCGGTATGATCGTCGGCGTCAAAGGTGGAAAAATTTCGAAAGTTACGGCCGGCGCCGACCAGGTGATGGCGATTTCCATGCAACCGATCGTACTGGGCAACACACCGCCCGAAGGCCAGGCACACCTGTTTCAAAAAGTAGGCTTCATGGGCCAGGTGCCCGTGTTGGTTCAGGGCAACGTGCAGGTGGGCGACTACATCCTCGCCTCCGGCAATAACGACGGCGTGGGCCGCGCCCTGGCGCCCGGCCAACTGACGCCTGCCGATCTGCCGCAAGTGCTTGGCCGCGCCTGGTCGGCTTCCACCAATCCGCGCATCAGCATGATCAATGTGGCTATCGGGCTGAACCGCAACGACGTGGCTGGAATTGTTCAACAACAGGATGACCGCATCCGCGAGCTCGAAAACCAGCTCAGCCAGCTGCAAACGGGCATGCAAGCCCAGCTCAACGCCCTGAGCCAACGCCTGGAAGCAATCGATGCCGCCACTGCCGGCGCCCTGCCCAACCAGCGTTAAATAAAAAGTAAAATCCAAACAGTTTTTTCCCGCCCGGGCGTCGGCCGACGTCCGGGCGGGATTTTTTTTAATATGAAAAAAATTTCAGGGAAAACCCCCTTAAATCCGCGATAGCGCCTTGTTATTTTTGGCAACTGACTTTGCGGCCGTTTTTTGCCCCGGCAGCGGGGCCAATCGCTCCGGTATACGCCCCTGATTTCCGGCCGCGATCATCCATTTTTTTCAGAAAAAACACGAAAATGAACAACAGAACACGCTATTTCCTGCTCGCGCTTTACCTGTGCCTGCCGCTTCTCCTGCATACCCAAACCAGCTGCCAAACCCCCATCACGGCCACGCTGGACACGGTTGTCTGCAACGACAACAACACCCCGCTCGATTCGCTCGACGACCAGTTT
This sequence comes from Saprospirales bacterium, assembly GCA_016719895.1. Taxonomy (GTDB): domain Bacteria; phylum Bacteroidota; class Bacteroidia; order Chitinophagales; family Saprospiraceae; genus M3007. Next base: position 185,346 of record JADJYG010000007.1, on the reverse strand, counting down.
TCCTTTTTTATGACGATCAGCGGCGACACGGGCAGCTGGAAACTGGCGCTCGACCCAGTGCTATTTCCGTTCGATTCCTCCCTGCTTTTTGGCCCGTTGCCGATCAGTATAGGAACGGTATTGGTAGTGGTGGTAAACGTCAACGACTCGCTTTGTACCGATACTTTGCTGGTGACGGCGCCGCCCCCCTGTTCGACGCCCTTGCCGGTGTGCCAAACGCCCATCAGCGCCAGCGTCGATTCTATCCTCTGCGCCGACAACGGCACCCCGCTCGATTCGCTCGACGATACGTTTACGTTTTTGCTCACCGTGTCGGGCGGCGACAGCACCTGGAACATCGCCGGCGACTCGCTGGCATTTTTGTACGACTCTACCGTAGTGGCCGGGCCATTCCTCATCAGCGATAGTGTGGTGGTGCTGGTTTTAATCGACCATGCCGACAGCTTATGCACGGATACGCTGACGGTTTTTGCACCGCCACCTTGCTCCTTCCCGCCGGTGTGCCAAACGCCCATCAGCGCGGTGGCCGATTCTGTTCTCTGCGCCGACAACGGCACCCCGCAGGACTCACTCGACGACATCTTCACCTTTTTCCTCACCGTTTCGGGCGGCGACAGCAGCTGGAGCATCGCCGGCGATTCGCTGGCATTTCCCTACGACACGGCCGTGCAGGTCGGGCCATACCCCATCGGCGGCGGCCCGCTCACGCTGGTGCTGCTTGACCTGGCAGATACGCTTTGTACCGACACCGTCACGATCACGCCGCCGCCGCCCTGTTCGGTCCCCATCAACGCCTGTGACGTCAAGGAGATCGGCTGCATCAAATACGAGCTGCTCGGGATTGTGGTTGATTCGATGCAACGGAAAATCTACACTATACAGGTGACCAACAATTGCCCGAACAAGATGGCTTACACGGCGATCCAGATTCCCGATGGCCTGGTGGCCAAGGCGCCCGCCGACAACACCACCTATACCGCTCCCAGCGGCCGCGAATACGAGGTACGCAACCCCAACTTCAGCCCGTTTTACTCGATCCGGTTTAAAACCATGGCCGACAGTATCAGCGGCGGCCAGTCGGATATCTTCGAATATACCTTGCCGGCGCAAGCTGACCCGACCTATATCCATGTGGTAACCCGGGTGGCGCCAAAAATTTTCTATGAAGCGCATTTGAACGTTTGGGACTGCGATGTGACGCCGTCGCCGCTGGTGATAACGCCCAGCCAATTGTCGCCCGGGCCGAAGCTGGGGCCGGCCGTGAATCCGGGTGCGCCGGGCAACCCCGTGCCTCCGGTGACCGGGCCGCAGTTTACGGTGTATCCAAATCCGACGACCGGCAGCGGACCGGTGCTGGTGGACCTGAGCGACTGGGCCGGCCTGACCGTGCAACTCCAGCTGTTCAACACCTACGGCAAGCTGTTGACGGATGTCAGCGTGGTGGCGCTCGACCAGCCGCAGCCCTTCGATCTGCCCAAGGGCCTGGACGCCGGCATCTACTGGTTGCGCCTGGTGCCGCCGGTGGGGCCGCCGCAGATGCAGCAGTTTTTGATACAGTGGTGAAACTATAGTCCACTTTTCAGGAGCGGCAGGGAGGCCCGGGACGAATGTGTTCCGGGCCTCCCTGCCGCCGTTATGAACAATACTGTGTACGCAAACGGCCCATCGGCCGGGAAAAACTTAAGGTTGCGGTAACATTGGCCGGCAGACCTTTGCGCTCAATTGCAAGGGTATGGCAAAAACAAATCTTTTTTCCTTAGAAGGCAAAACCGCCATCGTCAGCGGGGCCACGGGTCTGATTGGCCGCTACCACTGTGCGGCCCTGGCCGAAGCGGGCGCGCAAGTGGTGGTGGCAGACCTCCACATGGATCGCTGCGAGGAGCTCCGGAGCATATTGCCCGGCATCGGGCACTTACCGGTTGCACTGGATATTACCAGTCCGGCCTCGTTGCTGGCAGCGCGCGATGCGGTGTTGCGGCAATACGGGCAAATTGATGTGCTGGTCAACAATGCCGCAATAAATGATATGTTTGAAAATCCGGCCCTGGCGGCCGAGCAATCGAAATTTGAGCACTACCCCCTGAATATGTGGTTAAAATCGCTCGAAGTGAACATTACCGGGGTTTTTCTAAGTTGCCAGATACTGGGCGCACCCATGGCGGAGCGGGGCGGCGGCAGCATTATCAATATCGCCTCCACTTATGGTATGGTAGGCCCCGACCAATCGCTGTATCGTAAACCCGACGGCGAGCAAGCGTTTTATAAATCGCCGGCATACCCGGCTACCAAAGGCGCTGTAATCAACTTCACCCGGTACCTCGCAGCGTATTGGGGGCATTGCGGTGTGCGGGTCAATACCCTCTCGCCCGGTGGAGTGGAAAATGGCCAGGACGATTGGTTCGCAGACAACTATAGCCGCCGCACCGCGCTTGGCCGCATGGCCCATGCCTGGGACTACAAAGGCGCGCTGGTTTTTCTCGCCAGCGACGCCTCCGGGTACATGACCGGCGCCAACCTGGTGGTGGACGGTGGTTGGACGGCCATGTAAGCCCGCCGATGCTGCAGCAATTCTTAATCTTAAGGTAACAAAACCTTAACGCCGGAGAAATACCGGGGCGGCACCTTTGCCTGAATTTTTTTACGGACCTTATTTCCGAACATACTGGCTGGCAGACGAGGGCACTTGCCACGCTTGTGTTGGTGTATGCTGCTAAAAAACACGGATTCTATGGAAGTAAACAGCACTGACCACGTTGCGGCTAAAAAAGCCCTGCGGATCCGACTGGTATTGACCGATTGCGACGGCGTATTGACCGATGCCGGTGTTTATTATTCGGCAAAGGGAGAGGAGATGAAGCGTTTTTCCATGCGCGACGGGATGGGGGTCGAACGGCTGCGGAAACTGGCCGGTGTGGATACTGGCATAATGACCGGCGAAAACTCCGGCATCGTTGCCGCCCGCGCGGTTAAATTGGAAATCCGGCATTTATACCTGGGCATTAAAGACAAACACCGCGAACTGCAGGCCATTTTATTGGCCAACAACTTGCAGCCCGACGAGGTAGCCTTCATTGGCGATGACCTGAACGACCAGACAGTGATACAGGCCGTTGGCCTGAGCGCGTGCCCATCGGATGCGATGGAAACAATAAAAGGCCTGGCCGATTACGTATGCCGGCAACCGGGTGGGCATGGCGCCTTCCGCGAATTCGCCGAGTTCATCATTCACGCCAAAATGCAGCAAGCGCCTGCAGAAGCGGCCATCCCCAATGGTCAAGACCAAGGAATAATAAAATAACCTACCTATGATTCAGCTCAACACTGGTAAAAAAATCGGCGCCGGGGCGCCAACCTATATTATTGCCGAAATCGGCATCAATCACAACGGCTCGCTTGCCATCGCAAAAAGTCTTATCGATGAGGCAGCCGAAGCCGGATGTTCCGCCGTTAAGTTTCAAAAGCGTACGCCGGAACTTTGCGTTCCGTTCGACCAGCGCCATATTGAGCGCGATACCCCCTGGGGCCGCATGACATACCTGGAGTACCGCTACAAAGTGGAATTTGGCGAAGATGAATACGCCGAGATCGACCGCTATTGCCGCGAAAAAGGCATCGACTGGTTTGCTTCCTGCTGGGATGAGGAAGCCGTCGATTTTATCGGGCAATTCAACCCGCCCTTGTATAAAGCCGCCTCCGCTTCGCTAACCGATTTTCCGCTGCTGGAGAAAATGAAAAGCACCGGCAAGCCGCTGATCATCTCTACCGGCATGTCTACCATGCAGGACATAGACCTGGCGGTAGAGCAGCTGGGGGTAAGCAATCTGCTGATCGCCCATTCCACCTCGGCGTACCCCTGCCCTCTGAGCGAATTAAATCTGAAGATGTTGCAAACCCTGCGCAGCTGGTTTCCGCAGGTGCTCATCGGCTATTCGGGGCATGAAACCGGGCTGGCGACCACGGTGGCAGCCGTTGCCCTGGGCGCCTGTTTCGTGGAACGCCATGTTACGCTCGACCGGGCGATGTGGGGCAGCGACCAGGCCGCATCCGTGGAGCCCACGGGCATGCGGCGCCTGGTGAAAGATATCCGCTCGGTGGAAGAGTCGCTGGGCGACGGCATCAAGCGAGTGTATGAAAGTGAAATGGGCGCCCGGAAAAAACTGCGCCGGACCACAACCGGTGCTGCTACCGTCAGTTTGTAACCCCTGACGACGCCTAACCAATACATACCGGATTTTATGGCGCGAAAGAAAATATTACTCATCGGCGGCTCACTGAACCAAACCCAAATGATGTATCAAATAGCCGAAGCGCTGCCGGAGTGCGACAGTTGGTTCAGCCCGTACTACGGCGACGGCCTGGTACAACGGGCTGCCGAAGCCGGCTTGCTGGATTTTACGATTCTTGGCGGAAAACACAAAGCGGCCACGAGCGCTTTTTTTGCCGACAGGCAGGTACAAATCGACTACAAAGGCTGTTTGCAGGCCTACGATCTGGTTGTAACGTGTTCGGACCTGATCGTCCCGCAGAACATCCGTGCCCGCAACATCATCCTCGTACAGGAAGGTATGACGACGCCGGAAAATCTGGGCTATCATATCGTACACCGCCTTGGTCTGCCGCGCTACCTGGGCAACACGTCGATGACCGGCCTGTCGCATGCCTATAAAAAATTTTGCGTCGCTTCGGAGGGGTTCCGGGAAATGTTCGAACGCAAGGGCATTCCGCCGGAAAAAATCGAGGTAACCGGCATTCCAAATTTCGACAACCTGGAAGTGTTTTCAAAAAACGACTTTCCGCACCTCAACTTCGTGTTGGGCGCCACCTCCAGCCTGCGCGAAAGCTGGCAATACGAAGACCGGAAAGGCTTTATCCAAAGGGTACTGGAAATAGCGGCCGGCCGGCAAGTTATTTTCAAATTGCACCCCAACGAAAATCACCGGCGGGCAATCGCCGAAATCAACCGCGTTGCGCCGGGGGCGCTGGTGTTTTCAAGCGGCAATATCAACCCCATGATCGCCAATTGCTCGGCTATGGTCACAAAATACTCATCCGTGCTGCTCGTAGCCCTGGGTATGGGCAAACCCGTTTTTAGCGACCTCGATCCCGGCTTTGCCGAAAAGCTCCGGCCAGTACAAAATGGCGGTACATCCGCCCGGCGAATTGCCGATATCTGCCGGGAATATTTGTGAAAAACGTACATAACCCTACAGGAACCAAATAAATCGAACTTATGAAAATACTCATCGTGGGTTTAGGCTCCATCGGCCGGCGCCACCTGAAAAACCTGGCCGCACTTGGCATCCGGAAATTTGCCGTTCAAACGCGCGGCCGCTGTCCATTGCCATCGGAAGATCTTCCGCCGTTTTTACCGGCAGATACCCTGGAAGAAGCCCTGGATTGGCAGCCCGATGCTGTTTTCGTTTGTAACCCAACGGCATTACACCTGGAAACCGCCCTTGCAGCCGCCAAAGCCGGCTGCCACCTTTTCCTGGAAAAGCCGGTTTCGCATAGCCTCGGCGGCCTGGAGGAATTGGACCTGGCGGCCACCCGGCGCCAACTGACGGTGCAGGTAGGGTTCCAGTTCCGTTTCCACGGCGTTTTCCGGCATATCAAACGCGTGCTGGCGGATGGCCACCTGGGAAAAATCATATCGGCGCATGCCCACTGGGGTGAATACCTTCCGGCCTGGCATCCCTGGGAAGACTACCGGCAGAGCTACAGCGCCCGTGATGACCTGGGCGGCGGGGTGTTGCTGACGTTGTGCCATCCGTTCGATTACCTGCGTTGGCTGATCGGCGAAGTTGAGTCCGTGCAAGCGATCGGCGGGCATTTGTCGGGTCTGGAAACCGACACAGAAGATGTCGCTTTGGTGGCCTTGCGTTTTGAGCAGGGCGCCATCGGCTCAGTTTACCTGGATTATGTAGGCCGTCCGGCGCGGCACACCCTGCACATCGTGTGTGAAAAAGGCCGTATAGAGTGGGATGCCGAGTTGGGCGGCGCTAAAATATACGCCGATGGCGGCATGACGGTCGATTTCGTTTCGGCGGGGCCGTTTTTCGAACGCAATGAAATGTTTCGCGCCGAAGCCGCGGCGTTTCTCGATTGCCTGCACCAGGGGCGTCCTGCCGACTGCACCCTGAACGATGGTATCCGGGCGCTGGAAATTGCCCTGGCGGCAAAAAAATCACTGGAAAAAACTGCCCTGGAAATGACCTGACCATGAGCGCCAACCAAAAAATAGTAGCTATAGTGCCCGCCCGGGGAGGCTCGAAAAGTATTCCCCGGAAAAACCTCCGTTTGCTGGGCGGCTTCCCGCTGCTCGCGTACAGCATAGCCGCAGGCTTGCAGTCGGCCTTGGTAGATCGCGTGCTGGTCAGCACCGACTGCCCGGAAATTGCTGGCATAGCCCGCGCATTTGGCGCGGAAGTCCCGTTTTTACGGCCCGGTGAAATTTCCGGCGATACGGCCACCGATTTTCCGGTTTTCGAGCACGCGCTGCGCTGGCTGGAAGAACAAGAGGGTTACCTGGCCGACTTTGTCGTGCAATTGCGTCCGACCTCGCCCTTGCGTCCACCCGGCCTGGTGGACCAGGCCATCGAGGCCCTGCTCGGCCATCCCGGCGCCGATAGTGTGCGCGGGGTGACGCCTTCGGGACAAAACCCGTTCAAAATGTGGCGGATCGAACAAGGTGTTTTGCATCCGCTCCTGCAAACCGAATGGCCGGAACCCTACAACATGCCGCGCCAGGCGTTGCCGGATACATTTTGGCAAACCGGTCATATCGAAGTAATCCGGCAGGAAACCATCCGGGATAAAAAGAGCCTGACCGGCGAGGTCATCCTGCCCTGCATGGTGCCACCCGAGTATGCCATCGACCTGGACAATTTGTACCAGTGGGATTTTGCGGAGCATGTATTGGCAAATTGGAACCTGGAGGTGGTGACGCCGGAAAAAACAAACCATGCTAAAACACTTAGCGGAAGCTGGCGGATTGTACCGTATACATGAAAGAAAACGATTCTGACGAGCGCCCCGGAAGTGTGTATCCGCCCGGACAGGCGGACGAGATGCCGGTTTTCATGCCCCGCATCAATCGTATATTACGCCGCCTGATTCCGGTGGTGTGCCTTGGCGTACTGGGCAACCTGGCCTTTTCGTGGTACATGACCGACCGGGGCAATCTGTTCAGTTGGGCGGATATTTCGTTCCGGTATCTTTTCCTGGCGTCGGTACTAGCCTTGTTGCCATGGGCATGGCATAGCGCGCGCTTGTCGGTCTGGTCGCGCTTTTTCGGCATCCAGGTATCGGGGTTGAATCTGTTGCGCATTGTAGTAGCTACCGATGTCGGCGGCGTAATGTCGCCCGCAGTGGTTGGCGGCACGCCGTTTAAGATGGGCATGTTGGTCCAGCAGGGGTTTCTGCCCGGGCAGGCGGCTATCCTGACGCTCCTAGGCCAGCTGGAAGAAGCGCTGTTTTTTACCTGTGCAATCCCGGTGTCGCTGGCGCTCACGCAGCCCTGGGAAAACCCCTTGTGGTTGCGCGTGGGAATGTTCCTGACCGAAAACCGCCAGGCCTTGCTGCTGGGATTTGCCGTTTTGGCAGGGCTGGCGCTTTTTCTCCGGAAATCTCCCCGGGTTCGGCGTTTTCTGATGCGCCGGTTCAGCCTTTCGGAAAAATGGCAACGGCTGGCTGCTGATTTCCGGGAGGCTTTCAAGCTGGTGTACTCCAAAGGCTGGAAACCCTTTTTGCTTTGCATGCTGATCATCACCGGCCAGTGGATCACCCGCTTTTCCATACTGCTGGCCGTAATCCTGGCGCTTGGCATCGATGCCGACCTGTTCACGATCTTTTTCCTCCAGTGGATGGTCTTTGTAGCCATGCTGGTCGTACCCACGCCCGGTGGAACCGGCACTGCCGAAACGGCTTTTTTGCTGGTTTATCATGCCCTGATCCCCCGCGCTGCCGTTGGGCCTATCCTGGCCGGGTGGCGGCTGCTGACGTATTATTTTATGCTGCTGGTCGGGGTGGGAATTCTGTTTGGCACCGCGCAAAAAACAAGATAAACGCGCAGATTAAACAAGCGTGCGCACCGCTTTGATTATGGTAAAAAAAATCAAGATTGGCTATTCCTGCCTGTATCGCTATATTTACGCATAGAAAATCCGGAGGCAAACCCTTAATTTCCAACTATATCACCTCTATTCTCAAACCTATTTACTCACCGTTTAACTTTAAACCCATGCGTTTAATTGAACTTGCGTTTGCACTGGTTCTCAGTGCACCCACCGCTGTTTTTTGCCAGCGCCAGGCCGACTGGTCCGTCGAACTGAACGGCAATGCGCAGCAAATCATTTTTCAAAACACGACCGGTGTGCCGATCATCCAAACGGAAAAGGCGTACATCGGTATTAACCCGGAATCCAGGAAGGTTGCCTGGACGGTCGAACGCTCGGCGGACAAAGCCCTGTCGGCAGTAGTGGAGGTCAGTACCGATTTTTACAATATGCTGCTCACCCCGTATGTACTTGTCCGGAACAACCTGATCGATAGCCGCGACGGCCGCGTCCTTCTCGACAAGGAGAAGGAAGGATACAAGCGGGTCGAATCGTACGAAGTGATTCCAGCGCTGAACAGCGTATTGCTTCAAACCACGGCGGATGGCAAGGTGCGGCTATACCTGGTCAATATGGTAAAAAACGCCGTATCGTGGCAGGTGGACGTTATGAAAGCGGGCCTGCAGATCAAAAGCGATACCGGCGAAGAAGAAGTGAATATCGATGTGCCGGTAAATACGACTATGGTCACGCCGGGCAGGCAATTGTTGTACCGCTACAAGAAAAACCTGGCCTGCGTCGATGCCAACTCCGGGGCCTTGTTGTGGAGCAGCAAAGCCAACCCCGCGGAAGTGTTGTTGAGCCCCGACGGCAAACTGGTACTGATCGTCGAGGCGCAAGGCGGCGGCCTGATGGCCATGGCCACAGCCGGCACGGATGTCAAACTGCGGGGCAACAAACTCCTTGCCCTCCACCTGCTCACCGGAGAAGAGGCCTGGAAAGATGCCATCGAAGCCCAGGAGAATATCCGCTGGGTGGATGCACACCCCGGGTTTTTAACCATTGTGCACAAAAAAGGCTGCAACCTGTACGACTATGCTACCGGCAAAAGCTTGTGGAAACGGGATTTTGAAGGCCGGCGGATCACGGAAATTCAGCCCAACGCCGAAGGCTATCTCGTCTTTTATCATTCCGGCTACAAATCCATGCAACTGAACCCCGAAGGCAAGGAAATGTGGAAAAAACCCCAGGTCAAAGAAACCGCGGACGGTGAAGCCGAGGTGCAGGAAGAAGGCGGGCTGGATCGCTACCCGTATGCCAAGGGGGATGTTCTTGTCGACGCCACAATGGTCCGGTTCTTACCGGCCAAAGGTTCCGGCATGAAAAGTTGGAGCGCCAAACTGGACGAAGTCACCCGGGTGGCTTACGACGCATTGCGCAAAAACATTGTTATCCTGACCAAACGGGCCGTGCTGATCGTCAATCCGGACACGTATCCTTCCGTCGCGGTAACCATGACGGTGGATGTATTCGAGAGCAAAGATTTTCACACCCTGGAATTGCGGGAAAACAGTTATTTTCTGACCAGTCAGCAGGAATATATCCTCATCTGGCCTTCCGACAACAACCGGGTGGCCCACCGTTATTACAAAAAACCGTTCGATGGCAAAGGTCTTCTGCTGAATACCGCCGGCACTGCCATGACCCTGGGCGCAGGCGCCATGGCCCTGAGCGGCATGACTGACGCGACCTCGGGCGCCGGCCGGGCAGTGGGTTCCTCCTTCGGCATGATGCCGCCCGGCTCGGGCGATACCGAACTGCGCCGCGCCAACAACCAGCTCGGCGCCGCCAACGCCATGTCCGGCGCCGCCTCCATGATGCCCAGCGGGCGCTGGGAAGCGTTTTCACAATCCCGGAATTTCGCGTATTATTTCACCAAAGAAAAAGGCGACGACGAGGCCATGAAACTACTTGTGAAAGTTAGCAAGGACACGGGCGAAGAAGTGGACAAATTGATCTTCGACGATGCCCGGCCCCTGTACCAGGTGGACGAGGTGCAGCGCCGCGTGTATTATGCCAATAAAGGCGTGCTGAAAGTGTTCAATATGTAAAAAACCGGATTTAACAAAAAGTGCCTCAACTACTAGTCATACCGCACGCCGCCAGGTTTTCTGCATGGGAAAGCATTGAGCGGAGGGCAGATTTCTAAAAACGCTCAATTTCCGGAAATCGGCAGGCCATGCAAAAAACGCGGCGGCGTGCGGTTTGACTAGCAGATGAAAGTAAACGGGCAGTATCGTCCTGCTACCTGAATTTCAGGATTTCCACCCAGGGGCAAAAGTCATAGTGGTCGTAGTTTTCCAGGATTTCTTCGCCGGCTTTGATGTCGCGCAGGGCAACCGACAACAGGGGATTTTGCGTTTCATCTGGGCCGGAGTTGGGCTCGTCGGAATGGTTGACGTAGCGGGCATTGTCGAGGCAGACGATGAGGCTGTCGAGTTGCCGGGAATAATACGAGTACGTGGCCAATACCTCCCAGAAAGCATCTTTGAGCGAATTGCCGGCGGATTGCTGAAAATGCAGGTACTGCTGGCGGTTGAAGAGCAGCACATTGACGTCTTTTTCACCGCGCCACCAGACCGTACCTTTCGGAATATCGCGTTTGGCGAACACGCCCAGGCCATGGATCGGGCTTTGCCGGGCTTCGGTCAGGTCGAAAGAGACAGACAGGGCATCCATAAATTTATCAAACAAGTTTAGACTGGTTTATCTGAATAAATCAGCGGGAAAGATAGCCTGAATCAGAAAAACTGCGGCCAATTTGACGCACACTTTCCCAGCGTTGCGCCATACATTCGAGCAATCGCATAAAGTAAACGAGAAACGCTTATTTTTAGGGGATGAAAGGAACCGGTCCTTCCGGCTTAAAATCTCCGTCGCTGAACGATTCGGTTGAAAAATCTTGTTTACCTTTGCACCATGCTTTCCGCACAAATCATATCCAACAGCATTATTATTCGCACCAGGCCATGCACCTGACAGGCGGGATGCTGTTTTAAAAAAACACAAACCCCGGCAGGTGCGACACTTGCCGGGGTTTGTGTTTGTGTATTTTTGCGGGCGCTTTCAGATACGTAACGCCATGTACAGAGAATTCAAACACCTCAACCTCCCAGCCATCGACGCCGAAATCCTCCAGTTCTGGGAGGACGAAAAAATATTTGAACGGTCCGTAGCCCAACGCCCCGAAGACCAGGCCTTCGTGTTCTACGAAGGCCCGCCTTCGGCCAACGGCCAGCCCGGCATCCACCACGTCATGGCCCGTGCAGTAAAAGATATCTTCTGCCGCTACCACACCCTCAAAGGCCACCGCGTCGAGCGCAAAGGCGGCTGGGATACCCACGGCCTGCCCATCGAACTCCAGGTAGAAAAAGAACTCGGCATCACCAAGGAAGACATCGGCAAAAAGATCACCGTGGAGGAATACAACCAGGCCTGCCGCGCCACCGTAATGCGCTATAAAGACCTCTGGGACGAGCTCACCCGGCGCATGGGATACTGGGTAGATCTGAACAATCCTTATATTACTTTTGAAAACGACTATATCGAGTCCTGCTGGTGGCTGTTGCAGCGCCTCTACGATAAGCGAACCGGCAACGGCGAATCGCTTCTGTACAAAGGGTTTACCATCCAACCCTACAGCCCCGCCGCCGGCACGGGCCTCAGCACGCACGAACTCAACATGCCCGGCTGCTATCGCGACGTAACGGACTTTTCCGTCGTGGCCATGTTCAAGGTGAAACCGGAAGCCGCCTCGGCCTTCCTCTTTGACACCGCCGGCGAAGACGTGCGTATCCTGGCCTGGACCACCACGCCCTGGACGCTGCCCAGCAACGTGGCGCTCACCGTCGGGCCCAATATCGCGTATGCCAAAGTGCGCACCTTCAGCCCCTACACCGGCGCACCCGTCAGCCTGATACTGGCCAAGGACCGCCTGCCCGCTTATTTTCCGGCTGAAAACGCGGACCTGCCCTTCGAAAACTTCCAGGCAGGCGATAAGAATGTGCCTTACCAGGTGGAAAAAACCTTCCACGGTAAACAACTGGTCGGACTGCACTTCGAACAGCTCTTGCCTTACGTCAGCTCGCCCGAACTGGAAAAAGACGGCTTTCGCGTGATCCCCGGCGACTGGGTGACCACCGAAGACGGCACCGGCGTGGTGCATACCGCCCCCTATTTCGGCGCCGACGACATGCGCGCCTGCCGCGAACACGGCGTGCCCATGATCGGGATCAAAGACGACAAGGGCCGCATCCAGCCCCTCGTGGACAAGCAGGGGCGATTCGTGCCTGAAGTCACCGATTTTGCCGGTTTCTACGTCAAAGCCGAGTATTACCCGGCCGAAGTACAGCAGGCCAAAGACTTCAAACCCACCGACCTGCTCATTGCCGTGAAACTGAAAGACGAAAACAAAGCCTTTCGCATCGAAAAATACAAACACCCATACCCGCATTGCTGGCGAACCGACAAGCCCGTTTTGTACTACCCGCTCGACTCCTGGTTTATCCGCGCCTCGGCCGCCCGCGAGCGCATGGCCGAGCTCAACCGCACGATCAACTGGAAACCCGAGCACACCGGCACCGGCCGCTTCGGCGCCTGGCTCGAAAACCTGCAGGACTGGAACCTCAGCCGTTCGCGCTACTGGGGCGTGCCCCTGCCCATCTGGCGTACGGAAGACGAAACGGAAGAGCGCTGCATCGGCTCGGTGGAAGAATTAAGCCGGGAAGTGGACAAAGCCGTGGCGGCTGGGTTTATGGCTGCCAACCCGTTCAGCCCCACCTCCAGCCCATCCCCAACGGGGAGGGGAGGCGCAGCCTTCGACCTCCACCGCCCCTACATCGACGACGTGATCCTCGTATCGCCCTCCGGCAAACCCATGCGCCGCGAAACCGATCTGATCGACGTCTGGTTCGACAGCGGCTCCATGCCCTATGCGCAGTGGCATTATCCTTTTGAAAATCAGGAAAAATGGAAGCGCAATTTCCCCGCCGATTTTATCGCTGAAGGCGTAGACCAAACCCGCGGCTGGTTCTATACGCTGCACGCCATCGCTACCCTGTGTTTCGATTCAGTGGCGTTTAAAAACGTCGTTTCCAACGGTCTGGTGCTGGATAAAAACGGCGAAAAAATGTCCAAATCCAAAGGCAATGCCGCCGACCCCTTCGACACCATCGCCACCTACGGCGCCGACGCCACCCGCTGGTACATGATCAGCAACGCCGCGCCCTGGGAAAACCTGAAGTTCGACCCCGCCGGCATCGTGGAAAGCCGGAACAAGTTTTTCGGTACCCTGTTCAACACCTACAACTTCTTCGCCCTGTACGCCAACCTCGACGGGTTTAAGATGGACGAGTTCAACGTGTTGCCTTACGAGCGGCGCAGCGAGCTCGACCGCTGGATCATCTCCAAACTCTACAACCTGGTGGCCGAAGTGCGCACCGCTTTCGACGATTACGAACCGACCAAGGCCTGCCGCGCCATCGAAACGTTTGTGGACGAACACTTGTCCAACTGGTACGTCCGCTTGTCGCGCCGGCGGTTCTGGAAACCGTCTCCCCGCTCTGTTGGGGAGGGGCCGGGGGCTGGGTTGGGCGAGGACAAAACCGCCGCCTATCAGACCCTGTTCGAATGCCTGATGGTGGTCGGGCAGCTGGCGGCGCCGGTCGCGCCGTTTTTTGCCGACTGGCTATACCGCAACCTCACGGCGCCCGTCAAAGACACGGCCAGGGCCAAAAACTCCCCGCTGCGCCACGACTCGGTGCACCTGACCGACCTGGCGCAGCCCGACCCCTCCAAAATCGACGCAGCGCTGGAACGGCGCATGGATTACGCGCAGCGCATCTGCTCGCTGGCGCTCAGCATCCGCCAGAAAGATAAACTGCGCGTGCGGCTGCCGCTGCATAAACTCCTTTTGCCCGTGGTGGACGAGCGTTTTATTGCAGAGGTGGACAGTGTAAAAAACCTGATCCTCAGTGAGATCAACGTGAAAACGCTCGAATACCTGACCGATGCCAGCGGCCTGCTCAAAAAGACGGCCAAGGCCAACTTCAAAACGCTCGGCGCCAAACTCGGCAAAGACATGAAGGATATGGCGGCCCGCATCGCAGGGTTCAGCAACGACGAAATCAATGCGCTCGAAAAAAACGGCATGCTCGCCGTCGCCGTCAACGGCACAACCTACGCCCTGACACCCGACGACCTGCTGGTGACCACCGAAGACCTGCCCGGCTGGGCTACGGCCTCCGACGGCGCCATCACGGTGGCCCTCGACGTGAACGTGACGCCCGAACTGCTGGCCGAAGGTATGGCCCGCGACCTGGTGAACCGCATCCAGAATATCCGTAAGGACAAGGATTTCAACGTCACCGACCGCGTCATCGTCACCCTCGAACGGCACCCGGCCATCCTGCCGGCCTTGGAGCAGTTTCACGACTACATCAAGGGGGAGACGCTGGCTACCGACCTGGTGCTGGCCGATGATGTGCTGGACGGGGAAAGAGTGGAGTTGAACGATGAAGTAACATTGGGCATCGAGGTGGTAGTAAATTAATCGTCGTGCGCTTGCCCACAGAAGAGCATTTTCCTGTATTTTCTCACAGAAAAGGCCGCAGATCGACGTAGGATGTGGGCAAGCACGCTAACACACTACTGGACAACATTTTTCAGAATGGCAATGAAATGTATCGCCGAACCCCGTGCTGTGCGGAACGGGTTAGTGCCGCACAGCACGGGGTTCGGCGATATAACAGGCTGCTCATTGGGCTTAGGGTACAGCATCCGGATAGCCATTAAATTTTTATAAAATTTAGATTAATCTAAAAAAATTACTATATTTGCTGAAATATTTATTTAAACCCAAAACATGCGCCGGATATGGTTTCCCAGGCAGAAGAAAATTACCTCAAAGCGATATTTAAAATCTCGGAAAAAGAGGTCAAAGCAGCCAGCACGAACGCCATAGCGGCAGAAATGCAAACCACGGCAGCTTCTGTGACCGATATGCTCAAGCGGCTGGCGGAAAAGAACCTCATCGATTATGAGAAATACCGGGGCGTTCAGCTCACTGCGGAAGGCAACCGGGTGGCCACCGTGCTTATCCGCAAACACCGCCTTTGGGAAGTATTTCTGGTAGACCATCTGGGTTTTGCGTGGGATGAGGTGCACGACCTGGCCGAACAGCTCGAGCACGTGCAGGGCAATGCCCTGATCGAGCGGCTCGACCGCTTCCTCGGCCATCCCAAATTCGACCCACACGGCGACCCCATCCCCGACGCCGAAGGGCGCTGGACCCTCCGGCCGCAGGCCCTGCTGGCCACCTTGAAACCCGGCGACCGCGGCGTGGTGACCGGCGTGGAAGACCACAGTCCGGCTTTTTTGCAGTACCTCGACCAGATGGGGCTTTCGCTCGGCGCCGAAATCGAATTGCTCGAGCGCTTTCCGTACGACCAGTCGGTGCGGGTGCGCACCCAGGCCGGGCGCGAGGTTTCGCTCAGCGAAAAAGTCGGGCAGAACTTGTACGTAAAAATTTCCTGAACTGCCTAAAAAAAATATGTTATGCGACACCATACGGACCGATCGCTGTCGGAGGTACACAGCACTGTGGAGACGGAAGTGAAGGGTGGCTTTTGGCGCCGCCTGTTTGCCTTTCTCGGACCGGCCTACCTGGTCAGCGTGGGGTATATGGACCCCGGCAACTGGGCTACCGACCTGGCCGGCGGCAGCCGCTTCGGGTATGCCCTGTTATGGGTGCTGGTGATGTCGAACCTCATTGCGCTGTTGTTGCAAAGCATGAGCGCCCGCCTGGGCGTAGTAGCCCGGCGGGATCTGGCGCAGGCCTCCCGCGAGCTGTACCACCCGGCGGCCAATATCTTCAATTACATCCTGGCCGAAATTGCCATCGCAGCCACCGACCTGGCCGAGGTGCTGGGTATGGCCATTGGCTTGCAGTTGCTGTTCGACATTCCGCTGGTGTGGGGCGTGGCCATCAGCGTGCTGGACGCTTTTTTGCTCCTGTTTCTCATGCAGCTCGGTATTCGCAAGCTGGAAGCGTTTATCCTGGGGCTGATCGCGGTCATCGGCGGCGCCTTTCTGGTGCAAATGATCCTGGCCAAACCCGACGTGGTGCAGATGGCCGGCGGCATCATCCCCTCTATCCCCAGCGACGAGGCCCTGTTTATCGCCATCGGCATCATCGGCGCCACGGTCATGCCGCACAACCTGTACCTGCATTCGGCTCTCGTGCAAACGCGCAAGATCGCCGAAACGCCCGAAGGCATCCGGCGGGCCATCCGGTTCAATATCATCGACTCGGCCATTGCGCTCAACCTGGCGCTGTTTGTCAATGCCGCCATCCTGATCCTGGCGGCTGCAGTGTTTTATAAATACGGCTACACCGGCGTGTCCGAAATCCAGGACGCCCACCGCCTGCTGGAACCCTTGTTGGGCAAGAGTTATGCGCCCGTGTTGTTTGCCATCGCACTCATCGCCGCCGGGCAGAGCAGCACCGTCACCGGTACCCTGGCCGGGCAGATCGTGATGGAAGGCTACCTGCACCTGCGCATCGCGCCCTGGCTGCGCCGGCTCCTGACCCGCTTGCTGGCGGTGGTGCCGGCGATCCTGGCGATCAGCTATTTCGGCGAACACGCCACCGGCAATATGCTGGTGCTGAGCCAGGTCATCCTGAGTATGCAGCTGGGCTTTGCGGTGATCCCGCTCCTGCACTACGTGAGCGACCGCCAGCGGATGGGCGATTTCGCCATTGGCTTCTGGGCCAAAATCGGCGGCTGGGCAAGCGCCGGTATCATCGTGGCGCTCAATGTGCGGCTGGTGGCCCAGCAAGTCGGCGACTGGCTTCAGCAGGCCGGCGAAAGAGCCTGGGCGATCCAGTTTATCGTCTTGCCCGTGCTGGTTTTTGCCGGCCTGATGCTCACGTATATCGTATTCAAGCCGCTGCTGGCGCGCGCACCGCAGCGCAAAACCAGGTTGCCGCACGGCGCCTTTGCCGGCCTGGAAGAATCGCAGGTGCCGGACTACCGCGCGATCGCCGTCGCGCTGGATTTCTCCGATTCCGACACCAAGACCCTCTCCCACGCCCTGCACCTGGGCGGTAAAAAAGCGCACTATTTTCTACTCCACTCCGTCGAAAGCGCCGGCGCCTGGGTGATGGGCGCCGAAATAAAAGACCGCGAAAGCCTCGAGGACCGCAAAACCCTCGAACAATACGCCGCCCGGCTGAAGGAGATGGGCTACCGCTGCGATATTTTTATCGGCTATGGCCCGGCCAAACAAGAGATCCCCAAACTCGTGCAGCAGCACGATATCGATCTGCTCGTCATGGGCGCCCACGGGCACCGGACCTTCAAGGACCTTATTTTCGGCGCTACGATCGATGCCGTGCGGCACGCGGTGTCGGTTCCGGTCCTTATTGTGCGGTGATCCGGGTTCCCAATTTTCCGTACCTTCACAAAAAAACAACCTCCGCCAATGGCATTACCCGCCTCCGAACTCAGCGCTCTGATCCGCCGCCGCCGCTCCGTTTTTCCCAAGAGTTACCTGCCGGAAAAGCCCGTCGACCGGGCCCTGCTCGAACAACTGCTCGAAAATGCCAACTGGGCGCCCACACACAAACTGACGGAACCCTGGCGTTTCCAGGTGTTCCACAGCGCGGAAAGCCGCGCCCGCTTGGGCGATTACCTGTCCGGTTTTTACCAACGGAACACGCCACCGGAGGCATTTTCGGAAGAAAAAATGCAAAAGCAAGGCGACAATCCGCGCCGGGCGGGCGCCGTCATCGCTATTCTCCTGCACCGCGATCCGGCGGAAAGTATTCCCGAATTCGAGGAAATTGCCGCTGTGGCCATGGCCGTGCAAAACATGTGGCTTACCTGCGCCGCCCTGGGCCTGGGCTGCTACTGGAGCACCCCCAGGGCCGCCCTCCAGGCCGGCGAATTCCTCGGGCTGGCGCCGAATGAGCGTTGCCTGGGGTTGTTTTACCTGGGCTGGCACGAGATGCCGGAAATTGCCGGGAAACGGGGCGATGTGGGAGAGAAGGTGGTGTGGCGGTGAGAGGGGGGGATTGGGGGGGCTGGAAGCCTTTTCTTACTGCTGCGGCTGTTAATGACGCGGCATACTCTAAAACGGGTATGTTTTTTGGAAATAGTTACTTTTGTTTCAAAAGCACCCCGTACGCATGCCAAGTATTCCGCCCGCCATCCTCGAGGCCATCCAGAACAACCGGCTCATCCTGTGGATCGGCGCCGGCTTTTCGCAGCGCCGGCTGGGGCTGCCGAACTGGCGGGAAATGGTGGTGGAAATGGTGCGGATCTGCCTGCCTGCTGCGGAAGCGGCAGAGATTAATAGCCGGCTCGATAGTGAAGTACTGCGCGAAATTCAGGCGCTCGAACTACTCAAGGATCACGCAGGCACCTGCCATGGGATTATTCACGACCGTTTCAACATTCGCCTGGACCGATCGGACGGACGGCTCGAAGACTTCCACTTGCTTTGGCAAATCAGCTCCAAGATCATCACCACCAACTACGATACCGGCCTCGACCTGACCAATCCAGGCGCCGTGCCGACGGTCATTTATCACAAAGACCACCAGTTAAAAAACCTGCTGGCCGGCAATAAATTCTACTTCAAACTTCATGGGTGTGCGTCCGAACCAACCCACCACATCTTGTTTGAGCAGGAATATGAAGACCTCTACCGCGACACCTCCGATGCCAAGCTCGATGCGTTGAGCGACGAAGATACCGCCGCCAAATTCCTGCTCAAGCACCTGCTGACCGACCATACCGTGCTCTTTATCGGCTTCGGCATGGAAGACCGCGTGGATTTTGTGCTCAAATATATCCACCGCCTGCTCGGCAAAACGGCTTCTCCAAAATTCGCGCTGGTCCGCAACGACCATACGACCGATTGGCCCCACACCGAAAAATGGCCGGTGGGCGACTGGGCCGAAATACCCGGTATCCTGAAGCTCCTGGCAGATGAAGCGGCCCGGTACCGGCGCCCAGTGGTACTGGGCGACACCGCCATGCCTTTTGACCGCCCTTATGTCGGGCGCGATGCCGACGTGGAAGCCGTGGAAACATTCTTCCGCGAAAGCGGCAATTTCTTTTACCTCTACGGCGCCGGGGGTATGGGCAAATCACACCTGCTCGATACCGTACAGCGGCGCCTGCCCCCGGAACAACAGCCCGTGTATTTCCGCATCGAGCGGCACTATACCGTACTCACGATCACCCAAAAACTGGGCATAGAGCCGGTAGCTCCGGTAGCGCCCCCGAAAAATCCCGGCGACCCTTACCCGCCGAATCAACATTTGTTGCAGGCCTTCGAACAGGTGGGCCGGCCGCTGGTATTCGACGATTTTTACGAAATCAGCGACCCGGCGCTGTTCTATACTCTGCTCGAATTGCCTAAGCGCCGCGGCATAAAGTCGATTATTATCTCGCGCAGCCTGCCGCCGGCTTGGCTTAAATTCGACGCCGGCGTCCATCACCGCGAACTGCACGAACTCGGGCAATCCCACTTCGAAGATTGCCTGCGCGGGTTAGCCGCCGAAATGCAGGCCTATGTAGACCTGCCGCCGAACCAACACCAACTCGATACCTGTTGGCAGCTTTGCGGCGGCTACCCACTCGGCGGCCAGCTCCTGCTCGGCTTGCTCGCCGAGCCGGGCTTCGACGCCGCCCACCTCGAACGGCTCGACCTGGCCGCCGACCCCTCGCGCAGCCACTTCGTGGGCCGCTTGCTCAGCGCTATTTTGGAAAAAGGCACCGACGCCGAGCGCAACCTGGCTCGGGATATTGCCGTATTTACCGAGCCGGTGCCTGAAACTGCTTTGACCAAATTGCCATCCTGGGCCCCCGACCGGATAGCATTTTTTGCGCTCTGGCGGCGCAAGGGCCTGCTTTTTCGCCGCACCAACGACCAGCGTTTCGGCATGCACGCTTTGGTGCGCTCCATGCTGTTACAACAACTGGGCGACTCCCCCGAAGCCCGCGCCTGCGCCGGCCGCTACTATGAATCGCTGACGGGCCTGAGAGAAGTGGAGCGGGTAGTGGCGCTGCAGAAGGCGCTGGAACACTATGACCTTAGCCCCGAAGAAGAGCGGGATGCTTTCCGGCAGCGGGTGCAGCGGGATTTTGTAGCCGTAAACGTAGTCCAGCTACGCGATGAGCAGGACCCGGCGTTGGCGATCGAGCGGTTTCGGTTTCGGTTGCAACTCAACCCGGGGGATGCGGCGGCGGCGAATGAGCTGGGTATGGCGTATCGGCGGCAGGGGAACCTGGAGAAGGCTATTGAGGTGCTGGAAAAGGCGGCGGAGGCAGGCAATGTGCATGCGATGAATGAGTTGAGTATTACACTCCGGGAGGCCGGAAAACTCGACGATGCCATCCAGGTACTCCAAAAAGCCACTGAACTTCAGCCAAACAATGTCATTTTAATCAACGAGTTGGGTATTACACTCCGGGAGGCCGGAAAACTCGACGATGCCATCCAGGTACTCCAAAAAGCCACTCAACTTAGCCAAACAATGTCATTTTAATCAACGAGTTGGGTATTACACTCCGGGAGGCCGGTAAACTCGACGACGCCATCCAGGTACTCCAAAAAGCCGCTGATTTAGGTAGCGCCCATGCCATGAACGAGTTGGGTATTACTCTTCGGGAAGCCGGAAAACTCGACGATGCCATCCAGGTACTCCAAAAAGCAGCTGGTCTAGGCCATGTGCATGCCATGAACGAGTTGGGTATTACCCTCCGGGCCACCGGTAAGATCAACGACGCCATCCGGGTGCTCCAAAAAGCCGCTGATTTAGGTAATATTCAATCATTCAACGAGTTGGGCATTACCCTCCGGGCCGCCGGTAAAATCGACGACGCTATCCAGGTACTTCAAAAAGCCGCTGATTTAGGTAACGCCCATTCCATGAACGAGTTGGGTATTACCCTACGCGATGCCGGTAAAATCGACAATGCCATCCAGGTACTCCAAAAACGATAGCTGGGACATATGCATGCCATGAACGAGTTGGGAATTACACTCAGGAGACCGGCAAACTCGACGATGCCATCCGGGTGCTCCAAAAGCCGCTGATTTAGGTAATATTCAATCATTCAACGAGTTGGGTATTACCCTACGCGATGCCGGTAAAATTGACGATGCCATCCAGGTGCTCCAAAAAGCAGCCGGTCTTCAACCGGAAAATGTCATTTTAATCAACGAGTTGGGAATTACCCTACGCGATGCCGGTAAAATCGACAATGCCATCCAGGTACTCCAAAAAGCAGCTGGTCTAGGCCATGTGCATGCCATGAACGAGTTGGGTATTACACTCCGGGAGACCGGCAAACTCGACGATGCCATCCGGGTGCTCCAAAAAGCCGCTGATTTAGGTAATATTCAATCATTCAACGAGTTGGGTATTACCCTACGCGATGCCGGTAAAATTGACGATGCCATCCAGGTGCTCCAAAAAGCCGCTGAATTAGGACATGTCCATGCCATGAACGAGTTGGGCATTACCCTCCGCCAAGCCGGCAAACTAAACGACGCCATCCAGGTACTCCAAAAAGCAGCCGGTCTTCAACCGGAAAATGTCATTTTAATCAACGAGTTGGGAATTACCCTGCGAAGAGCCGGGCAATATGAGCAAGCTATTCCATATTTTGAAAAAGCCTCCGAGGCCGGCAATTACCAATCGACGACAGAACTGGCCATAACCCTGCGGGAGATTGGAAAAGTAGACGAGGCGATTCGGGTGGTAAAAGAAGGTATGAAAAAGCGACCCAAAGACGGTTTTTTCATCCGGACGCTTTTGCAAATACACCTTTTCTTTAAGCCCGATCAAGAAGCAGCGTTGGCACTATTAGGCGACCCGCACCTCAGGCTGGCGTATGCCGCCGAACAGGTTTATTCGAAACTAGCCGGTCAATTAGACAAGCTATTGAAACATGAAGTGTTGGAGTGGGCCGATTACCGCCTTTATATCAAACAGATTTGGCACTACCACGCCTTCCACTTCGCCATCCCCTACCTCTCCGGCCTGATCCAAAAACACCCCCGGGCCGAATTGAAAGCCCGGCTCGGCGAAGCCCTCTGCCAGCCTGTCATCGGGCGCTATGCGGAGGCCATAAAGTGGCTTCGCGAGGCCATGGAAGAGATGGAGCAAAAACCTGCCTTGCAGCAATACTACCAACAAACCGCCCTGCTCTTGTTGGAAGCGTATTACGCCAAGGGTGGGGCAAAAGAATTTCACAAAACCTACGCCCGTCTCGAACCTTCCCTCCGCGGCTATGCGCCGTTTGAGGAAAAACGTGCGGCCTGGGAGCGTGAAGACGGATGAGATTCATTTGTACACCCCCGCAAAAACGGCTACTTTCGCGCCGGAATCAGACAGGGCTGACAGGATTTTTTTAAAGGCGGGACAGGATTTTTTGCCCGACGCGAGAGAACGGACAGGATTAACAGGATTTCCCAGGATTGACAGGATTTTTTGCCCGACGCGAGAGAACGGACAGGATTAACAGAATTTCCCAGGATTGACAGGATTTTTTGCCCGACGTGAGAGAACGGACAGTATTAACAGGATTTCCCAGGATTGACAGGATTTTTTGCCCGACGCAACATGAACGGACAGGATTAACAGGATTTCTCAGGATTTTGGTTTGTACAGCCGGTATTTGCGTTTTACCTGAACGGATTTTTCACCAAAATTCAGCAGCAGGCCGATATCCGTTCCGGTGGCAGTGAGATAATGGATCAGTTGGGCTTCGTGTTCCGGCGCCAGCGATTTCAGGGATTTCACCTCAACGACCAACTGATTTTCGACAATGAGATCGGGAAAATACGAACCAACAACATAGCCTTTGAAATACACCTTTAACGGCGGTTGTTGAATGGCGGTAATACCGGCGCTTTCCATTTCGATAAGCAGCGCATTCTCATACACTTTCTCCAAAAACCCGAACCCAAGCCCATTGTACACCTGGAAGGCAGCAGCGATAACTTTTTCGGTCAGCGAATCATTCATGCTTTTTTTTCGAAAAATATACCCCCCAACCGAGGACTCTTTTTGTTTCCCACCATACTCCACATATTTTTTTTAATTGCATAACTCCCAAAAAATCCTGCTAATCCTAAGAAATCCTGTCAATCCTGCAAAATCCTGTTAATCCTGTCAATCCTCTCGCGTCGGGCAAAAAATCCTGTCAATCCTGCAAAATCCTGTTAATCCTGTCCCTTTTTAAAAGAAATCCTGTCAATCCTGCAAAATCCTGTTAATCCTGTCAATCCTCTCGCGTCGGGCAAAAAATCCTGTCAATCCTGCAAAATCCTGTTAATCCTGTCCCTTTTTAAAGAAATCCGCACCCAAAATCCTGTTAATCCTGTCAACCTCTCGGCAAAATCCTGTCAATCCTGCAAAATCCTGTTAATCCTGTCCCTTTTTAAAAGAAATCCTGTCAATCCTGCAAAATCCTGTTAATCCTGTCCCTTTTTAAAAGAAATCCTGTCAATCCTGCGAAATCCTGTTAATCCTGTCCCTTTTTAAAAGAAATCCTGCCAATCCTGTCCAACCGCGCATGACCCACCGTACCCTCGAAACAGAACAAAAAGCGCTCGAGATCAACCTCGACCCGGCCATCTACGGCGCTTTTGCCGAGATAGGCGCGGGGCAGGAAGTGGCGCGCCATTTCTTCCAGGTAGGCGCGGCGGCCGGCACCATCGCCAAGACCATGAGCGCCTACGACAAAACGGTGTCCGACGAAATTTACGGACCCGAACCCAAAGGCCGATACGTCTGCGAATCGAGGTTGTATAAAATGCTCGACCACGAATACGGCCTGCTCGAAGAACGCCTGCGCCCCATCCGGCCCGATCAGAATTTTTTCGCCTTTGCCGATACGGTATCCGCCATAAATTTCCAGAAAACCAACAAGGGCAGCGGCTGGCTGGGACTCCGCTTCCAACTCCGCCCGCACACCCCCCCCAACGACGTGGTGCTGCACGTGCGCCTGCTCGACCACGACAACCGCCTTCAGCAGCAAGCCACCGGCATCCTGGGCGTCAACCTCATCTATGCCTGTTTCCGCTACCACAAGGACCCCGAAACGCTCGTCCGCTCGCTGCTCGACAACCTCCACGGCCGCGTCGCCATCGACCTGGTGCGCCTGCAAGGACCCGGTTTCGCCGGCGTCGACAACCGCCTGGTCTGCCTCTGGGCCGTCCGGCACGACCTCACCGAGGTCATGATTTTCGGACCCGACGGCATCCCCCTGCACGCCGGCGAACTGCTCTACAAAAAATCCATCCTCATCGCCCGCGGCAGCTACCGGCCGCCCACCCTGGTGCAGCAGGACATGATCCGCTGCGCCTACGCGCAGTTTATCGCCGAACCCGACGTGGACCCCGCCCAGGCGTTTTTCCTCACCGAAATCACCCTCGACAACCTCCAGGCCGGCGGCGCCCTCAGCGAAAAAGATTTCCTCGACCGCGCCGATATCCTCGGCGCGCTCGGCCAGACCGTTATCTTGTCCAACTGCGTGCAGCACAAAAAACTGATCGCCTATTTCCGCGACTACCGGGTGCCGCGCATCGGCCTGGCCATGGGCGCCCGCAAACTCCAGAACATCGTCCGGGAAACGTACGAACACAACCCCGACAACCTGCTCGGCGCCTTCGGCGAACTCTTCCTGCGGCACGTCCGTTTTTACGTTTACCCGGCTCGCAGCGCCGACGGCGAACTCCTCACCGCCCACACGATCGAGGTGCCCGCCGATATTCGTTTTCTTTACCAACACCTGCTGGATCACAAAAATATTGTGGATGTCAGCGGGTATAACCCCAACATCCTCCATATTTACCACAAGGAAGTATTGCAACAAATTCAAAGCAGCCAACCTGGCTGGGAAGAAAAAGTACCGCCCAATGTGGCACATTTAATAAAGGAAAAACGTTTGTTTGCAAGCGAACCCTGATCATTCAATCTCTCAATCACTCAATAATGCCTCTCGAAGAAAGAATCAACAAAGACCTCATCGCGGCCATGAAAGCCAAGGACGAGGTGGTACTGCGCAGCATCCGCGCCATCAAGAGCGCTATTTTACTGGCCAAAACCGACGGTTCGGGCGATGTTATCGACGAAGCCCGGGAGGTGCAGATGTTGCAAAAACTCCTTAAGAGCCGCCAGGATTCGTACGATATCTACGTAAAAAACAACCGTCCGGAACTGGCGGAAAAGGAAATGGAAGAAATCCGGGTCATCAAACGCTACCTGCCGGCCATGCTCGAAGGCGCCGAACTGGAAGCTGCCCTGCGGGCCATCATCGCCGAAGTGGGCGCCAGCTCGCCCAAAGACATGGGCAAGGTGATGGGCGCCGCCAACAAACAACTGGCCGGCAAGGCGGAAGGACGGTTGATTTCGGAAATGGTAAAAAAACTGCTCGGCACATGATCCTGCGCGCAGAAAAACTCATCAAAGTGTACGGCAAACGCACCGTCGTGCGCGACGTCGATTTTACCGTGCAACAAGGCGAAATCGTCGGTTTGCTCGGCCCCAACGGCGCCGGCAAAACCACCTCGTTTTACATGGTCGTCGGTTTCATCAAACCCACCGACGGCAAGGTATTTCTCGACGACGAGGAAATCACCGACCTGCCCATGTACCGCCGCGCCCAAAAAGGCATCGGCTACCTGCCGCAGGAGCCCAGCGTTTTTCGCAAACTCAGCGTGGAGGATAATATCCGGGCCGTGCTGGAAATGACCGGCCTGAGCAAGGCCGACCAACAGGCCAAACTCGAAGAACTCATCAACGAATTCAACCTCCACAAGGTGCGCAAAAGTAACGGCGACACGCTTTCAGGCGGTGAGCGCCGCCGCACCGAAATCGCCCGCGCCCTGGCCAGCGATCCGAAATTCATCCTGCTCGACGAGCCCTTTGCCGGCATCGACCCCATCGCCGTGGAAGATATCCAGTACATCGTGGCCAAACTCAAGACCAAAAACATCGGCATCCTCATCACCGACCACAACGTGCAGGAAACCCTCAGCATCACCGACCGCGCCTACCTGATGTTTGAAGGCGCTATCCTGCGCGCCGGTACCGCCGAGGAACTGGCCGCCGACGAAATGGTCCGCAAGGTCTACCTCGGCAAACATTTTCAGTTGCGCCGAAAGATCATCGAACTGTAAACCGCTGATTCTTAATACGTAAATTTGTACCGCGGCCCGATTTTCCAGAACCCTTCGCGTTCGTAAAACCGCAGAGTTTTGTCAAACTCGTCGCCGGGGGTAGTCAGTTCAATGCGCGTCCAGCCGCGCTGTTCGCCAATTTCTTTGGCAAAATCCAGCAACATTTTGCCCACGCCTTCCGAGCGGTACGCCGGCACGACAAACAACTCGTTGACGACTCCATAACGGCCACCGGCCGACAACGACAGCGACTCCACCAGCGTAATCAGCCCCACCACCTCCTCGTCGCCGTTGAGCGCCAATAAGGTGGAATGGTGGTCGTCCGCATCAATCTCCGCGAATATTTCCGCAATTTCTTCAAAAGACAACGTGTGCTCCACCTCTTCAAACAGGCCCGCCAGCAGGGCTGCCACTTCCCGGGTGTGGGATGCGTCGGCAACAAGCATTTTAATCATATACAAAAATTTGACCGGCAAATATAGCAAATACCGCACGGGCGCCGGGGCTAAAACACCCGAACCGGATGGTTTTTCCCATACAGCTGCTTTGTCGAATCGAAAAAAGGAGTTACATTTGCGCCCGCTTTTCAAAATCCGGAATTTTAGCCGCGCCCTGCAGTGCAACTTCATTTCGGCTCGAAAACAAGGGTAACGGTTTCGCCCTAAAGTGAAGCCGGCAAAAGCATCACACTTAAAAGCCTCAAAGTCAACCGCTTATTATTATGTTACTCGACGACGAAAAAGAAATTACCCCGGAACAGGAAGAAAACCAGCCGACGCCGGAAGAAACCACCCCCGCAGTAGAAGACACTGCCGCCGAAACGCCGGCCGAAGTAGAGGCCGAAGTAGAGTTCCGGCTGAGGAAGAAGAATCGGCCCCTGTCGCCATAGAAGCCGAAATGAAAATACCGGAAGTTCCGGCAGAAGAAGCCGAACCGAACCCGAACCGGTCGAAGCCGCTGCTCCGGGAATCGAAGAAGCCGAACCGGTGACTGAACCCGAACTGGCCGAAGCCATTGCGCCGGAAATCGAAGAAGCCGGGCCGGTGGTTGAAATGCAACTGGAGGAAACCGAAGCCGGCGAGGACGAAGCCGAACCTGCCGCCGCAGCCGTGGAAGAAAAAATCGCCGCGCCGGAAGAAGAGGAAGAAGAACTGGATCTCCCGATACCCGAACCGGTGATTGCCGGCGGTGCGCACGACGACTTCAACTGGAACATGGACAAGCGCGGCGCCATTGCTTATACCGATGCCGAACGCCACCAATACCTGTCGCAATACGATGTCACGCTGAGCCACGTTGCTGAAAACGAGATCATACGCGGCAAGGTCAGCGCCATCAGCAGCGGCGACGTGGTTTTGGACATCAATTACAAAAGCGACGGTCTGGTTTCCCTCAACGAATTCCGCGATATGCCCGAACTCAAACAGGGCGATGAAGTGGAAGTTTACGTGGAAAGTCAGGAAGACAGCCAGGGCCAGCTCGGCCTTTCGCGCAAAAAAGCCAAGATCCTGCGCGCCTGGGAAAGCATTGTCGATTCCTTCAAAAATGGCACGATCATCAGCGGTATCGTCATCAGCAAAACCAAAGGCGGTCTGATCGTCGATTGCGGCGGCTTGGAAACCTTCCTGCCAGGTTCGCAAATCGATATCAAACCGGTGATCGACTACGACCAGTACGTCGGCAAAATGATGGAATTCAAAGTGGTCAAGATCAACGAGCAAATTAAAAATGCCGTGGTCAGCCACAAAGCCCTCATCGAAAGCGACCTGGCCGAACAACGCGAACAAATCCTCGCCAGCCTCGAAAAAGGCCAGGTGCTGGAAGGCATCGTCAAAAATATCACCGATTTCGGCGCATTCCTCGACCTGGGCGGCGTAGACGGCCTGCTGTACATCACCGATATCAGCTGGGGCCGTATCGGCCACCCGAGCGAAGTATTGCAACTCAACCAACGCATCAACGTGGTGGTGCTCGACTTCGACGAAAACAAAAAACGCATCAGCCTCGGCCTCAAACAACTCACCCCGCACCCCTGGGAAGTATTGCCCGAAGACATCACGGAGAGCGCTGTGGTTAAAGGCCGCGTCGTTAACATCGAAGACTACGGCGCATTTGTCGAAATCATGCCGGGCGTAGAAGGCCTCATCCACATCAGCGAAATCAGCTGGGGCAATCAAAGCGTCAACGCCAAGGAATACTTTACCATGGGCCAGGAAGTGGAAGCCCGCGTCGTAACCATCGACCGCGGCGACCGCAAAATGTCGCTTTCCATCAAACAACTGACCGCCGATCCCTGGAGCGAAATCGATGGCCAATTCTCCGTCGGCAGCCGCCACACCGGCACGGTAAAAAACATGACCAACTACGGCATCTTCGTCGAACTGAGCGAAGGCGTGGGCGGCATGGTCCACATCAGCGACCTGAGCTGGACGCGCCGCTATGCCCACCCCAGCGAGTTCACCAAAGTGGGCGAACCCATCGAAGTGGTTGTGCTGGATGTGGACAAAGACAAGCGCCAGATCAGCCTCGGCCACAAACAAATCGAGGAAAACCCCTGGGACGCTTTCGAAGCCATTTTCCCGGTCGGTTCGTATCACGAAGCCACTGTACTGAAGCGCGACGACAAAGGCGCCACCTTCCAGATGCCGCACGGCCTGGAAGCCTTTGCTCCGGCCAAACATATCCGCAAGGAAGACGGCCAGGTCGTGGATACGGGCGAAACCCTGACGGTGAAAGTCATCGAATTTAACAAAGACGACCGCCGTATCCTCGTTTCGCACACCCGTTACGTGGAAGATTTGAAGTACAAAGCCGAAGCAGCCGTCAAGGCGGAAAAAGCGAAGGAAGAAGGCGAAGTAAAATCCGCCGTTTCCGACGTCCAGAAAAAAGTCGAAAAAGAAACCCTCGGCGATCTGGCCGCACTCGCACAACTGAAAGAACAATTCGGCGAAGACGAAGCAAAGTAAAGACACCGGCGAACGGAATAAATAAAAAATCCCTCGCGGCTACCTGCCGGCGAGGGATTTTTGTTTTTTTCTCGTTGTCGGCGTCCCCGCCGACAAGCCCTCGATCCAGGGGGCCGATTATTTTGGGATCAGTAGATTTTGACATAATGAAATATTCCATGGCACTGAATTGATTTCAGTTGATGAAAAAGCGCTCCCCATCCCCATGTTGGACTTTAACAAACAGGGAAGCGCTTTTGTTACCATCTAAAAAGTTACCTGGTTGAGCGGCATGATTCCCATTGTGCCGGGCGGTGGAAACCGCCAAGCCATTCAGCGCTTCATTCATGTGAAACGCATTGGCACTCGTGGAGCGCGCGGCTGCCTGTACGACATCATGTCGCCTCGATGCCCAGGGAATCAAGTGATGCGCCTGCTCGCCGGCGAGGGGTTTGATCACGGTTCTCAACTGCCCTGAATTGCCAAAATCGATCTTCCCGGCTGCGTCCATCACATAGCCCAGGGTTATTTTTCTCCCCGATGCGCCGGTTACCGATTTTCTGGCAAATTTAACGCCTGTCGCGCTCCACCCCGCAAACGGGACCATAGCTGCCAAACTCAGCGTGCCGTTTACGTGGTCGCCCTCGATAAAATAGATTACGCCACTTGTCAGATCGGCGATTTCCCCGATACCCGGAAAAAGCCCGGCGCCGTCCAACAACAAATGTACTCCGGCGCCGATCACATTCCAGGTTGCCTGTGCATAAAGTTTCCATTCGCACCAGCCGGATGTGCAGCCATTTTGATGCTTGAGAATGGCGTATTCGGCATTTACGACGATCAAAAAACAGATTCCGCAAGGGAATGCCGGTCAAATCGGCTTCGGTCAGCACGATTCCATAGGTTTGGGAGAGGTATCCCGCGCAACAATCCCCCGGGCGCACTCCGGCAAATTACCCGGCGTCTGCAACAGTTGTTTCAACTCCAGATACAGCTCTTCGCCCTCTTCCGAAAACCCGCAGTCGCGCCGGAGTTGCTCCAGCAGCGCCGCGGCGCTTTGGTAAAGGCCGAACTGCTGTTAGAACTGGTTGACCTGTTGGGCGTTCAGGCGGTCGATACCTTTGAAATCGGCCGGATTGAAGTAGTTGTTGATGTGGCCTGCGGGCCAGTTGACGAGGGCGTTGCCCCAGGCGAGGTTGTAGGTGGGGATATTCAGCGGGTTGTCGACCCAGGGCGGCGGGTTGTTCGGGTCGAACACCGCGGGGCCGCTGCCCGAACACGACCAGATGTATATCGAAAATGCGCCGAAGTTGTAGGTGGACAACACCGGCGCGCTGCCGTCGTCGCAGGGCGTCTGCTGGGTGCGCAGGTCGATGAGGCCGTTCTGCTGCGCCGGGGCGCTCAGAATGCCGTTTTGCAGGCGGAAGGAGCCGGTGAGGGCGCCGTCCCAGGTGACCTGCAACAGGTAGCCGGTGAAATAGTCGCTGAAGCCGCCCGCCGGCGGGGCGTATTCCGGGTCGGCCAGTATGAACAGCAGGCGCGAATCCATGTAACCGCTGCTGTCGATAAAAAACAACATGGCGGCCTGACGGCCGGGCTCTACCGCTTCGGCAGTGGCTACCGGCACGAGCAGCAAGGGAACGGTGTCCCGGTACAACACCGTGTCGGCAAAATCCCACAACAATTCGATCTGGCCCATGAGGAGTTGCAGGGAGTCCTGCGGCGCCCCGGACGTGCGGGCCTGCACCGCCCGCTGGCGGGCCTGGAAATGGTCGCGGGCGAAGGGAACTGTCAGCGGATCAGGCGCCGCTTTTTGGGGCGAACGAATGGCCGCCTCGCCGCTGGCGGGCAGGGGCGGCTGCATATCCTTGCGGCAAGCCGGCAGAAACAGCGCGGAAAGCAGGAAGAGGAGGGCTGGAAATTTTGGAATGGCGTGCAAAAGCTTGGAAATCAGTCGGCGAAAGGATATGGCGCCCACTTGGCCCGGATGCGGCACTGGAAGTGGGAAGGTGGAGAACCTGGGATAGGCATTCCCAGTGGGTATAACCGCTCTACGTTCCCCAAAACCGAGCTCAGGGTTGCGGCCCGGCCACCAGGGCCTGCGCCTGCCCGATCCAGTCGTCCTGGATAATTTTCGCCGGGGAAATTCCCAGTACTTTGGCGATCGTGGCCACGTCGTCGGGTTCCCATTCACTGATCTGTACAAAAGAGATGACACCGATTTCGCGCAGGCGCCGGACGTGTTCTTCGTTGATGCCCCGGATACGGAGCAGGTTGTCGGACTGGCCGGGCGTCTGGGTCGGGCCGGTATCGCCGTCGCTGCTGGAAGCGCTGTAGGTATCGGAAAGTTGTTGGAGTTGCGCGGCATAGCGCGCCAGTTCGCGTTGTTGTTGTTCGATCTGGCCGCGGGCAATGTCCAGTTGCTCGCGCAAGTGCCGGCGTTCCTGTTCGAGCAGGGCGCTGCGCGCTTCCAGTTCGTGCAATTGCTGTTGCATCGCCGAAAAACCCAGATTCAGCGTTTTCCAGGCATTAATCTGGCCTTTGATCTGCGCCAATTCCGTTTCGAGTGCCGTATTTTCAGATTGAAGGCGTTGGGACTGCGTTTCCAGCTCGGGCAAACGCCGGGCCCAAAGGGCTGCATTGGCCTCCGCCCGCTCCATCCGCGCCGTATTGGCTTGTGCGGCCGTGAGCAAAAAAGCGCGCTCCGATTCGTAGGCATCTACCTGCTCGCGCAGGGTCGTCAACTCGATCGAGGTCTTGCGCAAATCCGCCTCGCGCAAATCGTAATAATGTTTGATCTGTGTGTACAAACGGGCCAATGCATTGCGTTCCTGCGTCGTTCGCTCCAACAGCCGGGCCATTTCACGCTCCGGCCACCAGGCCCGTAAATTCCAGCCGATCAACACGCCGGCCAACACCGCAATCGCCCAAAGCAGTCCAAATAATACCGGATCTGCAAGAATATCACCCATGGGTAACCGAAGGATTTTCACCAAAGGTAACACAAATTGAAGTAAATCAATTGACTATATGCGTTTTTTTAATTGTTTTGACGTTATTTTGTCCCCTTTGCTCCTTAACATGGATTCGAGCGCCCGCCCATGACATACCCTAGCCGCCGATTTTTACCTGGTTGGAAAATGTTTTCCGCCCTCCTGACGGCATGCCATGTACTGTATTTTCACCCGGCACGCGCGCAAACCGGCGCCCAGCCCCCACTTTTTGTCCGGATTGATTCCATCCTGCTCGAAGGCAACCGCAAAACACGCCCCTCTCTTATCCTGCGTGAACTGGAGTTTTCCGCCGGCGATACGCTCGCGCTCACCGGCATCGCCGAAACCCTCGAGCGCAACCGCCTGCGCGTGATGAACACCAACCTGTTCTCTTCCTCCACGGTATCCCTCGACACCCTGCCCGGCAATCGCCTCGGCGTGCGGTTCCAACTGGTCGAAACGTGGTATATATACCCCATCCCGCTGTTCGAACTGGCCGACCGCAACTTCAACGTCTGGTGGACGGAGTTCAACCGCTCGCTCAAACGCGTCAATTACGGTATCAGCTGGACGCACCTCAACCTCAGCGGCCATGCCGACATCCTCAAACTTAATCTCAATTTCGGCTACTCCAACCGTTATGAAATCGTGTACGAGCGCCCTTGGTTCAACCGCCGCCAAACCCTGGGATTTCGCATCGCTACCGGCTTCGTGCGCACCCATGAAGTATCCTATCGTACCGCAGGCAACAAACAACTGTTCGCCGTCGATCCGGATGCCTGGCAGCGCAAACGCTATTACGCCAATATGAGCCTGAAGTGGCGCCCTAAATTGCTGACCAACCACAGCCTGAGCCTCGAATACCACCAAAATACCGTGGCCGATTCCATCGCTGCAGAAATCAATCCCGATTATTTCCTGCAGGGGCGTAGCCGGCAGCGGCATTTCAGCCTGATCTACCGACTGGAAATCGACCGGCGCGATATCCGGCCGTACCCCCTCAACGGCTGGCTTGGAATTTTCGAGCTGCGGAAAAATGGCCTGCTCCCCACCGACGATCTACAGCTGCTGCGGCTCGGCGCCGAACTGAAAAAGTATTTCGGCTTTTCCAGGCGCCTCAGCCTCGAAACCGTTGTCAAAACACGTTTCAGTTTTCCCCGACGCAGACCGCCGTTTTTCAACAACCAGGCGCTGGGTTATGGCAATGACTTGGTGCGCGGCTACGAATTTTATGTGATGGACGGCCTCGATTACGGTTTGCTGCGCAGTTCCCTGCACATCGGCATGCTCGACCACACCTTCCGCCTGGGGCGTTTGATGCCTCTGCAGGCATTCCGCGTTATGCCGCTCAAGATTTACGTTTCCATCAACAACGACCTGGGCTATGCCAACGATCCCTATTATGCCACGGGCAACCCGCTGACCAACCGGCTGCTCCGCGGCCATGGTATAGGCATCGACGTAGTGGCATTTTACGATAAAGTAGCCCGCTTCGAATGGAGCTGGCGGGGCAACGGCGGCAACGGCTTTTTTGTCAATATCAACACCGGAATATGATGCGCTGGATGTATCGCCGTTGCTGGCTGCCGATTTACCGCCGGCTGGCGTTGCATTATATTCGCCGGGAACGCCGGTTTCGCTTTGGCGGCTTACGCCTGACCATACCGCCGGGGGTATTTCATCCGGGCGTTTTTTTCAGCACGCCGATTTTCCTCCGGTATTTAGAAACAATTGACCTTCAGGATAAAAAAATCCTGGACATCGGTACGGGCAGTGGTGTTATGGCCTTGTTTGCCGCCCGAAAAGGCGCCCGGGCCGCTGCGCTGGATATTCATCCGCTGGCCGTCGAAACGGCGCGCCGAAACGCAGCAACACTCCAACTGCAGCTCGCTGTTTGGCAAAGCGACTTGTTTGATGCCCTGCCGGCGCAGCAGTTCGACTATGTTCTGATCAACCCGCCCTACTACCCGCGTACGCCCGAAACCGACGCCGAACGCGCTTTTTTCGCCGGTGAAAACCTGGAATACTTTGAAAAGTTGTTTCATCAGCTGCCCGACTACATCCATGCGGGCAGCCGCATCTGGATGATTCTTTCCGAAGATTGCCATCTGGAAAAAATACAGGAAATTGCAGGCCGTAACGGGTTTTCGTTTTCCCTTGTTTATCAAAAATACCGCTGGGGCGAACGGTTTGAAATCTGGAGCATTCAACATGCTTGACCGCGATGCATACCGCCGTTTTTGCGCTACGGCGCCCGACCTGCCGGTGTTCCTGCAAGACTGGTACCTCGACGCCGTGTGCGCCGGCGGCCAATGGTCGGCAGCCCTGGTGCGCAAGGGCCCTGCCGTGGTGGGCGTATTGCCCTATTTCCTCAAACAAAAACTGCACTGGCGCTACGTCGCCATGCCGCCGCTTTGCAAAATGATGGGCCCCTACCTGCTGCCCGATTACCGCACACCCCGCCGTGAGGTACCCTTGCTCAACGCACTGTTGGACCAGCTGCCTCCGTTGGCCGCTTTTGAGCAGGATTTTAACTACACCGCTGCCAACTGGCTGCCTTTCTATTGGCGCGGTTTCCGCCAAACCACCCGGTACTCATACGTATTGCCGCTGAACGACCTGAAAACCCTGCGCGACAACCTGGCGCCCGATTACCGCAACAACAAACTGCCCAAAGCCGCCGCCAGGGTGAAGGTGCATACCGGCAATGACCTGGAACTGTTCTACCGCGTGCACAACCGCAGCTTCGAACGTCAGGGACTGCCGGCGCCCATCCCTTTTGAATTCCTGCAACGGCTCGACGCCGCACTGGCCAGGCGCCATGCCCGGGAAATCTTCTGGGCCACCGACCATAAAACCGGCGCCGTACACGCTGTCGCCTACCTCATTTGGGATAAACGCACGGCTTATTACCTGCTGGCCGGCGACGAGCCGGCACTGCGCCAGTCCGGAGCCGGCATTCTGCTGGCCTGGGAGGCGATCCGCTACGCCAAAGAAACGCTCAACTGCTCAAACTTCGACTTTGCAGGCAGTATGATCAAATCTATCGAGCGCGTGCGGCGGCAGTTTGGCGCCGAACAGCGAACGTATTTACGGGTACAAAAAGAATGGTCGGTGCTGTGGAAATGGGGGAAACGGATTTGGCGCTGAGGCAATGTTCAAGGCTTGCGTTCCAGTTCTTTTTAATGCCGCAAAACTTTCCCCCGACCGTTTTATGTACATCCCTGTCCTTCCGCATCTGCTTCCCCGCAAGACTTGCCTATTCGTTCATTTTTGTAACACCCGACACATATGAAATACCTCATCCTGTTCTGTATGGCCGCCCTGTCCGGATTGGCAGCATTTTCGCACCGCGGCACCGCGGTATTGACTGGAAAAATCTCCGATGAAAAAGGCGAACCGCTGATCGGCGCCACTGTGACAATTCCCAAAACCGCACAAGGCGCCGTCACCGACGTCAACGGCCAATACCGGCTCACCCTCGAACCCGGCGAATACGACGTGGAAGTGTCCTACACCGGCTACCGCAACAAAAAAATAACCGGCGTGCGGGTACTGGCCAACGCCATCAATACCCTGGACGTCAAACTGGAAGTGGGCGACACCCTTCAGGAAGTGGTGGTAACAAGTTATAAAGTTCCCCTGATCGAACAGGACAAAACCTCCACCGGCCAAACGCTCAGCGCCGAACAAATCCGCGCGCTGCCTACCCGCAAGGCTATTGCCATAGTGGCCGCAACGGCCGGCGCCACCAGCGTGGATGGCGGCAAGGCCGAAGTAAAAGGCTCACGCGATGCAGCCACCAACTATTACATCGACGGCGTCCGGGTATCCGGTCCGCCGCCGCCGGTCCGGGATGCGACAGCCCCCGCAACGGCAACCGAATATTTGACCAGGGAATCTGAAAAGGCGTCCTTCGAATCGCCCGGCGCCCAACCCGGCATCCCCGCCCAACCCGCCCCCCGCGCCGGCTTGCTCACCGCCGGCGAGTGGAACGACCTGCACAACTGGAACACCCACTGGCAAGACCTCAGCAAGGACGGCGAACTCGACGAGTTTCAAAAAACCTACGGCTTCTATCCCAAACAGCGCTTCACCGTACTGCTGACCAACGAGCAGGATTTTCCGGTGATCGACGCGCCGGTCGCGCTGTATTCAAGATGGGGCGAACTCCTGTGGGAAACCCGCACCGACAACACCGGCAAGGCCGAACTCTGGGCCGGCTTTTTTGATGCCCATGCCAAAGCCGGCACATATCAGGCCACAGCAAGCATCGACGGAAAGTCCGAAAATCTGGGCGCGCTGAAACCTGCCGAAGCGGGGATCAACAGGCACCGGATTGAATATTCGTGCGACTACTCCAAAAATGTCGACATCGTATGGGCCGTGGATGCCACCGGCAGCATGGGCGACGAACTGGAATACCTGAAAACCGAACTGCTCGACGTGACCGGCCGCGTGCGGGCCGCCAACCCCGAACTGGTCCTGCGCATGGGCACGGTGTTTTACCGCGACGAGGGCGACGACTACGTGGTGAAAAGCAGCCCGCTCACCCCCAATATCGCTCAAACCGTTGGCTACATCCGCCAACAATCGGCCGAGGGCGGCGGCGACTACCCCGAAGCGGTGCACAGCGCGCTCGAAGAAGCCGTCCTGAGCCAGGCCTGGGCCCCCGACGCCGTGGCGCGTATCTGTTTCCTCGTACTCGATGCCAGCCCTCACCAAAGCCCAGAGGTGTGCGCCAGCTTGCAAAAATCGATCCGCGAAGCGGCCAAACGCGGTATCCGGATCGTGCCCGTCAGCGCCAGCGGCATCCAGAAAGACACCGAATTTCTGATGAAATTTTTCGGCCTGGCCACCAACGGCACCTACGTGTTCCTGACCGACCATTCGGGCATTGGCGGCAAACACCTCGAACCCACCACCGACGAGTATAAAGTGGAATTGCTCAACGACCTGCTGGTGCGGCTCATCACCGAATACACCAGCGTGCCCGATTGTGCCGGCAAAGCCAGCATCCGCTTTGCCGCGCAATCCGGCCAGGAGCAAACTCCGCAAAACACCGCGCCCGTTTTGTACTATCCGAACCCGGCTGTTTCGCAGTTCAACGTAGTACTCCCCTTCGATGCGCAAAAAGTGACGCTCTACGACGCGCAGGGCAAAGCCGTGCACAACCTCAGCTCCCTGAGCGCCGGCCTCCACAGCATACCCGTGGGGAATCTGCCGGCAGGGTTTTACACCCTCCGCATCTGGAAAGACGGGCAGGTGCAAAGCGGGAAAGTGCTGGTGGTCAGCAGTTGATTCTCACGGAAATTGCCGGCGCTTAATTGCCAAAGGCCGGCGCTTGCCGCTTGATTTTCAGATCAAACATCAGGAAAGTTGGAAAATCGATGCAGACGACACGCAGATCGATGTTGTGGAAACGGCCTGGGATTCCGCCGCGCAAACGGTGGTGTTTCAACGCTACCGCGCGAAGCCGGGAAATGAGGCGGCATCGAGCCGGAAACTGCTAAAAACAACGCGGGTTTCCCGAAAGGAACTGCTGAAATAACCGGCTTAGACCCTGGCCAGCAATTCCCCCGCCCGTTCGAGCATGTCCTCCGTTTTTGCAAAACAAAAGCGCACCACCTTGTCGTCGCGTCCATTGGAAAAAAAGGATGACACCGGAATGGCGGCCACGCCGAATTCGGTGGTCAGCCGCTTGCAAAAGTCGAGGTCCGGCTCCGCACTGATGCGGGAGTAATCGTAGAGTTGAAAATAGGTGCCCGAGCAGGGAACGGCCCGGAAGCGGGTATTTGCCATGGCTTGTTGAAACACGTCGCGTTTGCGCTGGTAAAATTCGGGCAATCCGAGGTATTTGGCCGGATCGGCCATAAAGTCGGCAAAAGCGGCCTGCATGGGGTGGTTGGCGGAAAACACATTGAACTGGTGTACTTTCCGGAATTCGCGGGTCAGTTCGGGCGGCGCGATGCAATAGCCGGTTTTCCAGCCGGTGTTGTGGTAGGTTTTTCCGAATGAATAAATGCAGAGGCTGCGTTCGTAGAGCTCGGGATAGCGCAGTGCGGAGGCATGCGGCTCGCTATCGAAAATAAGGTGTTCGTACACCTCGTCGCTCATGACCAGGATGTCCGTATTCTTCAACAAGCGGCTGATCGCCAGCATGTCGGCCTCCCGCAGCAGGGTGCCGGTGGGGTTGTTGGGCGTATTGATGCAGAGCATGCGGGTACGCGGCGTGACCAGCCGGCCCACGGCAGCCCAATCGATCCGGTAATCCGGCGCCGACAAGGCATAGGGCACGGCCGTCCCGCCCACCGTTTCAACCGAAGGCCGGTACGAATCGTAGCAGGGTTCGATCAGAATGACCTCATCACCGGGGTGTACGAAGGCGGCGATCGCACAAAAAATAGCCTGTGTGCCGCCGGCGGTTATGGTAATTTCCGTGTCGGGGTCCAGGGGCCGGCCATAGGCGCGCTCCATCTTTTCGGCAATGCGTTCGCGCAAGGGCAGCAGGCCGGGCATCGGCGAATACTGGTTGTCGCCGCGCTGCATGTGTTCGTACACCAGCTGTTGCAGGCGATCCGACGGATTGAAATTCGGAAAACCCTGGGAAAGATTGATGGCTCCAACCTGGTTGGCCAAGCCCGACATGACGGTAAAAATCGTGGTGCCGACACGCGGGAGTTTGGATTTTATTTGCATAATAATATATGGTTTCAAGGTTGCTGGTTAGAAGGTTGCTGGGGGCTGGATAAACCAGCCTGATGTCAGCAAATCGTAAAGGTATGCGCGCTTTCCTAAACCACAGAATGGAGCAACCAGAAACCTTCTAACCAGCAACCCTGAAACCAGCAACCTTAAAACCCTTTTATTGATATTTCCGAAAAATCCCGTCGATTGTTTCGGCCAGTTTGCGGTCCCTGGCAGTCACCATGTTTTCGGCGCTATGGGTGGTGAGCTGAATATCCACCCGGTTCCAGGCGTTGCTCCAGTCGGGGTGGTGGTCTTGTTTTTCAGCGTGAAAAGCCACTTCGGTCATAAAGGCAAATGCTTCGGCAAAGTCCTTGAACCGGAAACTGGCCTGCAGGCGATTGTTTTCTTCGTGCCACATAAGGAGATTTGTAGTAATTTGTTAAAAACCCTCCACCCTGTGTACCGTCTGAGGATAGGGTAAAGGGTGTGATTTCACCATCGGTTATGCGTAAATAATAGCTATTATAACCCGAGTCGAATTACCTTTGGCAGCACATTCTGCACCTAACCAACGCCTGAATCATTATGCAAGATTTGCTGCGCGACATCGAGCAAAAATACCACGCGCTCGGCCAAAATCCGGAAACCTATTTGCAGGGGCTGCTCCTGAGCGAGCCAGTCAACTACTGGGATTACATCCAGGTCGATACCCTGCTCACGTTGCAAAAACCCCGAACCGGCTTTAAAGACGAGTTCATTTTTATCGTTTACCACCAGGTAACAGAACTGGTGTTGCGGCTGATCCGCCACGAACTGGAGCAACTCACTTGCGGCGCTTTGCCGGAGCCGGCAGTGTTTGCCGAAAAATTGCAGCGTATGGTGCGCTATTCCGATCTGTTGTGCAATTCGTTCAGCATCATGAACCAGGGCATGTCTTATGAAGACTACAACCAGTTTCGCCTCGCACTGGCGCCGGCCAGCGGGTTTCAGTCGGCCCAGTTTCGCTACATCGAACTGCATAGCACGCCGCTTGACAACCTGATCCAACCGGCAAAAAAAGCGGTTATGCCCGCCGGTATTTCGCTGCGGGAAAAGTTTCAATACCTCTACTGGCAAGACGCCGGGTTCGACCGCGCTACCGGCGCCAAAACCCTGACACTTCAACAATTTGAAGCGCGTTATCTGGAATCTTTTATCGCATTGGCGGCTCAAATGGAGGGCCACAACCTGTATGCCCGTTATCAGTTGCTGGAACAAAAAGGTTCGGCAACAGATATGCTTCGCCAAGCCTTGCGCGATTTCGACAGTGCCTTCAATGTGCGTTGGCCTTTAGTGCATCTCCAGACCGCACATACCTATCTGGGCAGCGGCCAGGAGGAAAAAGCCGCCACCGGCGGCAGCCATTGGGAAAAATACTTGCACCCCCGCTACCAGCAACGCATATTTTTCCCCGGTCTCTGGACAGCCGGCGAACTTGCGGCCTGGGGCAAAGAGGAGGGGGCGTAATCAGGAGGGCGGTAAAATTTTATTGTTCAACCAATTGTGCGGCCAGGTGGGCCCGGGCGGCGGCGGCACTTGCTCGCCGCGCCGCCGGCGCAGTTCAAGTGCCAGGCTGAGGTTGCCCTGCCGCATGGCCCAGAAGTGGTTGGCGGAAAAAACGGGTCGAAACAACCAGCTCAAATACCGGAGCAAAGGCTTTTCCGCCGCGATTTTCCAGTCGTACTGCACCAGGCAATCCGGACCCTCCTGCCGGAACGTCCACACCCCCTGCCCTGCGAAATCGCCCTGCGCCTCGAGTGAAAACCCGTTGGGGAAGTCGGCGGCAGTCACCCGGAATGTCCAGCGCAGGGTGTAGGGCAGCCAGCCTTTCGTATAAAGCTCCACTACCTTTCCCACGCCGCCGGGTTGGCCCTTTTCCCGCACCCGCACATCCAGATACACCGAAGGCCACCAGGCGGCCAGCGTCTCCACGTCTTCCAGAACCCCGTACACTTTGGCGCAGCCGGTTCCGGGAAGGCGCCAGTTTGTAATAAAATGATACCCGGCCGCCGTTGTCCGGGCTGAGGCGACTGTGCTTTCCATAGAATTTATCATGACGGTATGTTGTTTTTTTTTGTGCAAAAATACCGGTGGAAATTGCTCACCGGCAAGGTCAGCGACTGCTCAAACGGTGTTCAATAATACGGCTGCGGCGAATCCCCGGCTGATGTGAAAAAACATAATTCGTTATTTACCATAAATATTTGATAAACAATGTATTAAATTGTCCTTTTCAGGCATAAAAACAAAGGACTTTCCTTTTACAAACGACCGTTTCTTCGTAATTTTGCACCCCTATGAAAGAAGAATTTGATTCCGTAGAAGATCAGCAAAAAAAAGCCGCCGCCAACCCCGGCGATTACGGTGCCAGTAGCATCACTGCTCTGGAAGGGCTGGAAGCCGTGCGCAAGCGGCCGGGCATGTATATCGGCAGTACCGACACCAAAGGCTTGCACCACCTGGTGTGGGAGGTGGTGGACAACTCGATCGACGAACACCTGGCCGGCCACTGTACGAATATCTGGGTGACCATACACGCCGACAACAGCATCACCGTAAAAGATAACGGCCGTGGTATTCCCACAGACTTGCACCCCAAGCTGAAAAAATCGGCCCTGGAAGTCGTGATGACCGTACTGCACGCAGGGGGAAAATTCGACAAGGATTCCTACAAGGTTTCCGGCGGCTTGCACGGGGTGGGGGTTTCCTGCGTGAATGCCCTTTCGGTAAACCTGCGCGCCGAAGTACACCGCGGCGGCAAGGTGTACGAACAGGAATACATGCGGGGAAAGCCCCAGTACGACGTTCGGGAAGTGGGCGCCGCCACCGACCGCGGTACAAGCGTTACCTTCCTGCCCGACCCGGAAATTTTCGAAACAGCCGAGTACAAGTTTGATATCCTGGCGCACCGCCTGCGGGAGTTGTCGTTCCTCAATAAAGGGTTGCACCTCGACCTGGTGGATGAACGCGAAAAAGAAAACGGCAGCTTTAAAAGCGAACATTTCCTTTCGCAAGGCGGCTTGCAGGAGTTCGTTCTCTGGCTCGACGAAGCTAAAACCAGGTTGATCGAAAAACCGATTTACATCACCGCCAACGAAGAAGGCGTGGACGTGGAGGTCGCCATCCTGTACAATACCTCCTACTCCGAGAACGTCATTTCATTTGTCAACAACATCAGCACGCGCGACGGCGGTACGCACGTCAGCGGCTTCCGGCGCGCCCTCACCCGGGAGTTTAAAAAATACGGCGATGACAATGGTTTCTTTAAAAAGATCAACTTTACGATCAGCGGAGAGGACTTTATGGAGGGCCTTACCGCCATCGTGTCGGTAAAAGTGCCCGAACCCCAGTTCAAAGGCCAAACCAAGGGCGAACTGGGCAACTCCGAGGTGCTTGGCATCGTGAGCCGGTGCGTGGGCGATGCGCTGAAAATTTTCCTGGAAGAAAACCCTTCGCACGCCCGGCGGATCATCGAAAAGGTGGTGCTGGCCGCCACCGCCCGCAACGCCGCTCGCAAAGCCCGCGAAATGGTACAGCGCAAGGGCGCGCTCACCGGCGGCGGCTTGCCCGGCAAACTGGCCGACTGCTCCAGCCGCAACCCCGACGAAAGCGAAATTTTCCTCGTCGAGGGCGACTCGGCAGGCGGAACGGCCAAACAGGGCCGCGACCGCAATATCCAGGCTATCCTGCCCCTGCGCGGTAAAATCCTGAATGTGGAAAAAGCCCTTGAACATAAGATTTACGAAAACGAAGAGATCAAAAATATCTTCACCGCATTGGGCGTATCCATTACCGAAAATGACGAAGGACACCGCGTGCTCG
This sequence comes from Saprospirales bacterium, assembly GCA_016719895.1. Classification (GTDB taxonomy): domain Bacteria; phylum Bacteroidota; class Bacteroidia; order Chitinophagales; family Saprospiraceae; genus M3007. Next base: position 142,539 of record JADJYG010000007.1, on the reverse strand, counting down.
TCACCGACAAATTGCGTTACCACAAGATCGTGATCATGTGCGACGCCGATGTCGACGGCAGCCACATCACCACACTTATTCTGACCTTTTTCTTCCGCTACATGCGCGAACTGATTCTAAAAGGCCACATTTATATCGCCCAACCGCCGCTATACCTCGTGCGCAAAGGCAAAAACCAGCGCTATTGCTGGAACGATAAGGAACGAAAATCTGCCACCCTCGAATTCTCCGGCGGCCGCGAAGACGACGACTCCGTAAAAGTTCAGCGCTACAAGGGTCTTGGCGAAATGAACGCCGAACAGCTCTGGGAAACTACTATGGATCCCTCCACCCGCATCCTGAAGCAGGCCACAATCGACGACGGCGCCGAAGCCGACCGTATGTTCGCCATGCTTATGGGCGACGAGGTGCCGCCGCGCCGGGCGTTTATCGAGGCAAATGCCAAGTACGCAAGGATCGATGCCTAAGGCATGAATATGCTTGCAGCCGCTTATATCGAAATTATTCTCTACGTCGCCGATCAGGTCCGGAGCAAAGCCTTTTACCAGGCAATTTTTCAAATAAACCCGAGCCTGGATGTTCCCGGAATGACGGAGTTCGATCTGTTTCCCAATTGCAAACTCGGCTTAATGCCCGAAGAGGGTATTGCCAAAATATTGTCGGAAAAAATGCCGCGCCCGGCTTCCGCCAATGGCATCCCCCGTTGCGAATTGTACCTCGCAACCGAAGATGTCTCCGGGTATTATTCCAGGGCATTGGCAGCAAATGCTTTGTTGGTCAGCGATTTGCAAGACAGGGATTGGGGCCATAAAGTCTGTTACTTCGCCGACCCGGACGGACATGTTATTGCGTTTGCCCAAAGGACCCATTCCGAGCGTGCGGGTAATGCGCCGTAAAAAATATGTCCTTTTGTGACCCAGGTCACAACTCCCACCTCCCTGCCGCTATACCTTTGTTTCATGAAAAACAAAGCCGTCAAACTCATTCTGGTCTGCCTGTTTTGCCTGGCCCTGATCAGGGGGATAGTTTGGGCTATACAATCATTATTCTAAACCGTTGTTTATGAAAAAGAACATGGGTAACACCGACCGCATCATTCGCGTGGTCCTCGCTGCTGTTTTCGCGGCGCTTTATGCTACGGGCACCGTTTCCGGCACTGCCGGCCTGGTACTGGTAATTTTGGCCGCAGTATTTCTGGCTACCAGTTTCCTGAGTTTTTGCCCACTTTACCTGCCTTTCGGAATCAGTACCTGTCCGGCCAAACCACAATCCTGACAAAGGTCAAACAAAAAAAGTCTGAACGGCGCAAGGAAACAAGGCCGGTTACCTTGCGCCCGTTTGGAGCATTTTTAGTGAAACTCAAGGTCCGAAACCCCAACAGTGTCCCGCCGCCAATTCCCCGGGCAAAACAGCAGTATCCTTTAATACGGCAGTTGCGCCGCAAAGAACCGGGCTTCAATCCGTTCAAAAACCCTTTCGTCGGTTAAGCCAAAACGCTTTAGGTAGGATTTCTACTTTAGCCGGAAAAAAGAATCGCACATGAAACAACTTTATCTGCTTACCCTGCTTGCTCTGGTTTTTTCTACCCTAACCGCCCAGGACCTGCCGTTGGCGCTGAATGAGTACAAATTCACCGTGGTTAAAAAATCCGGCGCCACCCCCGTGGAAAACCAGAACAAATCCGGCACCTGCTGGGTATATTCTGCCAACTCCTTTTTCGAAAGCGAATTGCTCCGGATGGGCAAACAGCCGGCCGACCTGAGCGAAATGTACGTGGTACGCGCCGGTTATCTGGAGCGCGCCCGCAATTATGTCCGTCGCCAGGGCGCTGCTGCGTTCGGCCAAGGCGCCGAAACCCACGATGTGCTTCAGCTCGTTCGAAAACACGGTATTGTACCTGAATCCGTCTACAGCGGGTTTCCGTCCGGCCAGGACAAACCCGTACATGGCGAGATGGAAGCCGTGCTCAAAGCCATTACAGAAGCCGTTATAAAAATGCCGGATGGCAAGCTCAGCGACCAATGGTTCAAAGCCTATACCGGCGCTTTGGATGGATACATGGGCGCCCCGCCGGCCAAATTTTCGGTGGGTGAAAAAGAATTCACCCCGCAAACGTATTTCCAAAGTCTGGGGATCAACCTGGATGACTACGTTCCCCTCACCTCTTATGCCCACCATCCTTTTTACAAACCGTTTATCCTGGAAGTATCGGACAACTGGTCCAACGGCATTTTTTACAATGTCCCGATCGACGAGTTGGTGCAAATCGCGGATAATGCCGTAGACCGCGGCTTTTCGATTGTATGGGCCACCGATATCAGCGAAAAAACGTTTTCCGCTAAAGAAGGTCTGGCCGTTTGGCCCGAAAAATCCTGGGCCGACATGAGTGCCGAGGAGCGCAATGCCTGGGCCAAGGCGCCCGTTAAGGAAAAAGTAGTCGGTCAGGACGAGCGCCAGCAAGGTTTTGATGAACTGACGACGACGGATGATCACGGTATGCACATCACCGGCGTGGTGACTGATCAAAACGGTACCCGGTATTATATCGTAAAAAATTCATGGGGTACTGTGCACGAACAGATGGGCGGTTATATTTACGTTTCCCAACCTTATTTCCGTTGTAAAACCATGTCGATGCTGGTGCATAAAGACGCTATTCCGGCAGCTTTGCGCAAAAAGTTGGGGCTTTAAGCCGGTTTCGAAGCCCGGCATGGGCACATATACAAAGGGAGCCCGGCATATTACCGGACTCCCTTTTTTCTGCTGTTTATTGTTTCCTTTGAATATCAGTCGAGCGATTGATTGGCTTTGTTTGCATTGCTGACCATTTGCTGGTATTCCTGTGGCGTCAGGTTGTCCATGCAAAAGTTGATCGGGTTGATGGGGTTGCCTTTGAAATGCACTTCGTAGTGCAGGTGGGGGGCTGTGGATAGCCCGGTATCGCCGACTTCGCCGATTTTCTGGCCTTTTTTCACGCGCTCGCCCTTGCGGACCGTCATTCTATTCATGTGTGCGTACCAGGTTTCGTAACCGTAGCCATGACTGATCCGGACGCAGTTGCCGTAGCCGTGGTGCCATCCGGCTTCCACTACCACGCCGTCGCCGCTGCTTTGGATAGCCGTTCCTACCCGGGCGGGAAAATCGACGCCTTCGTGGAATTTCTTGATCTTATACACCGGGTGAATGCGGTATCCGAAGCCGGAGAGGATGTTCATGCTTTTTTGCAACTTGTCTTCGCGCACCGGCTTGACGCTGGGAATACAAGCCAGCATTTTTTGCTGATTGTTTGCCAGCTGCTGGATGGTATCGAGCGACCTGCTTTGGAGGGCCAGCTGGCGGCTCAGCACGTCTATTTTATTCACCGTTTGGCGGATAGCCGGGCCCCCGTATTTGAACGCAGCCAGTTCCGGGTGGGCTTCGTGGCCGCCGATACCGCCGCTCCATATGTCTTCATCGACGGGGTCCATGCCAAAAACCGCGCGGTGTACGTTGGCATCGCGGTCCTGAATATTTTGAAGTACTTTGGCCATGGTGCTCAATTGGGCATCCAATTGGCTGTACTTGTACTCCATCTGGTCGATTTCTCGAATCAGCTCCTTTTCGCGGGGAGAGGGAAAATAGGTGTAGAGGATGGCCAGCAAGGCAAAAGAGGTGACTAAAACGACGGAAAAAAATCCGAAAGCTTGCAGAATTTTGGTTTTGAAGGGAACTACGACTTTCTCGTACGTGAGGGTGTGAATGTTGTAAACAAACTTTTCTTTCCTGCCCATACATTAGGTGTTTACCAGGACCATCAAATCGATTCCAAGTGTGGAATGGGTTTTTGAATCAATTTTTGCGATCGATCTCGGATTAAATGAAAGAGGGTTGTGTTATGTGGGTTTTGACGTTAAAGGGAATCGTTCGCAGGCGATGTATCTGGCTTGTTATGCCACCCGGCACATTAGCCGGGTGACAGGCAAAAGTACTAAAGTGTTGAGTACTGACAAAACATTTTGTCAAAAATTACAATATGGCCGGTTTTTTTTGATAAAAAATACCACCTTTTTTGTAATTTATGAAGCAATCCTGCAAAGATTACGGTATTTATGTCGGTTGCTGCCAACAGAAAATATGGTTTGTTTTGGTCAGAACCGGTTGCGAAGAAACGACATTTGGCGGAAGGATAATGGCTCCGGGGCGGTATTTAACATCTAAGTGCCGGGTAGCTGACTTTGCGTCACCGCTATATCGAGCATCATGATCTTTTGCCAGATTTTCCCGGAAAGCCCCTGGGTGAGGGATTCCATGTCGTTTACGGCGGCGAGCACCACGTGGTCATCCATGTTCTGCGCAAATAAAGCGGCTATTTTGCTATTGAGCGCTAACATCTCGGCGCAATAATCGAGATAACGCATCAATTCATGCCGGGAAAGCGTCCGCTGTGGCGAGGATGCGGTACTCTTGACCCCCGACAACAGGTGCGCCGGATCTTTGGTCAGCTGGTGCATATCCACCACGTGGGCTATAGACCGCAACCGGTGCAGGGCTTTCAAAGCAACGTGGCGCTTGATCCGGGCCTCCAGGCCAATAAGAAAAAAAAGCGCCAGGCCGAGAAAAATAAGTTCATTGATACCCGCTTCTGTTGCTTGCAGCAATTCGGCGATATTATCCGTATTTAACGAAAAACTGCGGGCAATAACCAATATGGCTCCTATGGCCACGAAGAGCAACAAACCGGCCGCCGCAATGGTCGCCAGGCGGACCGGCCAGATCGGCGGTCCGAGTTGGCGCGCCAGCTGTTCGGATTGTTCGGCCAGGTTGAAAAACTCCTTACACACCTGCAACAACCCAGACTCCGGAAACCGCTCGGCAATGCGCTGTTCGAGCCGCCGGATCGTCTCCAGGATACTGTGTGGCTTGAGCTCCGTATACTTGCCGTGCGCGCTGGATACGTCCAAAAACAGGAATAGCCTCTGGTGCCAGTTCATGACGATTTTATTTTGTGTTGGTAATTCGACCCGTAAGGTATGCAAATTCGCCGGCGCGTGGGCCAGGCGTTTCTGGAAATTGAACTTCCTGGTTTGGCTTCACACATCTACCTTTACCCGGTTTCGCATTATCTTGTGCATCACTCCACCCCTTAACCACCTTGGCCCATGCAAGTCGTCGTTTTTGGCAAACAATACAAAGACAAGGACCTCCCCTTTATCCAGGCCTTGTTCGACACCCTTTATGCAACAGGCGTGACGACTTATGTTTTTGCCCCTTATCTCCGGGATCTGGAAGGCCGGGTCCGGTTCGCGGGGCCGTATGCCGCTTTCGATGGGTACCGCGATTTCTTCGTTCACCGGATCGATTTTGTTATCGTTCTGGGCGGCGACGGCACTATGCTGAATGCCGTTACCCTGGTGCGCAATGCCGGCGTGCCTATGCTGGGTATCAACCTGGGGCGCTTGGGCTTTTTAGCCAGCATTGAAAAGCATCATATCGAACAGGCTATCCAAAAACTCGTACAAGGGCACTATACCGTAAACGAACGCACGATGCTTTACCTGGAAAGTTCTCCGGCCCTGTTCGGTGAAATTCCCTTTGCGCTCAACGATTGTACGCTGCTCAAACGCGATACCTCCTCGATGATCACCATTCACACCTTTTTGAACGGCGATTACCTGAATTCCTATTGGGCTGACGGCATCATCATCTCCACACCCACCGGCAGCACCGCCTATTCGTTGAGCTGCGGCGGTCCCATCGTGTTGCCCAATTCCGGCAATTTTGTCATTACGCCGGTAGCCCCGCACAACCTGAACCTCCGGCCGATTGTGCTCTCCGATCAATCCATTATTTCGTTTGAAATTGAAGGCCGGGCAGAAAATTTCATTTGTACGCTCGATTCCCGTTTCGAGCTCATTTCAGCACACCACCAGCTGGCCGTGCGCCGAAACGATTTTTTTATCCGGCTGGTCCAGCTGCAAGACGCTTCGTTCCTGGAAACACTGCGCGAAAAACTTACCTGGGGTACCGACCTGCGCAATTGAATGCCCCGGTTTATCGGCGTTTGCCGGTCGGTTCGATCGACAAGCCGGCGGAAAAAACGCCCGGCAAGGGATTGTCGCGGGTAAATTGCTCCAGCGTAATACAATATTCGCCAGGTTGGTTGAAATAGGCGCTTTCCTGCAAAACAGCGTGCAGCCGGCAGCGGTTGCCCGAGCATTTCCCCAAAGATTGCCCCTGCGCATCGAATAAATCGAATGCTTTCTGTTTGCTCAGGCGCTTGCCGTTTGGAAACAGCGTATATAGCTTCACATACAGATTTTGCGTAGCGAAGGTATCGGCATATTCAAAATCGAGGTACAGACGGTAGGTTTCCAGGGTGTCGGTTATGGCAAACCGGAAATCCAGCGTATCGGCATACGCCCATTGCCCGCCGGCAATTTCTTTTTTCTGCTCAAAATAAAAGCCGGAGCCGCAAGCCGGCATCAGCCCTATACAAGCTGCCAGCAGGAAACTTGCAATGGCCCACAACCTAACCGGGTTGAATGCCGGAGCAGATGGATGCAAAATCGGATAGCGCATTTTGTTGTTTTTCACAGGAAACGATAAAGGCCGGGGGAATATTAAGCGGGATGAAGTCAACGGTCACATTTCCAAAAACCCGGCGGTAAAACTGCACCAGCAGCGGCGAGTAATGAAACTGGATAAACAATCCGCCCGGGCGAAGCCACTCCAGGCAGATGCGGGTAATGTCTTCCGCCAATACTTCCGGCAACATGACAAACGGAATACCCGAGACGATATAGTCCACCGAATGAATGCCGCGTGCTGAAAGGTGGGCGCCCAGGTGTTCGGCCGAGTCGTGAATCAGCGTAATCCTCGGATCCTGAAACGTGTTCCGGAGTTTTTCAATAAAAACGCCGTTGATTTCAAACACCAGGACTTGCGCATCGGGTTCCAGCCGGTTCAGGATATACCGGGTGATCGCGCCGTCGCCCGGGCCCAATTCGACGACCACCTTCGCTTGTTCCCGGACAATTTTGCGGGCAATCCGCCGGCACAAAAAACGCGAACTTCGGGCGACGCTACCCGTCGTTTTCAGGTTGCGGATACTCTCACGGAGAAAATCAATGCGTTGGCTCAATACCTCAGTTTTTTATAAAAAATACAAGATCGGGATACTTTTTCAGCAAGCCTACTGCTTCTGCCCGCGAAACCCGGATTCCGTTGATATAGGCGGATACGGATGCGTCGTTAAAACCCTGCTGCTGGAGTTCGCGGCGCAAAGCGGCTGCGTCGTTGAACTTCCGGAACCACCCTGCCGAGTACAAATACGAACCCGAACCGGGTTGGCTTTCGATCATTACATCGTTGAACATGGCCAACACATCATTGGCCAGAATTTGCCGGGCGCTGACCGCCTCCACTTTAAACGAAAGTCCTTCAAAGCGGGAGCCCACGCCGGCGCCATCCTGGATGGCCATGTCGTCCGGTACGCTTTGTCTCTGCAAAGTCAGTTCGAGCGGCAACGCCCCGCCGGTGGAAACCAGGGTAATTTCGATGCGCCGGTTCAGGCGCCGCCCAAGCGGGCTGGGCAAGGTATTTTGCACATTACGGGCCACGGGGTATGCCGACCCGAAGCTTTTAAGCGAAATACGCCAGCTTGGAACACTGCGATCGGTCAGCGCTTTGCCGATAATTTCCGCGCGTTTGATGCCGTAATACAAATCGAATTTGGCCGGGCCGGTTTCATCGGTGTGTACCATTACCAAGACTTGGGTTTCCGGATACTCCCGCGCCAAACGGGCAATTTCATCCAACGCCTTCCGGCTCTCCTCATTGAGCACATCGCTATCGGCATTGTAGTACAACACAGGCAGGGTCACTTTTTCCACGCTGCGGCTAGTTTCCTGGCCATTGCCGGCGGATTTTGCCTTTTTCGCAACATCGGTAAAAAGCAGCCGGTCGGCTAATTGTTCAGGAGGGGCTTGTTTGAAATAGGCCACATAAAGATCGCGGCCACCGTAACTTTCAAGCCGGTCAGACGAAAAAAAAGCGGTCAGGCCATCTACCGACAAGCGGAAAAAAGCGTCGTCGCCCGGTGAATTGACCGGTTTGGCCAGGTTCCCGGGACTTGACCAGGTTTGGGTGGATACGTCAAACACCGAGCGGAACACATCGAACCCGCCCATGCTGGCCGGCCGGTTGCTGCTGAAATACAGGGTGCGGCCATCGCGGGCCAGAAACGGCGTGGTTTCGTCGTAAGGAGAGTTGATCACCGGCCCCAGGTGGAGCGGCGGCGCCCAGGCGCTGTCGCAGCGGGTTGAATAGTACAGGTCAAGCCCGCCCATACTGCCTTCCCGGCGGCTGGCGAAAATCAGGAGGGTATCGTTGGCGAAAAACGGAGCGGTATCGCCATCCTCCGGAACCATCGGACTGCTAAAAACCGGCGGCATCACGGCATATTCGTCTTTTCGCCCCGCTGTGTCTGAAAATATTTCGCCGCTATACAGGGTAAACCCTCGAAAGAAGTACAAAATCTGGCCGTCGCTGCTAAAGTCGAGCGCTACTTCATACCGGGGGGTATTCTGCAAATCGCCCAGGAGGGAGGCGTAGTTCCAGCCGCTGTTGGATTGTTCCGTAAAAAACATATCGCTGCACCAATGGCCAGCCTCAAGGTCTTCATAGCCCTGGTCATTGCGCAGGCCGCCGGAAGTATTTTCCCGGGCGGCAGAAAAATAAATCCGGCCCGGGTGGTTTACGGAAGGCAGCGGGGCGAACTCGTCGCCCGGGGTATTCACCCGGTCGCCAAGGTTTTCCACCAGCGCCACCGCATCATTGGCCGGCAGTGCAAGCCCGCTCACACAGCGCCGGATATTGTCCAAAGCGTTCGCCCGCATGGGATGTTTTTCAGGGGCCACCCGTAAAAAACCTTTATAGGCTCCGATGGCCCGTTCGAATTCCTGCTGCCCGTGCAGGGTGCGGGCGAGGTAATAGTGCAGCTCGGGGTCGCTGTTGGCCGGGTCGCGCTGGAGTACGAACTCCAGGTATTGCCGCGCTTTTTCCGCCTGGTGCAAATGATACTGACAAATACCGAGCTTGGTGAGCACGGCGGGGTCGCCGGGCTTGTCCTGCTGATACTGGCTCAGGGCAGCCAGGGCCGGGGCCCATTGGCGGTTGGCAAATTGTTTTTCACCGGCCCGTTTGAGGTCGGCCGGCTTTTGCGCCAACAATACCGGCGCAGCAAACAGGCCGAGTAGAAAAAGAAGGACGGTATGAGACCGGTTCATTGCCATAACATTATCTAAAACGCAAAAAAATATGCAGAAAATCTGCCGGAGAAAAAGGCAGAATCAGGCTGCAAAAGTATGCTTTTTCTGCCGCCTTGCCCTTTTTGGACGAACCGCAGCTTTTCTGTGGCCGGCAACTTTTCGTATTCTTCGTCTGTTCGCAACAATTTCCACAACTTTGCGTCCTTATTCCGAGCCCCGCAGTCTGCTCCGCAGGAGTCAATTGGCCTTGCGGCGCTGAAAAAATAGGTTCAATGCCCAATCTTTCATTTCAATATCCGGCCTGGTTTCTGATCCTTTGCGCCCTGCTCGGGCTCGGATACGCGATGCTGCTCTATTACCGCGACACTACTTTTCGCGAACAGGCCCCTTCGCTCAACCGTTGGCTGGCTGTATTGCGTTGGCTGACGATCACCATCCTTAGCGCCTTATTATTGTCGCCGCTCCTGAAAAGGATACAGACAGAAACCAAAAAACCGGTCGTAGTGCTGGCGCAGGATGTTTCCGAAAGCGTCGGGGCCGAACTCCAGGGGCCGGCACTGGACCAATACAAACAAAACTGGGCGGGTTTGCGCGATGCGTTGGCCGAAGGCTATGACGTGCACGAGCTGGCATTTGGAGATGCGGTACGCGAAGGCATCGACTTCCGGTTTACAGATAAAGTCACCAACCTGTCGCAAGCGCTTCAGGATGTATACGACCGGTATGGCGCGCAAAACCTCGGCGCCGTGATCCTGGCCTCCGACGGGATATACAATGAAGGCAGCAACCCCGCCTACTCCGGCGCCCAAATTGCCGCGCCGGTATTCACGGTAGCGTTGGGCGATACCACGCCGAAAAAAGATTTACTGGTCAAGCGCGTATTCCACAACAAAATCGCCTACCTGGGCGACCGGTTTTCGGTGCAGATTGATTTGGCCGCGCTCAATTGCGCCGGCACTCAAAGTGTGCTGGCCATCAGCAAGGTAGAGGGCGAGCAAACCCGGAATCTGCAAAACTTTCCGGTCAGTGTGACCGGCAGCGACTTTTTCAGCACCAGGGAAGTGCTGTTGGAAGCCGACCAGCCCGGCGTGGCACAGTACCGGGTCAGTGTGGCCAAAGTACCCGGCGAACGTTCGGCAGCCAACAACACCCGCGATATCTTTATCGATGTGTTGGATGCCCGCCAGAAAATATTGCTCCTGGCCAACAGCCCCCACCCCGACCTGGCAGCCCTCCGCCAATCGCTGGAAGGAAATAAAAATTACCAGGTGGCCGTAGCTTTTGTGAATGACCCGGGCATCGACGTCGCCAAATTCGATTTTGTGGTGCTGCACAACCTGCCTTCCGGCGCCAACGATATAGCCGGTATCCTGAATACCCTGAACAACAAGGGAATACCACGCCTGTTTGTGGCCGGTATGCAAACCAACTACAACGCCCTGGCCCGCGCGCAAAACCTTGCCAGCGTGCAAAGCAATGCCCAGCAAAGCGACGACGTGCAGGGAAAGGTGTCGCCGGCATTCGCGGCGTTTACCCTGAGCCCAACCATGACGGAAGAACTGCCGCGGTTCAACCCCCTGACCAGCGCTTTTGGCAATTTTGCCGCCACGCCGCAGGCACAGGTGCTGCTTTGGAAACGCATCGGAAAGGTAGACACTGACCAGCCGCTGCTGGCAATCGGCGAAACCAACGGTATTAAAACAGGGCTGTTTCTTGGAGAGGGACTCTGGAAATGGCGGCTGTTCGATTACCTGCAACACAACAACCACGATATTTTTGAGGAGATCGTTGGGAAAACCATACAGTACCTGAGCCTGAAAGAAGACAAGCGCAAATTCCGCATCACCCTCGATAAGAACATATTTAAAGAAAACGAACCGGTGGTATTCGGCGCAGAGTTGTACAACGACAGCTACGAACTGACCAACGACCCCGACGTGGCGATATCGGTGCGCAATAGCCAGGGCAAGGAGTTTTTATACACCTTCAATAAACTAAGCAAAGCCTATACGCTCCATGCGGGTATTTTACCCGCCGGGAATTATACGTTCCGGGCGACGACGTCTTTCAATGGCCAAACCCTGACCTACGAAGGGCGGTTTAGTGTGCAACCGGTTCAGTTGGAATTGTTTGAAACCACGGCCAACCACGCTGTGCTTCGCCAGTTGAGCCGGCAGTTTGGCGGAGAAACGGTATATGCCGCCGGTTTGCCCGGGCTGGCAGATAAAATAAAAACGGCCGGCGCCATCAAGCCGGTCATCTATCAAAGCACCCACACGCATCCCCTGATCAATTTGAAGTGGCTCTTTTTGTTGTTGGCCGGAATGCTGTCGGTAGAGTGGTTTTTGCGGCGGTATTTCGGTGCGTATTAGAAACCGTCTGCGGGGGCGGCCCGACTTAAAAAACGGAAGTGCTCTACAACTGGCGATCAAAAATAAAGACTGCAAACAGAACAAATCCTGTTTGCAGTCTTTATTGCTATCGGCTAAAAACTTAGCGCTTATCCATTTTTTGCGTCTTCAACACCTGCCGTTTGCGGTCCTGTATCTGTACCAGGTACATGCCTTTGGCCAGGTCTGCCACAAACAACGATTCACCCTTGACGAACTCGTATTCTTTCACTTTTTTGCCCACCAAATTGAAAATGGCGATGAAACCTACGGCATCGCCATTGTCATTTACCGAAATATATTCTGTAGTAGGATTGGGGTAAATGGAGAGGTCCGCTTTGATGGAATTTTGGGCCTGAACCGCCACACCGAAGAGCAGAAAAAAGAAGAGGAGTAAGAAATGTTTCATCGGCATTATCTGATTTAGCATGCAAAGTATAAACTATAAACCGTGCAACCAACCCTTAGTTGGGGGTTTTGGAAAAAATTAACTACTCAGACACAATAAATTGCTAAAAGGATGCACGGCCGGGACCAATTTCTATAAAAAACCACGGAGCCTCAATCCGTCCGTACCACGGCGGCGGCCTGTATTTGCCGGCGGTGGCGGCGCCCATCCAACAAATCGGAATAGCGCATCCGGATACTTCCGTCTGCCTTCCGCACCGCCTGGGTGACACTCACCGTACACACCCGGCCGCTCCTGTTCATGACATAATTGTTTTCCGTGTCGCCGACGCTGCCGGTCAGGTGCAAATTAAAAACGGATGCCGGACGTATGGGTGTTGGGCGGTCAGCACGGGCTTGCAGCCAATCCCGGAACACCTGTTCGCGCACGGCTTGCATCTGCGGCGGATAAAGTGTCGCCGAACACCAAAAATGCGGCTGGTGGGGCAGGCGCTCGGCCAGGTGCCGGCGGCTTCCGTCCCAACGGAACTCCAGTACGCGTCCGGTGTGGAAGTACAGAAAGGTAAACGGTTCGATCTGGTCCAGGTCGTATTGTGTAAAAAAAGTGTCGGCATCGGGCCAGTCAAAAAAATCGAGCAATACCAACCCGCGGCTGCGGCGATAGGGCGGTTGGTGCCGGTGTTTGACAAAAGCGCCATTGAGCAGGCAAGCCACACGCCCGTCGCGGGCTGCGACGATCCAGGCGCCGCCGGCTTTGGTGTCTTTTGGGAACAAAAGTGTGGTTGCGCGGGCGGAACGTCCGCGCGAAATCACCTGAGGCGAACGCGTTGGCGCTTCGTCGCGGTTGTGCGTCAGGATAAATCCCTGGCGGTAGGGGAGATACGTAACGGTACACATGTTCGGTAGCGGTTCAGATGCTACTTAATACGGCGGTACATTTCCAGCTGCAATATGCCAAGCCGCTGGAAAAAATGTCCTGCCGATACCCGCAAAACGCCGAGCCCGTATTTCATGCTGCGCCGGAAATTGATACTGGACGCTTCCCCGAAATATTTTGTGGGGCAGGTCACTTCCCCGATGTCAAAGCCGGCATAGACGATTTGAGAGAGCATTTCATTGTCGAAGACAAAATCGTCGGAATTTTGATTAAAATTAATGGTCTCAAGCACCGTCCGGCTGAACGCGCGGTAACCGGTATGGTACTCCGACAATTTGTAGTGAATCAGGGTATTTTGGGTGAAGGTCAGAAACCGGTTGGCGATGTATTTATACCTTGGCATACCTCCTTTTCGGGCGCCCATGCCCAAAATCCGCGAACCCAGCACCACCGGATAGAGCTCCTCGCCGATGATATTTACCATGGCGGGAATGAGTTTCGGGGTGTACTGGTAGTCGGGGTGCAACATAATGACGATGTCGCCGCCAATTTCAAGGGCTTTGTTGTACAGCGTTTTCTGATTGCCCCCATAGCCTTTGTTTTTTTCATGCACCAGCACATGGCGGATACCCAAGTGGCGCGCCAGATCAGCGGTATTGTCCCGGCTATGATCGTCGCACAAAATGACGTCGTCTACCAGATCGAACGGGATTTCCCGGTATGTTTTTTCCAGGGTTTTGGCGGCATTATATGCAGGTAGTACGACGACGACTTTTTTTCCTTTATACATATAGCATGGAAACCGCCGTTCCGCAAGCGGAACGGGCCTTTTCGAATGATTAATCAGGTCGTTTCGGTATTTTCCGGTTTTTCAGCGGGGGGGTCGGCGGGGGTGGAAGTTTCGGCTTCGCGTTTGGCTTCCTCGAAGATGCCGTTCTCCTGCATAAACATAAACCATTTGATACACTTTTTGATGTCGTTAATGTGTACGCGATCGTGGTCGTGTTCGGGTAAAATTTGGCTGAAATAGCGGCGAAGTTCCGCGCTGTTGGCCTGTACCGAAACGGGCGGAAGGGTATCCAACTGGTCGAGCATGCGCTGAAAAACATCGGTAAGCGGAACCGTACCTTCGTCGGTTTCCACATATACGGCCACCGTGCCCAGGGGCGTAATCTGGTTTTGGCGTACCGGGACAAAGCGGGTGCGGCCTTCCTTGCGGTCTTCAATGACCAGGCCATTGCTGCGGGTGGATACCAGTTTGTGTACGCCGGGCACGCCGGCGATCACAAGAAACTTATCTAAATTCATGTTAGCATGGTTTAAGGTTTTGGGTGGATGATACGCCGGGGCGGCAAGCTCTTCCGCCAAGCGGCAGCATTACACCGTCATGATCTCTTTTTCTTTTGCCGCAACAACTTTATCGACCTGTTCGACATACCGGTTGACCTGGTCCTGGAGATCGGTTTCCATACGTTTGCCCATGTCTTCGGGAAACCCCTCTTTTACCGCTTTTTTGACGTGCTCGAGCGCCTTGTGGCGGGCGTTGCGCACCCCAACCTTACTTTCTTCGCCGGCATGTTTGGCTTTTTTTACCAGTTCTTTCCGGCGCTCTTCGGTAAGTGGCGGTATGGAAAGGCGGATAATTTCGCCGTCGTTGGCCGGTGTGATGCCAATATTGGAGTTAATTATAACCCGTTCGATGGGCCCCAGCATATTCTTTTCCCAGGGCTGGATCACAATCGTGCGGGCATCGGAGACCTGGATATTGGAGACCTGTGCGATCGGTGTGGGATGGCCGTAGTATTCCACGTTAAGGTCCTGGATAATTGCTGTCGATGCTTTGCCGGTGCGCAGTTTTGCCAGTTCGTGATCGAGGTGTTCCAAAGCCTTATCCATTTGGGACCGGGCTTCGGCCATTGTTTGATTGATGTCTTCCATAATATAATGGTTAGTCATAAAAACCCGTACAGGGTAATTTCGGTGCGCAAATTTCACAAGTTTTCCGGGTTTATCGGAATGGAAGGACGTAAAATGTGCGCAAGCCCGTCAAACCGGCAGATGAATTTAGCCCCGGTTGCCTGGATTCGCGAAATGTGTGTACCTTTTCGCACGAAATAAAAAATCCATTTGCCACAGGCCTTTCCATGCCGGAATTACAGGAAATCAAACGCACGTTGACCCGTATCGACAAGTTGGAACGGGAAGTCAACCTGAAACAGCTGCAGATCAACAGCCTGCTGGCGATCACCCAAGCTATCAACGAAAACGTGTCGGCGGAAGGGTTGTTCAATATGTACAATTCGTTCCTCCGCTGGGAAATCGGTATCCGGAAAATGGCGCTGTTTTTTTTGGAGTCGGGCCATTGGGAATGTAAAACCGCTCTGGGCGTGGAGGAACAATTGCTGGCGCACGACATCAATGCCGAACTCCCGCGCTTTCGCTCCACCCGCGGCCTGGAAAGCTCCGAGCATCCGCTGATCCGCGAATTCGACCTCGTCATTCCCGTCATGCACAAAGACGAGCCGATTGCTTATGCTTTTATAGGCGGGTTCCTGGATGAAGACGACGTATATAACAAGGTGCAGTTTGTGACCACCATCACCAACGTGATCGCCGTGGCCATCGAAAATAAGCGCTTGTTCAAAACGCAACTGCGCCAGGAAGTACTCAACCGCGAAGTGGAACTGGCTGCCGAAATTCAGCGTACCCTGGTACCTGCCCGCCTGCCCTCGAGTGAAAAATACCAACTGTCCAGTATTTACAAGCCGCACTTTGCCGTTGGGGGCGACTACTACGACGTGGTGGAGTTTTCCGACGGCACCATCGCCTTTTGCATTGCCGATATTACCGGCAAAGGCGTTGCGGCTGCCCTGCTCATGGCTAATTTTCAGGCAAACCTGCGGGCCCTGGTCACCCGCTGTCAAACGCTGGAAGAGATCGTGCAGGAAATGAATACCGCCGTACACCGGGTCACGCAGGGCGACCGGTTCATCACCCTTTTTCTGGCCCGCTATGACGTTCGCACCCGCACCCTGCATTACATCAATGCCGGCCACACCCCCCCGCTTTTGTTGTGCAAAGGTGAGATTATCCGCCTTAAAAACGGCTGTACCGTATTGGGCTGGATGCCCGAATTGCCCTTTCTCGAAATCGGCGGCGTATGCCTGACCGACGAAGCCCTGCTTTTTACCTATACCGACGGCCTCACCGACGTGTGCAATGATGCCGGCGAAGAATTCGGTGAAGAAAATCTGATAGCCTTTTTGCAAGAGAATCACCGCCTCAGTGCCAAGGATTTAAATACCAAACTGCTCGGCTATGTGGAAGCTTTCCGGGAAAAACAACCGTTTCCCGACGATATTACCGTATTGACGTGTAAAGTTTTTTAACGATTGCACTATTAAACTGTTTGCTCCGTGAAAAAAGAACCGTTTCAGGTATCCGTCAACGACCAATACCATTTTGATCTGCACCCGGACGAAGCCAAAACCCTCGATTTTATCGCCACCAACAACGCCTCCTTTCATGCACTGGAAAACGGCCAGGCATTTCAGGTCGAATTGCTGGAAACGGACTACGCTAACCGGCGCTATACGCTTCGGATAAACGGAAATAAATATACCGTGGATATCGCCGATTATTACGAAAGGCTGGTCAAAAAACTGGGCCTTTCTGCCGGCGGCAGCCACAAAATCAATACCGTAAAGGCGCCAATGCCCGGGTTGGTGATCAGCGTGCTGGTGGAACCCGGCCAAACCGTTTCCAAAGGCGATCCGCTGCTCATCCTGGAAGCCATGAAAATGGAAAACGTCATCAAAGCCGCCGGCGACGGCATAGTGAAAGCGGTGACGACACAAAATGGCCAACCCGTGGAAAAAGGCCATACCCTGGTGGAATTCGAGTAGGCGCTCTGACCCGCTGTTCAAGAAACATATATGTGATGAAAATTTTGAAAATTTTACTCTACGCCGTACTCGGAATAGTTGCCCTTATGGTAGTCCTGGGCCTATTTGCTACCAAAGATTACCATATTGAACGCAACATCGAAATCGACGCGCCGCGGGAGCTGGTTTTTAACCAGCTGCGCTATTTTAAAAATTTTGAGCGCTGGTCGCCCTGGGCTGCCCTGGACCCAGACATGAAAACCAGTATTACCGGTACCGATGGAGAACCCGGCGCCGTATACAAATGGTCGGGCAACGACGACGTAGGCAAAGGTCAGCAAACCCTTCTGGCCCTGAACCCGGATCGCCTGGATATCGAAGTGAAATTTACCGAACCTTTTGAAAGCACTTCGCCCTCCTACCTGACATTAAAAGAAAACGGCAACAAGACCACCGTCACCTGGGGCTTCGATATGCACATTGCCTTTCCCTGGAACGGCTTCGCCATGTTTACGGATGTGGATGCCAGCGTCGGAAAGGATTATGCCAAGGGCCTTGAAAACCTGAAGAAGGTATGTGAGGCCATCGCCCATAAAAAATACCGCGGGTATGAAGTCACGGTGCAGGACCTGCCGGTTACATATTATGTGGGTATCCGCAAAACGGTCGCTTTCCCCGAAATACCGGCGTTTTTTGCCGCCAATTTGGGCAAGACCCTGGAGCAGGTACAAAAAAGCGGCGCTACGGTGGCCGGCGTTCCATCGGGGTTGTTCTGGAGTTATGACGAAAAAAAAGGCGTTTCGGATATGGCCGCTGCCATCCCGGTTGCGGCGAACCAAAAATTTGAGGGCGGGCTTAGCATATTTCCTGTTGGCGGCAGTAAGGCCCTCCATATTGAATACCTGGGCGCCTATGAAAAAAGCGGCGAGGCGCACTATGCCATGGACGATTACATGGCGGAAAAAGGACTCCAAAGTATTCCGCCTGTCATTGAGGAGTACGTGATTGGTCCGGGTCAGGAACCGGACACGAGTAAATGGCGCACGAAGATTATTTATTTCGTCGAACTGAAACCGGAACAGGAAGTCGCACCGGAACAACAATAAAAGTATGTTGGGAATTTACTGCCGGTTTTCTAGTCCGGCGGCGCAAGTGGTGGAGACGGTTCCGCTGAATCGTTCGGGTTGGCGCCGGTCAGGGCTTCGTCTGCTTCCTTCTTTGCCCGTGTGCGCTCGCGGCGCGCCCGCTCTTCAGCTTCAATTTTATCGTACGCTTTGATGATTTCTTTTACCAGCCGGTGCCGTACCACGTCCTCTGCGTTCAGGCTGATGACGGAAATGCCGCTCACACCGTCCAAAATATCCATCGCCTGCCGGAGCCCCGATTTTTGATGGCCCGGTAAGTCGATCTGGCTGAGATCGCCGGTGATAATGCACTTGGCGCTGGGCCCCAGGCGGGTAAGGAACATTTTAAGTTGCAAGGGTGTCGCATTTTGCGCTTCATCGAGGATGATATAGGCATTGTCGAGCGTCCGGCCGCGCATAAAGGCCAGGGGCGCAATTTCGATCACGCGGTTGTCCATGAAAAACTGCAGCTTGTCCATCGGCAGCATATCATCGAGTGCATCATACAGGGGGCGCAGGTATGGGTCAACTTTCTCCTTCAGGTCGCCGGGCAGAAAACCCAGGTTTTCTCCCGCTTCGACAGCGGGTCGGGTCAGGACAATTTTTTTGATCAGTTTGTTTTTCAGCGCCCGCACGGCGATAGCTACCGCGGTGTAGGTTTTACCGGTACCGGCAGGGCCAATGGCAAACACGATATCGCTATTTTCGCACACTTCAACCAGGCGTTTCTGGTTGCGGGTCTTGGCCTTGATAGGCCGCCCGTCGCGGCCGAACAGAATCGTATTGCTGGAATCGCCGTTTACGGGAATACGCACGTCGAACGGGTTTTCCCCGCCCAGGAGATCCGCTACGGTTTGGGCAGGTAGTTCCTGATGCTCGCGGAGGTAGCGGACCATCTGCTCGAATTTGGCTTTGGCCGTCTGTGTGTACTTCTTGTCGCCGGTAATTTTCAGGCTGTTGCCCCGCGAGGTAATCGTGACATCGGGGAAGGCTTTGCGCAACAGGTTTAATTTGGCATTGTTCTCTCCGTAAAGCTCTACGGGATCAACGCCTTCGACTGTGAGAATGATTTCGCTCAATTTATGGCTCCTGTTTTATTTGCAGCGGGAGGTTTATAGGTTTAGCGGGTTGATTTTCAATACTATAGCAACCTGTGCCTCCATGCGTCATACGGCTTTTTCGAAACCCGCTTTGCACCTACAAAAGTAGATACTCCGCTGAGGTATTGCAACATATATTTGCACAAAGAAGTTTCACGCACCCCTTCAAAGTACCATCAACCTTTTTTAAACACCACCATGCAAGTCATCACGCTTACCACCGATTTTGGTGTCCAGGATTATTACGCCGGCGCGCTCAAAGGCGCCCTCATGCGGCAGTGCCCGGAGGCCAGGCTGGTGGATATTTCCCACGCCATCAAGCCGTTTGACATCGTTCAGGGAGCCTTTGTGGTACAAAACGCTTATCCTGAATTTCCAACGGGTACCATTCACCTTATCGGGGTGAATTGCGTGTATGCCAAGAATTTTCGTTTCGTGGCGATCCGCCAAAACGGTCATTTTTTTATGGCGCCTGACAACGGCTTGCTGGCGCTGTTGTTTGAGCAGGTTCCGGAACCCGACACCCGGCTGCTGCCGGAAATCCAGCCGGTCCATTATCCGGTGAAGCAAGCCTTTGCCGCCGCAGCAGGGCATCTGGCTTCGGGAAAAACCTTTGAGACCCTCGGCGAGGCCGCCGGCCCGCTGTTGCAACGCATTGGCCTGCAACCCGTCATTACGCCGACCCGAATACGGGGTACGATCGTTCAGGTGGACAACTTTGAAAACGTCATTGTCAATATCCGCCGGGAAACGTTTGAAAAAGTGGTACAAAACCGGTCTTTTTCGCTCTATTTCAAACGAAACGACCCCCTTACACAACTGAGCGGACAATATTGCGACGTGCCGGTCGGCGAACCATTGTGCCTGTTCAACAGCGCCGGCTTCCTGGAAATCGCCGTCAATATGGGTAAAGCAGCCACTTTGCTCGGTTTAAAAGTGGAAGATGTGGTGGAAGTGGTGGTGGAGTAGCGTTATTCAAAACTTCTGATGCCTAATAAACCAGCCCCGCCTTCTCCCGGATAATATCCAGCGTCTCCGCCAGTTCGAGCGTAAAATCGAGCGGCACGAGGTCGCTTTCCACAAGGCCCTTGCCCAGGCATTCCATGACATGCGCCGCTTCGAAATGGTAGCCCCAGCCGTCGAAGGGGAATTCCATATCGCGTTGTACGGTACCATCGCCTTCATAATGCGAAACCGTGACCTTTTGGGTGTGATGCCAGCGCGGGTGGAGGCGGATCGTGCCTTCCGTGCCATAAAGCCAGGCTTCCACCGGCGTTTTAGCAGCAATGGTGGCATGGCCCAGGGCGAGCCGGTTGTCTGGGTACCGGAACATAAATGCACAAGAGGCGTCCACATCGGTTGACGTGAACGTAGCCATGGCCTGAATATCTTCGGCCAGCGGTTTGCCGAGGACAAACAGGGCCAGCAGTGCCGGATAAATGCCGATATCCAGCAACGCGCCGCCGCCGAGGGCTTTATTAAACACCCGGGAATGCGGGTCAAAGGGCATGTGAAAGCCAAAATCGGCTTTTACGGTATGTACATCGCCGATTTCGCCCTGTGCAGCAAGCGCCAGGGCGTAGTCCACTGCCGGAATAAAGCGCGTCCAGAGCGCCTCCATGAGAAACGTCCGGTTGCGCCGTGCCGTATGGATCATTTGAATGGCTTGCTGCCGGTTCATGGAAAACGGTTTTTCACACAATACCGGAATACCGTTTTCCAAACACAACAGCGTATTTTCACAATGCCATACATGCGGAGTAGCGATATAAATGATATCCAGCTCCGGACATTTTACAATATCTTCATAGCGCCCGTAGGCATGGGGGGCGCCGTATTCCCGGGCAAATGCCTGAGCGCGCTCGGGCGAAGTGGATGCCACGGCGTGCAAACGCGCACCTGGCAGCATGCGCAGGTCCTCTGCAAATTTTCGCGCAATGCGCCCCAGGCCAATAATTCCCCAACGATAAACAGCAGGCATCTCGGTCTTTGACTAATTTAGAAAAAAAAATACGGATCAAATAAAGCAAATTTAATAGGAATGCTATGTTTCTTTGTTTGCCTTTTGATAATCATTTTTCAACCAACCAAACTTTCTATTCTATGAAGAGGATTTTACTCGGACTGGCTTTGCTTTTCCTAAGCGCCGGTTTTGCCTTTGGCCAACGTACGGTTTCAGGCAAAGTAACCAGCGACCAGGGAGAAGCTCTCATCGGCGTCACCGTCACGGCACCTGGTACCAGAGCCGGCGTACAAACAGACGCCGACGGCGCATTTCAACTCTCTATTCCGGACAATGCATCAGTCCTGAAATTCGCCTATACCGGTTTCATGACCAAGGAAGTACCCCTCACCGCATCCAATGTATACGACGTGGTGTTGGAAGTCAATCTCAACACCTTGCAGGAAGTCGTCGTCGTGGGCTACGGCACGCAGCAAAAACGCGCCATCACCGGCAATATTTCCACCGTAAAAGGGGATGATATTGCCCAATTGCCGGCGCAGAGCTTTGATCAGCTGCTGCAGGGCCGGGCGGCCGGCGTCAACGTCAGCCTGCCCAACGGCGTTTTGAACAACCCGCCGGTTTTCCGCGTCCGCGGTATCAACTCGATCAACCTGAGCTCTTTCCCGCTGGTGGTGATCGACGGCGTACCCACGTTCACGGGCAACATCGGCAACTCGGCCGCCAACAACGTGCTGTCGAACCTCAACCCCAACGACATCGAAAGCATCGATATTTTGAAAGACGCCTCCGCCACCGCCATCTACGGTTCGCGCGCCAGCGCCGGCGTGGTGCTGATCACCACCAAACGCGGCCAGAAAGGCAAAACCAGGGTCAACTACGATGCCTGGGCCGGCTGGACCAGCGCTACCCGCGTACCCGAAGTGCTCAATGCCCAGCAATACGTGGAAGTGAAAAACGAAGCCGCGGCCAACGCCGGCCTTACCGGTCCGCAGTTTTTCCTCGACTCTATCGCCGGCCAGCTGATCGATACCCGCTGGGCCGACTACATCTACCGCACCGGTTTTTCGCACAACCATGGCCTGAGCTTCTCCGGCGGCACGGAACAAACAACCTACTACCTGTCGCTGGGCTTTACCGAGCAGGAAGGCATGATTATCGGAAACGACTTCCGGCGCCTGTCGGGTCGTCTGAACCTCGATCATAACCTGACCGGGCGCATCAAAATCGGCGGTATTCTCGGCTACACGCAAAACGAAAACTTCGGCCCAAACTCCGGTTCGCTGCCTGGACAAGCGTTCAATACTTCCGGGGCCGGCCGCCTGGCCTTCGTCACGGCGCCGGTTATCGATCCCTATTTGTACGACGCCAACGGCAACCGCCTCCCCGGTACGGCCGGTTACAACATCGCGTCGAACAACCAACCCGGACGAGGTAAAAACAAACAGCAGGTCGGTTTCGTCAACCCCACCATCCTGCTCGACTATAATACGCATACCTCCGAAGCCAACCAGATCCAGTCGGCCGTGTATGCTCAGCTGGAAATTCTGAAAGGACTGTCGGTCAAAACCCAGTATGGCATCGACAATGTGCGGGCGGAAAATATCACGTTCTGGACGCCGCTCCACGGCGACGGTTTCGGCCAAAACGGCCTGGCCGCCAATACCAGCCAAAACTTTCAGCGCTGGAACTGGCAAAATATCCTGAACTACGACTTCACCGTGGCCAATCTGCACACCTTCGGCCTGCTGGCCGGGCATGAAGAGCAAGGCACGGTGACCGAAGGCTGGGGCGCCCAGCGCACGGTCATTGCCGACCCTTTCTTCACCACCTACCAGGGCAACTTTACGACCAACAACCCGAGCGGCAACTTCCAGGGCGAAAACTACCTGTTGTCGTATTTCGGCCGCCTGAACTACGAGTTTAACAAGCGCTACTACCTGACCTTCAACGTGCGCCAGGACGAGTACTCCGCTTTCGCCTCCGGCGAAAAGAAAGGAACCTTCTGGGGCGCCTCGGCCGGCTGGACGGTTTCGGAGGAAGCTTTCTGGCAGAACAATCTGGGCAGCGTGATCAACTTTTTCAAAATCCGCGGCAGTTACGGCACCGTGGGCAACAACAACGGTATCGGCGATTTTGCTTCGCAAAGCCTCTACGGCTCAGGCCTGTATGCCGCCGTTCCGACCATCGTTTACACGCAGGCCGGCAACCCGCTGCTGTCGTGGGAAACCAGCAAAAAAACCGACGTGGGCATCGTATTTGGCTTGTTCAACGACCGCTTGCAAGGGGAGTACACGTATTTTATCAACCAGATCGACGGCCTGGTGCAAAACGCCCCGCAAGCGCCTTCGAAGGGTATTCCTGGCAACAGCATCGCCATCAATATCGGCGCTATGGAAAACGTTGGCCACGAAATCGGCCTGAGCGCCACGGTGCTGCGTCGCGGAAATTTCTCCTGGCAGTCCAACATCAACCTGACGCTGATGCACAACGAGGTGACTGAGCTGTACGAAGGCAGCGACATTTTCTCCACCACCTCCGGCCTCGAATCCACCAATATCATCCGGGTGGGCGAATCGGTCGGCAGCATATACGCCGTGGAAACCATGGGGATCAATCCGGAAAACGGCCGCCGCCTGTTCGTCAAAGCCGATGGCACCGTCGTACAATACAACCACATCGTGCCCACGGGACAATCGCGCTGGACGACCCTCGACGGCGCCACCGCCAGCGCTCCGTCGCTGGTGGCTGACGGCAAAGTGATCGGCCCCGGCATCCCGAAATGGTTCGGCGGCTGGGACAACACCTTTACCTACGGCGATTTCGACCTGAATATCCAGGTAAACTACGCCGGCGGCAACTACATCTACAACGGCAGCCAAGCCGGCTTGCGCGACCAGCGCTTCTGGAACAACCACGTCGACGTGCTCGACCGCTGGACCGAAACCAATACCGACGGCACTATTCCGCGCGTCGTATTCGGCGACAACGTGTCCAACGGCTCGACGATGGCCATTACGGAAAACGTACAAAAAGGCGACTTCCTGCGCATCCGCAACATCACCATCGGCTACCGCCTGCCCGCCCGCCTGCTCGACCGCGTTAAAATCACCAACTTGCGCGTGTACGCCAACGCCAACAACGCCTTCCTGTTTACCGGCTATGAAGGTACCGACCCGGAAGTGTCAACCAACGGCAACGGCAATGCTACACCGGGTGTGGACCGCAATACCGTACCTATGGCGCGCACCTTCACAGTAGGTTTAAACCTTGGTTTCTAATTCTTCTCAAGCAATTTCTATCATGAAAAATATCATGCAAATACATAAAAAAACAGCCACACTCCTGCTGGCATTGGCTGCGCTCCTGGTGCCCAACGCCTGCCAGAAAGACCTGCTGGACCCCGTCCCCAAAGACAACCTGTCCGACGCCACCATCTTTGCCACGCCAGACCGCTTTCTGAGCCTGATCAACGGCATATACGACCAGATGAAAAGCGGCGCTTTTTACGGTGGACGCTTCGTCGTGTACGGGGACATCCGTGCTGAAGAGTTTCTGAATGAAACCGGCAACGGCGTTACCGGACTGGCCACCTGGAACCACACCGTCGGCGACGCGACGAACGAGGTCAACAACCTTTGGAACGCCACCTACACCACCATCAACAGCTGCAACATCTTCATCGAAGGGGCCGACATCAACCGCGCCAACCTCAACAACGACGCGCTGGCCAATCAGTACATCGGCGAGGCCCGCCTCGTGCGCGCTATTTGCTACCACAGCCTGCTGCGCATGTACTGCCGGCCTTATGCCGACGGCAACGGCTCCCAGCTGGGCGTGCCCCTGCGCGTACGCCCTGAAAATGGCCCGGAGAACAACAACCTGGCCCGCTCCACCGTGGCGGAAGTGTACAACCAGATTCTGGACGACCTCGCCTACGCCGAGGCCAACCTGGCCGCCACCAATGGAAGCGCCCTGCTGAACGTGACCCGCGCGCACAAAAACACTGCCATCGCCCTAAAGGTCCGGGTGCTGATGGCCATGCAGCGCTACACCGACGCCATCACCGAGGCCAACAAACTCGTGCCGGCCGCCGCGCCGTACAAAGCCCCCTCGGGCGTTGCGCACGAGCTGCAGGCCAACGTGAAAAACGTGTTCACCACGCCGTACACGACCACGGAGAGCATTCTCTCGATGCCGTTTACCACCAACGACCTGCCCGGCACGCAGAATGGCCTGGGTAGCTACTACAACCCCGGGCCCCGCGGTATCGGCGACTTCTCGCTGAACCCGGCCGGCATCATCGGCGATTCTGTGCACTTTCCCGGCGCCGACGCCCGCCGGCAGTTTGTGCTGATCCATACTAACAACAAACCCTACCTCAACAAATTCCCCGCGGGCCCCGAACACCTCGACTACGTGCCCGTGCTCCGCTACGCCGAAGTGCTGCTCAGTCTGGCCGAAGCCGAAGCCCGCGTGAACGGCGTCAACCAACGCGCCGTGGACATGCTCAACGCTGTGCACGGCCGTTCGAACGCCGGCGTGACGTTCACCACAGGCGACTTCGCCTCGGCTGCCGACCTGATCGCCGCGATCATGTTCGAACGCCGGGTTGAATTCCTCGGCGAAGGACACCGCGCGCTGGACCTGCAGCGCTTGCTTGAGGCTTTCCCGGGCAAGGCCAATGTAGCTTCGATCCTCCCGAGCGTGCCCGACTACATCTGGCCGATCCCCTCGGGCGAACTGGCCGTGAATAAAGATTGCGTGCAGAATCCGTAAGACAACGCTCTCCGGAGCATAACGCGAACACAGACGAACCTTGGGCCATCCTTTTGCGGATGGCCCATTTTTTTGCCCCTGGCCGGTATCTTAGACGCAGGAGAAGGGAACATCTCCAGGCAGATATTTCTTATTTTCGCAACAATTAAAAAACAGCTGCATGCCGCTCTCCCGTCTTTTCACGCAACCCCTGTCATTCATTCCACTGCTCCTCCCGGCGCTCCTGTTGTTCGGGCAGTGCACCCATGAAGGCCCACCGCCCCGAATCCTTGTATTTACCAAAACAGCCGGCTACCGGCATACCAGCATTCCCAACGGCGTGGCAGCCCTGCGCAGCCTTTGCCAGCAAAACGGCATGCTGATGGATTCCACGGAAAACAGCGAAGATTTTAATGAAAAAAACCTGTGCCGCTATGCGGCCGTCGTTTTTCTGAACACTACCGGCGATGTGCTCGACCCTGCGCAAGAAGTCGCGTTCGAACGTTATATTCAGGCCGGCGGCGGTTTTGTGGGCGTGCACTCCGCCACCGATACCGAGTATAGCTGGGGTTGGTATGGCCAATTGGTAGGCGGTTATTTCGACGGGCATCCCGCCATACAAGACGCTACGCTCCATATCGAAAACCATACCCACGAGGCGACCAAACACCTCGGCGATACCTGGCAGCGCAACGATGAATGGTACAACCTCCGCGACCTGAATCCGAATCTGAACATTTTGCTAAAAATGGATGAAAGCAGCTACCAGGGTGGAAAAATGGGGGATAACCACCCCATGTCCTGGTACCACGCATTCGACGGTGGGCGCGCCTTTTATACGGCCTTGGGGCATACTGAAGCATCTTACGTCGAACCCGCCTTTTTAAAACACCTCCTGGGTGGCCTGAAATACGCCATCGGTGGCAACCGCCGGCTGAATTACGACCTGTGCCGCACGGCCCAACTTCCTGACCCTACCCGCTTTGTCAAAACCGTGCTGGCCAGCGAACTCAATGAACCCATGGAACTCGATATTTTCCCCGACGGCCAGATCATCTTTATCGAACGCCGCGGCGCCATCAAACTGTTCAACCCCAATACCGGACTGGTGACGATCGCCCATAAGTTGCCCGTACACGACGGCCACGAAGACGGCCTCATGGGCCTGGCGCTTGACCCCCATTGGGAACAAAATCACTGGATATACCTGTATTATTCACCCCCTGGCGACGAGCCGGTCAATTACCTGTCGCGTTTTGTTTTCGCCGGCGATACCCTCGACCGCGCCTCCGAAAAGTTGCTCCTCCGGGTGCCCGTTCAGCGCGACGAATGTTGCCATGCCGCCGGCTGCATCGAGTTTGACGCCGAAGGCAATTTGTACCTGTCTACTGGCGATAATACCAATCCTTTTGCATCCCTCGGCTATGCGCCCATCGACGAACGTCCGGGGCGCAGCGCCTGGGACGCCCAAAAATCGTCGGCCAATACCTGGGACCTGCGCGGGAAAATCCTCCGGATCAGGCCTCAGCCCGATGGGTCGTACGTTTGCCCGCCGGGTAATTTGTTTGTACAGGCCCCCCCCGGCCCCCCCGTTGGGGGGGAGAACGGGAATCTGTATCCCCTCGATGAAGGCAAGACTAAGGCGCACTCCTCCCACGGCCCCCCCGTTGGGGGGGAAACGGTTTCTGGGCTATTGTCATCGAGGGGGGCCAGTATTCCGCCCTCCCCCCCATGGGGGGGCCGGGGGGGGCCTGCGAAATCTACATCATGGGCTGCCGCAACCCGTTCCGGCTGTCTGTTGACAGCCGGCGCCGACTGCTCTTCTGGGGCGAAGTTGGCCCCGATGCCGGCGAATCCGACAGCGCCCGCGGCCCGGCTGGCCACGATGAAGTGAACCGCGCCCGGGCGGCCGGTTTTTTCGGTTGGCCCTATTTTGTAGGCGACAACAAACCCTACCGGGATTATAATTTCAGCGCCAAAACTCCCGGGGCCGTTTTTGACCCCACCCACCCCATGAACGACTCCCCCAACAATACTGGCGCCCGGGAATTGCCGCCCGCACAAGCGGCCATGATTTGGTATCCGTATGGCAACTCCGAACGGTTTCCACTCCTGGGCAATGGCAGCCGCAACGCCATGGCCGGCCCCGTTTATTACTGCGACCAGTACCCTGCCAACACCCGTTTGCCGGATTATTACGACAGCAAATTGATCATTTACGACTGGATGCGCGGCTGGATGATGGCCGTCACGCTCGATTCGCTTGGGAATTTCAGCCGCATGGAACCCTTCGCCGATTCCATACGCCTTTCCCGGCCGATGGATATGGTAGTGGATAAAAACGGCTCGATCTGGGTGCTCGAATACGGCAAGCAATGGTTTTCCTCCAACCCCGACGCCCGCCTGAGCCGTATCGATTATGTACGGGGCAATCGCCCCCCCATCGCTATGCTCCACGCCGATAAAACCGCCGGAGCAAGCCCTTGTTCGGTGCTTTTCTCCGCCGCCGGCACAAAAGATTACGACAGTAACAGACTGACCTATACGTTTGATTTCGGCGACGATAGCCCGGTCCTTACTGTTGCCAACAATAAAATAACTGTAGCCGAAGGAGGCCTTGCCCGCCGAAATAAGCCTCGCCCACATGCTGCCGACAGTATCTGGCATACCTTCCAGCGGGCGGGAACGTACACCGTGGTATTGAAGGTAACTGACCCACAAGGCGCTTCGGCCACTGCAAAACAAACCATCCGCGTGGGCAACGCCCCACCGGATATATACTGGGACCTGGGTGGTCGAAACCGCAGCTTCTACGAACCCGGTACCGTGCTGCATTACCAACTCCAGGTCAGCGACCCGGAAGACGGCGCCCTGCAAAACGGCGAAATTACACCCCTGGCCGTAGTCGCCTCTATCGATTACCTCCAAACCGGCTTTGATATCACCGGTATTGTCCAGGGCCATCAGGCCGCACAAGCGCAGGCCGAATATTCCAGGGGAAAAATCCTGCTCGACCGCTCCGACTGTACGGCTTGTCATGCCACCGACCGGCAGGTCAATGGCCCCTCTTTTCAGGCCATAGCGGGGCGCTACCGGAAAAACGAGTTTGCCGTTAGGGATCTGGCCCGCAAGATTATCACAGGAGGCGCCGGCGCCTGGGGGCAAACAGCCATGAGCGCACATCCGCAACTGACGGAATCGGACGCCGGGGAAATGGTGCGCTGGATCATCTCACTGGGCGCTCCCGTCAAACCTGCGCAAGCCTTGGACGTGAAAGGAACATACCTGCTCGCCACACCCGGCAGCGGGAAAAAAAAGAAAACTCCGGCGCCCGGAACCTATATCCTCAAAGCCAGCTACCTCGACCGCGGTTCTCCTGTGCAGGCGCCGCTCCGGGCCAGCGAAACCATTGCCCTGCGCCCGGCCTTTCAGCAAGCCGAACAAGCCGACAGCATCTCCAGGCACATCCGCTCCTACCGGCCGTTCAGCGGCGATACGGTAGTGCTCAATGAACTCAAACACAACAGCTTTTTTGTTTTCAAACGGTGCGACTTACGGGGTATGTTCTCCGTTGCCATCAACCTGGGCTCCGGCGACAGCTATTACAAAATGAGCGGCGGCCGGATGGAATTGCGCCTGGACAGCCCAGGAGGCCGGCTGGTGGGCGCCGCCCCGATAGCGGCTGCAAATTCGCCCGGGCGCATGACCTTCTTCGAAATTACCCTGCCGGTCGATCAAGCCGCATGGCCGGATGACCGGACCTTTCACGATCTCTATTTTGTAGCAAAAAATGAAAAAAATCCTTCTGAAATCGTGACAGCAGTCGATTGGGTGCGATTTAATTTATAAAAAAATCGGTAAATACTGCAAAAACGGTACGCTTTTCGTGTAGCAATGAAAAAACATACTCGTGCTATGCAGCGTCCATTAACCATTTTTATCTTCCTGTTTGCCTGTATTTCCGCAGCCTGCTTTTTGCCCGGCTGTGCCAGCGACGATGGCTCGCCACGTATCCTGATTTTTAATAAAACGGAATTTTATTTCCACGAAAGTACGGATGCCGGCACAGAAGCTCTGCAACAACTCTGCCGTTATAACAATATTCGCACGGACGTGACGGACGATGCCGAAGTGTTTACCGAAGAAAAATTGCGGCAATACAATGCCGTGATATTCCTCAATACCGCCGGAGATGTGCTGAACTACAAGCAGGAAGCGGCGTTCGAACGTTATATAGGGGCCGGCGGCGGATTTGTCGGTATTCACACCGCTATCGACACCGAACACAACTGGAAATGGTATGGTAAACTCATCGGCGGCCGCTTTGAAAGCGCAGCCGATGTACAACAAGCCACGCTGAACGTGTTCGATTCCAGCCATAACGCTACCAAACACCTGAATACCACCTGGGCCCATGCCGATGAGTGGTTCAACCTGAAAGACGTCGACCCGTCGGCGCGTGTACTGCTCACCCTTGATGAACGTTCCTGCCAGGGAGGAACCATGGGTGCATTCCACCCCGTTTCCTGGTACCGCGAATATGAAGGAGCCCGCGTTTTTTTCACGGCGCTAGGCCATACCAAAGCGGCGTACTCCGGGCAGGATTTTCTGAAACACTTGCTGGGCGGCTTGCAATATGTCATTGGCGACAACAAACTCCCCGATTATAACAAAGCACAGGAAGCCGCCGCTCCTGTATCCGCTGCCGGAGGTACCGGCTTTGTCAAAACCAACGTGGTCTGCGATCTCTACGAACCCATGGAGTTCGACATGTTCCCCGACGGGAAAATACTGTTCATCGAACGCCGCGGCACGCTTAAACGCTACGACCCCACTTCCGGCCAGACTACCGTGGTTGGCGAGTTAAAAGTATTTATACAAAACGAAGAAGGCCTTCTGGGATTAGCCATCGACCCCGATTGGGAAAAAAATCATTGGATTTACCTGTACTATGCGCCGGAAGAAGGGGAAAGCGCTATCCGGCTGTCGCGGTTTGTTTTTGAAAATAACGCATTGCAGTTGGCCTCCGAACAAGTATTGCTGAAAGTAAACACCGACCGCAGCGTCCATAATTTCCATGCCGGCGGAAGCCTCGAATTCGACGCGGCAGGCTATTTGTATCTGGCGACCGGCGACAATACCGACCACTATGATGACGGCTATACTTCCATCGACGAACGCCCCGGCAAAAGCCAATTCGACTCGCAAAAATCGGCCTCCAATTCCATGGACCTGCGCGGCAAAATCCTCCGGATCAGGCCCCGGCCCGACGGTTCCTATCTTTGCCCTGCCGGCAACCTGTTTGTAGAACGAAACCTGGTGGTGCAGCCGGGCGTGCAGGCTCTATTGGAAGACCCCCTGTTGCGCGACCTCGTGCAAAACGGCTTGGAATCCCGAGCAGCCGGTCCTTCCCACGCGGATTCGGCCAGGGTGTTCCGCGCGCCGGCCACGCCTTTTACCAACCGGGGCGCCACCGGCCGGCCGGAAATTTTCGTCATGGGTTGCCGCAACCCCTTCCGGATATCTTTCGACGACCGGCGGCAAACCCTGTTCTGGGGAGAGCCCGGCCCCGACGCCGGCGTGGCCGACAGCACCCGGGGGCCAGAAGGTTACGATGAAATCAACGCCGCTCGCACAGCGGGATTCTACGGCTGGCCCTACGTGGTCGGGCCGAACAAACCCTATCGCGATTATAACTATGAAACGGAAAGTGCCGGACCGTACTTCAACCCCAATTCCCTCGAAAACAACTCGCCTAATAACCGCGGCGCCCGCTTTCTGCCGCCGGCGCGCCGGCCGCTGATCTGGTATCCGTTCCGGAGCACCGCCGAATTCCCGCTCGTGGCCAACGGTACCCGCTGCGCTATGGCCGGCCCCACGTATTATGGTGATCAATACCCCATCGAAACCCGCTTCCCCGACCGCTTCGATGGCAAACTCATCATATACGAGTGGATGCGCGGCTGGATGCTGGCTGTCGGACTCGACTCCCTTGGCCGGTATGTCGGCATGGAGCCCCTGGCAGATAATATTCGTGTTTCGCGACCCATCGACATGCTGATCGATAAAAACGGATCGCTTTGGGTGCTGGATTATGGCACCGAATGGTATTCCGCCAACCCGGATGCCTGCCTGATCCGCATCGATTATATTCGCGGAGCCGATGGCCAGTCGGAAACCCTGGCCCAGGGCAACCAAGCTCCTGCCGTTCAATGGGATTTCGGCGGCAAAAACCGCAGTTTTTATACCCCGGGCGATATCGTGAACTATCAGGTCCGGGTATCCGACCCGGAAGATGGCTCGCTGGCCGACGGCCGTATCCAGTCCGGCGATGTGCTCGTACACCTGGATTATCTCGAAGCCGGCGTGGACCCGGGCCGGATCGTTCAAAAAATAAAACCCAGGCCGGTACCGTTCGAACGCGGCAAAAAACTCATCGAAGGCTCCGATTGTAAATCCTGCCACGCCATGGACCGGAAAATCAACGGGCCGGCATATCAGGACATCGCCGGGCGTTACCGCAGCAATGCCGGTGCGCCGGCTGCGCTGGCGAAAAAGATCATTCAGGGTGGCTCCGGTGTGTGGGGACAAACGTTTATGATCGCGCATCCGCAACATTCGACCGGCGACGCAACCGAAATGGCGCGCTGGATCCTCTCGCTGGCCGACGTCCAGCAGGCGGCACTACAAGGCAGTTACGCACTGAAGCCGCCGGCCAAAGCAGCAGGAAATCCGCCCGGCACCTTTGTCTTTTATGCAGCGTACAGCGACCGGGGCAACGCCGGTCAGCCAGCCCAAACCGGCAGCCAGATTATTGCCCTGCGCCCGGCACAACAGCAGGCCGAACAAGCCGACGCACTGGCTAAAGGCGCCCGCCCGTACAAACGGCCGCTCAACGCCACTTCCGCTACTCTTGTAGAACTAAAAGACCAACAATATCTGGCATACCGGAATATCGACCTTCGGGGCATCCGATCAGTCCGAATTGCCCTGGAAGTATCGGCAAAAAACCAGCATGCCGGCGGAGGCCAGGTAGAACTGCGCCTGGGCAGCCCCGACGGCCGGCTGGCCGGCTCAGTGGCTATACCGCCCCCCAACAATGCCGGGGGCCTGAGCGAGGCAGTAATACAGGTGGATAAGTCTGCCTGGCCCGCCGACGGCGCCTTACAAGAAGTGTTTTTTGTGGTAAATAACAACAAGGCCGGCGAAAAGCCGGTGGCCGGGCTGGATTGGCTGCGGTTTGGTTTTTAAAAAAAACCGCCTATACCAACCCGCTATGCGGCGCTAAAAAGGCCAGCACACCGGCTACCAATACATACAACCAACAAAAAACATACACCGGGATAAATTGCTGCCGGGTGCGCAACATGTCCGGAAAAAGGACAGGTTTACCCTGAAATTTTCCGCGTGGGCGACTCGGAAAGAAAAATGTTTTATACGTTTCGATGGTGGCAATGGTAAAACCGATGCTGCACAAGGTGATCACAACGAAGTGATCCGTCAGGTTAGCGGCCACCCAAGCCCAAAAATAGGCAACGGCTGGGCTGCGGAAAAATTTGAACCATTCAAACCCCTCGATGGGAGCGTCTTTCCAGGCGCCTCCAAATGCAGATATCCATCCGCCAACGCTCAATAAAAACAACAAGGCGTAGGGGTTCCAGGGCAAATCGCCGGCCTTATACCGGCCCCAAAGCACAATCAGACCCCAGCCCACCAACACAATACCGCCGACATAAAACATGGCGGCGGCGTACCGGTCGCGCCGGCTTTCCACCACCTTCCCGAATACGTGTAGTTGCATGGGAATAAAATACTTGGATTGGTCTTCGGAACGCAAAAACGTTTTCCAGATTTCCAGGGTTACGCGTTCGGCCAGGTAGGCAGAGCCCCAGAGCAGGAAAATGCCCGCAGGGGTAGACAGGGGTAAGCCGGTCAGTTTCCAAACGATAGGGGCGTAAATAGCGCCGACAAGCATACTGCGAAAATACTTGAGCCAGGCAAACCCTTCGTGTGGCGAATCTTTATACATGCCCCAGGTGGAGGTGTGCAGACCGGATACCAACCCGGTAAAAATGGCAATTAACAATTCCATGGAAATCCGATTTTGTATGTTTCTGAAAATCGGGGCCTGAAAAGATATCCGGCTCCCGTTTACAAAGGTGTATCTGAAAAATACTCCTGCTAATGCAAATGCGCCGAGCGATAAGCCGCTTCCACCAATTCCAGGTCGCGCCGGGCCAGACCCAGGTGGTACGCCGGTTCGGCGCCGGTGCGCAGCGCGTTGAAAAAATCCGCGAACATGGCCTTGGATCCGCCCATATCCTTTAAACCAGGCAACACCCGGAGGCGCCATTTTTTGCCCCGGACAAAAATAAACACGCCATTGGATTCCAAGGTTACGGAACCCTGCGTACCATAAATCCGCGAAATGCGCAGCCCCTTGAACAAGGTATGTATTTCCCAGGAATACAACAAAGTGGCGACCGGGCCATGCGCATAGGTAACCACCAGCTGAAAACTGCGCTCCAGATACGAGGCGCCGGCCGTATGCGCCGCATAGGGCAGGAATCCCCGGACCGATTGCACGTCCCAACCGAGGTTGGCCAGAAAATCCACCCAATGGATGCCCCCTTCGTAAAAAGCGCCACCGCCGGCCTGGCCAGCCTCATCCCGCCAGCCGCTTGTTTTTTGTGTTTTAGTTGCGTTGATAAACAAAAACCGGACGTCGCCGATGACGCCACTCTGCAGGATTTCCCGCAAGGTCCGCAGAAGCGGCTTGTAAAAATAGTTCTCCGCCACCATCACCTGAACGCCTGTTTTTTGGCGGGCGGTTTCCAGCAGGTCGAAATCCGAAGCATGAAACAACGGCGGTTTCTCGATGATTACGTGTTTGCCGGCCCGGATGGCATGCAATGCCAGGTCTAAATGGCTGTCGGGCGGGGTGGCGATCAAAACGACATCCGTTTCTGCCGATTTGATTGCGGCAGCATACGAATCAAACGCGCCGCTGCCCTTCCATTCGCGGCAATACGCCGCTGCCTTTTCCGCCGATCGGCTGGCATAATAGCGCTTCACACCGGCAAAGCGCCGGAGCGTTTGGCTGTGCTTCCGGGTCACCCCGCCGCAGCCCAGAAAAGCAAGCCGGATTGGCCTGCCGGGTTCAATTGTTCGAAATGACATAACCGCGCGGTTTATATTTTAGAAATACCTTCGCCAATACGCAGGGCATTGGCCGCTATCGTCAAACTGGGATTTACTGCAGCCGAAGTGGGCATAAAACTCCCGTCTACTACGTATAAATTACCGATACCCCGAAACCGGCAATTTTCATCGAGCGCCGAATCAGCCGGATCATAGCCCATGCGGA
This sequence comes from Saprospirales bacterium, assembly GCA_016719895.1. Taxonomy (GTDB): domain Bacteria; phylum Bacteroidota; class Bacteroidia; order Chitinophagales; family Saprospiraceae; genus M3007. Next base: position 107,420 of record JADJYG010000007.1, on the reverse strand, counting down.
CGGTGCCGACGGCGTGCGAAAAGGTTCGGATTGGATGCACGTACGTAGCCACGGCCCCCGAACGGCGCAGTATTTTTTTAGCTTCGCGTACCAATACCCCAAGTGCGGCCCGATCCCGTCCGGTATAATGATGCCGGATGACCGGTTGTGGCAACCCGAAGGCATCCTGCCGCACCCGATCGATGACCAGCTGGTTGGAAAACTGAGGCTGGTCTTCGGCAATCGCCAGCAATCCGGTGAGCAAGGGAACGCCGCGGCTCAACCATTTTCCCAGTATCCCGGGAACAGCCTGTTGGACCAGCCCGGCCGGTGGCGTGGGCATTTGTTGCAGGCTGCCCAGCTTGCTCCATGCGCCGGGTGTTTGTGGCAGCCCAAAATAATAGTCCATGATCGCCAGTTGTTTGTGAAACCGGGTTTGCGGGTCGGCCTTACCAGGAAAAATACCGAAAATAATCGCGTTCACGTGCCGCATCAGGTAACGGCCGATGACCCGCCCGCCCGGATTTATTTCATGCAAGCCCGAAGCGAGAAGCAGGTGGGGCGAAGCCAAAGCTCCGGCCGATAACACCACAAGACGCGCACGGAACTGCAATCGCCGGCCGGTTTCCCGGCAAACCCCTTCCACTGCCCTGATCCGCCCTCCGGCCGCCTGCAAACGGGTGACCACGGTGTTGGCGCGCAGCGTTAGTCCCCGGCTGGTCAGGCCTGGTAATACGGTCACCGACAGGTCGTTTTTGGCGCTTATGGCGCAGGCATACGTATCGCAGGTGGTGCAGTTGATGCATTTCGGTCGCCCGTTGTCGGAATAGTTGATCGCCAGCGGCAGCTGAAAAGGCCGTAGACGCAGGTCTTCTGCAGCTGTTTTTAACCGTATGGAAATACCTGCCAGCGGAGCAGGGCCCTGTGGAAAGGGCGCACTCCGCCTCGGTTCGGTAGGGTCCTTTCCCGCCTCGCCCGAAATATTCAACAGGTTTTCGGCCTGACCATAATACGGCTCCAGGTCGCGATACCGCAGCGGCCATGCCGCGCCCGATCCGGAGGTAATTTCGGTATTGGCTTCAAAATCCTGCTCCCGGAACCGGAAGGAAACACCGCCGTAAAACACGGAAGGGCCGCCAACGCTGGTGTACAAACCCATCACTTTTTTATTGCCTCCTGCCTCCACGCGGATGGGGGAAGCGCTATCGTAATGCGCCGTCAAATCAACCGGCCCCCGCATACCCCAGTTTTCCGGGCTGCGCGTCACCCAGCTGCCGCGCTCCAACATCAAAACCTTCATACCCGCCCCAACGAGTTGGTGTGCTGCCATAGACCCGCCGAAGCCGGAACCGATTATAAGGGCGTCGTATACTGTTTTATCCATAAAAGGGCGGTTTTAGAAAAATAAGCCAATCAGGGCGCGCCAGGGTCCGCCGGCGAGTCGTTGCCGGTGTCCGTACCAAGTTCTTTAAGCAACACCACGGCACCACAGATTGCGCCCAGGAGCGTGGAAGAAAACCGCCACAACACGGTGTACACCAGCAGCATTTGCTGCGGCATCAGCTGCTCCATGAGCCAAACCGACGATACTTCCGCTACCCCGGATGCTCCAGGGGTCGGCGCAAAATACACCACCAACAATTGAACGACCTGCAAACCGAAAAAAAGCGCAAATGGAACATCCTGTCCGATAGCCCGGGCGATGACATAACCCATGAGGTATTTATTGGAAAACAATACCAGGGTTGCAATTACCGTAAGCAGCAATTTCCATTTGGCTCGTTTTAAAATGACCCGGAATCCCGCGCCGAAACGGTCGGTTTCCGCTTCCAGGCGCATCAAGAGCCGGTCGCGGCGACTCAGTGTTTTTTGACTTTTAAACGGCAGCAGGGAGACGATTTTTTGGATCGCCCGGTGCCCGATGTACGGGAACAGCAACAAGATCAAAATAGCGCCGGCAACGCTTCCAACCAGTACAAAACCGGTTTGAAACAAGGGTGTAAAATTTTTGCCCAGGTAACCGGCCGGAATCCAGAACAACGCCGCCGCGCTGGAAAGCAGGAAGAAAATCAGGGTTGCCCCGAAATTGACACTCGATACCAGCAGGGCATCCGTAACGGAAACGCCCTTGCGCCAGAGTATATAAAACTGAGCGGGCGCACTGCCGGTTTGGAAGGGCGTTATGGCGCCCATGAACATATTCGCCCAATTCGACCGCATACAGTTCCACTGCGATACTTTCGCAAACGTTTTCCCGTCGAAATACAGCTTGAAGCGGAATCCGCCCAGCCAAAAATCCAGGGCAATCAACGGTATCAACAAGGGCATAATACTCCAGTCGATCCGGTTGATAATTTCCTCCAGCCCGGCCGGCCGCTTCCACCACATGGCAACAAAGGTGCCCAGGGCGGAGAAAAAAATAAATCCCCGGATACCACGCCGGATCATCTTCGACGGCGGCACCCGGGCGGGATGCAAATCGGGCGTCATCATGTTTCGGTTGCCTGCCGGTCGTTGCAGGCGCTTCGGATAATTCGGATAAAGAACGGTGAAAAAATAATGGCGCAGGATAGTTTCCCGGAAAAATTCATCCGCCGCCGGCGCATCGAAAATATTAATCGTAATTTTGCGATAAAACGTAGCAGTTCTGGCTGCGGAAAAAATAATATCCGAACTAGCTCTGACCCTCTCTCTATGGATTTGTATCCTGCTGTTCTGCAATATCTTTCTGCCGCCATGGAACGTACGGCAATTTCGCCGGAGCGAAAAGCCCTGCTGGATGCGCTGGCTGCTTATATCCGTGAAAAACTCCGGTCGGGCGCACCGGTACGGCTGATTTTCATTTGCACGCACAATTCCCGCCGCAGCCATTTCGGGCAGGTGTGGGCGCAAATTGCAGCGCACCACTTTGGCGTGGGGCCCGTGGAGTGCTACTCCGGCGGCACCGAAGCCACCGCCTGCAACCCGCGCACTGCAGTGGCTCTCGGGCGCGCGGGCCTGCGCGTGCAGGCGATCGCCAGCGGAGAAAACCCGGTGTATTTATTGCAATATGCCGATGGGGTAAATCCCATCGCCGCCTTTTCCAAAGTGTACGACCAGGCGCCCAATCCCGCGGTGGGGTTTGCCGCCGTGATGACCTGCGTGCAAGCGGAGGAGAACTGCCCCTTCATTCCCGGCGCGGAAAATCGTTTTTCGATCACCTGTGACGATCCCAAAGCGGCCGACGGCACGCCGGAAGAAGCGGCGGTGTACGACGCACGCTGCCGGCAGTTGGCAGGGGAGATGGGGTATGTGTTTGAAAGGGCGAGCGCGCCGGAAGTATAGAATCGGATGAAGCAAGCCGCACCAAGGTTTGCCTGGGCATATTTACTTCTATCCCCAGGCCGCCGCCAACCGTTCCCGCAACGCTGCCTTCAGTTCATCCGGCGCAAATGCCGCCTCTATAGCGTTGCGGTTGCATTGCAGCAATTGCGCTTTTTCCCACTGAAAAACATCCTGCAACTGCCGGTATTCGGTCGCCAGCGTAGTGTTGGAAATGGTGCGGCCGTCGGTATTGATCCCGATGGACAGGCCGGCCCGGAACAAGCGGTCGACCGGATGGTCAGAGATTGCGCCGTACACGTTGGTTTGAATATTGCTGGTGGGGCACACCTCCAGGTGGATATGGTGCTGCTTCAGGAAATCCAGCAGAGCGGAGTCTTCCATACTGCGCACGCCGTGGCCGATCCGGCGCGGGTGAAAATACCGGAGGGTTTCCCAAACGCTGTCGGCGCCCCGGGCCTCGCCCGCATGGGCAGTGCAGGGAATGCCGCGCGTGAAGGCGTAATCAAAGGCGGCAATATGCGCGTCAACCGGGTAGCCGGCCTCGTCGGAGGCAATATCGAAGCCCACTACGCCGGAGCTTCGGAATTGGTCCGCCAGGCGCACGGTTGCCATACTTCTCGCGGCATCGTAATGGCGCAGGGTGCAGAGGAGCAGGCCTGCGGGGATGCCTGTTTGCCGGAACCCTTCTGCCAGGGCAGCACATACCGCCTGCACCACCGCTTCCGGGCTGAGTCCGCCTTGCAGGTGTTCGAAAGGAGCAAAGCGGATTTCGGCATACGCCACATGGTCAGCTTGCAATTGGCTGAACAGGTCCAAAGTCACCAGCTGGAGGGCCGTTTCAGTTTGCATCAGTTCGATACCTTTGGCAGCCCGGGTGATATAATCGGCCAGGCCGGCGCATTTTGCAGGCGCAACGAATTCGGCCCGGTACTGCTCCGGGCGGATGCCAGGATTCAACAATTGTACCACCTGGTAACTCAACGAACAGTCCAGGTGCACGTGCAGCTCTACCTTTGGCAAAATTGAAAAATCCATACTTGATCCGGCGTTTTAAACGGGCGTTGACCGTGCAAGTTCCGGGGTTTTTTCGGTGCAAGACACCACGCGGGCGGCTTTTTTCGTTTTGCCCGAAAACAACGACCTGCTATGCGTTTGACCCGTAGTATTTTCCTCTTTTTCGCCGTAGCGCTGTCTGCCGCCGCCTGTTTCAATTATTCCAAATTCCTGGCGCAAGAGCGCGGCATGCTCGCCCGGGTATCCCGGGCGAATCTTAAACCGGAACAAAAACTCGACTCGCTGCTGGCCTCCAGCATCCGGGTGATGGAAACGGCGCTCAAGCCGGTCAACCCCGTAAAAGGCGGCAAACTGGTGGCCCAATACTGCGATCAAAACGAGGCAGCCATGGAAGCCATTGCTGCGCAGGTCAACGGCGAGTTCGACCGGATGAACCTGATCGACCAGGGCGTTTTTACGGCCAATTTCATCCGAAAGCCCTACGCCAAACAGTTTGCCGACTTGTACCCCAAGTTTAAAAAAAAATACAAGCAGGTCAAAACAGCCGCCCGGTTTATTGGTTTCTTTGCCAAAGCCTTCGGTAAACTGGGCAAACTCACCGATTTGTTGGGGTAATCCTTCGGCGCCTTCCCTTCTATTCCTGAGTGATTTTATTTCGAAGCGGCATATGATGAAGGGGCGGGGCGCCCGGTAAATTCAAAAGTTATGGAGATTGCAGTCTACGATACCTATGTACGCCGGCCCGACGGCTCGACGGCCCATTTCGATATCCTTGTTCCCAGGAATATTCCGGATACGCAAGTCCTGGCTTACGGCCAGGCTTACCTGCAAGGCCACATACCCGGTGGGTATATTTCTACCCGGGAATGCCAGCTTTGCCACATGGAAATGCCCACACCGGAAGTACGCGCCGGCATTGAAGAAAAAGGGTATTTTATCCTGGAGTTTGAAGACATCCCCGCGATATTGCCCGGCGCTCCTACCCGGCGCCAACTCATTGAGCACATCCGCGCGCGCAGCGAGGCCCACCGGTTTGCCGATTTCAGGGGAGTGGAGGCGGAAAAATTGTGGGCTATTGTTTCGGCGCTGTAGTATGATCCATGTGGTAGTATTTCAATGATACCGGTCATGTCAGAAACTGATCGTTGAACGATTGAAAAACGTCCGATTACCGGAGTTTTGCCTGCCGTTTTTTTTGACAAAATCCTTTTGATCTTTTTTCGTCCGATTTCAAAACAAGCCATACTTTTGGGCTGTTTGGATTTTGTCTAAATCAAATAAGATTCTTCATTGCGCACCCTTACCATTTGCGAAGTATGCAACGCCGTTACCGTACCGTCCCTGATTTGAAGGCGCATGAAAGCGCCCGCGCGCTGGCGTTTGAAGATGCGGCCCTGGCTGGCAAGCTGACGGCTATGGGGTTGTTGCCCGGTACCCTGATTGAGATGGTGCGTTCGGCGCCATTTGGAAAAGCCTATTACATAAAGGCGGATGGGGTGCGGCTGGCTTTACGCGAAGAAGAAGCCGCCAGTATTATGATCGACGTATGAGGGGATCCGGTGAAAAATTAGTGCGTATCGCCTTGGTGGGGAACCCCAATAGTGGTAAATCCACTATTTTCAACCAATTGACCGGGTTGCGGCAAAAAACCGGCAATTTTCCGGGAGTTACCGTGGATATCAAAGAAGGGCGTTTGCGCTTTCCGGGCGGCAGGGAAGCGATGCTTACCGATTTGCCGGGCACCTATAGTTTATATCCCACGTCTTCGGATGAAAAAATTGTAGCGGCCGTTTTAGCCAACCGGCTGGATACGCACTTTCCGGATGCCGTCATTTATGTTGCCGATGCCACCCACCTGGAAAAGCACCTGCTGCTGCTCACCCAGTTGCTCGACCTGGACCTGCCTGTTCTGCTGGCGTTAAACATGTCGGATACCGCCGCTGAAATCGGCATACGCGTAAATACAACCAAACTTGCCGAGCGCCTGGGCATTCCGGTAGTGGCGATCAGTGGCCGCACCGGAGAAAATATTTCCAAACTCATTAGCGAAACCGAAAAACTCATTTCCGGAAATAGCGATCGTGCACACAAACGGTTTTATCCGCTTTCGGATGTGGAAAAACACGTCACCGAAGCCGTTTGCCTGAACCTGGGGCTGAAAAACCAATACCAGGGGCTGCTCGTTGCCCACCATCACGGCTGGCTCCCGTTTTTGTCGGCGCAACACCGCAGTACGATCGAGGCGATCGTGCACGACAAAGATTTTGCCTCCCTGCGGGCCCAAGTGGACGAAACACTGGATCGATACGACCGCTTCACCCCGATTGTCCAGGATGCCGTACAGCATCCGCCCCAATTTCCCAGCACGCCCACCGACCGCATCGACGCTGTCGTCACACACCGGGTTTTCGGTCCCCTGCTCTTTTTTGTGGTGATGCTACTCGTCTTTCAGTCGATCTACGACTGGAGTACAGTGCCGATGGATTTGATCGAATCTTTTTTTTCCAATCTGAATATTTGGCTCAAAGCGCTGTTGCCGGCGCACTGGCTGACGGATTTGCTGACTGACGGCATACTGGCCGGCCTGGCGGGTATCCTGGTTTTTATTCCTCAAATTGCGATTTTGTTTTTACTCGTGACCATTTTGGAAGAGATCGGCTATATGGCCCGGGTGGTATTTATGTTTGACAAAACCATGCGTCGCTTCGGTATGAATGGCCGGAGTGTGGTGTCGCTCATCAGTGGCGGCGCCTGTGCCGTACCGGCCATTATGAGCAGCCGGACGATCGGCAACTGGCAGGAGCGCCTGATTACAACCATGGTTACCCCGTTTATCAGTTGCAGTGCCCGCTTGCCGGTATATGCCGTTCTGATCGGCCTGGCCGTGCCGGCCAAACGGGTATTTGGCATTTTTTCCCTGCAAAGCCTCACATTTGGCAGTATGTATGCCCTGGGGGTGCTCGCCGCTTTGGCTTCGGGTTTTGTTATGAAAAAAATATTGCGCAGCCGGGAACTCTCCTATCTGGCTATCGAACTGCCGGTATACCGCATGCCACATTGGAAAAACCTCTGGCTTACGGTTTGGGAAAAAGTATTGGCATTTGTGATCGGTGCGGGCAAAATCATCCTGATTATCTCGATCGTGTTGTGGGCATTGGCGCGTTTTGGCCCCGGCAAGGCGATGGAACTGGCCGCCGAAAAGGCGCGCCTGGAGGCGGCCCGGCAACATCTTCCCGAAAAGGCTGCAGCTGACCTGCACGCGGCGTATCAATTGGAAGCCTCCTATGCGGGTTATTTGGGTAAAGTCATCGAACCGGCTATTCGTCCGCTCGGGTACGACTGGAAGATTGGCATCGCGCTCATCGCATCGTTTGCCGCCCGGGAAGTCTTTGTGGGTACCATGTCGACGATTTACAGCATTGGCAGTTCCGAAGACGATGTTGCGCTTCGCCAGAAAATGAAATCCGCCACCTTCGACGACACCGGCGCGCCGGTATATACCCTGGCAACCGCCTTGTCCTTGCTGGTTTTTTATGCCCTGGCCATGCAGTGTATGAGTACGCTGGCGGTGGTAAAACGCGAAACCAACAGCTGGAAATGGCCCTTGGCCCAGTTTGCCTATATGAGCGTACTGGCGTATCTGCTGGCTTGGGTGGTGTATAACCTTTTCCAAAATAGCGCCCATCTCTGATAAACAGGTGGGAAAACGCCCATGGGAGACAGGCGTTAAGCAAACAAGGTCGGATCGTCATCGCTGACGCGTTCATGTAATTCCGGCCCTTCGGATCCCGGCGTATTCAACCGTTCGGATACGCGGTAAAACTCCAACATGGCATTGGCCGGCGGATGCAGCAGCGCCATAATTTGTGCGGGGTCATGGGTTTCCAGCCATTGTTTTTGGTCGGCTTCTTCCAGGAGCAACACCGGCATCCGGTTGTGCAAGGCTGCAATCTCCGCATTTGGCGTAGTGGTGATAATAGAAAACGTGCGTTTGGCCCCGTTGCCGCCTCCGCGCCATTCGTCCCAAATGCCGGCCATAAACAACAAGCGGCCGTCGCGCAAGCGAATCCGGTAAGGCACTTTGCGTTTTCCGGGCAGTGTACGCCATTCGTAAAAGCTATCAGCGGGTACCAGGCAGTGCCGGCGCAGTGCGGGCGACCGGAAAGACGGTTTTTCCAGGAGACCTTCTGCCCTGGCATTGATCAGTTTTCCACTATTTGCACCGTCATGGCTCCAGTACGGAACAAGTCCCCAGGTCATCGGCTGCAGGGCCATCGGCCGGTCGTTGGCGATCACATAGGCCCGGTGTGTGGGTGCAATATGGAAACTGAGTTGAAGCGGAACGGGCAGTTCCAGTCCCTCTAATTGTTCATCCAGTTGTTTTTGGGTCGGAACAAAAGAATAGCGGCCGCACATACCAGAAATCGTGTAATCGTTAAAATTGTTTTACAAAATTACCAACAACAGTAAAAAGATGCATTTCTAAAGCCTTGACATCCAGAATTATTTTTTGAAAGGTATTTGGGGAAAACCGGTGGAAAACCTTCTAATAACCCGGCAGATATCCACACCGCCCGCCAGCTCCGGGGGGAAAATGGGGAAAAGCCCCTTTGGCTGTGTATAAGCGGCCAAACGGCCAACGGCAATTCACACGGGTGCGCGTGGAGAAACGGCCAAGATGATTTTTTATACGTTTATAAACAGGCCTGTGGAAAGCGCTCTAATGTATTGATCCTTAAACGAAAGGTTTGCGGGCGCCGTGTGCATAACCTCCGTTGGAATATGCATAACCCAAAGGCCGTTTGCAGTTATGACGTTTTCCACAAATTAACACCTATGATGATGAGGGATGAATTTTTTAAATTTAAACTCTTTAAATATAATTATCAATATAGGGTTGGTGGAAAGCGAATGGCGAAAAAGCATTCTACTTTTGTTTTGTTTTAAACGAAGGGCATTGCACGCTTGGCGGTGCAGCGCCTTTGCACTTCTATCGATGGCGCATTTTTCTTTTGCAGCAGACAACCAAATTCCCCGCGCAGTGCGGATATGGCTGGTCATTGGCGTGGTCATGGTACTCTTTCAGGTGTTGATAGGCGGCGTTACCCGGCTTACCGGCAGTGGACTCAGTATCACCCGCTGGGAGATCGTCACGGGCTCCCTGCCGCCGCTCAGCGAGGCTGCCTGGCAGGAAGCATTTGATCTGTACAAGGCGACGCCGCAGTATCAAAAGATCAACCAGGGGATGTCCATCGGCGCATTCCAGTTCATATATTTCTGGGAGTATTTCCACCGCTTGTGGGCGCGTCTCATGTTTTTTGTATTTATACTGCCGTTTGGCTGGTTTTTGTGGAAGGGAATGTTATCCAGGCGGTTGCTTCCGCGGCTTGTAGTGGTGGTGTTGCTGGCCGGCCTGGAAGGTTTTTTCGGATGGATCATGGTGGCCAGCGGTTTGATCCAGCGCCCATGGGTCAATGCATACAACCTCACCCTGCACTTGTGCATGGCGTTGGTAATTTTTAGTTACCTGTTGTGGATAACTTTTATAGCCTTTCAGCCTAATCCACAGGTTTTCCACAGCCGGATGTTAAAACGTTTTGCCTGGACAATGGTACTGCTTGCCTTCTTCCAGATAGCCCTTGGCGCTATGATGTCGGGCACCAAAGCCGGCTTGTTTTATCCCACTTGGCCTGATATGAACGGAAGTTTTTTACCGGCTGTTCTGTTGGATTTTAGCCATTGGACTCCGGCGGTTTTTATGGAGTACGACACCAATCCATTTATGCCAGCGCTGATTCAGTTTTTGCATCGAAACACGGCATACCTTTTGACAATCATGGCGTTATATTTTTCTTGGCGTGTTTGGCGAATGCCCCATACTCCTGTTTTGCGCAACGGTATCTGCTTCTTAGGTATAGCCTTTTCGGTGCAGGTACTCTTGGGTATTTTGACCCTTATCAACTGTGTTGGAACGATACCGGTAGTTTTGGGTGTATTACACCAGGCGGGAGCCGTTGCGCTCTTGGGTGTGTTGCTTTTTGTTGTCTATCAAGTACGCCAAACGCCGTTTTCAACAAATGTTGATAAAGAAAGTATAATCAGCCCCTGAGGCAGTTATACCGATATACACATGGTATTCTACTTTTTCAAGCAGGTTATCCACATGCGCCGAAAAACAGAAATTTGTTCCACCGGGCAACATGCAACCGGAATTATAGTTTCATACGGATGTGGCACCGGGGTACTCGATGCGTTCGATTTGGAATACCCATTAATTAATTCGGCTTTTTAACTATTTTTGCCCATTATACTTTTGTAGATTTTCAACCTTGCGATGAACGTTCCGGTAAAAGAAGAAAATGGATTCCGATATATTGAATCGGGCACCGAAGGAGAGACCCTGCTGTTACTCCACGGGCTGTTTGGCGCTTTGAGTAATTTCGAAAGTATTTTCCAGCGCTTTTCCAAAGGCTATAATGTTGTGATTCCAATATTACCGATCTATGAGATGCCCATTTTTGAGGTATCTGTGATGGGTTTGGTGGATTTTGTCACCCGGTTTGTTCAGTTTAAAGGATATGATAAAGTGCATTTGGTTGGAAATTCGCTGGGCGGCCACATTGCGCTGCTGTATGCATTGGCGCATCCGGAACACGTTGGTTCGATTACGCTTACCGGTAGCTCCGGTTTGTTTGAAAGTGCATTTGGAACCGCTTTTCCAAAACGGGGAGATTATGAGTATATCAAACGAAAAACAAGCGATACCTTTTATGACCCCGCTGTAGCCACAAAAGAACTGGTTGATGAAGTGTTCGGAATAGTAAATGACCGGAATAAGGCCATTCGGGTCATCGCTACCGCCAAGTCGGCGGTGCGCCATAACCTGGGCGATAAACTGCACAAGATCAAGGCGCCCGCCTTGCTGATCTGGGGCTTGCAGGATGCCGTGACCCCGCCTTTTGTCGCTGAAAAATTTAAGGAATTGATTGCCGACTCCCGCTTGCACTTGCTCGATAAATGCGGCCATGCGCCAATGATGGAAAAGCCGGAGGCCTTTAATGCGATATTAGAAGATTTTCTGAAAGAAGTAATTTCTGAACATAAGCAGGTAGAAGTATAATCCAGGGGTGATTTGCCGGTGATGAGTAGCGATTGATATATTTTGTAAGTATATTGTTATTTAGATCAGGGCACTAATGGTTGATCAACCACTCCCGGAATTGGATGTAATTTACAGGCATTTGCACGGCTTCTTTTTTACGTGCACTTAAGCGCGCCAGGGTGTCGGGTATTTCTACGGTACTGCCCAGTATACTTTCGACTGCTTCCCGAAATTTGGAGGGGTGCGCAGTTTCCAGAATAACGCCTGTTGCCCTTGAAGATTTTTCTTGCTGATAGGCTTTCCAGGCCAGATAACCGACGGCGCCGTGAGGATCCATGATGTAGGCATGTTGTTGGAAAACCTGCTGCATGGCGGCGCGCGTTTGTTCATCGGTGAAGGCGTATCCAGAAATATGTTCTTTCATAATGTTCCACGTGGAACCATAAAGGTCCAGCATTCGGGCGAAGTTGGACGGATTTCCGACATCCATGGCATTGGACAAGGTTGGGATAGATGGGCGCGCAATAAAAGCGCCGAATTTTAGATACTCCGGCACGACATCGTTTGCATTGGTGGCCGCAACAAAGTGCGACGCCGGAAGCCCCATTTTCCACGCGATCAAACCGGCGGTTAGATTGCCGAAGTTGCCGGAAGGTACCACGAATACAATTTCTTTGGCGCGGTGGTACAGTTGTTTGCAGGCTTCCCAATAGTAAAAAACCTGTGGAATCAGCCGAGAAATATTAATGCTGTTGGCAGAACTCAGCCGGAGCCTTGTCCGGAGTTCAGTGTCGAGAAAGGCGCGTTTGACGAGTGCCTGGCAATCGTCGAAGGTGCCGGCTACTTCCAGTGCAGTTATGTTGTGGCCGAGCGTGGTCAATTGTTTTTCCTGCAGTGGGCTTACTTTCCCGGAAGGGTAGAGGATGACTACCCGGATACCGGGCGTTTGATAAAAACCGGCTGCTACTGCGCCGCCGGTGTCGCCCGACGTGGCCACCAGAATAGTCAATTCCTGCGCGGCCTCCCTGTTAAAATACGACATGGTTTGGGCCATGAAGCGAGCGCCGAAGTCTTTAAATGCCAGCGATGGCCCGTGAAACAATTCCAGGATATGGGTGTGCTCGCCCAAATTGACAACGGGCGCTGGAAACGTAATGGCATTTCGGATGATTGTTTCGAGATCGGCTTTTGGTATTTCGGGCCCGATAAGTGCCCGTGCAACCTGGACGGCGATTTCTGGAAAGGTGAATTGGCTGAGGTTCCGGATAAAAGCAGTGGGCAATTCGGGTATTTCAACGGGCATGTACAATCCGTTGTCGGCCGGCAAACCCTGGAAGATGGCTTCCTTTAAACTGCATCGAAGGTCGGGGTTATTGGTACTGTAGAGTTGCATGGGTGTAAAAAAAAGTGATGTTCCACGTGGAACATCCGGTTTAGATTTTGGTGATACGTACTTCCACGCGGCGGTTTTGTGCGCGGAGTTCGTCGGTACTATTGTCCGATATTGGAAATTTGGAGCCATAGCCAACGGTTTGAATGCGCCTGCTGTCGATGCCCTTATTGACTAAAAAACTGCGCAACGCATCCGCCCGCTGTTCGGAAAGCCGCAATAAATCTTCGGCCTTTCCGACGTTATCGGTATGGCCTTCGACGCTGATTTCCAAATTTGAATTTTCCAAAAGGATGTTGGCCAGGCGTTCCAGTTCGGCATAGGAATTTTCCAGAATTACGGCCTTCGACTGTTGAAAATAGATCGGCCGCAGTTCGATCTTGTCATCCACAGATAAAGGATCAAGCCAGAGATCGACCTGGTGGTATTCCTGGAAAAAGTAGTAATCGCGCCGAAACAAGACCTCTTCCGTGCTGCCGGTAAAGGCGCCCTTTTCGGGGGTCAATTCAAAACGCACCCCCTTGGGTATCTTCAGGGTGAAAAATCCATCGCCCGATCGAAGGGTGTTTTTAGGCCCGCCAATGGCGCCGTACCGAACAAGCGTATTGGCCAATAATTCGCGTGTTTTTCGGTTGAATATCCGGCCTCGTATGGTAAGTTCGGTGGGCTGGGGCGGAGCTATCCGGACCCGAAAAATATCACTACTTCCATCCCGTGTAGAGGTAAAATACAAAAAGCCGGAACTCATATTAAAATAAGGCTGGCTATCGTCGGCAGTGGAATTGATGGGCGGAATCAGGCGTTCGGGCTGCGACCAGTTTTTCCAGGTGTCATCGAGTCTTTTGCACATAAAAATGTCATTGCCGCCCGAACTCTCCCAGCGGTTGGAGGAGAAGAACAGGGTATTATTGTCTTCCGATAAATAAGGCGTCGTCTCGCGTTTTCCGGAGTTGACTATGTTGCCCAAATGCTGCGGCGCACTCCATTTATTTTCGCCTTCATTAAAACAAACATACAGGTCCATATCGCGCGAATCATACCGCACGGCAGACAGAATAAGCAGCGCCCCGTCAAAACTCATCGTCAGGTTTACGTCGGACGTGATGGTATAGTATTCTGCAATTTCCACAGGGGTAGGGAAGGTCCAAAGGCTGTCTATCCGCCGGATAAGTGAAAAACCTTTGGTCATGTCGCCCTTTTCAGAAAATTGATTGATACAATAAAACGCATTCGGATCCGGTGTGATCGCCACGATACTATTGGGCAATGCATTGTTCAGGGGTTCTTGCGGATGTGCCAGAAAGTAGAAGTTGGCCGAATCGCCTTCGGTAATCCATACATCCTGATTAAACGGCGATACCACAGGGTCATTGACAGGCTTCCCAGTCAGTTCGGAATAGATATTGCGCAAGATGCGATCGTACTTATCGGGCGGGTACTTGCGGTATAAATCAATGCTATCCAGAAAAAGATAACGGTTAAACTCCGGATATGCTACCCGGGTAAAGTACAGGGTATTGCCGTCGCGGCTGGGCACCGGAGTTATTTCGTTGTAAGCGGAATTGATAAAGTCGGGAAGTTTTTCCAACTGAAACGGGTATTCTTGTCCGGCGGCAGTAAAAGAAAAAATCAGCGGGCAGAGGAATAAAAGAGATTTGTTCATGGGCGGGTATTTACAGGTGCAAAGGTAGGTTTCCAAGTGTGCCGGGCGTACCATTCTGCCGGTGCATTTATGCAAAAAGCCACCGGTTTTACCGGATAGCAAAAGGGCTGTTTCCGTCAGTAAAAAACGAAAACAGCCCTGGCCTGCTGATAAACTATCGCCACATTAATTCAGCCGTTCAAAGATGCCGGCAATACCCTGGCCGCCACCAACACAGGCGGTGACCATACCATAGGTTTGCTTGCGCCGGCGCATTTCGTTTAACAGCTGTACCGTGAGCTTTGCGCCCGTACAACCCAACGGGTGCCCCAAGGCAATGGCCCCACCGTTTACATTTACGGTATCCGGGTTCAGTCCGGCTTCCTGGATGACTGCCAAAGCTTGTACGGCAAAAGCTTCGTTCAGTTCGATTTGATCAATGGCGTCAAGTTTCAACCCGGCTTGTTTTAGCGCCTTGGGTATGGCTTGTACCGGCCCGATACCCATGAACAAGGGATCTACACCGGCAACACTACAGGCTGCTAAACGCGCCACCGGTTGCAGCGCAAGACTCCGCATCAGCTCTTCCGACATAACGAGCACAAACGATGCCCCGTCGGAAGTTTGTGATGAATTGCCTGCAGTCACGATGCCGCCATTTGCAAATGCCGGCTTGAGTTTGGCCAGACCCTCCAGGGAAGTATCACGCCGAACCCCTTCGTCTGTTTCAATGATGGATTCGCGTTCCTGCCTCTTGTCGTTTTCCACCCAAACCTCTTTTACCGGGATGGGCACAATTTCAGGTTTGAATTTTCCGCCCGCTATTGCGGCTGCCGCATGAGCGTGCGAACGCAGGGAAAATACATCAGCGGCTTCCCGGCTAATACCATATTTTTTAGCAACGGCCTCCGCCGTCAGACCCATCCCGACCAGGTATTCGGGCGTTTCGGAGGCAATGTTATAATTGGGCGCCAATTTGTATCCCGTCATAGGGATCAGGCTCATGCTTTCAGCTCCTCCGGCAATATAGCAATGCCCCATGCCGGCGCGAATTTTGGCCACAGCAATACTGATGGTTTCCAGGCCCGAGGCACAATACCGGTTGACGGTCATGCCCGGAACATCCTTGCCAAGGGCCCGCACAGCGATAAGCCGGCCGATTTGCAAGCCTTGTTCTCCCTCCGGATTCGCACAACCGACCAGAACATCGTCTACCATACCGGGTTCCAACCCCGGCGTATTTTTGATCAAATGCTGAATAACGGCTATCGCCAGATCATCCGGGCGGGTACTTTTAAAACCGCCTTTTCCAGCCTTGCCAACGGCTGTGCGATACCCGGAAATAATATATGCTTCCATGCGCGTATTTTTAAATGTGGTCAATTTGTTGAATCTGGTCAATTGGTTGTAAGGACAGGAGGAGAAGGTTTTGTTTTATTAAAAATGTAAATATTTTGTTTTTTAAGTCAATTGCGCAAGGGCTTGCCGTTTTCCAGCATGTATTGAATGCGTTCCAGTGTTTTTTGTTCGCCGCACAAGCTTAAAAAAGCCTCCCGTTCGAGGTCCAGCAGATATTGTTCCGACACGGGTTGTGGGCTGGTGAGGTCGCCGCCGCACAATACCCAGGCAATTTTATGGGCGATTTTAATATCATGCTCGCTGGCATAATTGCCAAGTTTGAGCGAGTGTGCCGCAATATACAACGCGCCGAGCCCGGTGCGGCCCAATACGTTGATGTCCTTTCGGGGGATGGGCCGCACGTAGGTATCTGCCATTTCCAGCACTTTGGCTTTTGCCTCGCCGATATTCCGGGCGGCATTGGGCACCACCTGGTCTTTTTTCGGCAACAGGTAGCCGTAATTGAAAGCTTCTTGTGCCGAGGTAGCGACTTGTGCCATGGCAATGGTTTTGAACTTGTCGATCAGCGTTGGAATCTGTACATCTCCTTCCCGGCTGTACGCATCCGAAGCGCGTACGGCAAATTCTTTGGTTCCCGCGCCGCCGGGAATAATTCCGACGCCCACTTCAACCAACCCGATATAACTTTCCGCAGCGGCCATGACGGCATCGCAGTGCATGGCAAATTCACAGCCGCCGCCGAAGACATAACCTTGGGTAGCCATCACAACGGGTACGGACGAGTACCGGAGGCGCATGGAAGTTTGTTGAAACATCTTGACAGCCATGTTCAGATCGTCCCACTCCTGCTGATAGGCCATCATGGCAATCATCATCAGATTGGCGCCCACCGTAAAGTTTTGGGCGTTGTTGCCAATCACCAAGCCTTTCCAACCTTCTTCTTCAGCAATACGTACCGCCTCATTCAGGCCACGCAGAATACCTTCGCCGATGGTATTCATTTTGGAATGAAACTCCAGGCAAAGCACCCCGTCGCCGATATCGTGCAGGGTCACTTCGCTATTCTGATAAACCGGCTTGCTGTCGCGGTATGCATCGAGCACGATAAACGCATCGCCACCGGGCAGCGGCTCGTAAGCCTTGTTGGCCGGGTTAAAGCAGCGGCGTTTGCCGCCTTCCGACCGGTAGAAACTGGTATGGCCGGCAGCCAGCATTTCCTTTACCCAGGGCGCTATTTTTTCTCCCCGTGCTTCCGCTGCCTGTACGCCTTCGGCCACGCCAACCAGGTCCCAATACTCGAATGGCCCTTTTTCCCAGGCAAAACCGGCGCGCAAGGCATCATCGATGGCATAAAGCGTATCGCTAAGCTCCGGCACGCGGTTGGAAGAGTAAGCAAAGAGACCCAGGAAAGCGCGTTGTAACAATTCAGCGCCTTTGTCGGCGCCGTTGAAGATAGCCTTCATCCGGCGGGGCAATTCGTCGATCTGCCGAAGCGTGTCCAGTATAGGCAGTTTTTCTTTTTGCGATGGACTGTATTCCAGGGCGTTGAGATCGAGCGCCAGGACGACCGGCCGGCCTTTTGCATCTTTTTCTCCCGTTTTTTGATAAAACCCTTTGCCCGACTTGTTGCCGAAAAACTTGTTGTCGATCAGAAACTGTAGAAACTTCGGTATTTCAAAGGCGCCGATTTGTTCGTCGTCCGGGCAATTCAGGCGCATGCCGTTGATCACGTGTACGGCCGTATCCATACCGACCAGGTCGGCAAGGCGGAAGGTGCCGGTTTTCGGCCGGCCGATAGCCGGCCCGGTCAGGGTGTCGACCGTTGAAATATCGAGGCCAATGTCTTGCGTCAGCTGGAAAATCTTGGCCATGGCGTACACCCCGATCCGGTTGGCGATAAACGCAGGAGTGTCTTTGCACAGCACGGTTTGTTTGCCCAAAATGATATCGCCGAAGTGCAGGAAAAAGCCCGTGATGGCCGGGTCCGTTTCAGGAGTTGGAATAATTTCAAGCAGGCGCATGTAGCGCGCCGGATTGAAAAAATGTGTTCCCAAAAAGTGATTTCTAAAATCGGCACTCCGGCCTTCGGCCATTAAATGAATTGGAATACCGGACGTATTGGACGTCACCAATGCGCCCTTTGCACGATATTCATCAACCTTTTCAAATAGCTGTTTTTTTATATCCAGGCGCTCGACGACCACTTCGATGATCCAGTCGCAGTCTTTTATCGATGGGAAATCGTCTTCAAAATTTCCAACAGTTATCCTGCCAGCGAAGGATTGGTCGTAAAAAGGCGCTGGTTTGGCTTTAAGCCCTGCTTGTAATGCTGCCAGGCCTACCCGGTTGCGCGCTGCCTTTGTTTTGGATTCTTCCTCCTTTAAATCCGGCGGCAAAATATCCAGTAACAACACTTCCAAACCACACCCGGCAAGGTGCGCAGCAATTCCGGTACCCATCAGGCCGGAACCCAGCACGGCTACTTTTCGTATATGTTTTGTGTACATAGCGATGGTAAATAACTATTAGGTATAAAATGAAACGGTTGAATTTAGCGAAAGTTCGCTGGGCGAAGGTAGGTTTTTCAAGGCGTAATTTGTATCAGGATCAGCACTTCTGTAAAAACGAAAAGTGTCCGGACCGAAATATCACGTGCTCATCTTACTTTTTTACCGGTTCGCCAGGATTCAACAATTGTGAAGGCTGGCGAGCTCTGGACTTCATTAGAAGTTGCACCTACATTTAAGGTTTGAAATCTATCCGTCTTCCTACACAAATTCTTTTATTCAGTCGATGAAACAAACGTACAACTCCCGTCTGCTTCGCATTTCCTGCCTTTTATTAGGCGTATTGGTCTGGCTGGCCAATCAGGGTAACCCCCCAACAGGCCGCACCGGCGCCCCTTTCGATGGCCATTGCAATGGTTGCCATACCGGAAATCAAAATGGTTTCAACGGGACGGTAGATGTGACAGGTTTGCCATCAACCATTGAGGCCAACACGACATACCCGTTGTTGATAACGCTGACGCCAACTGCGGGCAGCCCTGTTCGCGGCGGGTTTCAGTTGGTGGTCGTGGACGGCAACAATGCCAACGCCGGCGATTTGACTGCTGGTAATGCCCAAAGCGGAACGGAATTTTTTATGAGCCGGGAATACCTGGAACACCGCGGCGCGAAAAACTTTACCGGCGGCGGGCCGGCATCCTGGACATTTAACTGGAAATCGCCCGTAACGGCCAACGGCAATACGATCAAGTTGTATTTCATTGGTAATTTTACCAATAACAACGGCAATGACAGTGGCGATTATCCTATCGATTTTTCCGACACATATTCCTTTAATGGCCCCCCGCCTGTATCGGCATTTATTTCCAACAGCACTAATGTTACTTGTGCCGGCCTCAGCAACGGCAATGCCACGGTGGAACCTTCCGGCGGTGTTGCCCCGTATACCTATCTATGGTCGAACAACCAAACCGCACAAACGGCTATCAACCTGGCTGCCGGCACGTACACCGTGATCGTGACGGGTTCGAGCGGTACTGGTACGGCCACCGCTTCCGTCACCATTACCCAACCGCCAATCCTGATCGCTTCGGGCACCGTAAGTGGTATTTTAACCTGCACCAATACTTCCGTCACCGCTACCGCCTCGGCTTCCGGCGGAACGCCGCCGTATGATGTTGATTGGTCGAATGGCACCTCTGGTACGCAAACACAACTGACGGCGCCCGGCAGTTATTCCTTTACGGTGACAGATGCCAACGGCTGCACGAAAGTGGCATCTGTAAATGCGTCGGGTAACCTTTTACCGCCCAGCGTGGAAGCCGGGCCACCGGCCACCCTGAACTGCAATCAACCTACTGCTGTGCTGAACGGCGCGGGTTCGTCTGCCGGCGCAGCATTTTCTTACCTGTGGACGGCTTCGAATGGTGGAAATATTGTGTCGGGCGCCACTACGCTCACGCCGGTAGTGAATGCAGCCGGGACCTATACGCTGGTGGTTACCAATGCAAATAACGGGTGTACGGCTTCCGATAATACCACCGTAACGTCTAACATCGCTCCTCCAAGTGTTACGACCACCGGCGGAACCCTTACCTGCGCCGCGACCACTACTACGGTTAGCGTCAGTACGAATGCCGGCGCACCTGTTTTCCAGTGGACGGGGCCCAACGCTTTTAGTTCCAGTCAGCAAAACCCCACGGTGAACACCCCGGGTACCTACACGGTTACGGTAACCAGCAGCTCCAGCGGCTGCACCGCCACAGGCACCGCTACGGTAAACCAAAATACGGCCCCTCCGGTAGCCAGTGTGGCAACGCCGGCGCTTTTAACCTGCCTGGCCACATCGATCCAACTAAACGGCACGGCATCCTCGCAGGGCGCCAACTTCAGCTATAGCTGGACGACTAGTTCCGGGAATATCGCAGCTGGCGCTAATACCCTGACGCCAACGGTAACTGCTCCGGGAACCTATACCTTGGTTGTCCTGGACAATGACAATGGCTGCTCCGCAACGGCGGCTGTAAGCGTAGCGCAAAACGTGGCCCCCCCAACGGCTACCCTGACGCCGGGTATACTGAACTGTACCACCACAACTACCCAAATTACGCTTACCACCAATGCCAATCCAGGCGCCTATGCCTGGAGCGGGCCAGGCAATTTTACCGCCACGGTGCAAAATCCGGCGGTCAATACGCCGGGGAATTACACCGTCACCATAACGGATGGGTCCAATGGTTGTACGGCTGCCTTTACCACAACCGTCAACCAAAACGTGACGCCGCCGGTGGCCAGCGTGGCCACACCCGGCAATTTGAATTGCCAGACTACTTCCCTGCAACTCAACGGTGCCGCATCGTCTCAAGGCGCCAGCTTTTCCTATGCCTGGAGCACGAGCAACGGTAGTATCACTGCGGGGGCCAATACGCTCACGCCAACCGTGAATGCGCCCGGCGAATATACCTTGCTGGTGACCAATACCGCCAATGGTTGCACAGCCACAGCCCTGGCCACAGTAGTGCAATCGCCACCTGTCACGGCTGCTATTGGCAATGTAGTCAACATTAGTTGTACGGGTGGCTCGAATGGCTCTGCCGTTGCATCTGGCGGCGGCGGAACCGGAGCGTTTACCTACTTATGGTCGAACAGTGCTTCAACTGCCCAGGTGAACAACCTGTCGGCCGGTACCTATGGCGTAACGGTTGCGGACGCCGCCAATTGCACCGCTACCGCTTCGGTCACCATCACGCAACCACCACAGTTGAACGCCAATGCCACGGCTACTGCCATAACCAGCGCAGGCGCTACGGACGGTACCGCTACTGCTGCCCCATCCGGCGGCACGCCGGGCTACACTTATAATTGGAGCACGGCGGCTACAACGGCAATAATCACCGGACTGGCTCCTGGCAATTATACTGTTAGCGTAACGGATAATAATGGCTGCTCCGCCGTGCAAACGGTGACGGTAAACAACTTCAACTGCACCATTACGGCTACCGCTACCGTAATGCACTTGACCTGCAACGGCGCCGCCAACGGCTCGGCAACGGCCAATGTCAGCGGCGCCGCTTTGCCGGTAACCTACCTGTGGTCAAACGGCGACACAACAGCCACCACGACGAACCTGGCGTCGGGCACGTACACGGTACAGATTACGGACGCAAGCAATTGCCCGACGCAGTTGTCGGTGAATATTACCAGTCCCGCAGCCCTCTTTGCCAATGCCACGGCGACCAATCAAACGGCTGTTGGAGTAAACGATGGCACGGCCACCGCCCAACCCACCGGCGGAACCGCGCCGTATTCATATTCCTGGAGCAATTCATCTGCGATGCAAACGATCGCCGGTTTAGCCCCCGGGCCGTACACCGTGACGGTGCGGGATGCCAATGATTGTACTACCGTCCAAACCGTGCAGGTGAATGCCTTTAACTGTACCCTGAGCGCAACCATTTCGGCCTCCAATGTTTCTTGTCCGGGCGGAAACGACGGCCAGGCAACAGCAGTACCGGTGTCCGGTACTGCCCCGATTCAGTATGTCTGGTCCAGCGGGGATACTACCTCAACGGCCACCAATCTGCCGACCGGCGCCTATACCGTTTCCATCACGGATGCGGCGGGCTGTCAGACCACTTCAACCGTGACGATCGTATCCAACGATACCCAGGCGCCGGAGATCATCTGTCCCTCCAGCCCGATTACCGCCTGCCCCGGCGCCATCGTGCAATATCCTTTGCCGCCAGTGTCGGACAACTGCAGCCTCAATGGCGCCCAGCCGGAGTTGATCGCCGGCTTACCAAGCGGATCGGTATTCCCGGTCGGTCAAACTGTACAGGTATTCCGGATAACCGATGCCTCCGGTAATTCTGCGACCTGTTCGTTTAGCGTCAACGTTGGTCCACCGGTGAACGTGGTGCTCGACGGGTTTACGCCGGATGTGAACAATGCTGGCGTTGGTTCGATAAACGTAACCGCAAGCGCCGGTACCGGTAACCTGGTCTTTGCCTGGAAAAAAGATGGCCTGGCCTTTGCAAGTACAGAAGACCTTAGCGGATTGATGGCTGGCGTATACACCCTGCTGGTTACAGATGCCAACGGCTGCATTGCCGAACTGCCGGCGGTAACTATTGATAACACCGTAGGAACCGGTGAACCGGGCGATAATATCAGGGTCCGGGTTATACCCAATCCGGCAACGTGGAACTTGCGCCTCGAAATACCAGGCACCCCCCCCGATGTCATTCAACTTATCGATATGCACGGCCGGCTGCTCCGGGTACTTGAACCGGCCGATTGGACAACCGGAATTGACGTATCCAAAATGCCAGCCGGGCTACATTATCTGCGTATGGTGGAACACTCCGGGAATGCTGTATTGATCAAATGGATAAAAGCGGATTAAGAAGCGTTTTCTTCTGATTTTGCCTGAATACCTTGAGCCGCTTCGGCTTTTTACGAACCGAAGCGGCTCTTTCTAATAAATGAGATACTGGTTTTCAATAATTTGTAAATTTGCCGGCCACATAAGTATAAATTAACAGGCGCGTTACTTTGAATTCCCCGATATTTGCCTTCCTTAATTAAATGATCGTCAAACCTAGTTTTCACAATTCAACCGCCTAAATGGAAGAGAAGAAGCGCCGACCGCGCATCCAAAAGCCAAATCAGGAATTCCCGCTGCAAGAGCGCAATCAATCTGAAGATTCCAGCGATGCAAATGATCGCCAAGAATTTAATGAGGAGAAGAAAGACGAGCAGAGCCGGGAAAAACCCGAAGGGGAACGCAAAAATTGGGAGGAAAACCGCCCGTTTGATCGCGAGCGCAAGCCGTGGCAAGACCGCAACCAGGGCAGTGGCGGCGGCGGCGGTTACGAGCGCAAGCCGTGGCAAGACCGCAGCCAGGGCGGCGGCGGTGGCGGCGGTTACGAGCGCAAGCCGTGGCAAGACCGCAACCAGGGCGGCGGCGGTGGCGGCGGTTACGAGCGCAAGCCGTGGCAAGACCGCAACCAGGGCGGCGGCGGCGGCGGTGGTTACGAGCGCAAGCCGTGGCAAGACCGCAGCCAGGGCGGTGGCGGCGGTTACGAGCGCAAGCCGTGGCAAGACCGCAACCAGGGCAGTGGCGGTGGCGGCGGTTACGAGCGCAAGCCGTGGCAAGACCGCAGCCAGGGCAGTGGCGGTGGCGGCGGTTACGAGCGCAAGCCGTGGCAAGACCGCAACCAGGGCAGTGGCGGCGGCGGTTACGAGCGCAAGCCGTGGCAAGACCGCAGCCAGGGCAGTGGCGGCGGCGGCGGTTACGAGCGCAAGCCGTGGCAAGACCGCAGCCAGGGCGGCGGCGGCGGTTACGAGCGCAAGCCGTGGCAAGACCGCAACCAGGGCAGCGGTGGTGGCGGTTACGAGCGCAAGCCCTACAACAAAGACGGCGGCGGCTTTGGAAAAAAACCTTTTGGGCGCAAACCTTTTGCCAAACGCGATGAGTTTTTTGTGGAGCGCAAACCCAAACCCGAATTACCGTCGGGCGAGGATATGCCGCTGAATAAATACCTGGCCCATTGCGGGATTGCCTCCAGGCGAAAGGCCGTTGAATTTATTGAAAAGGGCCTTGTCTCCGTCAACGGCGAGGTGAAAATGGAACCCTACTACCGGGTTCAAAAAGAAGATGTGGTGATGTGCGACGGACAGCCGGTAAAGATACAGGAGCGCAAAGTGTACCTCCTGCTGAACAAACCCAAGGGAATTATCACCACCACAGACGATGATCGCGGCCGCCCGACGGTACTCGATATCGTCGATCCGCATTATCCGGAGCGCTTGTATCCCGTAGGCCGGCTCGACCGCGATACAACAGGGCTCCTGCTGATTACCAACGATGGCGATTTGGCTGCCAAACTCACCCATCCCAGCCATCAAATCCAGAAACAATATCGTGTGGGGATTGATCGCCCCTTGAGTAAAGCCGATTTTGAACGCATTGAAAAAGGCGTGGAATTGGAAGACGGTGTCGTGCACGTCAATTGGGTTCGGTACTCCGAAGAGCAACCTAACCTCGATGTGATCGAACTGGAAATAGTGGAAGGTCGCAACCGCGTTGTACGCCGCTTATTTGAAGCATTGGGTTATAACGTGCGAAAACTGGACCGGTTTTATTTTGCCGGCCTCACCAAACGCGAACTTCCCCGCGGTTCCTTCCGCGAATTGACCCAACGCGAAATCGTCATGCTGAAACACTTTACAGGGCACCCTTCCACCGGTAAAAAACGGGAAGAAGACGATGCTAACGAAACGGATGCAGGCAGCGATACCGCAGCGATAGAGGACGACGAAAGTTGAAACAGGCGCCCGTTTGCACTACCGGGTTGGGAAGATGAAATCCTCCCCGTAAATAATTATCATGCGCCGAAGGTCCAACCGCATTTTTCACCAAATATTCGATAGCTATGAAAACGAAACGGATCGCATTACGAAATCTTCTGCTTGTTCTGTGCCTGCTTGGTATGGCAATGCCCACGCTTCAGGCACAAATGACGGAGGGTGGCGTGCGTTTTGGGCTGAAAATTGGCCTGAATGGCGCCAACCTGTACGACGACGCCAAAGCCGAAGACCGCGATGGCCGTATCGGCTTCACCGGAGGCATTTTTACAAAAATACCATTAGGAAATGGTATGCTGTCCTTGCGCCCGGAGTTGTTGCTGGCCACTAAAGGCGCTAAATATCAACGCGATAGTTTTATTTCATCCCTCAAGTTCGCCTATATCGAACTCCCGGTTTCGCTGGAATTCAACCTCGCATTGCTCAACCTGCATGGCGGGCTGCATGCCAGCTACCTGGCCAATTCCAGTGGACAGTTCAAAGATGGACAAGGCAACCCGATTGGATTTAACAACGAAACGCTTCAGAAACTCGATTTTGGCTGGCATGTTGGCGCCGGTATTGATTTTGGAAATATAGGCGTTCACTTCCGGCTTTCCCGCGGGCTTAAAGATGTAGGCGATGACCCGTCGATCGATGATCTGGTCGGCAGCCTGAAAAATGCCGCCTGGACACTGTCCGTCGCTTACGGTTTCTGATAAAACAACATTTATGGCGCGAATTAAAGCGGATTTTCTGGTCCTCGGTTCCGGTATCGCAGGGCTCACCTTCGCTATTAAAACGGCAAAGGCATATCCGGACCGCAAGGTGCTGGTGCTTACCAAAACTGTGGAGAACGAAAGCAATACCCGGTATGCACAAGGGGGCGTGGCTGCCGTTTGGGATTTGGGAAAAGATACCTACAACAAACATGTGGAGGATACGCTGGATGCCG
Source organism: Saprospirales bacterium (assembly GCA_016719895.1). Taxonomy (GTDB): domain Bacteria; phylum Bacteroidota; class Bacteroidia; order Chitinophagales; family Saprospiraceae; genus M3007. The sequence continues at coordinate 81,800 of JADJYG010000007.1, read as the reverse complement.
GCGATGGCCTTTGCCGGCGGGAAATAGTGGAAATAGTCGTACACGAAGGGCCTGAACGCGTTCAGGAAATTATTGACTGGGGCGCACGGTTCGACAAAGTAAAGGATTCCCCGGCTTACGACCTGGCACGTGAAGGTGGGCACTCGGAGCACCGGATACTCCACTACAAAGACCTGACGGGCTGGGAGATGCAACGGGCGCTGGTAGAAGAAGCCCACCGGTATGCCAATATTGAGATACTCGAACATTATTTTGCGCTCGATCTCATCACACAGCACCACCTCGGCCGTATGGTCATCCGTGTCACCCCGGATATCGAGTGTTATGGCTGTTATGCATTAAACAAAAAAAACGGCGAGATCGACACTATTCTTTCGCGCATTACGGTGGTATGTACCGGTGGCGCGGGGCAGGTGTACAAATCAACGACCAATCCGATTATCGCTACCGGCGACGGTATTGCCATGACATACCGGGCCAAAGGCCGCGTAGAAAACATGGAATTTGTGCAGTTTCACCCGACGTCGATGTACAATCCGGCGGGCGAAAATCCCTCTTTTTTGGTCTCCGAAGCCGTCCGTGGATTTGGCGGTATTCTGAAATCAACGGAAGGCGAGGAGTTTATGCACCTCTACGACGAACGCTTGTCGCTGGCCCCGCGCGATATCGTGGCGCGCGCCATTGACTCGGAGATGAAAAAACGCGGTACCGATTGTATGTACCTCGATTGCCGGCACCTGGACCGGGATAAATTCACGGCACATTTCCCGACGATTTTTGAAAAATGCCTTAGCCTCGGGGTGGACCCCATGAAAGACCTTATTCCCGTGGTGCCTGCCTGCCACTACCTTTGCGGTGGCATTCTGGTGGATGAACACGGGCGAAGCAGTATCCACCGGCTTTATGCCGCCGGCGAGTGCTCGTCGACCGGTTTGCATGGCGCCAACCGCCTGGCCTCCAACTCGCTGCTCGAAGCTATGGTATTTGCACACCGGATTTTCCTGCATACCCGCAATAAACTGGACCAATTGTCCTATCGCGAAGATGTGCCCGACTGGAACGCAGAAGGCACGACCGATCCGAAAGAAATGGTCCTGATTACCCAGAGTATAAAGGAGTTGAAGGAAATTATGTCGTATTACGTCGGCATAGTCCGGTCGAATATCCGTTTAAAACGCGCGCTCGACCGCCTTTACCTGCTGTACCAGGAAACGGAGGATTTATACAAAACCTCCACGATCAGTCCGCAACTGATGGAGCTGCGCAACCTCATAACTATCGCTTACCTGATCACCCGCTCGGCTACGCACCGGCGCGAAAGCCGGGGTTTGCATTTTACAACGGACTATCCGGGTCAGCAGCTATTTATTGAATATTCGGTGCTCTAAGGTTGGCTGGACAGGATCGACAGGATTTTTTTTCTGTCAATCCTGAGAAATCCTGTGAATCCTGTCAGAAAAAAATACTGTCAATCAATTCAGGATTACCACTTTGGCAATCACGGCATCCGGGTTATCGAACAACTCGGAGCTGGTGGCGAATATAAGATACACGCCGCTGGCTGGCCGCCGGCCGAGGTAATCGCGGCCATTCCAAACGGCTTGCCCGCCCAATGCCTTTCCTTCGTACATCAGATTGCCGGCGACATCGGTAATTTTTACATTGGCATCGGTGGCCAGGCCATATATGGCAATCGGGCCATCGTAATCGGGCCTTACCGGATTGGGATATGCGTAGGGCTTGGGGTTGTTTATTTTTCCGCCCAGGGTAGCCTCCGCCCGGTAGGAGATAAGGCCTTTAAACGTGCCGATCCATACTTCGCCCGTAAGGGGGTCGATAGCCATATCGATAATCGAGTTGTCGAACAAAGGGCTGTTGGTGCTGGTAAGCCGCGCTTCCTGCACTTCGCCGCTGGCCGATTGGACAAAAATACCGGTAGCGGTACCAAACCATTTGCGGTTGGCGCCGTCCACGGCGATGGCGCGGATTTCTTCATTTTCCAGCAGGTATCCGTTAAAACCATCCACATTGACAATGCGGCGCGATCCTTTGCAATCCGTATCGAACACATTGCTGCCGCATTCAAAACTCACCGTACCCTGTTGTGTGCCGATCCATACGTCGCCATCCAGATCGACGGCAATGCTGTACACGGTGTTCGACGGCAGTACGCTGTTGGCGGTGGTCAGCAGCCGGTAGCGGTCGTCGGCCGGATTGTCCAGGTCATCTCCACTGTCGTATACTATAACACCGCCGTTGAATCCGACGACAAACCATTTATAGCCGTTGTTATCGATCACGACCTGGAGCAGGTTGCTGACCGGTGCGCCGGAAAAATTGCGCATCGTGCCATCTGTTTTCAGGACGGCGATTGGTGCAACGGCGTCGTAGTTGCAAATCCACAGGTTACCCAGCGCATCGAAGGCGGTGCCGCCGATGGCTGTCCGGTTGGCGCCGGAAACACCGGCATTTTGCAAAACGGAATTATACTGGGTGTAGCATTGGGTTTGGGCGCCGCCCTCACGGGCTTCCACCAGGCCGCCGACGAAGCTGCTGACATAAAATTTATCCTCGTACGGATGCGGGGTTACACGCCAGTAGTCCCGGTCGCAAAACCCGTCTTTTAATTCAGGGTTGGTTTCGCCGTTAAAGCGTTTCCAGGTGCCGTCGGCGTTTAAAATATACAATCCGGCGCGATTGAATAAGGGGCTCAGGTTGACGTCGTAACCAGGCGTGCTGACGTATACATTGCCATTGGCAATGGCAATTTCAGAGACGGCTTCCGTATGCGGAGAATTGTAGCGAAAGCGGTCGCATTTGCCCTGGATATCGTCGAAATACCGAAAGTCGTCGTTGGCATCTGCAAACCAAAACTTTCGGGCGCCATCCTCCACAGCGTAATACGGTACCAGCGAGGCGCAGGCCCAGTGAATATCGTAGGGCTCGGTAGCGCCCGGGCCGAGGTATTGGATGCGCCCATCGAAGTCTTTACGCCAGCCAATGACCAGGCCGGCGCCCTCGGTGCTTAAAAACGTCACCTGGTGTACGGGGTGCGTACCCAGGGTGTCGAGCGTAAGGCCATCGTAGCGGCAAAGGGCTTTTTCAAGGCCAAGGAACAACTTGCCTTCAAATACGGCCATATCCAGGATGGTATGGCCTTGCGGAAGACCTTCGGCAGCGCCCAACAGGCGCCAGCGGCTGAAATCGGCCGGATTGATATCATCGTTGGGCAGGCGGTAGATACCTTCTTCGGTGCCGGCATACAGGTTGTTTTCATACACTGAAATAGCCCGGATAGGCAACCCGGTAAAGACCGTGTATTCGACCTCGGCGGTTTCGAGGTTGAGTTTTAAAATACCAAAACCGCAGGCCAAGTAAGCATTTTTATCCTCAAACGCGACATCGTAGATGGTTTTGTCGCCGCTGATATTTACATTTTTTTGAATAAACGGCAGGTTGATCACAGCCCCGGTGGCGGGGTACCACAGGTCGAGGTTGCTGTTGGTATAAGCCAGCAGCAGTACATTGGCACCGGGGTTGAAGCGGATAAAATTCATGCCTACATCGCTCAGTCCCTCCACTTTGGTCAGAAAGCGGGGCGAGCGGTCGGCTTTGTCAATTTCCACCACGGCCCACTCGGTGGCGAAGTAGATTTTCGTATCGCTTTGTGTGACGGACACGGCCCGTTGCCAGGGCAGGTGTTCGCGCCATTCACCGATGGCGATAGAGGGAAAGGCGATCGATTGGGCGGCGAGCCGGCCGCAAAAAAATCCGAGGGAAAGCGCCAGTGCGCTGGCAGTGAAGACAATCCGGATACGCATGGTGGAATAGACTTGAGACGTTCGTCTTAACAAGGGGTATAGGTGCAGGAAGCGTCCCGCTGGTTGCCCGGGTGAACTGTCCGTATTTTTCAGGCGCCCCTAATCGCGGTACAGGTTGCTGCCTTCCAGGTATTCGAACACCGCATCGGGCACCAGGTAACGCACCGATTTTCCGGTGCGCAGGCATTCCCGGACATAGGTAGCCGATATATCGAGCAGGGGCGCTTCGAAAATGCGCACGCGCGGGTTTTGGGCCAGTGTCGGTATTTCCGGCGAACGCTTGTACACGTAAAGGTCGTTGTTAGCCAACAGGAACTCGTAGTGCTTCCACAAATGCAGCGTATCCAGGTTGTCGCTGCCCATGATGAGGGCAAACTCGTGGTCAGGATATTTTTCCTTTAAATGAGCGAGCGTATCGACGGTATACGAGGGCTTGGGCAGGCTGAACTCTATATTGGAGGCCTCGATCAGGGAGTTGTCGCCGATGCCGAGCCGCACGAGGTGCAGGCGGTCGTAGTCGCGCGCGAGCGATTTTTTGGGTTTCAACGGGTTCTGCGGGCTGACGACCAGCCACACCCGGTCGAGGTCGGTATGGGTAGCCATGAAGTTGGCAATGATCAGGTGCCCGATATGCACCGGGTTGAACGAACCGAAGAACAAGCCGATTTTCATTTCTTCTTATCCTCGTCGTTCACCCGGTTGAGCAGGGCATCTACGCGGTACATTTCATCGATGGTATCGTCGAGGAAAAACTCGAGCTGGGGCACGCGGCGCATGTGTTTGCCGGCTTTGGCGCCGAGGGCCTGGCGCAGGCGCGGGTAGTTGTCTTCCAGTTCGAGGATGACTTCCTGTTTATTTTCGGTGCCGTACACGCTGATGTAGATTTTGGCGATCAGCAGGTCAGGCGACATTTTCACGCCGGTGACCGTCACGAGTTTATCGCGGCCATAGATCAGGCTGCCTTCTTCGGCGAGGAGCATACCGAAGTAGCGCCGCAGGAGTTCGCCGACCTGTTTCTGGCGAATGCTTTCCATATGGATAGATTTAAAGTGTTGGAAAAATGGGTGTTTTTTAACCGCCAAGACGCCAAGATTGGGGCAAAGAAGATGTCGAGAGATAAACCCCTACCTGTACTTTGCGTCTTGGCGGTTTAAAAACGCAATTATCCTTGCAAAGGTAAGGGAAACAACGACCTCGGGGAGAAAGTTTCCCTGGCTGCGCCGAAACTATTTTGGTCTTACCCGGGTTTTTAGCGGCATTATCCAAATAATTGTTGGAAAAATTTGCCGGCACGGTTGGATTTTAGGTATTCGAGGGCGTATATTTGCACCCGCTTTTTGCGGCACTATTTATTAAACTTTTGATCCCGTAGCTCAGTCGGTAGAGCATCCCGATTTTTCATCGGGAGTATCATGGGAAAGAAAAATAAAAAGTAAACTATGATCCCGTAGCTCAGTCGGTAGAGCATCCCGATTTTTCATCGGGAGTATCATGGGAAAGAAAAATAAAAAGTAAACTATGATCCCGTAGCTCAGTCGGTAGAGCATCCCGATTTTTCATCGGGAGTATCATGGGAAAGAAAAATAAAAAGTAAACTATGATCCCGTAGCTCAGTCGGTAGAGCACTTGACTTTTAATCAAGGAGTCATGGGTTCGAGTCCCATCGGGATCACAATATAAAAGGCTAACTTTCTGTTGATCAGATTGTTAGTCTTTTTTTGTTTTTGGCATCGGTAGGGTGGTGCAGCAAAGCCATTTTACTTCCCCTTTTCCCGCAATTCCACAACTTTCCGCTCTGCTGGTTCAATTATAATTTGCACTATGTCAATTAACATGGCTTCCGGCGTTTCATACGAATGAAGCGGCATGACCCAAGGGTACGGTCTAAAATGCTCGAACATGGCATATTCCCGTTGATTATTCAAAACGATTGGCAAGATTGGCAAAGAGGGCGTGAAAGGCACAATATGACTCAATTCTTGCGGTATGCTCTTTGCGTCGGTCAGGTCAGCAATGACAAAACGGGATATTTTAGCTAAAATAGATATGGTTTCGGTCAGGTCGCGGCTTTCCGGTCCTTCAAAATCAAACAGGATGGGGAGGTAATTTCGATTTCTTAATTCGTCCTTTATCGCATCCAATAGCGCTTTTCGATCGTCGGTAAACCGGCCTAAAATCAATACAGTCTTAGATATAATGGTATCTATAACATCCCGGATATTTTGATTATTCAGCATTAAGTAAATGAACTGCGCTACTTCCAGGTTGTCAACGGTTATCTCAGGTTCTCCATGTTTTGTTATTACTAAATTCTTTTGGATTATTCCCTCTTTTTTAATGTCCCATGCGGATATACCGTAAATTTTAACTCTTTCTAAATTCGCTCTGGTTAATTCGGTGCCTATCAAAATTGCTCGCTCCAGGTTGGCACCGGACAAGTTAGCGTCACACAGATTGGTGTGGGTTAGGTTAGCCTCGGACAGGATGCCGTCGGACAAATCGGCGCCTGACAGATCCGCGTATGACAGATCGGCGCCAAGTATGAAGGCGCGAATTAGGTTGGCGTCAGCCAGATCGACTTTGCACAGGTTGGCGCCGATTAGCTTGGTTTTGAACAGGTTGGCACCTCTCAGGTTGGCACCTCTCAGGTTGGTGCCACACAGGTTGGCACCTCTCAGATTAGCGCCTCTCAGGTCGACATCTCCCAGGTTGACGTGTCTCAGGTCGAAGCCGCTCAGGTCGGCGCCGACCAGGTTGGCACCGACCAAGTAGGCGTGGGTCAGGATGGCATCGGTCAGGTTAGTGCGTGACAAGTTGGCGCCGTACAGGTTGGCGTGGGTCAGGTTAGTACCGATCAGCTTGGCGTCGCTCAGGTTGGCCCCGCTCAGGTCGGCTTTGGTTAGATCAGCGCCGGTCAGGTTGAAGCCGCACAGGTTAAAGTCGGACAGGTAGGTTTTGGATAGATTGGCGCCGATTAGCTTGACGCTGGACATCTTAGTGCCGATCAGGTTGGCGCCACTTAGATTGGTATCTGATAGATCGGCATAGCTCAGATCGGCGTCGCTCAGGTTGGCATAGCTCAGGTTGGCGTATTTCAGGCCGGCATTAGATAAGTCGATCTTTATATCATTATTTTCTTCCCTCCACTTATTCCACCCCTCCACCCCCGACTTCAAAATTTTCAAATGTTCAGCATTTGCCATAATTGCCCGTTTTCAGGCTTAAAAATATGCGCTTGGATGGAAATCAGCGAAGGGAAAGTAAAAAGGTCGGCCAAAATTGCCCCGGAATACGCCCTCCGAGTAGCTTGACCTAGCCCTCAAGTTGTAATTTCATCATTATGTCTGTCTGTTCATCATCTCCTAATTTGAAAATGTGCTTATCAAACTCCACAAAACCATTTTTCTTGTAAAAATTTATTGCTCTTTGATTTTTTTCCCAAACACCCAACCATACATAGGTGGCATTTGCCTGTTTTGCGATTTGTATTGCCTTTTCATAAAGGACTTGTCCCACTTTTTTCCCGTGAAATTCTTTTAAAACATAAATCCGTTCGATTTCAACTGCTTGGTCGTCTTTCAGTTCGGTCTGGGATGTTCCAAAGTTCAATTTTAAATAACCGATCACTTGTTTGCCGATCCAGGCAAAGTAAAAGAGCGCTTTTTTATCCATCAGTTCGGTAGTCAGTTTCTCTAATGAAAAACCTTCCTCCAGGTATTTTTTCATATTTTCATCTGAATTGTCCGCAGAAAATGTTTCAAAAAAGGTCTGCCTGCCAATTTTTTGCAACAGGCCAATTTCATCGGGGGTTACTTTTTTAATGACGATATTTTCCATGTTATTCAGGAGCAATCCTGTTTCAATCCTCTTCCTCCTTTTCCCCGGGGGTCGGCAGGGTTATTTTATCGGGTTTTTGCAGGGCTTTCTTTTCCTCGGTTTTGAGGCGGCGTTCCACTTTTTTAACGTCTTCGGCAGGGGGGGGAGGTGTTGGGGTTGCACCCCGCGTTCGCGGAGTATTTTGCGCACGGCGAGGTTGTTGTCCATGTGTTCTTCCTGAATAGCCGGCTGGCCGTACAAGTCTTTATCCACCACGTTATGGTGGGTAAGTTCGGCGGCGAAGTCTTTGGCTTTGATGGTAAGCGTAGGCAGAAAATCGGCGAGCGGGCGGTCACGCGGTCGAGATTGAGCAGGCGTTCTCAAATTTTTGGAAGAGTTCGAGCATAAGCTCTTTTTTCATGACTGGACAAGTTGTTTTATCCAGTAAACATACAAGTTGTTTTTTTTAAATGCCGGCAATTGCCACTGTGGGTTATACAAATTCATTTTCATTCCGGCGGCTCGGGTTCTTCCGGTTGGGGTTGGTCGAAATCAGTTTACCGCCGTCGTATTGCAGGATATCGGCACCCGGTTTCATTTTCTTTTCATCTAGCCAGACAGTTGCACCTTTCTTTGTCAGGGCTTCGTACAGTTTGCCATGTTTTGCCCATTTATGATTTAAAAATAGGCGCTAAACCGCAAAGCGGAAAGAAACCGAATAAAATGGCAGGCCAGGTAACAATCGTCCGTAACGTTTTTATAAATGGCTGGAGATCAATGTCGTTGGCGAGAACGCCAACAACGGCGTTTCTGCTTGATTTTCAACGAGATGCCGCTGTTGGCGTCCTCGCCAACGACAAACTCTACCGGACTATTGAGGCAAGACCTGGAGCCGCAGAGATTTTCCGTCGTATGCATGCGCTTTAGGATTCAAATCAAAAATAATGGCCATTATTTTTGATTTGAATCCTAAATTATAATATTTTTGCTTGAAACACATGATAAACCGGATTCAGGAATACAATATTCAGGAATGGCTCGGCAAGGGGAAAGCCATAATCGTTACCGGCCCGAGGCAGGTGGGTAAAACCACGCTGGTGCGCCACATAACGCAAAGCCTGAATCGCAAAACCCTTTGGCTCAGCGGCGATGACCCCGAAACCCGCGCGGTTTTCGACAATATATCCCTGGCCCGCCTCCAAACCGTGGTGGGGCAACATGAGGTGGTGGTCGTGGATGAAGCGCAACGTTTTTTCAATGCCGGGTTGATGCTCAAACTCATTACCGATCATTTACCGCAGGTACAACTTTTCGTTACCGGCTCGTCTTCTCTCGATATCGCTTCACAAACGAAGGAGAACCTGACCGGCCGAAAATTCGAATTTTCACTCTATCCTTTGTCGTTTGAAGAAATGTGTGGTCACCACGGCTACCTCGCCGAACGCTCGCTGCTGGAACACCGGATGTTGTACGGCTACTATCCGGAAGTCGTTAACAACGAGCCGGTACTTGCCCAAAAAGTACTGAACAGCCTCTCCGAAGGCTTGATGTATAGGGACTTGCTGACGCTCGATCAAATCAAAAAGCCGTCGCTTTTGGTGAAACTGCTCCAGGCACTGGCGCTTCAGCTGGGCAGCGAAGTCAGCTACAGTGAATTAGCCCAATTAATTGGCGCCGACCCGACAACGGTTGAGAAATACGTGGATTTACTGGAGCAATCGTTCGTCTTGTTTCGCCTGCCTTCACTCAGCCGAAATGTGTGCAATGAGATCAAAAAAGGCCGGAAAATCTACTTTTACGACAACGGTATCCGCAATGCCGTCATCAAAAACTTTTCACCGCTCGCCCTCCGAACCGACACCGGCGCCCTGTGGGAAAACTTCCTGCTCGCCGAGCGTATGAAGCGCAACACCTATCACGACTTTAGCTGTAACGTCTATTTTTGGCGGACCACTGCGCAACAGGAAATTGACTATGTGGAAGACGCGAGCGGTCAATTACATGCATTTGAGTTTAAATGGCAAGCGAAAAAAGGCAACCGCTTCCCTAACACTTTTCGGGAGGCCTACCCCGGAAGTACGGCGGCGGTTATTGACAGAGAAAACTTTGACCGTTTTGTCGGCGTTTCGTAAAAGTGTATATTTTGGACCAAACTTTACCACCCGTTTCGGTGGAAACTTTACCACTCCTGAGCAAGCATGTCAAGGTTAAAAAGCCGGTGTTGCTTTGTCGCAAAACGATAAGGCAACATGGCAAATACAACCAAGAACATGCAATATAGTTCCACTATTATTTGCTCCCAACTACCCGTGGCTAAATGGTATGAATACCTCGACAAACCAACCCTGGCTGATGCTATCCTCGACCGGATCATTCCAAAGGCCCATCGTATCGAATTGAAAGGAAAAAGCAGAAGAAAAAATCTAAACCAATTATCTTAACGACCAACTCATGCCGTAGTTATCCACATGGGGGTCAGAGCTCCGGAATGAGGAGGTCAGATATTCCGAGAAAAGCCCAAGCAAACTTTGCTTGAGCCTTGCGGTCCGGACGGGACTCGAACCCGTCCCGAGTCCTCGGGACCGTGACAGGGCCGAAGTGCATAAATGGAAGGGTTGGAAGTTAAAAAGAACGGATTAGGTTCAGGATAAAATTTTTGTTTCGCATGGCTTTGATAAAACGCTCGCGTTTTAAAGCGTCGGATTTATCGTCGAAATCCTCAAAATACACCAAGCGCCAGGGTATTTTTCGGGAGGTGAAAGAAGAAAGTCCGGCGTTGTGTTCTTGCAGGCGGCGCGAAATATTGGAAGTATAGCCGGTGTAGAAAGAAGCATCTACCTGGGATTGAAGGATATAAATGTAGTGTCGCATAAAACTGGACAAAAATAAAAAAGCCCAAGCAAACTTTGCTTGAGCCTTGCGGTCCGGACGGGACTCGAACCCGTCCCGAGTCCTCGGGACCGTGACAGGGCCGAAGTGCATAAATGGAAGGGTTGGAAGTTAAAAAGAACGGATTAGGTTCAGGATAAAATTTTTGTTTCGCATGGCTTTGATAAAACGCTCGCGTTTTAAAGCGTCGGATTTATCGTCGAAATCCTCAAAATACACCAAGCGCCAGGGTATTTTTCGGGAGGTGAAAGAAGAAAGTCCGGCGTTGTGTTCTTGCAGGCGGCGCGAAATATTGAAGTATAGCCGGTGTAGAAAGAAGCATCTACCTGGGATTGAAGGATATAAATGTAGTGTCGCATAAAACTGGACAAAAATAAAAAAGCCCAAGCAAACTTTGCTTGAGCCTTGCGGTCCGGACGGGACTCGAACCCGCGACCTCCGCCGTGACAGGGCGGCATTCTAACCGACTGAACTACCGAACCGAGTATTATTTTTCAATTCATTTGGCCGGGGGGTCGAACCCGTCCCGAGTCCTCGGGACCGTGACAGGGCGGCATTCTAACCGACTGAACTACCGAACCGAGTATTATTTTTTGGTTTATTTTCAATTCTTTGGCCGGTCGAACCGCCCGAGTCCTGACCTGACAGGGCGGCATTCTAACCGACTGAACTACCGAACCGAGATTTTTTTCAATTCATTTGGCCGGGACCGTCCGAGTCCTCGACCGTGACAGGGCGGCATTCTAACCGACTGAACTACCGAACCGAGTATTATTTTCAATTCATTTGGCCGGGGGTCGAACCCGTCCCGGTCCTGACCGTGACAGGGCGGCATTCTAACCGACTGAACTACCGAACCGAGTATTATTTTTCAATTCATTTGGCCGGGGGGTCGAACCCGTCCCGAGTCCTCGGGACCGTGACAGGGCGGCATTCTAACCGACTGAACTACCGAACCGAGTATTATTTTTCAATTCATTTGGCCGGGGGGTCGAACCCGTCCCGAGTCCTCGGGACCGTGACAGGGCGGCATTCTAACCGACTGAACTACCGAACCGAGTATTATTTTTCAATTCATTTGGCCGGGGGGTCGATACCCGTCCCGAGTCCTCGGGACCGTGACAGGGCGGCATTCTAACCGACTGAACTACCGAACCGAGTATTATTTTTCAATTCATTTGGCCGGGGTCGAACCCGTCCCGAGTACTCGGGACCGTGACAGGGCGGCATTCTAACCGACTGAACTACCGAACCGAGTATTATTTTTCAATTCATTTGGCCGGGGGGTCGAACCCGTCCCGAGTCCTCGGGACCGTGACAGGGCGGCATTCTAACCGACTGAACTACCGAACCGAGCTTCTTTTAAAAGCGGGGCAAAGATACGCGAACGCTTTTCTTTTGTGCAAGCGAAAGGATAAAAAAATATACAAGGCGGGTTCTTTTTTAATTAAGGCCGTGGCTACCGCCCACCGCCCGGGTTCCCCGCTTCGAGCCAGCCCCGCACTTGATCGAAGTTGATTCCGGGAACATCCTGTTCTTCCATGGTTTTAAAAACAAATTCAAACGCTACCCGGTAGGTCGACATACCGGATTGGTTAAATGGCAAATCTGCCCATTTCCGAAATTCTGTTTCCGCTTCCTGCAGGCGCCCGTTCAGCAGCAGGAAGTTGGGCGGTAGGATCGGCAAGTATTTGTTATTGGGGTCCAGTTGAAGGCCGCGCCGGTAGCTTTGCTCGGCATTTTGAACATCGGGGATATACAATTGGCGCCATGCCAGTAAAAAGTATTGGTAACTGACATGTGTGCGCCTTCCCAGCGCGCTGTCGATCGTCAGCAACTGTTCCCAAATGCGCAAGGCTTTTTGAAAATCAGGTATGCCGTCGCGGTATTTGTCATATTGGCCGGCCATTTCTGTAAATGCCCGGGCATATTCCTCTAATTCTTCCGGGTTGTTACTGCGCAAAAATTGCTGAAAATCGGTTTTTTCCCCCATTTTTTCTGCAATGCGGTACAAATATATCCGGGCAGCGGGGCTGGAGCCGATGCGCTCCTGTTTTTCGCACAACTGCCGCGCCTGCATCCATTTTCCATTATTGAAAAAATGCTGGATGTACTGTTCCAGTTCTTCCGGGTCATCCGTGTTCAGAAACAGCTGAAAATCAAATAGCCGCCCCAAACTATCCGAAATCATTTGCAGTTTGATCAAGGTCTCTGCGCTATGTTCCAGGATTTCCACTTTTTGGAACAACTGGTAGGCCTGTTCATGCAAGCTGCGTAGGCGGAAAAAATCGCCGTAAGCGACTAATTCTTCGACATTTTCGCGCTTTAAAAACAGTTGGAAATCAAGTTTACGGCCCAAACTATCGGAAACGGTTTGCAGTTTCATCAAGGTCTCCGGGTCATGGCTGCGTGTCTCCGCTTTCTCTAAGAGCTGGCGGGCTTTATCAAACTCGGCGCGTTGCTGGAAAAAATCACCGTAGGCGACTAATTCTTCAACATTTTCGCGCTTTAAAAACAGTTGGAAATCAAATAGCCGCTCCAAACTATCCGAAACCGTTTGCAGTTTCATCAGGGTCTCCGGGTTATGTTTGAGCGCCTCGGCTTTTTCGAAGAGATGGCGGGCTTTAGCGTACTCGGCGCACCCCTGGAAAAAATCGCCGTAAGCGATGAGTTCTTCGGCTTTTTCAGATTTTAAAAAGCGGTTGAAATCAAGATTTTGACCCAGAGTGTCCAAAAGGGCTTGCAGTTTCATCAAGACCTCCGTATTATGCTCCAGTGCTTCCGCTTTCTCGAACAGTTGGCGCGCTTTATCATACTCGGCGCGTTCATCAAAAAAATAGCCGTAAGTCGCCAGTCCTCCGGGGTCATTACTTTTTAAAAAGCGGTTGAAATCAAAGGCAATATCCAGGCTATCTGCGATAATTTGCAGTTGTGTGAGCGTGGATACCTCGTGTTTGCGGGTATCTGCTTTTTCGAACAGTTGTTGCGCTTTTTTCCATTCACCCAGATTAAAAAAATATTGCCCGAATCCCAGTAACGCGCTACCCTGTTCAAATTTCAGGCAGCGTTCAAAATCGACCCCGGCACCCCGTTTTTCGGTCCAGGTTTTCAATAGTATAGAGCAATAGTCGGGCATGAACCGGCAAACCTGTTCGATATAATACAACGCGGTATCTGGCCGCTTGGCCGCCAGGATACTTTCCGACCAAAATAAATACAAGGTTCCCAGTTTTTCCTGCACGTTTTCATTTTCCTGTTCTTTTTCCAGGGCGTACTGGTACAAGCGGCCGGCCCGGGCAAAATCCGGCGCTGTTTGCTCCAACACCTGGCTGTTGCGCGTCAGCTGGGCGTACATATCGGCAAAAGCAATCAGCTGGTTTGTGTGCGTTGATCGGAGCAGGCGCTCTTCGTTCTCCGGGCGTTGATCGAGTAACCCTTCCAAGCCATAGGCTTGCAATTGTGCCAAAGTCAGGTAAGCGAGCCGGTTTTTATTTCCCTGGCGGATCATAGTTTCTGCATCGAGCTCCCAACTTTTAACCGTTTCATCCCCGCTGGTCGTCAGCAACTGCCGATTGTCCGGGGTGAAAACAAGGCTTTGTATACTGCCATTGTGCCCTTTGATCGTGTATAAGCATTGGCCGCTAGAGATGTCCCAAATTTTTGCGGAATTATCCTCCGAACCCGAAGCCAGCCACTGCCCGTTGGAAGAAAAAGCCAGGCACCGTATGGTATTCGTATGTCCTGTAAAAGTTTGGATGCATTTGCTGGTGGACAGGTTCCAGAGTTTCACCGTACCGTCTTCCGAACCCGTTGCCATGTGGCGGTTGTCTGGTTGGAAGCTTATTACGCTGACCGGATTGGAATGACCGGAAAAGGAGCCAAGTGCAGTATCTCTTTTTATGTCCCAAAGCTGAAGTAGAATGCCCGTCCGGGATGGCGCTGCGAGCGCTATTTGTTGGTCGTTTGGTGAAAATACCAGCACAAGCCGCTCCGCATCAAAATATCGCTCCAATATGCCAGTTTTATCGAGGTTCAGGGTATCCGTGCATTGCCTGCTTTCCAAATCCCATATCCGGACGCTTCCGTTGGCGTAGACGGCGAGTTTCCGGTTGTCATTTGAAAATGCCCCGGCCAGCCGGTTGAATCTATCTTGCGACCTGGAATAATCCGTCATTACGGGGGGCAATAGTTCTTCTTTTCCGCTTTCCAGGTTCCACAAAACAGCCTCATCCCGTTGTGTCAGCAGTAAAATACGTTGCAAACCCGGCGACAAGATCGCATGTCTTAAATACTCCAAATTAGCAGTTATGTCCCTGGATAATTGCCTGTTTTCTATGTCAATAATATTCACCATCGCCGGATCTCCTACGTCGCTGTGGCGGGATAATGAAAAAAGGCGTCGCGCATCGGGCGACAGGGTAAGCAGATAATGATCTATTCCGGCCCCGGCGGTAAAAAGGGCATTACCGGAATGCGTGTTATTCAGGTTCCAAACTTTTACAGCGCCGTCCGAAGCCCCTGTTGCCAGCCACTGGTTTTTGGGACAATACGCCAGGCTATTCACGCTGCCGGCATGTCCCTGAAGCAAATGGGTGACTTTTCCGCTGCTAAAATCCCATATTTTGGCAGTATTGTCGCTCGATGCGGTAATTAAACCTTGGCCACCCGGCAAAAATGCCAGGCTCAAAATGGACCCGGTATGGCCATCGAAATCCGTTGGGACGGAATCGCGATTAAAATTCCACAGGCGTATTTTCCCATCCTGGGCGCCGATGGCCAGCGTATCAGCGTGGGGGGAGAAGGCAACGCAATTTATGGTCAGGTATTCATTCGTATTTTCAGCAAGCAAAAACAGGCTATCGGTGATTTGGCCGGTTTTCAGGTCCCATATTTGCACCATGCCACCGTTGGTTCCGGTTGCCAACAGCATGCTGTCCTGCGAAAAAGACACACTCATCACATATCCATCCGAACCGGTCTGCAAGGTATCGGTGCACTTTCCTGTTTTCATCTCCCACATTCGGGTACTGCCATCATCGGATCCGGTAGCCAGGTATTTGCCACCGGGTGAAAAGGCCAGGCTTCTGATCCAATCTCTATGTTCTTCAAAGGTATGGATGCAGGTTCCGGTTTGCAGGTCCCACACTTTTGCGGTGTTATCATTGGCGCCGCTGGCCAGGAAACGCCCGTCGGGCGAAAACGCCACACTGTTTACCGCTTGGTTATGCCCCTTGAAGGTTTGAGCGCGTTTTCCGGTATCGACGTCCCATAGTTGCACGCTGCCGTCTTCACATCCTGATGCCAACCATTGGCCATCGGGTGCAGCCGCTACGCTGTTTATGCCCCCGGCGAGCCCTTCCAGGTTGAAATTCCAGGGCAGGTAGGGTTGGCTGTTGTGGTAAAGAGCCTGCTGGAGTGCGCGCGCGACACCCGGGTTTTCGGAATCTACAAAACGGTGTGCGAACTCGGCGATCCGGAACGCGGTTATCCGGTCGCCGTCGCGCAGAGCGAGTTGGCTTTTGGAGGCCAGATCGTTGGCATAAGCGCGCCGGGCCAGGTTTTCGGCCACGCGAGCGATGCTGTCGGAGCGGGCGGCCTCATTTTTGGCCAGATTGGTCGCGGCTTCTGCCGTGGCGGTCGCGGCTTTGGCTCGTTCGGCCTCTCGCTTGGCCTCTTGTGTCTTCACTTCGGCCGTTTTGTATTTACCGGCAATATCGAGGATAAATTCGGCGTACTTTTTATCCACCTCTGCCGCCCGGCCGGGGCAGGCTTCGCGCGCTGCGGAGAGTTTGGCAAAAGCGGCTTGAAACTTAGTTATTTTCCACAGCGAATCGGCGCTGTGCATAATTTTGGTGAAGCGGCCGCAATAGTCCGTCTGGGAAATCCCGGCGCTGGTCACGGTCAGCGCGATGGCCAACAACAGATATATTTTCATTTTTTAGCGGCGGTTTTGAGTAATTGAAGTTTTATCCGGGCGGAGTCGAGCCGGACTATTAACCCGAGTTGTTGCGCTATTTCAAGGTCTACGAGTTCGGGTTCCGCCGCTTTTTGGTAGGTTTCAATTTTTCGTTGGCTGGCATTAATTTCTAGGGTAAAACGCTGAATTTGTTCGTCCAATGCCGTTGTCAATGCTGCATTCGCCTCTTTGGTAGCCTGTGTTGCTTCCTGCGTTTTTTCCCAGGCCCACCACGCCGTAACCAACGACAGCACTGCCGTGAATGCCGCCACCCAAGCCAGCACTGTAGCCCGCCGGCGTTTTTGTTTTTCCCTTGCCGCTTCGGCCCTTGCCGCTTCCAGTTTTGCTTCATCGTCCGCCCGTTTCCGCAATTCAGCTTCCCGTCGCTCGGCATCAAGCCGCAGGTTTTTTGCTTTCAGCACCGGCGCCACCAGGGTATCGTGGCTCAGTTCGTAGGTGTAGCCGCCAGACAGGCTGGGCTCGGCGCGCAGGAGGTGGGCATCCACGAGTTTGCGCAGGGTGTCGGGTTTTATGCCGTAGGTTTTGAAAATGAGCCCTTCGAACAGGCTCAGCCGCCGCTCTTCTTCTTCGAATACGAGGCCTTCTTCAATGAGCCGCCGGGCGGGCAGCTGCTCGTCGGGGTCGAGGCTGCGAATTTGGTTATCGTAATATTGCTCGATGATGGCATCGAGGTCGCCTACATCGGATACCTGCACCATGCGCAGTTGGTAGGCTTGCACACGTTTTTCCACCTCGCGGCAAATGATCTGCAGCTGGGTGGCTTCGATTTTTTGCGGTGCCGGCGGCAGGGTTTCGTCTTCGGCCTCGGATACTGACTGGCGTTCATGAGTCAGAAAATCCAGGATATGCTCGATGGCAGCCGGGGCATAGAGGAAGGGTTCGGTATCGAACACCTCCATCCGGGGCATGGCAGCCGGCTCTTCGATGGCTTGCCGGGCCGATTCGGGGCTGAGGGCGTCAAGTTCGTACAGGTTTTTTAGAATAACGGGCAGGTGCTCGTCGAGGCGGTTGAGCAGGTGCAGCCTGTCGGATCGGATGGAGAGCACCACTTTAAGCGCGGGTTTGCTCTGAAACAGCTTCAACTCGGCCGGCTCCAGGGGGCGTTTGCCTGCGGCATAACCCGCTTCGAGTACGTCCCAGTAGCGTTGCGGCACGGTTTTGAACAGGGCTTCCGACAGTTGTTCCTGGAACGTGTGGATCTGCTCGGCCGGGTAGGTGAACAACTCCTCAAACTGATCCATCACCAGCAACAAGCCTTTTTCGCCGCCGTGCAGAATATAGTGCTCTTTTACGTCGTGCCACAATGAGGCCTCGCCCGGGATCAACTTATCCAGGAAAGTGATATGCCCGGCCGCGCCACCGCGCACCGAAAGGCGGGTAGTTTCGATCGGCGCCATAAACGCTTCGCCTTCGCGGTAGGCATTGAAGCGGATGCGCACGGGCAGCAAGTCAGTTTCGGCTTTTAGTTTTGGGATGACAGCCGCGTTGAGCAGCGAGGACTTGCCCGTGCCGGATTTGCCGTACAGCACTACCAGGCTTTCCAACTGAACCAACCTGAAAAGAGCCTCCGTATCGGTTTGCCGGCCCTTGAAAATGAGTTGCTGATCGGTTTCGAAGGGCCGCGCGCCAACATATCGGGAGTGTAGTGCTTTCATGGTCAGGCAGTTGGGTTTTGTTTTTCCAGCTGGTCGATCAGGTAAAGGATACCATTGACGACCTGTGATTTCATGGCGTTTCTGGACATTTCCGTTTCAAAAGCCACCGAGGTGAACCCGTTCCACTGCATTTCCAGCAGGAGCTGTTGGTTAACGGTCTCTTGGTCGCGCCCCGGTAGTTCTTTAATTTCTTTAAATACCTGGCGGATCGCCACATCTTCACCCGAAGCGGCCATCTGGCGCCAGCGTTCGTAGCGGCTGAGTGTACTGGCGCCCGTGCGTTTGGCTTGCAGGGTTTCCCATTGTGATTTCATCGTTTGGATGAAACCGCCGATTTTATCCTGCACAAAAGTGAGGGTGTATTGTTCTTCGCAGAAGGTGGCATTGCCTTTGTCCAGCGCATAAGTGGCGCCCAGGCGTTTGGTTTTGGTAGTGTCTTTGTGCATATTCAGCACGCGCATGAACAGGTGGAAGTACCACTTGTCGAGCGGCATGCCGAGAAAAATAAAGTGCGTGGCTTGCTGGATTTTGAGTTTTACGTTTTGGGGCATGCGTTTTTTTTCAAAAATAGCCTCCAGGTAGCCGAACAAGTCGTCATAGGTCATCACCAGGGAGTCCTTGTCTTCAATTTCGCCGACCATATTAAACAGCAGGGGTTTTGCCTTGTCCGGCAGCACATTTTCCTTGTTGCGGCCTTTGTCCAGTTCAGGGTTTTTGTAGAGGCAGTCAAATTCAAAGGGTTTGCCCGAGTTGCGGAAGGCTTCGCGCAAGCGGTAATCAGGCGAAAAATAGAGGATAAGGTGAAAGGGAAGGGCGGCGATATTTTGAAACACTACGTCGGGGTCGGGCGGCAATTGGGTTTCGTAAAACTGTTTGATGGTGAACCAGGTGGCCACTTCATCGCGGTCTTTAAGGTAGTGAAACCAGCCGTCGTCATACACGCGGACGCCGAGGGTATCGCTTTGGGCCCGGAGCGAATCGGCGAGTTTTTTCTCCAGGCGTTCGGTGTCGGAGGAAAATACATCGGGCCCGATACATAGAATACATTTTCCGGTTTCCAGTTCATGGAGCAAGATGTCCCAATTGATTTGCATAGGGCGGGGATTTTTTACAAGGCGAATATAACGCATTTCTTTTTCCTTTAACCAAAGCGTACCTTTGTCACCCGGCTATGCTACTGGCGGGCCGGCATACCATCCGTTTCGGCCCGAAAAGAAGCCGGCATCACCACACATCTTTATCCGACCATGGCTATGACCTTCATGGATTTTGAAAAACCCCTCGAAGCGCTGTACGAGCAGTTGGAAAAATTGAAAGAAGTTGGAGAAAAGGGGGAAGTGGATGTAACGGAGATGATCCACGAGCTGGAATCCAAGATCCAGCATAAGCGGCAGGAAATATTCACACGCCTAAGCGGCTGGCAAAAAGTACAGCTGTCGCGCCATCCGGAGCGGCCCTATACGCTGTATTATGTCACCACAATGTGCACCAAATTTATCGAGCTTCATGGCGACCGCTGCGGCGGCGACGACCATGCCATTATCGGCGGCTTGGCTAATCTGGACGGCCAAACCGTTGTGGTCATCGGTCACCAGAAAGGTGTGAATACTAAAATGCGGCAATATCGAAACTTCGGCATGGCCAACCCGGAGGGCTACCGCAAAGCATTGCGCCTGATGAAAATGGCGGAACGTTTCAGGTTTCCGGTGGTTACGCTGATCGATACGCCCGGCGCCTTTCCGGGGCTGGAAGCCGAGCAACGCGGCCAGGCGGAAGCTATCGCCCGCAATTTGTTTGAAATGGCGCAGCTGCGCGTGCCGGTACTTTGTTATATCATTGGCGAAGGGGCTTCGGGCGGCGCGTTGGGTATTGGTTTGGGCGACAAGGTGTTTATGCTTGAATACACCTGGTATTCGGTGATTTCGCCCGAATCCTGTTCGTCTATCCTGTGGCATTCCTGGGATTACAAAGAGCAGGCGGCGGAGGCCCTTAAGCTCGATGCCGATCACATGCTCGAGTTTGGCCTGATCGACGGTATTGTGAAAGAACCCCTGGGCGGCGCACACCACGCCCCGGAAGAAATGGCCATAGCGCTCAAAGAGCATATCCAGGCGGAGTTGAAAAAAGTGATCAAGCAGGACCCCGACGAACGCATCAGCGCCCGTATTGCCAAATACAGCAACATGGGCCACTACCGGCGCATCGCCCCGGCCAAGTCGGGCAAGTAACCGGGCGCGCCCGTTATTCAACTACACCAATTTGTAAAGCTATGTTGGAACAATTGCGTATGGTTTTTTTTGGCAGGCTGCTTCGCCAAACCCTGGCCAATCAGCGGCGCCGGCGGAAAACCCACACCTTAGAGAGTGCGCGGACCATCGGTATCCTGTTCGATGCAACCGAAGAAAATGACCGGCGCGAGGTATTGGAACTGGCGCATACACTTGAAGAAAAACGGCGCAAAAAAGTGCGCCTCCTGGGTTTTGTAGACAACAAACACCCCCTGGGCCAAACACAATTTCCACAATTTACCCAAAAAGAACTGCACTGGAACGGCAAGCCCAAGTCGGAAGCCGTAGCCGTATTCGTTGCCGATCCTGTCGACCTGTTGCTCTGTCTGAACAAATCAGAGGTGCCCTGGATCAATTGGGCGGCGGCGGCATCGCTGGCGGCCATGAAAATCGGCACCGCCACCCGAGCGCCGCATGACCTGGATATGATCCTCGAAACGCCGGCCGAAAAGGGTATTTCGTATTTTGTAAAACAATTGGACGTTTATCTCGATAAAATTGTCCCTTCCACACATGAGCCTGCATCAACGCTTTAGCGGCACCGGCGTTGCCCTGGTCACTCCTTTTAAAAACGGCCGTATTGATTGGGACAGCCTGGAAAAAATTATCGAACACGTAATTGCCGGCGGCGTAGAATTCCTGGTCAGCCTGGGCACCACCGGTGAATCGGCCACAACGACAGAAGCGGAGCAGCGGCAGATACTGGATTTTACGATTCGCATCAATCGCGGCCGCCTGCCCTTGGTTGCCGGGGTATTTGGTGGCAACAATACTGCCGAATTGACCGGAAAAATCCGATCTTTTGCTTTCGATGGCATCGACGCGTTGCTTTCCAGCAATCCTGCTTACAACAAACCCGGCCAGGAAGGCATTTTTCAGCACTATATAGCCATTGCCGACGCGTCGCCGCTGCCGGTCATTATTTACAACGTACCCAGCCGGACGGCTTCCAACATGACGGCGGAAACAACGCTGCGCCTGGCCCATGCCAGCGAAAAATTTATCGGGGTAAAAGAAGCCAGCGACGATATTTACCAGATCATGAAGATCATCAAAGGCCGGCCCGCCAATTTTCTGGTTCTGAGCGGGGATGATTTTATTACCCTGCCGCTCATCGCCTCGGGCGGCGATGGCGTGATTTCTGTTATTGCCAATGCCACGCCACGGCCGTTTACCGATATGGTGCGGGCAGCCTTGCGCCGGGATATGCCGGCAGCGCAAGCGCTCAACCTTAAATTGCTCGATCTGTACCGGTTGTTGTTTCTGGAAGGAAACCCGACCGGCATAAAGGCCGCACTTGAATTGTCCGGACTTTGCAGCCGCGATACCCGCTTGCCGTTGGTGCCTATGACTGAGGCTGGCGTTCAGTTGATCAAAGCGGAGATGGACCAGCTATGAATTTTTAGAATTCGTCCTCTTCCACACCATTGTCGCCGGCGGTAACGGCTTGGGCGGGGCTGGATTTGGTTGCGACCAGGCCAGAAGCCACTTTTTCTTTTATTTTTTGTTCGATTTCGGCGGCCACCTCCGGGTTGTCGTGTAAAAATTGCTTGGCAGCATCCCGGCCCTGGGCGATTTTGGCGCCTTCATAGCTATACCAGGCGCCGCTTTTCTGGATGATATCGAGATCGGCGCCGAGGTCGATCAGCTCCCCGACTTTTGAAATACCCTCGCCGAATATGATATCGAAAGCGGCCACGCGGAAGGGCGGCGACAATTTGTTTTTAACCACCTTCACTTTGACCTGGTTGCCAATGACGTTGCCGTCTTTGTCTTTCAACGCGGCGCCGCTTTTGCGGATATCGAGGCGGACGGAAGCATAGAATTTCAGGGCATTGCCGCCTGTGGTGGTTTCCGGGTTGCCGAACATGACGCCGATTTTTTCGCGGAGCTGGTTGATAAAGATGCAGCAGGAACCGGTGCGGCCGATGGCGGCGGTGAGTTTGCGCATAGCCTGGCTCATGAGGCGCGCCTGCAAGCCCATTTTGGAGTCGCCCATTTCGCCTTCGATTTCGGAACGGGGTACCAGGGCTGCCACGGAGTCCACTACCACGATGTCCACAGCGCCGGAACGAATCAGGTTTTCCGTGATTTCAAGGGCTTGTTCGCCGTTGTCGGGCTGGCTGATCAGCAGGTTGTTGACATCTACGCCGAGGTTTTCTGCGTAAAAGCGGTCAAAGGCGTGTTCGGCATCAATGATGGCCGCTATACCGCCTTTCTTCTGGCACTCGGCAACGGCATGGATGGCCAGGGTGGTCTTACCCGAGGATTCGGGGCCGTATATTTCGATAATCCGGCCTTTCGGGTAACCATGACATCCCAGCGCTATATCCAAACCCACTGAGCCGGAAGGAATTACTTCCACTTCAATGGCCTGTTTGTCGCCCAGGCGCATGATGGTGCCTTTGCCATAGGTTTTGTCGAGGCGGTCTATGGTCGCCTGTAAGGTCTTGAGCCTGTTTTCTCTATCGTTCGACATAAGCTGCGGTGTTTATTGAAAGTAGCGACAAAAATAAACAAAATGTTTTTATGTGTACACTTCACAACGCATTTTTTTTAATCTTATAATTGATAAAAAAGATGTATTTTTTTGATTATCAATCCTGTATGTTAAAAATATTTATCTTTTTCCGTTAAAAAAGTAGATTTATTGAGATGAAAACTTTGAAAACTACGGGAAAATAAAATAATTATTGGGGGTACTTTGGTAAAAAAGCATTTTTTTGTTTTAAAATCAAATCCTAATGCAATGTCGCGTTGCTATACCGTGCACACGGGTAGAATCTGCGTAAAAACAGTCTCCTTTCCAAAAAATCCTGTCAATCCTGGGAAATCCTGTCAATCCTGTCCGTTCTCTCACGTCGGGCAAATCAATCCTGTCCGAACCGAACTCCAAAAATCCTGTCCAAACACCATCCTGGGCGATCACAGCTCTTTTCGCAGGCGCGCGACGGGGATGTTCAGTTGTTCGCGGTATTTGGCTACGGTGCGGCGGGCGATGTTGTAGCCTTTTTTCAGCAAGAGCGATTTCAGTTTTTCGTCGGAAAGCGGGCGGCGTTTGCTTTCTTCCTTGATCAAATCGGTAAGGATTTTTTTTACTTCGAGGGTTGAGACTTCTTCGCCGTCCTGGTTTTGCAAACTTTCGGAGAAAAATTCCTTGAGGCGTTTGGTGCCGAACTCGGTTTGCACGTATTTGGAGTTGGCCACGCGCGACACGGTGGAGATATCGAGCCCGGTTGCGTCGGCAACATCTTTCAGGATCATCGGGCGGATTTTCCGTTGGTCGCCGCTAAGGAAATACTCTTGCTGGTGCTCCAGTATAGCGCCCATAGTGAGCATCATAGTCTGCTGGCGCTGTTTGATCGCGTCAATGAACCACTTGGCGCTGTCTATTTTTTGTTTGATAAACAGGATTGCCTCCTTTTCTTTTCTGGAGGGGCGCCGTCCGTTTCGGCCGGCATGGAAGGCCCGGAGCATGTCGCGGTACTGGTCATTGATGCGCAAATCGGGCGCATTGCGGGCGTTGAGGGTGAGTTCGAGTTCGCCGTCGCGGTTGCCGACGAGAAAGTCGGGCAATACGTAGTTGACGGAACGGTCGCTGCGCGATGCGAAGCCGCTGGCCGGTTTGGGGTTTAGTTTCAGAATTTCGTCTACGGCTGCCTTCAGGTCTTCTTCATCGAGGTTGAGTTGGCGTGCCAGTTTGGGATAATGTTTTTTGGTAAACTCGTCGAAGTACTGGTCGATGATCCGGATAGCGACCTGGATTGCCAGTTTTTCTTCGTAGGGAATAAGGTCGTCGCTTTGGCGAAGTTGATGGCGTAGTTGGAGGAGCAGGCATTCGCGCAGGTCGCGGGCGCCGGTTCCGGGCGGGTCGAATTGTTGTATCCGTTTTAAAATTTGTTCGATCTCCTGTTCGTCGGTTTTAATATTCTGACTGAACAGGAGGTCATCCACCATTGCCACCAAATCGCGGCGGAGGTAGCCATCATCGTCGATGGAGCCAATCACCTGCATGGCGATATCGTGCTCCCGGTCGTCTTTCAGGGTAATCAGCCCCAGTTGCTGTTCGAGGTATTCGTGGAAGGTATTTTCGAAGGCGAGTGGAACCGTTTTTTCTTCTTCGTTGCTGTTGTGATCTTCCCCCCTCGTTTTGTAGGTACCGGGGTCGTCTTCGATAAAATCCATCAGGTAGTCGTCCAGTTCAATATCCTCTTCGTTAAGGCGCACGGCTTCTTC
Organism: Saprospirales bacterium; assembly: GCA_016719895.1. Lineage (GTDB taxonomy): Bacteria > Bacteroidota > Bacteroidia > Chitinophagales > Saprospiraceae > M3007. The sequence goes on along the minus strand of JADJYG010000007.1, from coordinate 57,118 downwards.
CTCTTCCGCGTATTCGTCGGCCGTATCGCGGTCTATTTCGTCCAATGAGCCATCGGAGTCCGCATTGCCTTCGGCGCTGTTTTCTTCTTTTGCAAAATAGTCGATTTCGGCTTCATCCATTTCTGTGGAACCCTCCAGCAGGTCAGCTGTTTCATCGCCTTCTTCCAGGGCGGGGTTGGCCTCCAGTTCTTCCTGAATACGTTGTTCGAGGGTAGCAGTAGGAATCTGCAGCAGTTTCATCAGTTGAATCTGCTGAGGCGACAACTTCTGTTGCAACTTCTGGCTTAAGGTCTGCTTTGTACCAAAAAACGCCATAGACAATTGGGATAAAGATTAAAAATAGTGTTTCGGCGCCCCCCCGGCCATTTAAAAATGTCGGACAGGCGCTAAATCGGTTTCGGTTCAAACGGCCCCATCAAATAGGAGGCCAAATTTACCAGAAAATCCGGAGATTGTTTGCCTTAATAAGGCAACGGCTTTTTATTTTTGTTATAAGTTGTTGATTTTTAATTTATTAAATTTTACTAACACCCTGTCGTACTATTCGATGTTTTTTTTAAAAAATCATCGAATTAAGAAAAAATATATTTGATAACGTAAAAAGCGAAGGAGCCAAAAAGGGCATGGCCATCAAGTTTAGGGAAGTATGCGGTTATTAAAGTCAAAATGTAAAATGTAAAAGTCAAAAGGGAGATTCCGCCAAACCCTTCTATTTCAAGCAATCGCTCTACCTTTGCATGACTGCAACATTGCATAAAACGAACGGCACGCCACGCATGGCCAAAGAATGGACTCTCGGTGAAAAAGCAGCCGGGTTAAAAAAAGAAACGGAGTACGCAGTTTTGGTCAGCCTGATTACCCCGGACGCAACCGAGACGCAAGCGCAGGAATATCTCGACGAACTGAACTTTCTGGCCACTACAGCCGGCGCCGAAACGATCCGGCGCTTCACCCAACGCGCACAGCATCCGGACCACCGCACCTTTCTGGGCAAAGGCAAGGTGGAGGAAATTCGCCAATACCTGGACCGCCACGAAGAAGTGAACATGGTCATTTTTGACGACGACCTCAGCGGCAAACAAACCAACAACCTCGAAGAAGCCCTCAAGGTGAAAATTGTAGACCGCTCTACGCTCATCCTAGATATTTTTGCCCACCGTGCCCAAACCGCTCAAGCCAAAGCCCAGGTCGAACTCGCCCAAATGAAATACCTGCTGCCCCGCTTGCGCGGCCTCTGGACGCACCTCGAGCGCCAACGCGGCGGTATCGGGATGCGTGGCCCCGGCGAAACCCAGATCGAAACCGACCGGCGCCTCGTGCAATACCGGATCAAGGTGCTGGAAGAAAAACTGGTGGATATCGACCGCCAATCCCAAACCCAGCGCAAAACTCGGGGCGAACTGATCCGCGTGGCCCTCGTCGGCTACACCAATGTGGGCAAAAGCACCCTGATGAACCTCCTGAGCAAATCGGAGGTATTAGCCGAAAACAAACTATTCGCTACCCTCGACACTACCGTGCGCAAAGTGGTGTTCGGCCAAATGCCCTTCCTGTTGTCCGATACCGTGGGTTTTATCCGCAAACTGCCGCACCACCTGGTGGAAAGTTTTAAAAGCACCCTCGATGAGGTCCGCGAATGCGACCTGTTGCTGCACGTGGCGGATATTGCCCATCCGCAGTTTGAAGACCACGTCAAAACGGTGCAACAAACCCTGCAGGACATCGGCGCAGGCGAAAAACCCACGCTGATGGTGTTCAACAAAGTAGACCTGTACCGCGAGCGCTGTTTCGACGATTTGCTCGATATGCCCACACGCCGCGAACTCGAAGCCGAGCTGCGCCAACGCCTGCAGCATACCTATGGCGAAAACGTATTTATCTCAGCCCATACCAAGGAAGGCCTGGACGAGCTGCGCGAGCGGATGACCCGCCTCATCAAAGAATCCTATGTGGTGCGTTATCCGCACCAGGTGAAAGGTTGGTAGGAGGCAAATGACCGGACGCCTTCGGCCCTTTGCAATCTTTCCACTACTTTTGCGCACTTTTTTGAAGCGATCGCCATGCTCGACAAACTCTCCGCCATCCGCGACAAGTACCTGCACCTCGAAGAGCAACTCTCCGACCCCGGCATTGTAGCCGATATGGAGAAAGCTAAAAAGGTGAACAAAGAGTACAAAAAACTCCAACCCATCATGGAGGCATTCGGACGGTATGAAAAATTACGGTCCAACCTCAACAACGCTCGCGAGATGCTGGCTGCCGAACGCGATCCGGAAATGCGGCAAATGGCAAAAGAAGAAATGGAGGGTTTGACCCCGCAGCTTGAAGCGCTGGAGGAGGAACTAAAAATCCTGCTCATACCCAAAGAACCGGAAGATGAAAAAGACGTGATTTTCGAAATCCGGTCCGGCACCGGCGGCGATGAAGCGGCCCTTTTTGCCGGCGACCTCTACCGGATGTACCTGCGCTATTTTCAGGAACAAGACTGGGAAGTGGAGGTGCTCGATGAAAGCCCGGGCGCGGTGGGCGGCTATGCAAAAATTGTGCTGGAAGTGAGCGGCGAAAACGTGTACAGCAAACTCAAGTTCGAATCAGGCGCCCACCGGGTGCAGCGCATCCCCGAAACCGAAGCGAAGGGGCGCGTGCACACTTCGGCGGCTACGGTGGCCGTACTGCCCATCCTGGAACCCGAAGATATCAATATTCGCAAAGACGATATCCGCCGCGATGTATTCCGCGCCAGCGGCGCCGGCGGCCAGCACGTCAACCGGACCGAATCGGGCGTGCGCTTCACGCACCTGCCTACCGGCGTAGTGGCCGAAAGTACCGAAAGCCGGTCGCAACACAAAAACAGCGAAATAGCCATGGGACGCCTGATCCAGCAAATTCGCGACATGCAACAAACCCAGCAACAATCGGCCCTGGCCTCGCAGCGCAGAAGCCTCGTCGGCTCCGGCGACCGCTCGGAAAAAATACGAACTTACAACTGGCCGCAAAACCGCGTAACCGACCATCGCCTGGAAGGCGATTCCAAAAACTTCAACCTCGACAAGGTGATTGAGGGCGACCTGAGCGGTATTATCGAAGCACTGACCGTTGCGGATAATGCCACTAAATTACAAGCGGAGGGCTAGAGTCGCTCTTCCGGCGGCGCCTCCGGGTTGAAATCCGGCTCTGCGACGGGCGCTATATCGCCCTCCGGATGGTGCGACAAGCCCTCGCGGAAAAAGCGCCGCTGGAAAAACAGGATACTGAGCACGCCACTTGTAATGGAAGCGTCGGCAATATTGAAAATCGGACTGAAAAACAAAAACTCATCACCGCCGATCCAGGGCAGCCAGTCGGGCACATGCAGCCAGGTGATCGGGAAATAGAGCATATCCACCACCTTTCCGTGCAAAAAACTGCTATAACCCTCGCCAAACGCCGCGAATTGCGCCGGAATACAATCGTGGTACATGGATTCGGTAAAAATCAGCCCGTAAAATGCACTGTCGATGATATTGCCCAGGGCGCCAGCAGTGATCAGACCCACGCTGAGTAAAAAGCCCGTAGGCGCATCGGCCTGGATCAACAGGCGGATATACCAGATGAGACCGCCTACCATCAGAATCCGGAAAACGCTCAACAGCAATTTTCCATACTCCCAACCAAACGTGATGCCAAAGGCCATACCTTCGTTTTCCACAAAATGGAGGCGGGCCCAATCCAGGCCAAACATGGGCATATCCTGGTTGTAGCAAAAATGGGTTTTGATGTAAACTTTAAGCGCCTGGTCGATAAAGAGCACCAGCGCAATCACCAAAAAGACCTGATACGAGCGTTTCAACGGCGCGCAGTTTTTTATGAGTAAACAAGAGGGTTCCCAGTTTGGGAACGCAAAGAAACGATGAATTTGACTAGTTTTAGTCCTGTTTATCCAGCCTTCCTTGAAAATAGTACATAGTAAGGTATAAAAACCGGCATTGCTGGCCACTTAAGTTCCCGCTTGAAAATGCGCTAAACCGGCCATCGGTTCCACTCATACCGTTCACTTTTTCACAAACACTTTCGAAACCACCCCATTGTCCGTGAGCAAGCGCACGATATAAACTCCGGCATTCAATCCGGCAATATTCACTTGTTCCCGGTGCATCGCCCCGGCAACCTGAACCCGACCTTGCTCGTCGATGATTTCAAAGGATGCCGGCAGTAATCCCCCGCTTTTCAGCGTCAATACGTCCGTTGCGGGGTTGGGAAACAGTTCCACGCCGGACCCCCCAGGCAGTTCCCTGCTGGCCAGCACCCCATTATTTCCCGGCAAGGTGATCTTGCTGGGGTATTGCGGACTGTGGTAGATGCGGATGTCGGCTACGTTGGTATCGCCGGGTGCATACATCGGGCCGCCGTTTTGCAGGTTTACGTCCCAGCGCGTGCTGCTGTTTCCGCTGAGGTATATTTTTATAGCATGGCCGGTTTTCCAGGTATAATGTACAAAGGGCAGCGCTATTTCCAGCGGGTACACCTGCCCGGGAACCATAAAAGATTCCATTGCCTTGGTATAACCGTTCCGGAACCTCATACGCCGGATGCCGTCATTGATCAGCATGCTTCTGCCGTCGGGGTACACGTCGGCCAGGCGCACGGCGATATCGGCGTCGGATTGGTCGCCCTGCACATACAGATTGAGTTTAACCCTGCCGGAGATCGTTACATCGCCGGCCAGGGGCGCGGTGCTGAAGGCGCGTACGTCGGCCCGGGCGTCGAGTGCCGCCTGATCATATGGGCCCTGATCGAGCCCCGGGTTCAGCGTCGGCCCGCCAATGGTGGGGGATGGGTTGGCGGGGTCGCTGGTGAAGGAAGTAAACCCACTGCCCGGTTGGGTGGACAGCACCTGCCCGGGGTTGAGCAAAAGACCGTCGTTGCCATATATTGCTATGGTCGTAGCGTTGGAGGTATTCCAGGTGTTTTTGCCCAGTTCGTAATAGGTTATTTTTGGGGTCGATTCCCAGTTGTTTTGGATACCCATCAGGTAATGGGCAAAAAAGGCGCGTGCCATCGAATCGTTTTTGAAGGCGGCATTGGCATAATTCAGTTCGCCCTGGGCAGCCGAGCCGACGTACGCGGTTCCGGTACCGCCGTGTACCCAGGGGCCGATCAGCAGCCATTGTTTGTCGCGCACGGCGGGGTCGGCTTCCGTACGGGTGGCCTGGTACCAATCGGTCATTTTATCCACATTGTGGTCGTACCAACCGCCGATCTGAAGTGTGGGTATGCGGATATCCGCAGGGTACCAGGTTTCCGATTCGGCGATTTGCCAAAGCAGGCTGTAATACGGATTGGCCAATACGATCGGCGAAAGGCCGTATCCCAGGGCATCCAGTGTTTGAAGCCTCGATTTTTCCAGCACACCGCCATAAAAATAGCTATCGTATGACGAATGCGGGTGCGCCACTACCGGTACGGCGCAGGTGTGGTTGGGGTGCTGTTCTTTGGCTGTCTGGTATTGAATACCGCCAAGCGCCGATGGGCCCCAGGTGCCTACTTTTTTGTTGGACCAGGGTTGGTCAGCAATCCAGTCAATCACGTCATAACCGTCCAGCCCCCGGTTTGGCTGAGCTACTGCCGCTGCCGCCGAGCCATAAAACCCCCTCCAGTCGACTACCACCCAGTTGTACGGGCTGGCATGCAGATTTTGTTGAGTGCCCAGCGGCAGGCCAAGGCGGAACAGGTTTTTGTTATAAGGGGTTTGGATCAGAATCGTTGGGCAGCTCATGCAGCCGGACGGTACGTACACGTCGGCGGCGAGCGTTTTGCCATCGCGCACCGGGATATTTACCGTATACGTCGGCGTCAGTTGGGCGTGCAGGGCAACTGAAAAACCTAAGGCAAAAAAAACAGTGGAAAAAATGCTCGATGTGGAAAAAAACGGAGTCATTGAAAGTGTTTTTGCGATACGAAGGGATCAATCCGAAGGGAAAACTACTCGGGTGGCTGTTTTAGGGCCTTCTGCCCCTGGAAAATATTTTGCTCACGGCATCTTCGAAAAAAAATACCCGTGACTTACGGCGTTTTCTTCCGGGGTATTCTGCAGAAAAACGGGGTGTACCGGCAAGTTCCGCAACAACTCCGGCTGCCCGGGCCGCAGGTTTTCTGCCGTTACCGGAATGCCCGCTTCGCGGTACAGGCGCCGGTAGTCTGTGATCCGGAGCCGGTTCAGCGGTTGAACGCTATTATCTATCCATTTCCAGACAGCCGGTGCAAAACGCAGGAAATGATAGATGGTGATGGAAGGGTCGAAATGGGCGAAATGATCGGAAAGGTCGATAAAATGCGACTGCAGGCCGCCGGGCCGCGCCACGCGCCGGAACTCGCGGAGAATATCCAGCAGGATTTCGGGGTAAATATGTTCGAAGGTATTATTGGAATGGATGAGGTCGACGGAGGCTGCATCGACGGGAAGCCGGCGCGCATCCCCGACGACGTACCGGATATGCAAAGCGCGGGTCAGCGCTTCCATGCCGGGGGGATCGCCCGGAGCGGCCAGCTGGCGCAGCGTTTTCATCCGTTCCGGCACATAGTGCAGGAAGGATTCCAGTTTTCCGGCATCCGCGCAGGCTACGAATTTTTTTATGGTGGTGTGTATATGGCGGGCATCGGTGAGCAAGGTCACATCTACGGTACGGATATCCTCGGCCCCATAGAGGAACAAGGCTACCGGCACAACGGGATACCAACCGGTGCCCAATTCGAGGGTATAGCGCGGCGGAGCTCCGCCGGCGTAGCGCTCCCAGGCGGTTATGTGCTGACGGGCGTGCTCCAGGCGGTCTTCAAAATAGGCGTCGCTCAGCTGAACGCCTTGGGTTACATATTTTTGAAAAACATAATTGATGCGCTGTGCAAAGGGCAGGTAGGAGATGGTTTTTTGTACGATCGCTTTAAGCACCCACTTCTTGATCATGCGTTTGCGGAGGCGTCTGCCGATTCGTTCAGATACAACTCCCGCAAGATGTTCATGTGCCGAATCTGGTGTCCGATAATAATAAAAAACAAGGCGCGTGGCGTGGCTTTCCAGCCACTGGCAGTACCGGGGAACGCCGATTGTTTTTCAGAGCATTGTTGGAGTAAAAAGATCGTATTGTCGCGCACCGCTTTCCATTCTTTCAGCAAATCCGGGATGGCACGATCGGAAACGCCAGCCTCTTCCATCCAAAAATCCTGATTGAAGCCCGGCAGTGCGATGCGGTCGGCCCGCATAAAGGAGAGTATCCGGAACGCGAACACCCGCTCGAAGTCAATCAGGTGGATCAGCACTTGTTTGATGGTCCATTTGCCGGGCGCATAGCGGTGATCGCCCATTTCTTCCGGCAAATGGCCGAGCAGTTGTTGCGCCGTTTTAAAGGTCTTTCGCAAAAGACTCAGCGCCGAACTGCGCGGCGGCACCTCCCGCAGGTAGGTTTCGTGAAATGGAGCATATTCGCCTTTTTTCGGACGTTTCATACTTCAATGGTTCGTATTATTTTAAAACTATCCACCGTCCACCCCCGAGGTTTCAAAGGACGGCTACAGCAAGCAGCATTTTTCCGAACACAGAAGCTGAAATGAGGTTGGTAAATGCCGTTTTTGCGCTGCTGGCGGCAGCACTCCGGCCGGCATAAAACAAACCGGTGCAAACCAGTGCAAAAAGGAGGACAGTACCGGCGGCAAATCCGGTATGTTGTTTTATGGCCGGCAAGATCAGAAACAGGGTTGTCAGCATGGCGGCGGCGCCTGCAGTGACCCAGGCCAGACGGAAAAAAAAGGCGGAAGTTGTCATGCGTTTACCGCTCAAAGGTAACAATTCTACACCTGCCTATTTCAACTGCCGGTACAACGAAATCAGCGAAGCGATCATAAAAAAGACCGTAAGAAATACGGCGAACAACGGCCGGTCCAACTGCATTTTAGCATCCAGCCACCGGCCGGTCAATACGCCTGCCAGGCAGGCGCCCAGGAGTTGAAATGCAAGGCCGCTGTATTTGGCCCAGTCTCTAATTGCGGATCTCTTCTTTTCCTCCGGCGACTTTGGCTGTGGCGGCTGCGGCATTGTTTTCGGCTTTAACATCGGCATTTCGAATGGCGCCATTGGCGGCGCCGGCTTCCATTTTGCACGTCACGTTGAAGCGGGCGCCGCTTTGTACCAGCAGTTTATTGGTCGTTATATCGCCTTCGATTTCGGCGGTTTCGCGCACGTTCAGCAGCTCGCTTACTTGTAATATGCCCTTAAACCGCCCTTCGATAACGGCATTCTGGCAGTGTATCTCGCCTTCGACGGATCCGGTTGGGCCGATGATCACCTTGGATTTGCAGTGAAGTTTGCCTTTTATCACGCCGTCTACCCGCAAATCATTATCACAACGCAGCGTCCCTTCAACGACGGTCCCTTTTACGAGGGTATTGAGGGCATTCGGAGCGGAAGAAGCGGCGGCGGATTTGGGTTCTTCTGTACTTTTGTTACTACCAAACATCGTATTTTGATTTTATGTGATCAGCGACCTGTGCGGGCTGAATTACCGGCGCGGGAGCGGCGCCGGTTGCGGATTTTTCCTTTGAACTTGGCCGGACAAAAATGAAAAAGATTTCCGTAGCGCACAAAACTACGGAAATCTTTTTCAGTATTTCTCCGGGAAAACACGGAGTTTGGACTAGAAATTGGGGCAGTATACCCCGCGGCGTTCGGGCCCGCAAATTTTATATACCAGCGAGAATTCGAATGCCCCGTTACCGTTGGAGGCGGTGTACAAGCTCGAGGTATTGATGTCGTAGCTAAAGCCGATGGTAAACTGTTCGTAATCGAAGCGGGTGCTGAGGATAAAAGCGTCCACCAGTTTGCCGCTTTCCAGTTCGTTGGCCACGCGTGCCCATACGCCCAGTTGGAAGGCCTGGTGGTAGCGGCGGCTGTTGCCCAGGAGGAATTTAAAAGAGTTGCCGGCGTTCACCTGGAATGAAGGCCCCTGGAAGAACGTCACTACGCCCGGCACAAGGCCGAAGCGTTTGCCAACCATGAATTCGCCGCCGGCGTGGAACGTGAATTTGCTGTACAGTGGAATATTTTGGTTGCCGAACGACTGGTTGGCGCGGTTGAGGTGACTGAACGCGCCGCCGAAGTAGAAATTGTTGTCTTCATCGAACACGCTGAACCACAACAGGCCGGCCGACAGGTCGAGGAACAGGAAGTTCGGATCGTCAATCGGCTCACCCGGCTGGGTGGGGTCGTAACGGCCCTGTCCGTCGTTTTGGCTTGGCCATTTCAGGGCCTGGCTGTTGATGCTGCGCTGGCTTACGCCGATGTCGGCGCCGAAAACCAGGTAGTGCGCCTTGCGGCGGTAGCCACCCATCTTTTTGGCATACGAACCGGACAGGCGGGCTTGCAGGGTAGCAAACTCGGATTCGCCGGCCTTGTCGCCCCAAAATGTGCCGCCCAAACCGAAATAATCGTAGCGGCCGACCGGAAGTTTCTGGTCATAAGAAGCCGAATACGTATTATAGGCATTCTGTTTGAGGATGGAAGCCCATTGGTTGCGGTAGTTGGCCACGATCCGGTGGTTGCAGTTCATCACGCCGGTCATGGCCGGGTTGAGGTTGAGCGGGCTCATGTAGAACTGCGAGAAGTGAATGTCCTGCGCTTGCACTGCCACTGCCGACAACACTGCGAGGCTTAGCGTAAGAAGGTGTAAAGTAGTTTTTTTCATAGACAGGCAGACTATGTTGTTTGGTTGAAAACAGCGTACAATATTAGGCAGAGCGGGAAAAACGCCCTAACTTTTTTTGTTAAAGTGTGCAAAGGTAGGTCTTTCAGCTTTGGCAACGAAACATTCAAAATGTTTTGCAGCCGAATTTTATTATTTTCCAGGTCGTGCGTTGAGCCCAGGCTTTTGAACCGGAAGCGCCGGATCATGCGAAAACTAACGCGGGCCGGCCCGGGCATATTTTGGAATTAACGTTAAGGTTTACGCCCCGGAAGATGATTTTTTAAACCGGAACGCTGCTTTGTGCGCCGCAAATTCCAGTTTTTTTATAAAATCAAGGATAAAAAATCGTACCCGGGTTCACAAGCGCCGGCTAAGCTGCGGAAGCAGGGCGTTTTTCCAGGAGACAAACGTGCCTTCCAGGATATGCCGGCGCGCTTCGCCAACCAGCCAGAGGTAGAAACCCAGGTTTTGCAGGGTCGCCAGCTGCATGCCCAGTATTTCATCATTGATAAATAGATGCCGCAGGTAGGCCCGGCTGTGTGTGCGGCTGGTGGGTACCGGGCTTTGGGCATCAATCGGGTCGAAGTCGGCCTTCCACCGGGCATTGCGGATGTGAACGATACCCCCGGCCGTGTAGAGTACGCCATGGCGGGCATTGCGGGTGGGCAACACGCAATCGAACATATCAATACCCAGCGCGATGCATTCCAGTATGTTTTCGGGCGTACCAACGCCCATGAGGTAGCGGGGCTTGTCGGGCGGTAAAATATCGGTTACCAGCGCGGTCATGGCGTACATTTCTTCGGCAGGCTCGCCGACGGAAAGGCCGCCGATGGCATTACCTGCGCAGCCGAAAGCGGCAATGGTCGCTGCAGCGGCTTTGCGCAAATCCGGATACGTACTGCCCTGTACGATCGGGAAAAGGGCTTGGCTGTAGCCGTAGAGCGGTTCGGTGGCATCGAAGCGGTCCGCACAGCGCTTCAGCCACCGGTGGGTGAGTTCCATGGAGTTTTTTGCATACTGAAAATCGCAGGGATATGGCGTGCACTCGTCAAACGCCATGATGATATCAGCACCGATGCGGCGCTGAATATCCATGACTCCTTCCGGCGTAAAGGTGTGTTTCGAGCCGTCGATGTGGCTTTGGAACGTCACGCCTTCCTCCCTGATTTTGCGCCGGTGCGACAGCGAGTACACCTGGTACCCTCCGCTGTCAGTCAGCATCGGCTTGTTCCAGCCATTGAAGGCGTGTAAACCGCCGGCTTGTTGTAAAATATCCAAGCCGGGCCGCAGGTACAGGTGGTAGGTATTCCCCAGGATGATTTGCGCGTGAATGTCTCGTTCCAACTCATGCTGGTGCACGGCTTTTACTGTAGCGGCGGTACCCACGGGCATAAAGATCGGCGTTTCGATAGGACCGTGATCCGTTTCGATTCGCCCGGCCCGAGCCCGGCTTCCGGCATCTGTGTGTTGAAGGGTGAATTTCATTTACGCCTGATTCCGGTGGCTGTCCAGTTTTAACAGTACGCCGATCATTAGGGTAAAGCCGATCAGCGACGAGCCGCCGTAGCTGATAAACGGCAGCGGAATGCCGATAATGGGAAACAAGCCCATGGTCATTCCGATATTTACAATGAAGTGTATGAAAATAACACCGGCTACGCTGTAGGCATATACCCTTGAAAAATTGGAGCGCTGGCGTTCGGCCAGCTGGGTGATCCGGTATAACAAAACGGCAAACAAACCGACTACGCCCACTACGCCTACGAACCCATGTTCTTCGCCAACGGTGCAAAAAATAAAATCGGTACTCTGTTCGGGTACGTATTTCAATTTGGTCATATTACCCTCCAGCGGCCCTTTTCCGAGCAGGCCCCCTGAACCGATTGCCATTTTGGAATGCAACAGGTTGTATGCCGAACCCCGGGCATCCGATGCGGCTTCGGAGGGGTGTAGCCAAATGCGGATGCGCTGCTGCTGGTGCGGCGCCATGAGGGAATAGGCATAGCCGGCCAGAAAAACGAGGCTGCTACCCATGGCCAATAAAAGCAGGATCAGTTGAAGGCGGCGTTGAATAAGGTTGTTTTTGCGCAGGTAGCTCTTCAAAAAAAGGATAAGAAAAAACGCCAGAAACGGCGCCATCACCCAATAGGGGTGTAAGGCGCCGGCAGCAGCGGATTGGCCTGCACTGCCGCTGAGGTCAGCCACGATGTGCAAGCCCCAGGCACTGAGGTCCTGCCACCAGATGAACAGGGGGGCCAACAGCAGAAACGCTATCCACCAGGGCCGGGTATTTTGAAACTCCTGAAGCAGGCGCGCACTCGCCAGCATGGTCAGGAAAACGGTCACATTTTGCGCCTGAAATACCAGGCCTGAAATGACCATAAGCGCGGTGCCGAACCCCAGCACATACCACACTGCGGGCAGGCCCTCCCGGTAGAGCACCAGAAAAAACGAAAAGAACACCAGTGCAGAACCGGTATCCTTTTGCAATAAAATAATCAGTACCGGCAGCAAAAACAGGCTGAAAGCGTACAAGCGGGTTTTGGTTTCGCGCAGCGTTACACCGGTCGAGCTAAGGTATCCGGCCATCGCCAGGCAGGTGCTGAACTTGGCAATTTCGGAAGGCTGAAAGGAAAAGCCGCCGAACTGATACCAGGCATTTGCACCATTGATCTCGCGGCCGAAAACAATGGTCCCTATGAGCAGGATCAACGAACCCAAATAAACCGGCAGCGCAAAAGTGCGCCAGAACGCCCAATCGGTCATTTGGATAAAAAACAGGATCACTGCACAAGCGAGAATAAAAAACAGCTGCTTGCCGGCATTGTTCCCAAGGTCGAATACGGCGCTCCAGGATCCGGAGGTATAATTGACCGAAAAGATCATCAGCCACCCGACCAACACCAGGGCGATATAACAGGTGAGCGTGATATAATCCAAATCGCCCACGCCGGTACCGGTATTTCTGAATCCTTTCATTTCCTTTTGTGCTGCCCGCTTGTTTGCACGGTGGTTCTGTTCATTCTAGAAAGTCCCTCGGGTGAATATTCGCATCCCGGGCCGGATAGGCGCCCGGGTATGCATCCTTTATCTCCACTAAAAAGGACATAGCTTCCTGACGGGTTAGAAAGGCGCCGACACGCAGTTTGTAGTACGGTTTTTCGTGCACCCAATCGGCAGGAACGGTCGGATAAAGACTCAAAAATTGTGATTTGCCCGCCTCCACCCGCTGCCGGTCGGTGGTCGAGAGCAGCTGGAGCCGCCAACCCTCGATGCCCGGGTTGCTGCGATTGAGCGACACCCAGTTTTTCATTAACTGGTCAACCGCCGGATCTACGTTCAGCTGCAATTGCTGCGCGCTTGCCCGCACCGAAAAACAGCCCAGCAGCAACCCAACCAGCGCCAGCCGGCCCAACCAACTGGCCGGCGGCGCCCCCGGGGGCTGTGTGGTGTTTACGGAACCATCCTTGTTCAGCGTTTTATGGATCATATACCAGGGCATAAACCTTGTGTAAAAAAAACGGTCACTCGTCCTGCCCGATCAGCGTCCTGCCCGATGAGGTGCCCAGGCGGTCGGCGCCGGCGCGGACCAATGCCTCGGCCATTTCCCGGGTGCGAATGCCTCCGGAGGCTTTTACTTTCATCTGGTCACCCGCCAGCGCTTTCAGCAAGCGCACCATTTCTTCAGTGGCTGGGAAGCCGTGAAACCCTGTTCCGGTTTTTAAATAGTGTATGCCGGCTTCTCCGGCAATGGCGCATACCCGCCGTATCTCCTCTTCCGTCAGCAAGCCGCATTCCAGGATGAGTTTGGAAATGCGTCCCCGCAAATGCGTGGCGCGTGCCACCCCTTCGATATCGTGTTGCACGTGATTCCAGTTCTGGCTTTTGACGGCGGCTATGTGCAGTACGGCGTCAATTTCGTCGGCGCCGTCATCCACAGCGCGTTTGATCTCTTCGCTTTTGGCTGCAATGGCGGTATACCCCATCGGAAAACCGACTACGGTTGCTACCCGGACGGGGCTTCCTTCTCCAAGAAAGCGTTTGGCATCGCGAACATAAAAAGGCGGAATACACACCCCTGCAAAACCCGCCTGGCTGGCTTCTTCACAAATTCGGCGTACATCCTGCAGCGAACAATCCGGCTTCAGCAAGGTGTGTTCGATAAATTCACGTAAATCTGTCATCAGGTAGTGCAACAATAATTTTAGCCGCCAAAAATAGGACAGTGCGTCTGATTGGGGCAACATCGACTTGTTAAAATGGAAAATCCGTTGCGATGGAGGGTGCAAGGCCTTTAAAAAGCGCACGGACGCGGGCTTAAAAAGCAAGCCTTCCCGCAGGTATCCAGACGGGAAGGCTGTCGCTTTCATTTCGTTTTCCCTGCAAATATAAAATCAAATTTACGTGATTTTTCATTTAAATGGGATTAAATTTAATTTTTTAATCCAACAGGGAATAATTCCAAACCGCTTGTCTTACAAATGACAAAATCCTCATCGCCATCTCTTCTGTTCAAACCTTTTGTTTTAAAAAAAAATTATCAGCCCGCTTCGAATCCTTACCTTTGCGGACGCTTCCAAACAGCCGGGGCAAACCTCATTGCTCCGAAGGTTCATCCCTGTATTATGGCCAAGGCAATACCATCCAGTCCCTCCAACTCCGCCGCCCGGGCGGATACTGCAGCGCAGCAAACCCACGCCCCTGCTCAAGCCTTTATTGAGGTGATCAGCGCGCGGGTGCACAACCTGAAAAACATCGATGTCCGCATTCCCCGCAACCGGCTTGTAGTGATCACCGGCGTGAGCGGCTCCGGAAAAAGCTCCCTGGCTTTTGATACGATTTACGCAGAAGGCCAGCGGCGTTTTATGGAAACCTTGTCGAGCTATGCCCGGCAGTTTATCGGGGAAATGGAGCGCCCCGATGTGGAGCAGATTACCGGCCTGAGCCCGGTGATCAGTATCGAACAAAAAACTACAGGCCGCAACCCGCGTTCGACGGTGGGCACCGTCACGGAAGTTTATGACTTTTTGCGCCTGCTCTTTGCCCGCGCTGGAGATGCCTATTCGTATGTGACCGGAAAAAAAATGGTCAAATTCACCGAAGAGCAAATTATCCAGCATATCTCAACACAGTATGCCGGGCAAAAGATCATCCTGCTGGCGCCGGTGGTGCGCGCCCGCAAGGGGCATTACCGCGAACTGTTCGAACAGGTGCGCAAACAAGGCTATACCAAGGTCCGGATAGACGGCGAAATCGTCGATATCAGCCCCGCTATGCAAGTGGACCGCTATAAGATTCACGATATTGAAATCGTGGTCGACCGGCTCCACCTGGGCGACGACCGCGGCGGCCGCCTGGTCGATTCGGTGAAAACGGCACTCCGGCTGGGCGACGGCACAGTGCTGGTGGCGCCCCCCCCCGCCCCCCCAAAAGGGGAGGAGGCCGGGCCACTGGTCTCTCCACAAGAGCGGCCGGGCGGGATACTGTTGCCCCCCGGCGAGGACAGCCCAAAAGCAACCTTTTCTTCTGCGGGAGAGACCAGCGTCCCATCCTCCCCCCTCTTGGGTGGGGCTACCGGCTACTCCAAACGCCTGATGTGTCCTGAATCCGGTATTTCTTATGAAGAACCTTCGCCCAATACTTTTTCCTTCAACTCGCCGTATGGCATGTGCCCGCATTGCAAGGGGCTGGGCGAAGTGTACGAGGTAGATTTGGCGCGTGTAATTCCCGACGACAGTAAAAGTATTAATGAGTCCGGCATCGTACCCCTGGGGGAAGTGCGCGAAAATTTTACCTTCAAACAACTGCGCGCCATTGCCAAAAAGTATCATTTCACCTTTTCCACACCCATCCGTGAAATCCCGGAAGATGCACGGAAGATGGTGCTATATGGCGGTGACGAAACCTTCGACGTCAGCGTCACCTGGGGCGGAGATGAATGGAGCTATAACCTCGCTGCCGAAGGTATCGTCAATATGCTCAAACGCTGGTATACCGATAGTACCAGCGAGAAGATACGGCAATGGGCCGAAGATTTTATGACGGTGGCCCGTTGCCCCGAATGCGATGGCGCCCGGCTAAAAAAAGAAAGTTTGTGGTTTAAAATTGGCGGGAAAAATATCGCCGAGCTGGCCGAACTCGACCTCACGGCCCTGCACCAGTGGCTGCAAGTGGTGGATGCCCAACTGACCGACCGCCAACGGGCCATCGCCCGGGATGTCCTGAAGGAAATTCGCTTCCGCTTGCATTTTCTCTTGCAGGTCGGCCTCGATTACCTGGCCCTCAACCGCCCGGCCCGCACCCTTTCCGGCGGCGAAAGCCAACGCATCCGGCTGGCTACTCAAATCGGCTCCCAACTCACTGGCATCACCTATATTCTCGACGAACCGAGCATCGGCCTGCATCAGCGCGACAATCACCGGCTTATCGATGCGCTGAAAAACCTGCGCGACATCGGAAATACCGTGCTTGTCGTGGAGCACGACCGGGATATTATGCTCCAGTCGGACTACCTCATCGACCTGGGCCCGGGCGCCGGCAAACTGGGCGGCCAGGTAGTCGATATTGGAACGCCCGAGGAATATATGCGCAACAGCACGCTCACTTCCGACTACCTGGCGGGCCGGCGTCGGATAGAGACGCCGGAGAAACGCCGCAGCGGCAGCGGGCAGGAACTGGTGTTGCACGGCGCCAGTGGGCACAATCTGAAAAATGTAACCCTGCGATTGCCATTGGGCGCCTTTATCTGCGTTACAGGCGTCAGCGGATCCGGCAAATCCAGCCTGATTAATGAAACGTTGTACCCGATCCTGCAACAATATTTTTACAAAAGCCTGAAGCGCCCGCTGCCCTATGCAAAAATCGAAGGCCTGGATTTGATAGACAAGGTGATTGAAATCGATCAAAGCCCCATCGGCCGCACGCCGCGGTCCAATCCGGCTACGTACACCAATGTGTTTGGGGATATCCGGAAACTATTCTCCGATACGCCGGAAGCAAAAATAAGGGGTTATGCGCCCGGGCGATTTTCGTTCAACGTCAAAGGCGGGCGGTGTGAGGTGTGCGAGGGCGGAGGCATGCGGATAATTGAAATGAATTTTCTGCCCGACGTAGCCGTGCCCTGCGAGCGTTGCCTCGGCCGCCGGTATAACCGCGAAACCCTGGAGGTGTTGTATAAAGGCAAGAGTATCAGTGATGTGCTGGATATGACCATCGATGAAGCGGCGGCCTTTTTCGAACCGATACCGGCTATTTTTCGCAAGTTAAAAACCCTGCGGGACGTTGGCCTGGGCTACATTACGCTCGGCCAGCAGGCCACCACCCTAAGCGGCGGCGAAGCCCAACGCGTAAAACTGGCCGAAGAACTCAGTAAAAAAGACACTGGCCGCACCATCTACATTCTAGACGAACCCACCACCGGCCTGCACTTCGAAGATATCCGTCAGTTATTGGCTGTGCTGAACAAACTGGTGGACAAAGGCAACACCGTTGTGGTCATCGAACACAACCTGGAAGTCATCAAAATGGCCGATCATATTGTGGATATTGGCCCGGAGGGCGGCGGCGGCGGCGGCCGGATTGTGTGCGCCGGCACACCCGAAGCCGTGGCCGGCGTGGAAGCAAGCTGGACGGGGCAGTTTTTGAAAGCAGATTTGGCCTAACCCACCTGCTCGCTGATTTTCCCGAATCGGCGCTCGCCAGGAAGATTCAGGTACACTGTTTTCACCATCCCGATAGCGAATATGCTTGGCCTAAGCGGGAGATACCATAGGTTCATGCACGACCTTCATCAGCATTTGTTCCGACAAATCTATTATTGCATAGGCCACACCATTTTTATCTGCAAATTCAACCCAAAAAATACCCGCATTCAATTCCTCCACTACCGTACCTATAGCGCCTAACTGGAGTTTATGTTCAGGTAGGGATTGTTTCAAAACAACGACATCTAATAGATTAATTTTCATACTTCCAAGGAGTTAGGTCAAAACAAAGCAAGTGGTTAAGCTGGGAAAGGTTTCAGTATTGCGGATAATCCAACCGGTTCTGACCCGTGCAGACTTTTCAAGGTAAGTCATCGTGAAATCAACCTGGTACAGGTCGCCCGAGATTAATTCAGCAGTCAACACAGCATCTTCTACTAAAATAGCCTCCAAAATGGCAGACTTTAATGTTATACCCGGCGGAAAGTGCTTTGCGAAAGTGCTGATCCCGCGCACATTGTCGGCGTGACTCGCAGTCACGCCGACAATAGACCAATTGCTTCCACTTTTTCGAAAACCACTTTCCGCTGGGTATAAATACCTATCGCGATGAATTCCGAGCGCAGCCAAAAATACCCGGGCTTTATGCTTACCTTCTTCATGCTCAGGATTAAGGCAATACTCCAGTAATTTTCTGTCGTCAATAAACGCACTTTCAGCATTTGGAAGCTGCATAAAACAGTAGATTACGAAGCCAAAGATATAGTCTTTTTATACCACCTGCTCGCTGATTTTCCCGAATCGGCGCTCCCGGCGCTGGTAGCTCAGTATCGCTTCGAACAATTCCTTCCGTCCAAAATCAGGCCAGAACACCGGCGTAAAATACAGCTCGGTATAAGCGATTTGCCAAAGCAGGAAATTGGAAATCCGCGTTTCGCCGCTGGTCCGGATCAGTAGTTCCGGGTCGGGTATGCCGCGGGTACTGAGGGCATTTTCAAATACTGCCTCATTGATATCCTGCGGGCGCAACACCCCCTGCGCTGCCTGCTCGGCCAACATGCGGGTGGCGCGCAGGATTTCCCATTTGGCCGAATAGTTGAGCGCCAGTACCAGGGTGATCCGCTGGTTGTTGCGGGTTTGTTCAATGCCTTCCAGGAGGGCTTGATAGCTGGCTTTCGGCAGTGCTTCCAGGTCGCCGATGGCCAGCAGACGCACGCCGTTTTTATTCAGGTCGCGAATTTCGCCCCGAATGGTTTCTACCAGCAAGCCCATCAGGGCGGTCACCTCTGCGGGGGGGCGGCTCCAGTTTTCGGTGCTGAAGGCGTAAAGCGTCAGGTATTTCACGCCGATTTCGCCCGCAGCTTCCGTCACTTCGCGCACACTTTTTACGCCGCTCCGGTGCCCCAACACCCGCGGCATGCCTTTTTGCTTGGCCCAACGGCCGTTGCCGTCCATGATAATAGCGATATGGCGGGGAACTTTATCGGGAATGATCAATGATTTCAGGTCAGTCATAGGCGCCTCCTCCGCCCCATTTGTGGCAGGGCGATTTTATAAAAGCCAGCAAAAATACAAAACACCACGCGCAATGCCGTCACTTTGCCGTCAAACTTGCAGCGCCAACGCCCCAGATTTTCTTTTCATTTGTACGGCGCCGGCGCCGGATTTTTCAAACGCCGTACCATAGCACCGTCCGATTCAGTAGTTTTACCCCGGATAATTCTTCATTCATAATTCAGCATGACATGGATCCCTTGCTTCGCAAACGCTATAACGCTGCCTTTACCCAGGAAAAATACCAGGCTTTTTTACAATCCATGAATACCGAATTCGGCGAGGCCATCTCTTTTCGCGTCGCGGAAACGCCGGTATTTGTACCCAAAGCCCTGAAAACGAAAATCCTTCAGGGCGTCGGCGATATCACAGAAGTATTGATCCGGCCCGATTTCCGGGAAAAAAGCGAAGCGGCGATTCCACCACAGCTCCGGGTACCAAAAGAAGATCCGCACCCCGTATTCCTTCAACTGGATTTTGGCATTTGCCGCGGCGCTGACGGCCAGTATTCGCCCCAACTGATCGAACTGCAGGGCTTCCCGTCGCTGTATTTTTACCAGCACTTGCTCGCCCAGGGATACCGCAAGCACTTCGATATACCGGCCGATTACCACCACCTTTTCGGTGGAATCGACCGCAGGGAATACCTCGAGCTGCTGCGCCATGTGATCATCGGCGACTCCCACCCGGAGAATGTCGTGCTGCTTGAAATAGAGCCGGAAAAACAAAATACCCGGATCGATTTTTGGGGCGGCCGAAAATACCTGGGCCTGAAGGTTTTGTGCCTGAGCAAGGTGAAACGCGAAGGCCGCGACCTGTTCTACCTGGATGAATTTGGCCGGAAAGTGTCCATCGAGCGCATCTACAACCGCATCATTTTTGATGAACTGGAAAAACGCGCCGATCTGCCCCGGGAGTGGGATATGTTTACGGAGGTGAACGCCGAATGGGTGGGCCATCCCAATTGGTTTTTCCGAATGTCCAAACATACGCTTCCCTTTCTGCAATCGGAGTTTGTTCCGGAAACACATTTCGTCAGCGCATTGAAAACATGGCCCGCCGATCTCGAAAATTGGGTGCTCAAACCCCTGTTTTCGTTCTCCGGTCAGGGGGTTAAAGTCAATATAACCCGCGAAGATCTCGAATCTGTGGACGACCCCGGCAATTTCATCCTCCAGCGCAAGGTGGAATATGTGGCCGCCATTGAAACCGCGACACCCAACGAACCCGCCAAATGCGAAATTCGTATGATGATGCTCTGGGACAAAGGCTGGGAGCGCCCGCTCCTGGTGAACAACCTCGTGCGGATGAGTAAAGGCGAAATGGTTGGTGTGCGGTACAACATGGGCAAGGAATGGGTGGGCTCGACCGTCGCTTTTTTTGAACCCTGATGCGGATACCATGAACCAGTTGTTTTACAGTCCCCATATTGAAAACGGCCTGGCCCGCCTCGACGAGGAAGAGACCCGGCATCTGATCGCTGTGCTGCGCCGGCAGGTGGGCGACCATCTGGAACTGACCGACGGTAAAGGGTATTTCTACACGGCCGAACTGGTGGAAGCGGGTAAAAAACATTCCCTGGCGCGTATTTTGGAAACCCGGGGCGCCCCCGAGCCGGCGGCCCGCCTGCACCTCGCCGTCGCGCCGACCAAACAAATAGACCGCTTCGAGTGGTTGTTGGAAAAAGCGACGGAAATCGGTATTCAGGAAATCACACCCCTGTTGTGCCGCCGCTCCGAGCGCACCACCGTGCGGCACGACCGGCTGGAGAAAATTCTCGTCTCGGCTATGAAGCAGTCGCTGCAAAGCCGCCTGCCCCGCCTGAACCCCCTCGCACCGTTCGCTCAGGTGGTGGATGAAGCCGCAGAACCCAAACGCTTTATCGCCTGGTGCCCCGACGAGCCGCTGCCGCCCCTGCGCACGTTCCTGCAACCCACGACCGATACGCTCATGCTCATCGGCCCCGAAGGCGATTTTACACCCGAAGAAGCGCTGTATGCCGCCGGTCATGGCTTTGTAGCCGTAAACTTAGGCCCCACACGCCTGCGCACCGAAACGGCAGGGCTCGTGGCCGCCATCGTATTGCACTATGGCGTGGAGGAATAAATGCGTTTTCCCAAATATGAGACAGCCTCTTCAGCCTCCTGGTAACGCTACACCTTAGGGATACCGCGCAATACCAAACCTCTACTGATCATTTCACCTGAATTTGCCCCACTACTACATTGACCATAGGTCCAATGCCATCAGGAGGAGGCGCCAGCCAAACAGGGTGTCCGGGAGTAAAAATATTACAAAATGGCACGGTCGAAGTATAGAAATACTGGCTCGACAGATCGGGCGGCGCAATTTCGCCTTCGCCGTTATCTCTTACCTTAAGCACTAAATACCTGCCTGCCCGGATGGCCCCCGGATATCCCGCTTCGAATAAAGGAGATACGTAAAATACTTTCGTTACCACCCCGCCGTACACCACTTCATTCCCGGCAAAGTTCAGGCATGCTGTTTCAAACTGAAAATGCACGAATTCACTCATTATGTGGCCGTTTCTGTAGCAACCTTGCCGGAAGAAGCAAGAAAACATGCAGGAAAGCATTCCGTATTTAAAGATGGAGGAAGGCTAAGGGATTCATCTCCTCCAGACAATGATAGCAATCACCGAGGCTAGTGATTGGTGCCAAAAAATAATTTCATCGACAAAAATTTTGCGCCTGCCGAGTTTAAATCCGGTGTCGTCGTGGAAAATAGCGTTTGGTCTGGGCAGGCAATAGTTTTGTTAAAAAACGTTAAAACCATGCTGCTCAATTTGTTCGCCTGGTGGCAAGATATAAGTGGAGTTGAACGACTGTTTTGGTCTATAGGTTTGTTTTTCAATGCGTTGTTTATCCTGTACCTGATAATTCAGTTTACAGGGGGCCATGATACTGACCTGGATGCGCACGATATCGACACCGGGTTTGCGATGTTGAGTCTCCGAAGTTTGCTGGCTTTCGGAATGTTTATGGGTTATACCGGCGTGGCAACGCTGCGGCTCGGCTTCGGTTGGGCTATTGCCCTGTTGGCCGGTTTAGCGGCCGGCATCCTGGCGGCCTGGCTTGCCTGGCGTGTGCTGCGCGTGTTGCTGGGTTTACAGTCTTCGGGCACTCTCGACCTGCAAAATACGATCGGCCAAACTGGCGCTGTACACCTTAATATTCCGGCTCAGATGGGCGGGACAGGCCGGGTTATGGTAGAGGCGCAGGGCGCCCTGCGTGAAATGGAAGCCCTGTCGGAAGAAGAAGCCATTCCAACCGGCGCCTCTATCCTGGTTGTCGGCATTACAGAAGACGGCCTGTTGATCGTCCAGCCCTTTACACCCCTGTCCTCTTGATTTCCATACCAAATCAACATATCCTCTTATGACAACGGTAGTATTATTGTTTGTTTTTCTGGTTGTATTTCTGATTATTACAGCCAGCGTAATCATATCCAGGTACAAGCGATGCCCTTCGGATAAAATATTGGTCATTTTCGGTAAAACCGGCGCCGGCCAATCGGCTCGCTGTATCCACGGTGGCGCGGCCTTTATTTGGCCGGTCATCCAGGATTTTTCATTTCTTGACCTGACGCCAATTTCTATTGACGTAGACTTGCGCAATGCCCTGAGCAAGCAAAATATCCGCGTAGACGTGCCCTCGCGCTTCACAGTGGGTATTTCCACCGAACCGTCCATTATGACCAATGCCGCCGAGCGCTTGCTCGGCCTCGACATGAATGCTATCCGGACCGTTTCGCACGATATCATTGTGGGGCAAATGCGTCTGGTGATCGCCACGATGGACATCGAAGAAATCAACGCCGACCGCGACAAATTTTACAGCAACGTGTCGCACCACGTGGAGAGCGAGTTGAAGAAGATTGGTCTGCGCCTCATCAACGTAAACGTGACCGACATTCACGATGAATCGGGCTACATCGTGGCTTTAGGTAAGGAAGCCGCGGCAAAGGCCATCAACGACGCCCGCGTGTCGGTGGCCCAAAAACAACGCGACGGGTCGATCGGCGAGGCTGATGCCCAACGAGAAATGCGGATCAAAGTGTCGGAAACCCAGGCGCTGGCTACGATCGGTGAGGCCGAAGCTTCCCAAATGCAACGCGCCAAAGTGGCAACCGCCGAGGCCATTGCCGCGTCAGGTGAAGCTGAAGCCCAGCAGTTGCAGCGGATCAGAACTGCCGAGGCCAACGCCCGGGCAGTGGAAGGAGAAAACCTGTCTAAAATTCAGGTAGCCAAATCGGATGCCGAACGCCGGCAAGCCGAAGCCGAATCGCTCCGCATGGCTATGACTGCCGAAAAAGTGCAATCGGCAAAAGCGCTTGAAGATTCCTATAAGGCTGAAGAAGCCGCTGAAAAGGCCCGCGCTGCCCGGGAAAAAGCCAGCCGCGAAGCCGACGAGGTCATCCGCGCTGAAATCGACAAGCGCAAAGCTGAAATCGCCGCCGAGGCCCAGGCCGAGCAGATTCGCCGGGTGGCCAAAGGCGAAGCCGACGCTATTTTCCTGAAACAGGAAGCCGAAGCACGCGGTTTGTTCGAAGTGCTGAGCAAACAGGCCGAAGGTTTCCAGAAAGTCGTGAACTCCGCTGGCGGCAATACCCGAGACGCCGTGCTGCTGCTTATCGCCGATAAATTGCCCGAATTGGTGAAAACCCAGGTGGAAGCCATCAAAGGCATTAAGATCGACAAAATCACCGTATGGGAAGGCGGCACCAACGGCGAGGGCAACTCTACGTCCAATTTCATCTCCGGCATGTACCGCGCCGTGCCACCCCTGAGCGACCTGCTCAATATGGCCGGCATGGAACTACCGGAATACCTGGCTAAAAAACAGGGCGCCGAGGCTGTAACGGCTCCAATTGACGGCACAACGTAAAACAAATAATCAAAGCTGCATATTCGTAGAAGTGTTTGGCGTGCTGGCGAAAAGCCGGCGCGCTTTTTTATTTGACTAAAACGCTGCAAAGCCAGGGTGTGACGCCGAAACCAACTCATAATAACGGTTTAAGAAATCCAGGAGCTCACGGCATGCCATGCCGTTACGACCAACCAGCCGGTCAGCCAAACCAATACCACCATCAGAAAAAAACATATCAGCAAAAGGAAAAATACGGACGAGCGCACGCTGGGTTTTGGCCCCGGTTCGGCATAATACCGCCGGAGCAAATCCACATTGCGCCGGTTGGCTTTATAACCGAAGTCAAACAGATCGCCAAGCAGAGGAATGGCGCCCACTACGGCGTCGAGGGCCAAATTGCCCATCATCCGCATCAGGATCAACGGGCTGGCGCCGCGCTTGAGCATGACGGAAAACAACACGCCCGAAACGGCAAATCCGGCAATGTCGCCCAAATAGGGAACCAGGCCGATCAGCCCGTCGAGTCCGAAACGTACATTTGTGCCGGGTATCCGAAACTGGTTGTCGAGCAGTGTTGCCAGCGCTTCGAGGCGGGCAAGGTCGGCATCCGGGCTGGGTGCTGTGGCTGTTTGTTCGTCTTTCATGCAGGGACAAAAGTAAAAAAACGCCCTGGAATAGCCGCCGGGGCTTCAAAGCCAATGCGTATCGGATTTGTGCTCCAACGAAAAAGATGGGTATGCCCGGGAAAACATCCTCCGAACCTATAAATTTGATCATCTTTAAGCCCCCTTGCCGAAATAAAAAATTCGCCGCGTTATGAATCTGTCCGACCTTTCGCTCCGTCGCCCGGTTTTAGCCACCGTGATGAGTATCCTGATCGTCGTGTTCGGCGCCATCGGCTACCGGTACCTGGGTGTGCGCGAGTACCCGGCCATCGATCCGCCCACCATCAGCGTGCGCACGTCGTACACCGGCGCCAACGCCGAAGTGGTGGAGAGCCAGATCACCGAACCCCTCGAAAAGGCCGTGAACAGCATCTCGGGTATTCGCTCTATTTCTTCGCAGTCGGCCCTGGGCAGCAGCACGATCACCATCGAATTCGACCTCGGCGTCGACCTCGAACGCGCCGCCAATGATGTGCGCGACAAAGTAGCGCAGGCCCAGCGCAGCCTGCCGCAAGACATCGACGCGCCGCCCGTCGTGGCCAAAGCCGACGCCAACAGCGACCCCATCATGTTCATCCCGCTTCAAAGCAGCACTCGCAGTGTGATGCAACTGTCGGACTATGCCGAAAACGTGCTGGCCGAAAAACTGCAAACCATCTCCGGTGTCAGCGAGGTGCGGATTTTCGGTGAAAAACGGCCGGCTATGCGCCTGTGGATCGATCCCGTCAAACTGGCTGCGCATGGCCTGACCATTCCGGACATCCAGAATGCCCTCAACCGCGAAAACGTTGACCTGCCGGCCGGCAAACTCCGCGGCGACGCCACCGAGCTGACGGTCAAAACCTTCGGGCGTCTGCAAACCGAGGAGGACTTCAACAACATGATCGTCAAACAGTCGCCGTACGCCTCAGGCGGCGGGCAAACCATCCGCTTCCGCGACCTCGGCGAGGCGGTGCTGGGCCCCGAGACGGAGGACTTCGGCGCGCGCCGCAACAATGTGTCCAACGTTTCGCTGGCCCTCATCCCCCAGCCCGGCGCCAACATGATCGAAATTGCCGACGAGTTCAACCGCCGGTATGCGCAAATCCAGAAAGAACTTCCGCCGGACATGATCACCGAAGTGGGCCTGGACAAATCCCGTTTCGTACGCCGGGCCATCCTCGAAGTGGAAGAAACGCTGGCCATTGCCGTTTCGCTGGTGATCCTGATCATTTACCTGTTTTTCCGCAACTGGATCATTGCCCTGCGCCCGCTGATCGACATTCCGGTATGTCTCATCGGCGCCTTTTTTATCATGTACCTGTTCGGGTTTACCATCAACGTGCTCACACTCCTGGCTATCGTGCTGGCGACCGGCCTGGTGGTGGACGACGGCATCGTGGTTACCGAAAATATTTACAAAAAAATAGAGCAGGGGATGGACAAGTGGCAGGCCGCGCGGGAGGGCACCCGCGAGATTTTTTTTGCCGTCATCTCCACGTCCATCACGCTCGCGGTGGTGTTTATCCCGGTAATCTTCCTGCAGGGCTTTACCGGGCGTTTGTTCCGGGAATTCGGCATCGTGGTGGCCGGTGCGGTGCTGATCTCGGCCTTTGTGTCGCTCACGCTCACGCCGGTGCTCAACGTCAAGCTGACCCGCCGGGACCCCCACGCCACCGGTTGGTTTTACCGCGCTACCGAGCCGTTTTTCAGGGGTATGGAGCACGGTTACAAGCGCTGGCTGCAACAATTCATGCACTACCGCTGGGTGAGCCTGGTGATCCTGATAGCTTGCTTCGGCGCCATATGGTATTTTCAGGGCACGCTCAAAACCGAACTGGCTCCCCTCGAAGACCGCAGCAACATCCGGGCTGTAGTGACGGCTCCCGAGGGCACTGATTTTGACGTCACGGAAAAAATCATCTATCGCCTCACCGATATGATCATGGATTCGGTGCCGGAATACCAGATGGTTTTCGGCATCACGGGCTCCAACCGAACTGGGGGTGGCAATTCGGGTTTCGTCAGCCTGGGTCTGGTGGAGCCGCAGTACCGTGAGCGCAGCCAGCAGCAAATTTACAACCAGCTGCTGGGCATGACCCGCCGGATGTCTGACGCTCGCGTGTTTCCCAACCAGGAACAAACCATATCCACGAGTTTCGGCGCAAGCCTGTCGTTGCCGGTGCAGTTTGTCATACAGAACCTCAACTTTGAAAAACTGAAAGAGGCCCTCCCGGTCTTTCTGGAAGAAGCCGGGAAAGACCCCACTTTTGCCAACGTGAATGTGGACCTCAAGTTTAACAAACCGGAAATACAAATCGAGATCGACCGCCTCAAGGCCGCCGAACTCGGCGTGAGTGTGTTGGATATCAGCCAAACCGTCCAGTTGGCCCTTTCCGGCCGCCGCTTCGGGTATTTTATCATGAACGGCAAACAATACCAGGTGATTGGGCAGGTGGACCGCGAAGACCGCGACGAACCGCTCGACCTGGCCGGCCTGTACGTGCGCAACAACGCCGGCCGGATGGTCCAGCTCGACAACCTGGCGCACTTCGCAGAAACCAGCAATCCGCCCACCTTGTACCACTACAACCGCTACAAATCGGTCACCGTCAGCGCCGCCCTGGCCCCCGGGAAAACCCTGGGCGAGGGCATCGCCGCCATGGAAGCCATTGCGGGCCGCGTGCTCGACGACACCTTCGAAACCGACTTGAGCGGCCCTTCGCGCGATTTTCGCGAGAGCAGCGGCAACACCTCCTTCGCCTTTCTGCTCGCCCTGGGGCTTATTTATCTCATCCTGGCCGCGCAGTTCGAGAGCTTCCGCGACCCGTTTATCATCATGATCACTGTACCGCTAGCGATCGCCGGCGCCTACCTCACCCTGGCGCTGGCGGGCTACACCATTAATATATTCAGCCAGATCGGTATGATCATGCTGATCGGCCTGGTGACCAAAAACGGTATCCTGATCGTGGAATTTGCTAACCAGAAAATGCGGTCGGGCAAGGTGGAAACCAAGATGCAGGCCGTCATCGAAGCCGCACAGGCGCGCCTGCGGCCCATCCTGATGACCACCCTGGCCACCGTGCTGGGGGCCCTGCCCATCGCCCTGGCGCTGGGCGCTGCCGCCACTTCGCGTATTCCGCTGGGGGTGGTGATCGTGGGCGGCTTGCTGTTCTCCCTGGTGCTCACGCTGTTTGTTATCCCGGCCATGTACACCTACCTGAGCGGAAAAAAACGCGGGGCGCCGGAAGCGCTGAAAACGGAAGAGGAGCTGCGGGAGATGTAGGCGGCGTGAATAATTAACACGCCAACAAGTAGAGCAATCTTTTACCACCGCATCGACAAACGCATCCGTGTACAACCTTACTGTTGATAACACCTACCGGTTTTCCGTGGCGAAAAACGGGTTTGTAATTGCGGAGGATGTAATTATGTGATTTACAAATCTCCTGCAGTTTTAGAGCGGCGCAACGATAACTGGTCGTTGCGCTTTTTATTTATCGGACACTTGTTTTAAAAGCCATTCCCGTTCAATCAGGGGATTGGTGGAATTGACCAGGGCTTGAAACCGTTCTTTTTGGGTTTTGGAGTATGGATTCAGGTGAATGAGCCGGCGCATCAGGCTCAGCAAGTTTTTATAAACGATACGGTGGTTGGGACTGATCGCTTCTTTTCGTTGAAGATAAGTGCGCATGGATTCCAGGAGCGATTCAAAGGCGTTGTATTCTTCTTCTTCGTAGTAGATTTTTAAGAGCATGGTTTTGGCCACCAGGTTCAAGACCATGTCATCATACTCAAATTTGGTGAGAAGTTGTTGCGCTTTGGGGTAGTCGCCTCGTTCAAAATAGAGCCGTGACAAGTTAAAATGTACCATACTTTGCCGTTCCTTTTCTTCCAGGTAATGTTGAAACTGCTCGATAAACTGTTCGGCCCAACCGTATTCACCCACACGCAGAGCGGCGCCTACTGCATTGCCGAAGGTGTAGCGCGACACAACATTGTTCTCCAGGAGGATACCGGTTTCCAAGCCGTTGCGGTAGAGCATGAAGGCTCTTCGGGCAAAATCTAATTGCCCCTGGTTGATCTTAAGAACACAATAATTAAGTGCTGCAATTACCAATACCCGAGCTTCGGAATGGTCGAAACGACTAATTTCATGGTGCAGAAGCTTTTCCAAATTATCGAAATATTCTTCTTCTTGCGGGTTTGTAATTGCTAAATAAGCGTGATAAAATGATGCAATCGCGGGCTCATCGAGCAATTGTTTTCGCTGAACATATGCTAAAGCCTCGTCCAGAAGCCCTGGTTCGTAACTAATCTTCTGGAATACATTACGGTGTGCAATCATGGCGCAGGCAATGCGTAGTTTTTCCGCCAAAAACCATTTTTCCAACGAGTCCGCCGATTCCTGCAGATTGACGGGCGCATTCTGCGATATGGGCAGCCGATGATTGTATTCTTCCAGATCGAAAAAATATGCATGCATTAAATAATATCCGTTGCGCAGGGGTTGTTTTTCCAGGATGTCGCGCCCCTGGCGATAGGCTTGCCGGTAGGCTTTGTCTAATTTGCGCAGCCGGTATATCTTCGCCAAGGCGCCCCGGTATTGCACCTGATCTTGAGTATAATCTTCAAACACCAGGTATTCTTCGATCGTTTTTAGCAAAAAGTACATTACCTGGCGCATTTTGGCATCATCATATGCTTCGCCGGGGAACACCGCCTTCCAGGCCTGCTCCTTTGGAATAGACTCGTTCGAGACCGCTATGTTTTTTGTGAGGAATTCAAACAATCGGATTACATCCTCGCGTTGGTTATGTGCAGGCGATTGCAGCCAGCGAAAAATATCCCGGATTTCTTTGCGATTCAGCGAATGCATGATTTCTATCAACACGCTTTTTTGCATAGCTGGAAATGTTTATTCATTCAACAAATTGCTAAAAGAAAGCAAAAAGTAATCCAAAAATTTAACTACCAAAAGAATTGTTCTTCAAAGGTTTATATCTTTAAAAATCTTTGCCTTTTCGTAATATTGGCCAAAAATAGCCGAATAAAATGATTCAACAAATGCAAATTTTTGTCTTTTTAAACATACAAGGTTCCCCGCACTTTTGTAACGTCTTAAATCAGCTACGGCAACCGTTAATCCTCGTACCCATGTTCAGATACCTGCTCGTACTTGCATTTTTATTGCCTGCCGGCTTCGCCGCCGGCCAGGGGTGGGAGCGTGTGTTCGACGGTGGTGGGGCCGGCCAGATCAACGATATTGTCCAGACGCCGGATGGTGGATTTCTAATGGTAGGTTATTACGACGGCATCAGCCGGGCGCACCTGCTCAAGACCGATGCCGATGGCTTTCAGCAGTGGACCAAAGATTACTTCCTCGCTGCCAACACATCCGCTGAAGCTTTAATCCTCGCTGAAGATGGCGGGTATATTCTTGTCGGTTTCTTACAGGATATCGGTATGCCGCGCAAGGCGTATCTGATGAAAACGGATGCTTTGGGCACGGTCTTATGGACGGCCGTTTATCCAGGAAACGGTCACGATGCGGAGGCTCTTGACGTAGTGGAACTTCCGGGCGAAAACGCCTATGTCGTTAGCGGGTTTCAAAAAACAAACGATATCGACGAAGCTGAAGACGTGCTGGTGTTTAAGGTGAATGCCGATGGCGCTATTGTCTGGAGCAATTCATATGGCGCCAAAAACATCCAGGAAAAAGGCTATGCCATTGCGGCGGACATTACGGGCAACCTGTTGGTCGCCGGTGAGCGCCGGCAAGGCCCCAGCGATATGTATGTAATCCACATTTTGTCCGCTTCCGGAATATCCGATTGGGAAAAAACCTACGGCTTTTTTTTAGATGTCAATGATGTTGCACGCGACATTCAGGTAACGCCTGACGGAGGATTTGTTTTGGCCGGCCAAACCAACTATATTCAGGGCGCCGCTGGATTCTTATTGAAAATTGATGGTATTGATAATAATATCGCCGTTTGGCAAGCGACCTTCCCCAAAGCCGATTTTTATGGGCTGACCATGGCCAAAGACGGCGGTTTTTTTGTAACAGGTTCAAAAACTTTTACGGCGCTTCAGGAGGAACTGTTTATCGCGCGAACAGATGCGGAAGGTAACAAGCTTTGTGAAGTATCCGTCGGCCGGCCAGGCGTCGACCGCGGCTATGGCGTGGTGGCAACCTCCGACGGCGGGGCTGTGGCGGCGGGTTCCGGCGAATTTTTCGTCAGTACCTCCCCCGGCGAAAGCTTGTACATGGTGAAAATGGATAATAATTGTACCGTTTTCACCAGTTATATCGCCGGTCACATCTTCCACGATTTCAACACGGATTGTGCGCTGCAGGCAAACGAACCCGGTCTTGAAGACTGGATTGTGAAGATTGAAAGCCCCAATTTTACCCGCTATGCCGCTGCCAATGCCAACGGCGATTTTCAGTTGCTGGTGGATACGGGCAGTTATTCGATAACGCTGTTTCCCCCGAACGACTCCTGGCAATCGTGCAGCCCGAGTACGCCGCTGCTCGTCAGCGCGTTCTCCGATACTTTCGCCGTCGATATTCCGGTGAAAGCTGCAGTCGGTTGCCCGCGCAACGAGGTCGATGTGGCCACACCGGCGTTACGCCGCTGTGTGGACAATACGTACACCATCCGGTACTGTAATTTCGGCACCATCGCTTCCGTGAATACCCGCATTGATGTGGAACTGGATCCGTACCTGACGCTGACCGGCAGCTCGATTCCGTACCAGCCATTGCCAGGGAATGTCTACCGCTTCAATATCGGTTTCCTGGAAAACGGAAATTGCGGCAGCTTTACCATCGACGCGCGGCTGGATTGCGACAATACCATCACCGGCCAGGCGCACTGCGTGCGGGCGCATATTTTCCCGGATTCGTTCTGCAACGCCGCCGGCTGGGACCGCTCTATCGTGCAGGCCAGGGCAGTATGCGAAAACGATACGGTGAAAATGATCCTGGCGAACATCGGCACGGGCAATATGACCCAGCCCGTCGGGTTCGTGATTGCGGAGGATATCATTTTGCTCACCGACCCGAGCGACCCCGAACTGGTCCAGTTGCAGGCCCAACGCGACAGCGTCGTGTGGACCATCCCGGCCACCGGCAAAACCTACCGCATCATTGCGGGGCAAACGCCCGGCTACCCCGGTCTCGGCTACCCCACGGCAGCGGTGGAACGCTGCAAGGCCGATACCAGCAATACCTTCAGTATAGGGTATTACACTATGTTTCCGGAAGACGAAGCGGAGCCGTTTAAATCCTCCGACTGTCAGGAAAGTTACGATACCGATTTCAATCCAGATAATCTGAAAAGAGGCCATCCCAAAGGCTATGACGTAGCCCACTACGTTCGTCCACAAACCGATCTGGATTTTTTAATCCAATTCAACAACTCAGGAACCGATACCGTGCACCAGGTCATCGTACGCGACACCCTGTCGCCATACCTCGACCCGGCTACGGTGCATCCTGGAGCTGCCAGCCATCCGTACGATTTCGAAGTGTACGGCCCGGGCATCGTGCAGTTCACGCTCCCAAACCTTAATCTCGTTGCGGGTAGCGGCGCCAGTGAGGGTTTTGTCACGTTTCGCGTGGCTCAAAAACCGGAGATTCCGTGCGAAACGGAGATCCTCAACAGCGCTGCTATCTACTTTGATTTCAACGCTCCGGTTCTTTCGAACCAGACTTATCATACGGTTTGTGAATTTGACACCTTCGTGATCGTCAAAACCAAGGTTATTGAATTTGATGGCGCCGACCTCAAGGTATATCCCAATCCGTTCGACGACAGCGCCATCTTCGAACTGAGCGGCGTAACAGCTTCCGGGTTTATTCTGGAATTATATGATACGCAAGGAAAAAAACTGCTTAATCAATCGTTTAATCATCCCACTTTCCGATTATACCGACATCATCTTCCGGCAGGACTGTTTTTCTACCGGCTGACCACCAACAAGGGTCAGCCGGTAGCCTCCGGAAAGCTCCTCGTTCGATAACGAGAGTCTCAGCCATTGCCATCTACCGATTTAATAATACGGCGCTCTTCCCAAAGACGTCGAAACCGCGGGGTCCCAACTCCGCGGTTTTTTTTATACGGATACCCCCGCAATACACACGTACTTGATCTCCATAAACTCCTCGATTCCGTATTTCGAACCTTCCCGCCCGATGCCGCTTTCCTTCATCCCGCCAAAGGGCGCTATCGCCGTGCCTAAGATGCCGGTATTCACCCCCACCATGCCGTACTCCAGGGCGTCGGCCACGCGGAAGATACGGCCGACATCGCGCCCGTAGAAGTACGCGGCAAGGCCATAGGGGGTATTGTTGGCCAGTCGAATGGCCTCCGCTTCGGTGTCAAACCGCGTCACCGGCGCTACCGGGCCGAAAATCTCCTCTTCCAGGATGTCCATACCGGGTTGTACGCCGGCCACAACGGTGGGGGAGTAAAACGTGCCGTGCAGGGCCCGGCCGCCCGTGAGTACCGCGGCGCCTTTTTGCACGGCATCGCCAACCAGGCGCTCCACCTTGCGCAGGGCGTCTTCGTTGATCAGGGGGCCAATACGCACGTCTAGTTCCGTACCGGCGCCCACTTTTTGTTTTTGCACGGCCTGGGTGAATTTTTCTATAAACCGGTCGTACACGCCGCTTTGCACGTACAGGCGGTTGGCGCAAATGCAGGTCTGTCCGGAATTCCGGTACTTGGAAATAATGGCCCCTTCCACGGCGGCCTCCACATCGGCGTCATCGAAAACGATGAAGGGCGCATTGCCGCCCAGCTCGAGCGATATTTTTTTCACCGTGCCGGCGCATTGCCGCATCAACAATTTGCCCACTTCGGTGCTGCCGGTAAAAGAAAGTTTGCGCACGACGGGGCTGGCAGTCAGGGCTTGTCCGATCGCCGGGGCGTCCAGGCCGGTTACGATGTTCAATGCCCCCGGCGGCAGTCCGGCCCGGCCGGCCAGTTCGGCCAGTGCCAGGGCCGATAGCGGTGTTTCTTCGGAGGGTTTCACCACCACGGTGCAGCCGGCGGCCAGGGCGGGCGCCACCTTGCGCGTGATCATGGCAATGGGGAAATTCCAGGGCGTGATCGCAGCGACCACCCCGACGGGCTCTTTGAACACCATAACCCGTAAACCGGGGGCGTGCGGCGGAATGATGTCGCCGTACACCCGGCGGCCTTCTTCCGCAAACCATTCGATGAATGAGGCGCCGTAGCGCACCTCTCCCCGCGATTCGGTCAGCGGCTTGCCCTGCTCCAGGGTCATCAGCAGGGCCAGGTCTTCGATGTTTTCCAAAATAAGGTCGTTCCAGCGTTTTAATATGGCCCCGCGCTGCGCGGCGGTTTTGGCCCGCCAGGCCGGTAAAGCGGTTTCGGCGGCGGCGATGGCCCGGCGTGTTTCCCCGGCGCCACAATCGGCGACAGCGGCGATTGTGGCGCCGGTAGCCGGATTGGTCACCGGGAAAAATCGCCCGGAGTCGGCATTTTGCCAGGCGCCATCGATATAGGCGTTTTGGCGCAGGAGGGCGGAATCAGTCAGCATTTGTTTTATTCTTGTGTACAATTAATTCAATTCGGATTAAAATCCAGCCGCATCGTTTGCCCGGGTTCGTCGTCGAAACCCGGCCGGTGGAAGGCATTCCAGTCGGGGAAGAGCCGGCATAGTTCTGTGTGTAAATACTGGAGTTGCCGTTGCAGGCCGACAATTTCCGCGTGTTTTTCCGGCAGTTGCCGCGATAAAACCTCCCAGGCGCCCAGGCTGCGTTCGATGGCAATGATCACAACTTTGGCGCTTCCGTTGGAGTCGCTTTGCTTGGGATCGTCAAATTCTTCCAGGTGTTCCATACTGTTGACGGCGCGGTGGATTTTGGCGGAAATGAAATATTGATACCAGCGAATGACATCGACGGCATCCTGAAAAAACTGCCATTTTTCCACATCCACCGGCCGGCCGTCCTGAATTTGCGCTTCCAATTCCTCGCCTTTTTCTTCAAAATACGGGGCATTGCCGCGGAAAAAATCATCTACGGCATTGGCATACCGGGCGGTTTTTTCCCGCATGGCTATTTCCAGGGCCTGAATATCCGGATCCGGTTTGGGGGCCGGCAGTTTGTCCATTTCCTCCGGGTCGATACCCATCTCCGCCATCATCTTGTTCAACATTTCCAATACCCCCTCGAAGTTCTTTTTTATATTTTGCCAAAACGCCGGATCCGCCGGGTCTTTCGCGTCTTCCGAAAATTCCTGTTCGCTGACATATACCCGGCAGCGCGCGGTAAACGGGCACCGGTCGCACCAGCGGTCGCAGTAATTATGTACGCCAGGGATAAAATGTTCTTCCATTGTATTGTTTTTCAGAATTGATTTTCAAAGTAAGCGCTTTTCTTTTCATTTTAGCCGCTTCAATTTCACCGGTCCCCGACATGCCTTAAGTCAACTCTTATGCCGGAACGCTTATTGTGCGCATAAATCTTCCAATATGAAACAAAAATTACGCATGGGCATGGTCGGTGGCGGCATCGGCGCGTTCATCGGGGCCGTACACCGCATGGCCGCAGCGCTGGATGGAGAGATCGAACTGGTCTGCGGCGCTTTTAGCAGCGACCCGGAAAAATCGAAAGTTTCCGGCGCCCGGCTGGGCCTTCCTGCCGAACGGGTGTACGGCAGTTTTGAAGAAATGATCAAGCGGGAGAAACGGCTAGAGCCTGGCAAACGGATGCAGTTTGTATCCATTGTCACGCCCAATCATATGCATTATGCTCCGGCAAATATGGCCTTGCAAAACGGGTTTCACGTGATCTGCGACAAGCCCCTGGCATTTAATATGAAAGAGGCCCTTGCACTGGAAAAAACGGTGGAAAAAACCGGCCTTCTCTTTGCGCTCACCCACAACTATACGGGCTATCCCATGGTCAAACAAGCCCGGCAAATGATTCGCCACGGCGAGTTGGGCGCTGTGCGCAAGATCGTGGTGGAATACCCGCAAGGGTGGTTGAGCACCAACCTGGAAGCCTCCGGGCAAAAACAAGCCGCCTGGCGGACCGATCCGCAGCGCAGCGGGATCGCCGGCGCCATGGGCGACATCGGCACGCACGCCGAAAACCTGGCGGAATACATCAGCGGACTCCGCATCGTGGAATTGTGCGCCGATATCAGCACATTTGTGCCCGGGCGGCAGCTGGACGACGATGGCAATGTGCTGCTGCATTTCGAAAACGGCGCCAAAGGCATGCTCCACGCCAGCCAAATCAGCGCCGGCGAAGAAAACAACCTCAACATCCGGGTGTATGGCGAGAAAGGCGGCCTGGAATGGCATCAGATGGAGCCCAATACCCTGCTGGTCAAGTGGCTGGACAAGCCCATGCAGGTATACCGCACCGGTGTAGGGCCGCTCTACCCGGAAGCGCAGGCGCATACCCGAATCCCGGCCGGACACCCGGAAGGCTACCTCGAAGCGTTTGCCAATATCTACCGCAATTTTGCCGTGTGCGTCCGTGCCCGGGAGGAAGGAGCGGCCCCGGACCCCGTGTACCTGGATTTCCCGTCGGTGCAGGATGGCGTTCGCGGCATGCAGTTTATCGAGCGGGTGATCCAGAGCGGAAAAAGCGCAAAAAAGTGGCTTGCCTTTTAATGCCCCGGTCTTACCATCCGCTCAGCGGCTTTTCCGAAACGCGCGTTTAACTTCCCGTAACAGCGCTTTTTCCCGGCGTTGCCAGGCTGCCGCCAATGGGGCGCCGCCTGCTTGCCTGTTGGCCGGCCATGCCTGCTGCCGGCGATCGTTTGCCAATTGGCTGCCGGCAGCGTCCAGATCGTGCCAGGCGCCCAGCAGTTCGTCGGCAGCTGTATGATCCAACGGTAATCCGGGCACGGCCTCGCCGGGGTCGAATGCCCAACAACGCGCGGCATACCGGCGGTTGATGCCGTACTCTTTGAGGATTTTTCGCAATTCATGGAGCTCCTGTCTGGCGGAAACGGCCCCCCCGCCGGGGCGACAGGCTTCCGCCGCTTCCTGCAGGCGTTTAAAATAGGCGCCTAACGTGGCCGGATTACAGCGTTCGGCGGATTCCCGCAATTCTGCCTTTATGTCGCGCCAGCGGGGCAGGTCGGCCGCGCGCAGCACCTGCCGGAATTCGCTCCGGGCGTCTCGCACGTGTTGGCGGATCCAGCTGTGGTAAAATTTTATAAAGGCATCCGGCACGCCGGTGGCGCCGTGCAAAAAAATGCCTTGCAACTGCCAAAACCGGATATCGCCGGCAGTGGAAAAGATGGCTTTGAACGGTTCGTAGACTTCCTGGTATGGGAAAGCCGGATCAACTGCCCGCAACAGGCGCAGCTGTGCGCGCCAGCGCTTGAGCGCCACCCTGAACGTATGCAGCGCCCGGCTGTCCCGACAGAGCCGGTCCGGCCGTGCTGCCGTTTGGCGAATGCGCCGCAGGCGCTTTTTCAGGATACGTAAAAATAGAGCCCGGGCCATGCGCCTCAAGTTAGGTATCCTTCCGGAAACCGCACGGACAAATTAAGGGAAGCCGGGCGAAGGCACAACAGGCATGGTGATAATATTCACTGCGCAAGCTGATTTTCCCTAGTGGAAAGGCCGGCTGCTACCCCTAGGTTGCAGCCCTAAATCAACAACGTTTCATACAACCAACAACAGCGTTATGTCCACCCAATCAAAATATGTGTATGTGTTCGGCGCATCCCGGACGGAAGGGGCTGCTGCCATGAAAAACTTGCTGGGCGGCAAGGGAGCCAATCTGGCCGAAATGTGCCGCCTGGGCATTACCGTACCGCCCGGGTTTACCATCACTACTGAGGCTTGTACGAAATACACACAAAAAGGTCGCGATTATGTGCTCGATTTAATCAAAGCCGAAGTGGCGCAAGGGGTGGCATTTATTGAAAAGGAAATGGGCAAAACTTTTGGCAACGCCCAGGATCCGCTCCTGCTGTCGGTGCGCTCGGGCGCCCGGGCTTCCATGCCCGGTATGATGGACACCATCCTCAACCTTGGCCTCAACGACGAAGCCGTGGATGGGCTCGCGAAAAAAGCATCCAATCCGCGTTTTGCCTGGGATTCTTACCGCCGCTTTATTCAGATGTACGGCGATGTGGTCATGGGCCTCAAGCCAGTTTCCAAAGAAGACCACGACCCGTTTGAGGTCATCATCGATCATGTGAAAGCAGACAAAGGCGTCGAACTCGACACCGACCTGGATGCCGACGACCTCCGGGAGCTCGTCCAGCGCTTTAAGTCCCTGATCCGTGCACGCCTGGGGCGCGATTTCCCGACTGACCCCTGGGAACAGCTATGGGGCTCGGTGCTGGCCGTTTTCCAAAGCTGGAACAACGAACGCGCCCGGGTGTATCGTGAGCTGAATGAAATCCCGGAATCCTGGGGCACTGCCGTCAACGTGCAGGCCATGGTATTCGGCAACCTGGGCAATACCAGCGCCACCGGTGTGGCCTTCACCCGCGATGCCGGTACCGGGGAGGATATTTTCAACGGTGAATTTTTGGTAAATGCCCAGGGCGAGGACGTGGTAGCCGGCATCCGAACCCCACAGCAGGTAACCCTGGAGGGCTCGCGCCGCTGGGCTCAGCTGGCGCGCGTCGGCGAGGAAGAGCGCCGGAACAAATATCCTTCGCTGGAAGAGCTCATGCCCGGGGTGTTCAAACAGCTGATTGAAGCCGAAACGGCCCTGGAAAATCACTATTGCGACATGCAGGACGTAGAGTTTACCATTCAGGAGGGCAAACTTTGGATGTTGCAAACCCGCAACGGCAAACGCACCGGCGCGGCTATGGTGCGTATTGCCATGGAAATGTTGCGGCAGGGCATGATCGACGAAAAAACAGCGCTTATGCGTGTAGATCCCGCCCGGCTCGACGAGCTGCTGCACCCCATTTTCGACAAAACAGTGCTGGATAAATCGACCCCCATTGCCCGGGGCTTGCCGGCATCGCCCGGCGCCGCCACCGGACAGGTCGTCTTTTTTGCCGATGAGGCAGAAGATTGGGCCAAAAAGGGAAAATCTGTCATCCTGGTACGCCTGGAAACATCGCCGGAAGACCTGCGCGGCATGAGCGTGGCGCGGGGCATCCTGACGGCGCGCGGCGGCATGACCTCGCACGCCGCCGTGGTGGCGCGCGGCATGGGCAAGTGTTGCGTGTCGGGCGCCGGCGCCGTGCACGTAGACTACAAAACCCGCACCATGTCGATCGACGGCCACGCGTATGAGGAGGGCGAATGGATTTCGCTCAATGGTACCACGGGCGAAGTGTTTGAAGGAAAAATCCCCACTAAAGACGCCGAACTCAGCGGCGACTTCGGCGCTCTGATGGCCCTGACCGATAAGTACAAACGGCTGGGCGTGCGCACCAATGCCGATACGCCGGAAGAAGCCGCCATGGCGCGCACGTTTGGCGCTATTGGCATTGGCCTGTGCCGTACCGAACACATGTTTTTTGAAGGTGACCGCATTCTGGCCGTGCGTGAAATGATCCTGGCCGAAAATGAAACCGGCCGCCGCAAGGCGCTGGCCAAGCTGCTACCCATTCAACGCGGCGACTTTGAAGGTCTGTTCAGGGAAATGAACGGCCTGCCAGTCACGATCCGTCTGCTGGACCCCCCGCTGCACGAGTTCATCCCCCACGACGAAGCCAGCCAGCGCGCCATGGCGCACGAGATGAATATTTCGCTTGGCCGTATCAAGATGCGGGTGGAGGAATTGCACGAATTCAACCCCATGATGGGCCATCGCGGCTGCCGCTTGGGAATCATGTACCCGGAAATCACCGAAATGCAGGCAAGGGCGATCATTGAAGCGGCGCTCCACATGCAGGCGAAAGGCATTGTCGTCAAACCAGAGATCATGATCCCGCTGATCGGTACTGTGCGCGAGTTCAATGCCCAGGCCGAGGTGATCCGGCGCGTGGCCGAAGCCGTATTTACCGAACATGGCGCCCGCATCGATTATTTGCTCGGCACCATGATAGAAACGCCGCGTGCGGCGCTGATCGCCGACAGCATTGCCCAACAAGCTGAGTTCTTCTCCTTCGGCACCAACGACCTGACGCAGATGACCATGGGTTTCTCGCGCGACGATGTCGGCAAGTTTCTGCCGTTTTATTTGAAAAAAGCAATTTATGAACGCGATCCCTTCCAGTCGATCGACCAAAAGGGGGTAGGTTTGCTGGTGGAGATGGCGGTGAAAAAAGGCCGTGCAGCCCGGGAAAAAATCAAACTCGGTATATGCGGCGAACACGGCGGCGATCCGGCCTCTGTGGAGTTTTTCCACCGCACCGGTCTCGATTATGTGAGCTGCTCGCCGTTCCGCGTGCCGATCGCCCGCCTGGCGGCGGCACAGGCCGCCCTGCGGGAAGCGAATCAATAAGTGGACGGTTTTTTAATGGGACAGGATTAACAGGATTTTTCAGGATGGACAGGATTGAAGGTCTTGTTCAAAAACTGGCAGGTAAAAAGGTAGGCACAAGTTTTTGAACAGTCCCGGATTGATCTCAATAAAACCTTTTATTCATTAAAAAATCCTGTTAATCCTGAAAAATCCTGTTAATCCTGTCCTATTTAAAAAAACGGTTAGTCCTGTCTGTCTTACCATGTATGTAATAAACTCAAGCCCATGACAGCCCCCCCCATTCGCACACAACTTCTCGATCGCCTTTGGACCTTTCAACGGCGCAGTGGTTATATCCGCGATGCAGACGTAAAAGCCTGCGCAGATTGGTTAAATATTTCAACTGTGGAGGTGGAAGGCGTGGTGTCGTTTTACCATTTCTTTCACCGGCAGCCCGCCGGCGCACTCACTATTTATCTCGACAACAGTATTGTAGCCGAACACGCCGGACTTCAAGCGGTTCAAGCCGCCTTTGAGCGCGCCACCGGCGCTAAAATTGGCGGCGTCGATCCATCTGGCCGTTTCGGCTTGTTTCACACGCCTTGCATTGGCCTCAGCGACCAACAGCCGGCGGCCCTGATCAACTTCGTTCCGTTCACCCGGATCAGGCCCGAGCAGGTGGACCGCCTGGTGCTTGAACTCAAACGCGGCGCTTCGCCAACCGGCCTGGCTGATCCCGTGGCGCCCAATATCCAGTATGTTCCGCCGGAGGGAAAAAGTGTATTTTTTCGGGAGTACACTGCCGGAAAGGCGCTTGCCCGGGCAGCCACCCTGGGCGCGGAAGGGATCATTGAAGAACTAAAAACAGCCGAATTGAGCGGCCGGGGAGGGGCGTTTTATCCAACAGGGCTCAAGTGGAATGCCTGCCGCCAGCAGGCGGCAACGCCCAAATATGTAATTTGTAACGCCGACGAAGGCGAACCGGGTACGTTCAAAGACCGGGCTCTGCTGCAGGTATGTCCGCAAACCGTGCTGGAAGGCATGATCATCGCTGGCCTGGCCATCGGCGCCGCGGAGGGCGTAGTGTACCTGCGGGCCGAGTATACCTGGCTGTTGCCGCAGTTGGAAGCGGCTATCCGGGATTTCCGGACACGCGGCCTGCTGGGTAAAAACGCTGGCGATATTGCCGGCTTCGACTTCGATATTCGCATCCAGTTGGGCGCCGGCGCCTATGTGTGCGGTGAAGAGACGGCCTTGCTCGAATCGATGGAGGGCAAGCGCGGAGAGCCGCGCACCCGGTGGTTTTTTCCAGTGGAGCGCGGGTTTTTGCAACAACCGACACTCATCAACAACGTGGAAACCTTCGCCGCCGCCGCGCATATCCTGGATATGGGCGCAGCGGCCTATTGCGAGCGGGGTATTCCCGGCTCGCCGGGAGTGAAACTCATCAGCGTATCCGGCGATTGTGGCAAGCCCGGTGTGTATGAAATCGAATGGGGGATGCCCGTGGCCGAACTGCTCGAACGGTGTGAGGCCAAAGACCCCTACTTTATGCAGGTGAGCGGACCCTCGGGCGAGTGCCTGTCGATGGCGGAAAAAGACCGCCGGATTTCCATGCTCGATGTGTTGGGCACAAAGGATGTCCGCTGCGGCGGATCGTTTATGGTTTTTAACCAGAGCCGGGATCTGCTGCGCATACTGCTCAATTTTTCGGCCTTTTTCAAACACGAATCCTGCGGCGTTTGCACGCCGTGCCGGGCGGGCAATTTTATCCTGCAACGGCAGCTGGAAAAACTGGACCGGGGCTTGGGCCGCGAAGCCGACTTGCAGGCGATCCGCGACTGGGGTGCAATTATGAAAGCGGCCAGCCGCTGCGGCCTGGGCAAAACGGCGCCCAACACCCCGATCATGGCTATGGAAAAATTCCATGCCGATTTTGCCGCCCGCCTCCATAAAACAGCCGATGACCTGAACCGCGCTTTCGACCTCAAACGCGCCGAGGCCGAATATGAAAAATATAAAACCAGTGGACATGCCTGAAATGGTTACTATTACGATCGATGGCCGGGAAATACAGGCAGCCGCCGGCCGGAACCTCGTGGAAATTGCCCGCGAGAACGGGATTTTTATTCCCTCACTTTGCTACTATCCGCACCTCGAACAACCGTTGGGTACCTGCCGGGTGTGTACCTGCCAGATCAACGGCAAAACCGGCGTGGCCTGTACGGAAAAGATTCGCGAAGGCCTGGCAGTAGAGGTCAATACGCCCGCCCTGAACGACCTGCGCAAGGCTGTGCTGGAAATGATGTTTGCCGAAGGGAACCACTTTTGCCCGGCGTGTGAAAAAAGCGGCAATTGCGACCTGCAACACATGGGCTACGAACTCGGCCTGGCCGTCACACGTTTTCCCCACTTGTTCGAAGACCGGATCATCGATTTCACGCCCTCCCGTATGGTGCTCGAACACAACCGCTGTATCAAGTGCCGCCGCTGTGTGGAAGAAATTTTGACCGACGAAGGCAAACGCGTCTTTTATTACGTAAACCGCGGCAATGAAACCCTGGTGGGGATTGACAACGAACAGGAAGCCAGGCTCAGCGAACAACAGGCCCTGAATGCCATGCATATCTGCCCTACCGGCGCCATCCTGGTACGGGGAAAAAACCTGAGCAAACCCTTCGGCGACCGAACCTTTGATATGAAATCGGTGCAAACGCCCAAATTGGAGCCGGAACAGCCTTTTACCGCCAAGGCGCAGCGCGAGAAAAAAGTCATTGCCACCGTGTCGCTGGCCGGCTGTTTCGGCTGCCATATGTCCATGCTGGACGTAGACACGGGCTTGCTCGACCTGGTGGAGTTCGTGGAAATTCACCGCTCACCGCTCACCGATTT
Organism: Saprospirales bacterium; assembly: GCA_016719895.1. GTDB lineage: Bacteria > Bacteroidota > Bacteroidia > Chitinophagales > Saprospiraceae > M3007. The sequence goes on along the minus strand of JADJYG010000007.1, from coordinate 14,332 downwards.
CAAATCGTTCGGTAAACGCTGCCACCTGGGGCTGATCGAAGGAGGCTGTTGTAATTCGGAAAACGTAGAAACATTGCGCGCTTTCCGGGAGCATTGCGATATCCTGGTAGCCATCGGCGAATGCGCTATTTGGGGCGGTTTGCCGGCGATGCGCAATACCATTCCGCTGGGCGAATGCCTGGAAGAAGCCTACCTGAGTGCCCCGGCGCAAACCGGGGTAGTGCCGTATCACGAAGATTTACCTAAAATTCTGGATAAGGTGTATGGTTGCCACGAGGTAGTACAAATCGATTATTACATTCCGGGTTGTCCGCCCTCGTCGAGCCACATTTGGAAGGTAGTCGAAAACCTGCTTTGGGGTGCAAAACATTCGGTTTTGTACTCCGAGTTTAAATATGACTGAACAATGAGCCGTAAAATAGTGATTGATCCCGTCACCCGGGTGGAAGGCCATGGCCGGGTAACGATCCACCTCGATGCCGCCGGAGCGGTGCAGGATGCTTTTTTTCATATTGTTGAATTCCGGGGCTTCGAGCGTTTTATACAAGGGCGACCCTACTGGGAGGTGCCGGTGCTGGTGCAGCGTTTGTGTGGTATTTGCCCGGTGAGCCACCACCTGGCTGCGGCCAAGGCCGTGGACCAACTGGTGGGCGTGGACCCCGAGTGGTTGTCTTCGCCGGCCACCAAGCTCCGGCGCTTGCTGCACTACGGCCAGGTTTTTCAGTCGCATGCCCTGCACTTTTTTTACCTGGCTGCGCCGGATTTGTTGTTTGGAGCAGATGCCCCTGCCGCGCAACGGAATGTGGTGGCCTTGGCCGGCGCCGACAAGGAACTGGCGCGCAAAGGCATCTTGATGCGCAAATTCGGACAGGAAATAATCCGGGCCATTGCCGGAAAACGCATTCACGGCGTGGCGGCCATTCCGGGCGGCATGTACCGCACCCTGACGGCCGCAGAGCGCGATTATTTCCTGAAAGACGGCGATCTGCCCTCCATCGATACCATGATCGAGTGGTCGAAAGGTATGTTGGAGTTTATCCGGCATTACCACGATCAGCACCGCGCCTGGCTCGATACTTTTGCCAGTTATCCGACCGGACACCTGGCCCTGGTGCGCCCCGACGGCGCGCTTGACCTGTATCACGGCCGCTTGCGCGCTATCGACCACGAAGGGCGGACAACCCTGGCCGACGTGCCTACCGACGCCTATGCCAAATATTTTGACGAAGCCGTGGAAAAGTGGTCGTATATGAAATTTCCGTACCTGAAAAGCCTGGGCAGGGAAAAAGGCTGGAACCGCGTTGGTCCCCTGGCCCGGCTCAACGTGTGTGATTATTTGCCTACGCCGCTGGCCGAACAGGCCCGCAAGGAAATGTTCGCGTATGCCGGGGGCAACCGGGTGATCAACCATACCATGTACACCCATTGGGCCCGGTTGGTTGAAATGTTGCATTGTGCGGAAGTGATGCGCGATTTGTTGCTGGATCCGGAAATTCTCAGTGATGACTTGCAGCGTCATGGCCGGTCACGGCTGGAGGGTATCGGTATTATCGAAGCGCCGCGTGGTACCCTGACCCACCATTATGTAGTGGATGAAAAGGGCAAAATCATACACTGCAACCTGATCGTGTCCACCACCCACAACAACGAGGCCATGAACCGCGCCGTCCGCTGGGTCGCCCGCGAACGGCTGAGCCTGCAACCGGAAATTACGGAGGGAATGCTCAACGAGGTGGAAGTGGCCATTCGCGCGTATGACCCCTGCCTGAGCTGCGCCACGCATGCCCTGGGCAAAATGCCTTTGCTCGCCGAGTTGTACGACTGCGAAGGAAATTGCCTGCAAACGGTGACGCGCACATCATCCGGACACCTTGACGCCTGACCCTGATGTACCCAGGAGGACAGAACCCAAATTTTTGAAAAGTACCATGGCACGCTGCGATTTTTTGATCATCGGTATTGGCAATGCCGGCCGTGGCGACGATGGCTTGGGATGGGCATTTGCGGACCGGCTGGCACACCTGGCGCCCGACCGCCTGCAGCTGGAATACCGCTACCAACTGGTGCCGGAAGATGCCGAATTGCTTACCCACTTTTCCAGGGTTTTATTTGCAGATGCCAGTCAGGCGTCCTTGCCCGACGGCTTTGCCCTGGAGCTGTGCCTTCCGGATACCGATGCAGGGCTGTATACCCACCAGCAAACGCCCGGCGCAATTCTTTTCCTGAGCAGCGAACTTTACGGCCATCGCCCGCAAGCGCACCTTTTAACTATTCAGGGCTGCGAATGGGGATTCGATACCCAATTGTCGGCGCTGGCCCGCCAGAACCTGGAACGGGCGTTCGCCGGTTTTCAGAATTTTTATGGGATGCCCTAATTTTCAGGCCCCACGCGGTTCAATTGGAAACCAATCCGTTCGAGCGCTTTTTCCAGGTTTTCAGGCGCATAAAGATGGTTGAACACGAGATCGAGCCGGCCGTTGAGCGCCATGTTGCTGCGAATCAGAATGTTTTCCACGATACGGTTGAGTCGCGGGCCGTATGCCGTAAAATAATCTTTTAGTTCCGGGTATTTGGCCAGATACACCGGGCTGCCGATATCTGCGTTTTGGCGCAGCCGCTGCTGCATAAGCGGGCTTTCCAAAAAAATCCGCCACTGTTTTTCCGTCCAGAAATTATTGCCGATGGCAATTTCACAGTCTTGGAAAACATTGTGCGACACGATATTGTCGTGCCCGCCGTGCAGGAACACTGCTCCAAAGAGCTCTTTATCGCCCTGGCACCCCACGCGCTCGAAATAATTGGAATCGACGGTGATCCCGCCGGCCCCGTCGTCGATAAACACGCCGCACACCTGCGATTCGGTATCCACCGGCTGAATATGGCGAAAATAATTGTGCCGGATGACCGTACCCCGGGCCGAGGGGTCGCGGCCGGTGTACACGGCGCCCATATCGTCGGTCCAGGTGCAAACCCATTCGAAGCGGTTCAAGCGGATCACATGGTCGTTGCCGGTAAAATTGATGGCCATGTGCTTCAAATCACTGAACGCACAACGTTCGATAGTGGCGCCGACGCCAAAGAGCTTGACGGCTGCCGAATAGGTAAAGTTGATCTGATCGGTCTGGTAAAAGGTGCAGCCGCTGACCACGTTTTCCGAGGAGGCGAGGGTTTTGCGATCGCCGCCGCTGAGGATGATACCCCCGGCGCCCGTCCTGAAAATCCGGCAGTTGCGGATGGCGATGTGGTGAAACTGTTCGGAGCGCCAATCGTCAAGCAGCGGAGCGCCTTCAAGACTGTATGCCTCCTGCCCATTGTTTTGCAGGGCTTGCCCGGTGCTGATGGCGACCGTGCCGAGATTGGAGAAGCTACAATACGCGATCTCGATATGGTGAGCCTTTTCAAGGTAAATGCCCATGCCGCGCGCCGTGCGGAAATGGATGTTCTCAATGTGCAGATGCGCTGTGTGGATCAGGCGAAAAAACGGGTGTTCGAGCAGGGAAATCTCTACGGCAGCCGAGTAGAATCCATCCGGCGGGCAGAGGTAGAGTTTGGCCGTTTTGCGGTCGAGATACCATTCGCCCGCCTGGTCGATCTCTTCCAACAGGTTGTAGGCATAATAGCCGCGCAGGGAGCGCCCGGCCGTTTCTTCCCATTTGGTTGTGTCGGCATAGGCCCCCGATTTCACGCCATACACATGGGGTTGCGCCAGCAGGATTCGCTTTTGGGCGGTGTCGATTTTTGCGACGCGCAAATGGTCGTCGTTGTAACCGAAGGAAAAATGGCCGTGCAACCAGATATCTTTCGCTTTCAGCCAACGGCCGGGCCGGTCGTATTCATAGCCGAATTCAGCGCCACGGCCCGAAAAATCGCCATTGCGGGGGATGGAGCCGGTATCGAAAACCCTGGCGATATCCAGTTTGCCGGAGTTAGGATACCGGGCCAGGGGCTGGCGCTCGCTTTGAATAAACAATTCCAGGGGAGCGGGTTCTGGTATACGGCCAAAGCCGTGTTGTTGGAGCGCGCCGAAGCTGACAATTCCGGCGGCGTTCAGGTCCAGTTCGAGCACGGTTCCGCGCATTTCAGGGATGAGGCGGTCGAGGATTTTCGGGTCGGTTGCGGGTTGGAATTGCGCCGGCTGCAGGTATTGGCCGCCATGGAGCACGACGCTGTCGCCGGGAAATGCGGCGTAGCGCACGGGGTATTCTGCCGTGCCGCTGTCGGCGGCAGTGAGTTCGAAGGGGGTGTGCCTGAAATACGTACCGCTCCGGAGGAGCACGGTGTAGCTGCGCGGCGCGGGTTTTTTTGCGCGGCGCCGGCGGATCGCATCGCGGGCGTTTTCCAGGGAGGCGAAGGGCTTTTCAAGGGTGCCGGGATTGCCCGGTTTTCCGGAAGGCGATACGTAGAACACCATTTCGGCGGACTGCGCTGGCAGCGCAGCGGGGATCAGACCGGTGAGGATCAATAACCAGTATTTCATGGGTGTCAAAGGTATTTCGTACAACCGATACGCAACTCCGTTGTTACCCATTCCAAAAAAAAAGAAGCGCTTCATGACAACATCTAAAGTTTTTTTTCTGCTCTTTCTGGTCGCGCTGACCGGCCTGTCAACCGCCGCCAGCGCTCAGGTAAACGGCAGTTTTGAATTTGAAGGCCAGCAGCGCAGCTATACTGCGTATGTTCCCGCCGACTGGACGCCCGCTGACCGCTGGCCGCTTGTGTTTGTGTTGCACGGCTTTACCCAAACCGGCCAGGCCATCATGGACATCTCGGGGTTTAATGCCGTGGCGGATACCAACCGCTTTATTTGCGTATACCCCAATGGCATCAACAATGGCTGGAACACCAACAATCCATTCCCAGGCAGTTCGACGGCCAACGATGTAGGCTTTATACTTGCCCTGGCCGATACTCTCACAGGCCAATACCACGTTGATCCGCGGCGCATGTACGCGTGCGGTTTTTCGGCTGGCGGATTCATGAGCCATAAACTGGCCTGCGAAGCGTCGGACCGGTTTGCCGCCATTGCCTCCGTCAGCGGCACCATGACCAGCACGGCCTTCGGGCTCTGCCAGCCAATACGCCCCATGCCCGTGCTCCAAATCCATGGCACGGCTGATGGTGTGGTGGCGTATAACGGCAGTTTTGCCAACTTGCCCGTGCAAACCATCCTCGACTACTGGGCCGGCCGTGACACCTGCCCGGCGCCGCCGGATACGCTTATGCTGCCCGATCTGGTCAATGAGGGTTCTGCGGTACAACAGATCCGCTATTTCTCTTGTGCGGACAGCACGGAGGTCCGGTTTTTGAAGATCATCAACGGCGGGCATACCTGGCCCGGCGGCGCCGGCCTCACCGGCATCGGCAACACCAATCGCGACATCCAGGCGAGCCGGGAAATATGGGCCTTTTTTTCGCGGTTTTCCCTGCCCGGCACATCGGTTACCTTCGAGCCGATAGCGGCGGCAGTATTTCAGGCATTTCCCAATCCAACAAATGACCACATCGAAGTGAGGGGGCTGGACAAGTCGGAGTCGGTTCGGCTGCGGCTGTTCGACCTGCGGGGGCTGCTCCTCCTCGAAACCACCGGAACCTCGACACTGGACCTTGGTCCCTTGCCGGCCGGACAGTATATCCTGTACGTACAAAACGGCAGGCAGGAGCGGCTGCTGGCCGTACAACTGATGCATTAGATTCGGCTTCAACTTACCCGAGTTGCAGCAAGCCCCAAAGCCCCAGCCAGCTCATGACCGCCACCACCAGCCAGCCGGCTACGGTCAGTCCCAACGGGTGCCGGTAGCCGGCGGGCCGGCTTGTCCGGCCGGCAGCCAGCAGCACGACTGCCAGCGCCAGCGGCAGGATCAGCCCGTTCAACGACCCGGCCCAGATGAGCAATTGGACGGGTTTGCCCAGCCCGATCAGGACGAGGGTGGAGATCAAAATAAACCCGCTGATAATCCAGCGTTGCCGGCGTTCCACAGCCGGGTGCCAGCTGCGCAAAAAAGAAACGGACGTGTAAGCCGAACCGATCACCGACGTAATGGCCGCGCACCACATGACCAGTCCGAACAAGCGGTAGCCTGCTTCGCCGGTAGCCAGCCGAAACACGTCGGCGGGTGGGTTGGCAGCGTCCAGCGTCCGGCCGCCGGCCACGACACCCAGGGCGGCCAGAAACAACAGGAATCGCATAACTGCCGTGACCAGAATGCCCGTAGTGGCGCTGCGTTGCACCTGTGCCAATGCCTGCGGACCTTTGATGCCCGCGTCGAGCAGGCGGTGCGCGCCGGCAAAACTGATGTATCCGCCCACCGTACCGCCCACCAGCGTTACGATAGCCATCGCGTCGAACTGCGCCGGCCAAAAGGTCCGCAGCAGCGCCTCACCCAGCGGCGGCCGGGCTGCAGTGGCCACATAGAGGGTAGTGCCGATCAGCAGGAATCCCAAAAGTTTGACCACGGCATCCACCGCCCGGCCGGCGTCTTTCATCCAAAACAATCCGATCGCTATGATGCCGCTCAAAGCGGCTGCGAGCCTGACGTCGATGCCCAGGAGGGCATTTAGTCCCAATCCACAGCCGCCGATATTGCCAATATTGAACGCCAGCCCGCCCAGGGCTACCAGGGCGCCAAGCAGATAGCCCAGCCCGGGCGCCACGCTGTCGGCTACTTCCTGGGCCCGCTGCTCCCGCACGGTAAGCACCCGCCAGATGTTTAATTGAGCGCCCAGGTCGAGCAATACCGACATCAGGATCACAAACCCAAAGGAGGCCAGTAATTGCCCGGTAAATACCGCCGTCTGGGTCAGAAAACCGGGTCCGATGGCGGAAGTCGCCATGAGAAAAGCCGCGCCGAGCAGCGGAGAACGGGATGCGTTTTTCATAAATATGGTACGGAACTATGGCGCATGAATGTCAATTTTATATTCCTGTAAAAACGCGCGCAGCGCCCGGGCAAATGCCACTGCATGCGGGCCATCGCCGTGCAGGCAAACCGTTTCGGGGCGAACCGGCGCCCGGGCGCCGCCTACCGCCGTTACAGTATGTTGCAAAACCATTTGCAAGACTTGCTGACGGCATTTTTCCGGTTCAGTGATCAAGGCGCCGGGCTGCGCGCGCAGCATCAGCGTGCCGTCGGGTTGATAGCCGCGGTCGGCAAACACCTCGCTGGCCGTGCGAAGTCCCAACCGCTCCGCCTCGCTGATCGAAACGCTGCCGCTGAGCCCATAGAGGATGAGTTTGGGGTTGAAGTCCAGCACTGCCTGCGCCACGGCGCAGGCCAGCTCGGGGTCGCGGGTGGCCATGTTGTACAGGGCGCCGTGGGGTTTGACGTGGTGGAGCGCGGCGCCGGCCGCACGTGCGGCCGTATCCAAAACGGCCAACTGCTCAAACACCAGGTCATAGTAGCCCTGTGCCGGCAGCAGGACTTCGGTTCGGCCGAAATTTTCCCTGTCGGCAAACCCCGGATGCGCCCCGATGGCAACGCCGTACTGAACCGCCCACCCAACGCAGCGGCGCATGGTATCCGCGTCGCCGGCGTGATAGCCGCAAGCGATATTGGCCGAAGAGATCAGCGCCATGAGTTCGGCGTCGTTCGGGTAGCCTTCGCCGAGATCGCAATTCAGATCTATTTTCATCAGGGTTGAAGGGTTAGAAGGTTACTGGTTAGAAGGTTACTGGTTAGCCAAATTCCCAACCCGACCTCTAACCCTCTAACCCATAACCTTTTAAACGCAAGGTACAGCTCCACTGCAATTTTCGCAGCAGTTGGTCTTGTTGGCGAAGGGTGGCAAAAGCGGTGGCGGGATCGACCGGGCAGAGTCGAATATGCTGGCCGGGAAGCATTTGGGCAAGCCCGGGCAGGTCGGCCGTGATGAGCTGTCCGACGCGGGGGTAGCCGCCAGTGGTTTGGCTGTCGGCCATCAGGATAATAAAACTGCCATTGGGCAGGAGTTGTAAGGTTCCGGGGGTGACCACCGAGGAAATCAGATCCTGTTTTTCAGCCATTTGGAGTGGAGCCCCTTGCATGCGGTAGCCCATTCGATCGCTTTGCGGAGTGATAAGCCAGTCGTTATTTTCCAAAAGGTGTTTGGAGCGGGTGTCCAGCCAGTCGTACTCTGGTCCCGCACAAAAACGCATGGTTGGGCCCGGCGGGTAGAACCCGCTGGTGTTGAGCGACCAGGATGAGACCCGCTGGCGCCGGCCAGCTGTTATTTTTTCAAGTTCGGGTAGCGGCTCAAACGCCAGGAGGTCGCCGGTTTGCAAGGCGCGGCCCTGAAAGCCGCCGGCGCCGGCTGCCCGGTTGGTGCTCCGGCTGCCGAGCCAGGGTTCCAGGCGGAAGCCGCCCCGGACAGCGAGGTATGCGCGGGCGCCGTTTTTTATACCGGAAAACGATAACACCGATCCCGCCCCGGCCGCTACCGGCGTATGGACGGGGATTGGAACGCCGTTCAGCCGGGGCATAAAATCGCCGCCGCCGAGCGCAAACAGAGCCGGCAATTCAAATCGCAGCCGGGGACCGGGAAAGTGTAATTCCAGGGCAGCCGTCTCTGCGGGGTTGCCGACCAGCATATTTGCCAGGGCCAGGGCTATGGTGTCCATAGCGCCCGAGGGATTGATCCCCAGGTGTGCGTAGCCGAAGCGCCCCCGGTCCTGGATCGTGTCCAGCAGGCCTGATTTCAGCACTTGCAGGCTCATGACCGGCTGTATAATTTGTGAAACGCGCGGGTGGATATGGGCAAAAACCGGACGCGGTCGCCGGGGCGGAGCAACACGGGGTCGGGGCGGGTGGGATCGAAAAGTTGAAGCGGTGTGCGGCCGATCAGGTTCCACCCGCCGGGTGAATCAAGCGGGTAGATGCCGGTTTGTTCGCCGGCAATGCCGACGCTGCCGGCGGCTACCCGGGGGCGGGGTTGCTCCCGGCGCGGGGTGGCAATGCGAGCGTCCACGCTGCCCAGGTAAGGAAATCCGGGCAAAAAACCGATCAGGTACACCCGGTATTCGCGGCCGGAATGCAGCTGCACGACTTCTTGTGGGCTCAGCCCCTTTTGCAAGGCCAGGGCGTGGAGGTCGGGTGCAAATCCCGGGGCGTAACAAACGGGAATTTCCAGGATTTCACTTTCCCGGGCCGGCAGGTCAACGGGCGCCTGCAGCAATTCTTCCACCTGTTTTTTTACCGTTTCAAAAGGCGATTCGCCGGGGCGTTCGCGCAGGAGGCGGGCGGCGTCGAACAATATACCGATCGAGCTGTAGGCCGGCGCCAGGTTCAGCACGCCCGGCAGCCGTGCTTGTTGAAGCCGTACGAAGAGCGCCTGCACCTGGGCGTTGAGTGCCGGGTCGATCCGGTTGCCCCAGTCGATGCAGAGGCCCTGATCGGCCAATGGAAAAATGCGCGGCGCCGGCAATGACGTGTTTTCCATAGCCTTACAATTGCCACGCAATCCCGTTGAGCCAGGCATAGGTGCTGGCTGGCGCGCCAGGCGGCAGGTTTTTATCGATGCTATAGGAAACGTCGATGGTCAGCGACAGTTTTTTGGTCAACCCGATTTTTAGGAGCCATTCGGTGCTGAGGCGGTAGTTTCGGATTAGCCCCCACACCGGTTGCCAATAGGTGGTGCCGATGAGGGCGTGTTGTTTGCCCAGTCGGAAGGTGGTGGATACGTAATTGCTGGAGCGATGCCAGGATTGGGTCACGGCGGGCTCGGCAAACCGGTTTTGCTCCCACAGCCAGGCCGCTCCGAGGTACATGCGCTGGCGGCCGTCTTTCGATTTGAGCAGGCGGAAGCGGGGGCCCGTACCCACCAGGCTGCGCTGGCGGAGCAGCTGGAGCGGACTGGTTTGCAGTTGCGCGAAGGCCTCCCAGGTCCAGGCGGCGCTGATTTTGTAGTTGTAGCGCAGGTGCGCAAAGGCCTGGCGGGTGAAATCGTTGCCGCCGGCCCGCAGCAGGTTGAGGTTGAGCAGGAGCAGGGTGAGGTGCGGGTCGCGTTTGAACTGCATCTTGCTTTGCACCTGCAATTGCAGGCTCTGCTGTTTAACTTTGGTTAGGGCTGCGCTGCCGCGCAAATAGCCGTACCAATGGGTGGAATCGGTGGTGCCGGTGATGCGCTGTTCTTCGATGTTGACGATTTGGGCGGGCAGCCTTCCCGGCAATAGCCAGCAGACCTGCAGGAGGAGCAGAAAGGGTAGGATCGATCGCATGAGACAAAAGTACGGCGCGGCGGATTCCCCCGGCTTGGAAGACAGGATGGATATGCCCGACGAGAGGAGATTGGACAGGATTTCGCAGGATTAACAGTATGGATATGCCTAACGAGAGGAGATTGGACAGGATTAACAGGATTTCGCAGGATTAACAGGATGGATATGCCTAACGAGAGGAGATTGGACAGGATTAACAGGATTTCGCAGGATTAACAGGATGGATATGCCTAACGAGAGGAGATTGGACAGGATTAACAGGATTTCGCAGGATTAACAGGATGGATATGCCCGACGAGAGGAGATTGGACAGGATTAACAGGATTTCGCAGGATTAACAGGATGGATATGCCTAACGAGAGGAGATTGGACAGGATTAACAGGATTTCGCAGGATTAACAGTGTGGATATGCCTGACGAGAGGAGATTGGACAGGATTAACAGGATTTCGCAGGATTAACAGGATTTATGCGAATCAGGGGTATAGGTTGTCTATGTTGTACCTACCAACCAGTACATGCACAGGAATTAATTCACTCCATCCTGCGAAATCATGTTAATCCTGAGAAATCATGTTAATCCTGAGAAATCATGTTAATCCTGTCCAATCTGTTAATCCTGTCCAACGCTTTTGCCGGTGCATTACATCAAGAATCCGTTTTGCGCCTGTACCGGTTTTGGAATATCCGTGTCGTTCAGCATTTCCCGCAAATCAATTTCGATCGTGCGCGCAATGGCCGTGATTGGAATATCATTGTAGGTGCCTTCGAAGGGGTTTTCGGAGTAGTCGCCGATTTTTTCCATCAGGAAAAACACCCAGATCAGGAGGGCGGAAAAACAGGCGCCGGTCCAGGTCCAAAAGCCGCCCAGGGGGTTGAAAATTTCCAGCATGCCGAAGGGCAGCAGCGCGCTGAATACGAAGGTCATCCAGATGGCTACGGAGGCGTATTGCCGGGGAAAGGGGAAGTTTTTGATGCGTTCGCTTCTTCCCTGGTCTTCGTAAAAAAAGGTGACAAACTTTTGCAGTTCCATGTGGCGGAAGTCTTCAAAATACCCCTGGTCTCTGAGTTCCTGCAAACGCGCGGTTTGGCGGGCCAGCATCTGGGTGGCCATATTCGACCGCGTTTTATAATACTGAAACTCCTCGTCGGGGATAAAATGCTCCAGTTCTTCGTCCAGGCGATCGAAATATTCTTCGCAAACGGTCGGGCTGTACAGCCCTTTGGCGCGTTCCTCCGTGTGTTCCCATTCCCGCGAGAGCCGGAGCTGGTAACGCAGGGCGGTCAGCCAGGCGATGTGCCGGTAAATTAATTCCTTGTGGATGGCGGCGGCGTTTTCGCCCTGCACAAAAGCGATGGCGGCGGCGGCGAAAGAGCGGCTGTTGTTGACGATGCTTCCCCAGATTTTGCGCGCTTCCCAGGTGCGGTCGTACGCACTGTTGTTTTTGAAACCCAGGTAAAAAGCCACGGCGATGCCGATCAGGCTGATCGGCTGCCAGGGCAACGCCAGGCTGAACCCGGAAAAATACTGGATCGCCGAGATGGCGCCGGCGTACAGCAAGCCGTAAAAAAACGGCATTTTCGACCAGTTGAAGGTCATCCAAAAACTGTAGCGTTTTTTTTGGAACATGACAGTGGGTCGTATAATTTGGAATGGCCGGCGCCCGGGTTGGGTGGGCGGCGTGAGAGGGGGCAAATTTAGGGCAGGCGGTTCTAATTTTTCATGTACATGGCTTTGCGCTGTTGGGCCTGTGCCTCTGCAAAGGCAAGGTATTGTTCGACCAACAGGTTCAGGGCGGTTATTTCGTCTTCGTTCAGGTAGTTTTTAGCCGTTGTTACGTCGCCTTTCCGAACCTTCGCACCTGCCCAGGTAGTCAAACCCATATTCGGTTTTTCGGCGTCGGCGCGTCCGGCAATGATTTCGGCAGCGGTCTGTTTGCTGACTGCCCAAAGCAATTTGTTTTGTACGATTTTAAAAAATTCCTGTGTCGTTTGGCTGTTTTCGGAATAATCTATGCTGGTCGCATACAAGTCTTTGACCTTTTGGTAAAACACCTTTTCGGAGCTGCGAATGTCCCGGATACGGGCCAACAGTTCGTCAAAGTAATTCATTTGGCCGGCGCGTTTCAGGCGTTCGTCATCGAGGGTAAAACCTTTGATAATGTACTCTTTTAGTCGTTGAGTTGCCCAAATGCGGAATTGGGTGCCCCGGTGGGATTTAACCCGGTAGCCAACAGAAATAATAACATCGAGGCTGTAATACTCCAAATCCCGTTCAACGCTTCGTTCTCCCTCTGTTTGAACTGTTCGGAATTTCCGAACAGTTGCGTCATTCATCGGCAATTCGTTTTCCTCGAACACATTTTTGATATGTTCGCTAATGGTTGATTTTGCCTTTTGGAACAATTCGGCCAATTGATTCAGCGTAAGCCAAACCGTTTCGCCCTCCATCCGGACTTCAACTTTGGTTTGGCCGTCTTCCGATTGGTAAAGGATGATTTCGCTGTTCATAGGGCTATAATTTTAGTCATTAGCGTTTCCCATTTCTTTTTTAAACCCGATGCGTGCGCGGTTTTGCCATTCATCAAACCGTGGATTTTCGGTTTGCATGGCTGCAATTTCATCAGCGCGGGCCTGGTTTTCTTTGCCCAGCCACCGGAGTACTTCATGCACATCGGCGAATTCCCGTTCGAACCTGGTTTCCAGTTCGGCGATTTTTTCGGACAGTTCGGCATAGGTGAGAGCAAAGTGGCGGAGGGCGACGAAAGCCCTGAAAATGGCAATGTTAACCTGAATTGCCTTGGGAGTGTTGAGTATGCCAGACAACATAGCCACACCGTGTTCCGTAAAGACATAAGGGACGTATTTTATAAACTTACCTTTCCCTTTTTCTAAGGTCACAATTTGTGACCTTATAGCCCGATACTCCTCCCAGGTCAATTCAAACATGAAGTCAGAAGGAAAGCGATCTATGTTTCGCCGAACCGCCTGCTTTAATACTTTGGTCGGTACTTCATACAAGTCCGCCAAATCAAAATCGAGTATGACCTTTTGCCCGCGGATCTCATGGATTTTTTGCCGGATCAGTTGCAGTTCCATTTCACACAGATTATTGTTTTACAAAAATTTGGTGAAACATACTGCAACTTTTTGTTTCGATTGTTGCAATGCAGGACTATCGATACATTTTTTTCAATTTAATATGCCTAAGTGACGGTTCAGGCGCGCGGGTCACTTTCCAATACAAAAAGTGATGATTTTTTGTAAGGCACTGTTTTTGAATTGTTTGTGTGTTTGTTGTAGGACAAAAGGCGAGAGTTTGAAACAAAAAAGTATTGGAAAGACCAGACTGGATTATCTCTACCATTGCTTTTCGCTTTAGGTAGATATACTAAATCCAAGTTGCTGGGCGGGTGAGCACATAACCGTTCGGTTTAGTTATTGTATCCGGCAATTGGCTGTCTCTTAATTTGCTTCGCCCAATCAATCCGCTGAAATCAACAACCTTTTGAAGGGCAAGGGAGTGACGGTTAGGAGGGAAGTACACACCAATTCTTTTTCCAGGAAAATGCCGCCTAATTGCGTTAATCGGTGGTATCAAATCAGTATCTCCGGAGATTAAAAGAGCCGTATCATAAGTGTCGGTAAAGGCGTCCATCATCATTTCCGTTGCAATATTGACATCTGTCATTTTCTCTTTTGGAGAAGGCCATACGCTACCGCAACCTTTGCATTCAGTGGTGTTTGACTGATACCGGCCAAAAAACAACTTACTCGAAGTACCTTCAACTAAGGCTTCAAGGTATTCTTTTTGCCTTCTTTCTTTGTCGGGTTGATTGGTTACACGTGACGTAAAATATTTGGTGGCAACCAGGCTTTGCGAATGTAAAAGCAGGGACATTGAAAGGGCTTCTACATTTAGCCAAAGATACCTGTTTCCAAACTTTGTTTTCATGCCAAAGTACAGGTTGAAACCGTCAATGTAGGTTATTACTCGTTGCATATTAGAGATTTGAAGTCGTATTTAAATTGTTTTACCCGCTGCAAAGATCATGGGAATGTTCAGAAAAGTGTGTCAAAACATTACGAGTGGGTTAAAGGATAAAATTGAATGAACGATGTTGTCATTTGCTTCAGGATTTCT